>NZ_CP197231.1:8277500-8966771 GCF_052075965.1 Bradyrhizobium sp. 482_C4_N1_8 | reverse complement strand
CGTCAAAAAACTTCTATTGAGAGATAAAGTTGCGTTGTGAGTGCCATGAAGGGGTCCCGCCAGGATCCTTCAAAGGGCACGACCTCGAGCGATTCCATCGTCGGACACAGCTCCGCCGTTCGGCGCGAACGCCGCGGGTCGGACTAGCGATGTCAGAGATGGAGGGGTCGCGAGGTCAGCGCGTACTCGGCGCTCCGTCACACGCGGGAGGCTGGAGGTTGGGCTGATCTAAACCGGCATCGTTGGAGTAGGTGGCTTGTTTCAATACCGCGTTGAGTCCGTAAGACATGATACCCTCCCCGTCCTGCCGTGATTGCTCACGGCAAGGTCCTGCGTGTCCTGAAGACAACTGCGACTGAAGTCGCCGATGTCCCGCCCGTCTGCACTGTTCGTCCGCTCGGCTACGCCATCACGTGTGTCGCGGTAGTTTCATGACATCTCTCGTTTGCGTCTGGCGCGAGCGGGATCGAAGATCCCACTTGGAGACATTCAGACAAAGAGCTACCGTTCCCATATTGCTATGGGTTTTGAACCGACAATCGCTTGTTGAAGCGTCGCCTACGTGCACACCGCCGCCGATTTGCACGCTCGCCCCGTTTCTAAAACCGCGCTGGTCTTGAGATCGTGGGCGCTGCGGACGACTTAAGGAATACACTATGCGGAAAGACTCGCAACGAAATTGATTCACACTTGAGGCGACTAAAAACTTGACCAGCGTTAACGGCGCGCGGGAGTTGTGCACAGGCTTGCGAGCAAGAGTTTGAATCCGTGCACAGATTCGAAGGCGCCGCGCGTCATGTGACAAATCTCCGCCACCGCCAAAAATTTTTTACAAAAGCGTCACGCGCACGCCTTGCGGGCAATTTTTCCAAATGCTTGTCGGCGCTATGTCGATAAGTGATTATTGAGACACCGCTTTTTGAGTCTCGTTTCGCAGGGTAACTCCATCGCGAGCCGGTTCCGGGAAAACTACGGTGTGCAGAACTCTCGCGCGCGGATTCAACTTAAGCCCGCCCCGCAGGGGTTTTTCGCAGCGCAGTGAAAGTTTCCGCTGTTGCAAAAACATCCGCCAGTGAAATTACGGGCGCAGCGCAGCGAAGACGACACGAGTCTTCCAACGGAAGAGTGGTCGCCCAACGACCGCAAGCGTGAATTGTGACAGGCAACAAAAAGCCCGGCGCGAGCCGGGCTGATTGACGAGCGCGATGTCGATCCGATCAGTCGATCGGATGACTCGACGAGCTTACTTCGCGAGCTTGGCGATCTGCGCGGTGAGCCGGGAGACTTTGCGGCTCGCGTTGTTCTTGTGAACGATGTTGCGCTGCGCGGCCTGCATCAGCGCGGGCTCGGCGCTCGCCATCGCCTTCAGCGCGGCGGCGCGGTCGCCGGTGGCGATGGCTTCTTCGACGGTACGCACGGCACCGCGCATCTGGGTGCGGCGCGACTTGTTGACGGCAGTGCGGCGGGCGATCTTGCGCGTCGCTTTCTTGGCGGAAGTGGTATTGGCCATGGTCTCAATATCCTTTGCGGTACCGGTCGCGTCTTGGTCGGGTAGCGCCGGCTGCTTGACCGCTTAATCGACGCTCGGATTTAGGGTGTTCGGTTGCTGGGCTGTTCCCGGAACATGAGCGACGGCCTTGCGGTCGTCTCTGAGGCTCCAAGCCTTTAAAGCTCATGGAGCCTGCAACTGCTCAAAGAACAGCGGCGGCAGGATTGCGCCCACCGCCAGTTGGCGCCCTTATAGAGGGGGTCTGCGGCACCGTCAACGCTTTCCGGGGCTGGAAAACAGGCCCTGAGAGCTCCAGCGCGCGCCGTAACGCCCTGAAGAGGTTGAATTTCTGCCGTCGCCCGGCTATTGGCTGGCGGCATTGCAGAGGTCGTCCGATCGGACGACCATATAGGTGAGGCATGATCCGCGGCTTTTTCCGACTGATTGGGCTGTTGCTGCTGGCCGGCGGGTTCATCTTCATGGTCTATGACGGCGCCCGCTGGGTGGCCGACCAGACCCTGCGGTTCACCCGGTTCGGCCAGTTCTGGAACGACATCAACCAGGCCAGCCAGACGGCGTTCCGCACCTGGGTCGAGGCCAAGGCGCCCTGGCTCTGGACCTCGGTGATCCGCCTCGTGCTGGATCAGCCGGTGTTCGCCGTGCTCGGCATTTTGGGCATCCTGCTGATGATCCTGTTCCGCCCGCGGAAGCCGCTGATCGGTTATTCCCGGGATTGATCTTTCAATTCCCGCCGAGACTGAACCTCGCGTTGACGGCAGCCGTAACAGGGCTGCCCCCTCCTGCGTAGATACCTATATTCCCACCTTGATCGCGAGCGCGCCGCCTGAGCCCTTGGCTTGTTGCATTGGCTCAAGCGACGGACAGCTCGTCTCGGAGAGCCAATCATGCTGTTCATGCGCAAGACCACCGCATTGCCGAGCGCCACGGAAGCGCTGCCGGGCCGTGCGCAAGCCATTCCCACCGCGACCACCCATTTCGTCAACGGCGCGAAGTTGCAGCCGCCTTATCCCGCGGGCCTCGAGCAGGCCGTGTTTGGGCTCGGCTGCTTCTGGGGCGCCGAGCGCAAATTCTGGCAGCTAGGCGACGGTGTCTACGCGACCGCTGTCGGCTATGCAGGCGGCCACACGCCGAACCCGACCTATGAGGAGACCTGTTCGGGACGCACCGGCCACACCGAAGTGGTGCTGGTCGTGTTCGATCCGAAGAAGATCTCTTACGAGAAACTCCTGAAGACGTTCTGGGAGAGCCACAACCCGACGCAGGGCATGCGCCAGGGCAACGATGTCGGCACGCAGTACCGAAGCGCGATCGACACTTATTCAGATGCGCAGAAGAAAGCGGCCGATGAATCGAAGGCGCTCTATCAGAAGGCGCTTGCTGCAAAAGGTCTCGGCGCCATCACGACCGAGATCGCGCCCGCCGGCGCGTTCTATTTCGCCGAGGACTACCATCAGCAATATCTGGCGAAGAACCCCGCCGGCTATTGCGGCCTCGGCGGCACCGGCGTGTCCTGCCCGATCGGCGTGGGCGTGAGTGCGTAAGTTCGCCACGAACAACTCGTCATGCCCGGGACAAGCCCGGCATGACGGAGTGTGCGGTGTCATCGCATCCGCATTGCCGCGCTGCCCCCCTCAACGCTTTGTTAACCATAACCGGTGCATGACTGGACCGTCTCGTTTCGAGGGATTAGGTCCGGTGCCGGTTGCACGCGCGTTTCGATGGTCGATCTTGACAGCCTCCTTGGCAGCGTCCGCCGCGCTTGCCCTCGGCGGCTGCATGCAGACCGCCGGTCCCGTCGCGGTCATGCAGCCCCGTGCCGATCTCGACTCCATGGCCTATGGTCAGCCCTATGGCGCACCACAGCCGGTCGTCGTCGCCGACGGTGGCGGCGCCATCGGCGCGCTGCGCAATTCCTTTGCCTCGTCGCCTGCACCCATGCCGGTCGGCTACGCCGCGCCGATGGCGGCGCCGGTGCGCTACGACTCCTCCTATCATCTCGATGCCGGCGACAGGCTGCGCGTCGTGGTCTACGGCCAGGAAGGCCTCACCAACAGCTATGCCATCGATGCCGGCGGTTCGATCACCATGCCGCTGATCGGTGGAGTGCCGGCCCGCGGCCGCACCCCGGCGGGTCTCGCCGGTGAAATCGCCGCGCGCCTCCGCAACGGTTACATCCGCGAGCCCTCGGTCGCGGTCGAGATCGAAGCCTACCGCCCGTTCTTCATCCTCGGCGAAGTCACCGCACCCGGCCAGTATCCTTACGTGCCGAACATGACGGTCGAAAGCGCGGTCGCGATCGCCGGCGGCTTCTCGCCCCGCGCCAAGCGCGACGTGGTCACCGTGACGCACACCGAAGCCGGCGGCGCGATGCGCGCCATCGTCCCGCTCGGCACTCCCTTGAGCCCCGGCGACACCGTGTTCGTCGGTGAGCGCTGGTTCTAGCTCACCGCCTGAAATCCAGCCGTCCGTTCGGAAAGCATCCGTCGATGCGCGTGCCATCGACCACGAGCCCGACCCATGGCCGCGTGATCGCAGGCGTGGTCAGGTTGATGTACTTTCCGACTAGGCGCGCGCCCTCGCGCGCAGCATCGATCAGGCCGTGCCGGCGGCCATGGTCCCAGTCGAAACGCAGATAGATCCGGCTTCCCGCGACGCGGACTTCGGCGCGCCCCTCTTTCCATCTGTCCGGCGTATCGCCTGCAATGGTCGGATCGGCGCCACCATTCCATCTGCTAGCCCAGATGCCTTCGAGCGGATCGGAGAGGGCGGCAATGGATGTCCATGCCGCCGCGTTGATGTCGGCCGCATCGCCGGCCAGCGTCGCGGTCGCCGCGTAGTCCATGACTTCAGAATCGTCCGGGCCCGGGACGTCCATGGTTCCGAACGGATTGCGGATGACGAGGTGCGTGATGGCTTGCTGCATGGCGATCTCCCGGCGCGAGTTGGTTTGATCGGCCAGCTCTATCGCCGGGTGCCGTGATGCAGCCACCCGATTCCTGCTCTGAGGCCAGACGCACACACTCGCTCTGTCATTCCGGGGCGCGACGAAGTCGCGAGCTATAATGCGCAATTGCGCATCTGAGAATCCATAACCCCAGTTCGTGGTTATGGATTCCGGGCCTGCGCCTTGCGGCGCATCCCGGAATGACAGCGGAGAGAGCCGCGCGCGCTATTTCAAATGCTTCGCGAAAAATTCCATCGAGCGCGGCCAGGCGACATCCGAGCTCGCCTTGTCGTAGCTCGGCCGCTCGTCGCAATGGAAGCCGTGCTGGGCGCCTGGATAGATGAAGACCGCCACATCCGGCCGCTTCGCCTTGACGGTCTCGACGTCGGTCAGGGGAATGCCGGCATCCTTCTCGCCGAAATGCAGTTGCGTCGGCGCCTTCGGTTTCTCGTCGGCAAAGCGCACCACGGCGCCGCCGTAATAGCCGATCGCGGCCTTCAGGCCCGACAGCCGCGTCGCCGCGACAAAGGCAACGCTGCCGCCCAGGCAAAAGCCGATGATGCCGACCGGCCCGACGCTCTTCACCGCGTCGATCGCGGCCTGCGTGTCGCGCAGCATCGCGTCCCAGTCGGGACTGGCGACGAACTTGCGCGCCTCGGCGATCTCGTCGGGCGTGTAGCCCGACTGGAAGTTCGGCGAGGTCCGGTCGAAGATCGACGGCGCGATCGCGACATAGCCTTCCCTGGCGATACGGTCGCAGACCGAGCGGATGTGGTGATTGACCCCAAAGATCTCCTGGATCACCACCACCGCGCCCTTCGGGGCGCCTGAGGGATTGGCGCGATAGGCGCCGAGCTGGAAATTGTCGGAAGCCGTCAGCTTGATGTCTTGTCCCACGCGGGTTGTCCTTCTTGGTTACTACGAACTCTAATCTCTCCCCTCATCCTGAGGAGCGCGTCAGCGCGTCTCGAAGGATGGAGGCCGAGAAGCAGCAGCGTGGCCTTCATCCTTCGAGACGCTTGCTCCGCAAGCTCCTCAGGATGAGGGGAGGCGGCTGTGCGTCGCTCTCACTCCCACATCCAGTTCTCGCCGTAGTCTTCCTTCCATCCCGCCAGCCGTCCGTGACGGAACTGCAGGAACAGGCGATGGCGGTAGGGGATCAGTCCGCTGCCGCCGAGGTTGCGAAGCGCGAGATAGATCTCGTTGCCGGGCCGCCCGCGCACATATTGCAGAGGCTGCCCCAGTGCCCGCGCGGTCTGCTCGGCATCCATGCCGAAGGCGAGCGGCGTGTTGTTCGACAAGGTCGCAACGAAGGGCCGGCGCGGCGGCGTGCCGCCGAACGGTTCTGCCTGCGCAGACATCGATAGCAGCACCGCGCTCGCAGCCAGTATCGCTTGCTTCATTGCCAGTGTCCTTCCGACCGTCCTATCCCGGCAAGTTCTTCAGGAAAGGCGTCACCGCGTCAATAAAAGCCTTGGGCTGATCGATGTTGACGGCGTGACCAGCGGCGGGGATCACGACCTTTTGTGCGCCGGGGATCTTTGTGGCCATGTAGTCGGACGCCGCAAGGAACGGCGCGTCGTCGGCGCCGACCACGACGAGGCTGGGCACCTTGATGTCGGGGAGCAGCTCGATCACGCGGGCATCGCGCTGGGTCAGCATGCCGCGTGCGGCGAGCGCCAATCCCCTGGCGTTGCGATGGCTCGCGGTGGCGCGCTCGCGTGTCGCCGACTTCAGCATGTCGAGACCTTCATGGTCGAGCTTGTCGGCGGTCGCTAGCGCCCGTGCATTCCAGGCCTCGCGCGCGTCGTCCTTCTTGAAGCCGGGGCCGGTGTCGATGATCAGCAGGGCACGGGCGCGTTGCGGGTAAGCGCGATAGAACGCGAGCGACATGTAGCCGCCGAGCGAGAGCCCGCCGATGATGGCGCGCTCGGCGCCGACTGCATCGAGGATCGCGGCCATGTCGCCGACGGTGCGCGCTTCGCTATAGGCATGGGGATCGTCGGGATAGTCGGACTGGCCGTGGCCGCGCATGTCCCACAGGACGAGCTTGTGGTCCCTCGCGAGCGCGTCGACCTGGCCATGCCACATCGCCGAGGTCGAGGAATAGCCGTGAGTGAGCAGCAGCGGCGGACCCGCGCCGTGAACCTCGTAGTAGATCCCGACGCCGTCCCGATCGATTTTTGGCATTGCTTCCGCCCTTGTCGTTCTATCTAGCCACGATGACGGTGCACCCTCGCCCCTTGTGGGAGAGGGTGGCTCGCCGCGTAAGCGGCGAGACGGGTGAGGGGTATCTCTCCGCACCGAAACTGCCCATCGAGTTCGCGGACAGATACCCCTCATCCGGCGCTTCGCGCCACCTTCTCCCACAAGGGGAGAAGGTGCATCCGCGTCGGCGGTTACATTCTAGCCGGTCAAGTTACCTGGAAGAAACTGCCTGAACGCGATGGCACGCATGCCTGATGCATTCTCTGTTGCGTCCAGTCGCTGCATCGGGTGCCGTTGTCGCAACGCACAACACTGAGCTGCCGCGATAGTTTCGATCGATTCCAAATTGCATTTGCCTCTGGCTGCGAACCCGATCATTCTTACGATCAAGGTGGGCGCCAGCCCGGTGGGCGTCCACTGTTCAAGTTGCCGCCGTAAGCGGCTTCATGCACCGGCAGGGGAAGACGCCTATGCCAACTCTCACCATCAACGGGCGGAGTCTGTCCGTGGATGCGGCGAACGACACGCCGCTCCTCTGGGCGATCCGCGAGCAATTGCAGATGACCGGCACCAAGTTCGGCTGCGGTGCCGGGCTGTGCGGTGCCTGTACCGTGCACGTCAACGGCGAAGCCGTGCGCTCGTGCCAGACTATGGTCGGCGATGTCGCCGGCAAGAAGATCACCACCATCGAAGGCCTTTCCGCCAAGGGTGATCATCCGCTGCAGAAGGCGTGGATCGCCGAGCAGGTGCCGCAATGCGGCTACTGCCAGTCCGGGCAGATCATGCAGGCGGCCTCGCTGCTGGCCAAGAATGCCAATCCGACCAAGGAGGAGGTCGTGGCGCATATGGACGGCAATCTCTGCCGTTGCATGACCTATTCGCGGATCCAGAAGGCGATCATGCGCGCCGCTACCGAGATGCGCACCGCATCCGTCTCCGGCAACGAACGGAGGCCCACATGAATAAGCACGTGAACACCATCACGCCCGAGACATCAGATCTCAGCCGCCGCTCCTTCCTGGTCGGCACGGCCGCGACCGGCCTCGTGCTCGGCTACGCCGGCGTGCCCGGCATCGGTGGGGCGCTCGCTGCGCCTTCGAACTTCGAGCCGAGCGTCTGGTATGCGATCGCGCCCGATGGCCTGGTCACCGTGACCTGCGGCAAGGCCGACATGGGCCAGCACATCGCCTCCACCATGGCGCAGATCGTCTGCGAGGAATTGGGCGCGAAGTGGAGCGACATGCGCGTCGCGCTTGCCTCCAACGATCCGAAGTTCAACGACCCCGTGCTCGGGGCACAGATCACCGGCGGCAGCTGGTCGACCATGATGAACTTCGACGCGATGAGCCGTGCCGGCGCAGCCGGACGGACGGCATTGACCGAAGGCGCGGCCGCCGCGATGGGCGTGCCGGCGTCAGAGCTCGTGGTGCGCGATTCCGTGATCTCGCATCCGAAGTCGAAGAAGCAGGTGTCATTCGCCGATGTCGTGAAGAGCGGCAAGGCGACCAAGACCTTCACGCCGGACGAGCTGAAGGCGATCAAGCTGAAGACGCCGGACCAGTACACCATGATCGGCGTGTCGGTGCCGCAGCTCGACATTCCCTCCAAGACCAACGGCACGGCCAAGTACGGCATCGACGTGATGCTGCCGGGCATGGCCTATGGCGCGGTGGTGACGCCGCCGGTGCGCTTCGGCGCCACGGTGAAGTCGGTCGACGACTCGGCTGCCAAGAAAGTGCCGGGCTTCATCAAGGCCGTCACCCTCGACGACAAGACCGGCACGACAACCGGCTGGGTCGTCGCGGTCGCCAGCACCTACGCCAACGCCAAGAAGGCCGCTGCGGCGCTGAAGATCGCCTATGACGGCGGTCCGAACGCGAAGGTCTCGAGCGAGTCGCTGCTCGACGAGGCCAAGCGGCTTCAGAAGTTAGAGGATTCCGGCCAGTTCTTCGTCAAGGACGGCGATCCCAACGCGGCGTTCGGCTCGGCCGCAAAGGTGCTGGAGGCGGAGTACACCACCAGCATCAACATCCACGCGCCGATGGAGCCGATGAACGCCACGGCGGAGTTCAAGGGCGACATCCTGCACATCTATTCCGGCAATCAGTTCGCGACGCGCTCCGGCGCGATTGCGGCAGGCGCCGCCGGGATCGATCCGAAGTTCGTGGTGATGCACCAGATGTGGCTCGGCGGCGGTTTTGGCCGCAGGCTCGATGCCGACATGATGGTGCCGGCGGTGCAGGCGGCGAAGGCCATCGGCAAGCCGGTGAAGGTGATCTATACGCGCGAGAACGACATGACGATGGATTTCTCGCGTCCGCTCACCTACCAGAAGGTCAAGGCCGGCGTGGACGGCGATGGCAAGCTCGTCGCGCTCAGCCACGACGTCGTCTCGGCCTGGCCGACCGCGCGCTGGGGCATCCCTGACTTCCTGACGCCCTCGGTCGACAAGAAGGGCCCGCTCGATTCCTTCACGGTGAACGGGGCCGACTTCTTCTACACCGTGCCCAACCATTATGTGCGCGCGATCAAGAACGAGCTCGCGCACAATGCGACGCCGTCCGGGCAGCTTCGCTCGGTGGCGCCCGGCTGGACGTTCTGGGCGGTCGAAAGCATGATCGACGAGATCGCGGCTGCGACCGGCAAGGACCCGGCGCAATTCCGCATCGCGCTGCTCGACGGCAAGGGCAAGAACGACGGCGGCGCGCAGCGGCTGCGCAACACGTTGCTCGCCGCGATGGGGCTGTCCGGCTACGGTACCAAGCAATTGCCGAAAGGCGAGGGCATGGGCGTGGCCTGCGTCTCCTCGCAGGAGCGCGCGACCGCGAGCTGGACGGCGTGCGTCGCCCATGTCGCGGTGGCGCCGTCGGGCGAGGTGACCGTGAAGAAGCTCACGGTCGCAACCGACGTCGGCACGCAGGTGCATCCCGACAACATCCGTGCCCAGGTCGAGGGCGCGGCGCTGTGGGGTCTGTCGCTGGCGATGTACGAGAAGGCGACGCTCAAGGACGGTGGCATCGAGCAGACCAATTTCGACAGCTACACGCCCTTGCGCATGAGCCAGATGCCCGAGGTCGCCGTCGCCGTGATCGCCAACGGCGAAAAGGCCACCGGCGTCGGCGAGCCCGCGGTGACGGTCATCGCTCCGGCAATCGGCAACGCCATCTTCAACGCCTCAGGCGCCCGCATCCGGGCCCTGCCGATCACGGCCGAGGCCGTCAAGGGGGCGATGAAGGCGTAAGGCGAGGCGTAATTGCCAAGTAAGCTGATCCGCCGGAGGGCAACTTCCGGCGGATTTGTTTTGGTAGGCGTCTCCACAATCTCGCTGTCATGCCGCGCGAAAGCGGGGCATCCAGTACGCCGCGGCCTCTCAGCTCCGGCCGCGCCGCCTCGGCGTACTGGGTCGCCCGGTCAAGCCGGGCGACGACAGCGGAGAGTGGGCGAGAGCGCCCCAAATTCCCCTTTCCCATCAAGGCCCGTTCTACTGTGCATGGGGTTGTTTTCGCCGTTTTCGACTGGAACCGCGCCGGGACCCAAAATCCCTAAAATTGCGCGCAATTCCGCAGGGTTCCGTTGAGCACGCCTCTTAAGGGCCGGAGAACCTGATCCGGCTTAGGCTGACGTCAAATCCAGTCCCGTGCTCTGGGGAAGCCATGAACGCGCCAGCCAAATCCGCCGCAAAACGCCGGCTCTTGCTCGCTTCCGACCGGAGCGACGAGAGCACCGAGCTTGCCAGCATCCTGAAGGCCGTGGGCGACGTTTCGACGGTGACGACGCAGGACATTCCCGAGCAGCCGTCGCGCGATCTGTCCGGTCTCGTGGTCGACATCAATCTGCGCTCGCCCGAGAGCGTGCAGCGGGTGCGCAACAAGCTGCGCGGCGATGCCTATCGCACGATGCCGCGGCTGTTCGTGCTCGCCGATGCCCTGCATCACGGCACCATGCAGGCCTGGGCACTGGGCGCCACCGACACGATCTCGCGGCCGCTTCAGCCCGATGCAATTCTTCAGCGCATCCGCGCCGCGTTCCCCGACACCGCCACCTATGACGCGACCGATCGCGGCAAGACGCTCAACCGCGGCGTCGAGGCGGCGCATGCGGTGCTGGCGAAGATGTTCGAGAAGCTGCCGCTCGGCGTGCCCCTGACCTTCGACGACGTCATCGCCGCCGAGAGCAAGATCCTGAAGGCGATCAAGCATTCATCGCTGCGCGAATGGCTCACCACCGTCGGCTGCCATCATGTCGGCAGCTATCGCCACTGCCTGTTCGTCACCGGCTTCGCCGTCGCCTTCGCGCAGCATCTCGGCATGCGCGAGGACGACCAGCGTCGCCTGACCCGCGCCGCGCTGTTGCACGACGTCGGCAAGGCCTTCGTTCCCTCCGTGCTGCTCGACAAGCCGGGCAAGCTCACCGACGAGGAGATGGCCGAGGTCCGCCAGCATCCGCGCCGCGGCTATGACGCGCTCGCGGAGCAAGGCGGCTTCCCGCCGGAGATGCTCGACGTCGTGCTGCATCACCACGAATTCCTCGACGGCTCTGGCTATCCGAACGGCCTGTCGTCGAACCAGATCAGCGACATCGTGCGGGTCACGACGATCGTCGATATCTACGCGGCGCTGGTGGAGAAGCGCGCCTACCGCATGCCCTTCACCCACTCGCGCGCCTTCACGATGATGGAAGGCATGGGCGGCAAGCTGGATCAGCAACTGCTGCAGGCGTTCCGGCCGGTGGCGCTGGGATCGTTTTGATTCCGGTCTCGTAGGGTGGGTTAGCGCAGCGTAACCCACCACTTCTGTCTCCGCGGATACCAAAGAGGTGGGTTACGCCTTCGGCTAACCCACCCTACAAAACTCACCCCACCATCTTCCGCAACTCCGCCTTCGCCACCTTCTCCAGCGTCGAGCGCGGCATGTCGTCGACGAGCCTGATCTCGCGCGGCACCTTGAAATCCGCGAGTCCCGCGCCGCAGGCCGCCATCACGCGATCATGCAGATCGGGCGCCGCGCCCGCGACGCCGCCGTGCGGGATGATGAAGACAACAGGCACCTCGTCCAGCATCGGGTGCTTCTTCGCCACCACCGCGGCTTCGCGCACGCCTGCTACCACCGCGATCACCTGCTCGATCTCGGAGGCCGCGACGTTCTCGCCGCCAACCTTCAGCATGTCCTTGGCGCGGTCGCCGAACCTGATGAAGCCGTTCTCCAGCCGCTCGACGCGGTCGCCGGTGAGGAAGAAGCCGTGCTCGTCGAAGCTTTCGCGCGTCGCCTTTTCATTGTGCAGATATTCGGCGAACAGCGACAGCCCGACGATGCCCTTGATCGAGAGATTTCCGGTGTCGCCGACCTCGGTCGGCCGTCCGTCATCGTCGGTGATGCGGATCTGATATTCGGGCGCGGCGCGCCCGATCGTCATCGGGATGTTGGGCTGGTCGACCTCGCCGACGATGCCGTGGGTGATGGTCTCGGTCATGCCCCACCAGCCGATCATCTTGACGCCAAACGCAGCAAACGCCGGCGGCTCGTTGATGGCGGTGCCCCACAGGCGGAATTTGTGGTCTTTCGGGATCTCCTGCTCGAGCAGGGCCTTCATGCAGAACGGAATCGTCGAGGTCCAGGTCGAGCCATGCTCGCGCGCGACGCCCCAGAAGCGGCTTGCGGAAAAGCGCGGCTGGATCACGCAGGTGGCGCCGACCCACAGCGTTGCCAGCATCGAATAGGCCAGCGCATTGGTGTGGAACAGCGGCAGATAGGTCTGGTGCACGTCGTTCGCATGAAGGTCCTCATGCGCGGCGTTGATCTTGGCGCCCCACAGCGCGTTGGCGTGGGTCCACAGCACCGCCTTCGGGCGCGATGTCGTGCCCGACGTGTACTGCACGCTGCACGGCGCGAGCGGGTCGGTCGCGCGCCTGGGACGGTCGGCGCTGTCGGCGAACAGTGAATCGAAACTGTCGCCGCGCGAGACCGCTTGCGCGGGCGCCGCACCCGCATCGTGCGAGGTCACCGCCAGCCAGCGGATGTTGCGGCAGTTCTGCGCGACGATCTCGGCATAGGCCGGCTGCGTGATCGCAGCGACCGCGCCGCAATGATCGGCGAAATATTCCATCTCCGCCGGAGCCGAGCGGGTGTTGGTGGTCACCGCGATGGCGCCGAGTTCGACGCAGGCGAACCAGGCCAGCAGCGCCTCGATGCAATTGTCCAGATGAATGAGCACATATTCGCCCGGCTTGACGCCGCGCTTCACCAGCCCCGCCGCGAGCGCGCCGACGCGCTCGTGAAACTCGCCGTAGCTCCAGCGCCGCGCCGGCGCGTCGAACGGCGCCCAGATCAGGAACGCATGATCGCGGCGCACCGCGGCGCGCATCTTCAGCAGCCAGGGTACGTCGAGCCCGTCGAACGGTCCTACGAGTCTGGATTCGGTGTATTGAGGTGGCATGGCTCCTCCCGTGCAGCCTGCATCTTGATGGCGGCTGCCTTTTGATTATTGCGTCTTCCTGCCATTGGATGACGCAGGGAGCAAATCGGGGGGCGCGAAAGATGGGCGCGGCGTACTCCGTGGTGCGCGCACGCTCTCTCCTCCGTCATGGCCGGGCTTGACCCGGCCATCCACGCCTTGGCGCGCTAGTCCTCGTACGACGAAATCTCAATCAGGCTGCCATCCGGA
Source organism: Bradyrhizobium sp. 482_C4_N1_8 (assembly GCF_052075965.1). Classification (NCBI taxonomy): domain Bacteria; kingdom Pseudomonadati; phylum Pseudomonadota; class Alphaproteobacteria; order Hyphomicrobiales; family Nitrobacteraceae; genus Bradyrhizobium; species Bradyrhizobium sp. 482_C4_N1_8. The sequence continues at coordinate 8,953,449 of NZ_CP197231.1, read as the reverse complement.
TCCCTGCAATAGACCGAGCGCAGCGTGCCGCGGGCACCCTGCTTGGGAACCGGGCCTTCCTCGATCGCGACGCCATGTGCCTTCAAATGCGCCACGACTTCGTCGGGCGATGCAGACGTGAGGAAGCACAGATCCTCGCTGCCGGCGGTCTGATGGTCCGCGGTGAACCACTCCACCTTGTCGGCATCGCGCGGCCGGACGTTGATCTTTTGGTTACCGAATTGCAACGAAGTCCGCGGCGCTTTGCCGCCACCGGGGTCGAACACCTTGACTTCCATGCCGAGAATCTTGCGGTACCACTCGGAGGTCACTGCCACGTCGGCGACGTTGATTACGAGATGATCGAGGGCTTCGACCTTGACCGGCATGCCTTAATCCTTTCGTCGTGATGCGCCCGGCGCACTTTCCGCCTGCAGCAAGCTTTGTTACAACCGCGTCGACGCCACTTTGAAGCCATCTGGCTTTCAAGAACAACACGTTGGGAGAATCCTTGAGATGATCACTCGCCGTACCGCGCTGGGCCTGCTCGCCGCCAGTCCGCTTGCAGCAACCCCGCTGTCGAAGGCCTTTGCCGCCGACTATCCGGCCCGGCCCGTGAAATGGGTGGTCGGCTATCCGCCGGGCGGAGCCACCGACATCCTGGCGCGGCTCATCGGTCAGCGGCTGTCGGAACGGCTCGGCCAGCAATTCGTGATCGAGAACAAGCCCGGCGCCGGCAACAATATCGGCACCGAATCGGTCGTCAATGCCGAGCCCGACGGCTACACGCTGCAACTGGTCAATCCGGCCAACTTCATCAACGCTTCGCTCTACACCAACCTCAAATTCAACTTCGTGCGCGACATCGCGCCGGTGGCCTCGTTCCAGCGGGTGCCGAACGTGATGACCGTCAACAAGGACGTTCCGGCCAAGAACGTCGCCGAGTTCATCGAATATGTGAAGGCCAATCCCGGCAAGGTGAACATGGCTTCGTCCGGCAACGGCACCTCGGTGCATCTGTCCGGCGAGATGTTCATGGCGCTGACCGGCTGCAAGATGCAGCACGTGCCCTATCGCGGCGCGGCGCCGGCGATCACCGACATGCTCGGCGGCCAGGTGCAGGTGATCTTCGACAACATGCCCTCGATCATCCAGCACATCCGCTCCGGCTCGCTTCGCGCGATCGGCGTCACCACCACGGAGCGCTCGCCGCAGCTGCCCGACGTACAGGCTATCGCCGAGACCGTGAAGGACTACGAGGCCAGCGCGCTGTTCGGCATGGGCGCGCCGAAGAACACACCCAAGGAGATCATCGCCAAGCTCAACAATGAGATCAATACGCTCATGAAGGAGCCCGACATGACCAAGCGACTGGTCGAACTCGGCGGCGAGCCGCGGGTGCAGACGCCGGAGGCGTTCGGCGAGGAGATCAAGGCCGAGACCGAGAAGTGGAAGAAGGTCGTCGAGTTCGCCGGCCTGAAGGTCGAGTAGCGATCTTGTGATCCCTGAGATTGGAGCCCTGCCGCCTGGCAGGGCTTTTTTCTTGCGTACTTCGTTCCGTTGATCTGGAATAAAACGGCGCGGCGAAACCTGATGATACATGGCGCGTATCTCGCCCTGTGAAGAGAGGAGTCTGGATCATGCGCAAGACGCAATTGGCGCTGCTGACGCTGGGCGCGACGGTCTTTGCCGGCTTCGTCACCGTCACGCCCGCGGCGGCCCGCGACTACCCCTGGTGCGCCCAGGGCGGCGAGTATGACTATCCCGGCGAATGTGCCTACAGCACCTATGAGCAATGCCAGGCCAGCGTCTCCGGCCGCTTGCTGTACTGCGGGCCCAATCCAATGGTGGCCTATGGCCAGGCGCCGCAGCCGCAACCTCGGCCGCACCGTCGCGCGCGGCCCGTTGCACCGTACTAGCCGCGCGCGCATTGCGCAGCCGCGTATTTTGCGCGATCGCTCCGGAATAAACCGGCTCCGCGAGCCTTTCACTCTGTGAGGTCGGATGTCGCGCGGCGAACATGGGAGGTCGGTCATGGGCAAGGCGCAATTTGTGCTGGGCACCATAGTCCTTGTGTGGCTCGCTGGCGGGAGCCCGGCGCGCGCGGACTATGATTACGCGTGGTGCATTCAGAACTCGGAATACGGCTATCCCGGCGACTGCTCCTATCAGACCCGCGAGCAGTGTCAGATGAGCGCGTCGGGCCGCAAGGGCTATTGCGCGCAAAATCCTGCCCAGGTGGCCGTACGGCCTCCGCTTCAGCCGTCACTACGCGGTCGGTACGTTCGTCCGTACTAGTCGCGCCTCACACTGAGCACTGCCTGATCACGCAGTCGTGCAGATCCGGACGCGCGGGTTCCTGCTTGACGCCTTCTCGTTCACGTCTATACTAAACCAAATGGTTAAGTATATAGACGAGACGCTCGACCGGACCTTTGCGGCGCTGTCCGATCCGACGCGGCGTGCCCTTCTCGCGCGGCTCGGCGAGCGGGACGGCCTGTCGGTGAGCGAGCTGGCCGCGCCGTTTCCGGTCTCGCTGCCGGCGATCATGAAGCATCTCGACGTGCTCACGGATGCGGGCCTGATCGTGCGGGAGAAGACCGGACGCACGGTGTCCTGCCGGCTCACCGCGCAGCCGATGGAGCAGGCGATGAACTGGCTCAATCGCTACGCGCAGTTCTGGTCCGAGAAGTTCGACCGCCTCGCCACCTTCGTGGAGGACAAGACATGGCCAACGCAGCCGTCAACGCCGATCCCCGCACAGCCGAACGTCCAAGCGAGCGTCCAAACGAACGTCCAAGCCTCACGCTCACGCGCCGGCTCCGCGCACGGCCGGAGAAAGTCTACGCCGCCTGGACGCAAGCCGCGCAGCTAGTCCAGTGGTTCGGGCCGCCGAACATGAAGCCGGCGACGCTGGACGCCGAGCTCGATGTCCGTACCGGTGGCCGTTACCGCATCAGCTTCACTGGTGACGACGGCGAATATTTCGAGGCCGGCGGCATCTATCGCGAGGTCGTGCCGAACGAGCGGCTGGTGTTCACCTGGGCCTGGCATTCGACGCCGGAGCGCGAATCGCTGGTGACGATCACGCTGAAGCCCGATAGCGCCGGCACGCTGATGATCTTCCATCACGCCCAGTTCTTCGACGAAACCGCACGCGACAATCACCAGCGCGGCTGGAGTTCGTTCCTCGACAAGCTCGACGCCTTCGTCGCCTGACACCATGGAGGATACCGTGCAGCAACATCAGATCGTCTCGCGCGAGCAATGGATCGCGGCCCGCAAGGCCCACCTGGCACATGAGAAGGAGCTCAGCCAGGCCCGTGAGCGCCTCGCCGAGCAGCGCCGCGCGCTGCCCTGGGTGAAGGTCGACAAGAACTATGTGTTCGACGGACCGAACGGCAAGGTGACGCTCGGCGATCTCTTCGGGGGGCGCCCGCAGCTCGTGGTGCAGCATGTGATGTTTGCACCCGACTGGGAGGCCGCATGCAAGAGCTGCTCGTTCTGGGCCGACGGTCTCGATCGCATGGTGCCGCACCTCGCCGCGCGCGACACCTCCACGGTTGCGATCTCGCTGGCACCTAGCGCCAAGCTAGAGGCCTTCAAGAAGCGGATGGGCTGGACCTTCGACTGGGTCTCGTCAGGAAGCAACGACTTCAACTACGACTACGAGGTCTCGTTCACGCGCGAGCAGATCGACAAGGGCGTGCCCAAATATAATTTCGGCACCACGCCGTTCTACGGTCCGGAGCTGCCCGGTATCAGCGTGTTCTACCGCAACGAGGCCGGCGAGATCTTCCATACCTATTCATGCTTCGCGCGCGGTCTCGACATGATGAACGCGGCCTATCAGTATCTCGACCTCACCCCGCTCGGTCGTCACGAGGGCGGCCTGCCCTATCCGATGGACTGGGTCCGCCTGCGCGACCAGTACGAGCCGCAGGCGAAGGGAGCGTGCTGCCACGGGTGAGGGGGCGGGTGCGCTGTGCCCACACCAACGGTGTCATCGCCCGGCTTGACCGGGCGATCCAGTACTCCGAGACGGTCGTGTCGAATCTAGAAGCCGCGGCGTACTGGATGCCCCGCCTTCGCGGGGCATGACAGCGGAGGCTGAAGCGCAGTCTACCGCTTCGCGTCGGCCTGCTCCGTGCCGTTGCACGAGATCAGCATCGTGTACGGCCGCGCGTTGCCGGCGATGTCGGTGGTCTTGAGCTCGCCCTTCGGTTCGGCGGTCTGGTAGGGCACCACGGAATTGTCGAGGAAGTCGCGCAGCATGCCGGTCTTGATGGCGAAGTTGATGTTCTCCGGAATGTTGCCGGTCGCAGCGACGATGCGCAGTGCGGGGATCTTTGCGGTGACCACGCCCACGATCTGACCGGTGGTGTCGAACAGCGGGCCGCCGCTATTGCCGGGCTGCACCGGCGCGCTGATTTGCAGGAAACGCGTGTCGTTGCGCATGCCGCTGAGCGAGCTCGCGATACCGGTCGTCACGGTGAAGTCCGACGTGAGCAAGCCATGGAAGGGAAAGCCGATTACGATGACGGAATCGCCGGAGCGGATCGAGCGATCGCGGATCCGCGCAAAGTCCTTGAATGTCGTCATCGACGGCGCCTGCAACAAAGCGAGATCGTTGTTGACGTCGCTCGACACGACGCGCAGCACCATCGCGGCCTCACCGGTGAGGTTGCCCTTGATGTCGCCGACACAGCCGTCGATCACATGGTTGTTGGTGACGACGTGGCCGTTCGCGCTGACCACGAAGCCGGTGCCGGTCTTGGCTCTGGCAACTTTGCCGCCGGCCGGCGGCGCCTGCTTGTCCGGCGCAGGCTGCGGCTTGGCGGCGATCTTGGTGAAGTCGCCGGCCTTGTCGAGCCCGTCGGCTTTTACCTTGGTCACGCAATTGGCCAATGCAGCGATCACCGGCCCGGTCGAGGTCAGATCGAAATTCAGAACGGCGCGGCCGGCCGTCGCCACCATCAGGCTCGCCTTCTGAAACGTACGCACAACATTGACCGGCATGATGGCCGTGAGCATGTTGGGCTGGTACGCCGTGGCGAACAGCCTGGCTTGCTCCTGCCCGTCAAAGGTCACGTCGATCGCGGCGTTCTCGCCCTTGTTGAAGCGGTAGCTGGGACTCGCAAAGGCGAGCGACCATGTGCCGGCGGCATTTTGGCTCACGACGAGGATGACGCCGTTCGCATAAGGCGTCGTCGCGGCGCAATGCGAGAAGGCGCCCGTCTCGTCATTGCTGAAGGCGCCGCCGATCCAGTTGCCGACATTGACGCTGCCGAATGGTCCTTTCGCATGCGCGATGCCGGCGACGCTCGCCTGCAACAGAGACGCGACGACAAATGACTTAAGCCACATACTTCCTTCCCCCCGGAATGCTTTTGAAGCCATCTTATCCGGCCGAGGTCGTGCGGCGCAACCGACAGTTGTTTGTGCGGATCGAACCATCCGGCTGCGACTTCCGGGCTTGCCTTTACTTTGCGGTGCTATATACTTTGCGATACAAAGTGACGGGACGGGCGGTCCCGGTTAATTGGGCGGAGCGGGGTTTTGGCGTTGCCAATGCGCGATCTCGACAAGGCACTGGCCGACATCGTGGCGATCCGCAACCAGATTGCGGCGGGCACGGCGTTCCGCGGCTACGGCCCGGCGACGATCGCTGCGACGGGCGCCGTCGCGCTTCTCACCGCAATCCTCCAATTCTGGCTGCTCGGCGATCCCACCAGCGAGCCGGTCGGCTTCTTCTTCGGCTGGTTCATGGCCGCGGTGCTCTCCGTCCTGATGATCGGCATCGAGATGCGCGCACGCTCGCGCCGTCATCATTCCGGCCTGGCCGATGCCATGATCCATCAGGCGGTCGAGCAGTTCCTGCCCGCGGGCGTCGCCGGCGTGCTGCTCGCGGTGGTGATGTGGAAGTTCGCGAGCGAGACGCTGTGGCTGTTGCCCGGCCTGTGGCAGATTCTGGTGTCGCTCGGCATTTTCGCTTCCGTCCGCTCGCTGCCGCGCACCGTCGCGCTCGCCGGCGCCTGGTATTTTATTTCCGGCTTCGCGGTCGTGGTGCTCGCGAGCCGGACTCACACGCTATCGCCGTGGACCATGGGGCTGCCCTTCGTGATCGGGCAGTCGGTGATGGCGGGCATTCTGTATTTCGCGTCCGGAGACCATGATGTCGAAGACTGACAGCGCACCCTTCTCCTATGAAGGGCTCGACCGCGTCATCCATGAGAAGGCGAGGCTCGGGCTTCTGACCTCGCTGATGGCGCATCCGAAGGGTCTGGCGTTCGCCGACCTCAAGCAGCTCTGCGGCCTCACCGACGGCAATCTCAGCCGGCATCTCGCCGTGCTCCAGGAGGCCGGCCTCGTCGAGGTGACCAAAGGCTATGAGGGCAACCGCCCGCACACGACCTGCCGCCTGACCAAGGCGGGCCGCCGCCGCTTCCTCGACTATCTCGCCGTGCTCGAGCGGCTGGTGCGCGACGCCGCCAAGGCCGCCGGCCGCGACGCGCCGCCGCTCGGCCGTCTCGGTATCATCTCGACCTGATCCCCCTTTTTGACCGGAGACTTTGCAATGCAAAGCGACATGACCTCTCGCAACGAGAAGCTTCACGTCGGCATCATCATGGACGGCAACGGCCGGTGGGCGACGCGCCGCGGCCTGTCGCGCCTGCGCGGCCACGAGGCCGGCGTGGAGGCGATCCGCCGCATCGTCGAGGCCGCACCCAAGCAGGGCATCGGGACGCTGACACTTTACGCCTTCTCCACCGACAATTGGCGACGGCCGAAAACCGAAGTCGCCGCGCTGATGACGCTGCTGCGCTTCTATCTCGCCAACGAGGTGCAGAGCCTCGCCAGGAACGGCGTGCGCCTCACCGTGATCGGCCGCCGCGACCGTCTGCCCGACGGCATCGCCAATGCGATCGCGCGCGCGGAAGACGCCACCGCGCACGGCAGCGCGCTTCACTTGCGCATTGCGGTCGACTATTCCGCGCGCGACGCGATCCTCAACGCCGCAGCGAAGGCGGCGGCATTGACGAGCCTCACCCGCGAAGCCTTCTCGCAGCTCGTTACCGGCGAAGCCGGCCTTCGCGACGTCGATCTCATCATCCGCACCTCCGGCGAGAAGCGGCTGTCGGACTTCCTGCTCTGGGAAGGCGCCTATGCCGAGCTGCACTTCACCGAGCGGATGTGGCCCGAATTCGACGCGGGCGATCTCTCCGCGGCTCTGGCGTCCTTCCACGGCCGCGAGCGCCGCTTCGGCGGCCTCCAGGCGATCATGCCCGACGAGGTGCCGTCACTCTCCCGTGTGTGATGCACGGCACGGGACAACGAGCTGTTCGTTTTCAGCCGCATGATTGGCAGTGGTGTCCAAGCCGCGGAAGCGCGGCCTCGGTTAGGTGTGCGAGCCACGCAACCTGCCGAGAGCATCACGCATGTCACTGTTGTTTCCGGGAGCCGTCGTCGAGCCGGTCGAACTGGCCGAAGCGAAGGGCATGGTCTGCATCAGGACCGCCAGCGTATCCGATGTCGAGAACCTGTCGGTTTATTTCACCGGCCTGTCCACGACGTCGCGCAACAAGCGCTTCATGGGCGCGCGTACCGACTTCGCCCTGGTCGCTGCCGAATGCGTGGCGAAGACGGGCCGTCCCGGTCATTTCACCCTGCTCGCCGAAGTCAGGCAGGACGGGCAGCACGCCATCATCGGCGAAGCGAACTACGCCTATGATGCGGCTGCACGGCATGGCGAGTTTGCCATCTCGGTCGCCGATGCGTTCCAGCGCCTGGGCCTCGGCTTGCAGATGATGACGGCGATGGAGACGCGGGCGACCGATCTTGGCCACGAGATGATCGCCGCGGAGACGGCGCGGACAAATACCGAGATGCGTGGTCTGGCGAAGAAGGCGGGCTTCCGGGATACCGGTCTCGGAGACTGGCAGTCGGTTCACCTCGCAAAGCGCCTGTCGCGGTAGCCGTCCGCGCGTTGCCGCCTGGCACGGATCGTGCTCTAGTATCGCCTGGATTTCCCCAGCGATGGGAGCTTCGGCGATGCGCGCAGTTCTGGATCATTGCACCGGCGGAACGGAGCGGCAGGTCATGGCCGGCACGTCGGTCGTTACCGAGGGCGGCACCAGCAGCGGCCATCTTTACGTGCTCGTCGAGGGCAGGCTCGAGGTGCTCAAGAGCGACACGGTGGTCGCGACCATCACCGAGCCCGGCGCCGTGTTCGGCGAGATGTCCGTGCTGCTCGGGCTGCCGCACACCGCGACGGTGCGGGCCAGCTCGGATTCCGTCATCTATGAGTTCGAGGACGCGGCGTCATTCCTCATCCAGCGGCCCGAGGTCGCGCTGCTGCTCGCGCGCACGCTGGCGCAGCGGCTCAACGTCGCCAACACTTATCTCGCCGATCTCAAGCGGCAATATGCTGGCCACGGCACGCATCTCGCCATGGTCGGCGAGGTGCTCCAGAGCATGATCAACCTGCCGCCGCTCGAGGTGTCGCCAGGCTCGGATCGGCAATCCGATCCAAGGATGTGAGCCAGTCCGGCGGCTCCTCGATGGTGTTTGCGGGCCGCTTCAGCGGTGCGCCGAGGTCGATCCACTGCGCTTCGCCCGCTGCCAGCCAGAACGCCTTGTCCGCAGCGAGATCCAGCACGATATGCGTCGGCGGCCGTCCCGGTTGCAGGCCGGCGTTGAACACCCAGGTCTGGCCGAGCCGGTCGAACCACGAGCCGTCGGCGACGAAGGGCGACTGGTGCACATGGCCCGAGATCACCATCGACGGCTGATACTGCATGATCCATTGCACCAGATCGACGTCGCCGAAGAAACGCTTGCCGCCCCAGCTGGTCGGTGAATTCGCCGGCGGCGCATGATGCGCCCAGATCCAGTGCTGCGGGCGGCTTTCGGCGGCGTCGCGCAGCTGTTCGACGATGCGCTGCTTGACCAGCGGGCCGTCCCACCACGGGCACACCGTGAACAGCGTGTCGCCGATGGTGAGGTTGCCGCCGTCGCAAGTGATCCCGAGCTCCCGCACCTCGGAGATCCAGCGCGAGATCTTTTCGCCCTCCGCATTGCGCTCGTCGAGGTCGTGATTGCCGGAGCAGAGGATCACGCGGGTCTGCGCCGCGAGCAACGCGAGGTATTTCTTCACCACCACGATCTGCGCGCGAAAATCCACCACCGAGCCGATGTCGAGCGCATCGCCGGCGAAGATCACGAGGTCGAACTGCGGTGCCGCGCTGACCAGCCAGTCGAGCTGCGGCAGCGAGTAGTGCAAATCGGCCACGACCAGGCAGCGCATTGAAAATCCGTGGGCGGGTTTGAAAAGGTCTGGGAATTCCAAAACGTTAATTACAAAGCAAGAAGCAGACCAGAATGGCTGCCTCTCTTCGTCAAGCCAATGGCCGGCAGCATGCTGCGGCGCATTGGCGTGCGCAAGTGACCGGGCGCCGCAGGGCTGGACCGTGTCATCGAATTCTGATGTCGTGGCGCATCCTCAAACGCCCGTATCCGCATGACCTCCTTCAAGACCATTCGTGCCCGCGCCGAGAAACGCAAGGGCGGCCCCAAGGCGCTGGACAAGCTGATGCCCGAAAAGCCCGACCTGAAGGGGCTCGCCAAGCTCGGCGACGATCGCATCCTCGCCGAGATGACCAGGCGGGTGTTTTGCGCGGGCTTTGCCTGGAGCGTGATCGATTCGAAATGGGACGGCTTTGAAGCGGCGTTTTTGCATTTCCAGCCGGCCAAGCTCACCTTCCAGCCGGAGGACTATTGGGAGGGCCTCGTGCGCGACGCGCGCATCGTGCGCAACGGCGCCAAGATCATGTCGGTGCGCGACAACGCCAGCTTCGTCCAGGAGATCGCAAAAGAGCACGGCAGCTTCGGCAAGTTTCTGGCGAAATGGCCGCCATCCAACGAGGTCGGCCTGCTCGATCTCCTGACGAAGCGCGGCAGCCGGCTCGGCGGCAACACCGGGCAGATGCTGCTGCGCTTCGTCGGCTGGGATGGTTTTGTCACCTCCAGGGATGTCGTCGCCTGCCTGCGCGATGCCGGCCTCGACATCGCCGAAGAGGTCAAATCAAAGGGCGATCTCGCAAAAGTGCAGGCACAGTTCAACGCCTGGGCCGAGGAGACCGGTCTGCCATACACATATCTGTCACGCATCTGCGCGCTCTCGGTTGGCGAGAACCGAGGCGAGCACTAAGTCACGAGAAACCAGGAGAATAAAAATGGCAAAAGCCTATTGGGTTGCCACCTACCGCGCGATCAAGAGCCCCGACGCCATGGCGGCCTACGCCAAGCTGTCGCGTCCGGCCATCGAGGCCGCCGGTGGACGCGTGCTCGCGCGCGGGATGCCGGTTGCGGCCTACGAGCACGGCCTGATGGAACGCGTCGTTCTCATCGAGTTCGATAGCGTCGAGCGCGCCAGGGCGGCGTATGAAAGTCCCGCCTACAAGGCCGCTCACGACCTGCTCGGAGACGGCGCCGACCGCGACATCCGGATCGTCGAAGCCGCCGAATAGCGGCATCGACAGGCGGATCGTGTGCTTCGTGTGGCGGTCCCGTGCCGTGAGCGCGGCAGATGAAACTCGCGATCACGAAATGCATTTTTCCGGAACATTCGTGCGCAACACCCGTTCGGGAATTTGAGCCAGGCGACACAGGCGCAGGGAACGCCCGTTTTGGCTCAACTCACTGAAACCCGGCACGACAGAAACGGAGCAGCGCATGAAGCTCACATCCGAACAGGTGAAGCAGACCGTCAACCAACTCGGCGCCCAGGTGCTGCCCGACGAACATCCCGCCATGCCGCAGCTCAACAGCATGTTCGGCGAACACACCTTCTTCGTCGACGAAACGGGCCTGAAGGTGCTCGAGCCGACGCCGTCGGTCGGCGCTGAGCGCCAGACCGGCGAAGTCGTCAGCCTCGCCAACTGGAGCGATGCCGACCTCACGCGCCTGATGGCCCATGAGCCGGAGCCGACGGGTGTGATCGTCGTGTTCGAGCATGTGAGGCATTGATTGGCCCGAGCGGATCGGCCTTCATCGGTGGCGGGTCTGAAAATCCCGCCACCTTCCATGGCTGGTTTGGAGCCGCGCCGCGGACAAGGATCTCGCGTTCGCGGAGGGCCTTTCCAGCCTGGTTCAAAGACCGAAAGTCAGCTGCGGCTCCGCATCGTCGCCGTCCTGGAGGGCAGACAGCGACACCCCCAGCAGCCTGACGCGCTTGGGTAGCGGTATCTCGGCTTCGAGCAAGCCGCAGGCCAGCCGCCCCAGATCGTCCCGGCCTGCAACCGGCGCCGTGACGGACCTGCTGCGCGTGATGATCTCGAAGTCGGCGAATTTGATCTTCAGGGTGACGGTCCGGCCGCGGTTGCCGGTCGTCTCGCAATGGCGCCAGACCTTGTCGACAAGCGGCTTGAGCTCGGCGGCCAGCGCGCCGTATTCGTCGAGGTCGGTCGAGAACGTCGTCTCCGCGCCGATCGACTTGCGGATCCGGTTGGCCCGGACCGGTCGCTCGTCGACGCCGCGTGAGATCCAGTAGTAATAGGCGCCCGACTTGCCGAAATTCGCATTCATGAACTCCAGCGTCTGGTTGCGGATGTCGAGGCCGGTGAACAGGCCGAGCGCGTTCATCTTCGCGCTGGTCGCCGGGCCTATCCCGTGGAACTTGCCGACGGGCAGCGTCTCGACGAAGGCGGGTCCCATCTCCGGCGAGATCACGAACTGACCGTTGGGCTTGCGATGATCGGAGGCGAGCTTTGCAAGAAATTTGTTGTAGGAGATGCCCGCCGAAGCGTTGAGGCCGGTCTCGGCCTTGATCTTCTCACGGATCCGCAAGGCGACGTCCCGCGCCAGCGGGATGCCTTGCAAATTCTCCGTCACGTCGAGATAGGCCTCGTCGAGCGACAATGGCTCGATGATTGGCGTGTGCTCGGCAAAGATGTCGCGGATCTGCTTGGAGATCGCCTTGTAGACCTCGAAGCGCGGCCTGACGAAGATCAGGTCGGGACATTGCCGCTTCGCGGTCACCGACGGCATCGCGGAGCGAACACCGAACTTGCGGGCCTCGTAGCTCGCGGCCGCGACGACGCCGCGTTCCGCGGAGCCGCCGACGGCGACCGGCTTGCCGCGCAGCTCCGGATTGTCGCGCTGCTCCACGGACGCATAGAAGGCATCCATGTCGATATGGATGATCTTGCGGACGGGCGTGGCCTCGCCAGTCACCGTGCCGGATTCGCTCATGGAACGATGATACAATTGCCCGAAGAGAAGCGCGAGGTGATGGATGCTTCAGTTGTTGGTCTTCGTCGTCGGTGTGGTCGGCATCGGCTGGCTGATCGGCGCGACCAATCTTCCGGGAGAGTGGTATGCGGCCCTTGCCAAGCCGGGTTTCGTGCCGCCGAACTGGGCGTTCCCGGTGGCGTGGACTATCCTTTACATCATGATCGCGGTTGCGGGCTGGCGGACTTTTCGCCGTGAGCCGCCGGGTCGAGCGATGCAGGTCTGGGCCGCGCAACTGGCCCTCAATTTCGTCTGGTCTCCGGTGATGTTCACGATGCACCAGATCGGAGCCGCGCTCGTCATACTCATTTGCCTGTTCGTCGCGATCGTGACCTACATCAGTCTCGAGACGTCACGGGACAGGCTGGCCGCCGCGTTGTTCATACCTTATGCAGCCTGGGTCGCCTTTGCCGGCCTGCTCAATGCGGCCATCTGGCGCTTGAATTGAGGCGATTTGTCCAAGGTTCATCAAAGAGCAATCTCAGGCTCGTGAGTGGCGAGCCTAGGCACGCGTTCCTATATAGGAGCGCGGAGGACAGCCAATGCAATACAGCTCCGAGCTCATTCAGACCATGCGCCAGGCCCTCGAGACCGTGATGGCGAGCGTACCGGCCGATCAGTCGGTGTTCGGTCTGAAAGCCGCTGTCGCCGAATGCATTTTGAAGGCTGCCGCGCACGGTCATACGTCGTATGACGCCCTGGTGACGTCCGCCTCCGATCAGATCCAGTCGATCATCTCGATGCTGACGTGAGGGAGGCAGGCGGCAGATCCGGAGTTCATGCCGACGGAGGCGCCCATAGGAACTCAGGACGAATGCCCTGCTGGATGAGGTCCGTGCCAAGCGACTGAAGTGTGAACATGGCGCCGATGCTGGGTCTTGTACCGCTTGTCCAGCACGTTTGAAGGCCGATCAAGAGCTGCGACAGGGCCTGATTGAACGCAAGCGACGGACTCGGTGTGACGGTCGATTGCTGAAAATCGAACCAGGTCGGAAACGGGATTGGTGTTCCCGTAAAGCTCCAATGGCCAGCCGCATCCTGCACCAGCGTTTTCTCGGTGTAGATTTCCTTGAAGACATAATAGTGGGCGAATGTTGCATTGCCGGTTGGGGGTTGGTTAGGAGAGCCTTCCGTACCTTCACCTTCGGCCTTGATCAGCAGGATCGCCGCCTGCGCATCGGCGATGCTCTTGATCGGCGTTGCTTCCCCCGAATTGACCGCGAAAGCGCTGGCATTGATCGCGGGATTGACTGTGGTGAAACCCTCGGCGATCGCATCGTAGAAATCACCAATCGTCGCAGGTCCCGTTCTTGCGGCGAGCGCAACCGGTGGAAATTCCGGATACTCGATCTGCATGAAGACCTGAACTTGATCTGGCGTAAGCGGCTTCAGATCAACGGGCAATTTTTGCAGAATTTCTCCGGGCAGGACATTGGTCGGGTAGCTCGGAATGAAGGTCGCATTGGCAATGGATGGCACGCCGCCGATCGCGGTCAGCATGTTGCCTGCCAGGGCAAAGTGATACATCTCTTGCACCACAATGTCCTGAATCATACCGCCGACACCGCCCGGGTCGCTGTTGATCGACCATTGCGCGCAAAGATAAGGCGGGATGGTGGAGAACTCCAATTGCATCGCGGTCTGGAGTGCGTCTTTCAGGTCGGAAAGCGTCGTAATGCGATCCTCGACGAACTGGGCGATGGTTTTCATCTGAAGCACCCCTCCCGACTCGGTTGATTGCGAAGCCCTGTTCCTGGCGCCGCCACTGGATCGACGTCGTCAAGCAGGTTCCGTGTTGGCTCATTGCTTGCGGGACGAGCGCTCCTGGGGTGATTCAGTCCGACAATAACCGGATATCGGTCTGCGACATCACGCCTACAATCGGACCTGCCCCGATGATCGCGACCAGAAACGTGCCGCGATCGGGCTCATTTTCCGCAACCCATGAACAATAGTACAATTTAAGGGTGCAATCAATTGCGCCGTTGGTCAGAGATTTGTGACCGCTTTTCCATTCGACGTGCTTAGCCGGACGCGCGCGCGACGTTGCGAAGGCCAGATTGCGAGCCGCAACATTTGATGGATGGTGCCGTCACAGCGTCAAAAGCCGGCACACAGTCTCGGTCCGGCACACAGTCTCGGTAAAGAGTAGGGAGACTGGCGCACCCGACACGATTCGAACGTGTGACCTTTGCCTTCGGAGGGCAACGCTCTATCCAGCTGAGCTACGGGTGCTAGTCGAGGTTCATTTAGCCGATTGGCGGGGGGTGGGCAACCTCCGCTTTGCCCGTGCCCGGACGCCCGGCATCGCCCAATTCCTGGTCTTATGCTTCGCTCTTCAATCCCGGAGGGCGGCCGGTCCCGAGATCTCGCCGGAATCGGTCACGAACATCAACGGGCCCGTCTCCGAGGTGGCGAACACGGCCGCGGTGAGCGGGCCGCCAAAGCAGGCGCCGGTATCCAGATTCAACCGGTTGGCTCGCAGATCAGGTGTCCCGGACCGGACCGGCGTATGACCATGGACAACGAAAAGCCCGTGGTCGTGATCCGACGACAGGAAGGGTTCCCGGATCCACAGCAAGTCTCGCTCGGATTGTGACGCCAGCGGCACGTCCGGCCGTAGTCCAGCATGGACGAACAGCCGCCCATGCTCGATTTTCGTCAGCCGAAGCGCGCGTATCCAGTCGAGATGCTCGCTCGGCAGATCGGCGGGATCGTCGATCCCGTAGCTGTCGAGCGTCTGCTCGCCGCCGTTGCCCCACCAATTCATGAGGTCGCGGTCGGTGCGCTCCATGTCGGCCGCGCGAAGCAGCATCTCCTCATGGTTGCCCCGCAGACAGACGAAGGGGCGGTCCTGCTTCCCTTCGCTGCCGACGAGAAAATCCATCACCTCGCGGCTTTGGGGTCCCCGGTCGATATAGTCTCCGACAAGCACAAACTGCGCGCTCCGCTCGCCGCGAAGCTCCTCGCACGCGGCGAGCAGCGACGTCAGCTTGTCAAAGCAGCCGTGGATGTCGCCGATCGCGAAGGTGAGTTCTTCGTGCTCGGGAAGATGCAAAGCCAGGTTTCTCCCGCGTGCCAACTTAGATGGTGAGACCCTTTGTCGTGCCTTTGAGCCTGATCCGCTCCGGACCCACGCCCACCTTCGCGAGCGATTCAATCACTCTGTCGCTCAGCGCCTTGCCGTCCTTGTCCTTGCGATCGCGTTGAACCGCGGTGAAATCATACACGAGCAGCCCGACATTGGCGCTGCTCACGTTGAGCTTGGCCCCGTCCGCAACAGCGCGGATCGCCGCAGCCACATTGCGATGTCCGTTGCTCCATTTCGCCATGCCGGCCAGATTATTCGCAACGCATCGATAGCTGTCTTCGATCTCCGTCTTGTGAAGGTCGATCACCTTCTGATAGTCCGCGATCTGACCGACAATATCGCCGTTCTCCAGCTCGGGGTTGCTGAACGTCTTGGCCTCCCAGAACACTAGATCCACGCTGGTCGCCGTCGTTTCGAAGTTCGCCAGGTCCATGCGGGGGAGGTTCCGCTTGATGCCGGGGACGCCGGATGCGTTGATCGCAATCTCGACGTCGACGACGGAGAGATTGGACGTCGCGATCTCGTGGACGCCTTCCTTCTCCTGTCCGGAATAGGGCGATGCGGCCCTTTTGAGCTTCGCCAGCGTCTCTGCGCCTTCGTAGTCGCGCGTCAGCATTCTTGGCTCGGCGTTGCCGAAGGCGAACTTCCCCTCGACCAGCGAGACCTGATCCTTCAAGTCCGGATTCAGCAGATATTTCTCGTGCGTCGAGGCGGTCACCTTCCCGCCCTTGAATGACACTTTGAAGATGGATTGCCCCTGCCAGTAGACGTTCAGGTACTCGTCCCGAATGCCGATGATGAGTGTGGGATCGGCGAGAACGTCTTTCCACCAGCCATCCTGCTGGGCGAGTGTCTCGAGTGCCTTGCGAAAGTCGTCGCCCCGGATTCCGCGTCTGAAGCTCATCTCATACCTCCCACCATTCGCCATCGCTGCGTCGCGTGACGTTGTCAAAATATCTGGAGAAACTGTCGCCTTCGAATGTGTGAACGGGCACGAGCCTGTCCGGCTGTATTGCGTTCGCGAGCCGCTTGAGATCCAGGATGCTGGCGTGGCCCGAGGTGTGGATGATCTCGATGGGAACGCCGCGTGTCGCGAGATCCGCCTTCAGTCTGGCGCCAGGACCGTCCTTCAGATATCCGTCCCATTGCGACCAGATCGCTCTGGTGCCGGGCCAGAGATTTGCGGTCTCCACGTCGTCGGCCATCGCCGGGCGAAACAGCATCACGGTGCGATCGGCGATCTCGGTGATGCGCTCGCGGTAGATCCGTGCGGATTTGTAGGGATCCAGCAGGTCGAAGCGCTTTTTCCTTGCGATCTGCCGCCGTTGATATTCCGGCACATAGACCGACAAATTGGGCCAGCCGGCGTTCGGCAAGCGCTCGTTGCCAGTGGCCCGCAATATCTCCATCGCATAGAGGTCCAGCAGCAGCGTCCGGCCGCTGCGCTTGCAGGCGCGATAGATACTGACGATGCGATCGATGTTCTGCGCGGACGCCGAGAGGATGACGAAGCCTGGCTGCTCAAAACTCTCGGTCAGCCTCGCCTCGATGTCGTCCTCCGTCGGGAATTGCGTGTGCTCGTCGAGACGGCCGAGGCTCGACCCCTCCATCAGCATCGTGTCGATACCGCGGGGCGGATGGCTCACCAATCGCTCGAACAGACCGCCCTTGCGACCGTGCGCACGGATGTCGCCGCTGTAGAACAGACGCCGGCCGGCAGCCTGGATCAGCAGCGCATAGGCATCATAGGCCGAGTGATCGACAAGATAGGGCGTGATGCTGAACGGGCCGATCTGGAAGGTTCTGCGATCGTTCAGCTCGAATGAAACATTGGGCACGAAGGCGTTGGGCACGAAAGGAGCTGCCGCACACATGATGCGCGCGGTCGCAGCGCCCATGGCGAGGGGGACATTGGGTCTGCACAGGGGGAGCAAACCCCAATGATCGCCGTGTCCGTGCGACAGGACAACCGCACGCAGGGTTGGATCTTCGACGCGAAGCCCGGCCACAGGCGGGAGAAGATCGTCGGACGCGCCGTCGGCATCCAGCGGAAGGCCAAGGTCGAGCAGGATTCGCTCGCCCGCGGCCTCGAGCTCGATGCAGGTGCCACCAATTTGCTGCGTTCCGCGGTGGACACGTCCGCGAAACGAACCGGCTGCTTCGGTCATCAGCGGTTGGTCTTGGCGGCCGAGCCGGGTTCGGCCGTGACTCGCGACCAGGCGATGGCGTTTTTGGCGGAGGGGAGGGCACTGCGAGATGGGCGGGGAAATTTCAAAGCGAATACGGCTCCAGGCAACGACATATCTATATTCAAACGAGCGCCCGAGAAATTGCGGCTTTTCGAGAAGAAAATGTCCGTGTTGTTCCGGCGCAACATCACCTGCTGGTGAGGCCGAACGCAATAGAACCTTCGGTGGGATGAACGTCAGCCCCGGCTGGACCGGCGATTGGCGGCGACTTGAATCCCGGGCGAGCCGCGATCGGCGTGCGCGAATTCGGCAAGCAGGCGTTCGGAGCAGATGACGCGGTTGCGGCCGAGCCGTTTTGCCGCATAGAGCGCCTCGTCGGCCGCACCCAGCAGCCGGTCGGGGCTGCCGTCGGCCTCAGTGGGAATATGGCTTGCGACGCCGACGCTGAGGGTGACGTGGTCGCCGGCGTCAACAGCTCCATGAGCGATCCGCAAGGCCATGACGGCACGGCGGATCTCCTCGGCGATGGCGCAGGCGGCATCGCAATCCACGTCGGGCAGGATCAGCGCGAACTCTTCTCCGCCATAGCGGCTGGCGAGGTCGAGCGGGCGCACGGCATGGCGGCTGACGACATCAGCGACCGCGCGCAGGCATTCGTCGCCGCTCTGGTGGCCGTGCCGGTCGTTGAACAGCTTGAAATGATCGACGTCGACGAACAGCAGCGCCATCGGCTTCTGCGTCCGCTGGGCGCGGGCCCATTCGCTCATCAGCATCTGGTCGAAGGCGCGCCGGTTCGACAGGCCGGTCAGCCCGTCCTTGGTGGCGAGCTCCTTAAGCGCCATCTCGGCGCGCTTCTGATCGGTGAGGTCGCGCAGCGTCTCCACCACGGCGATCAGCTGGCCGGCCTCGTCGTGGATCGGGCCAGCGTCGATCGCGAGATAGAGCTGGCTGCCGAGCTTGGGCATCACGCACCAGTTCTCCGCGGAAAAGCCGAGCCCGTTGTGGCCGCGTGCGGCATATTCCGAATAAAACTCCGGCAGCTGCTCGGGACGGTCGAGCGCGACCAGGTCGGCGAGGCAGGGGCGCCGGGTCTCGTAGAAGGCCTGCCAGTGTTTCGTCGTGCCGATCACCTCCGCGGCGGGGACGCCGGTCAGCCGCTCGCAGGCTCTGTTCCAGATCACGACGCGGCGCTTGGGGTCGATCACGAAGGTCGGCACCACCAGATGCTGCATCAGCCGCACGGCATAGGAATCCGCGACGTCGACGCCTTTCGCTGACGTTTTCCTCGGCTTCGCCATCTCAGGCCACCGCCGCCACCGGCGCGGCATCGTTCGGACCGAACAGCTTTCGCACCTCGGCGGCCGGCTTCGGTTTGCTGAACAGATAACCCTGCATCTCCGTGCAGCCGAGCGCGCGCAGCATCTCGCGCTGCGCCTCGGTCTCGACGCCCTCGGCGACGGTGGTCATGTGGCTCGCCGCGGCGATGTTCACCACCGCCTGCACGATCACTGGCGCGCCGCTGGTCTCCGCGATGTCGGCGACGAAGCAGCGGTCGATCTTGATCTTGTCGAACGGGAAGCGCTTCAGATAGCTCAGCGAGGAATAGCCGGTGCCGAAATCGTCGAGCGCGATGCGCACGCCGATGGACCGGAGCTGGTGCAGGATCGAGAGCGCGGCCTCGTCGTCGCGGATCAGCACGGCCTCGGTGATTTCGAGCTCGAGCCGGGAGGGAGAGAGCCCGGAGGCGGCGAGTGCGCCGGCAATCCGCAGCGCCAGCGTGTCGCATTTGAGCTGCACCGGCGAGACGTTGACCGCAATCCGCACATGCGCCGGCCAGGTCGCGGCCTCGTTGCAGGCCATGCGCAGCACCCAGTCGCCGAGCTCGTTGATCAGGCCGGTATCCTCGGCAATCGGAATGAACTCCGCCGGCGACACCCAGCCGCGTTCGGGATGCCGCCAGCGCAGCAGCGCCTCGCAGCCCGACACGTCGTTGGTGCTCAGGTCGACCAGCGGCTGGTAGTGGATCTCGAAGCCGCCATTCACCAGCGCCTGGCGCAGATCCTGCTCCATGGTCAGGCGCGCCTTGGCGCTCGCATCCATCTCCGGCTCGAAGAAGCGATGGGTGCGGCGTCCTTCGGCCTTGGCGCCGTACATCGCAAGATCGGCGTGCTTGATGAGCTGGTCGAGATCGGTCCCGTCCTGCGGCGCCAGCGCGATGCCGATGCTGGCGTCGGTGGAGAGCTGATGGCCGAGGCAGTGATAGGGCTGGCGGATCGCCTCGTAGATCCGCGTCACGAACGATAGCACGTCCGCAGAGGACTGGATT
Organism: Bradyrhizobium sp. 482_C4_N1_8; assembly: GCF_052075965.1. Classification (NCBI taxonomy): domain Bacteria; kingdom Pseudomonadati; phylum Pseudomonadota; class Alphaproteobacteria; order Hyphomicrobiales; family Nitrobacteraceae; genus Bradyrhizobium; species Bradyrhizobium sp. 482_C4_N1_8. Next base: position 8,933,573 of record NZ_CP197231.1, on the reverse strand, counting down.
CCGGTCTGGATCACGGCGAATTCGTCGCCGCCGAGCCGCGCGATCAGGTCGCTCTTCTTGAGGCAGCCGCGCAGCCGGGTCGCGATCGCCTTCAGCAGCTCGTCGCCGACGTGATGGCCGAGCGAATCGTTGATGCCCTTGAATTCGTCGACGTCGATATAGAGCAGCGCGAACTGTTCGCCGCCGGCGACCTTCGCCAGCTCGCGCTCGATCTGTTCGCGGAACAGCGTGCGGTTCGGCAGGTCGGTCAGCGCATCGTAATGCGCCATATGCGCGATCTTCTCGTGGGCGCGCCGCCGCTCGGTGACATCCTCGACGACGCTGATGAGGTAGCGCGGCTCGCCGGACTTGTCGCGAATGCCGATCCGGGTCGAGGTGATGTAGCGCGGTCCCTTGGTCTGGCTCTGCCAGGTGTGCTCGTCCTTGAACAATCCCCCGGGCGCCTGCAGCGCCTTGCTGTCGTCGTCGTTGACGATCCTGGCGGCGGCCTCCGGATACATGTCGAAAGGAGTCTTGCCGACGATGACGTCACCCGACTGGCCGAACTGCTCCTCGGCGGTCCGGTTGACCAGCAGATATTGCCGCGTCAGGGCATCCTTCACCGTGATCTGCGAGGGGATGTGATCGATGATCTCGCGCAGGAACATGTAGTTGCGGTCGCGCTCCTGCTCCAGATTGCGCCGCTCGGTGATTTCCTCGATCGTGGCGACCCATCCGCCCTGCGCCAGCGGGGTGTTGATGACCTGGAAGGCGCGGCCGTTGGGCAGTTCGTGGATCCTGCTGGAGACCTTGCCCTCGGCGACGACCCGCATCACATCGGTGCAAAACGTCTCGACGTCGCCGCCGAACGTGCCACGCTCCTTGCGATGCTGCATCGCCTCGCGGATGTGACAGCCGGGCTTGATGATGTCGTCGGACAGGCCGAACATCTCGGAGTAGCGGCGGTTGCAGGTGACGATAAATCCGGCGGCGTCGTACAGGATCAGCCCTTGCGACATGTTGTTCAGGGCGGTGTCGAGCCGGAGCCGTTCCGCTTCGATCCGCTCCTGGGCTTCCCGGTTCTGCCGGCTGATCTGGCGGATGATCAGGAAGAGGATCAATGCGATCACGATCGCCGAAAGCGTTGCCGTGGTGACCATGAAGCCGGTCTGCTGACGCCAGTCGGCCAGCGCGGCGCTCGTGGTGTTGGTCGCGACGATGACCAGCGGGAAATGCGACAGCGAGGCCCCCGAGCCGAGGCGGTCCTCGCCGTCGATCGGACCCTTGACGCGCAGCGTGTGCCGGCCGCCCTCGGCCAGCATCTTGCGCATCAGCGGCGCGTCCTTGAAATTCCTGCCGATCAGCTCTTCGACATGTGGATAGCGCGCCAGCATCTTGCCTTCGCGATCGAACAGCGAGATCGCCGTACCCTCGGCAAGCGCGACAGAAGCGAAATACTGCCGGTAGCTGTCCGGATCGATCCGCCGGACCATGGCGCCGAGGAAGGTGCTGCCGTCCGCGCCGCTCAGCCGCCGCGCGACGATCGTGGTCCATTTGCCGATGATGAAGCTGCGGACGGATTCCAGGATGACCGATTCGGCCATCGGATCGGATTTGAACGTCTGGAAATAGGCGCGCGAGGAGACGTTGATCTTGGGCAGCGGCTCGGCCCGCGACCAGTTGATCAGCTCGCCGTCGGCATCGTAGATCGCGATGTCGCCGAGATAGGAGACGGAGCTGATCTTGCTCCGCAGCATCTGATTCGTCGCGAGCCCGGACATGCGCTCGCGGAACATCGCCGGCGAGGTGATCTCCGGCAGGTTCATCTGCCCGATCAGGTCGGCGGCGACGACGTCGGAATCCTGGAATTGCTGATCGAAGTGCCGTGCGATCAGCTGCACCGTGTTTTCCAGCTCGCGCTCGCGGTTGGCCAGGGTGCGCTCGCGGAATTCGCCGACGGCCATGGCGGTCACGGCGAAGATCCCGGCGACCAGCAACACGCCGCACAGGGTCAGCCAGAGGACAGGACCACGCCGCGCCAAGGCCGCCCAGCCGTTGGTCGCGGCTGATGACATTCCGGCTGTCACCGTGGAAAAGACCTGGCGCATTCCCCCTCCCTGGAAGGACAGGAATACACCGCACAAATGGCGCAAACCTTAGGAAAGCCAGTTACCTAAGCATTAATCCGGTTGTGCAGCCGCGCCCGTATGCAGTGGGGCGGGAATCACGTCGCGGTTGTGCCGTGCCCATCACAACCGCTGCGCTGCATCATTAACCGCAGCTTAATGCGAAGCGCCCGCGCTCTTGTCGCGGCCGGCGTTGCGCAGACGTCCGACGACGCCGGTCGGGAAGAAGTAGACGCTGGCGATGAACAGCAGCCCGAGCCACAGCAGCCAGCGATCGGGATGCAGCAGCCCCGGCAGCAACGGCAGGCCGGCTTCGCTCGCCGCCTTGGAGGCGACGCCCATCAGCGATTGCAGATAGTTCTGGGCGAGGATGAAGATGGTGGCGCCGATGATCGCGCCGTAGATCGTGCCCATGCCGCCGATCACCACCATCAACAGAATGTCCAGCATGATCGAGAAGCTGAGCGAGGTGTCGGGACCGGCATAGCGCAGCCACAGCGCGTTCAAAATGCCGGCGCTGGCGGCGACCAGCGCGGCGAGGCAGTTGGCGTAGGTCAGGTGGAAGACGGTGCGAAAGCCGAGCGCCTCGGCGCGAAAGCGGTTCTCGCGGATCGCCTGGAGCACGCGTCCGAACGGCGAGTTCACGACACGCAACAGAGCGAGGATCATCAGGGCTGAGACGGCGAACACCAGGTAGAAGGTGAGGATGCGGCCGTTGATCTCGAATCCGAACAGGTTCTTGGAGATCAGCACCGTGCCGGGCCGCAGCAATTCCGGCAGCTGGAAGCTGCGCCCGTCCTCGCCGCCCGTCAGCCAGGAGAGCTGCGAAGCCAGCACCTGGAAGGCGGAGGCGACCGCGAGCGTGATCATGGCAAAGAAGATCGCGGCCACCCGCAGCGAGAACAGGCCGATCGCGAGCGCGAGCAGCGCCGCGAGCGGCAGGCCGACGACGATGCCGGTCGCGACCGCGGCCCAGTTCGGGCCCATCCCGTACAGCGCGATCGCGATGGCGTAGCTGCCGATGCCGTAGAACATGGTGTGGGCGAACGACACCGAGCCGGTATAGCCGAGCAGGAGGTCGTAGGAGGCGACCAGCGCGGCGAAGACGCAGATCTTGGCCGCGACGTTCAGCGCCTTGGCACCCGGGAACAGGAACGGCGTCGCCGCCAGCGCCAGGATGATGACGATGAGGAGGAGCGTGAGCACGCGGCTCTTCGGCGGATCGCCTGACAGGAGCATCATCGGCTGGTCACCGCATAGAGGCCGCGCGGCCGCCACATCAGAATGGCGACCATCAGCAGGATGTTGGAGACGAGGGCGAGTTTCGGCACCAGGAAGCCGCCGTAATTGGCCACCATCGCGACCAGGATGGCGCCGATGAAGCAGCCGCCGATCGAGCCGAGGCCGCCGATGATGACGACGATGAAAATCAAGACGGTGAGGTCGTCGCTCATGGAGGCGTGGACCTGCTCGCGATACAGCGCCCACATCACGCCGCCGAGGCCGGCGAGCGCCGATCCCGTCATGAACACGCCGAGGAACAGGCGGCGGATGCGATAGCCGAGCGCCTCGACCATCTCGCGGTTCTCGACGCCGGCGCGGATCAGCAGGCCGAGCTTGGTGCGGTTGAGCACGAGCTGGATCGCGATGAAGACCGCGAGGCCGACGAGCATCGCCAGCACACGGTATTTGGCGATCGCGACGTCGCCGAGGATGAAGGAGCCTCGCAGCGAGGTCGGCAAGGGTGTCGGGATGATCTGCGGTCCCCACAGCGCATAGAGCGTCTGCTCGGCGACGATCAGGCCGCCCGTCGTCATCAGGATCTGCTTCAGGTGCTGGCCGTAGACGGGCAGGATCAGCACGCGCTCGACGACCAGGCCGAGCGCGCCGGACACCGCCATCGACAGCAGCGCTGCCGGCGCCAGCACCGCGAGGTTCGTCCACAGCGAATCCGCCTGCATCGAGGCCGCGAACGGCGCCAGCACGAGGGTTGCCACATAGGCGCCGACGGCGATGAAGGCGCCGTGGCCGAAATTGAGCACGTCCATCAGGCCGAACACCAGCGTCAGCCCCGAAGCCATGATGAAGATCATCATGCCCATGGCGAGACTCGCGGCGGTCAGCGTCAGCCAGGTGCTGGGTGACCCCACCAGGGGAATCATCGCAAGCGCCAGTGCGACCGGCAGCAGGATCGGCGCGAGATCGCGCTTCGGCTTCGGCAGTGGATCATTTGCGGCGAGTTCAGTCACTGATGCGCCTCCAGGCTCAGGCCGAGCAGCCGCTCCTGCAGCGGCACGTCGGCGGCGAGCGCCGCCATCTCGCCGCGATGGACGATGGTGCCGTTGTCCATGACCAGCACGTTGTCGCCGAGCTCGCGGGCGGCAAAGAAATTCTGTTCGACCATCAGGATCGTCGCGCCCTTGCGCTCGATCTCCTTCAGGCACTCGATCAGTGCCATGACGATCGCGGGCGCCAGCCCCTTGGTCGGCTCGTCGATCAGCAGCAGCTTGCGCGGCTCGACGATGGCGCGCGCGATCGACAACATCTGCTTCTGTCCGCCCGAGAGGCTTCCCGCGCGCGACAGCCAGAACCGGCGCAGCGCGGGGAAGAAGCCGAAGATCCAGTCGAGCTGGGTATCGTCGAGCGGCCCGTCGCGCGCCGCCAGCACCAGGTTTTCCTTCACCGTGAGGTCGGAAAACACCGCCATGCTCTCCGGCACGTAGCCGACGCCGAGCCGCGCGATGTCGGGCGTGGCGCGGCTCTCGATGCGCTCGCCTGCGAGCGTGATTTCGCCGCTGGAGGCCTGCCACAGGCCCATCACGGTGCGCAGCGTCGTGGTCTTGCCGGCGCCGTTGCGGCCGAGCAGCATGGTGGTCTGGCCCTGCGGTACCGCGAGGTCGATGCCCTGGAGGATGTGGTAGCGGCCGATATGCGTGTGCACGCCGGAGAGTTTGAGCAGATCTGTCATGCGGCACTCTTTGGAGCAACGCCGAGATAGGCTTCCTGCACGATCGGTGAGGCGATCACCTCGGCCGGCGGACCGTCGGCGACAAGTTGTCCGTTGTGCAGCACGATGATGCGGTCGGCGAGCGAGCGCACCACGTCCATCTTGTGCTCGACGAGGAGGATGATCTTGCTCTTGTCCTGCTTGAGCTGGGCGATCAGGTTCAGCACGACCGGCACCTCGTCGATGCTCATGCCCGCGGTCGGCTCGTCGAACATGAACACTTTGGGTTCGAGCGCGATCATCAGCGCGACCTCGAGCTTGCGCTGGTCGCCATGCGACAGCGCAGTGGCGGCGACGCCGCGGCGATTGCCGAGTGCGACCTGGTCGAGGATGGCATCGGCGCGGGCGATCAGGTCGCGGCGGACCATCCAGGGCCGCAGCATGTCGTAATGGGTGCCGCTGGCCGCCTGCACCGCGAGGCGGACGTTCTCTTCCACGGTGAGATTCGGAAACAGGTTGGTGAGCTGGAAGGCGCGGCCAAGGCCCGCGCGGGTGCGCAGCGGCGCGGAATGTTGGGTGATGTCGGTGCCGTCGAATAGGATGCTGCCGTGTGAAGCGCGCAGCTGGCCCGAGATCAGGTTGAAATAGGTGGTCTTGCCGGCGCCGTTCGGCCCGACGATGGCGGTGAGCTCGCCGGGGCGGAACGTGCAGGTGACGTTGTTGACCGCGACATGGCCGCCGAAGCGGATGGTGAGGTCGCGCGTCTCTAGCGTCAGGGCCATGAGGATAACTCTGGAATAGGGAAGGATCCTCTCCCCGCACGGGCGGGGAGAGGGGATTCGATATCAGCGCTTGTTGCGGACCGGAACGTCCATGTCCTCGATCTTCAGCTCGCGTACCGGCTCGAGCACGGCCCAGGCGACGTTCGGATCGACCTTGACCTTGAAGTGATACATGCTCTGCAGCGCCTGATGGTCCTCCTTGCGGAACACCATCTTGCCCTTCGGCGTGTCGAACTCCAGGCCTTCCATCGCCGTGATCAGCTTCTCGGTGTCGGTCGACTTCGCCTTGGTGACGGCGGCGACGACGGACATCGCGGCGGCGAAACCGCCCGCGGTGAAGAAGTCCGGCGGCGCGTTGAAGCGCTTCTGGTGCTCGGCGACCAGCCAGTCGTTCACCGGGTTCTTCGGGATGTCGTAGTAGTAATAGGTCGCGCCTTCCATGCCGGGCAGGCCCTTATACGCCGCGAGCGCCGGCAGGATGTTGCCGCCGGTCGAGAGCTCGATGCCGTAGCGCTTCGGGTCCATGTCCTGCAGCTTGGCCAGCGGATTGCCGGCGCCGGCCCAGATCACCCAGATCACCTTGCGGCCGGGCTTGTCCTTGAGAGCGTCGAACAGGCGCTGGCCGACCGCGGTGAAGTCGGTGGTGTTGGTCGGGGCGTATTCTTCCGCGGCGAGCGTCGCGCCGGTCTTGGCGAGCGCCTCCTTGAAGGCGGCGACGCCGTCGCGGCCGAAGGCATAGTCCTGCGCCAGCGTGGCCACGGTGACGCCCTGCTTGCCGATCGCGACCGCGTTCGAGATTGCGTCCTGCGACGAGTTGCGCGCGGTGCGGAAGATGTAGCGATTCCACTTCTCGCCGGTAATCTGATCCGCGACGGCGGGCTCGACGATCAGGATCTTCTTGTTCTCCTCGGCGACGGGGAGGATGGCGAGCGCCGCGGCCGACGAGGTCGTGCCGATCGCGATGTCGGCCTTGTCGTCCTGATAGGCTTCCGCGAGCGCGGCTTTCGACAGGTCGGGCTTGCCCTGGTCGTCCTTGGTGATGACGACGATCTTGCGGCCGTCGAGCATCATGGTGCCCTTGGTGGCGTATTCAAAACCCATCTGCAGGCCGGTTTCGGTCTGCTTGGCATAGGCTTCGAGCGGGCCGGTCTTGCCGTAGATCAGCGCGACCTTGAGGTCGTCGGCCTGCGCGGAGGTGTTCGCGGCCAGGCCGAGGATGGCTGCCGTGAGAATGAGCGATCGACGCACGATGATTTCCTCCTTGAATGAACTGCCTTGATCACAGCGATTTGCACAAGTGTGCATACATTGCAATTCCACCTTCCGGCGGAGCTTGCACGAGGCTCATGTGACAGTCTCTTGACGTGCGCGTGCCGGATCGTCGCAGGCCGCGATGAGTTCGCGTTAACGATCCCCTGGCTTCACATCAGCCCATGCGTTTCCTCAGGCCGCCTCAGAGCAAGCCCTGCGCCAGATCCGGAGTTTTGCGCGGGAATGCCTGAAATTGCGGCGGATCGCGCGCGAATGCCACAGGCGAGTGCCGATATGGCGGTGTCAGGAGTCCGAGACTCCGGACACGTGCCGTCTCGAAAGTCAGACAGGCGGCGATCCCGACGCCAGTCCGAACTTGGCGAGCTTCTTGTAGAACGTCGCGCGCGAGATGCGCAGCATCCGCGCGGCTTCCGAGATCTGGCCGTTGCTGGCGGCGAGCGCATGTTCGAGCGTCTGCTTCTCGAACTCCGCCTCGGCTTCGGCATAGGGGACGACCGAGCCGGTCATCTGCGGCGCCGGTCCAGGGCCGGCCTCCGCGCTGACCGGCAGGATGTGAACGAAATCATCGCCGGTCAGGCGCCCGGAATCGCTCAGGATCAGTGCGCGTTCCAGAATGTTGCGGAGCTCGCGGACGTTGCCGGGCCAGTCGTAGCGCGCGAGCGCCGACAATCCGCTCGGCGTGATCCTGGCATTGAGGAAATCGCCGGAGGCGCTGATGTCCTCGATCAGCCGCGCACAGATGTCGGGCAGATCGTCGAGGCATTTTCTCAGAGGGGGCAGGTCGATCGAGAGCACGTTGAGGCGGTAGTAGAGATCGGCGCGGAAGGCGCCGTCGCTGACGCGCTTGCGCAAATCCACATTGGTCGCGGCAATGACGCGCACGTCGACCTTGCTGATCTTGTCCGAGCCGAGCGGCTCGATCTCGCGCTCCTGCAGCACGCGCAACAGCTTGGCCTGCAATTGCAGCGGCATCTCGCCGATCTCGTCGAGGAACAGCGTGCCGCCATCGGCGATCCGGAACTTGCCCTCGCGCCCCCTGCGGTCGGCGCCGGTATAGGCGCCCGGAGCAGTGCCGAAGAATTCGGACTCGATCAGCGTTTCCGGGATCGCCGCGACATTGACGCTGACGAACGGTTTTTCCGCGCGCGAGGACGCATTGTGGATCGCCTGCGCCAGCAGCTCCTTGCCGGTGCCGGTCTCGCCGGTGAGCAGCACGGTCACGCTCTGCCGCGCCGCGCGTTTGGCGAACTCCTTGGCCTGCGCGATCGCCGCTGTCGTGCCGACGAAATCGGCAAGGGTGAAGCGCGCCGCGCGGGCGTTGGACAATTGCCGCCGCGCCAGCCGCAGATCGCTCTCGAGCTGGGTGACGCGGGCAAGCAGCGGCTTGAGACTCTCGAGGTGGTCGTAGAGCACGAACCCGATCGCGCCGATGACGTTGCGGTCCTCGTCCTCGATCGGCATGCGCGTCACCACGAGCTGTTCGCCGCCGAGCTCCATGATGTCGAGCAGGATCGGCTCGCCGCTCTCGGCGACGTTCCGCATCAGGCTGTTCGGGATGATCTCCTCGATCGGCCGGCCGATCGCTTCGGTGGTCTGCTTGAGGCCCAGCGACGCCAGATATTTCTCGTTGACGTAGATCACCCGCCCGCCGCGATCGATCGCGATCGCGCCCTCGCACAGATGCTCCAGCCGCTCGAACAGCGTCACCATCGCCCGCGCGCGGACATAGGCGGGATCGCTGACGTCGGGGGAGGAGGGCATGGCGTACCTCAGGGAAGTCCGCCCGTGTATTAGCAAAAGGGCAGTAATTTCAAAGGGGGAAATGGGTGTTGCGGATGCGAGCCGCCCCCACCGCTGTCATGCCCCGGCTTGACCGGGGCATCCAGTACGCCGCGGCCTATCGGTTCAACCACAACCGTCTCGGCGTACTGGGTCGCCCGGTCAAGCCGGGCGACGACATCGAGATTGGAGCGGCGCTTGGGCTCTTACCGCCGATACCCGCTCGCCCGAGAATAGCCCTGCCGGTTCTGCTGCGTCGGGCGGTTGGACACGCCGGGACGGGATTCGCTGGAGGTGGGGGTGGCGAGCTTGAGCTCCTCCAGGAAGATCGGCCGGGCGAAATAATAGCCTTGCGCGTAGCGGATCTTGGTCGCGGCCTGGAGATAGGCCAGCTCCTCGTAGGATTCGAGGCCTTCGGCGATCACGGTCATCCCGAGCGCTTCGCTCAGGGATTCGATCGCGCGCAAGATGCCCTGGCTGCGCGGACGCTTATGGATGTCGGTGATGAACGAGCGGTCGATCTTGATCTCGTCGGCGGTGATGTCGGCGAGCGCCGAGAGCGAGGAATAGCCGGTGCCGAAATCGTCGATGGAGATGCCGACGCCGAGCTTGCGGAACATCGGCAGGATCTCGGTCTGGAAATGATTCTTGGCGACGAAGGCGTCTTCCGTCACCTCGATCATGAAGCGCTGCGGAAAGCCGGTCTCGTCCAGCGCCCGCGCGAAACTGCGCATGAATTCGGGATTGCCGGCCTGCTTGGCGGCGACGTTGATGCTGATGGTCGCTTCCGCGCCGAAGCTGTCGTTGATCAGGTCGATCGACTTGACGATCTCGGCGAGCACGAGATGGGTGAGCTCGTCGATGAGTCCCAATTCGCCGGCAAGGTTGATGAACGAGCCCGGCGCCTGGATCACGCCCTCGTCGTCGCGAAGGCGCACCAATGCCTCGATGCCGGTCACGGCCTGGGTGCGGATGTCGACCTTGGACTGGAACGCGCAGCAGAAGCGCTTTTCGAGGATGGCGAGCCGCAGCGACTGCTCGATCTTCATCCGCGCCAGCGCCTCGCGCTCCATGCTGGCGTCGAAGAAGGCCGCCGAGCCCTTGCCGCTGTTCTTGATGCGGTACATCGCGATGTCGGCGTTCTGGCGCAGCGTCTCGAAGCTGCGGCCGTGGTCGGGATAGAGGCTGACGCCGACGGAGGTGGAGGCGAAGACCTCCGAATTGTCGATGAAGAACGGTGCGGTCAGCCGCTCCAGCGTCGCTTGCATGAATTCGGCGACTTCCTCCTGGCTCTGGATCGGGGAGAGCAGCAGCAGGAATTCGTCGCCGGAGATGCGCGACAGCATGTCGGAATCGCGCAGGTCGCGCCCGAGCCGCTTCGACAGCTCGACCAGCAGCGCATCGCCGACGGCGTGGCCGTAATAGTCGTTGATGTGCTTGAAATTGTCGACGTCGAGAAAGGCGAGCGCGAAACGCTCGCCTTTGCCGTCGCGCGCGAGCAGGCTGGCGGCGCGATGCTCGATCACGCGCCGCGAGGGCAGGCCGGTCAGCTCGTCGAAATAGGCCGAGCGGAACAGCTGGTCCTCGAAATTCTTCTGTTCGGTGATGTCGGAGGAGGCCGAGATCAGCAGCTCGCGTCCGGCAACGCGGACGGGGCGATGGGTGGTCAGCAGCACCTGGCGTGCAGCTCCATCCTGGAGCGCTTCCTCGGAGATGACTGCCTCGCCGGACCTCAGTGCCCGCTGGCAGGCTTCCCGGCGCGGCGTCAGATCGGGCGACGGACGGCTGCCGTCCATGCCGAGCTGAGCGGCCGCGACATCGTTAACCAGGAGAAGCTCGCCCTGCGCGTCCTGCACGGTCAGACCGGCAGGCAGCATTCTAACGATTTCCTTGAGAAATCCGAGTTCGGCTTCACTCGCGCCGGAATATCTGTTGTCGTTCATAGAAGTCATGAATCTTGTTGTTTCAACGCGCCTTTGCAATGGACGCGATCTTGCGCAGTTCCCTCTTAGGTTTGGTTAAGGGGTACGGAGAAATACGGGGGTGTTTTGCGGCGATGCGACGCGCCCGACCCATCGTCATTAACGGAGCGTCAACGCGCGCAACGAAACTGCGAGCGGGGCGCGCGTCTCTTGCGCTCGTGCCGCGTCTAACCGTTCTGCGGGATGCGGCATTGCATGATGCAATGCAGGCCGGTCTTGAGATACGAGACCTCGGACTTGCCGTCGAAAGCCGACAGCGCTGACTTCAGCAGCTTGGTGCCGAAGCCGGGCTCGGAGACCTTGTCGATGCTCGGGCCCTCGGTTTCGTCCCAGGTGACGGTCAGACGGTCGCCGCTGACGGTCCACGACACCTGCAATAATCCGCGCGGCGCGGAGAACGCACCATATTTGCCCGCGTTGGTGGCGAGCTCGTGAAACATCAGCGACAGCGTGACCGCGAGCTTCGGCGGCAGGAACAGCCGGTCGCCGTTGAGCGTGAAGCGGACATGGCCGTAAGGTCCGAGCTCTGCGATCAGGAGATCGCGGATATCGCAGCCGCCCTTGTCGATCCGCGAGATCAGATCGTCGGTTGCAGCCAGCGACCGTAGCCGCGGATCGATCCGGGCCCAGACCTGCGGCTGGTCGTGCAGCACCTGGTGCAGCACGGCGTGCGCGGTCGACAGCTTGTTCTTCAGCCGATGCTGCAGCTCGTCGACCAGCAGCTTGCGGTATTCTTCTTCCTCGATCAGCCGTTTGGAAATCCGGCGCTGTTCCGCCAGCATCCCGCGATAGTGCTCGACGCCCCAGATCGTGAGTGCGGAGACGCCCCAATAAAGGGTCAGCAAGGTGAACCTGGAGCGATCGGCAAGAGCGTCGCTGAAATTGACGACGACGCCGAGCACGCCGCCGATCAGCGCGGTGATGATGCCGATCCGCAAGCCGCCGAACGCGGCGGCAAAGAACACGGCCGGAAAGTACGGGGTGAAGTAGACGTCGGGCCGCACATGCGCGAGACCCCAGCGCGCCACCGTCGCAACCAGCAGGCAGGCGACCGCGAAGCCGAGGCTCAGAGCGAGGGATGGCGCTGCCACGCCCTGCCAGCCCTTGCGGAATTCGTCGATCAGCTTCTCCATGCCCGGCCCGGTTGCGCTATGCGCGCGTAAATCGAGAAAGGAGCGGGAATGTTACGCATGTCGCATGCACAAGCAAAGCTTGCCTTGTCGCAGACCGGCAGGAATAGTGACTGTCGCGGCGCCGAGATCGATCGGCGTCCGCCATTTGACATCAAATCATTCGAAAACAGGAACATTCCATGGGTAGGTTGGATGGCAAGGTTGCGGTGATTACGGGCGCGACGAGCGGGATCGGCCTGCGTACCGCGGAAGTCTTCGTTGCCGAAGGTGCCAAAATTGTGATCGCGGGGCGGCGCATACCGGAAGGCGAGGCGCTGGCGAAGCAGCTCGGGGTCAATTGCATCTTTCGCCAGACCGACGTGACGGTCGAAGCGCGGATGCAGGCGCTGATCGCGCTCGCGGTCGAGAAGTTCGGCCGGATCGACTGCCTGTTCAACAATGCCGGCGGCCCGGCGCAGACCGGGGGCATCGAAGGCCTCGATGTCGAGCGGTTCGACGCGGCGATGGCGACCCTGGTGCGCAGCGTCATGCTCGGCATGAAGCATGCCGCGCCCGTCATGAAGAAGCAGGGTTCTGGCAGCATCATCAACAATGGCAGCATCGCAGGCCGTCTTGCCGGCTTTTCCTCGTCGGTCGTCTATGGCGCGGCCAAGGCGGCGGTGATCCATCTCACCAAATGCGTGGCGATGGAGCTCGGCGAGTCCAACGTGCGCGTCAACTCGATCTCGCCCGGTGCGATCGCGACCGGCATTTTCGGCAAGGCGCTGGGGCTCGCGACCGATGCGGCGGAGGCGACGCCTGCCGTGATGCGCGAAGTCTTCAAGACCGCACAGCCGATCCCGCGCGCGGGCCTCCCCGATGACATCGCGCAGGCCGCGGTGTTTCTGGCGAGCGACGAATCCAGCTTCGTCAACGGACACGATCTCGTCGTCGACGGCGCCGTCACCGGCGGCCGCAACTGGAGCCAGCAGCAGCAGGGTTACGTCGCCATGCGCAAGGCGTTCGATCAGGAGGCGTAGTAGCGGCAGGTGACGGTGCCGTAGGGTGGGCAAAGCGAAGCGCGCCCACCAATTCTTTCTTCGCGAGGAATGGTGGGCACGGCGCTACGCGCCTTTGCCCACCCTACGAAAACGGTGCCTAAACCGTCTTCACCCGCACCCGCAAGCCATCCCGCGGCTTCGGGATCGGCCACATCTGCCAGTCCGGCTTGTAGCCCGGCTCCAGCGACACTTCGAGGTTCTGCAAAAAGTGCCGGGCAAAACACTTCGCCTGCATGTAGGCGAAGTGCAGGCCGAGGCACATATGCGCGCCGCCGCCGAACGGCACCCAGGCGAAGCGATGCCGGTTGCGCTGGGCTTCCTCGGTGAAGCGCAAGGGATCGAAGCGATCCGGCTCCGGCCAGATGTCCTTCATGTGGTGGGTGTAGAGCGGATTGACGCCGACGGCGGTACCGGCCGGAATCGTAAAACCCTTGAAGGTGAAATCGCGCATCGCACGGCGCGGCATCGACGGCACCGGCGGCTTGATCCGCAGGGCCTCCTTGAACGCCATCTCCGACAGCGGCATTTTTTCGAGGTCGTCGAAGCTGCTCGGCGAACCCGGTGCGAGCCCCAGCGCAAGAACCTCCGCGCGCAATCTATCCTGCCAGTCCGGATTGGCGGCGAGCTCGCCGATGAAGGAGGTCAGCGACGAGGTCAGCGTGTCGTGCGCCGCCATCATCAGGAAGCTCATATGGTCGATGATGTCCTGCTCGGAGAGCAGGGCGCCATCCTCGTGGGTGGCGCGGCAGAGCTGCGAGAACAGATCGTCGCCGCCGTGATTGCCGCGTCGCAGCGGGATCTGCTCGCGGAAATAGGCGACGATGCGTTTGCGTCCCTTCACGCCAGCCGCCATCTGCGTGCCCGGCAGCGGCCGGCGGATCGGGGCGACCGCGGCCGCGACCATGTCGACGAACGCGCGGTTGATCTCGTCGACCTCCGGCCCGATATCCGCGCCGAGGAACGACGCCGCCGCGAGGTCGAGCGTGAGCTGCTTCATCGCCGGATAGAGCTTCATCTCGCCGGGCTTCGCCTTCCACTGCGCGACGCGCGCGGCGATGCCGTAGTCGAGATCGCTCAGATACGACTTCATCGGCCCCGACTTGAACGCGACCGACAGCGCCTTGCGATGCAGACGGTGCTCGTCGAAATCGAGCAGCATCAGGCCGCGCGGAAACAACAGGCCCAGCACCTTGTTCCAGCCATGTGTCGACGAGAACAGCTTTTGCTGGTCGAACAGCACGAGCTCGTTGGCCTCGGGCCCGAGCAGCACGACATTGGTCTCGCCGAAAATATGGGTGCGGTAGACCGGGCCGTATTTGGCGCCGTTCGCCTCGATATGTCCCTTGGGGTCGGCGAGCACCTGAAAGGTCTTGCCGATGATCGGCCAGCCCTCGTCGCCAGGGATGTGCGTCAGCTCGTTGCGCCTGGGTGCGGTGAACGGAAGCGCAGGGGCGACATTCTGCATCGACATGACGATTGCTCCGGTTGACCGACCGAACAGGCGCGCGAACACAGATGACTACGACCCGCGCCAGCTGACCGGGGTCAGCATAGCACAGGCCGGTATGTCTTTCTTGTGAACGTCGTTACAAGCGTAGTTCCGACGGGCCTACCGCTTCGCCGCTTCCTTCTGCAAATCCGGGGCGTTGACGGCGGGAATGGCGACGCGGCCGGCGCCGGTCACCTTCAAGGCCTCTGCAGCCTTTTCGTTCTCCATGATCTTCGCCATCACGGCCTGCCCGGCGCGTTCGAAGATCGCGCGGTTCTCAATCACGAACTTTTGCGACTTCCGCAATCCGTCGATATAGCCGTTGATCTCCGGCACGACGTAGCGCGCCACCAGGTCCCAGCTTCGGCGGGTATTTTCGGGATTGGCCCAATCGTGCACGAAGCCGATCACGGCGCCGACGCCGCCCGACACCTGCATCACGTTCTTGATCATCTTGACGAGGTCGTCGGGCGTGCCGATCACGGAGGCCGCACCGTCGACGAAAGCGGTCTTGTCCACGGCCTCGTCGGGCGAGGCGAACGCGGTCAGGCCCGGCCGCTGCAGCGTGCCGACATTATATTCGTTGTGCCAGCGCATCAGGCCGGCGCCGGCTTCGCGGCGGGCCTGCTCGCGGGTCTCGGCGAGGTGCCAGGTCAGCAGCACGCGCCAGTTCGCCCGATCCACCTTGGTGCCGTGCTTCTTGGCGGCGTCCTCGGCGAACTGCCATTGCTGTTGCAGGGACATCAACCCTTGCGTCGTCATCGAGCCCAGCGAGATGATGCCGATGCCGTATTTGCCGGCGAGCGTCATGCCCGACGGCGAGATCTGCGAGGCCACCACGAACGGCATCTCCTCCTGCAAGGGCAGGATCTGGAGTGCGGCGTCGTTCATGGTGAACCAGTCGCTCTTCGCGGTGACGCGTTCGCCGTTGAACAGGCGGCGGATCACGCCGATGGCCTCGTCCTGGCGGTCGCGCTGCGTCATCGGGTCGATGCCGAGCGTGTGCGCGTCCGACGCCAGCGCGCCGGGGCCGGAGCCGAAGATGGCGCGGCCGCCGGTCATGTGGTCGAGCTGCACCATGCGCTGGGCGACGTTGAAGGGATGATGATAGGGCAGCGACACCACGCCGGTGCCGAGCTTGATCCGCTTGGTGCGCTCGCCGGCCGCGGCCAGAAACATCTCGGGCGAGGCGATCATCTCCCAGCCGGAGGAATGATGCTCGCCGCACCAGAACTCGTCATAGCCGAGCGCGTCGAGCTGCTCGACCAGGTCGAGATCGCGCCGGAACTGGAGCATCGGATGCTCCCCGATCGGGTGATGCGGGGCAAGGAAGGCTCCGAACTTCAGGCGCGCCATGGCGTTCTCTCCGGCTGAATTTTCTGTTTGTTGAGGCGATGAGGCTACGTGCTGGCGATAGCGAAGGCAATCGCGCGGTGTCCCGCGCGGCGGAATGCAGGCATGCGTTGAGACGCTGCAACGACCTGCCTGGCCTGCATGGTTCGAGACGCCCGCTTCGCGGGCTCCTCACCGTGAGGGTCTAACACCTCGCCGCGAAGCGAGACCTCATCCTGAGGAGACCGCGCAGCGGTCGTCTCGAAGGATGGCCGCAAAGGGACTGTTCACCAAATTTGCCGCGAAGAACGCCGCTACCGCGTCATCCTGTTCCACGCATCCAGCCCGGCGATCTTGTACGCCTCCGCCAGCGTCGGATAGTTGAACGTGTTCTGGATGAAATAGTCGATGGTGCCTTTGAGGTTCAGCACGGCCTGGCCGATATGGATCAGCTCGGTGGCGCCTTCGCCGAGGATGTGCACGCCGAGCAACCGGCGCGTCTTGGTCGAGAAGATCATCTTCATCATGCCGCTGTTCAGCCCCATGATGTGGCCGCGCGAGGTCTCGCGGAAGCGTGCGATGCCGACCTCGTAGGGAATGCCGCGCGTGCGCACCTCTTCTTCGGTGAGTCCCGTCGTCGATATTTCCGGCACCGAATAGATGCCGTAGGGGAAGAACTCCGGCGGCGCGAGCGGCTCCATGCCGAGCGCGTGGCAGGCGGCGACGCGTCCCTGCTCCATCGAGGTGGAAGCAAGGCTCGGAAAGCCGATCACGTCACCGGCGGCGTAGATGTGCGGCACGCTGGTCTGCAAGGTCACGGGATCGACCGAGATGCGGCCGCGATGGTCGACGACGATGCCGGCCGCCTCTAAGTTTAGCCGGTCGGTCGCGCCGACGCGCCCCGCCGCGAACAGCAGCATTTCCGTGGTGACGTGCCGCCCGTCCGACAAATGCGTGACGATGCCACCCTGCGCAGTCTTCTCGATCGAATTGACCTTGGCGCCGAGCCGCAGCGCGACGTTGCGGTCGCGCAGCTCGTGCACGAATTCGTCGATCAATTCCTTGTCGATGAAATCGAGGAAGGTCGGCCGCGGCTCGATCAGGGTCACTGGCACGTCGAGCGCGCTGAAGATGGTGGCGTATTCGACGCCGATCACGCCGGCGCCGATCACAGCCAGGCTGCGCGGCAGCTTTGCCAGCTCGATGATCTCGTCGCTGTCGAGCACGGTGGTGCCGTCGAACGGCACGTAGTCGGGGCGGAACGGGCGCGTGCCGCAGGCGATCAGGATGAAGGCGGCCGACACCACCTTTACCTCGCCAATTGAGCTCGTGATCTCGACCTCGTGCGGTGAGACCAGCCGCGCCTCGCCATTGGCGGTGCGCACCAGGTTGCGGCTGAACTGATGCTCGAGTACCTCGACCTCATGGTCGAGCGTCTTCTGAAGACGGATCATCAGGTCGCTCGCCGCGATGTCCTGCTTCACCTTGTAGGAGCGGCCGTAAAAGCCACGCTCGCGCCAGCCGGAGAGATTGAGCACGGTCTCGCGCAGGGTCTTTGAAGGAATCGTCCCGGTATGGACCGAGACGCCGCCGACCCGTCGGCCCTTCTCCACCACCAGCACGGCCTTGCCGAGCTTGGCACATTGCACCGCGGCCCGGCGCCCCGACGGGCCCGAGCCGATCACCACCATGTCGTAGTCGTACATCCGGAAAACTTCCGAGCCCGCGAAACCAGCGGGAATTGCCATGCAGCAATCGGGCCAAAGCGGCAAGTCCTACCTCGGAGGTAATCGCGCCAATGACGCCGATCTGCGAGTTTTGCGCGCAAATAAATCGCCGAAGGCTCGCGCGAAAATGCATCAAACCGTCACAAAACAAGTCGATTCGTCGCGCCGCTGGGGCGTGCTGGCGATCGTCGTCGCTGCTCAATTCATGTTCGGCGTCGACGCGTTCATCGTGAACGTCGCCATTCCCACTATCGCAGTGGACCTGCATGCGACGCCGGCGCAGATCGAATCCGTCATCGCGATATATCTGATCGCCTACGCCACGCTGGTCGTCACCGGCGGCCGCCTCGGCGACATCCACGGCACGAAGAATGTCTTCCTGGCCGGCGTGCTCGGTTTCACGGTGACCTCGCTGTGGTGCGGGTTGGCGCAATCGGGCGCGGAGCTGATCATCGCACGGCTGGCGCAGGGCGCGACTGCAGCGCTGATGGTGCCGCAGGTGCTGGCGACGCTGCATCTGCTCTTCACCGACGAACAGCGCAGCCGCGCTTTCGCCATCTACGGCATCGTGCTCGGGCTTGCGGGCGCCGCGGGCTTCCTGCTCGGTGGTCTCCTGGTCACGATCGACCTCGCCGGTACCGGCTGGCGCTCGGTGTTCTTCGTCAACGTGCCCTGCGGCCTCGTCATTGCGGCCGCCGCCTGGTGCATCATGCCGTCGGTGCCGCGCCGGGCCGGCACGCGGCTCGATATCAAAGGGAGCGTGGTGCTGTTCGCGGGGCTGTTGTGCCTGATCGGACCGCTGCTGTTCGGTCACGATGTCGGCTGGGCGCCGTGGCTATGGGCCGTGATGGCGGTCGGCGGCGCGATCCTTGTCGCGTTCCTGAAGCTCGAGCATGCGGTGGCGCGCGCCGGCGGCATGCCGCTGATCGATCTGACGCTGCTGTCCGATGCAGCCTTCCTGCGCGGGCTCGGCGCGGCGTTCTTTTTCTTCGTCGCCAACCTCTCGTTCTATCTGGTCATGACGCTGTTCATGCAGCGCGGCCTGAAGATCCCGCCGCTCGCAGCCGGCATGGCCTTCATTCCGCTCGCGCTGGCTTTCGTGGTCGCGTCGCGCCACAGCGGCGCGCGGGCGCGCCATCGCGGGACCAAGGTGTTGATCGAAGGCTGCATGCTGCAGATCGCGGGCCTCGCCGCACTCGCGCTGGTCACGGGGTATATCGATGCGCCCGCGCCGATCCTGCTCGCGCTCGTCATGATCATCTTCGGCTGCGGCCAGGGGCTGGTGATGGCGCCGCTATCCGGTGCGGTGCTCTCGACGGTGAAGCCTGTCGCGGCAGGCTCGGCGTCCGGCATGTACGGCACGACGGCGCAGATCGGAAATGCGGCCGGAGTGGCCGCAATCGGCGCGGCGTTAATCACGATCTGCGCCGCATTTCTGGCGTGGATGCGCCGCGTCTCTGCACGAAGTTGAGGCATTGCGGTTAATTCATGCGTATTCCTGCGGATTTTTGCGTGATTTCGGGTGATAGACAGCACACGGGCTTTTTATTTTGCACCGCAGCAACTATTTGGTTTGGGTGAACGTTGAACGTCGCCTGCCAGGAGTTGCCGTGTCGCTTGCCAAAAATCTCGCTCTCTTGAGACATCTGCCAAAGGTGGATGGTCTGCGCCTTGCCGAATTCGGCCGGAGCGCGGACGTATCCAGCCCGTTGGAAGAAGTCACGGGCTTCGGCGACAATCCCGGAAACCTGCGCATGTTCGCGTTCGTGCCGGCGCAACTCCAGAAGCCGCGCGCGCTCGTTGTCGTGCTGCATGGCTGCGGCCAGACCGCCGCTGCTTACGATCTCGGCGCGGGATGGTCGACGCTCGCGAAGCATTACGGCTTCGCGCTGGTGATGCCCGAGCAGCAACGCGTCAACAATGGCAACACCTGCTTCAACTGGTTCAATCCGGAAGACACTGCGCGGGACGGCGGCGAGGCGCGGTCGATCCGCGAGATGATCGCGCATATGGCCGAAGCGCACCGCATCGATCCCAAGCGCGTCTTCATCACCGGTCTCTCCGCCGGCGGCGGCATGACGTCGGTGATGCTCGCGACCTATCCGGAAGTTTTTGCGGCCGGTGCGGTGATCGCCGGGTTGCCCTATGGCATCGCCTCGAATCTGCGCGAGGCGCTGGACGGCATGTTTCATTCGCCGCAGCGGCCGGAGCGCGAACTCGGCGACTTCGTGCGGCGTGCCTCGAACCATCGCGGGCCGTGGCCGAAGATGTCGGTGTGGCACGGCAGCGCCGACCGCACCGTCAATCCCGGCAACGCCAGCGAGATCGTCAAGCAGTGGCTCGATTTGCACGATCTGCCGGCCGTGCCGATGGCGGAGACCATTGTCGACGGCTATCCGCGCCAGGCCTGGTGGAACAAGGACGGCGAAACCCTGGTCGAGTCCTACGCCATCACCGATATGGCCCACGGCACGCCGCTCGGCCTCGCCGACAATGATCAGCGCTACGGCATCGAAGGCGCATTCCTGATCGAGGCCGGTATTTCCTCGTCGTACAACATCGCAAAATTCTTCGGCCTCACCGGCTGGATTCCGGACGCGGCCGGGAAGAAGGCCGGGCCCGGGACGTCGAAGCCGGCGCTTTCACCCGCGCCGCATCTCGCCCGCTCGATCCGTGCTGCAGTCGCCGTTGCCGAAGAGCCGGCCGAGCCGAAGCGCGCGGCGGCGCGCGGCTTCGATCTCGGCCAGATCATCACGCGCGCACTGACCGCCGCGGGATTGATGAAGTAGTTCGTCGCTCGATAAGCGACGGCTACGCCGTCTGATCGATCCATTCGATCGGCGCCACCGTCACCTCGCCGCCGGCGACCTTCCGCGTCATCTCCTGATAGGCCTTGAAGAAGTCGCGCGATTGCAGCGCTTTTTGCGCAGCCTCGTCGGTGACGCTGGCGAGGTGGAAGTAGCTGGCGTCGTCGCGGTTCTTCAGGACCCGATAGCCGATCCGCCCCTTCAACTCCGGATCGCCCTCGATCGCCTTGATGAAGCGGCCGATCTCCTGGTGCCAGGCTTCCGTCGTGCCGTTTTTGAATTCGTACCTGATCATGAAATGCTTCATGTGACGCTCCCTGTTCGTCATGTGCGCCATCATCTGCGCCTTGCGGGCGATCCTGCAAGTATGGACAAAATTGATAGTATGGACTTTTTCGACGTCGCTCCTATCCTCCCGCAAGCTGGCTGCGTATGGAGGAGGCGACATGGCAAGGGCAAACCCGGCGCGCACCTGTCCGGTTACGGCCTTTCAGAAGATGATCAGCGGCAAGTACAAGCTCCGCATCGTCTGGGACCTCAAGGACGGTCCGCGCCGCTATGGCGAGATCAGGAGCGGCCTGTTGCGCGGCATGGCCGGCAGCGCCGAGATCACCCCGCGCGTGCTCAGCCGCGAATTGAAGGCGCTGACCCAAAGCGGCCTGATCGACCGCAAGGATTTTGGCGAGGTGCCGCCGAAGGTCGAGTATCGCCTGACGCGCAAAGGCAAGAGCTTCGTGCCGGTCGTCGCCGCGATCCGCGACTGGGGCGAACGCAACCTCAGTGACACCGCGGCGTTGGCGGAGGCCGCCGAGTAGAGCATGATCCGGAAAAGTGTGAAGCGGTTTTCCGAAAAGATCATGCTCAAGTAAAAGGCTACATCTCGCCGGTGATGAACGGATTGGTCATCCGTTCCTGGCCGATGCTCGAGCCGGCGCCGTGGCCGCAGATGAAGCCGACGTCGTCGCCGAGCGGCAAGAGCTTGGTCTTGATCGAGTTGATCAGCGTGGCGTGACTGCCGCCGGGCAGGTCGGTGCGCCCGACCGAGCCCGCAAACAGCACGTCGCCGACATGGGCAAAGCGCAAGTCCTTGTTGAAGAACACCACGCTGCCGGGCGAGTGGCCCGGGCAGTGCAAAATATCGAACTGCAGGCCGCCGATCGACACGCTGTCGCCCTCGTCGAGCCAGCGGTCCGGCTCGAAATTGCGGCCGCCGGTCATGCCGAAGCGCGCGCCGCTCTCGACCACGTTGTCGAGCAGGAATTTATCCGCGACATGCGGCCCCTCGATCGGCACCTTCAGCGCATCGCGCAATTCGGCCGCGCCGCCGACATGGTCGATATGGCCGTGGGTCAGCCAGATCTTCTCTACGGTGACGCCGGTCTGCTTGATCGCGTCCAGAATCTTCGGCACGTCCCCGCCGGGGTCGATCACCACGGCCTTCTTGCCGGGCTCGTCCCAGATGATGGTGCAGTTCTGCTCGAACAGCGTCACGGGGACGATGATCGCGCCAGCCTTGGCTTGCTGTGATTCTTGGGTATTGTTTTGCTCGGTCATGGCCTCACAATGCCGATTTTTGCCATGCCGCCAAGCAAAAGATTTGTGTCGTAGCCCCGGGAACAGCCGGTCGTCACACGGCCGTCCCAATTGGCCTGCTGGTTTGAACCGGGGCGTTCCTTTCGCGTTTTCTCGCGCAGGGTAGATTAGTGAGTGGTATTCCGGCCATGGCTCAGGGCGGCGACAATTGGTGGCGCGACGGCATCTTCTATCAGATCTACCCGCGCTCCTTTCAGGACTCAGACGGTGACGGCGTCGGCGATCTCGCCGGCATCCTGCGCCGGCTGCCTTACGTGAAATCGCTCGGCGTCGACGCGATCTGGCTGTCGCCGATCTTTCCCTCGCCGATGGCCGATTTCGGCTACGACATCTCCGACTATACCGGCATCGATCCGCTGTTCGGCACGATGGCGGATTTCGATGCGCTGCTCGCGGCTGCGCATGAAACCGGGCTGAAACTGATCCTCGACCTCGTGCCGAACCACACATCAAGCCAGCATCCCTGGTTCGTCGAGAGCCGGTCCTCGCGCGACAATCCCAAACGCGACTGGTACGTCTGGCGCGATCCGGCCGCCGATGGCGGTGTCCCGAACAACTGGCTGTCCGAATTTGGCGGCAGCGCCTGGCAATTCGACGAGACGACAGGTCAATATTACTACCACGCCTTCCTTGCCGAGCAGCCGGACCTCAACTGGCGCAATCCGGATGTCCGCGCGGCGATCTACGACGCGATGCGGTTCTGGCTGGAGAAAGGCGTCGACGGCTTCCGCGTCGATGTGATCTGGCACCTGATCAAGGATGCCGAATTCCGCGACAACCCGCCGAACCCGCATTACGTCGAGGGCCGGCCGCCGAACGAGAGGATCCTGACGCAATACTCCACCGACCAGCCGGAGGTGCATGACGTCATCGCCGAGATGCGGCGCGTCACGGATGCGTATCGCGACCGCGTGCTGATCGGCGAAATCTATCTGCCGCTGCACCGTCTGATGGCCTATTACGGCAACGATCTCACCGGCGCGCAGATGCCGTTCAACTTCGCGCTGCTCTCGACGTTCTGGAGCGCGCGCTCGATCGAGACAATCGTCGAGGATTACGAGAAGGCGCTGCCGAAGGGCGCCTGGCCGAACTGGGTGCTCGGCAATCACGATCGTCCGCGCGTCGCGAGTCGTGTCGGGCCGGAGCAGGCCCGCGTCGCCGCCATGTTGCTGCTGACGCTGCGCGGTACGCCGACGCTCTATTACGGCGACGAGATCGGCATGCATCAGCTGGCGATCTCCCCCGAGGACGTGCGCGATCCCTTCGAGAAGAATGTGCCCGGCATCGGAGTGGGGCGCGACGGCTGCCGTACGCCGATGCAGTGGGATGCGTCGCCGGCCAGCGGCTTCTCCGGCGTAAGGCCCTGGCTGCCGCTGCCGGAGGACCATATCCGCGAGAACGTCGCCGATCTCGAAGCCGATTCGCGTTCGATCCTCAGTCTGTACAAGCGGCTGATTGCCTTGCGGAAGGCATCTCCGGCGCTGGTCGAGGGCGACTACCATCCGATCGCCGCGCAAGGCGATCTGCTGGTCTATCGCCGCGAGGCCGAGGGCACCGCGATCATCGTCGTGCTCAATCTCGGGCCCGACCCGATCGCCGTGACCACCAGCGCGATCCGTTTCAACAGCGAGATCTTGCTGTCGACGTTTCTGGATCGCGAGGGCGAGAGGCTGGAAGGCGTGCTGGATCTGCGCGGGAACGAGGGCGTGGTGGTGATGCCGCCATATATCTAGCCGTTCGCGGGGACGACAGATGAGCGTGTGGCCGCGGTTCATCGGACAGTGTCCGCACCAACCGGAATCGGCTAAGCTCCCCCCATGGACAGCCCCGCCCGCAACATCGCTCTCGTTCCGCCGCCCGATCGCCGCCAGTCCGAGACGGCGCTTGCGATCGCGCGCGGCACGGCGCGGTTGCTGCGCTCGCTCGGCTTTACCTGCATCAGCGAATTACCGCTGCCGTCGGGCCGGCGCGCCGATCTGGTGGCGCTCAACGAGCGCGGCGAGATCTGGATCGTCGAGATCAAATCGTCGGTCGAGGATTTGCGTGCCGACCAGAAATGGCACGAATACCGCGCCCATTGCGACCGGCTGTTCTTCGCCTTCACGCAGGATCTGCCGTGCGAGATCTTCCCGCAAGACACCGGCCTGATCATTGCGGACGCCTATGGCGCGCACATGCAGTGCGAGGCGCCCGAGCACAAGCTTCAGGCCGCCACGCGCAAGCAGATGACGGTGCGTTTCGCGATGGCGGCAGCGCTCCGGATCAACCGTCTGGTCGACCCGCAGGGCCACGCGGATTTTTGGGAATGAAGTCGTAGGGTGGATTAGCGTAGACGCCGTAGGGTGGGCAAAGCGTAGCGTGCCCACCATCCAAGCCGATCAAAATTGAAGCAGAGTTGGTGGGCACGGCGCTACGCGCCTTTGCCCACCCTACGAGACCGTTACCGCGGCGCGCGCTTCGCCAGAATCCGCTGCAACGTACGACGGTGCATATTCAGCCGGCGCGCCGTCTCCGAGACGTTGCGGTTGCACATCTCGTAGATGCGCTGGATGTGCTCCCAGCGGACGCGGTCGGCGGACATCGGGTTGGTCGGCAACTCGGATTTCTCCGAGCTGGTCGAGAGCAGGGCGGCGACGACGTCGTCGGCATCCGCGGGCTTCGACAGATAATCGATCGCACCCATCTTCACGGCGGTCACGGCGGTGGCGATGTTGCCATAGCCGGTCAGCACGATCGCGCGGGCTTCGGGGCGCTTCTTCTTCAGCGCGGAGACGACGTCGAGACCATTGCCGTCGCCGAGCCGCAGATCCACGACGGCGAATGCGGGCGCGGCCTTGCCGATCTGCGCGAGGCCATCCGAGACGGTGTCACACGACGTCACCGCAAAGCCACGGGTCTCCATCGCGCGCGACAACCGCTCCAGGAACGGCTTGTCGTCCTCCACGATGAGAAGCGAGCGGTCGGTCTGTTCGTTCAGTTCGGCGATGGCGTTCAAGGTGTTGTCCTCTCTCTGCACATCTACATATGGCGTCGCAATCAGGCGGTGCCAAGGCCGCAAATAGTCGATCGGCCCTGCTGTGCGACGCAAGGTCGCGGCCTATCCTATTGTTTCTTCGAGCGTCTCGATAGTCTCAAAACGCTCTCTCGGCCAATTGATGTGAACCACAGCACCGTGTTCCGGAAAGGTCCGGTTGGTAAACGAGACCTTGGCCCCGGTGCGTTCCAGCAAGGTGCGCGCGATGAACACGCCAAGCCCGAGCCCGCGCCGCTCGCCGCCGCCGTCATCCAGATTGCGCCGCCGCGACAAATAGGGCTCGCCGATCCGGTTAAGGATATCGGGCGGAATGCCCGGGCCGTCGTCGGAGATCACGAGCTCGATCGTGTCCTTGTTCCACCATGCATTCACCTCGACGGTGGTGCGGGCGAAATCGACTGCGTTCTCGACGATGTTGCCGACGCCGTAGAGGATCGCCGGGTTGCGCGAGCCGATCGGCTCGGCGAAGGCCGCCACCGCGATCCGCACCTTGATGTCGACGCCGAAATCGCGGTGCGGGGCCACCACCTCCTCGATCAGCTCAGACATTTTCATGCGGTCGAACGGCGCGCCTTCGGAGGAAAGCTGGGTGATCTTGCTCAAGATGTCGCGGCAGCGCTGGGTCTGCTCGCGCAGGGTTTTCAGGTCGGCGGCGAAACTTGGGTCCTTCACCGTCTTTTCCAGCTCGCGCGAGATCAGGAAGATGGTCGCGAGCGGCGTGCCGAGCTCGTGCGCGGCTGCGGCGGCCAGGCCGTCGAGCTGGGTCAGATGCTGCTCGCGTGTCAGCACCAGCTCGGTCGCAGCCAGCGCGTCGGCGAGCTTGCGCGCCTCCTCCGTCACCTGGAACGAGTAGAGACTGGTGACGCCGATCGCGAG
Organism: Bradyrhizobium sp. 482_C4_N1_8; assembly: GCF_052075965.1. NCBI lineage: Bacteria > Pseudomonadati > Pseudomonadota > Alphaproteobacteria > Hyphomicrobiales > Nitrobacteraceae > Bradyrhizobium > Bradyrhizobium sp. 482_C4_N1_8. The sequence continues at coordinate 8,907,675 of NZ_CP197231.1, read as the reverse complement.
CACGATCGAGAGCCAGATGCCGATGAGATAAATCGGCGGCAGCACCAGGGGATCGTCGGAATCCCAGGGCAGCGGCAGATGGAAGAAGAACAGGACCGAAGCACAGGCCACCGCGAGCAGGCCGAGGCCGAAGGTGAGGCGGGCCGGCAGCGCCGTGGCCGAGATCAGAACGGGCGCGAGGAACAGGAACGAGAACGGGTTCTGCAGCCCGCCGGTGAAGAACAGCAGCCCCGCCAGCTCCACGATGTTCAGCGCGAGCAGTCCGGCCGCCTGCATCGGCTCCAGCCGTTGCAGCGGATTGGACACGGTCTGGAGCGCCAGGTTGAGCGCCGCCGACAGCGCGATGATGCTGACGCAGGGGACGATCTCGACGTTGAACTCCAGCCCCTGCGCCACGATGAAGATCGCCGCGAGCTGGCCGAGCACCGCGAGCCAGCGCAGCCGCAGGATCGTGTCCAGGCGGATATGCCGCTGTGCGTGGCGGAAATCGGTATCGGCAGTCTCAGTCATCTCGGCCAATGTGGCGGTGCCTTCTCGGTCACAAACGCGGGGCTCGCGGAACCACCCGGATTACAAGCCTTGCGCTATCCGCTGCAATAGCAGAAGAACGGCTAGCATGACCGGGAACGACAAAGCTTCAAGTCCGCCGACTGTCGCGGAGCGCGGCTCCTCTGCGGCCATTGCGGTCGATCACCTCGTCAAGGTCTACAAGCAGACCCGCGCCGTCGACGATATCTCCTTTTCGCTGCCGCGTGGCAGCATCACCGGGCTCCTGGGCGGCAACGGCGCCGGCAAGACCACGACCATCGCGATGATCATGGGCCTGGTGCTGCCGACCTCCGGCCGCGTGCAGGTGCTCGGGCATCGGATGCCGGAGCAGAGCGCGGCGGTGCTGGGGCGGATGAATTTCGAGAGCCCCTATGTCGACATGCCGATGCGCCTCACGGTGCGGCAGAACCTCACCGTGTTCGGCAAGCTCTATGCGGTGAAGAACGTCTCCGATCGCATCGCCAGGCTGGCCGACGAGCTTGATCTCACCGAATTCATCGACCGCGCCAACGGCAAGCTCTCCGCCGGGCAGAAGACCCGCGTCGCGCTGGCGAAGGCGCTGATCAACCAGCCCGCGCTTTTGTTGCTGGACGAGCCCACCGCCTCGCTCGACCCGGATACGGCCGACTGGGTGCGGGCGCATATGGAGCGCTATCGCAAGGAGAACAACGCCACCATCCTTCTGGCTTCGCACAACATGCTCGAGGTCGAGCGTCTGTGCGACCGCGTCATCATCATGAAGCGCGGCCGCATCGAGGACGACGACACGCCGGAGGCCATCATGGCGCGCTACAACCGCACCACGCTGGAGGAGGTGTTCCTGGACGTCGCGCGCGGGCGGGCGAACGGTGCGAAGGAGGCGGCGCGATGACCGAGCTCTCCCTCCACCGCGGCATTTCCATCCATCGCATCGGCGCGATGATCCTGCGCTACTGGTATCTGTTGATGTCGTCCTGGCCGCGGCTGCTCGAGCTGCTTTATTGGCCCGCGCTCCAGGTCATCACCTGGGGCTTTCTCCAGCTCTACATCGCCGAGAACGCCAATTTCTTCGCGCGCGCCGGCGGCACGCTGATCGGCGCCGTCATCCTCTGGGACATCCTGTTCCGCGGCCAGCTCGGCTTCTCGATCTCGTTCCTGGAGGAGATGTGGGCGCGCAACATCGGCAACCTCATGATGAGCCCCTTGAAGCCGATCGAGTTTCTGCTGTCGCTGATGATCATGAGCATGATCCGGCTCGCGATCGGCGTCATCCCGATGACGCTGCTCGCGCTGTTCCTGTTTCACTTCAACGTCTATGCCCTCGGTCTGCCGCTGATCGCGTTCTTCTGCAATCTGATCTTCACCAGCTGGGCGGTCGGCATCTTCGTCTCGGGGCTGGTCTTACGAAACGGCCTTGGCGCCGAGAGCATCGTCTGGACCCTGATGTTCGCGATCATGCCGCTCGCCTGCGTCTACTATCCCGTCAGCGTGCTGCCGGCATGGCTGCAGTACGTCGCCTGGTCGCTGCCGCCGACCTATGTGTTCGAGGGAATGCGGGCGCTCCTGATCGAACAGACCCTCCGGATCGATCTGATGTTGCGTGCGTTGGCCATCAACGCGGTGCTGCTGGTTGCATCTTTTGGGGCATTCCTTGCCCTTTTGCGGAGCGCCAAGAAGCACGGCTCGCTGCTCTCGAGCGGTGAATAATCTCACTTTCCCGTGGATTCAGGCTGATTTAGCCGTTCCGGCTCCGTAGATGTACGGAACCATGCATTGACGCAATATTACGCATTCGGCAGTATGTTGCGATGCGAAGAGGATTTTAACGATGCCTATTGGTGAGTTCGGCGGCGCGCCGCCCCTGGCGGCCGAAGGCAGTCCGGTCCTGACGACGCCGATGTACTGGATGTACGAGATGGGGCAGGCCTCTCTCAATCCGGCGCGTGCGGTCACCGATGCGACCAAGCTCCTGTTTCAGAATCCCCTCAATCCGTGGGCGCGCACCGAGGTCGGCAAGTCCGTCGCCGCGGCCTGTGAATTGTTCGAACGCACCACGCGCCGTTACGGCAAGCCGGAATGGGGCCTCAACGACACCGAGGTCAACGGCATCCGCGTTCCCGTCGAGGTCCGCTCGGTCTGGGAAAAGCCGTTCTGCAAGCTGCTCTACTTCGATCGCAAGTTCGCCCGTCCCTTGCGCAGCCCGCAGCCGCGCGTGCTGATCGTGGCGCCGATGTCCGGCCACTACGCGACGCTGCTGCGCGGCACGGTCGAGGCGTTCCTGCCGGCGCATGAGGTCTACATCACCGATTGGGCCGACGCCCGCATGGTGCCCCTGAGCGATGGCCGCTTCGATCTCGACGACTACATCGACTACGTCATCGAGATGCTGCACGTCCTTGGCGGCAACACCCATGTCATGGCGGTGTGCCAGCCCTCCGTTCCCGTCGTTGCCGCCGTCTCGATCATGGAAGCGCGGCGCGACCCCTTCGTGCCGACGTCGATGACGCTGATGGGCGGCCCGATCGACACCCGCCGCAATCCGACCGGGGTGAACAAGCTCGCCCAGGAGCGCGGCATCGACTGGTTCCGCAACACCGTCATCACCAAGGTGCCGTTCCCGCATCCGGGCATGATGCGCGACGTCTATCCGGGCTTCCTGCAGCTCAACGGGTTCATCAGCATGAACCTCGACCGGCACATGGACGCCCACAAGCGCCTGTTCGCCAATCTGGTGAAGGGCGACGGCGACCTCGTCGACAAGCATCGCGACTTCTACGACGAATATCTCGCGGTGATGGATCTCTCCGCCGAGTATTATCTGCAGACGGTCGACACCGTGTTCGTGAAGCACTCGCTGCCGAAGGGCGAGATGACCCATCGCGGAACACGCGTCGACCCCTCGAAGGTCACGCGCGTGGCGCTGATGACGGTCGAAGGCGAGAACGACGACATCTCCGGGCTCGGTCAGACCGAAGCAACACACACATTGTGCAGCTCGATCCCCGATCACCGCCGCGTTCATTACGTTCAGAAGGGCGTCGGGCATTACGGCGTGTTCAACGGCTCGCGCTTCAAGTCGGAAATCGTGCCGCGCATCCATGACTTCATGGTCTCGGCTGCGAATCCGAGCTCGTTGCAGGCCCTCGCGGCCGAATAAGCGCGTTTTTCGGCTTTCCCGCTGAAAATCGACGCCCTGCCGGGGGTTCCGGCAGGGGTTGGTTCCCTCCAGATTCGCGGTATTTAGGTAGCTTTATAGGAGTGATTCCCACCTCAGCCCTTGGGGGTGCCGCATGCGTCCAGCGGGGGCGAAAAAACCGGGTTCCAACCCCAGTCTGTAGGGTCTCCCGGACGCTAGACCGCTGTATATTGGGCAAATGATTTGTTTTTGCGCCGAGCGCTTTCCCTGGCGGCGGTTATGGCAGAATCCGGGCGCCCTCCTGCCCCCCGGACTGACAGACATGGCCACTCGCGCACTCCTCTATCGACGGCCCCACGAGCCGAAGACCCTGGTCATCACCCATGGATCGCAGTTTTTTGCGATTCGATTGCGTCGGCACCGCCGCGCGCGCCGCTACACGCTCAGAATCCATCCGAGCGATCGCGAAGCCATCCTCACCATCCCGCCGCGCGGCACGCTGGCCGAAGCCAAGGACTTCGCACAACGTCACGGCGCGTGGATCGCTGCACGTCTCGGCCGTTTGCCGAAGGCTGCGCCGTTCCAACCCGGCACAGTGATACCGCTACGCGGCACGGCCCATCGTATCGTTCATCGTGCCGGCACGCGCGGCACGGTATGGACGGAAGTGCGCGACAGCGGTGAACGCATTCTCTGCGTCGCCGGCGGGGTCGAGCATGTCGACCGCCGCGTCAGCGACTTCCTCAAGCGCGAGGCGCGCCACGATCTCCAGCGCTCGGCGGAGGCCTATGCCGTCGAGCTCGGCGTCAGGGTCAAGCGCCTCTCGATCCGCGATCAGTCCAGCCGTTGGGGCTCCTGCACCTCGGCCGGCTCGCTGTCGTTCTCCTGGCGCCTGATCCTCGCGCCGCCCTACGTGCTCGACTACCTCGCCGCGCACGAGGTCGCCCATCTCGTCGAGATGAACCACTCGGCGCGGTTCTGGCGCGTCTGCGGAAAGGCCTGCCCGTCGATGGAGCGCGCCAAGAAGTGGCTCGATACGCACGGCAACGACCTGCACCGCTATGGGGTCGAGGATTGATCCTCGTCGCAGACTAGGCCTCGCTGCTAGCCCAACACTCACTGTCGTCGCCCGGCTTGACCGGGCGACCCAGTATTCCAGAGGCGGTTATTGTTAAGCCGAGAAGCCGCAGCGTACTGGATTCCCCGCTTTCGCGGGGAATGACAGCGGAGGACGGGGCGACATCAGTGCGTCTCGTGCCACGCTTTCCGATTTCCCCGAACGACCGACCCATCGGACTATCTAAGGCGAGCAGCTCTCGTCGCGCGACATCGCGGACGCTGAACGCCGGCGATAGCTGCTCGTTGTTCGGCGTCAGCCGGGATGATCTTGCTTGATGTGCTTTGACTCGTCGCCCGGATGCCGGGCGTCCTCAGACCATCTCTCAGGTCAGGCGCTGATATCTGCGCTTGTCCCCGGCTGCGCGCGCGAGGCGAGATAGGACGATTGCAGTTGCACGGCGGCCTTCGGGCCCTCGGCCAGCATCGCCTGGAAGGCCGCGTCGAGCTGATCGCGACTATAGGTGGCAGAATTGCTTTGACGCGGTGTCCATTGCGATTGCGTGATCGCGGTGGACGCTTTTTCGACGGTGCCGCCAAGCAGCTTGGCGTAATTGTCGGCTCGCCATTGCGCCAGATCAGGTCCACTCAGGCCGGGAGGATCCTCGAGCTTGCCGATCTTTGCGGCCGCCGCGTTGGTCATCGTCGAGGACCCGCCATTGTACAGAGTGGCCACCACCTTGCCGTCAACCTTCACCTGGGCATAGGTGTTCTCAGGTGCATCGTCCGAGGCGGCCGGTTGAGTCGCGTTCGCGCCGTGGGTCATCAGCCAATTCGTTGCCATCAGGTCGCGCAGGACCGGGTTATCAGCCACCGAGATCGGCTTGGCGCCTTGCAGCGGCTTGAGTTGCGACACGCTGATTCCGGGGCTGCTGGTCGCAGCGTCAGTTGCAGTCGACGCCTCCGGCTGGAGATCTGATGTCGTTGTCACATTGGAACCGGACGTTGATGCAGGACGCAGATGGGGCAACGCCGCGCTGGATAGACCTGTAATCATGGAACGCTCCTTCCCACTAAACCCGAGTCTTCGGAACTCAACCTAAGAGAGCAATTCCTGGGCCGATGTCGGAGCCTTGAAGAGACTGGTGTTTTGGCGTTCAGGGATATTTCGGCATCGGTAAATCTTGCCGTCTTGGGCAGGACTTGTTGGGCAGGACTTGTTGGGCAGGACTTGCCGAAGCCGTGGCGCGATGTCAGCCGGAGCAAAACGCTGCTGGCCGCATCCAGTACGCCGCGGCAGCTGTTTTGAATCTCGACGTCTCGGAATACTGGATTCCCCGCTGGAGCCCGTCATTGGGCTAGCCGAAGGCGAGACCCGGTGGCGGGGAATGACAGTTGAGAGTGGGGCGACGTCAGCGCGCTTTGCGCGATCCCCGCCATACTTCGCGACGATTGCGCGGCACGCTCGATTTGTCCCGCCGGATCAAACGTTTCCTACAATCCACCGCGCGGCGCGCCTGAAGTCACCGGCTACTGTGCATGGGGTTGTTTTCGCGTTTTTTGTCTTGAGGCCCTGGGGACCTCAGCTCGAAGCTACCGATTTCCGCCGAACAGCCGGTCCATCAGCCAGCCGTCGAGGCCTGCTGCGGCTTCCGGCCGCACATTGGCGCGCGTCGGAGGCGGGCGATAGCCGCCACTGCTCGCCGGTGCCGGTCCAGGCGCCACCGCCGTCGGCGGCGACACCTGCGATGCCGCCTGCGCGAGGTTCGAGAGGCCCCAGGTCGCTTGCGAGTTCGGCAAGGCGGCCACCGGCACGCCCTCGTGCGCCGTGCGCATGAAGCGCGACCAGACTTCGACGGGCAGGCCGCCGCCGGTCGCCTTCTTGGTCGGCGAGTTGTCGTCATTGCCGAGCCAGACGCCGGTGACGAGGTTGGCGGTGTAGCCGATGAACCAGGCGTCGCGATAATCCTGGCTGGTACCGGTCTTGCCGGCCGCCGGCCAGCCGGGGATCTCCGCCTTCTTGGCGGTGCCTGATATCAGCGTCTCCCGCATCATCGTGTTCATCATGCCGACATAGCGCGGGTCGATCACCTGATTGCGCTCTTCCGCTTGCCGCATGTAGAGCAGCTTGCCACTGAGCGTCCTGATCCGTGTGACGACATGCGGCGCCACGGCGAAGCCGCCATTGGCGAAGGGGGCGTAGGCGCCGACCAGCTCGACGACCGAGACTTCGGAGGTGCCGAGCGCGATCGAGGCATTGGGCTCGAGCTTCGAGGAGATGCCGAGCCGGTGCGCGGTGCGCACAACGTTCTTCGGCCCGACCTCGAGACCGAGGCGGATGGCGACGGTGTTGAGCGACATCGCCAGCGCCTGCGTCAGCGTCACCGCGCCGAAATATTCATGGGTGTAGTTCTCGGGCTTCCAGCCCTTGACCTCGATCGGCGCGTCCTGGCGCACCGTGTCCGGCGTCAGCCCCTGCTCGAGCGCGGTCAGGTACACGAACGGCTTGAACGAGGAGCCCGGCTGGCGCTTCGCAGTGACCGCGCGGTTGTACTGGCTGTCGGAATAGTTCCGTCCGCCGACCAAGGCGCGCACCGCGCCGTCGGGCGTCATCGCCACCAGCGCGCCCTGGCTGACATTGAACTTGACGCTCTTGGCCGCGAGCTCGTCGATGATGGCGGCTTCCGCCACGCTCTGCAGCTTCGGATCGATCGTGGTCTCGACCTTGATGCTCTCGTCGATCTGGCCGACCAGATCGTCCAGCACCTCGCCGATCCAGTCGGCGACGTAGTTGAGCGTGCCGGCGCCGGCCGGCTTCACGTTGTAGGAGGGGTGGCCGATCGAGGCCTGCGCCTGTGCTTCGGTGATGAACTTGGCATCCGCCATCGCCGCGAGCACGATCTGCGCGCGCGCTTCCGCGCCTTCCGGATTGCGGTTCGGCGCCAGCCGCGACGGCGATTTGACGAGGCCCGCCAGCATCGCGGCCTCGGCGACGGTGACGTCCTTCGCCGACTTGCCGAAATATTTCTGCGCCGCGGCCTCGACGCCATAGGCGCCCGAGCCGAAATAGACGCGGTTGAGATAGAGCTCCAGAATCTCGTTCTTGGAATGCTTGCGCTCCAGCCAGATCGCGAGCTCCGCCTCCTGCAGCTTGCGCGCCATGGTCCGCTCCTGGGTCAGGAACAGGTTTTTCGCGAGCTGCTGCGTCAAGGTCGAGCCGCCCTGCGAGACGCCGCGATGGAGTACGTTGGTGACGAGGGCCCGCAGGATGCCAATCGGGTCGATGCCGAAATGCGAGTAGAAGCGGCGATCCTCGATGGCGATGAAGGCCTTCGGCAGATAGGGGGGCAGGTCCTTCAGCGAGACGTTGGCGCCCGCCATCTCGCCGCGCTGCGCCAGCATACTGCCGTCGATGCCGACGATCTGGATCGTCGGCGGGCGCTTGGGAATCTCCAGCGACTGGATCGGCGGCAGATGGGCGCCGACATAGATCACGACGCCGATCACGGCGATCATGCCCCACAGGCCGAGCACCGCACCCCAATAGACGAGGCGGCCGAGGCTGAAGCCTCCGCCCGATTTCGACCGGCGCTTGGCGCCGCTGCGGCCGGCTTGTGCCTTCCGCTCGCGCGGCGGCTCGTCGCCGGCATCCTCGCTCTTGCGCTTGGCGGATGATTTCGTTGATTTCTTCGGCTTGTCCTCGCCGCCGGGGACGCGGTCGGCCGCGGTCAGGCGCAGATCGGCGAGCGCAGCAGGCAAGCCGAACAACGGCTCCTTCCGCCCACCCTTTTTCTTTCCCCACGCCATACGCAAAACGCCCGGTCAGCCCGCCCCGCCGCACGCTACCGGTCGCTGTTTAAGGCCCGGTTACCCAGAGCTTAACGCGCGATTAGGAGGTGCGGCATTCGCCTGCCGCAGTTCCGCTCGCCGGGCGGCAGGGCTAGGATCGCCCGCATAAAACAAGAGGGAACCGGCATGGGCCATATCGATCCGAGCAAGGAGATTTTCGCGCAGTTCCGGGACAACGACCGCCCCGGCCCGATCCACATGCTCAATCTGGTGCGTTTGCGCAAAGAGGCGGCCTATCCTGACGGCCGCAAGGCGAGCGGCGCGGAAGCCTACGCTGCCTATGGCCGCAACAGCGGCCCGGTGTTCGAGCGCCTCGGCGGCCGCATCGTCTGGCAGGGCAAATTCGAGCTGATGCTGATTGGCCCGCAAGAGGAGCGCTGGGACCATTGCTTCATCGCCGAATATCCAAGCGTTGCCGCCTTCGTCGAGATGATCCGCGATCCCGTCTATCGCGAAGCGGTGAAGCATCGGCAGGCCGCGGTGGAGGATTCACGGCTGATACGGCACGCGGTGCTGCCGGTGGGGAAGAATTTTGGGGAGATACCGGAGTAGATGTCTCTGCGCGCATCTCCCTCCGCCGTCATGGCCGGGCTTGACCCGGCCATCCACGCCCTTGCCTTGCCGCTCCAAGAACGTGGATGCCCGGGCCTTCGCCGCGCCGAAGCGGCTTCGGCCGCGCAGGCGGGACAAGCCCGGGCATGACGTCGTTGAGGCAGTTGTTTCCGAGAACTAATCGATCGGGCCGGCATCCTCCAGGATCGGGCCGAACAGCTCCCAGCGCTCACCGTTGAACTTCATCATCTGAAGCTGCTTGTTGACGCGGTAGTCGGTCGGCGAGGTGTTGGCCTTGATGCCGGGCAGCGCGGTGTCACTGACGACGTCCTTCAGCGACGCGGCCTGCTTCATGACGTTCTCGCGCGTCAGGTCGTCGCCGCACTGCTTCAGCACATGGACCAGCAGCTGCGCCGTGCTGTAGCCGTAGGTGTTGAAGTTCGAGTCCTTGTCGCCGTCCGGATAGTACTTCGCCATGAAGTCGAAATACCTCTTCAGGCCGGCATCGTCCTTCCAGGTCGGATCGAGCGGTTCCTTGCCGTAGTTGACGCTGATCAAACCCTTGGCGGCATCGAGGCCGGCCGGCTTCAGCACCGCGCCGACCGAGGTGGCGTTGATGTCGACGATCTGCACCGGATGCCAGCCCATCTCGGCGATCTTCTTGATCGCTTGTGCGGCCTGCTTCGGCGTGGTGGCGCTGAAGAACAGATCGGCGCCGGCGTCCTTGATCTTGAGGACCTGCGAATCGACGGTCGGATCGGAGACTTCGTAGGAGGCTTCGGTCACGATCATCTTGGCGGCCTTGTCGCCGAGGCCGGCCTTGATGCCGTTCAGATAGTCCTTGCCGAGGTCGTCGTTCTGATAGAGCACGCCGATCTTGGCGTTGGGATGCTCCTTCAGAATGTACTGGCCGTAGATGCGGCCTTCGACGAAGTAGTTGGGATTGAAGCCCATGGTCCACGGGAAGTTCTTCGGATCGGTGAACCTCGATGCGCCGGTGGCCGCGAACAACTGCGGCACCTTCTTGGAGTTGAGATATTTCTGCACCGCCGCGTTCACGGGCGTGCCGATGATCTGGAAGGTCAGCAACACCTCGTCGCTCTCGACGAGCTTGCGGATCTGCTCCACGGCCTTCGGCGGCGAATAGGCGTCGTCATACTGGATCAGGTTGATTTTGCGACCGTTGACGCCGCCCTGGTCGTTGATCATCTTGAAATAGGCGGCCTGGGTCTTGCCGATCGACGAATAGACCGATGCAGGTCCCGAGAACGGCATGGTCTGTCCGACCTTGATCTCGGTGTCGCTGGCGCCCGGATCATATTTTTTCTGGGCACTGGCCGTGGTGACCGACAGCGCCAGGGTCAGCGCCGTTGTCGCGGCCAGATGCAGCATTCCATTCCTCATTCGCAATTTCCTCAGTTTGTTATTGCCGATGATCTGCCCGGATGCTCTTGCGCACAGGACGTCACCGCTGAGGGCGATTGTGGATGAGGCGTTGCTGCAACGCAAGGTGGGTGGAGACGCGCAGTTCGTAGGGTGGGTCAGCCTTGCGGCTGCGCGAAGCGCAGTCCGCCAGGCGTAACCCACCACTTCTGTTGCCGCGGATGTCGAAGAGGTGGATTACGCCGAGCAGATGCGCTTTGCGCATCTGCAGGGCTAATCCACCCTGCGCAGTTACTAACCCGCCGGGCCGTTGTCCTCGATGATCGGGCCGAACAGCTCCCAACGCTCGCCGTTGAACTTCATCATCTGCATCTGCTTGTTGACGCGATAATCGTTCGGTCCGGTGTTGATCTTGATGCCGGGCAGCGCGAAGCTCGGGGTGAAGTCCTTGATGTTGGCGACCTGCTTCATCACGTTCTCACGCGACAGGTCGTCGCCGCACTGTTTCAGCACCTGCGTCAGCAACTCGGCGACCGAATAAGCATAGGTGTTGACCGTGTTGAGCTTGTCGCCTTCGGGGAAATACTTGTCCATGAAGGCGAAGAACGCTTTCACGCCCGGATCGTCCTTCCACTGCGGGTCACTCGGCTCCTTGCCGTATTGGGTCGAGATGATGCCCTTGGAGATGTCGAGGCCGGCCGGCTTTAGCGTCGCCGAGATCGGGCTCGCGTTGATGTCGAGGATGTGCACCGGCGTCCAGCCGAGCTCGGCCACCTTCTTGATGGCCTGCGCCGCGAACTTCGGCGTCGAGGCATCGTAGAAAAGATCGGCACCGAGCGACTTCAGCTTGACCACCTGCGAGTCGACGGTCGGGTCGGTGACCTCGTAGGACACTTCGCCGACGATCATCTTGGCGGCCTTGTCGCCGAGGCCGCTCTTGAGGCCGGCGAGATAGTCGCGGCCCATGTCGTCGTTCTGGTAGAGCACGCCGATCTTGGCATTGGGGTGATTGGCGAGAATGTACTTGGCGTAGATGCGTCCCTCGGACACGTAGTTGGGATTGTAGGCGATGGTCCAGGGATAGTTCTGCGGATCGTTGAAGCGTGCGGCGCCGGTGGAGGCCAGCAGCTGCGGGATCTTCTTGCCGTTGAGATATTTCTGCACGGCGGCGTTCGCGGCCGTGCCGATGATCTGGAAGGTGAACAGCACCTCGTCGCCTTCGACGAGCTTGCGCACCTGCTCGACCGTCTTCGGCGGCGAATAGGCATCGTCATACTGGATCAGATTGATCTTGCGGCCGTTGATGCCGCCCTGATCGTTGATCATCTTGAAGTAGGCGGCCTGGGTCTTGCCGATATTGGCGTAGACGGAATAGGCACCGGAGAACGGCACGGTCTGGCCGATCTTGATCTCGGTGTCGCTCGCGCCGGTGTCGTATTTCTTCTGGGCGAGGGCTTGGCTGGCGGAGAACGCGAAGGCGAGCGCCGCCGTGGCAGCTATGAAGGCTCTGCGATTGTTCATCTTGGTTGTTCCTCCTGACGGAATTTCCGGTCGACGGTCTTTTCCCGTTGATTGCAACGGTCGCCATCGCTGCCGGAGAGTGTGGAGGAAGGTCCGGCGCCGCGCAAGGATCGCGACGCTGCGCCGTAGCGTCTCAGGTCACGAGAATCAGGTCAGAAACAGCGCAACCAGCGCGATCGCCGCCGGCAGCGCCTGCACGAGCAGGATGCGGGTGCTAACGGTCGCCGCACCATAGGCGCCGGCCACGATCACGCAGAGCAGGAAGAATGCCTTGATCTGGAATGCGAAGGCCGGGTTGCCGTGGACGAGGCCCCAGATCAGGCCGGCGGCGAGGAAGCCGTTATAGAGCCCTTGGTTGGCCGCCAGCACCTTCGTGATCTCGGCCTTTTCAGGCGTATTGCGGAATGTCTTCAAGCCAAGCGGCTTGTCCCAGAGAAACATCTCCAGGATCAGGAAGTAGGCGTGCAGTGCGGCGACCAGCGCCACCAGGACATTGGTGATCAGAATCAAGTTGAGCCCCCCAAAGCGTCAGCTTTCGGGTGGACGTTAGCACGGCCGGCATGGCAAGTGCGATGGCGTGTTTCGATGCAATGGTGCCGCAATGCCCGCTCGATCAACCAAACCGCCTGAACGATTCGGCCTCGATCGCCTGACGACGCCGATCGGGATCGCGCTGCTCGTCACCGATGCCGAGGGTGCGCTGCGCGCGCTCGACTGGGAAGACTACGAGCCCCGCATGCGCGAGCTGTTGCGCCTGCACTACGGCGCCGTGGATCTGAGCGATCAGCCTGCGCCGACGGAGATGCGGACGGCGCTGTCGGGCTATTTCGAAGGCGATCTCGGCCAGCTCTCGGGCGTCGCATGGCGCATCGCCGGCACGCCGTTCCAGCAGAAGGTCTGGACCGCGTTGGCAAAGATCCCTGCCGGCACCACGATGAGCTATGGCGCGCTGGCCGCAAGGATCGATATGCCCAAAGCCATTCGTGCCGTCGGCCATGCCAACGGCTCAAACCCGATCAGCGTGGTGCTGCCCTGTCACCGCCTGATCGGCGCGGATGGCTCGCTGGTGAAATATGGCGGCGGGCTCGAGCGGAAGCGCTGGCTGCTGCGGCATGAGGGGGTAGAGATTTAGCTCTCTCCTCACGCCGCCGGCTGCACCGCCTTGTCGCCGGCCATCACGTGGGTCAGCGCGCTCTTGATTGCGGACTGGCGCGTCGGCGCGTTGATCTGCGCGCCCAGGAGGTCGGTGACGTAGAACACGTCGCGGGCACGCTCGCCGAAGGTCGCGACATGGGCCGAGGCGATGTTCAGATTGAGCTTCGAGATCGCGGTGGTCAGCTCGTAGAGCAGGCCGGGGCGGTCGAGGCCGGACATCTCGATCACGGTGTAGCGGTCGGACCATTGGTTGTTGATGGTCACTTCCGGCTCGATCGTGAAAGGCCGCGCCTTGCTGCGCACGGTGCGCCGCGCCACCACTTCGGGCAGCCGCAGCTTGCCTTCCAGCACGTCCTCGATCATCTCGCCGATGCGCGTGGCGCGCCGGCCCTCGTCCTCGTCGCGGTCGTATTCCCTGGAGATCGAGATCGTGTCGAGCGCGCGGCCGTCGGTCGTGGTGTAGATCTGCGCGTCGACGATGTTGGCGCCGGCCGAGGCGCAGGCGCCGGCGATGATCGAGAGCAGCCAGGGATGGTCGGCGGCGAAGATCGTCAGCTCGGTGACGCCGCGCACCTCGTCGAAGCCGACATTGATCGCGAGCTTGTGGCCGGCCTGCTCGCTGGAGCGGACGAAGCGGGCATGGCGGATCTTCCGCGGCAGCTCGACCTTGAGCCAATAGGCGGGATAGTGCCGGCCGATATAGGCATCGAGCTCGTCCGCCGGCCACTCGGCGAAGGCCATGCGGAATTCGGCGTAGGCGGCCGTGAGGCGCTTGCCGCGGTCGACTTCCGAGAAGCCGCCGGTCAGCACCGGTTCGGTTTCATAATAGAGCGAGCGCAGCAGCTGCGCCTTCCAGCCGTTCCACACGCCCGGGCCGACGCCGCGGATGTCGGCGGTGGTCAGGATCGTGAGCAATTTCATCTGCTCGACCGATTGCACCACGGCGGCGAAATTCTCGATGGTCTTGCGGTCGGAGAGGTCGCGCGACTGCGCGACCGTGGACATCGTCAGATGCTCCTCGATCAGCCAGGCCACGAGCTCGGTGTCGGCCGCGCTGAAGCCGAGCCGCGGGCACAGCCGGCGCGCCACCTTGGCGCCCGCGATCGAGTGATCCTCCGGCCGTCCCTTGGCGATGTCGTGCAGCAGCGTCGTGATGTAGATCACCGCACGGTGCTCGGGCCGGATCTTGCGGAAGAGATCGCTGGCGACCGTGAACTCCTCGATGCCGCCGCGCTCGATGTCCTGCAGGAAGCCGACGCAGCGGATCAGATGCTCGTCGACGGTGTAGTGATGATACATGTTGAACTGCATCATCGAGACGATCTTGCCGAAGGCGCGGATGAAATGGCCGAGCACGCCGGTCTCGTTCATCCGACGCAGCACGATCTCGGCGTTGTCGGAGGTCAGGATCTCCATGAACAGCCGGTTGGCTTCCGGGTTCTCGCGCAGCTGCGCGTTGATCAGTCCGAGCGAGCGCGTCACGTCGCGCATCGCGTCCGGATGGAAGGCGAGGTTGTTCTTCTGCGCCAGGCGGAAGATCCGGATCAAATTGACCGGATCGTGCTTGAACACGTCGGGCGCGGCGACGTTGATGCGGTTGTTGTCGACGAGGAAGTCGTCGCTGTCGGGGACGCGGCGCTTCGCGGGGGCGGGGCGCAGCCGCGCCATCATCCGGCTCAGCACCGGCGCGGGCTTGGCCTGCTGGTCCTCGAGCTTGGCGCAGAGGATGGCGGTGAGGTTGCCCACTTCCTTGGCGACCAGGAAGTAGTGCTTCATGAAGCGCTCGACGTCCTGCATGCCGGGATGCGAGGTGTAGCCGAGCCGGACCGCGATCTCGCGCTGGAGATCGAAGGAGAGGCGCTCCTCCGCGCGGCCGGAGTAGAAGTGCAGATTGCAGCGCACCGACCAGAGGAAGTCGGCGCAGCGGCGAAACGTGCGGTATTCCTGCGCGTCAAACACGCCGCGCTCGACCAGCTCGTCGGTATCACGGACGCGGTAGACGTATTTGGCGATCCAGAACAGCGTGTGCAGGTCGCGCAGGGCGCCCTTGCCGTCCTTGACGTTGGGCTCGACCAGGTAGCGCGACTGCCCGCCGCGGCGGTGGCGCTCCTCGCGCTCGGCGAGCTTTGCGGTGACGAATTCGGACGCCGTGCCCTGCACCACGTCCTTGTCGAAGCGCGCGACCAGTTCGTCATAGAGCGGCTGGTCGCCGGTCAGGAAGCGCGTTTCCAGGATTGCGGTGCGGATGGTCATGTCGCCGCGCGCCTGCCGGATCGATTCATCGACCGAGCGCGTGGCGTGTCCGACCTTCAGTCCCATGTCCCAGAGACAGTAGAGAATGGCCTCAGCCACCTGCTCACCCCAGGCGGTCTGCTTGTAGGGCAGGATGAACAGGAGATCGATGTCGGATTCCGGGGCCATCAGGCCGCGGCCATACCCGCCGGTCGCGACCACCGCCATGCGCTCCGCGCCGCTCGGGATCGGCGAGCGGTAGAGATGCCGGGTCGCTGCCGAATACAGGATGCGGATGATCTCGTCCTGCACGTGGCACAGCCGCTCGGCGCAGCGCCTTCCGTGACGGTCCTTCAGCAGGATCGCCTGCGCCGCAGCGCGCGCCGCGATCAGCTCGGCCTTGAGCAATTGCGCCATGGCCGTGCGGAACGTGTCCTCACGTCCCTGATGCTTCTCGGCAAGCGCATCGACCGCGGCGGTGATCCGCGCGGTGTCGAAGCGATCGTCCACCTCGGCCTTGTGCTCAGTCGCGACGCTGTCCATGTCTCACCGGATATAAGAGGTGACAGGCGCTGTCACCCGCCATTCTCTGGCAATAGTCGTTCCATGCTGGAAAAGCCCCGCTTTGAGCAAATCTGTTCTCAGCAGACGGGCTTTCGGGATAGCGATTTTCTCGTTGACCTCTAGAAATAACTCATTGAAAAACAATGAAGTTTTTGAGGAGGCTGGGCATGACCGGGATTACACGACGCATTCTGTTGGCGGGGGCTGTTGCGCTCGCCATGACCCCTGCGGCACGGGCGGCGGATCCGCTCAAGGAAATCCGCATCGACTGGGCGACCTACAATCCGGTGTCGATGGTCCTGAAGCAGAAGGGCCTGCTGGAGAAGGAATTCGCCAAGGACGGCATCAGCATCATTTGGGTGCAGTCGGCCGGCTCCAACAAGGCGCTCGAATTCCTCAACGCCGGCTCGATCGATTTCGGCTCGACCGCGGGCTCGGCGGCGCTGGTGGCGAAGATCAACGGAAACCCCATCAAGTCGATCTATGTCTATTCGCGTCCCGAATGGACGGCGCTGGTGACATCAAAGGATTCCAAGATCGCGAGCGTTGCTGATCTCAAGGGCAAGCGCGTCGCGGTGACGCGCGGCACCGATCCGCACATCTTCCTTGTGCGCGCGCTGCTCGGTGCAGGCCTCACCGAAAAGGACATCACGCCGGTGCTGCTCCAGCACGCCGACGGCAAGACCGCGCTGATCCGCGGCGATGTCGATGCCTGGGCTGGCCTCGATCCGATGATGGCGCAGGCCGAGGTCGAGGAAGGTGCAAAACTGTTCTATCGCAAGGCGGATGCCAACACCTGGGGCATCCTCAATGTGCGCGAGCAGTTCTTGAAGGACTATCCGGACGCCGCCCGCCGCGTACTCGCGGTGTATGAAGAGGCCCGCAAATATTCGCTGGCGAATTACGATGACCTGAAGAAGACCTTCATCGCCGTGACCAAGCTGCCGGAGGCCGTCGTCGACAAGCAGCTCAAGGAGCGCACCGAGCTCACCCACAGCCGCATCGGCGCACCCCAGCGCGAGTCGATCCTCGCTGCCGGCCTTGCCCTGCAGCAGGCCGGCGTCGTCGACGCCAAGGTCGACGTGAAGGCGACGCTGGATGCCCTGATCGACGACCAGGTCCCGCTGCCGACGAACTAGTTCTGCGCAAGAGGCAGGCGCGCGCAACAAACTCCGCTGTCGTCCCGGGGCGCGAAGCGAGCCCGGGACCCATAACCCCAGGGAGTAGTTTGACGCGAAGGCGGTCACTCCGAGTCCCCGTAGCCATGTCTGCCTGTGGCTATGGGTCCCGGGCTCGCGCTTCGCGCGCCCCGGGACGACGGGCTGAGGGCGCGGCAAGAGTCATGTTGCATTCCGGCGTGAGACGCGCTTCCTACCGGCCATGATCACCGACGCGCCAGTCCTGCAACAGACCTCGGAACCGGCCGAAAGTGCCGCCGCGCCCTCGCGGCTGTCGCGTTATGCGCGGCCGTTGCTTGGAATCTTGCTGCCGCTCATCCTCGCGCTCGGCTGGGAGCTGGTGGTCTGGTCCGGCTGGTCCAACGGCCGTCTGGTGCCGTCGCCCTCGCGCGTCTTTGCGAACATCACCGAACTCGCCCGCTCCGGCGAGCTGGTCCGCCACATCGCCGCGACGCTGTGGCGGGTCGGTCTCGGCTTCGCCTTCGGCGTGATCGCGGGCACCGTGCTCGGTGCCATCTCCGGCTATTGGTCGCTGGCGCGGCGGCTGCTCGATCCGACCGTGCAGGCGCTGCGTGCGATCCCTTCGCTGGCCTGGGTGCCGTTATTCATCCTCTGGCTCGGCATCTTCGAGACCTCCAAGATCGCGCTGATCGCGGTCGGCGTGTTCTTCCCGGTCTATCTCGGCGTGATGGGCGCGATCCTTTCCGTCGATCGCAAGATCGTCGAGGTCGGTCGCACCTTCCGCCTCTCCGGGTTCGCCATGATCCGCCGCATCCTGCTGCCCGCGGTGCTGCCGGCCTATGTGGTGTCCTTGCGTGTCGGCCTTGGTCTGGGCTGGATGTTCGTGGTGGCGGCCGAGCTGATCGGCGCTTCCGAAGGCCTCGGCTATCTCCTGCTCGACGGCCAGCAGCTCGGCAAGCCTGCGCAGATTTTGGCCGCGATCGTGATCTTCGCCATCCTCGGCAAGCTTACCGACTGGCTGATCGAGGTCGGGGCTGCGCCGTTCCTGCGCTGGCAGGACGCCTTCGGGCGCGCGAAGGGAACGTAACACGATGCTGGCGCTCGACCGGGTCAGCAAGACCTATCCCAACGGCGTGCAGGCGCTGGCGCGTTTTTCCGCCGAGATCAAACAGGGCGAGATCGTCGCCATCATCGGCGGCTCCGGCTGCGGCAAGTCCACGCTGCTGCGCGCCATCGCAGGCCTCGATCGCGCGAGCGCAGGCACGGTGACGCTCGACAGCGAGGCGATCAATTCGCCGCACGCAAAAATCGGCATCATCTTCCAGGAGCCGCGGCTTCTGCCCTGGCTCAGCGTCGCCGACAATATCGGCTTCGGCCTTGCCGACCTGCCCGCGACCGAGCGGCGCGAGAAGGTGGCGCGCGCGCTCGCCCGCGTCGGGCTCACTGATAAGGCGCAGGCCTGGCCGCGCGAGCTCTCGGGCGGGCAGGCGCAGCGCGTCGCGATCGCGCGTGCGCTGGTGCCGCAACCGGAAGTGCTGCTGCTCGACGAGCCGTTCTCCGCGCTCGACGCCTTCACCCGCAGGGATCTCCAGGATCATCTGCTCGACCTCTGGGCCGACACCCGGCCGACGCTCATCCTCGTCACACATGACGTCGACGAGGCCGTGGTGCTGGCTGATCGCGTTTTGGTGATGCGGCCGCGGCCGGGCCGGCTGTTCGACCAGATCGAGATCAATCTGGGCCGGCCGCGCGATCGCAATTCGCCGCTGTTCGAGAATTTCAAGCGAAGTGTGCTGACGTCACTCGACCGTTCGCTCGACCGCAACGTGCCCGACCGTGACGCAACCCAGGGTCCCGGTCAGGCCATGTGGTGGTGACATTTTCTCTCTGAGCCGGTACATCGAGGGACGATTTTTCCGGGAGAGAACAAGATGGACGCCGCAGCACTGCGCCAGATGCAGGCCCCGATCAAGGAACGCTACAAGACCGATCCCAAGACCGCGATGATCACGCTGAAGGCCAAGGGCTCGACCGACAGCGAAGGCATCGCCTGCAAGGTCGAGACCGGTCGCGCCATCGCGATGGCTGGCCTGCATCCCGCGACCGGCGGCTCCGGCCTCGAGCTGTGCTCCGGCGACATGCTGCTTGAAGCGCTGGTTGCCTGCGCCGGCGTCACGCTGAAATCGGTCGCGACCGCCATCGAGATCCCGCTCAAGACCGGCAACGTCTATGCCGAGGGCGATCTCGATTTCCGCGGCACGCTCGGCGTCGACAAGGAGACCCCGGTCGGCTTCGCCGAGATCCGCCTGCGCTTCGAGGTCGACACCGACGCGCCGCAGGACAAGCTTGATCTGCTCCTGAAACTCACCGAGCGCTATTGCGTGGTCTACCAGACCATCAAGAACGGCCCGAAGGTTTCGGTGTCGATGCAGCGGATGTGACTTCCTGACCCTCCCCTTGAGGGGGAGGGTCGATCGCGCGCAGCGCGAGCGGGGCGGGTGATCTCTCCACTCGGGCGCCGTATCCGTCGAGAGACTGTCACCCCACCCCGTCTCATATTTCGCTACGCTCCATATGAGCCGACCCTCCCCTTCAGGGCAGGGTAAGAAGCAAAAAATGCCCCCCGAGCTCCACTTCATCATCTTCCTCGTCCTGCGCATGGCGATCGCCGCGGCGTTCGTCGTGTCCGCGTCGTTCATTGCCGAGCGCACCGGTCCGGTGATCGGCGGACTGGTGGCGACCTTGCCGATCTCGGCCGGTCCTTCCTACGTCTTCCTCGCGCTCGACCATGATGCCGCCTTCATCGCGCAGGGCGCGCTGTCGAGCCTTCCGGTCAACGCGGCGACGATCGTCCTTGGGCTCACCTATGTCGTGCTGGCGCAGCGGAACAATCTGCTGGTGAGCGCCGGCAGCGCGGTCGCGGTGTGGATCGTGCTGGCCTCCATCATCCGCCTGTTCGACTGGACCCTGACCGCCGGGCTCGCTGTCAACCTGGTCGCCTTCGGCATCTGCATTCCGCTGCTCGCACGATACCGCCATGTGAAGATGCCGCTGGTGACGCGTCGCTGGTACGACATTCCATTCCGCGCCTCGCTGGTCGCGACGCTGGTTGCGATCGTGGTCTCGACCTCGGGCTGGGTCGGCCCGCGGGTGAGCGGCGTCATCGCGCTCTACCCGATCGTGTTCACCAGCATGATGGTGATCCTGCATCCGCGCATCGGCGGCCCGCCGACCGCCGCCGTGCTCGCCAACTCCGCCTGGGGCCTGCTCGGCTTCGGTCTGGCAATTGCGGTGCTGCACGTCGCCGTCACGCAGTTCGGCTCGGCGATCGGCTTGAGTTGCGCACTCGCCACCTGCATCGGCTGGAACCTGACGCTGTGGTGGATGGGACGACGGAAGAGGCCGATGCATCAGCCGCGCCGCGCTTCGTAAGGCGAGTTACGCTGCGCTTGGGACCTCAACCCTGCGTCAGGATAGTTAGTTACCCGGGCTGGCAGACCCGCTAAACTGGCAACAGAGCAAGATCGGGGCGTGCGGTGGAGGGATTGTACAAGGTCGAATACGATATCAACGACGGCTCCGGCCGCAGCGTGCTGTACGCCCATGCCGGGAAAATGCTTGGCGGCAACACGGCCTTCGCGCACTTCGGCACCTACGAGATTGTGGACGGCGAAATCGTCGCCAGGCTCCGGACGAAGCGCCACAGCCGGTCGCCGCAGCACAGGTCGCTGGTCAGTTCCGACGCCGTCACAATCAGCATTCGCGGTCGACCGCAGGGCAAGCTCTACCGCTTCGAGGGAGAAGTGGTCGAGGACGCCTCGGTGTTTCGCGCCGTGATGACGCCGCTCGGCGACGATGACGTTCCCCCGCCCGGTGCGGTCGGCGAGGGCGGCATCGTCAGCGGACTCTATTCGATCGATATCCGGATGCTGGATGGAATTACCGGTGGCCATACCGGCGTGATGTTGCTGCGCGACGGCCGCATCCTCGGCGGCGATGCCTTCTTCTATTATCTCGGCGCCTATTCTTCGGCGAACGGTCGCTGGAAAGGCGAATTCGTCAATCAGGAACACACGCTGGCAAAGAGCGAGCATCCCTTGTTCGGTGGCTATGAGGTGGGCATCGGCTTCTCCGGCCACTGCGATGACAAGGGCGCCGACATGGAAGCGATCGCGCTCGCCGGCAAGCGCAGCATCCGCCTCGCCGCCACCTTGAAGCTGATCGAGCCGTTTGCCAGGGTGGGCCGCTGACGGCCGCCGGAAGGCGTTGCGTTAATGGGGCAGCATCCTGGACGGTAGTCGCGCGGAAAAGCGCGCGCGGGGCCGCAATCCGTTCATGTCGCGACGTCGCTAAGTATCGATTTGATCGTTGCTAATTCGCGTTTCGGCCGTTTCTTCCGCCGGCCATTTTCGGTTCCATCACTCCGTATTTCTTCGGAGATGGGCTGCCCGATTCCGATAGGTGCATTAATCTAAATTTGGTGCATTCCCCGTAAAGCTACTCGTCGGTTGTCGTTTCCGCGTTTGGGCGGACATGGGCATCAAGGCGGGTCCTCTGTACGCGTGAACGGACCCACATAGTTCACAGCTAGTCATATTCCAACGCTCGGTCTGTCCGAGGGCGTCCGCTCGCCTGTCTTTGAGGCGCGTTGCGCTGCGGCACCATGCGATCCATTCTGGAGATGTTTTGATGTTTGGTCGTAATCCCAATGGAAATGCCCAGGCACAGCTCGACGCCATCGGCCGTTCGCAGGCGACGATCGAATTTGCACTGGATGGCACCATCCTCACCGCGAACGAGAATTTCCTGAAGGCCCTGGGCTATGGGCTGGAGGAGATCAAGGGAAAGCATCACTCCATGTTCGTGCCCGCCGATCAGCGAGGCGGCGCGGCGTACAAGGCGTTCTGGTCCGCGTTGAAGAGCGGCGAGTTCCAGGCCGCGGAGTTCAAGCGGATTGCAAAGGGCGGTCGCGAGATCTGGATCGAGGCGTCGTATAATCCCGTGCTTGACGGCGACGGCAAGCCGATCAAGGTCGTGAAGATCGCGACCGATATCACCGCGAAGAAGATCAATGCCATGACGGAAGCCTCCAAGGTGTCCGCCATCGGCCGCGCCCAGGCCGTCATCGAGTTCAAGCTCGACGGCACTATCGTGACTGCGAACCAGAATTTCTGCCAGGCGCTCGGCTATTCGCTGGCCGAGATCGAGGGCAAGCATCACAGCCTGTTCGTGGCCCCCGCTGAGCGCGACAGCGCGGCCTATCGCGAATTCTGGGCCAGGCTTAACCGCGGTGAATACCAGGCGGGCGAATACAAACGTATCGGCAAGGGCGGCCGCGAGGTCTGGATCCTCGCCTCTTATAACCCGCTGCTCGACGAGAACGGCAAGCCGTTCGGCGTTGCCAAATTTGCGACCGACGTCACCGCGGAGAAGCTGAAGAACGCCGACCTCGCTGGTCAGATCTCGGCGATCGACAAGGCGCAGGCCGTGATCGATTTCAACATGGACGGCACGATCATCACCGCCAATGCCAATTTTCTCGGCACGCTCGGCTATTCGCTGGCCGAGATCAAGGGCAAGCATCACAGCATGTTCGTCGAGCCATCGGAGCGCGACGGCGCTGCCTATCGCGAGTTCTGGGCCACGCTCAATCGCGGCCAGTACCAGGCGGCTGAATACAAGCGCATCGGCAAGGGCGGCAAGGAGGTCTACATCCAGGCCTCCTACAACCCGATCCTCGATCTCAACGGCAAGCCGTTCAAGGTCGTGAAATACGCCACTGACACCACGCGGCAGGTGCTGGTCCGCATGGGCAATGAGCGCGTCCGCGGCATGATGGAATCGGTCGCCGCAGGCTCGGAGGAGCTGAACGCGTCGGTGCGCGAGATCTCCGAAGCGATGACCAAGTCCCGCGAGACCGCGATGAGCGCGGTGGAGCAGGTTGCCTCTGCCGACGCGCAGGCGCAGCGGCTGACCGAAGCGGCGAAGGCGATGAGCGGCATCATCGAGATGATCAACAGCATTACCAGTCAGATCAACCTGCTCGCGCTCAACGCCACGATCGAATCGGCGCGCGCCGGCGAGGCTGGCCGCGGCTTCGCGGTGGTCGCTTCCGAGGTGAAGAGCCTCGCCAATCAGGCGAGACAGGCGACCGACAAGATCGGCCAGGAGATCGGCAGCCTCAACGGCATCTCCGGCGACGTCGTCAGCGCGCTCGGCTCGATCAAGCAGGCCATCAACAACGTCAGCGAATACGTCACCTCGACAGCCGCCGCCGTCGAGGAGCAGAGCACGGTCACGAACGAGATGTCGACCAGCATGCAGCGCGCCGCCGCGGAAGCTGCTGCGATGGCGGCAAGGGCGTAAGCCAAGCGCGCAGAAGTCGTAGGGTGGGCAAAGGCGCGCTCTTCGCGCGCCGTGCCCACCATCTTTCCGCGAATTGGTCGTTGAATGGTGGGCACGCTGCGCTTTGCCCACCCTACGGCACCGTCACGGCTTCGGCAGCTTGGCCTTCAACGCATAGAGCGCATCCAGCGCCTCGCGCGGGGACATCTCGTCCGGGTGGAGGGCCTTCACGGCGTCCATCAATAGCTCGGCCTCGGTCGGCGGTGCGGCTTCGGCGGCGGCGCGCGAGGGCACCGCGAACAGCGGGAGGTCGTCGGCAAGCGCGCGGGCGGTCTGGCCGCGGTCCTGGGCTTCGAGTTTCGCCAGCACGGATTTCGCACGCGTGATCACGGCCGGCGGCAGGCCGGCGAGCTTGGCGACCTGGATGCCGTAGGAGCGGTCGGCCGAGCCCGGCAGCACCTCGTGCAGGAACACGACATTGCCCTGCCATTCCTTCACCCGCACCGTCGCGTTGAACATGCGCGGCAGTTTTGCCGAGAGCGCCGTCAGCTCGTGATAATGCGTCGCGAACAGCGTGCGGCAGCGGTTGCTCTCGTGCAGATGCTCGATCGCGGCCCAGGCGATGGAGAGGCCGTCGAACGTCGCGGTGCCGCGGCCGATCTCGTCGAGGATCACGAGCGCGCGCTCGCCGGCCTGGTTCAGGATCGCTGCGGTCTCGACCATCTCCACCATGAAGGTGGAGCGGCCGCGCGCGAGATCGTCGGCGGCGCCGACGCGCGAGAACAGGCGGTCGATGATGCCGATCCGCGCGCGCGTCGCCGGCACGAAGCTGCCGATCTGCGCCAGCAGCGCGATCAGCGCGTTCTGGCGCAGGAAGGTCGATTTACCGGCCATGTTGGGACCGGTCAGCAGCCAGAGCTGGCCGGATTTTTGCGCCGGTGTTGGCGAGAGATCGCAGGCATTGGCAATGAATGGCTCGCCATTGCGCTTCAAGGCCTGCTCGACCACGGGATGGCGGCCCGCCTCGATCGCGAAGCCGAGGGAGTCATCCACGTCCGGCCGCACATAATTGTCGTCGACCGCGAGCTTGGCCAGCGAGGTCGCAACGTCGAGCAGCGCAAAGGCATGGGCGGCGGCGCGCAGATCGTCGCTGATATCAAGCGCCTTCGCGGACAGCCGCTCGAAGATCTCGAGCTCGAGGCCGAGCGCGCGGTCGCCGGCATTGGCGATCTTGGCCTCGATCTCGCCGAGCTCCGAGGTGGTGAAGCGCACCTGTCCGGCCAGCGTCTGGCGATGGATGAAGGTCGCATTCAGCGGCGCCGACATCAGCTTGTCGCCGTGCTGCGCGGTGACCTCGACGAAATAGCCGAGCACGTTGTTGTGCCGGATCTTGAGGCCCTTCACACCGGTATGATCGGCGTAGCGCGCCTGCATCGAGGCCACGACGAGGCGCGAAGCATCACGCAGGCTTCGCGTTTCGTCGAGCGCGGGCTCGTAGCCCTGACGCACGAAGCCGCCGTCGCGCTTGATCAGCGGCAGCGGGTCATCGAGGGCACTTGCGAATTCAGCGGCGAGCTCGCGCGACGGACGCTGCAGGGCCGCCATCACCACCGCGATTTCCTGCGGCGGCTGGTCGAGCTCGGAAAGGCGCGTCAGCACCTGGTCGGCGGCAATGATGCCGTCGCGCAGGCCGGCGAGGTCGCGCGGTCCGCCGCGGCCGACCGAAAGACGGGCCAGCGCCCGCGACATGTCGGGCGCGCCGCGCAGGATGCTGCGGATGTCTTCGCGCGCAGCGGAGTCCGCAACGAAGGCGCTGACGGCATCGAGCCGCCGCGCGATTGCGGGCGCGTCCGTCAGCGGCGCCGCGAGCCGCTGCGCCAGCAGGCGCGAGCCGGCCGAGGTCACCGTGCAGTCGATCGCGTCGAGCAGCGAGCCGCGGCGTTCGCCCGCGAGCGTTCGCGTCAATTCGAGATTGGCGCGGGTGGCCGGATCGATCGCCATGGTCGCGCCCGAGGCCTCGCGCGCGGGTGGCGACAACGGCGGATGCTTGCCGACCTGGGTGCGGTCGACATAGGTGACGGCGGCGGCTGCGGCGGTCGCTTCGAGCCGCGTGAGCTGCGCGAGCCCGTCCATGGTCGCGACGGCGAAATAATCGCACAGGCGTTTTTCCGCGGTGGCGCCGTCGAAGACGTCGCGGGTCAGCGGCGTCACCGCCGGCAGCTCGCGCAAGGTCTGTCCGAGCTCGCTGTCATTGTAGAGCGCGTCGGTGACGATCGCCTCGTTCGGATTGATGCGCGCCAGCGTCGCGGCGAGCTCGCCGCTAGAGCATTCCATCACCGTGAATTCGGCGGTCGAGATGTCGATCCAGGCGAGCCCAAAACGGTCGCCGCCACCGGAGGCGCGGGCACGCGCGATCGCCAGCAGATAATTGTTGGCGCGCGCGTCTAACAGCGTGTCCTCGGTCAGCGTACCCGGCGTGACCAGCCGCACCACGCCACGGCGCACCACGCTCTTGTTGCCGCGCGCTTTGGCGGCGGCGGGATCCTCGGTCTGCTCGCACACGGCGACCCGGTGGCCGGCGCTGATCAGGCGATGCAGATAGTCCTCGGAACGCTCGACCGGCACGCCGCACATCGGGATGTCGGCGCCCTGATGCTTGCCGCGCTTGGTCAAGACGATGCCGAGCGTCTTCGAGGCGATCTCGGCGTCCTCGAAGAACAGCTCGTAGAAGTCGCCCATCCGGTAGAACAGCAGCAGGCCCTGATGAGCCGCCTTGATTTCAAGGTACTGTTCCATCATCGGCGTGACGCGCGCGATGGCTTCCGCCGGCGGCGTGGGCGCTTCGTCAGGGGGCGGCACAGGTATCGGCTGTTGCATTGTCATGGGCGGCGCAACCTACAAAATTTCGCCTCCTGCTCCTACCGGTTTGGCCGGCGAGGGGAGGTTTTCCACGTTGTCCGCACCACGGCATGCATTGGCAGCGTGCGCCCCCCTCGGAACAAGCAAGAAACCGTCAATTGACCTGCCGCGGGCGCCCTCCTAAAACTCCGCGGACATTGAAGAATTTGGGCCGGACCGCGGCATTCAGGGAGAACAACGATGCGTGACGTCTTTATCTGCGATGCCGTGCGGACCCCGATCGGCCGTTTCGGCGGCTCGCTCGCCAAGGTGCGCGCCGACGACCTCGCGGCGGCCCCGATCAAGGCGCTGATGGCCAAGCATCCCAATCTCGATTGGGCACAGGTCGACGAAGTCTTCTTCGGCTGCGCCAACCAGGCCGGCGAGGACAACCGCAACGTCGCGCGCATGGCGCTGCTGCTTGCGGGCCTGCCGGATTCGGTTCCCGGCCAGACCCTGAACCGGCTCTGCGCCTCCGGCCTCGACGCGGTCGGTGCGGCCGGCCGCGCCATCCGTTCCGGCGAGATCGA
This sequence comes from Bradyrhizobium sp. 482_C4_N1_8, assembly GCF_052075965.1. Taxonomy (NCBI): domain Bacteria; kingdom Pseudomonadati; phylum Pseudomonadota; class Alphaproteobacteria; order Hyphomicrobiales; family Nitrobacteraceae; genus Bradyrhizobium; species Bradyrhizobium sp. 482_C4_N1_8. The sequence continues at coordinate 8,880,787 of NZ_CP197231.1, read as the reverse complement.
GCTTGCGATCGCGGGCGGCGTCGAATCCATGACCCGCGCGCCCTTCGTGATGGGCAAGGCGCAGGAAGCCTTCTCGCGCTCCGCCGAGATTTTTGACACCACCATCGGCTGGCGTTTCATCAATCCGCTGTTGAAGGCGCAATATGGCGTCGACGCCATGCCGGAGACCGGCGAGAACGTCGCCGAGGAATTCCAGGTCTCGCGCGCCGACCAGGACGCCTTCGCGATCCGCTCGCAGCAGCGCGCAGGCGCGGCGATCGCGGCGGGTTATTTCGCCGAGGAAATCACGCCGATCACCATTCCCGGCGGCAAGGCCGGCCCGATTACGGTCGACAAGGACGAGCATCCGCGCCCGGAGGCGACGCTGGAAGGCCTGGCAAAACTGAAGCCGATCGTGCGCAATCCCGGTACCGTGACCGCCGGCAACGCCTCCGGCGTCAATGACGGCGCGGCCGCGATGATCCTGGCTTCTGAAGCCGCCGTGAAGAAGCATGGCCTCACCCCGCGCGCACGCATCCTCGGCCTCGCCTCGGCCGGCGTGCCGCCGCGCATCATGGGCATCGGCCCGGTGCCGGCGACCCGCAAGCTGATGGAACGCCTCGGCAAGAAGATCAGCGATTTCGACCTGATCGAGCTCAATGAGGCCTTCGCCTCGCAAGGCATTGCCTGCATGCGCCAGCTCGGCGTTGCCGACGATGCCGATTTTGTCAATCCGCATGGCGGCGCCATCGCGCTCGGCCATCCCCTCGGCATGAGCGGCGCGCGCCTCGCGCTCACCGCCGTCCACGGCATGGAAAAGCGCGGCGGCAAGCTGGCGCTGGCCACCATGTGCGTCGGCGTCGGCCAGGGTGTTGCGGTCGCGATCGAGAAGCTGAACTGAGCTTTCTCCTCTCCCTCTCCCCGCAAGCGGGGAGAGGCGAAGATTCCGGGCTCGTTCGTTTCACTCGCGCCCGGAATGACGGGTAATCCGGAGACGAGCATGATCATCGAGCGCGAGCAGGACGTCACGGCCGCGGCACTGGCGGTGATGGAGCGGACGTCCGATCCGCGGCTGCGTCAGATCATGGTCTCCCTGGTCAAGCATCTGCACGCCTTCGTCCGCGATGTCCGCCTGACCGAGAAGGAGTTCCGGGACGCGACCGCGATCGTGGCCGAGCTCGGCAAGCTCACGACCGACACGCACAACGAAGTCGTGCTGATGGCGGGCTCGCTCGGCGTCTCGCCGCTGCTGTGCCTGCTCAACAACGGCGATCAGGGCAATACCGAAACCGATCAGTCGCTGCTCGGCCCGTTCTGGCGGCTGAACTCGCCGCGGGTCGAGAATGGCGGCTCGATCGTCCGCTCGGAGACGCCCGGCGCGCCGCTGTTCGTCAGCGCCCGCGTCGTCGACAAAGACGGCCGTCCCGTCGCCGATGCGGAGGTCGATGTCTGGCACGCCTCGCCGGTCGGTCTCTACGAGAACCAGGACCCTGATCAAGCCGACATGAACCTGCGCGGCAAGTTCACGACCGACCAGGACGGACGTTTCGCCTTCCGCTCGGTGATGATGGTGGGCTATCCCATCCCGACCGACGGCGTGGTCGGGCGCCTCCTCGAGGCGCAGAGCCGGCATCCCTATCGGCCCGCGCATCTGCACGCGCTGATCTTCAAGCCCGGATTCAAGGTGCTGATCTCGCAGGTCTACGACCCCGCCGACCCGCATATCGACAGCGACGTGCAGTTCGGGGTGACGCAGGCACTGATCGGCAAGTTCCAGCGCCACGACACGCCGCATCCGACCGCACGAGACGTCCCGACCCCCTGGTATTCGCTCGACCACACCTATCGGCTGGAGGCCGGTGAGGCCGTGTTACCGCGTCCGCCGATCAAATAGCGTGGCCCTGCCGGGCGCAGAACGCCCGCCAAACCCGCTTCCCTAGATTAGTTATGTTCTATAATGATCGGGGGAAGCGTTGACCGGCTGGAGCAAAATGGCCGGGGAGGAGTTCGCCAATGACATTCATCTATCCCGTCGACAGCAACAAGGCGCATCCGCTGCCGCTGTCGCCCGAATACAAGAGCTCGATCAAGCGCGCGCCGAACAAGCCCTTGATCCCGATGCGCCACACGCTGTCGGAATTGACCGGCCCGGTCTACGGCCACGAGACCGTGCGCGAGGGCGATGCCGATCTCACCACCCAGCATACCGGCGAGCCGATCGGCGAGCGCATCATCGTGCACGGCCATGTGCGCGACGAGGACGGACGCGGCGTGCCGAACTCGCTGGTCGAGATCTGGCAGGCCAATTCCTGCGGCCGCTACGTCCATGTCCGCGACCAGCACCCGGCGCCGCTCGATCCGAACTTCACCGGCGCGGGCCGCACCGTGAGCGATGCCGCCGGCTACTACCGTTTCGTCACCATCAAGCCTGGCGCCTATCCCTGGGGCAATCACCACAACGCCTGGCGTCCCGCGCATATCCATCTGTCGGTGTTCGGCCATTCCTTCGTCACGCGGCTCGTGACGCAGATGTATTTCCCGAACGACCCGCTGTTCCCGTTCGACCCGATCTTCAATTCGGTGCCGGACGAGAAGGCGCGGGCGCGGATGGTGTCGTCTTTCGACCTCGAGAACACGCAGCCCGAATGGGCGCTGTGCTACCGCTTTGACATCGTGCTGCGCGGCAAGAACGCCACGCCAATGGAGAACACTTAAGTGCAGGACAACGGTATTACCCCATCGCAGACCGTCGGTCCGTTCTTCAAATACGGCCTGACGCCGACCGGCGAATACGCCTGGAACGACGCGTTCACCAACTCGACGCTGACGCCCGACGTCACCGGGGATCGCGTCCGCATCGAAGGCCGCGTGTTCGACGGCGACGGCGTCGTGGTGCCCGACGTCATGCTGGAGATCTGGCAGGCGGATGCGCAGGGCCGCTTCGCCGACCCCCAGGACAAGCGCGCTCTGCCCAATGCCAGCTTCCGCGGCTTTGCCCGCTGCGGCACCGACAAGGACGGCAATTATTCCTTCGACACCGTCAAGCCGGGCGCGGTGCCCGATCCCGACGGCAAGCCGCAGGCGCCGCACATCGTGCTTGCGGTGTTCGGTCGCGGCATGCTGCGGCATCTCTACACCCGCATCTATTTCAGCGACGAGGCCGGCAATGCCACCGATCCCGTGCTGGGACTGGTGCCGGCCGATCGCCGCGCGACGCTGATCGCGACGCGCGAGGCGGGGAAGGCGGTCTATCGGCTCGACCTGCGGCTTCAGGGCGACGACGAGACGGTCTTCTTCGACATGTGAGGCAGCAACGCGTGGCGGCGATATCGACAGCCGCCACGCGTTTCTCATCCAGCGCAACTGAGCTGGTTGCTGCGTTTCATCGGGCCTGAGACGTTTCTGTTCGTGCCCCGAGTCGATCTCGCTGACTCAAAAACGACCGACTGACGTCCTCTTTTCGTAATTTTCCGGTGCCCGCGGGATACAATTTCCGCGCGAAGCAATCCCGTGTTTACCGCAGTTGTTTAGGGTCCGTTCGGATTTCGACCTGCGCCATTGGATTGTTTCATGAAAATTCGTCTCTCGCTTTCTTCTGCGGTCATTGCATTCGGGATCGTTCTCGCCATCGGCTTTACTGCCGTCGTCTCGACCAGCCTTTACGCCCTGCGCGAGCTCAAGGTCGGCGGTCCGCTTTATTCCGACATCAAGCTCGGCAACGACCTCATCGCGGACATCCTGCCGCCGCCCGAATATGTGATCGAAGCCTATCTCGAGGCCACGCTCGCCATGCGCGAGCCGGACCAGCTGTCGGCCCATGGCGAACGCCTGGTCCAGCTCCGCAAGGATTACGATGAGCGCAAGGCATTCTGGACCACCTCCAGCCTCTCCACCGATCTGAAGACGGCGCTGGTGTCGAAATCTGACGCCGAGGTGCAGAAGTTCTGGAAGCTTCTGTCTGATCAGCTCCTGCCGGCCCTCAAAGCCAAGGACGTGGCCGGCGCCGAACGCGCCTATGCGCAGCTCAAGGACGCCTACACCGCGCACCGCGCCGTCATCGACAGCATCGTCGAGAGCGCAAACAAGCAGAATGCCGACATGGAGAAGCTGGCGGCCGAGCGCGACAGCTCGATCCTCTACATTCTCCTCGGCGTCTCCGCAGCCGTCCTGGCCCTTATTGCCGCAGGCCTGCTCGGCGTCGCGCTTGGCGTGGTGCGCCCGATCGTGCGCATGACGGACACGATGCAGAAGCTCGCGACCGGCGATCTCGCCGCCGACATCCCCTTCGCGCACCGCCAGGACGAGGTCGGCTCGATGGCGGGTGCGCTCCAGGTGTTCAAGCAGGGGGCGATCGAGAATTCGCGCCTGCGCGAGGAGCAGTTGCGGAAGGAGCAGGAGGCCGCGACGGCCAAGCGCGGCGCCCTGCACCAGATGGCCGAGACCGTCGAGCGCGAGACCGGCCGCTCGGTCGATTCCGCGAGCGTGGCAAGCCAGGGCGTCGAACGGGCCGCCTCCAGCCTATCCGAGATCGCCCGGTCGCTGTCCGCGGAGTCGCAGGCGGTGGCCTCGGCCTCCACCCAGGCGCTGGGTAGCTCGCAGACCGTCTCGGCCGCCGCCGAACAACTGAGCGCCTCGATCCGGGACATCGCAACCCAGGTGGCACGGACCAGCACTGTCACGAAATCGGCGGTCGCGGGCCGCGAGCAGGCGCGTTCGACCATCCAGGCGCTGGCGGGCGCAGTGAAGAAGATTGCGGAGGTCTCCGACCTCATTGGCGGCATCGCCGGCCAGACCAACCTCCTGGCGCTCAATGCCACGATCGAGGCCGCGCGGGCCGGCGAGGCCGGCCGCGGCTTTGCGGTGGTTGCGGCCGAAGTGAAATCCCTGTCCGACCAGACCGCCAAATCCACCGAAGAGATCGGGCGCCTGATCGCCGAGGTTCAGGCCTCGACCCAGGCCGCAGTCGATGCCGTCGAGACGATGGGAGGCCACATCGTCGAGATCGACGGCGTGGCGACGTCGGTCGCGGCGGCGATGGAAGAGCAGGACTCCGCGACGCGGGAGATCGCGCGGTCGATTTCCGAATCGGCATCCGCTGCGAAGGAGGTCTCGGCCAAGATCGCCAATGTCAGCCGCGACGCCGCCTCGGTGGACGCGCGCGCCACGGAGGTGAGGCAGGCGATCGCGGGCATGGCGGCCAACCTGGAATCGCTGCGGTCGGTCGTCGTCCGGACCGTGCGCGACTCGACCGCAGCGGCTTGAGCCGGGCGCCGGGTCTGCGGCTGGTGCGTGGGGTCGTGATCGTGCAGTATTGCGCGGGACAGGGGCATCGTGGTCATGACACCTCCACAACTGCCGGCGGTCGTTGAGCCCGCCCAACTGACGGCTGCGCTGCGCAGGGGTGGCGTGCTGGACGCTGGCGCCGTGCGCGAGGTGAAGGTGCTGCATCAGCGTGACACCGTCGTGTCACACATCGTCCGCCTCGGCCTGCGCTATGTCGGGGAATCCGCCGGTGCGCCGCAATCGCTGATCCTGAAGACCGCCAATTCCGCGTTTGCGCAGACGCTCGCCAATGCCGGCCGGCACGAGGTGGCGTACTACACGCAGCCTGCGCCGAAGATGCCGCTGGGATTGGTGCCGCGCTGCTTCGACGCGCATTTCGACGAAGAAAGCCTCGCCTGGCACCTGCTGCTCGAGGATCTCACCGACAGCCACGAGGTCGCAACGCAATGGCCGCTGCCGCCGTCACGCGAGCAGGCGATCGCGATCGTCACGACGCTGGCGCGCTGGCATGCGGCCTGGTGGGACCATCCCGATCTCGGCGAGACCGTCGGCAGCTGGGCGAGCACCGAAGACAGCACGCAGCACATGGAGGCGTTCGCGGGTCATTACGACCGCTTTGCCGATTTGCTCGGTGACCGTCTCAGCGAGGAGCGACGCCTCATCTACCGTCGCCTCATCGATCAGTCGGCCCGGCTATCCGAGCGCTATCATTCGCGCCGTCATCTCAGCATCACCCATGGTGATGCCCATAGCTGGAATTTCCTGCTGCCCCGCACCGGTGTCGCCGATACCGCGCGCATCTTCGACTTCGACCTGTGGGGCATCGACGTCCCGACCAACGATCTCGCCTACATGATGGCGATGCAATGGTACCCGGAGCGACGGCAGGCGCTCGAACGCTCGCTGCTCAATTTCTATCATAACACGCTGATCGAAAGCGGCATCACGGGCTACACGCGAGGTGCGCTCGATCGCGACTACCGTTGGTCCGTGCTCTGGCACATCACCAAGCCGGTCTGGCAGTGGAGCATCCAGATCCCGCCGTTGATCTGGTGGAATAATCTGGAGCGGGTGATGATGGCGGTGGACGATTTGGGCTGCGAGGAGTTGTTGTAGAAGCTCGTGCCACCTGTTCGCTGTCGTTGCCCGGCTTGACCGGGCGACCCAGTATTCCAGAGACGGTTGTGGGATTCGGAGAAGCTGCGGCGTACTGAATGCCCCGGTCAAGCCGGGGCATGACACCTGTGGTTACTCCATCACCGCATGTTCCGGCCCCGCGGCCTGCTTGCGCAGCGTGGCCTTGGTCGAGCCGATCAGCAAGGCGAGCGGGATGGTGCAGAGGATGAAGATCATCACCAGCATATAGTCGTGTGCGAAGGCGATGATCTGCGCCTGCACGCTGACCATCCTGTCGGCCATGGCGCGGCCGGCGTCGGTGGAGAGATTGATCATGCCGCTGACGCTGGGCATCTGGAGCGCGTGGTTGAACGGGTTGATGTACTCGGACAGGATCGCGTAGGTCCTCCGCGTTCCCTGCGTCAGTTCGGCGATGACGACGGAGATGCCGACCGAGCTCGCGACGTTGCGCATCAGGGTCAGCATCGCGGTGCCGTCGGTGCGCAGCTCGTTCGACAGGGTCAGGAACGCCACCGTCGAGAGCGGCACGAAGACGAGGCCGAAGCCGAAGCCCTGGATGACGCTGACGGTGACGATCTCCGGCACCTGGGTCAGGTCGGTCCACCCGGTCATCTGGAACAGCGAGCCCGCGGTCAGCGTCAGGCCGGTGATGATCAGTGTGCGTGCCTCGAAATAACGCATCATGCGGCCAACCAGCATCATGGCGAAGAAGGTACCGAAGCCGCGGCTCGCCAGCAGCAGGCCGGCGGTGATGATGGGATAGCCGATCACGTTCTGCATGTAGGGCGAGGCCAGCGCCATGGTCGAGAACAGCACGAGCCCCATCACGACCATGAACATGCAGCCGGTGACGAAGTTGCGATCCTTGAACAGCGCGAAGCGGATGAACGGCGTCGACGTCGTGAAGGAGTGCGCGAGGAAGAAGTAGAAGGCGACGGCCGACACAATGAATTCTGCGATGATCTCGCCGGATTCGAGCCAGCCCAATTGCTCGCCGCGGTCAAGCGCGAGCTGAAGCGAGCCGATCGCGATCGCCAGCGCGGCAAAGCCGAACCAGTCGAACTTGAGGCTGATGTCCTTTTTGGTCTCGTCCATGAAGACGATCAGCCCGAGCACGGTGATGGCGCCGAACGGCAGATTGACGAAGAACACCCAGTGCCAGGAATAGGTCTCGGTCAGCCAGGCGCCGAGCGAGGGGCCCATGATCGGGCCCATCATCACGCCCATGCCCCAGATCGACATCGCCTTGGCGCGTTCCTGGAGCGTGTAATAGTCGAGCATGACCGATTGCGACAGCGGCACCAGGGCCGCGCCGAACACGCCTTGCAGCAGACGGAACAGCACCATCTGGTTGATGTCCTGCGCCAAGCCGCACAGCACGGATGCGAAGGTGAAGCCGGCGGCGCAGATGATGAAGATGCGCTTGCGGCCGAAGCGGTTGGCGATCCAGCCGACCGGCGCCGTCATGATCGCGGCGGCGACGATGTAGGAGGTCAAGACCCAGTTGATCTGGTCCTGCGAGGCCGACAGTGAGCCCTGCATGTAGGGCAAGGCGACGTTGGCGATGGTGGTGTCCAGCGCCTGCATGATGGTCGCGGTCATGGCGCAGATCGTCACCATGTTCCTGCGCAGGCCGGGGACCATCAGGCTGGCATTGGGGCCGGACATCGGATCAGTCCTTGTCCTGGTCTTTGTCCTGGTTCGCCGTCGCCGACAATCCGAACAGGCCGGCGAGCGAGCGCTTGTGGCCAGTGTCGATGGTGGCGTAGACGCTCATGCCGGCCTTCAGCTTCCGCACGTATTTGTCGGTCTCGTCGAAATAGATCCTGACAGGCACGCGCTGTACCACCTTGACGAAATTGCCGGTGGCGTTCTGCGGCGGCAGGATCGCGAATTGCGCGCCGGTGCCGGGCGAGAGCGAACCGATCTTGCCCTTGAAGACGTGGTTCGGGAACGCGTCGACCTCGAGGGTCACAGGCTGTCCCTCGGTGACGTGGGTGAGGTCGCTCTCCTTCGGATTGGCGTCGACCCAGGGGTGGGCGACGTCGATGATGGAGAACACCGGCGTGCCGGCGGTGACGTAGCGGCCGAGCTGAATCTGCTCGACCTGCGTCGCAACGCCGCCCATCGATGCCCGCACCACGGCGTGGTCGAGATTGCGCTCGGCATTGTCGAGCTTGGACTTGGCCTGCGCGTAGGGGGGGAATTTCTCCAGCGGAAGGTCGGTGTCGCCGAGCAGCTGCGTCTTGGCCGTCGAGATCTGCTGCTTGACGTATTGCGCGATCGAACCTGATGTGACCAGCGCGTTCGCGGAGTTGTCGAGGTCGAGTTGCGAGCCGTAGCTGTTCTTCACCAGCGCCTGCTTGCGCTCGACGTCGCGCTGCTTGAGGTCGACGCCCTGTTGCGCGAGGTTGAGCATGTCGCCGTAGATCTTGATATTGGCGCGGAGGTTGTCATAGGTCGACTGCGCCTGCATCAGCTGCGCCCTGGCCTCGTCCACCGCGAGGCGGAACGGCACGGGATCGATCTCGAACAGCTCGTCGCCTTGCTTGACGATCTGGCCTTCCCTCACGACGACCTTCTGGATCTTGCCGGAGATGTCGGGCGTCACCAGGACCTTCTGCGCGCCGACATAGGCATCGTCAGTGCCGACGTAGCGGCCGCCGTTCAGATAGAAGGTGAGGCCGCCGACGGCGACGACGAGCGGCAGCACGACCAGGAGCAGGAAGCGGCGATAGCGGCGCAGGCCCGCCACCAGGCGGCGGCGCGGATCGGTGCCGGCTTTCTTGGTGGGCTTGCCGCTGTCGCTCTTCTGCTCGGGCTGGAACTTGAGGACCTGATCAGCCATAGCGCTGCTCCTTACGCGCTTGTTCCGCGCCGGATGTCTGGATCGCGTTACGCACGTTTTCCTTGATGGATTCGAGTTGGGTGAGGAGACGGTGGGCGTCCGCCGGGCTGATGCCGTCGAGTGCGTTCGCCGTGAGTTCCGATTTCAGGCCGCTCATCTTGCCGAGCAGCGCACGGCCGGCCTTCTTGAGATAGAGGCGCTTGACGCGGCGGTCCGAGGCGTCGCTGCGGCGCTCGATCCAGTCGCTGTCGCAGAGCTTGTCGATCAGGCGCGTCAGCGTGATCGGCTGCATCTCCAGCAACTCGGCGAGTTCCGACTGCTTCATGCCCTCGCTGCGCTCGACCTTGGCCAGGACCGCCCATTGCGCGCGGGTGATGCCGAAGCGCGATGCCTCCTTGTCGGCATAGACCCGCAAGAGGCGGTAGAGTTCACCGAGCGTAAACAGGAAGTTCTGGTCGACGGACCCGCGGGTCATAACGTTATCTCCAATGAGCTTGACTATAATAAGCAAGCTTATGATTATTTCGTGGCGGATTAGCGGGACGCTGTCCCGCAGCAAGAGCATGGCTGACAGGCGCATTCCCGGTCGCGCTTTGGGTTCCACGGCCGAAATGCTAGAAGGCAGGCCACATGACCCTCGCAAAGCCGGCATTTCCGACGCCTGACCACGATCACGGCCGCTGCACCGCGGACGCGCTGGCGCACGCCGAGACGGTTTGCGAGGCTCGCGCGCAGAAATTCACGCCGATCCGCCGCCAGGTGCTGGGGGCGCTGCTCTCCAGCCACCGGCCGCTCGGCGCCTATGAGATCATCGACGAATTGGCAAAGTCGATGCCGCGGCCGGCGCCGATCACGGTCTACCGTGCGCTCGATTTCCTGATGGCCAACGGCCTCGTGCACCGCATCGAAAGCCGCAACGCCTACCTCGCCTGCGCCGCCCACGACCACGACGCGACCTCGGCGGTGGCGTTCCTGATCTGCGAGCGCTGCGGCCTGGTCGGCGAGATCCCGTCGGCGTCCTTCGCCAAGGATCTCAATGCCGCCGCGCGAAGCTCAGGCTTCGCACCAAAACTGTCCGTGGTGGAGATTACGGGCGTCTGCGCCCATTGTCAGAAAGCTGCATAAAGCAACAAAGGCGCAAGCCGGTATTCGGGAAGAAATGTCCGCACCACAAGCCATACCGTCCGCCGGTCGCCCCCTCAGTGCCGGCGCCATCGCCGTGATGCTCATGCTGTGCCTGACCTGGGGCTTCAATCAGATCGCGGTGAAGCTGGTGCTGCCGGAGGTGCCGCCGATGCTCCAGGCGATGATCCGCTCGATGGGTGCGTTGCCCGTGCTGTTCATCGTCGGCAGCTTGCGCGGCGTCAAATTCTTCGAGCGCGACGGCACGTGGAAGGCCGGCCTGGTCGCCGGGCTGATGTTCGGCGTCGAGTTCGTGCTGATTTTCCAGGGCCTGCGCCTGACCTCGGCCTCGCGCGCGGTGGTGTTCCTCTACACGGCGCCGTTCTTCGTCGCGCTCGGGTCCTACCAGGTGCTCGGCGAGCGGCTCGGGGGCACCCAATGGCTGGGGCTGGCTGTGAGCTTTGCCGGAGTTGCGCTCGCGATCGGCGTGCCGCAGCCCAATGTGGATTCGCACATCCTGCTCGGCGACCTCCTGATCGTGGCCGGCGCAGGGCTTTGGGCGGCGACCACACTGGTCGCCAAGGGCACCCGGCTGCGCTTCGCGGCGCCGGAAAAGGCACTCGGCTATCAGGTCGCGACCTCGATCCCGATCCTGGGCACCGCCGCCTGGCTGTTTGGGGAGACCATCACCCGGACCCCGTCGCCGCTGTCGCTCAGCCTGATGGCCTTCCAGGCGATCTGGGTGGTTGGAACCACGTTCACGCTTTGGTTCGCGCTGGTGAAGACCTATTCGGCCAGCAAATTGTCGGCTTTTACCTTCATCACCCCTTTGTTTGGCGTGGTGGGTAGCTATTTCATCATGCACGACACCTTGAGCCTGACATTCGGGGCCGCTGCGATCCTTGTAATTGCTGGGCTTTTTCTGGTTAACCGTCCCAGCTCAACGGCTGCGGCGCCGCGCGATGCATTGCTCAACGTCACCAAAACCTGATATTTGGACCCCATGAACAAGCTCGAAAACCCCATTGATTCCGACATCGCGGGCCCGGCGCCCCGGCACCGGACCACCCAGGTCAAGGTCGGCGACGTCGCCGTTGGCGGCGGTGCGCCGATCGTCGTGCAGTCGATGACCAATACCGACACCGCCGACATCGACGGCACCATCGCCCAGGTCGCAGCGCTTGCGCGCGCCGGCTCCGAAATGGTCCGCATCACCGTGGACCGCGAGGAGGCCGCTGCTGCCGTTCCGCATATCCGCGACGGCCTCGCCAAGCGCGGCATCACCACGCCGCTGATCGGCGACTTCCATTATATCGGTCACAAGCTGCTCGCGGCCTATCCGGCCTGCGCCGAGGCGCTCGCGAAATATCGCATCAATCCCGGCAATGTCGGCTTCAAGGACAAGCGCGACACCCAGTTCGCCGACATCATCGAGATCGCGAACAAGAACGGCAAGCCGGTCCGCATCGGCGCCAATTGGGGTTCGCTCGACCAAGAGTTGCTGACCAAGCTGATGGACGAGAACGCCGCGTCCGCCAATCCGCGCGACGTGCGCGCGGTGACGCGCGAGGCCATGGTGCAGTCGGCGCTGCTCTCGGCCGCGCGCGCCGAAGAGCTCGGCATGCCCAAGGATCGCATCATCCTGTCCGCAAAGGTGTCGGCGGTGCAGGATCTGATCGCGGTCTATCAGGATCTCGCGGCGCGTTCCGATTACGCCATCCATCTCGGTCTCACCGAGGCCGGCATGGGCACCAAGGGCATCGTGGCCTCGTCGGCCGCGCTCGGCATCCTGCTTCAGCAGGGCATCGGCGACACCATCCGCATCTCGCTGACGCCGGAGCCCGGCGGCGACCGCACCCGCGAAGTGCAGGTCGGCCAGGAATTGCTGCAGACCATGGGCTTCCGCACCTTCGTGCCGCTGGTTGCGGCGTGCCCCGGCTGCGGCCGCACCACATCGACCACGTTCCAGGAGCTGGCGAGCTCGATCCAGGCGTTCATCCGCGACGAGATGCCGGGCTGGAAGACGAAATATCCGGGCGTCGAAGAGCTCAACGTCGCGGTGATGGGCTGCATCGTCAACGGCCCCGGCGAATCCAAGCACGCCAATATCGGCATCTCGCTGCCGGGCACCGGCGAAGCCCCGGCCGCGCCCGTCTTCGTCGACGGCAAGAAATTCCGCACGCTGCGCGGCCCGACCATCTCCGCCGACTTCAAGGCGCTGGTGATCGACTATATCGACCAGCGCTACGGCCAGGGCGCCAAGGTGCCGGTGACCGCAGCGGAGTAAGCGCCCACTCAACATTGAAATTGTAAGGCGGGTTAGCGCAAGCGTAACCCGCCTTATTTTTTGCGCGACCGTGAAATCCGGGGCGCTGCCCACCGCGGAACGACCGTTCCCGGATTGCGCTTCGCTGCGTCCGGGCTACGATGTCCCCAATCAACAATGATTGGGAGTAACACCCATGAGCTCGCTATCCGGCAAGCAGGGTCCGCGCTATCGCCACACGGCCGAAGACGGCGCGGCTTACGAGACCATCGCGGTCGAAAAGCTCACCCCCATCATCGGCGCGGAAATATCCGGCGTCGACCTCGGCAGCCTCGTCGATGGCGATGCCCGCTCCAACCGGCAGATGGACGAGATCCACCGCGCGCTCGCCGAAAACCTCGTCATCTTCTTCCGCGATCAAAACATCACGCCAAAACAGCATCTCGCGTTCGGCCGCAAGTTCGGCGATCTGCATTTCCATCCCGCAGCACCTCACGAGGACGAAGATCCGGCGCTGATGAAGATCTACGCCGACAAGAACTCGCCGCGGGCGAACGGCGAGGGCTGGCATTCGGACGTGTCCTGCGATCTCGAGCCGCCGATGGGCTCGATCCTCTACATCAAGCAGTGCCCGCCGCGCGGCGGCGACACGCTGTTCGCCAACATGTACGCGGCCTATGAGGCGCTGTCGGATCGGATGAAGGCGTATCTCGACGGGCTGACCGCGCTGCATGACGGCGAGCCGATCTATCGCGGGCTTTACGCCAATTACGGCGTCGCCGATCGTCCGTCCTATCCGAGCGCCGAGCATCCGGTGGTGCGCACGCACCCGGTGACGGGGAGGAAGGCGCTCTACGTCAACCGCGGCTTCACCCGCCACATCAACGGCATCCCGCGCGACGAGAGCGATGCGATGCTCGCCTATCTCTACCAGCACGCCGAGAACCCGCTGTTTCAGTGCCGCTTCCGCTGGACCGAGAACGCCATCGCGTTCTGGGACAACCGCTGCACCCAGCACCGCGCGATGTGGGACTACTGGCCGCACACGCGCTCGGGCACGCGGGTCACGGTGAAGGGGGAGCGGCCGATTTAAACGGCCACCGTCGCCAATCGCTCAGTGACCTGAATCACGGACTTGGGATCGCCCCCGTCGAATGATGTGGGCTCGCGGTGCTGCTTGCAGGGGCTACAACCAGCGATATACTCGCAAAGGGCGATTTGGGGGGAATTATGCGCTGGGTGGCGGCTACCATTCTTGCGCTCGTTTTTTACGGGTTCGCGGGTCAGGCGCTGGCCGAGAAGCGCGTCGCCCTGGTGATTGGCAATTCGTCGTACCGGAATGTCCCGAGCCTTCCGAATCCCCGGAATGACGCCGCCGAGATTGCCTCCCTGTTCAGATCTGCAGGATTCTCCGCGGTCGATGCTCGCCGTGATCTTGGTATTTCAGACATGCGGCGCGCGATCAGCGATTTCGCCGAGATGGCAAGCGATGCCGACGTGGCCGTCGTCTATTTCGCCGGCCATGGCATCGAGGTCGATGGTGCAAACTACGTCATCCCCGTCGACGCGAAGTTGTCCCGCGATTTCGACATTGAGGATGAAGCCATTTCCCTCGATCGCATTCTGAAATCAATCGAGCCCACCAGGCGGCTTCGCCTCGTCATCCTGGATGCGTGCCGGGACAACCCGTTCTTGAAGACCATGAAGCGAACCATAGCGTCCCGATCGATCGGTCGCGGGTTGGCCAAGGTCGAGCCGGCGATATCCGATACGCTGATTGCCTTCGCGGCCAAGGCCGGATCGGTTGCGCTGGACGGCGATGCCAAAAACAGTCCTTTCACGGCCGCGCTGCTGCACAACATCGCCGCTCCCGGCTTGGACTTGAGGATTGCGTTCGGCCGAGTTCGCGACGAAGTGCTGAAGGTCACCAATCGTCACCAGGAGCCGTTCGTCTACGGATCATTGGGCGGCTCTGTCATCTCGATCGTCGATGCACCGAAACTGCCGCCACCGCCAACGACGGATGACATCGTCTGGAACGCCGTGAAGGATTCGGCTTATCCGGGCGTGTTCGAGGATTTCATCGCGAAGTTTCCGACGACGCCACATCTGAAGGCGGCCGAATCACGGCGTGATGAGCTCAAGCAGGCGCAAGCTGCGGCTGCCGCGCGCATACCCCCGCCGCCGACCGCCGACGAAATCGTCTGGACGGCGATCAGGGATTCGAACTATCCCGCAATCTTCGATGATTTCCTCAGCAAGTTTCCGGCCAGCAAGCATCGCGCCGAGGCGCAATCGCGCGCCGACGAGCTGCAAAAGCAGATCGCCGCCGCTGCCGCCCGCGTTCCACCGCCTCCGACCGCCGACGAGGTCGTCTGGGATGCCATCAAAGGCTCGACGTATCCGGCAATCTTCGATGATTTCGCCAGCAAGTTTCCGGCAAGCCCGCATCTGGCGGACGCCCAGAGGCGCAGGGATGAGCTGAAAAAGCAGATTGCCGCCGCGCAAGCTCCGCCACCTCCCGCCGCCGAGGACATCGTCTGGGCCGCGATCAAGGGATCGCGCGATCCCGCGATCTTCGATGAGTTCGTGAGTAAATACGCGGCGAGCCCGCACATCGCGGCCGCACGACAGCGAGGGGATGACCTGCGGAAGGAGATCGCTGCTGCTCAAGCGCCGCCACCTCCGCCTGCAGATGAGATCGTCTGGAACGCGATCAAGGAGTCGCACGACCCCGCGATCTTCGAGGAGTATTCCGTCAAATATTCGAACAGTTCGCACCTCTCCGCCGCACTGTCGCGTCGTGACGAGCTGAAGAAGGAACGCGCGGCGACAACGGCACCTCCTCCGCCCCCGCCCGCAACCGACGAGATCGTCTGGAACGCGATAAAGGATGGGCGCTCGCCGGCGATGTTCGAAGAGTTTCTGAGCAAATTTCCCGAAAGCGCGCGCTCCGCAGAGGCGCGCGAACGGTTCAAGGCGTTACAGGCGGTGCAGATGGCCTCCACCAACGCCACGCTTCCGGCTCCAGACACGACCCCGCAGCGCGAAGGACTGACTGCGATCGGCATCAAGGTGTTGTCCGATTCGGAAGAGGCGGCTCTGAAGCAGAAGGCCAGCTTCAAGGAATGTGAAAAGTGTCCGGAGATGGTTGTGGTCCCGCCGGGCGCGTTCATGATGGGGACGTCGGAGAGTGCATCGAAACGCACCGCGGAATCGTCTCGCCACAAGGTGACGTTCGCCCATTCATTCGCGGTTGGCCGTTACGCTGTCACGTTTGCGGAATGGGACGCCTGCGTCGCCGATGGGGGATGCAATGGGTACAAGCCCTGGGACAACGGTTGGGGCCGCGGGAGACGACCGGCGATCAACATTTCCTGGTCGGATGCCAAGAGCTATGCAGCCTGGTTGTCGGCCCGCACCGGCAAGACGTACCGCCTCCTGAGCGAAGCCGAGCGGGAATATGTGACGCGCGCGGGAACGACGTCATCGTTCTGGTGGGGAGTCTCCGTGTCTCGGGGCCAGGCCAACTACGATGACAGGGCCAGCCAGGACAAGAATGCAAAGGGTGCCTCCGGGCAAAAGACGGCTCCTGTCGATTCCTTCCAGCCGAATCCGTGGGGCCTCTATCAGGTGCACGGCAATATCTGGGAATGGGTCGAGGATTGCGTCAACGACACTTATGAGGGCGCGCCTGTGGACGGGAGTCCTTGGCTGAAAGGCCGATGCGAGCAGCGTGTCCTCAGGGGAGGCTCCTGGGTCAGCAAGGCGGATGCAGTCGAAGCGGGGAGCCGTTACGGCGTGCAGTCCGAAGGACGCGTGAGCAACGTTGGATTTCGAGTCGCGAGAACCTTGAGATAGCCGGGCACGAGTGCATCGGCCTCGCCAGCCGGAACAATCCCATACAATAACTCTAAGATTTTTTCATTGGAGACTTATGAAATGACAACCTACCCGGTACGCCTACCGTCGGCCCTCTTGATCAAAATCACCGCGGGGCTCGTCCTGTTCTTCGGAATCCTCTGTGGCGCACATGCGGGCGGGGGGAACACGTCGCTCGTCGTGAAATCGGGCGAGGCAAAGGAAATCTGCAAATGCGGCGGACACTGGCGCGTCGACAGCAGTGGCAAGGTCTGGCCCGTCAGCATTGAAGTCGTGACTCCGCCGAAGAGCGGTGCCGTGACGACGCGAGCGAGCACCGGGCAACGCAAATTGAGAAGCGGAGAGGCCAAGACCGTGCGGCTGACCAGCGTGGTGTACCAATCCAAGAAGGGTTATGTCGGTGAAGACTCCTTCACGTATCGGCGCGTGACGGCGGACCCTACCGACCCGGATAATGGCAAGGTATACACAGTCGCCGTCACCGTCAGGTAATTGCGATGGGGGCGGATAGGAGCCCTAAGATCTGCCCCCTTCGGCCTGCGATAAAGGCGGCGATTACGCTGCGCCAACCCACTTCACGAAGCCGTGCTTGCGTTGACGTCTTCCCGCGTCCGCGCCAATCTTCCCGAAAATCAAATCGGGAGGATCCGCCATGCTCCGCGCCGAGGACAACAAGTTCCTGACCGAGTCCGGCTTGGGGACGGGAATGGGCGAGTTGTTGCGATCGTCGTGCAGCGCTTCGGCGACGTCGCCGACTTCGTCGGGAGGCCGCGGATCGCGGCAGCGGAGTAGGACTTGTCGTTAGGACGAGGCATCGTCACAATTCTCCTCGTGTCGCTGGTCGCAATGTTGCTTCCGTCGATCGACGCGGGCCGTGCTGCCCCGGCCCGAAAGGTTGCGAAAGCCAGACCTAAGCCGTCGCCCGCACCGGAGAAATGCGAGCCGCGAAAATTTCGGATCGTCGTCGACGTCGGGCACACCCCGGACTCCTACGGCGCGTTGAGCGCGCGCAATGATCCGGAGTTCGGCTTCAACTTCCGGCTCGCAAGGCTGGTCACGGCAAAACTCAAATCCGAAGGCTTTACCGCAACCCGGCTGCTCGTCACGGACGGCAAGGCGCGGCCGAGCCTGTTCAAGCGCGTCAGTGCCGCGAATGACGGCCGGGCCGATCTCGTGCTGTCGATCCATCACGACTCAGTGCCGGACAAGCTGCTCGAGACCTGGGAATTCGACGGCGCAAAGAGCTATTTTAGCGACCGTTTTTCGGGTCACTCGCTGTTCGTGTCCGAGCGCAATCCACACTTCACCAGCAGCCTGAAGCTGGCCCGGATGATCGGCAGGCAGTTGAAGGAGCAGGGGCTGCACTATGCCAGCCAATACACCCTGCCGGTGATGGGCCGCTACCGACGCCAGCTGCTCGACAAGGATGTCGGCGTCTACCGCTATGACGGGCTCGTCGTGCTGTCGCGAGCGAGAAGCGCGGCCGTGCTGCTCGAGGCCGGCTCGATCATCAACCGCGACGAGGAGATGGAGATGAACTCGTCGGAGCGGCAGGAGATGATTGCGGGCGCCGTTGCGGCGGGGGTCGGGGAATTTTGCGAGAGGCGATAGTTGGTGCTGCCGTCATTGCGAGCGAAGCGAAGCAATCCAGAGTCTTTCCACGGCAGCAGTCCGGATTGCTTCGCTTCGCTCGCAATGACGAAAAGGCTACAACGGCACCCCCCGATACTCCCTGTTCGCAAGGCTTGCCTCTTCCAGGTCCAGGTCGCGCTCGATCCGGCGCCGCGTCTCGTCGGTGATCTGGCCGTCGCGCAGGAGGTCGTGGATGAACTTTCGCTCGGCGACGATCAGGTCGCGGGTCAGGGCGGTGCCGGCGGCGGAGACGTCGTGATGGTTGGGGTCGAGTGAATCCGGAAGCTGGTTGACACGAATCTCGTGACGCGCGCGCAGGAGCCGCATCACCTCGTCCGACACATCCTTTTCCTCGGTCATTGCGTCGAGCGACTTCAGCGCCGCCTCGAGCGCCTGGCGGCGTGCCGAGATCTCGGCCTCGTGCTCGGCGACATGCTCGTTGCGGCCGGCCTCGGCGACACCGAGCCAGCGCACCACCGGCGGCAGCGTCAGGCCGACGCCGATCAGCGTCACGAAGATGACTCCGAAGGCGACGAACAGGATCAGGTCGCGATACGGGAAGGCCTCGCCGCCCGGCAACGTGAACGGCAGCGCCAGCGCGGCCGCCAGCGACACCGCGCCGCGCACGCCGGTGAAGGCGAGCACGAACGGCCATTGCCATGGCGGCGATGGGTCGCGCTTGCGCAGGCTCTTGCTCAATATCCGCGGCAGATAGATCGCAGGATACAGCCAGACGAAGCGTGCGATGACGATGACCGTCAAAACCACCGCGGTCGCGATCATGATATCGTCGAGCGGAAACGCCTTCGACTTCTCGTAGAGTGCCCGCATCTGGAATCCGGTGAGCAGGAACAGCAGGCCCTCGATCAGATAGATGATGAGATCCCAGAAGAAGATGCCTTGCAGGCGGGTCGACGCCGAGATCAGCAGCGGCCCGTTCCAGCTCACATAGAGGCCGCAGGCCACGGTCGCGATCACGCCGGAGCCGCCGAGATGCTCGGGCAGCCAGTAGGACACGTAGGGCGTGATCAGCGACAGCGTCAGCTCGACCTGCGGATCCCTGGACCATTTGCGGAAGCGAAGGGAGAGCCAGCCAATGCCGATGCCAAAGGCGATCTCGCTGGCGACGATGAGGACAAACTCGCCGGCCGCCAGCGGCAGTGAGAAATGGCCGACCATGATGGCCGCAAGCGCGAAGCGGTAGAGGATCAGGGCGGTCGCGTCGTTCGCGAGTCCCTCGCCCTCGAGGATGACCAGGAGCCGGCGCGGTATGTTCAGACGGCGCGCGATCGCGAGCGGCGCCACCACGTCGGGCGGCGCGACGATGGCGCCCAGCAGGAATCCGATGGTCCAGGGCAGGCCGATCACATAATGCGTGGCAGTAGCTACCAGCGCCGCGGTGAAGATCACCGCGCCGACCGCGAGCAGCACGATCGGCCGCAGATTGTTCCTGAACTCGCGCCAGCTCATGGCGACGCTCGCCGAGTAGATCAGCGGCGGCAGCACCATCAGCAGCACCAGTTCCGGTGGCAGTTCCACCGGCGGCATGCCCGGCACGAAGGCGAGGCCGACGCCTGAGAGCATCAGGAGAATGGCGGGCGCGATGTTGAAGCGGCGGGCGACCAGCGCGGTGCCGGCCAGCACCGTGAGCAGGATGAGAAAGGTCTGAAATTTCGCTGCGATCATGGCCTGTCTTGGCCCGGAAGCGGCCAAAAGGTCAATGCGTCGCGGCTCACGCCAGCCGTTCGGCCACCATGCGTCCGACGCGCGCGAACACGGCTTCGATCTGCGCGGCGTTGGGCCTGCCGCCCTGGGTGTAGGCCGCGATCAGGATTGGTACATCTGGCTTACTGTCGAGCTTGGGCCAGACGACCGCGATATCGCCCGACGCATCCTTGCCGTTGTTGCCGGTCTTGTCGCCGATCTTCCAGCCTGCCGGCAGGCCGCCGCGCAGCCGGTTGGCGCCGGTCTTGCAGCCCACAATCCATTCGGTGAGCTGGGTCCGCGAGGCCGGCGACAATGCTTCGCCGACCACCAGCCGCTTCAGATTGCCGGCCATCGCCGCCGGCGTCGTGGTGTCCCGGGGATCGCCGGGCGGTGAGCGGTTGAGCTCGGGCTCGTTGTGGTCGAGCCGCGAGGTGGTGTCGCCGAGCGATCGCCAGAAGGCCGTGAGCGCGGCGGGGCCGCCGATCCGCGCCAAGAGCAGGTTGGCGCAGGTGTTGTCGCTGAGCTCGACAATCGCCTTGCACATGTCGGTGACCGACATCGCGCCGGCGGCGAGATTTTGTTTGGCGACAGGTGCGTAGTCGAGCAGGTCGGCCTTGCCGTAGGGGATCATGGCCGCAAGCTGCTCCTCGCCGCGATCGGCCCGCGCCAGCACGCAGGCCGCGAGCGAAGCCTTGAACGTCGAGCACATGACGAAGCGCTCGTCGGCGCGCCATGCGAGCTTCGCACCAGTCGCGAGGTTCTCGGCATAGACCCCGATCCGCCCGCCGGTTTCGCGCTCGTAGGATTCGAGCTCGGGTGGCGCGTCTGTGGCGAGCGCGGGAGAGGCGGCGATCCAGGCGAGCGAGGCGAGCAGGGAGCGGCGGTCGAGAGGCATAAGGGACTTTCAGACATCGTCATTGCGAGCGCAGCGAAGCAATCCAGAATCTTTCCGCGGAGACAGACTGGATTGCTTCGCTGCGCTCGCAATGACGGAGAATGCGGGGCGAGTGTGCCGGATTTCGGGCAGTGCGAGGGTGCCCTCACTCCCTCAGGTCATACCGGTACGATTTCGACACGATCTGCCAGCCGTCGGCGAGCTTCATCGCCACCAGGTAGTCCGTGAAAAAGCGCGGCGGCAGCTGGCACCTGACCTTGATGAAGGCGGTCTTGTCATCCGAGCGGTCCATGGTGACGATGAAATCCTCGCGCGGCTTGCCTTCGGCCTTGCCGGAAGGGCGCTTGCGGACGCGGTCGAGCCAGTCGGGGACGGTCAGCACCTGAAGCTCGCCCTTCTCGACCCAGCGCAAATCGGCGGAGGGATGGAAGATGGCGCCGAGTTTTTCGGCATCGCCTTCGTAAAGTCCGTCGAAATAGGATTGCACGACGGCTTCGACGCTCGAACGGTTCTGGCTCATGGGTCACCCCTTTGAATGATGGCTCGGGGCGAACTTAGTCGTACGCATCAAAATGCGCTATGGGTGTCTGCGTCAATTGCGCGAGGACGCTGGAATGACCGGATCAGAAAATTCGAACGCTCGTATCCTCACCGGCGAATGCTATTGCCGTGCGGTGCGCTACGAGGTCGCGGACGCGTTCTCTTACGCGCTGAACTGCCACTGTTCGAACTGCCGCCGCACCACCGGCTCCGCCTTCAAGCCGTTCGCCGGGATCGTGCAGGACAAGCTCCGCATCGTCCGTGGCGAGGACCAGCGCCTGATCTATGGCGACGACACAACCCACGACGCGCACTGCGCCCGCTGCGGCTCGTTGCTTTATTCCCGGGTGCGCGAGGGAAAATGGGTCCATGTCGCCATGGGAACCCTGGTTGACGCCCCCTCGATTCGGCCGAGCGCCCACATCTTCGTGGGCTCGAAAGCGCCCTGGCATGAGATCACGGACGAGCTGCCGCAATACCGGGGACACATCGGGGGTGACTGAGCGCATACTTGGCCTGCGCCAGCGAACCGCTATCGCTCCGGCGAGACTAAAGAGTTCCTTGGCAGTTTGCCGGCATCGTCTTCGTGATCTCCATCACAAATGCGATGGCGGATTCTGCTAAGGCAATCCCCAAAGGGCGACCGAATTGCTCCCGATCTCTGGAAGTTCTGTCATGCGTAGCCTGCTCGGACTTTGTCCGCTTTTTCTGGCTCTCTTGTTCGGCGCTGCGCCCGCTCTCGCCGGAAAGCGCGTGGCGCTGGTCCTTGCCAACTCGTCGTATCAGTACGCGCCGTCGCTCGCGAACCCCGTCAATGACGGTGCAGTGATGGCCAAGACGCTGAAGGACGCCAGCTTCGAAATTGTGGAGTCCCGGCATGATCTGTCCGCGTTGGAGACGCGGCGCGTGCTGCGCGATTTTGCCGATGCGACGCGCGATGCCGACATCGCCGTGATCTACTATGCCGGCCACGGCATCGAGGTCGAAGGCTCGAACTATCTGATCCCTGTTGACGCCAAGCTCGAACGCGACACCGATGTCTACGACCAGGGGCTGTCGCTCGACCGCGTCCTGGTCACGGTCGAGCCCGCCAAGCAGCTTCGCCTGGTGATCCTCGACGCCTGCCGCGATAATCCGTTCGGCAAGACCATGAAGCGCACGGTTGTCTCGCGCGGCATCGGCCGCGGCTTGGCCCAGGTCGAGCCGAACAGCCCCAACACGCTGATCGCGTATTCGGCCAAGGCCGGCTTCACGGCGCAGGACGGCGACGGCGCCAACAGCCCCTTTACTATGGCACTGTCGAAGCATCTGACGACGCCGGGCCTCGACGTCCGCCGCGCCTTCGGCTTCGTGCGCGACGACGTGCTCAAATCGACCGGCAACAAGCAGGAGCCGTTCGTGTACGGCTCGCTCGGCGGCGAGGACGTGCCGCTGGTGCCGGTTAAGGTGGTCGCGGCCGCTCCGGTGGCGCCGGTGGCGAACCCGCAGGCGGCCGATATCCGCCGCGACTACGAGCTCGCGCTCCAGGTTGGCAACAGGCCGGCCTGGGAGGCATTCCTGGCCCAGCATCCTGACGGCTTCTATGCGAATCTCGCCAAGCTTCAGGTCGACAAAATCGGTGCCGAGCAGGCCCATGCGGCGGCCACCGAGAAGGCGAAGCAGGCCGAGGCCGAACGCGATCGTCTTGCCGCCCTCGGCGCGCAGAAGGATGCGCAGGCCAAGGCCGCGGCTGATGCGAAGGCCGCCGAGCAGGCGCAGCTCGCCGCGCAGAAGGCCAAGGAGCAGGTGCAGCAGCAGGCAGCCGCGGCCGAGCAGCAGCGCGTCAACCTCGCCGCCGCGGCGCCAGGTGCTGCACCCGCCAGCACGGCGAGCCCCGCCGGCACCAGCGTCGCTTCACTGACGTCGACGACCACGCCGGTCGACCTCAGCCGCTTGGTGCAGACCGAGCTCGGCCGCGTCGGCTGTTTCTCCGGGCAGGCCGATGGCAACTGGAATACAACTTCGCGGCGCTCGCTGTCGCAGTTCAACCGTTACGCCGGCACCAGGCTCGACGTGAAAGTGGCGAGCACCGATGCGCTCGATACCGTCAAGTCAAAGCCGTCGCGCGTCTGCCCGCTGGTCTGCGAGCACGGCTTCAAGGCCGACGGCGACACGTGCACGAAGATCGTTTGCCGTGAGGGCTATGCGATCAACGACGACAATGCGTGCGAGAAGCAGCACATCGCCAAGCCTGCGACGGCCAAGCGCGCAACCGCCAAGCGCGACGACGGCGATGAGCGTCCCGCACGGCAGCGCCGTCAGGCCGGTGGCGCGGCGGGCGGCGATGGTGCCGCAGCGGGCATTGCGGCTGCCGCGAGCGCCGGCCGCGCCTCGGGTGGCGGGCAGATTTTCTGCAATGGCGGCAGCTGCCGTCCGGTCAACCGCGGCTGTCATCTCGAATATCGCGGCGGCGGCGGCCCCGGCAACGACGCCAATGCCGAGGTGTGCAACTAGGACCGCGCCATCGACGCCGTCGTCTCGGCACTTGCCGGGATGACGTCAGTTCGAGATCGCGCTTGCCGCGATGTTCACTGTCAGCGCCAGCAGCGCCGTGTTGTAGATGAACGACACGATGCCATGCGCGGTCGCGGTGCGGCGGATGGTCTTGTCGGTGATGCCGACGTCGGAGACCTGCGCGGTCATGCCGATCACGAACGAGAAATAGACGAAGTCCCAATAATCGGCGTGATCTTCCTTATCGCCGCTCGGAAATTGCAATCCGCCCGGCGGGTGCCGGTAATAATCATGGGCGTAATGCAGCGCGAAGGTCGTGTGCACGGCGGCCCATGACAGCGCGATGGTGGCGATCGCGATGGTCAACTCCCACGCCCCGCGATGCGGCGTGCCGAGCTCAGACATGATCGCTGCGATGCTGGCGAAGGCGCCGATCGCCGTCACCAGCAGGATCACGAAGCGGCCGTCGTCCTGCATTGCGGCACTGCGGCGGATGTGCTGCTGGTCGTTGCACAGCATCATCGCGTAGACCAGCACGAGATAAACCGCGATCAACGCATCCCAGCCGAACAGCAGCCGCGTCACCAGCCGGTGCGATCCCGGCAGCAGCAAGCAGACCAGGATGCCGGCAGCGAGTGCGATAAAGGTGCGCGGCCGCGCGTAAATCAGCCGCATCGGCCGCGACATCTTGCGGAAGCGGACGAGGACGGGATCGTCTTTGTCGGTGGCCATGATGGCTCCAGCCCTCTCGCTCAACTCTCGTTGTCGCCGCAGCGGCGGCCTGCTCCCTCGCCCCGCTTGTGGGGAAAGGGTCGGGGTGAGGGGGCGCCTCCGCAAGGACGGTGAGAGCTGGATTCGCGGAGGCTCCCCCTCACCCGATATTCAAGCTGCGCCTGAATATTGACCTCTCCCCGCAAGCGGGGCGAGGTGAAGATCGTGCACTACATCAGTTCTTCCGCTCGGCGACGAAGCGCGCGGCGGCTTGCAGCACGGCGGCGCGGTCGCCGAAGATCGACACGGCGCCGTCGGCCCGCGCGAGCAGGTCGCGCACGCGCTGCTTGGCGCCTTCGATGCCGAGCTGGGTGACGAAGGTGGTCTTGCCGAGTGCGGCATCGGCGCCGGCCGGCTTGCCGAGGGCCGCCGCATCACCCTCGACGTCGAGCAGATCGTCGGCGATCTGGAAGGCTTCGCCGAGCGCGCGGCCGTAATCGTCGAGCGCCTGATATTCCTTTTGCGAGGCCTGGCCGAGAATCGCGCCGGCGATGCAGCCGTAGCGCAGCAGCGCACCGGTCTTCATCTGCTGAATGCGGGCGACATCGATCGGCTCGTTGCCGCCAAAACGGCCTTCGCCGGCGAGATCGAGAATCTGGCCGCCGACCATGCCGCCGATGCCGGCGCAGCGCGCCAGCGCGCGCGTCAGCAGGAGGCGCACATTGGCGTCGCGGTGGATCTCATCGCGGGTGACGATGTCGAAGGCGAGCGTCAACAGGCCGTCGCCGGCGAGGATCGCGGTCGCGTCATCGGTCTTCTTGTGCAGAGTGGGGCGGCCGCGGCGCAGGTCCGAATTGTCCATCGCCGGCAGGTCGTCATGGATCAGCGAGTAGCAGTGGATGCATTCGAGCGCGGCGCCCACGAGCAGCGCCGCTTCGCGGGGAACGCCGAATACGGCGGCGCTCTCGACCACCAGGAACGGCCGCAGGCGCTTGCCACCGTTCAGGCTCGAATAGCGCATTGCGTCCATCAGTCGCTTGGGACGGGCGATCTCATCGTGCAGGATGTCGTCCGCCAGCAGGCGTCCAAGCAGGGCTTCGGTGTCATCAGCGGTCTTGTCCAGGCGTTTGGCGAAATCGGACGGGGACGTGCCGGTCATCAAGAAGGGCTCCAGAACTAAAATTCGGCGGGACAATCCTTTATGCGCCCGCCTCAGTCAATCGTTTGGAAGGCCTAAAAAGTGCTGGAAAAGGCCAGAATTATCACAGACTTAATGGCGGGATCCGTGGCCGCGTTTCATTTTGCGCCGGAAAGGTCGATTTGCGCATCGTCAAGACCCTGCTGGTAGCGCTCGTGGTCGTGGCTCTCGCGCCCTACGTGATCGCGCCGTTCTACCGCACCGGCCATCCCGTTTCGACGCTGATGGCCTGGCGGTCGCTCCGGGGTGCGCCGATGCATCGGGAGTGGATTGATCTGGCCGCGATGTCGCCCTCACTGCTGCGATCGGTGGTGGCGGCCGAGGACGCCCATTTCTGCAAGCATCATGGCATCGACTGGGGCGCGCTGCGCGAGGCGATCGACGATGCGAAGGAGGACGGTACGCCCTTCCGGGGCGCCTCCACCATCACCCAGCAGGTGGCAAAAAACCTGTTCCTCTGGCAGGGGCGGGATTTCGTCCGCAAGGCGCTGGAATTCCCGCTGGCGCTGTGGATCGATCTCGTCCTGCCCAAGGCGCGAATCCTCGAGATTTACCTCAACATCGCCGAGCTCGGTCCCCAGGGCCAGTTCGGGGTCGAGACGGCCAGCGCCTATGCCTTCGGCAAATCGGCGGCCAACCTCTCGCC
Organism: Bradyrhizobium sp. 482_C4_N1_8; assembly: GCF_052075965.1. Lineage (NCBI taxonomy): Bacteria > Pseudomonadati > Pseudomonadota > Alphaproteobacteria > Hyphomicrobiales > Nitrobacteraceae > Bradyrhizobium > Bradyrhizobium sp. 482_C4_N1_8. The sequence goes on along the minus strand of NZ_CP197231.1, from coordinate 8,854,448 downwards.
TCGGGAGGCGGCACTTCTGGCCTCGATCCTGCCCAATCCGGTCAAACGGAGCGCCCGGACCCCCGGGCCTGGCGTCCGGCGGCTGGCGGGGACCTATGTGGCGAGGGCGCAGGCGAACTCGCTTTTGACCTGCTGGCGGGAAAATCGCTGATTTTGGGCCCTTTTCGGACGTATTTTCCGGTCCAAAAGCCTAGATTTACGGCCAGCCTTCCTCTATAAGCCCGGCCTTGATCGGCATTCAGCTCGCCTCGGTTTGCGGGTGCTGAGCCGTCCCCTCGCGGACGATGCCCTGACAACACCAATCCCTAGAGGATATTGAAATGGCCGTTCCGAGAAGAAAAACCTCGCCGTCGCGTCGTGGCATGCGCCGCTCGGCAGACGCCATCAAGAAGCCGACCTATGCGGAAGACAAGGACTCCGGCGAGCTCCGTCGTCCGCACCATCTCGACCTCAAGACCGGCATGTACAAGGGCCGTCAGGTCCTGAAGAAGAAAGAGTCCTGAATTTAGGACCTTTCTCCGGGCAGGATCATTTCGCCTGCCTGATTTCGGCCACCCAATGAGATATGACAATGACGGCGGCGGAGCTAATGCTTCGCGGCCGCATTGTCCTGTCCGGATATCTTGATCGAGAAGGCATTTCGCCGATGGTCGGTTTCCCGCTGCTCCTGATCCCGCTCGCGGTCTACAACATCATCGCCTTCCTGATGCCGTCCGTGTCCTTTACGGACGTGCTGTTCAGGGTGCCGATGATCACGGGCGAGACCTGGCCGGTCACGCTTGCCGACGTGATGCTCGCGCTCGGTATCGTGTTGCTGCTGTTAGAGGTGGTCAAAGGCGCGCGGCCCGGCTCGAAATTCCTGATGGATCATCTGCTGTCGCTGATCGTGTTCGGTGCCGCCGCGGCCGAATTCGTGATGTGGCCCAAGTTCGGCAACTCCACCTATTTCCTGCTGGTGCTGCTCGCGATGGCCGATTTCCTCGGCGGTATCGCCCAGCGCACGCGCCGCCGCGTCACCTATGTCGCGGAGACGACAGTGCCGGCGCCGCGCAAGGCTAAGCGCCAGGCCGAAGCGGCAGCGGACGACGCGGCGCCCGAACCCAAGTTCGAGCCGGTGTCTGCGCCGGCGGTGCCACCCGCGCCTTCAGCGCAGTCGGTCGCCGAATCCGTGCTGAAGGATCATCCCGCGCCGAAACCCGTGAACCCGCCCTCGCCGGAAATTCCCTCGCCGGATTTGCAACCGGGCAACGGCACGCCGCCGTCTCCCGACGCGCCGCGCTGATCCTTCAAACCACCTGCCGCGTGCGCGCGGTGACGCTCGGAAGCGGGCGCTTGCCGCCATAGGCCGTCTGCGCATCTTCGGAAGAGGCGCGGCGGAGCCGGCTGGCCTGGGGCAGGTGCTCCGCATTGGCGATGAGTTGGGTGACGAAGCTCGGATCGGGACGGGGCAGCGGCGCCTTGTGGACCCACTGCAACGTCGGCAGCAGCGGCACCAGGGCCGTGCCCGTGCCGTTGTCCGTGCAGTCCGATCGATCAGTACTTAACATCGCAATCACCGTTGATCCGGCGAGGCCTGTCGCGTTTCGAGACGCTGGCGCCGGTGCGTGTCATGTACTCGCAAGGCCTATGCCGGCCGGGCCGGTTTGGTTCCGCGGGCCTGCGAAACATGGTTTCCAAATTGTTTATGAACTTTGCCTAGAGTCGGAGTCGAATCTGGCCGTATTCTGTGCCGACTCAGGACTCCCTGCTGTCCCGAAACGAGGCGATTTTGACCCCTGCATTGCCGCAAGCCTCCGACATCCTGGCCGCTCTTGGTCAGGCCGTTTTCGCCTGGGACATCGCCAGCGATTCCATCGTGTGGGGTGAGCAGGTCGCCAGCGTCTTTCCCGGCATCCCGCCCGAGCGGCTCGCGACCGGCGCCGAATTCGCCAAGCTGATCGAGCCCGCGCAGACGCTGCGGACCGCCGCGCTGGCGCAGACCTCGCCGGTGCACGGCGCCGACGGCGCGCCCTACCGGGTCGAATATGGCGTGCGCATGAGCGCCGCCGATCCCGTGGTCTGGATCGAGGAGACCGGCCGCTGGTTCGCCGGCCCCGATGGCCGCCCGGTGCGCGCGATCGGCTCCATCCGCATCAACAATGAGCGCCACGCCCGCGACGAGGAATTGGCCAAGCTGGCTCGGCTCGATCCGCTGACCGGCGAGCTCAATCGTTCCCACCTGATCGCGGCGCTGGCCGAGGCGATCGAGGAGACGACCCGCTTCCGCTCGACCGCAGCCTTCATGCTGGTCGGCATCGATCATCTCGCCCGCGTCAACGACGCTTTCGGCTTCGACGTCGCGGACGCCGTGATCCTCGACGTGGCCAAGCGCATCCGCGCCCGCCTGCGCGGCGGTGACGTGCTCGGCCGTTTCTCCGGCAACAAGTTCGGTCTGATTCTGAAGAACTGCACCGTCGATGACATGAACGTCGCCGCCGAGCGCTTCCTTGCCGGCATCCGCGACGAGGTGGTGCCGACCAAATCCGGCCCGGTCTCGGTCACGGCGTCGATCGGCGCGGTTAGCGTGCCGCGCTATGCCCGCAGCACTGACGAGGCCGTCAATCGCGCCCATGAGACGCTGGACGCGGCAAAACAACGCCGCGTCGGTTCGTTCGCGGCGTGGCGCCCGGATGCCGCGCGCGACGCACAGCGCCGCGTCAACATCCGTGTCACCGACGAGATCGTCACCGCGCTGAACGAGCGCCGCATCAAGCTCGCCTATGAGCCGGTGGTCGCGGCCGCCTCGCGCGACTGCGCGTTCCACGAATGCCTGGTGCGGATGGACCAGGGCGACGGCCAGGTGCTGCTGGCACCCGACATCGTGCCGGTTGCCGAACGGCTCGGCCTGATCCGCCTGGTCGATCACCGCGTGCTCGAGCTCGTGGTCGCCGAGCTCGCCGCCGCGCCCGACATCTGCCTCAGCCTCAACATCTCGCCTGATACGACGATGGATCCGGACTGGTGGGCGGGAATTGAGTCGCTGATGCTGGCCCACCCCGGCGTCGCCGAGCGGCTGATCGTCGAGATCACCGAGACGGTCGCGATCCAGGACATCGATGACGTGCGTGGCTTTGTCACGCGGCTGAAGAATTTCGGCAGCCGCATCGCCATCGACGATTTCGGCGCTGGCTACACTTCGTTCCGAAACCTGCGCAAGCTCGGCGTCGACATCGTCAAGATCGACGGCGCCTTCGTGCAGAACATCACCCGTTCCGCCGACGACCGCGCCTTTGTGCAGACCCTGATCGACCTCGCCCGCCGCCTCGACATCAAGACGGTCGCCGAGTGGGTGCAGGACGAAGAGGCCGCCGCCATGCTGCGCGACTGGGGCTGCGACTACATCCAGGGCCGCCTGATCGGGCTCGCCTCAGCCGACCGCCCATGGGGCACGCCGCCGGACAGCGCACTGCCTGCGGCAGGATAGAGCTGCGTCCCTTGCTTCGTCGGATAACGACGAGCTGCGCGGGGCTTTCCGCATGCTCGCTGTCATCGCCCGACTTGATCGGGCGATCCAGTATTCCAGAGACAGTTGTGTTTAAGCCGAGAGGCCGCGGCGTACTGGATGCCCCGGTCAAGCCGGGGCATGACAGCTGAGTGGGAGGCGCGCAGCTACCCCACGCAAATACCGGGCACCGCGACCTTCTGGAACAGATGCGGGCTCGCGACTGCGGATGCGGGGTAGGCGGCGATCTTTGCGCGGAATTCCGGGTGGGTGAAAGCGGCGCGGAAATGCGCGTTGGATTCCCACACCGCGTAATTCAGATAGGCCGGGCTGTCGCCGACGGCGCGGTGAAGCTGGGTGGAGATGAAACCGGGCTGGCGCTTCATGAAGGCGGCGTCGTCCTGCCACGTCTTGAGGAAGCTCTGCTCATCCTCGGCGTCGAGCGTGAACACGTTCACGAGCACCGCGGGGCCGGTTTCGAGCGCGATCTGACGGTCGATCGGGAAGGCAGGGTCGAGGGGGCGCATGAGGGGCATGACATTGCTCCGGTCAATTTGGTGTCATAATGTCAATTCGACAGTCCCGGATATAGCTAATCGACATCATGATGTCAATACGGATCAATGGTGCCAAATGAACAAGACCAAACGGACCCCGGCGGGCGAAGCGCTGACCGGCCTCATCCTCGACATGTTCCGCGCCAACAGCCTGCTTCTGACCGCTGGCGACCGGCTGGTGACGTCGCTCGGCCTCACCAGTGCGCGCTGGCAGATCCTGGGGGCGATCGCCGACGCCGAGCGCCCGGAGCCGGTCGCCTGGCTCGCCCGCAATCTCGGCGCCAATCGCCAGAACGTGCAGCGCATCGTCAACGACCTCGCGCGTGATGGTCTCGTTGTCTTCGAGACCAACCCGCATCATCGCCGGGCGCAGCTTGTGGTGCTCACCGACAAGGGCAGGCAGGTCTACGACGCCGCCGGCCGCTTGCAGGTCCCGTGGGTCAACGGCCTTGCGGATGGATTGTCGGTCAGGGATATCGACGTGGCCCATCGCGTCGTGACCGCACTGCGAGCCGGTCTGAAAGACGCCGGTGAAGCGAACGAGTAAGCAAGCGAGGCGCCGGGGGACACGAGGCGTACATCGTGTGAGCCCATTTCGGACTCAAATCCGCCGCCGACTCAATCGATGTATCCAAATGCGGTTGGAGGCATGTCCTGAGTTGGGGAATTTGCCATGAGTGATGAAGATTTAATGCGTCATAAGAGACAGAAGCTGATTTCCACTGCCGAAGATACCGTGCGTGACGAGTCTTTCGAACTCTTGTCGCAGCAGCTCTGCGAAGGCGCTAGCTTTTCGGACGATGAATCCCCGTCGAACGACGTTTTTTTGCTTCTTGAGGAGAATGCGCGGCTTCGTGCACTTGCCATCAGCCTTTCCAGCCTGGTCGGAGACCTCTCCGAACGGGAGTGGAGCAATGCGCTCGCATCGGCCGATCGTGCCACGCTCAATCGCCTGAGGTCGTGTCGGGCGTAACGATAGAGAGAGCGTCGCGGTGAAGCGGAGCGTCACGCCACGCGTCTGACCGCGCTCAGTCGCTCGATCGTGCGTCCGACCTCGGCTGCCGGGCACGGCCTGCCGAAATAGTAGCCCTGGACTGCTGTGCAGCCGCATTCGCGGACGAAGTCGAGCTGCTCGATGGTCTCGACACCTTCCGCCGTGGTCTCGACGCCGAGCACGGAGCCGAGGCTGGCGATGGTGCGAACGATGGCGACGCTCTCCGGGCTCTCGCCGAGCGTGCCGACGAAGGAACGGTCGATCTTGATGCGGTCGAACGGAAACTTGCGCAAATAGCTCAGCGAGGAATAGCCGACGCCGAAATCGTCGAGGCTGACACGCACGCCAAGCGCGCGGAGCTGGTGCAGGATCTCGATCGTCGCCTCGCTGTCGTCGAGCAGCGCGGTCTCGGTGACCTCGAGCTCGAGCCGCTGCGGCGGCAGGTCGGCTTCCGCAAGCGCGCTCGCGACCATCGCCACGAGTCCGCGCGAGCGGAACTGCACCGGCGACAAATTGACCGCGACGGTGACATCGGGCCAGGACGCCGCGGTCGCACAGGCCGTGCGCAGCACCCATTCGCCGATCGGGACGATCAGCCCGTTCTCCTCCGCGAGAGGAATGAATTCGGCCGGCGAGACCAAGCCGCGGGAGGGGTGTTTCCAGCGCAGCAGCGCCTCGAAACCGGTGAGCTCGGTGGTGTCGAGCCGCACCTGCGGCTGGAACACGAGGTGAAATTCGCGTGCCTCAAGCGCGCCACGCAGATCGTGCTCCAGCGCGTGCCGGCCGCGCGCCTGTTCCTCCATCTCGGGCTCGAACAGCTGGTAGGCGCCGCGCCCCTTGGCCTTGGCCTGGTACAGCGCAAGGTCGGCGCATTTCATCAGCTCGTCGGCATCGAGCCCGTGATCGGGCGCGATCGCGATGCCGACGGAAACGCCGACATGGATCGACTGGCTTTCCAGCGGCGGCGGGTGGCCGATGATCTCGACCAGGCGGCGGGCGAGCCGTTCCGCCGATTGCGGCTGCGGTCCGCGCTGGAGAACGGCGAACTCGTCGCCGCCGAGGCGGGCGACGGTGTCATGCTCGCCGACATTCTCCTTCAGCCGTGACGCGACCCAGCGCAGAAGCCGATCGCCGGCGGCGTGGCCGAGGCGGTCGTTGACCGTCTTGAAATTATCGAGGTCGAAGCACAGCACGGCCATCGCTCCGCCGGCGATCGCGACCTGGTTCAGTCCCTCGCCCATTTTCTCGCGGAACAGCGTGCGGTTGGGCAGGTCGGTGAGTGAATCGTGCTGCGCCATGTGCGCCACGCGGGCCTGGGCCTTGTGGCGCTCGGTGACGTCCTCATAGGTGACAACCCAGCCGCCGTGCTCCATCCGCTTGTGATTGAGCTTGATGATGCGGCCGTCGTTCAGGTGACGGTGCAGCGTGTGTTCGCCCTCGCGCAGCCTTTCGACATAGTCGGCATAGATCCTCGCGGCGGTCGTGTTCGGATGGATGCCGAGGTCGCAGCTATGCTCCATGATCTCGCGCATCGAGACGCCGGGCTTCACGACATCGGGCGACAGCCCATACATCTCGATGTAGCGGCGATTGCAGACGATGACGCGCAGGCTCGCATCGAGCATGCACAGGCCCTGGCTCATGTTGTTCAGCGCCGCGTCGAAGCGGCGGTATTGCTCGCTCAGCTCTTCGATCGCGCGCTCGCGGTCGGTGATGTCCTCGTAGGTGGCGACGAAGCCGCCCTCGGGCAGCGCGCAGTAGCGCACCGAGATCACGGTGTCGTTCGACATGCGCCGGCGCATCGGCGAGGAATCGTGGTTCGCGATCCTCGCGCTGGCGGCTTCCAGCAGCTGTTGCGGACTGTATTCGGAAGTGAACGCCCCGTTCACCATCGACCGCTCGATCAGCTCGCCGAGATGCGTGCCAGGCCTGGTTTCCTCCGGCGACAGCCGATAGATCTTGCGGTAGGTGGTGTTGCAGACGCGCAGGCGCATGTCGCTGTCGTAGAAGGCGAGCCCGTGCGCCATGTTCTCCAGCGCCGCATCGAGGATGAAGTTCTGTTGCCGCAGCGCTTCTTCGTACTGCAGCCGCTCGGTGACGTCCTCATGCACCGTCACCCAGCCGCCGTCGGGCAGGAAGCGGGACACCGCCTGCACCATCCGGCCGTCATAGCGCATCACCAGCAGGGTCTTCGCTTTCCTGGCGCGCACGTCCTCCAGGCGCGTGTGGCGGAATTCGTCAATCGGCATGCCCGGCAGGTTGCCGCGCGACATCCAGTGTTCGATCACTGAGCAATGCGAGACGCCCGGCTTCACGATGTCGGGGTCGAGATTGTAGAGGTTCAGAAACCGCTCATTGCAGACGACGACACGGCTGTCGCCATCGTACATGATGAGGCCGTGCGACATGTTGGCGAGCGCGTGCTGGCTGCGCTCCGTCTGCACGCGTAATTCCGCCTCGAGCCGGGCGAGGCGGCTGACGTCATCGCAGATCGTCATCCAGCCGCCGCCGGGAAGCGGCTTCAGCTCGAGCGCCATGACGAGTCCGCTCGCCAGTTGCTGCTCCGTGCGGAACGGCTTCCCGCCTGCGATCTGCGCGATCCGCTTCGTATACAGCGCGTCGAGCTCGTCCTGAGGAAAGTTGCCGCGCGCCGCGCTGTGTGCGAGCACCTCGCGGTAGCTCGTGCCGACATGCACGATGTCGGCCGACATGTCGAACAGCGACAGATAGCTCTGGTTGACCAGCACGATCCGGTTGTCGGCGTCGTAGACGCAGACGCCCTGCTCCATGTGATCGAGCGCAAGCTGGCTCAGCCCGACGAGGGCCTGCGGGCCCTCTGCGTGGCGTGCACCAAGCTCGTTATCGCGGATCGGCGTCATGGGATCGACGGGTCTCGGCCGGCAATAGACTTAACGCAACGTAGTTCAGCCACTGAGCGTAGCGAAGAGGCCGGAAAATTCCCTTAAGCGCAGTAGTTTACGGAGGGTGACTGGGGATGCGTAGAGTGTGTGCCGGCGCGCGAATGCGGAAGTGCCTGCAAGCCAGAGTTGGCCGAGAGCCTGCAACAAATCAGGTGTCGTCCCTGCGAACGCAGGGACCCATGACCCCAGGGCGCAGTTTGGCGAAGACTGATCCGGAATGATCTTCCCGCGGTACCGGCGTCTGGGCTCACAGGTAGATCACGCGGTATGGGTCCCTGCGTTCGCAGGGACGACGGCGGATGTTGGGCCCGACCTTACCCTACGGCCCGTACAGCACGAGTTCCGTGTCCGTGAGGTCGCCGAGCTGCGGCCGGTGCGGGCCCTTGAAATATTTACGACCGCGCCGCTCGGTGTAGATGCCGGCGAGGCCGGGTATCGGGCCATTGGAGTCGATCGCCACCGAGATCTTGCCAAGTCGCAGCAGCAGCCGGCCGATGCGGCCTGCGCAGGCGGCGTATTCGGCGGCGCTGCGGCAATAGATCAGCTTCATCGCCGGCGGTGCGATGAAGCCGCGGCGGATGCGCACCGGCTGCAGGACGAAGGGGAACGTTCCCTTCGGCGTGCGGCAGACCAGGCTGAGGCAATTGTAGCGGGCATGCCGCGTGAGGAGCTGCGTCTCGTCGTCGGTCAGCCCCTCGATCGCCTTGGCGTGCTGCGAGATGACCTCGATCTTGCTCCAGCGCGGAGGGCGCGCGAGTGCAGGCACGGAGAAGAAGATGCCGTGGCAATAGGCACGAAAGCCCTGCGTCTCGATGATCGGCCAGGTCCACGGCGCCGGGCTGATGTTGAGATAGGTGACATCCTTGTGCCGCTGCGCGATCTTGGTCAGCAGCGGGGCGTAGTTGCGGTAGGCCGGATCGACATACCAGCTCGACAAATTGCACTGGATGGCGGCCTCTTCGCCGTGCTTTCGCGCCGTGTAGATCAGCAGCAGCACGCCGACGGGCGCGCCGTCATTGTCGAGCATGTAGCCGAAGCGCGGATAGCCCTCCGGCACGGGCCGGAAGGCCTGTCGGCGCAGCCCCTGAATCCAGTAATTGCGCGAGCGGCCGACGAAGCCGCGCGTCAGCAGGTCCGCGACCGCATCGACGTCGGCCTCGGTGATCTCGCGGCATCGGACCTTGGTGTGGATCACGCTCGTTTTACCCGTGGAAATGGGAGGCCTCGTTCGCTCTATCGTTTCAGCATGATCTTTCGGAAAACCGCCCCGCAGTTTTCCGGATCACGCTCTAGCGCCAGCCTTCACCATGGGCATCGGCCGTGGCTAACGGCTGCATGCCCATGATCTCCCGCACCTTGGCGGGCCAGGCGGCGAGATCGGTGCCGTGGGTGTGGAACATGGCGACGGCCAGGCGGTCCATGCCGAAGGCGACGCAGCCGGTGTGGGCCGGTTCGCCATTGGCGTCCTGGATGCCCCAGGTCGTGCCAAAATGTTCGCGGTGATAGTTGAAGCTCATGCAGGCGGTCGGCTGATCCTCCGAGCGGAGCGGGATCAGGAGCTCGAACTTGAGCTGCTGCTGCTTCTGGCTCACTGCCTTGATCTGACCGACGCGGCCGAAGAAGGGGTCGCTGGCATAGTCGACGCGGAAGGTCAGGCCGAGGTCGCGGGCAATCGCCTGCGCGCGCACCATCCAGCGCTCGCGGAAATCGGCGACGTCGTCGGGGCTGCCGATGCAGACATATTCGCGCATCCGGAACGATTGCAGCCGGTCGAGATGTTTCGACGGCTCGCGGCGGAAGCAGTCGGCGGCGACGTCGAAGCGCAGGCCGCCCTTCGGCAAAGGTCCGCGGCTCGCCGCGATCGGATAGACCGGGTAGCACGCGGCGGGCGACAGCACGAGGTCGGCCGGCGAGAGCGATGAAGTCCAGTCGCCGCCGGCGTCGAAGCGGCTCACCGCCGCGTTGATCTCGCGTTCGGTGCCGTGCAGGCCGCAGACGCAGCCGAGCAGGTTCGGAAAACTCTTGAGATAGCCGGATTTCTCGAGCTGGGCCCGGCTCATCACCGGCGGAAAGCGCATGACCTCGGTGCCGGCCTCGCGATCGCTCGTGATCAGCGCGGCGAGACGCTCGACGACGCCCTCATAGAGCGCGGTGCGGGCGTAGACGCCGTCCGAGCCCATGGGGTGGAACAGCTTGTCGGCGAGATGATCGAGCGGATCTGCGATTTGCGGCGCGGTCTCGGGCGAGTTGGGGAGAACAGCAATGTTCATGTTCGACTTCCTGCTATCTGAAATTGTTCTTTTTGGCCGAAAGGCACGTCAGTCGCGAAGGCTTTCTAGTCCCGAAGGCTTGCCGGAATGCCGCTCATCAGCGTCGACGTGGCGGCGTTGGCGAGAATGCGGTCGTTGTTGATCATGATCGGTGAGGACAGCACGTCGCGCAGGTGGCGGCCCATGGTGAACTCGCCGTCGTTGCGGTAGCCGGAGAGGCCCGCGGTGCGCATCGCATGCATCACGGTCTCGACCGCGAGCTCGGAGGCCTGCACCTTCAACAGCGTGATCGAAGACTGGAAATCGAGCGAGCTCAGCGCGCGCTCGTCATGTTCGGCGCGGGCAAAGGTGTCGACATTGGCTGCGATCAGCGCGCGCAGCTTGGCCAGCGACATCTTCGCGGCCGTGAAATGCGCCGCGGCCGGCGGCATCTGGCCGCCCGAGGTGCGGGCCGCCTTGCGAACGAAAGCCTGCGCACGGGTCACGGCCGCAGCCGCGATGCCGGCCCAGGCCGAGGACCAGCACAGATGCGCGAACGGCGTCATGGTCTGGGCATGGATCTTGTCATAGGATTCCGGGAAGATGCGGTCGGCCGGGCAATCGACCTTCAGCTCGAAGCCGGTCGAGCAGGTGCCGCGCATGCCGAGCGTCTCCCAGCCCTGCGTCTGCTTCAGCGAATAATCGTCCTTGGCGAGCGCCAGCAGAACCTGGTCGGAGGCGGCGGCCTCGGTGGCGCGGCGGGCGATGGTGACGAGGCCGTCGGCCTCCGCACCGTAGGAGATCACGGTGGCGTCGCGCATCAGCGAGACTGCGTCGCCGGCGTGGTCGACTGCCGCGGCGCTAGCGCGGATGTTGCCGCCGTTCTGGCCTTCGGTGGTGGAGGAGGCGAGCAGCCACTGGTCGCGGGCGACCCGGCGCATCATCGTTTCCATCCAGGGGATGCCGTGGCCGTGCCTGATGACACAGGCGACCTTGGTCGTGTGCATCGCATAGATCATCGCGGTCGAGGCGCAGGCGCGCCCGAGCGTGTAGCAGATGTCGGTGACGTCGTAGATCGAAGCGCCAAGGCCGCCGAACTCGACCGGGATCATGACGCCGAGCAGTTTCTGCTCACGCGCGACCTCGAAAGCCTTGTGGGGGAAGCGGGCGTCGCGATCGACCCCGTCCGCGTCGGCCGCCGCCGCAGTGGCGGTCCGGGTGGCGCGTTCGATGAGGGAGGGGCCGTGTTCGAGAAAGCTCGTTTGCGTTTCGTCGACAGTGAGGACTGCTTCACGCACGTTCATACTCGTCCGCCTCCGGTTTGCCGTTCAGGATCGCCGGCATCATTCGCGATGCCGTGCAAGCGATCCTCCGACCATTTTGCTTGTGAGACGAGGCTACGGATTTAATTCAAATTCGTCGATGAAATAGAGGGTAAACAAACCGCAATTCCCAACGAACAGTTAAGTTCGGGTTGTTTGCATCGCCGACAATTCCGTGATCGCGTTAGGGATCTGGAAGAACCCGGAATTCCAGACAATCTGAGTCATCGTTTACTAAGAAAGGCGAAGTAATGGTGGCGCCCATTGTGGGATCGGCCCGTCGCGCCCATCGTAGCCGGCAACCGGTCCGACCGTTGAATAGACAGATGGGAATTTACCGATGCAGGCCTTCGATACCGACGTGCGCGATCGCGTCATCAAGCTGGTGAAGGGCATCCTCGAGCAGAACTCGCTCACCGCGGACATCACGCCACAGGCGAGGCTCGTCGATGCGGGCCTGACCTCGATGGACATGGTCAATCTGATGCTCGGCGTCGAAGCCGAGTTCGACTTCACCATCCCGCAGTCCGAGATCACGCCCGAGAACTTCCAGTCGGTCGAGACGCTGGAGCGGATGGTCGCGAACCAGCTGCAGCTGGCCGCGGCGGCTTAATTAGACGTACCTATCTCTCCCCGGGTCGTCCCTGCGAACGCAGGGACCCATACCGCGGAATCTATCGATCGTTGAGGGTCGCAGTACAGAACGACGAACCCTCGCCAAACTGCGCCCTGTGGCTATGGGTCCCTGCTTTCGCGGGGACGACATCGAGTGTGAGGCGAGCACTCCACGCCCCTCACAGCACCGGCATCGCCCCACCACCCCCGTTTCAAAATCGCCGCAAAACTGGCATAGCTTAACCATGTCGCACATAGCTGACAGGGTGGAGCAGGCATGACGCAGGCGGTATTGGGCATCATTGGTGGCTCCGGCATCTACGATCTGCCGGGTCTCGAGGGTGCGCGCGAAGAAGTGATCAAGAGCCCCTGGGGCGAGCCGTCGGCCCCTCTGCGGCGCGGCTCGATTGCCGGCCTGCCGATCGTGTTCCTGCCGCGGCACGACAAGGGTCACCGGCTGTCGCCCTCCGACATCAACTATCGCGCCAACATCGATGTTCTGAAGCGGGCCGGCGTCACCGACCTGATCTCGCTCTCGGCCTGCGGCTCGTTCAGGGAGGAGCTGCCACCCGGCACCTTCGTTCTCGTCGACCAGTTCGTCGATCGCACCCACAAGCGCGAGAGCTCGTTCTTCGGTCGGGGCTGTGTCGCGCATGTGTCGATGGCGCATCCGGTCTCGCCGCGGCTTCGTATCCATCTTGGGGCGGCAGCCGAAGCCGAGGGCATCGCGTTTGCGCGCGGCGGCACCTATGTCTGCATGGAGGGGCCGCAATTCTCCACCTATGCGGAAAGCATGACCTACAAGACATCGGGCTATTCCGTGATCGGCATGACCAACATGCCCGAGGCAAAGCTCGCGCGTGAGGCCGAGATCTGCTACGCCACGGTCGCGATGGTGACGGATTTCGACTGCTGGCATCCCGACCACGACGCCGTCACCGTCCAGGACATCATCCGCGTGCTGACCTCGAACGCCGACAAGGCGAAGGCGCTGGTGGCGCGGCTCGCGACGGATTTTCCGCGCGAGCACGAGCCGTGCCCGATCGGTTCGGACCGCGCGCTCGACACCGCGTTGATCACGGCGCCCGAGGCGCGCGATCCCGAGCTCTTGAAGAAGCTCGATGCGGTGGCCGGGCGCATCCTGCGGGCGTGATACGAAAGGCAGAATGCCATGAAGGTTGACGGCAAGCATTTTCGCAGCATCTGGCGCGAGCGCGATGGCTGGTCGGTCGGCGCGATCGACCAGCGCCGGCTGCCGCATGAGTTCGTCATCGCTAAGCTGACTTCTTGCGAAGACGCTGCGGTCGCCATTCGCGACATGCTGGTGCGCGGCGCGCCGCTGATCGGTGCAACCGCGGCCTACGGCATGGCGCTCGCCATGCGCGAGGACTCATCAGACGCCGGCCTCAAGCGCGCCTATGACACGCTGGTCGTGGCGCGGCCGACCGCGATCAATCTGAAATGGGCGCTCGACGAGATGCGCACGGCGCTCGCGCCGGTCGATCCGGTTGAACGGGCGGAGGCGGCCTATGCGCGCGCCGACGAGATCGTCGAGCAGGACGTCGAGATCAACCGCGGCATCGCCGGCAACGGCTTGAAGCTGATCGAGGCGATCGTCGCAAAGAAGAAGCCGGGCGAGACCGTCAACGTGCTGACCCATTGCAATGCCGGCTGGCTCGCCACCGTCGACTGGGGCACCGCAACGGCGCCGATCTATCTGGCGCATGAGCGTGGCATCAAGATCCATGTCTGGGTCGACGAGACCCGTCCGCGCAACCAGGGCGCCTCGCTCACGGCCTGGGAGCTCGGCCATCACGGCGTGCCGCACACGGTGATCCCCGACAACACCGGCGGACACCTGATGCAGCACGGCATGGTCGACCTCGCCATCGTCGGCACCGACCGCGTCGCCGCCAATGGCGATGTCTGCAACAAGATCGGCACATATTTGAAGGCGCTTGCCGCGCACGACAACGGCGTGCCGTTCTATGTCGCATTGCCGTCGCCGACGATCGATTTCGCCGTTGATGACGGCATCCGCGACATTCCGATCGAGCAGCGCAGCGGCACGGAGGTGACCGACATGACCGGCCGCACCGCCGACGGCCGGCTGGAGACGGTGCGCATCGTGCCGGAGGGCTCGCCGGTCGCGAATTACGCGTTCGACGTGACGCCGGCGCGGTTGGTCACTGGTCTCATCACGGAGCGCGGTGTGCTGAAGCCGGATAGAGCATCGCTGGCGGCCGCCTTTCCGGAGCGGATCGCCGCCGCGGCGGAGTAGTCAGTCTGCCAGGCGAGATGGCTCTACGCCGTCATTGCGAGCGCAGCGAAGCAATCCAGAATCCCTGCGCGGAAAGACTCTGGATTGCTTCGTCGCTTCGCTCCTCGCAATGACAGGCTAGACTAGCGCAGCTTCAGCCCCGTCGCCGCCTCGAGCTCGGCGATGGCCTGGGCCCCGCTGGCTACCTTGATCGTCGTCATGCCCATCTCGCGCGCGGGTTTTAGATTGACGCCGAGATCGTCGAGATAGACGCAATTCTTCGGATCGACCCTCAGCGTCTCGACCATCATCCTGTAGATGCGCGGGTCGGGCTTGCGCAGGCCGATCTTGGCGGATTCGATGACGTGGTCGAACAGAACCATCACCTCGGCGATGTAGAGTGAGCGCCCGGTCATGCTGCCGATCGCGTTGGCAGGCAGATTGTTGGTGATACAGCCGGTCTTGAATTGCGCCTTGATGCGCTTGAGAGCTTCGACCATCTCGGGACGCAGATCGCCCTGAAGCAGCGGCAGCACGTCGCGGCCGCGCACCTCCGCGCCGAGCGCGCGCGATTCTTCCGCGAAGAGCTTGTCGAAGGTGTCGATGTCGACCTCGGCTCGCTCGAACTTGGCCCAGGCGTTTTCCAGATGATTGGCGGCGTTGGTGCGCCGGATGATGTCGACGGGCAGACCGCGCTCGGTCTCGTACCGCGCGAACGCCTCGAACGGCGAGCTCGTCAGCACGCCGCCAAAATCAAAGATCACAGCCTCGATCGTCAAGATCCCGCCCTCGTCAATTCCTTCCCAAGAGCGCTAGCATGCGCTATCGGCAAGGGCCAGTCCGAAGCAATCCCGCCGTCACCGATGCTGACGCCAAAGCGTGTTCCCATGAAGAAGCTTGCAACCCTCATCGCAGCCGCGCTGCTGCTCGCTACGCCCGCACACGCCATCGTCGGCGGCGGCACGCCGCAGGCCGATGGTGTCGCGCGCGCGGTCGTCACCATCGTCGGCTCGCGTGGCAATTTCTGCACCGGCAGCCTGATCGCTCCGAAGGTCGTGCTGACGGTTGCCCACTGTGTGCAGCCCGGCGCGGACTACAAGATCGTCGATCGCGGCGCTGACGGTGCGCCGCAATTGCTGAATGTGCGTACCGTCGCGATCCATCCGAACTTCAACATGCAGGCAATGCAGGCGCATCGCGCCACCGCGGACGTGGCATTGTTGCAACTGGAAATTCCACTCAAGGGAAAATCGACGGTGTCGGTCGGTGCGCCGACCATTCCAATCCAGGTTGGCAGCCGCTTCGTCATCGCCGGTATCGGCGTCACCGTCCGTGGCGATGGCAAGAGCGGCGGCGCGACGCGCGTTGCCGGGCTCGTGGCCACGGGCCAGCCCGGCACGTTCCAGATCCGGCTGGTCGATCCCGTAACCAACGGTGTTCGCGACGGAATTGGCGCCTGCACCGGCGATTCCGGCGGTCCGGTGTTCGAGGACAAGCCGAACGGTCCGGTGCTTGTCGGCGTCATCAGCTGGTCCACGGGACCGAACGGCGCCGCCGGCTGCGGCGGATTGACCGGCGTCACGCCGCTCACCCTCTATCGCGACTGGATTTTGCAGACCGCGCGGAGCTGGGGTGCGGCGTTATAGTTTGACCGCGAATTGATCTGTGTCATTTTGAAGTGGAAGCGCGATGGGCGACCATGCCCGTCGCGGAGGAAACGCGCCGTCCGGTCAAGGGCGGCCACAAAAACAAGCAAGGCACAGAAGCAACAATGAATGTCGCTGTCCGCAGTCACGCCACAACCAAGCAGGCCTCTGAACATTTCGACGTGCTGATCGTCGGTGCCGGCATCTCCGGCATCGGCAGCGCCTATCACATCGAAAAGCAGCTTCCCGGCACGAGCTACGTCATCCTGGAAACGCAGGCGACGTTCGGCGGCACCTGGAGCACGCATCGCTATCCCGGCATTCGCTCGGACAGCGATCTCCATACCTTCGGTTATAGCTTCAAGCCCTGGGTCGGCCCGCCGATCGCGACCGCCGAGGAAATCCTCACCTACATGAACGAGGTGATCGAAGACAACGATATCGCCCCGCACATCCGCTACAAGCACCAGATCAATTCCGCGAGCTGGTCGAGCGAGCAAAATCTCTGGACCATCGAGGCGACGACGACCGACACCGGCGAGGCGAAAACGTTCACCGCCAACTTCCTCTGGATGTGCCAGGGCTATTATCGCCATTCCGAAGGCTACACGCCGGAATGGAAGGGCATGGACCGCTTCAAGGGCCGCATCGTCCATCCGCAGAGCTGGCCCGACGATATCGACCTCGCGAACAAGAAGGTCGTCGTGATCGGCTCGGGCGCGACCGCGGCGACGCTGGTGCCGAACATCGCCGACGCCTGCGCGCATGTCACCATGCTGCAGCGCTCGCCGACCTATTTCCGGCTCGGCCGCAACGCCATCGAGATCGCCGAGGAGCTGCGCCGGCTTCAGGTCGACGAGGAATGGATCCACGAGATCGTCCGCCGCAAAATATTGTTCGAGCAGGATGCTTTCACAAAGCTCTGCATTGCCAAGCCGGAGCAGGTGAAGAAGGATCTGATCGACCAGATCCGCGCGGTTCTCGGGCCGGACTACGACGTCGAAACGCATTTCACGCCGACCTACCGGCCGTGGCGGCAGCGTATCGCCTTTGTGCCCGATGCCGATCTGTTCAAGGGCATCGCCAGCGGCAAGGCCTCCGTCGTCACCGACGAGATCGAATGTTTCGTCGAGAACGGCATCCAGCTCAAGTCCGGCAAGCTGCTGGAAGCCGACGTCGTCGTCACCGCAACCGGCTTCAATCTTGCGGCGCTCGGTGACATCGCCTTCGAGATCGACGGCAAGCCGCTCGCCTTCGGCGACACCGTGACCTATCGCGGCATGATGTTCACGGGCGTGCCGAACATGGTCTGGGTGTTCGGCTATTTCCGTGCGAGCTGGACGCTGCGCGTCGACGTCGTCGCCGATTTCGTCTGCCGGCTGCTCGGCCACATGAAGGCCAAGGGCACGAAGAAGGTCGAAGTCAGGCTGCGCGCTGAAGACCACAACATGCCGATCCTGCCCTGGATCGATCCGGAAAACTTCAACCCCGGCTACATCATGCGCAACATGGACCTGCTCCCCAAGCGCGGCGACAAGCCGGAATGGCAGCACAGCCAGGATTACTGGACCGAGAAGGACGAGATCCCGAAGACGGATCTGGATGACGGGGCGTTTGTTTACGGGTGAGTGATTGTTCGTGTGAGGGGCGGTAGCGATTGCCACGCACACGGCTGTCGTCCCGGGGCGCGAAGCGAGCCCGGGACCCATACTCCCAGGCAGTGGTTCTAGGGCGAACCGCTCACTCCGAGTCTTCGCCAAACTTCTCCCTGTGGTTATGGATCCCGGATCTGCGCTTCGCTTGTCCGGGACGACACTGTTTGTTGGGCGAACTGCGTCTCAACTCATTTGCAGTGCTGCTACGAATTCCTTCGCGTTGCATTCGTTGCAATCGCCGCCGCCGCGGTCCGGTTCTCCACGCCGAGCTTGGCGTAGATCTGCTCCAGGTGCTTGTCGACGGTGCGCGGGCTCAAGCCCAGGATCTGCGCGATGTCGCGGTTGGTCTTGCCCTTGCTGAGCCAGGCCAGCACCTCGCCCTCGCGGGTGGTGAGGCCGAGCTCGCTGGTGAATTCGGGCGGCAGCGCCGTGCCGGACTCCTTGGACAGCCGCAGCAGGAACTCGTTCGGCGCGGTTTCGCCCATGTAGTAGAGCCGCAGTTGCGGATTGTCGGGCAGGGGAGCCGCCTGCGACTTCGAGCTGCCCTTGTCCTTCGCCTGCTCCAGCCATTGCAGGAGTGATGGCGGCAGGACGAAGTCGTCGGCCTGCGCGCCATGATGATCGGCCAGCAGTTTTTGCGCCTGCGGGGTGGCCCAGAGGATGTGGCCCTGGCGGTTGACTGCGAACAGGAAGCGGCCGGAGACGTCGAGCGCGGCACGCGCGCTCTGAGTCAGGCGGGCATTGCCGAGATGGACGCGGATGCGCGCCAGCATCTCCTCGATCACAATCGGTTTTGTCACGTAGTCGACGCCGCCGGCCTCCAGCCCGCGCACGATGTGCTCGGTCTCTGCAAGGCCTGTCATGAAGATCACGGGCACGTTGGCAACGCCCGCGTCGCGCTTGAGGCGGCGGCAGGTCTCGAAACCGTCCATGCCGGGCATCACGGCGTCCAGCAGCACGATGTCGGGCGTGATCTGGTCGACGATGCGCATCGCGGCCGCGCCGTCGAGCGCCACCATCACCGTCATCCCGGCGCCGTCGAGCGCATCGGTGAGCAGCCGCAGCGTCTCCGGGGAGTCATCGACAACGAGCGCGACATCGCGCTTCCTCGACTCAATGCTCATGCGCATGCAACGTCTTCAATGTGGCCATGTACCGGTCGAGATCGAAGCGGTCGACGAGCGACCGCATTTCCGCAACGAAGTCGGCATGCTCGGGGTGCTCGCTGCCGATCTCGTCCAGCTTCAACTGGATGCCCTTGACGTAGCCGATCTGGCCCAGCCCCATCAGCGCCTCGATGTGCCGCACCGGTGGCCTTGATCCGCTCTCGAGCCGCCAGAACGGCACCGCGATCTGGTCCGAGCCGTACTGCCATTCGATCTTTAGGAGTTGGCGGATCGTCTCCAGCAGCCGCGGGATGTCGATTGGCTTCATCAAATAGCCGTCGTGGAAGGGCTGCGCCAGCGGCGTGCCGTGAGCCTCCAGAGCGCTCGCCGACACCATCAGGATGCGCGCCTGGTGATGGCCGCTCGTGCGCAAGGCCTCCGCGACGGCCCAGCCGTCCATGGCAGGCATCGAGATGTCGAGCAGGAACAGGTCGGGCCGGCAATGCTGCGCCAGCGCGAGGCATCCTGGCCCATCGGGTGCACTGAGCAGGATGAAGCCGAGCGGCGCCAGCACCTCGCGCAGGAGGTCGCGATGCACGGGGTCGTCGTCGGTGATGAGGATGGTCTTGCGTGCGCCCCGATAGCCGGAGACCGGCGCCTCCACCGGCGCGATGCGCAGCGGATTGGCGACTTCCGACAGCAGCATCTTGACCTTGAAGGTGCTGCCGGCGCCAACCGTGCTCAGGACCTTGATGTCGCCGCCCATGACGCCGGCGAGCAGCCGGCTGATGGTCAGGCCCAGCCCGGTGCCCGTCTGCGGCTGCGAGACGCCGAGCGCGCCACGCTCGAAGGGTGCAAAGATGCGTTCGAGGTCGTCGCCCTGGATGCCGGGGCCGGTGTCGATCACTTCGAACTCGGCAACGGGGCTGCGATAGTGCACGACGAACTGCACGCTGCCGGTCTGGGTGAACTTGATCGCGTTGGAGAGCAGATTGATCAGCACCTGACGCAGCCGCTTCTCGTCGGCGTAGACCACGACCGGCAAATGCGCGGGCCGCCTGAACACGAAGTCGATGCCCTTGGCGGCCGCCTGGAGACGGAACATGCCGACGAGCTGGTCGAGGAATTCGCTCAGCCGCACTTCGTCGCGCGACAGATACAGCCGCCCGGCCTCGATCTTGGAAATATCCAGAATGCCGTCGATCAGGCCGGAGAGGTGATCGGCGCTGCGACGGACGACGCGGACCTGGTCGCGCGGCTTGGTGTTGAGCGTCGCGTCCTGCTCCAGGAGCTGGGCATAGCCGCTGATCGCGTTCAGCGGTGAGCGCAGCTCGTGGCTCAGGCCCACCACGTAGCGGCTCTTGGCGAGGTTGGCGGATTCGGCGACCTCCTTGGCGCGCTGAAGCTCGGCGTCGGTGCGCTTGTGCGCGTCGATCTCCTGGATCAGCAGCGTCGTCTGCCGCCGCGTCTCGGCCTCGGCGGCGCGGCGGCTCTGCTGCGCCAGCACGAACAGCCAGGCCACCACGCCGATGATGATGCTGAGCGAGAAGAACACCTTCCAGAGCACGTTCGAGACGAGCAAATTCTCGCCGGGCACGCTCGCCGAGGTCTGGAGATAAATCAGTCCCAGCACCAGCGCGACGAGGCCGGCGGAGACCATGAACACGCCGATATAGTGGCCGAACTGCGAGTTGATCCGCCGGTAGATCGGTTCAGGAAGAATCCTGCCGAGCGCTTCGGCGAACTGCACCTGCGCGCGCGCATGCGGTTTGCAGAGGTCGTGGCAGCGTGCATCGAGCGAGCAGCACAGCGAGCAGATCGGGCCGGCGTAAGCGGGGCAGGACGTCATGTCCTCCGGCTCGAAACTGTGCTCGCAGATACAGCACTGGATCGACTCGATATTGGCCCAGCTCCGCTTCGGCTTGCGCGCGATGTAGTACTTTCCGTCGGTGAGCCAGGCGATAACAGGCGCGGTGACGAAGGCGACCGTGAGCGCGACGAAGGCGGCGAGCGCCTTCATGGTCGGACCGAACAGGCCGTAAAACGCCGCGATCGAGACGATGGTCGCGATCGTCATGGCGCCGACACCGACCGGATTGATGTCGTAGAGATGGGCGCGCTTGAACTCCATCTGCGGCGGGCGCAGGCCAAGCGGCTTGTTGACGACGAGATCGGCGACGAGCGCGCCGACCCAGGCGATCGCGACGTTGGAATAGAGCGCCAGCGTCTGCTCCAGCGCCTTGTAGACGCCGATCTCCATCAACAGCAGCGCCACCATCACGTTGAACACCAGCCAGACGACCCGGCCGGGATGGCTGTGCGTCAGACGCGAGAAGAAGTTCGACCAGGCGATCGAGCCGGCATAGGCGTTGGTGACGTTGATCTTGAGCTGCGACAGGATCACGAACATGCCGGTGAGCGCCAGCGCCAGATCCGGCTGCGACAGCACGTAGCGAAACGCTTCGAGATACATGTGCGCGGGCTCGGCCGCCAGCTCGCCCGAGAGGCCGTGGCTTAGCGCAAAGAAGGCGAGAAACGAGCCGAGCAACAATTTCAGTGCGCCGAAGATGATCCAGCCCGGTCCCGCGATCAGCAGGGCGATCCACCACGACGTTCGCGACGTGCGGCGGTCGCGCGGCAGAAACCGGAGGAAGTCGACCTGCTCGCCGATCTGCGCCACCAGCGAGAACACCACCGAGGATGCGACACCGAACAGCAGCAGATCGAAATGTCCGCTCGGGTCGCCATGCTCGCCGGCGAACTTGCGCCACTCCGTGAACGAGTAGGGGTTGGCCCAGGCGATCGCGGCAAAGGGCAGGATGTGCAGGATGATCCAGATCGGCTGCGTCCAGAGCTGGAAGCGGCTGATCAGCGTGATGCCGTAGGTCACGAGCGGAATGATCGCCACCGCGCTGATGAGGTAGCCGATCGGGCGCGGAATGCCGAAGCACATCTCGAGCGCCGTTGCCAGGATCACCGCCTCGATGGCGAAGAAGATGAAGGTGAAGGAGGCGTAGATCAACGAGGTGACGGTCGAGCCGATATAGCCGAAGCCGGCGCCGCGGGTGAGCAGGTCAATGTCGATGCCGCACTTGGCTGCGTAATAGGCAATCGGCACGCCGCAGAAGAAGATGATGATGGAGACGACGAGGATCGCGGCGCTGGCGTTGGTTACGCCGTAGTTCAGCGTGATGGTGCCGCCGATCGCTTCCAGCGCCAGGAAGGAGATGGCGCCGAGTGCAGTGTTGGCGACACGGGCGGCAGACCAGCGGCGCGCGCTCTTGGCGGTGAAGCGCAGCGCGTAGTCTTCCAGCGTCTGGTTGGCGACCCACTGGTTGTACTGGCGCCTGACGCGGTCTATTCGCTGCCGCCCTGCCACTCGTTACCCCACTCCCGATACGTCCCAGAGCCCTCGCAAATTCCGTACCAGAAGCCTACGTCGGTATTTTGCGGTGCAGTATACGCGATCTTGCGTATGCTTGCGCTGCACAAATTCGAGCCATCCTCACGGCACCAATCGCGTGTCCTCGAACAAAAGTGGGGTGCTCATGTCAGACGAAGCAAACAAGGGCCTGTTGTCGCCGCTCCGGCGCAAACTATTGATGGGAATGGCCGCCGTGCCGGCCATTACGATGCTGCCGCGGGCCTCTTTCGCGCAGGCTCCGGCGACCTCGGCGATCAACACGACGGGCCTGGCGGTCACCGACACCGAGGTGACGGTCGGCATCCTGCACTCGGCGACCGGCACCATGGCCATCTCCGAGACCGGCTCGATCGAGGCCGAAAAGCTCGCCATCGAGCAGATCAACGCCATGGGCGGCGTGCTCGGGCGCAAGATCAAGTTCATCCAGGAAGACGGCGCCAGCGATTGGCCGACCTTTGCGGAGAAGGCCAAGAAGCTGCTCGTCAACGACAAGGTCGCGGCGATCATGGGCTGCTGGACCTCGGCATCCCGCAAGGCGGTGCTGCCGGTCATGGAGCAGTACAACGGCATGCTCTATTACCCGACCTTCTATGAGGGCCTCGAGCAGTCCAAGAACGTGATCTACACCGGCCAGGAGGCCACCCAGCAGATTCTCGCCGGCCTGAACTGGATCGCCAAGGAAAAGGGCGCCAAGTCGTTCTTCTTCATCGGCTCCGACTACATCTGGCCGCGCACCTCGAACAAGATCGCACGCAAGCACGTCGAGAATGTGCTGAAGGGCAAGGTCGTCGGCGAGGAGTATTATCCGCTCGGCAACACCCAGTTCAACTCGGTCATCAACAAGATCAAGCTGACCAAGCCCGACGTGATCTTCACCGACGTCGTCGGCGGCTCGAACGTGGCGTTCTACAAGCAGCTCAAGGCCGCCGGCATCGACCTTTCGAAACAGGCGCTGCTGACGATCTCGGTGACCGAAGACGAAATCGACGGCATCGGCGGCGAGAACATCGCGGGCGCCTATGCCTGCATGAAGTACTTCCAGTCGCTCGATAATCCCAACAACAAGACCTTCGTGCCCGCGTTCAAGAAGATGTGGGGCGAAAAGACCGTGATCGGAGACGTCACCCAGGCTGCCTATCTCGGCCCGTGGCTGTGGAAGTTGACGGTGGAGAAGGCGGGCTCGTTCGACGTCGACAAGATCGCGGCGGCCTCGCCCGGCGTCGAGTTCAAGGGTGCGCCGGAAGGCTATGTCCGCATCCACGAAAACCATCACCTCTGGTCGAAGACCCGGGTGGGACGCGCCAAGCTCGATGGCCAGTTCGAGCTGATCTACGAGACCGCCGATCTCGTCGAGCCGGATCCGTTCCCCAAGGGTTACCAGTAAGTCGCGACGTCGCTCGCGCCTTTCCTCAACACCAAGCCGCTCCCTGGCGTGGACCGCAAATCCACGCCCAAGACCCCCGCGTCGCGAACCTGCTCGCGACGCGGGACCTTATCCCCGACGGAGGACATCGATGTTCGGCGACTATTCGCTTGGTGATCTTGGCTCCATCTTCGTCATGCAGGGTTTTGCGGGACTGATCCTGTTCTCGGTCTACGTCCTGATGGCGCTCGGGCTTGCGATCATCTTCGGCCAGATGGGCGTCATCAACATGGCCCATGGCGAGTTCATGATCCTCGGGGCCTACGTCACCTGGATGACCTCGAATTTCTTCCAAGCCTATCTGCCAAGCCTGTTCAGCGGCTATTTCTTCCTGGCGATGATCCTGGCCTTCGTCGCATCCGGCGCCCTGGGAATGCTGGTGGAGTGGGTGCTGATACGGCATCTCTACAAGCGTCCGCTCGACACGCTGCTGGCGACCTGGGGCCTCAGCCTGATGCTGCAGCAGGCCTATCGCTCCGTGTTCGGCGCGCGCGAGGTCGGCGTCGAGCTCCCGCAATGGATGCTCGGATCGCTGCACGTCACGGACAGCATCGAGGTGCCGATCAACGGCGTCTTCGTGATGTGCCTCACTGTGCTGATCACCATCGGCGTCGCCTATGTCATGTACAAGTCGCGCTGGGGCCGCCAGGTTCGCGCCGTCGTGCAGAACCGCATCATGGCCGGAGCCGTCGGCATCAATACCGAAAAGGTCGATCGCTACACCTTCGGTCTCGGCTGCGGCATCGCCGGTGTCGCCGGCAGCGCCTTTACGATGATCGGCTCCACCGGGCCAACTTCCGGACAGCTCTACATCGTCGACACGTTCCTGGTGGTCGTGTTCGGCGGCGCCGCCAGTTTGGTCGGCACCATCGCCTCGGCCTTCTCGATCTCGCAGACGCAATCCACCCTCGAGTTCTTCATGTCGGGCTCGATGGCGAAAGTGCTGACGCTGCTTGCGGTTGTCGGAATCCTGATGCTGCGGCCGCAAGGGCTGTTCGCCCTCAAGGTCCGCAAGTGAGAAACTGGGGCTGATGCAATGACCGACAATCGTTTCTTCAATCGATCGGAGTTCATCGGAATTCTGGTGCTCGCGGTCTTCCTGGTGGTGGTCCTGCCGCTCACACTTGATGTCTTCAGGCTCAATCTGGTCGCGAAATACCTGACCTATGCCTTCGTCGCGCTGGGGCTGGTGATCTGCTGGGGCTATGGCGGCATTCTGAGCCTCGGTCAGGGCGTGTTCTTCGGGCTCGGCGGCTACTGCATGGCGATGTTCCTCAAGCTCGAGGCGTCAAGCGTGGAGAACACCAAGATCCAGTCGACGCCCGGCATTCCCGATTTCATGGACTGGAATCAGATCACCGCGCTGCCGCTGTTCTGGAAGCCATTCAGCAGCCTCACCTTCACGATCGCCGCCATCATTCTCGTGCCTGGCATCTTCGCCCTCATCATCGGCACCGCGATGTTCAAGCGCCGGGTCGGCGGCACCTACTTCGCCATCATCACCCAGGCGGTCGCGGCCATCCTCACCATCCTGATCGTGGGACAGCAGGGCTACACCGGCGGAATCAACGGCATGACCGACCTGCGGACGTTGAAGGGCTGGGACATCCGGCCCGACCACGCCAAGATCGTGCTGTACTTCTTTGAAGTCGGGCTTCTGTTCGCCTGCATCATGATCGCGCAGTTCGTCCGGCACTCCAAGCTCGGGCGTATCCTGGTCGCGATGCGCGAGAAGGAGGATCGGGTCCGCTTCTCCGGCTACAGCGTCGCGAATTTCAAGATCTTCGCCTTCTGTATTGCCGCCGTGTTCGCCGCGATCGGGGGCGCCATGTTCGCGCTCAATGTCGGCTTCATGTCGCCGTCCTTCGTCGGCATCGTGCCGTCGATCGAAATGGTGATCTACACGGCGGTCGGCGGCCGGCTTTCGATCCTCGGCGCGGTCTACGGCACGCTGCTGGTCAACTTCGCCAAGACCAGCCTGTCGGAAACCTTCCCCGAATTGTGGCTGTTTGGCCTCGGCGGATTGTTCATCGCCGTGGTGCTGGCCTTCCCCAACGGTCTCGCCGGGATCTGGGGCGACTACGTGCAGCCGCGCATCGATCGCCTGATCTCGTCGCGCAAACCGAAACCTGACGGCTGGACCGACAGCTCGGTCGCCGACGGCGCCCCGGCGGAGTGAGGAGGTCATCATGCTCGTAGGTCACCACGATGCCGATGCCACGCTGGCAGTGAGGAGATAGATCATGCTCGTCGGTCATCAGCCCAAGGAATTCCTGCTCGCCGTCGAAGCACTGACCGTGTCGTTCGACGGGTTCAAGGCGGTCAACGATCTCTCGTTCTACGTCGACGAGAACGAGATCCGTGTCATCATCGGTCCCAACGGCGCCGGCAAGACCACCGTGCTCGACCTGATCTGCGGCAAGACCAAAGCAACGTCGGGTTCGATCCAGTTCCGTGGCAAGGAGCTGACGCGGATGAAGGAAAACGAGATCGTCAAGACGGGCGTCGGCCGCAAATTCCAGAACCCGTCGATCTACGACGATCTCACGGTGTTCGAGAATCTGGAGATCTCCTATCCGCGCGGCCGCTCGGTGTTCGGCGCGCTGAGCTTCACCCGCGACGCCGCCGTGCGCGACCGGGTGCACGAAGTCGCCGAAATGATCTTCCTGAAGGATCGGCTCAACGTGAACGCCGATCTGCTCAGCCACGGCCAGAAGCAGTGGCTCGAAATCGGCATGCTGCTGATCCAGGATCCGGATCTGCTGATGCTCGACGAGCCCGTCGCGGGCATGAGCGTGTCCGAACGCGCCAAGACCGCCGAGCTGCTCAACCGCATCATCAAGAACCGCTCGGTGCTGGTGATCGAGCACGACATGAAGTTCGTCGAGGACATCGCGCACAAGGTCACCGTGCTTCACCAGGGGCAAATCCTCTCCGAGGGCACCATGGAGAAGGTGAAGAACGACCCCAAGGTCGTCGAAGTCTATCTGGGCCATTAAAGGAGACGCGACGATGCTGGCTATTTCCGATCTTCACGTCGCCTACGGCCAGAGCGAGGTGCTGCACGGGCTCAACGTCAAGGTCGCCGCGAACGAGATCGTTGCGATCATGGGCCGCAACGGCATGGGCAAGACCACGCTGATGAAATCGCTGATGGGCATTCTCCCCGCCAAAAGCGGCTCGGTGACCATGGACGGTGCCGAGCTCGGCGGTCTGCCGAGCTACGAGCGCGTCGCAAAGGGCCTCGCCTATGTGCCGCAGGGCCGCATGATCTTCTCGACCATGACGGTGAAGGAGAACATCGAGACCGGCCTCGTCGTCTCCGGCGGGACCGAAGTGCCGGCCGACATCTACGAATTGTTTCCGGTGCTGCTGGAAATGAAGGGCCGCCGCGGCGGCAATCTCTCCGGCGGACAGCAGCAACAGCTCGCCATCGCCCGCGCGCTCGCGACCAAGCCGAAGGTGTTGCTGCTGGACGAACCGACCGAAGGCATCCAGCCGTCGATCATCAAGGACATGGCGCGCACCTTGAAGCGCATCCGCGACGAAAAGGGGCTCTCGATCGTGGTGTCGGAGCAGGTCCTGAGCTTCGCGCTCGATATCGCCGACCGCGTGCTGGTGATCGAGAACGGCGAGATCGTGCGCGACGATCCGCGCGACGCCGTCGATGCCGCGCAGGTCTCGAAATATCTGTCTGTCTAACCAACCGTGTAGAAAGGGGAGCATCTCGATGCCAGAGACACTGATCAAGGTCGATCTCACCAAATCGGCTTACGATAATGACATGGTGCACAACCGCTGGCACCCCGACATCCCGATCGTGGCCTGGGTCAATCCCGGCGACGATTTCATTATCGAGACCTATGACTGGACCGGCGGCTTCATCAAGAACAACGATTCCGCCGACGACGTGCGCGACATCGATCTTTCGATCGTGCATTTCCTCTCCGGCCCGATCGGCGTCAAGGGCGCCGAGCCCGGTGATCTCCTCGTCGTCGACCTGCTCGACGTCGGCCCGATGAAGGAGAGCCTTTGGGGCTTCAACGGCTTCTTCTCCAAGCAGAACGGCGGCGGCTTCCTGACCGACCATTTCCCGCTGGCGCAGAAGTCGATCTGGGACATCAAGGGTCTCTACACCTCGTCGCGTCACGTGCCCGGCGTCAACTTCGCAGGCCTGATCCATCCCGGCCTGATCGGCTGTCTGCCTGATCCGAAGATGCTGGAGACCTGGAACAAGCGTGAGGCCGAGCTGATCTCGACCAACCCCACCCGCGTGCCCGGCCTCGCCAACCCGCCGTTCGCGGCGACCGCCCATGGCGGCCGCGCCAAGGGCGATGTGAAAGCCAAGATCGGTGCGGAAGGTGCGCGCACCGTGCCGCCGCGCGAGCACGGCGGCAATTGCGACATCAAGGATCTCTCCCGCGGCTCGAAGATCTACTTCCCGGTCTACGTGCCGGGCGCCGGTCTCTCGATGGGTGACCTGCATTTCAGCCAGGGCGACGGCGAGATCACCTTCTGCGGTGCCATCGAAATGGCCGGCTGGTTGCATCTGAAGGTCGAGGTGATCAAGGACGGCATGGCGAAGTACGGCATCAAGAACCCGATCTTCAAGCCGTCGCCGATCACGCCGAACTACAAGGACTATCTCATCTTCGAGGGCATCTCGGTCGACGAGGCCGGCAAGCAGCACTATCTCGACGTCCACATCGCCTATCGCCAGGCCTGCCTCAACGCGATCGAGTATCTGAAGAAGTTCGGCTACTCCGGCGCCCAGGCTTATTCGATCCTCGGCACCGCGCCGTGCCAGGGCCACATCTCCGGCGTGGTCGACGTTCCCAATGCCTGCGCCACGCTGTGGCTGCCGACCGAGATCTTCGACTTCGACGTGATGCCGTCGGCGGCAGGACCCATCAAGCACATCACGGGCGATATCCAGATGCCGATCTCGCCGGACAAATAGTCTCCCTGCGCGACGGGATGCGGGACGGCGCGTATCTGCCGCCCCGCATCCGCCGCGGGAATTCTCTCACAGGCAACAGCGTAGGGATGATGCGATGCCGGTCTATGAATATCTCTGTGACGACTGCGGTCCGTTCAAGGATTTGCGCCCGATGGCGGAATGCGACGATCCGCAAAACTGCCCACACTGCGAGACGATGGCGCCCCGCGTCATTCTGACCGCACCGAATTTCTTCTGCATGCCGGCGGACAAGCGCAAGGCGCACGCCGTCAACGAGCGCAGCTCGCACGCGCCGCAGACGCTCGCCCAATACAAGGCCTCGCACGGCCCGGGTTGCGGCTGCTGCTCCACGGGCAAGACCGTGAAGGACAAGAGCTCGACCGACAAGAAAAAGCCCGCGCGGCTGATGACCAAGACCAGGAGCGGCGCCAAGGGCTTTCCGACCGCGCGCCCCTGGATGATCAGCCACTAACTCGGTCGCTCGATCGACGGCAACCTCAAACGAATAAAAGACAGGAGCGCTCAAAATGCTTCACGGTGACATTTCCAGCAGCAACGACACCGTCGGTGTTGCAGTGGTGAACTACAAGATGCCCCGCCTGCACACCAAGGCCGAGGTGCTCGACAACGCCCGCAAGATCGCCGACATGCTGGTGGGCATGAAGGCGGGCCTACCCGGCATGGATCTCGTGATCTTCCCGGAATACTCGACCCAGGGCATCATGTACGACTCCAAGGAGATGTACGAGACGGCCTCGGCGGTGCCAGGTGAAGAGACCGCGATCTTCGCGGAGGCCTGCCGCAAGGCCAAGGTCTGGGGCGTGTTCTCGCTGACCGGCGAACGCCACGAGGAGCATCCGCACAAGGCGCCCTACAACACCCTGATCCTGATGAACGACAAGGGTGAGATCGTCCAGAAGTACCGCAAGATCATGCCATGGGTGCCGATCGAGGGCTGGTATCCCGGCAATTGCACCTATGTCTCCGACGGCCCGAAAGGGATGAAGGTCAGCCTGATCATCTGCGACGACGGCAACTTTCCGGAGATCTGGCGCGACTGTGCCATGAAGGGCGCCGAATTGATCGTGCGCTGCCAAGGCTACATGTATCCGGCCAAGGAGCAACAGGTCATGATCTCCAAGGCGATGGCGTGGGCCAACAACGTCTATGTCGCCGTCGCCAACGCCGCCGGCTTCGACGGCGTCTATTCCTACTTCGGTCACTCCGCGATCATCGGCTTCGACGGCCGGACGCTCGGCGAGTGCGGCGAGGAGGACTACGGCATCCAATATGCCCAGCTGTCGAAACATCTGATCCGCGATGCGCGCCGCAACGGCCAGTCGCAGAACCATCTCTACAAGCTGGTCCACCGCGGCTACACCGGCATGATCAATTCCGGCGAAAGCCCGCGCGGCGTCGCGGCCTGCCCCTATGATTTCTACAAGAACTGGATCGCCGACCCGGAAGGGACGCGGGACATGGTCGAGGCGATGACCCGTTCGACGCCGGGGACGGAGGAATGTCCGATCGACGGCATCCCGAATGGGTCGGCGGCGAGCAATTACTGAGCTATTGCGGACGGCGCGCTTGCCATTCATGCGAATGCGCCGGGGAAGGGGCACGGGGCGCGGCCCTGGATGATCAGCCAAGATGTGAACAGCTGTACATGGAACGGACATTCTGACGCATGGGCGCATGCGCGGGGTAGGAATTGAGCCCGGCAAAACCGTGGCTCGGTTGCAACATGAGTTGTTGAATCTGCCCAAGTTGCGGTCCCGTTGGCTGATTCTCGAGGAACCGTAGTTCTACCGGCCAGCCTCATGGCCTAAGTTCCTCGCGGCGCCGCTGGGGAGCGCCGCGGGTGAGGGGAAGAGCGTGGGGGCTTGGTTGCCATCGAGCGGGCGGGGTTGCTCGCGTCGTGCCACCGCTGTTCGCGCGGCATTCTGGATCGGCCTCGCCTTGAGCGCGGCGGCGGCGGCGAGCCCCGCAGCAGCGCAGCAAATCTTCAACGGGTCGCAGACCACGCCGAACGGCGCCGTCAACGGCGGAGGCGGCGTCTGGGACGCCACCACCACGAATTGGACGGACGTCTTCGGTTCGACCAGCACTGCTTACGATCCCTCGTCAGTCGGCACGGTGTTCGGCTACTCGGGAGTCTCGACGCCGGCAAGCGGTGGCACGGTGACGGTTACGCCAGGCGGCGTGCAGCTCACCAGCCTCGTGGGCTTCGACCTCACCGGCGACGGTTCTGTCTACACCATTCAGGGCGGCGATCTCAGGCTAGCCTCCGGGGGGACGACGTTCTTCACCAACGATGTCACCGGCACGACAGACCCATCGGCCGTCATCGCCTCGCGCATCACCGGCAGTGGTGGCATCTCCGTGCAGGGACCCGGCATCCTGGCGCTGCTGGGCGCCAACACCTATACCGGCGACACTTTCATCTGTTCGTGCGCAGCGCTGCAGCTCGGTGACGCCACCCACACCGCGAGCATCATTGGCGCCGTTAACAACGAGGGCCTCTTCAATATCGTCAATGCCGATACATCGGGAATTACATCGCTCCTGAACGCTATCTCCGGCACGACGATGTTCCTCAACGCGACCTCCGCCAGCTCTATGGTGATCACCAATAACGGCCAGCTGTACTTCGGTGATCCGCTCGGGGGCGGCACCGACACCGCCACGGCCGGCCGGGCGACCATCATCAATGACGGCGGCTTGACCGGCTTCTTTGGCCGGACCAATGCGGGCACGGCCAACATCACCAACCAGAATGGCGGCGGCACCGCATTCCTCGATCAATCCTCGGCGGGCTCCGCGACCATCGTGAACAAGGATTTCAGCGGGACCGTGTTTGGTACGCTGTCCGGGTCCGATACTGCGACCGCCGGCAATGCAACCATTATCAACGAGGCCGATGGCCTGACCAATTTCGGTGCGTTCACGACGGCCGGCAACGCCACGATCATCACCAAGGACGGTGGCAAGACCGAGTTCTTCGATAATTCCACCGGCGGCAATGCGCGCTTCATCACCACCGGCACAGGCGTCGTCGATTTCGGGATCAGCCTCGGCCCGAACGGCGACGGCCGCATCACGGCCGGTTCGATCGAAGGCAATGGCACCTACTATATCGGTGGCGGCAACACGCTCGTCGTCGGCAGCAATAACCGCTCCGCGCTGGTTGATGGCGTCATCGGCGACTACGATCCCTGCGGGTGTGGTTTCATCGGCTCCGGCTCGCTGGAAAAGGTCGGCAGCGGAACGCTGATCCTCTCCGGCACAAACACTTACACCGGTACGACGACGGTGAATGGCGGCATCCTGCGGGTTGATGGCGACATCTCGCAATCGAGCCTGACCACCGTGAATGCCGGCGGTGCGTTGTTCGGCGCCGGGATTGTCGGCAACACCGTTATCGCCACCGGTGGCATCTATGCGCCCGGCGACGGCGGCCCGGGCTCAAGCATGCAGGTCCAGGGCGATCTCACCTTGCAGCCCGGCTCGGTCTATGTTGTGCAGGCCGGTAGTGGATTCAGCACGAGCCATGCGCTCGTCAGCGGCAACGTCACGCTGGACGGGACCGTGGGTGTCGCGCTGTATCCCGGCAGCAAGATAATGCAACACTACTCGATCATGCAGTTTTTCGGCAGCGCCACCGGTAATTTCGCCGACGTTGCCGCGCCGGGTGGCCTAGTCGGCACGACGACGGTCGGGTCAAACGAAGTGTTCCTCGATTTCACGCTGAACTATGGCGCGAAATACGCGCTCAACATCAACCAGCAGAACGTCGCCACGACGCTTCAGAATTTCTTCAACACCAATGGCTTCCTTCAAGCCGAATTCGCGGGCCTCGGCCCCAACGGCCTGACCCAGGCCTCCGGCGAACCGGCAACGGGGTCGCAACAGACGACCTTCAATGCGATGAACCTGTTCCTCGGCCTCTTGACCGATGTGTTCGGCTCGGGACGCAGCGGCACATCAGGTGCGACGCCCTATGCCGACGAGCCGAGCGCGAATGCCTATGCCGCGACCGGCAAGGGCGGGCGTGACAAGAACGCGCGCGACGCCTTCGCCTCGATCTACCGCAAGGCACCGGCCGCAACCTTCGAGCAGCGCTGGGATGTGTGGGCGGCCGGCTATGGTGGCTCGCAGACCACCGACGGCAATGTCGCGCTCGGTTCGAACAACACCACCAGCAGTATCTATGGTACTGCCGTCGGCCTCGACTATCGCTTCTCGCCGTCGACGATCGCCGGCTTTGCGCTTGCCGGCGGTGGAACCGGCTTCAACGTCAACGGGCTCGGCTGGGGCCGCTCCGACCTGTTCCAGGCCGGCGCCTTCGTTCGTCACACGGCAGGACCTGCCTATATCACGGCGGCACTGGCCTATGGCTGGCAGGACGTCACGACCAACCGCATCGTCACGGCCGCCGGCGTCGATCAGCTGCGGGCGCAGTTCAACGCAAATGCGCTCTCGGGCCGTGTCGAGGGCGGTTACCGCTACGCTACGCAGTGGATCGGCCTCACGCCCTATGCTGCGGCCCAGGCCACCCTGTTCAGCCTGCCGAACTATTCGGAGTTCGCGGTGGTCGGCAACAGCACCTTCGCGCTCAACTATGCCGCCAAGGACGTGACCAGCACCCGCACCGAGCTCGGCCTGCGCGCCGACAAATCATTCGCCGCGGCCGGTGGCCTGATGACCCTGCGCGGCCGCGTCGCCTGGGCGCATGATTACAATCCGGACCGCACCGTCGGCGCGGTGTTCCAGACCCTGCCGGGATCGGCCTTCGTCGTGAACGGTGCGGCGCAGGCGCGCGATTCCGCGCTGACCACGGCGGCGGTGCAGATGAACTGGATGAACGGCTGGTCTGCGTCGGCGACCTTCGAGGGCGAGTTCTCGAACGTCACCCGCTCCTACGCCGGCAAGGGCGTCGTGCGCTACGCGTGGTAGAGCGTTGCCACCCTCCCCTGGAGGGGGAGGATAAGAAGGCGTCACTGCTTCTTCTGCGGAGGCTTGCGCGGCGGGCGCGGGGCGGCGGCAGGCGTGGGCGTGCCAGCCATCTTGTTGGCGGCGTCGCTGACGTCGAGCAGCGAGCGGCGGATGTCCTCGACGTAAGCAGCCGACTTCTTCTTCATGGCGTCGGCGAGCTCGTGCAGTCCCCTGATCTTCTCGAACAGCTCGTCCGCCTTGCCGTCGGCGAAGCCGGGGACCACGCCTTCGATCTTGGTGACCGCCTTGTCGAAGCCCGCGAAGGCGCTGTCGACCTTGGCCATGACCGAGTCGATTTCGCCGCCCTTGCTTCTGAGATCGGCGGTGTAGTTCTCGAACGTGCGCAGGCCGTCCTTGATCGCAGGGGCATTGCTGACGATCGTGCGATCGACGCTGTGCAGGGTGTCGACGATGGATTCGGCGTCGCTGAGATCGGCGATCAGCATGGGGACGCCGTCCGTATCCAGCGGCACCGGCGGCGCGGAGGGCGCGCCGCCGATCAACGAAATCGCGGCGACGCCGGTGAGACCCTGGAACTCGATGCCCGCAACCGTGTCCTTGCGAATCGGCGCGGTGTTGTCGAGCATCACCAGCGCCACGATCTTGCGCGGATTATCCAGCTTGATCGACAGGATCTGGCCCGCGGGAACACCGTCGAAATTGACCGGCCCGCCGCGGCGCAGGCCGCTGGCGGAGCCGCCCTCGAACACCACGCGCAACTGGCTCCGGCTCTGGGCGGTGCGCCATTTCTGCACGCCGAGCACGCCGCCGAACGCCACGGCGATGACCGCCAGCGTCGCCGTTCCGATTACGAGGTTGCTCGCGCGTGCCATGCAGGGCGATTTTACGGCCAAAGCGGGATGGTTGGAAGGACGATGCTGCGGCCGCAATACTAGAGCGGGCGGGTTAACGACTTGTCCGCCGTAGCTCGAAGAGCGAAGGCGGAAGCGTAACCCGCCAATCCGCCTTACGCGACATCAATGCCCGGCCGCGCGTTTTGCAGCAGCATTATTCAATACGATCAGCGCGTCGACGGCGACGCCCGTTTTGGTGTTGATCAGGAACGGGTTGACGTCGATCGAGGCGATCCGGTCGCCGGCATCTGCGATCAAATTGGACAGGCCGACCAGCGCTTTCACCGCGGAGGCTTCGTGCAGGGCCGGCTTGCCGCGATAGCCGCGCATCTTGATACCGGCCTTGGTGCGGCCGATCAGGAGCCGGGCCTCGGCCTCGTCCAGCGGTGCGCCGGCGAGCGCGACGTCCTTCATCAGCTCGATGTCGATGCCGCCGGTGCCGAACAGCACGACCGGCCCCATCTCGGCATCGAGCGAGGCGCCGACCACGAGCTCGAGATCGGCCTTGACCTGCTGCGCGATCAGGATGCCGTCGAGCTTCGGCTTGCCCTTCAGCTTCGCCACCCGCGCGGTGATGTCGGCGAATGCCTTCTTCACCTCGGCGGCGCTGTTAAGATTCAGTACCACGCCGCCGATGTCGGATTTGTGCAGGATCTCGGCGCTGACGACTTTTGCCACGACCGGGAAACCGATCTGCTTCGCGATCTTCGCGGCGTCCGCCGCCGTCTGCGCAATCGCTTCCTTCGAGACTGGAATGCCATAGGCCTTCAGCAGCTTCTTCGAGGCGACCTCGTCGAGCGCGGCACCGCTCGCCGATTTCAGCGCCTTCTCCAGCACGGCGCGGGCGGCAGGCTTCGAGCTCGAGACGATGTCGGGCACTTCCTTGCGCAGCCTCGCATAGGCGAGCAGCGACTTGATCGCGGTCACCGCACGGTCCATGCCCTGCATGACCGCGAGATGCGGCAGCGATTTGCGCAAGCCCTTGGTGAACTCGGTGAAGCCGATCGACATCGCGCTGATGTAGATCACCGGCTTGCCGGCCCGGCTCGCCATCCCATCGACGATGCGCAGATTGCGCTCGCGCAGCTCGTGCGGCGCCTTGGGCAGTTCGGCATCGATGATGACGATGTCGATATCGGGGTCGTCGATCATCAGCTCGATCGACTTCATGTAGACGGAGGGATCGACCACCGCGGCAAAGCCGGCATCGAGCGGATTGCCCACGATCGAGCCCGGCCCGAGCATCTTCGCCAGTTCGGAGCCGACGTGCGGGCTCAGCGGCGCAAAGTTCAGGCCTTCGGCATAGAAGGCGTCAAGCAGCATGCCACGCTTGCCGCCTGATAGCGTGACCGCGGCGAGCCGGTCGCCCTTGGGCACGGCCGAGTGAACGAAGCATTCGGTGGTCTCGATCAGCTCGTCGAGCCCGCCGACCCGGATCACGCCTTCACGGGTCGCGATGGCGTCGAAGGTTTCGATTGAGCCCGCGAGCGCACCGGTATGCGCCATCGCCGCGGCGCGGCCGCCCTCGGACGAACCGAGCTTGAGTGCGATGACCGGCTTGCTTGCCGCGCGCGCGGCCTTGCAGGCGTCGCGAAACGCCTTGGTGTTGCGCACGCCTTCGAGATAGACCACGATCACCTTGATGCTCGGATCCTCGGCGAAATAGCGCATCAGGTCCGGCGTCTCGAGCCCGGCCTCGTTGCCGGTCGTCACCATGTAACCGACCCCGACGCCGCGATCCTCCAGCGCCTGCCGGATCGCCATCACGATGGCGCCGGATTGCCCGGCGATCGCCACCGCACCCTGTTCCATGGTGACGACACGGTCGTCGATATTGGTGAAGAGCTTTTCGCCCGCGCTCAGATTGCCGAGGCAGTTCGGGCCGGTGACGGCGAGCCCCGTTTCGCGTATCGCGGCTTGCAATTCGGCAGCGAGCTTCTGGCTCTCCTCATCCTGCAACTCGCTGAAGCCCGAGGTGACGATGGTGGCCGAGCGCGCGCCGCCGGCGGCGGCGTCGCGGATCACCTGCACGGCAAAGCGCGCGGGCACCAGCACCAGCACGTGATCGGGCTTTTCCGGGAGGCTCGCGAAATCCTTGTAGCAGGGCACGCCCCAGACGGTGTCGCGCTTGGCGTTGACCGGATAGAGCCCGCCCTCGTAGCCGTACTTGACGAGGTTGTTCCAGATGCGCTCGGCATAATTGCCGGGCTTGTCGGTCGCGCCCACCAGCACAATGTTGTGCGGGTGCAGCATGGCGTGGATGCCCTTGACGATGTCGCTGGCATCGGGCGCTGGAGACCATGGACGCGGAGAAACGGACGCAGCAGGTACCTTGGCTTCCATGGCGCTTCCTCACCTCTTGTTCTTGTTGCAGCGCGCTGTCTTGCGCCGGCGTCTGGCGGGATTGATCGTGATGGCTCCATGCCGCGTGGCGGAATGGCGGGTGCTTCGCGACAAGGCTAGCATCACCAGACTTTTGGCGAAAGTGCGAACGATCGGACGACGTGCCACGACTGCGTGACGCGCATTCTTTCAAATGGTGATCACGCCTCTGCTATCGTTCAGTAACGCAGCAGGCGCAGCTTGTAGGCGTAGTGATAGGCCAACTGCTTCGCGAGATAGGAAGCGATGGCGCGCCGGATCTGCATCTGCGTCGGATC
Organism: Bradyrhizobium sp. 482_C4_N1_8; assembly: GCF_052075965.1. Lineage (NCBI taxonomy): Bacteria > Pseudomonadati > Pseudomonadota > Alphaproteobacteria > Hyphomicrobiales > Nitrobacteraceae > Bradyrhizobium > Bradyrhizobium sp. 482_C4_N1_8. The sequence goes on along the minus strand of NZ_CP197231.1, from coordinate 8,817,326 downwards.
GAAGCCGAGAACGCGGCGCCGCAGGATGCCCATCTCCCTGACGCCGAGCGCGTAGGTTGAAGCCGTCTTCTGTGCATCGTGGATGCGGAAGCAGGCGAGAAATCGCGGCAGGCGCACGAACTTGAATTCCGCGGCTTGCGCCCGCAGGATAAAATCCCAGTCCATCGCGTAGTGAAAGCTCTCGTCGATGGGCCCGATCATGTCCCACACGCGCTTGCGCCAGAACATCGTCTCCTGCGGGATGTAGTCGGCATATTGCAAAGCCTTGCCGTCATGGGGCGGCAGCACGGCGCGTCCGACCTCGAGCCCCTCGCGGTCGACGAAGATGCGATGGCCGTAGACGACGTCGACATCGGGATGCGACATGAAGTAGTTGGCGACATAGGCGAGCGCTCCGGGCAGCAGCATGTCATCGCTGTTGAGATAGGCCATGATCTCGCAATCGGCACCGGCGAAGCCGAGATTGATGGCGTTCGACTGCCCCTTGTCCGGCTCGCTCGTCCAGCTGATGCCTTCGCCTCCGCTCTTCAGGAGATCGATCGTGCCGTCGATCGAGGCGCCGTCCTGCACGTGATAAGTGAGCTTCGGATAGTTCTGACTGACGATGCTCTCGATCGTGGCGCCGAGATATTGCGCCTGATTGTAGCTCGGTGTGACCATCGTGATCCGCGGCGCATTCGCCGGGATCGCGGGCGCAGGCGGGAAGGCAGTCAGGTTGAGCAGGCGCGGCGGATATTGCTCGAAGGTCCACATCGGCGGGCGTCGCCAGAGGCTCCGCAGCGAGGACCGTCTCTGTCCGGCAGCAATGAGGTCCTGATTCCGTTCAAGGAGCGCGACACGATTTTCGAGTTGCTCCAGCCGCTGTTCGAGGCGCTGCCTGAACTCGTCGTCCATTACAGGTTGTCCTGAAAATTACAGCGCCAAAAGATCAATCGGCTGTTCTTACAGGTCTATGGGAGACGACGCCAGTTCAGCGGCCCGATCAAGCGCGGTTCCCCGGCTGTTCGGCGCGGTCTCTATCGATCCCGGATGGCCGATTGCGAACCGCTATTCACCTGTTTCGATCAAGGTGGCATGCAGGACGTAGCGCTCGGGCCCGGGCGTGACGGCGTCGAAGGGCCAGCAGGTCGTGAGCACCAGTTGGACATCTTGCGCCGCGGGATCGATGCCGGAATCATCGAAGCGAACCACAGCGGAGGAATCCGCCCGATAGCGAAAGTGCTTTCCGTCACGGCGTGTGACATCGATTACGTCACCAATGGCGACATTCCGCAGGAAGCGGAAATGTGTATCGCGGTGCGCAGCATATACGGCAATGCCGCGCTCGCCGGCATCAGCCGTTTGGTGGATATGGCCGGGTCCGAACGCGAGGGCCTGGCCGCTGGCGCCTTCGAGCACGATCGCGCTGGCCCCGATCCGCTTCACCTCGATCCGCGCGACCGGCCAGGTGTCGGCCCATGACCACGGCTTGACCGGCTCGCCGGTCGCAACGCTCCTGTCGAACGCGCGCTCCAGCAGCACCTGCGCGAGCCGTGCCTTGGCATGGATGTAGGCGCCGTCACCGAACAGGATGAGGCCGACAAGTGCAAGAGCGAGAGGAGAGATCAGGCGGAGCATTGTTTCCACACGCGTCATTGCGAGCGCAGCCAAGCAATCCAGAATCCTTCCGCGGAGGCAGCCTGGATTGCTTCGCTGCGCTCGCAATGACGGCAAGAAGAAAAAGGCGCGCGCGGCCGTTGGTATGGGACGGGCAGCCGCGCGCGCTAACAGAGGAGTTCGGGGGGCTCCTCTCTCAAACGACGTCAGTGAGCAAGGGCTGACGCCGGTTGAACACGTACAGAATCAGTGCGAGCACGATCAGGATGAAACCTGCGATCATCTTGAGCTCGGCCGAGGTTGCGGTCTTCGGTAGGCGGATCGTATCGGGCGCGGCGGGCGTCGGCCGCCTCGTCGCCGGCTGGTTGCGCGCATCCGCATGGCGTTCGCGCAACTGTGTGGGCGTCAGGTGCGGTCGCTCGCCAAAAACCTTCTCGAAATCCCAACCGGCCGGCAGGTTGAGCGGTAGCTCGCTGAGCTTGAGCGGCGCGCCCTCGGGGCGGCTCGGCGTCTTGTCGACCGCGACGAGGCTGGTGAGCCGCGTGACGATCTGATGGTCGAGCGCCAGCGCGAGGATCGCCTTGTCGGAGTCTTCGGGCGTCATCTCGCGCATGGTACGCGCCACCTCGGCATCGCCGATCTTGCGCTTGGCCCAGAGTTTTGACAGGCCCTTGCCTTCGGCGGCGTTTTGCAGCGGCAGCGTCACCGACCACGGGCGGTCGCCGACACGTCCCTTGATCTCGAGCGAGCCGGCGAGCTTGTCGAGCTTTGCCGCCAGCACCAGCGGTTCGTCGCGATAGACGTCGGGAATGATCGCAGGCGTCACGTCTGCCTTGGCATCGGAGAACTTTACGCTGAGCCCGGTCACCGCGGGGTTCTCCAGCTTGGCGAACAGGCCGCGCATGCGCTCCTCGACCTGCTCGACGGAGCCGATATGGGTGAAGGCCCCACGGCCGAGCTCGGCGGCGCGCGTCATCAGATAGGTGTTGGGCGCGGATCCGATGCCGACCATGAACACGCGCGAGCGGCCCCGCATCGCAGTGATCGTTTCGAACAAGTGCTGTTCGTTGCCGATCGCGCCGTCGGTCAGGAACACCACCTGGCGGACCATGCTGGTGTCGCCAGCCTTGTCGGTCAGCGCGGCGCGCATCGCCGGCACCATCTCGGTGCCGCCGCGGGCCTGTAATCCATTCACGAAACCGAGTGCTTCGCCGAGATGCGCGGGGTCGGCCGGCACGGAGGTCGAGAACAGCACGTCCATGGTGTCGTCGAAACGGATCACATTGAAACGGTCATTCGGCTGGAGGCGGCCGAGGGCATAGAGTAGGCTCGCCTTGGCCTGAACGATCGACGTACCGCCCATCGAGCCCGAATTGTCGATCACGAACACGACCTCGCGCGGCAGCGGCTTTTGCGTCGTCTGCTCGGCACTGGGCGGGGTGACGAAGGCGAGCAAATAGTCGGCATCGCCGACACGCTCGCGGAACAGGCCAACCGATGGTGCCTTCTCCGCGGCCGGCTTCCAGGTCAGCTCGAAATCGCGGTCGGCGGCCACGGCGCCGTCAGCGAGCGTGACGATTCGCGTCGCATTGTCCGGGCTCTCGACCTTGACGTTATGGTGGTGACTCCTGACCTCGCCGAGCGCGAAGCCTGCCTTCAGGCGCACCGTGATGCTGGTCGGATTGACCGGCGCGTTTCTGGCGGGATCCAGCACCGGCGGCGAGATACGGTCGCGGTCCGGCACCGGCTCCGAATTGGTCGCGCCCCAGCCCGAGCCGTCCGTGCGGAAGTCGACGCTCTGCACGATCGGCGCCGGATTGTAGCGCGGCCCGACCACCAGCGGCAGCCGCAGCGAATATTCATTGCCGGATTGATGCACCGGCTCCTGATATTCGATCTGCACCAGCACGGTTTCGCCGGGACCGATATTGGCGACCGAATTGGTGAAGATGTTCGGCCGCTCCTGCTCGGTGAGCGCGGCCTTCTGGCCGGCACGGCGCGCCTGCTCGTAGATCACCCGTGCCTGCTGCCGCTCCTTGATGTCGCCGATGATGACGCGGTCACCGACCACCATCTTCAGCGTGTCGACGGCGCCGCCGGTGGGAAGCGGATAAACGTAGGTCGCCTCGACCCAGTCCTTGGTCGGATTGCGGAAGGCCTGGGTGACGCGGGCGCGCAGTGTCGGGCCTGATACCGTGATGTCGACGTCGATGCCGAGGCGGATCGCCTCCGTGTAGGCACCGTCCTCCTTCAGGAGAAGGGTGCCGGATTTGGCATCGCCGGGCTGGAGCAGGCTGGCCTGCTCCGTCGTCGCCGACCATCCGGGCTCAAGACTCACGAGCAGGGCCACGAAGGCGACCAGCATCACCGCGATGCCCTGCACCAGAAGAAACAATCCGAGCTTGATCAGCCGCCCCAGCATGGGGTGCTCGTCGCTGTCGGCTGTGTCGTAGCTATCCATTTCGCCTGCTCCCGAAGGGTGTTCGCTGGCTCCGAGCATCCGTCGGGAGCGCCTGAATGCGCGAGCAGAATGATCGGCAATGTTCCGCCGCGGCCGGCCCGGGCAGGCCAAGGCCGGGATGGCCATGTACGGTTTTGTGCTGGTTTGTCCGCCCTGCTAGACTGGCGTCCGTGGAGCAGGGCTGACGATGCAGATGCAGGATAAAGTCACCGACGGACAGCTTTCGGACGAGCAGAGCCGCGAGATCGCGGAGACCATTCGCGAGGAGCTCGCCAGGCGCCGGATTTCCCGGCAGGCGTTGGCCGAGCAGGCCAAGCTCAGCCTGTCGACGCTGGAGAAGGCGCTCGGTGGCCGGCGGCCGTTCACGCTGGCAACGACCGTGCGGCTGGAGCAGGCGCTGGGCGTCTCCTTGCGTAAAAGCACCGCCGTGGTGACGCCTCCGGCCGCAAACGATGTCGCGCCCGACAGCCTCGGCTCCTATGCGCATCGCGCGGTGACCTGGCTCGAGGACGTCTACATCACGCTGCGGCCGTCCTTCGGCGACAAGGATGCGATCTTCGCCTATCGCACCGAGATCGTCTGGGAGCCGAAGGTGTCTTCGCTGGTGTTCCGCGAGGGCGAGCGGACCGATGCCGCCTATGAGCATACCGGCGAAGTTGCGGTGCCGCATCAGTCCGGCTTCATCTATCTCGTCATCATCAAGCACGGCCAGCATCGCGTGATCACGGTGTCGCGGCCGACGGTTGCCGGCGAGATGTACGGCATCATCTCGACGCTCCGCGCCGGACCCGGCTCGCAACTGACGCCGATCGCAGCGCCGATCGCCTATGTGCCGCTCCGCAACGTTGCGAAGCCGTCCCTGGGACGGGTCGGCCCCGACGATGCCAACCATGCATTGTATGGAAAGCATCTGCGCCGCACGGTGGAGGAATCGTTCGCGTTGTTTCTGTCGGTATAGTCCGCGAGAAAGAGTCCGGAATGGCGTCGCGTGCGTCTATAAGGGAATATGCAGGACGTGCCCGCACCATACGGCGGTGAATCTCCGCTGTTCTCCATCATCATCCCGCTGGAACATCACCGCGGGCAGTGGGAGCTGTCCTGGCTCGGCTGGACGTCGCAGACCGCCGACAAATCGCTTTACGAAATCATCCTGGTGGTGCCGCCTGATTTCGAGGCACTCAACGAGCTGAAGGCGCTGGCCGGCGGCAAAGCGCGCCTCGAATTCACCAATTCGGACCATGACATCGGGCTCTGCGCCTTCGGCGCCACCAAGGCCCGCGGCAAATATCTGTTCTTCACGGAGTCGCATTGCCGGCCCGAGCCTGACGTGATGGAGGCCTGCATCCGCGCGATCGACGCGCGTCCCGACTGGGCGGGGTTCTCCTGTCAGTCGGTGCCGATCTGCCATAACCGGCTGTCCGTGGCGGAGGCCGCCATGTACCAGGCCGACATCGAGTTCGGCATGAAACAGCATCCCTGGCGCAAGGTGCTGGACCAGTGCTTCGTGACGCGGCGCGACGTCTATCGGGAATGCGGCGGCCTGCGCGAGGAATTCGGCCATTTCGCCGAATGGGTGCTCGCCGCCGCGTATCACGCGAGGGGCCATACGATCGGCTATCTCGAGGAGGCGCGCTTCCATCACTACTATATCGGCGAAATCGGCGAGCTGAAGACATTCACGCTCGATTTCGTGCGGGGCGAGATCCGCTATCTCAGCGAAGCGCACAACGATCCCGGCAGCGAGCTGCTCGAAACTCCGGTCGAGTGGAGCAGCCGCGGCGATTTCAACGTCGCGCTGGCGCGTAGCGCCCTTGCTGCACGGATGCGCGCCGGCGGCGTAACCGGCGAAGGCCTGCAGGCGATCGGGCGTTGGGGCGCGATCGCACTGGCCGGCGACCGCCTTGCGCTTGGTCTTGCACGTTTGTCGGCAGGCTATGCGCGTTGCAGTCTGACCCTGCTCACCATGGGCGGCTCTCGCGGCAGCATCGCGCGCTGGCTGAAGCGCTATATCGCCGCGCTGATCCACTATCAGCGCCTCCATTGTATCCGTGGCATTCGGGGGAGCCTTGGCGGAGCTGCGCAGAGTCCCGGCGATCAGATGGTCGCACAGGCCGGCTTCCATGCCTGGGAGGTCTGGCAGGGCCGCAGCTTCCGCTGGAGCGAGCCGGAAGCCGCCTTGCGGATCGAGGCGCCGCCTGGACGCACCATCATTCGCATCGCGTCGCCGGAAATTCGCGAGCCGCTGGATCGGATCGGCGTGCAGTTCTATCTCGACGGCGTGCGCGTTGCGGATACCGCGACCGCGATCGACGCGGGTGCCTTCGTTCTTCAGCTCGATCTGCCGCCATCGGGCGGGGCGATCCTGGCATGGGCCTGTCCGCGTTTTGCGGCCATCGATGACCCGCGCCGGCTCGGCCTGCCGGTCGCGGGGATCGACGTCAGTGCAGGCGAAGACGTCAGCTGCACGTCTCCGCCCGTTGCTGCGATGCGTGGCTAGCCGCCCGTTTCGGCGCTGATGATGTCGCCGAACAGCTCCCACTGGCCCTTCTTGAACCGCCACATCTTGAGCTGCTCGATTGGCGCGAAGTCGGTAGATGAGGTGTTGATCTTGATCCCCGGGATCAGCGTGTCGGGGACGAAGTCCTTCAGGCTGGCGGCCTGCTTCATCACGTTCTCACGGGTCAGATTGTCGCCCGACTGCTTCAGCACCTGCACCATCGTCTGGGCTGCGGCATAGGCGTACACCAGATTGGCGTCCGAGATGTTCGCACCGGGCATGTACTTGTCGATGAAGGTCATGAATTTCTTCATGCCCTCGTCGTCCTTCCACTGCGGATCCGACGCATCCTTCAGATAGCCGGCCGACAGCACGCCTTCGGATGCCTCGAGGCCGGCCGGCTTCATCACCGCGCCGATGGAGACCGAGACGTCGGTCATCAGGTGCATCGGCTTCCACTCGAGCTCCGCGATCTTCTTGATGGCCTGGGCCGCGAATTTCGGGGTCGCGATGTTCACGAAGACATCGGCACCGGTGCCCTTGAGCTTGACGATGTGGGCGTCGATCGACGGCTCCGAGGTCTCGTAGCTCTCCTCGGCCACGATCAGCTTCGATGCCTTGTCTCCGAACACGTCCTTGATGCCGGCGAGGTAGTCTTTGCCGAAATCGTCGTTGGCATAGAAGATCGCGACCTTCGCGTCCGGCCTCTCCTTCAGAATGTATTTTGCGAAGATCTGTGCCTCGACCCGGTAGCTGGGCTGGAAGCCCATGGTCCAGGGAAAGTTCTTCGGGTCGTTCCACTTGCTGGCGCCGGTGGCGAGGAAGAGCTGCGGCACCTTCTTGGAATTGTGATACTTCTGCACGGCGGTCTGGGTCGGCGTGCCCAGCGCGTTGAAGACCAGGAAGACCTCGTCGCTCTCGATCAGCTTGCGGATCTGCTCCACGGTCTTCGGCGGCGAGTAGCCGTCATCATAGGAAATCCAGTTGATCTTGCGGCCGTTGATGCCGCCCTGGTCGTTGATCATCTTGAAATAGGCTTCCTCGGTCTTGCCGATGATGCCGTAGGCGGACGCGGGACCGGAATAGGCCTCGACATTGCCGATCCTGATCTCGGTGTCGGTGACGCCGGTGTCGTACGCCTTCTGCGCATACGCGGACGGGGTCGCAAGCAGCGTCAACGCCGTTGCCGCGGCAAGCAGGGAGAGTTTCTTGTTCATGAAAATTCCTTGGGGTTTTCTTTGCGGTTTCTTCTGGGTTGGAGCAGGCACGTCAGAAACGAAGAAGCGCCCGCAAGGGGCGCTTTGATCAGGCGTTGGCGACTTTCTTGTCGACTTCGGACGCCACCGAGAATTCTTTCCGCAACGTCGGCTTGTGGATCTTGCCGGTGGCGTTGCGCGGCAGCGCATCGACGAAGCGCACCTGTCGTGGGCATTTGAAGCGCGCGAGATTGGCCGCGCAGTGCGCAAAGACATCCGCCTCGGTCAGCCGCTGACCGGGCTTGGCTGCGACGATGGCGAGCCCTACCTCGCCCCATTGCGGATCGGGAATGCCGATCACGGCGGCTTCCGCGATCGCGGGGAGCTGATGCAAGACGTTCTCGACCTCGGCCGGATAGACGTTCTCGCCGCCCGAGATGTACATGTCCTTCCAGCGGTCGACGATGTAGTAGAAGCCTTCCTCGTCGACGCGCGTCGCATCGCCCGTGTGCAGCCAGCCGTCGGTGAAGGATGTCTTGTTCGCCTCCGGCCTGTTCCAGTAGCCCGGCGTGATGTTCGGGCCCTTGACCCAGAGCTCGCCGAGTTCGCCGACCTCGGCATCGCTGCCGTCGGGTCGCACGATCCGCACCTCGGTGTGCAGCACCGGCTTGCCGGCCGAACCCGCCTTGCGTGCCGCATCCTCGCGATCCAGCACCAGCACGGCCGGCGAGGTCTCGGTCATGCCGTAGCCCTGCTGCAGCGCGACGCCGCGCGCCTCCCACACCTTGAGCAGCGGCACCGGCATCGGCGCGCCGCCGACACCGCAGACGATCAACCGGGTCAGGTCAGTCGTCGCGAAGGCCGGATGCTGTGCCATGAACTGATAGATCGCGGGCACGCCGAAGAACACGTTGATGCCCTGCGCCGGATCGTTGATCAGGCCGAGCGCCGTGCCGGGATCGAAGGCGCGCATGATCATCACGGTGCCGCCGGCATGCAGCACCGGGTTGGTGTAGCAATTGAGCCCGCCGGTGTGGAACAGCGGCAGCACCGTGAGCAGCACCGAGGCCGGACCGATGCAGGCGGGGCCGCCGAGATTGACGCAATTCCAGAACGTCATGCCATGGGTGATGGTCGCACCCTTGGGATGGCCCGTGGTGCCCGACGTGTACATGATGGTCGAGACGTCATCGAGCGTGACCTCCTCGGCGCGGGCAAGCGGCTTGGCGGACGCGATGCCGGTCTCGTAAGCGCCGCCGGGGCCGAGCAGCAGGCTGGTCGCGACGTTGCAGAGCTTTGCGACGGCGAGCGCGGTCTCGGCGAGATCGGTGTCGTGGATCATCACCTTCGGCGCGCAATCGCCGGTGATGAACTGGAGCTCGGGAACGGTGAGGCGGGTGTTCAGCGGCACGAAGACGGCGCCGAGCCGTCCGCAGGCGAACTGCACCTCCAGCGTATCGGTCGTGTTCAGCGCCAGCACCGCGACGCGGTCACCGCGCGAGACCTTGAGAGTGTCACGGAGAAATCCGGCCAGGCGCGAGACGCGGGCATCGAGCTGCGAATAGGTGAAGCGGCGCTCGCTCGCGAGGTCGATGACCGCGACCTTGTCAGGCGTACGGCGGCCGTGATGGACGATCCAGTCGTAATAACGAACGGCCAAAAATCCCTCCCTCGGCGGTCTTGTGCCGCCTGCGTCCCTATTTGCCGGGCACCATGCCCGGCGTGGCCCTGGGGCCAGCCGGAGTTTGTGCGCACGTCTTTTTTTGCCCCGGAGTTGGCCTGCGAGCGGCGAAAATCGTCTTGCGTTGAGTTGCTAGGCGATGGGCTGCCGTGCAGCGGTTCCCCCGGTCAGCCACTCTGCGCAAGTGAGCGGCAAATGTTCCGGCCATGGTGGCCAACACGAATCCGCCAGCAGGGCGAGACGACGATGAAGAGCCCGTTCTATACCACCGAGCATGACGCCTTCCGCGAGGTGATGCGCCGCTTTGTCGAGAAGGAGATCACGCCCTTTGCCCATGAATGGGACGAGGCCGGCGAATTTCCCCGCGTGCTTTATCGCAAGGCGGCCGAGATTGGCCTGTTGGGGCTCAGATTCCCCGAGGAATATGGCGGGATCGCCGCCGACCAGTTCATGAAGATCGTCGCGAGCCAGGAATTGGCGCGCGCCGGGGCCGGCGGGGTCAGCGCCAGCCTGATGAGCCACACCATCGGCTCGCCGCCGATCGCGCGGGCGGCGCGCCCGGAGGTCAAGGCACGCGTGCTGCCGCAGGTGCTGTCGGGTGAGAAGATCTCCGCGTTGGCAATCACCGAGCCGGGCGGCGGCTCTGATGTCGCGAACCTCCGCACCAGGGCGCGGCGCGATGGCGATCACTACGTCGTGACCGGCGAGAAGACCTTCATCACCTCAGGGATGCGCGCCGACTATCTGACCGTTGCGGTGCGTACAGGCGGCGAGGGCGCCGGCGGCGTCAGCCTGCTTCTGATCGAGGGTGACACGCCCGGCCTGTCACGGACGAAACTGAAGAAGATGGGCTGGTGGGCCTCCGACACCGCGACGCTGCATTTCGATGACTGCCGCGTGCCGGCCGAAAACCTGATCGGCGAGGAAGGCCAGGGCTTCAAGATCATCATGCGGAATTTCAACAGCGAGCGCATGGGCATGGCGGCCGGCTGCACCGCCTTCGCGCGGGTCTGCCTCGACGAGGCGATCGCCTATGCCAAGGAGCGCAAGACTTTTGGCAAGCCGCTCGCCCAGCACCAGGTCATCCGTCACAAGATCGTCGACATGGCGCAGAAGGTCGCGGCATCCCAGTCGATGCTCGAAATGCTGGCCTGGCGGCTGGAGCAGGGCGAGAGCCCGGTCGCCGAAATCTGCATGATGAAGAACCAGGCGACGCAGACCATGGCGTTCTGCGCCTCCGAGGCCGTCCAGATCTTTGGCGGCGCCGGCTTCATGCGCGGCATCAAGGCCGAGCGCATCTACCGCGAGGTCAAGGTCAATGCCATCGGCGGCGGCACGGAGGAGATCATGAAGGATCTGGCGTCAAGGCAGATGGGGCTGTGAACGCCCCACCGTCATGCCCGGGCATAGCCGTCCGCAGGACGGCGTCGCTTCCGCTCGCCTATGTCCTGGGCATCCACGTTCTTGCTGCCGGCTGACGAAGACGTGGATGGCCGGGACAAGCCCGGCCATGACGAGCACATTGGAGATACCGAGAGCTGAGCTGACAAAAATGCTATTCACCGCCGACCACGACCACATCCGTCGTTCCCTGCAAAAGTTCATCGCGGGCGAGATCAACCCTCACGTCGATGAGTGGGAGAAGGCCGACATCTTCCCGGCGCATGAGCTGTTCAAGAAGATGGGCAGCCTCGGCTTCCTCGGGCTCAACAAGCCGGTCGAGTTCGGCGGCTCCGGCCTCGACTATTCCTACGCCCTGATGATGGCGGAGGAGCTGGGCGCAATCACCTGCGGCGGCGTGCCGATGGCGATCGGGGTGCAGACCGACATGGCAACGCCGGCGCTGGCGCGGTTCGGCTCGGACGAGGTACGGGGCGAATTCCTCAGCCCCTCGATATCAGGCGATTACGTCGCATGCATCGGCGTCTCCGAGCCCGGCGCCGGCTCGGACGTCGCCTCGATCAAGACCAATGCGCGCTCTGACGGCGACGACTACGTCATCAATGGCGGCAAGATGTGGATCACCAACGGCACCCAGGCCGACTGGATCTGCCTGCTGGCCAACTCCGGCGATGGGCCGGTTCACCGCAACAAGTCGCTGATCTGCGTGCCCATGAAGAGCAAGGGCGTCACGGTGGCGCGAAAGCTCGACAAGATGGGCATGCGCTCGTCAGACACCGCGCAGATCTTCTTCGACAATGTCCGCGTGCCCAAGCGCAACCGCATCGGCGAGGAGGGCAAGGGCTTTACCTACCAGATGATCCAGTTCCAGGAGGAGCGGCTCTGGGGCGCGGCGGCCTGCCTGAAGGCGCATGAATACATCATCAACGAAACCATCGAGTACACCCGCAACCGCAAGGCCTTCGGGAAGTCGATCCTCGACAACCAGGTCGTGCACTTCAAGCTCGCGGAGATGCAGACCGAAGTCGAGTTGTTGCGCGCGCTGATCTATCGCGCCGCCGAGCAACTCGTGGCCGGCGAGGACGTAACCAAGCTTGCGACCATGGCCAAGCTCAAAGCCGGCCGACTCGGCCGCGAGCTCACCGACGCCTGCTTGCAATATTGGGGCGGAATGGGCTTTACCAACGAGACGCCGGTCAGCCGTGCCTATCGCGATAGCCGGTTGACGTCGATCGGCGGCGGTGCCGACGAGGTCATGCTGATGGTCCTGTGCAAGATGATGGGCACGCTGCCCGGCAGTAAAGGGAATGCCTGATGATCACGCTCTATCACTGCGACGCCGCGCGCTCGTTCCGTCCGCTCTGGATGCTGGAGGAGATGGGGCTTCCGTACGAATTGAAGATGCTGCCGTTCCCGCCGCGGGTCTTCGCCAAGGAGTACCTTGCGCTCAATCCGCTCGGCACCATTCCCTTCATGGTCGACGGCGAGACGAAGATGACCGAGTCCTCCGGCATCTGCCATTACCTCGGCATCAAGCACGGACCGACGCCGTTGATGGTCGGACCCGAAGATCCCGCCTATGGCGCGTTCCTGAACTGGATGTATTTCAGCGATGCCACGTTAACCTTCCCGCAGACGCTGGTGCTCCGATACACCCAGCTCGAGCCGGAGGAGCGCCGCAATCCGCAGGTCGCAGGCGACTATGCGAAATGGTTCCTAGGGCGCCTGCGCGCGGTCGAGGCGGCGACGGCCGATGCCGAAACATTGTGCGCAGGCCGCTTCACCGCCGCTGACATTGTCATCGGCTACGCGCTCCGGCTTGCCAACAACGTCGGACTCGCCAAGGATTTCGGGCCAAATGTCGCAGCCTATTGGGCGCGGCTGCAGCAGCGCGACGGATTCAAGCGTGCGGTCGCTGCGGAGCAGAAGGCCGGCGTCGAGCAGAATGTTGCGCCGCGCGTGAGGGCGTAAGCATTCCGTAGGATGGGACTGCGGTCTCATCGCGGTTCCGGGACGACTGATCATCGTCCCGGAATGGTAATCTTTTGCGCGCCATGACAGCGCTATCGCGCCGTGACAGCGCCCAAATTTCCGCTAAGGTGACCTCCGTCCGCAGCGGCCAAAGAGCCGCGCGAGGAGGATCCCAATGGAAGATAACGGTCGCGAATCCGACCATCTGATGCTGATCACGCCGGAGCGGGTATTCTATGCCGGCCTGCTCGGCCGCCCCCGCAAGCGCACCCCCGGCTGCTGCCACGTCTATGTCGCTGTGAAGGGCAGCCTGCATCTGACGATCGACGACGTTCTCGCCACCGGCGAGCTGTTCGTGACCCTGCCGAACCAGCGGCATTCCATCGCCAGCGACTACCGCACTGCAATCAGCGTCACGCTCGAGCCGGAAAGCATGCCGGACGGCGTGATCGAGGCCCTGGCCGCGCGGCTGACCGGACCCGACCGGGCCGTCTATGCCCGCAAGATCCTCGCCGCCTATACGCTGCTGCGCCAGCGCCGCTATGGCGACATCACCACCGCCGAATTCGACGAGATGTGCTTTGGCGAGGCGCTGCCGCGTCGCGTGCTCGATCCGCGCGTGATGCGCGCCGTCGCCCGCATCGGCCGCTTCTCCGGCGAGCCGGTGACGGCGGATACGTGCGCGGCGGAAGCGGGGCTCTCGGCCTCGCGCTTCCTGCATCTGTTCAAGGAGGAGACCGGCATCTCGTTCCGCTCCTTCCGCGCCTGGAAGCGTGCGCGGCATTTGCTGCACTTCGCCAACCAGGACCTCAACCTCGCCCATCTCGCGCAGGACATCGGCTATCCCGACTCGACCCATTTCAGCCATTCGATCCGCCGCTTCTATGGATTGAAACCGCGCGCGATCTTCGTCGGCTCGCGCGACCTTGCGATCTACCGCAGCACCGAGACGGTGAGGCTCGCGGAGGCGAGCTAGCGTCGCTCTCGTAGGGTGGGCAAAGCGAAAGCGTGCCCACCATCTTCGTTCAGCGCCAAGACATGGTGGGCACGGCGCGAGAGCGCCTTTGCCCACCCTACGATAGCCGTGCCTTCCAGCTTCTCCGCGCAAGAAGCCGCATGCCGCTCATCACATGATCGCAAGCGTTGAATTCTCAACGTGCGAGATATTTTTGGCATGAGCGACAAGGCCGTCATCACCTGCGCGCTGAACGGCGTGCTCACCGACCCGAAGCAGCACAACGTGCCGGTTACGCCCGAGCAGATGGCACGCGAAGCCAAGGCTGCGTTCGATGCCGGCGCCAGCATCATGCACATCCATCTGCGCCAGCAGGCGCCGGACAAGGGACATCTGCCGTCCTGGGACGTGAGTGTCAGCAAGGAGATTCAGCAGGCAATCCGCGAGGCCTGCCCCGGCGTCATCATCAATCACACCTCGGGCGTCTCAGGGCCGAACTACAGCGGCGCGCTCGACTGCATCCGCGAGACCAGGCCGGAGATCGCCGCCTGCAACGCCGGCTCGCTGAATTATCTGAAGGTGAAAGCCGACAACACCTGGGCCTGGCCGCCGATGATGTTCGACAACGCGGTCGAGAAGGTGAAGGACTATCTCGACGTCATGAACGCCGTCGGGACGATCCCCGAGTTCGAATGTTTCGACGTCGGCATCGTCCGCTGTGTCGGCATGTACCACCAGGTCGGCATGTACAAAGGCCCGCTCGAATATAATTTCGTGATGGGCGTTGCCTCCGGCATGCCGTCCGATCCCGATCTGCTGCCGATCCTGATCAAGCTGAAGCGGCCCGAGGCGCATTTCCAGGTCACCGCGATCGGCCGCGAAGAGATCTGGCCGCTGCACCAGCGCTGTGCCGAACTCGGCGGCCATCTCCGCACCGGTCTGGAGGACGCCTTCTATCTCGCCGACGGCAAGAAGGTGACGTCGAATGGCCAGTTGATCGAGGCCATCGCCGCCTGCGCCCGCCGTGCGGGCCGCGAGATCGCAAGCCCCGCCGAGGCGCGGAAGATCTTTGGGACGAATAGGTAAGGTATCGCCTCAACCGTCATTGCGAGCGAAGCGAAGCAATCCAGGGTCTTTCCGCGGTGACGGTCTGGATTGCTTCGTCGCTTCGCTCCTCGCAATGACGAGCAGGATAGAGTTATGTCCATTCTCGACAACACCACTTCCCCCGGCAGCACTGCCTATCATGCCAATCGCGACGGCATGCTCGCGCTGATCGACCGCATGCGCGCGCTGGAAGAGCGCACGCGTGCGGCGTCGGCGGCGGCAAAGGATCGCTTCCACAAGCGCGGCCAGCTGCTGCCGCGCGAACGCGTCGCGCTGGTGCTCGATCCCGGCGCGCCCTTCATCGAGCTCTCGACGCTCGCCGGTTACATGTTCGACGTATCAGATGCGAACAAGAGCGTGCCCGGCGGCGGCGTCATCGCCGGCATCGGCTTCGTCTCCGGCGTCCGCTGCATGGTCAGTGCCAATGACGCCGGCATCGATGCGGGCGCGCTCCAGCCCTATGGCCTCGACAAGACGCTGCGGGTGCAGGAGCTCGCGCTGGAGAACAAGCTGCCTTACGTCCAGCTCGTCGAAAGCGCCGGGGCCAATCTGCTGCGCTACCGCGTCGAGGACTTTGTCCGTGGCGGCAACATCTTTCGCAATCTCGCGCGGCTCTCGGCGGCGGGGCTGCCGGTCGTCACCGTCACGCACGGCTCGTCGACCGCGGGCGGCGCCTACCAGACCGGCCTGTCCGATTACATCGTCATGGTCCGTGGCCGCACCCGCGCGTTCCTCGCCGGGCCACCTCTGTTGAAAGCCGCAACCGGCGAGATCGCGACCGAGGAAGAGCTTGGCGGTGCCGAGATGCACACGCAGGTCTCAGGTCTTGGCGATTACCTCGCGGAGGACGACCGCGATGCGCTGCGCATCGCGCGCGAGATCATGGCAGCGCTGGAATGGGAGCGGCCGGGCCGCGCGGCTCCGCAGTTCAAACCGCCGCGCTACGACCAGGACGAGCTGCTCGGCATCATGCCGATGGACCACAAGCGCACCGTCGACATGAAGCAGGTGATCGCGCGCATCGTCGACGATTCCGACTTCACCGAGATGGCGCCCAATTACGGCCCCGCCACCGTCTGCGGTCACGCCCGCATCGAAGGCCAGGCGATCGGCATCATCACCAACAACGGCCCGCTCGATCCCGCCGGCGCCAACAAGGCGACGCATTTCATCCAGGCCTGCTGTCAGACCCGCACGCCGATCCTCTATCTCAACAACACCACCGGCTACATGGTCGGCAAGGCCTATGAAGAAGCCGGCATGATCAAGCACGGCTCCAAGATGATCCAGGCTGTCACGTCGGCGACGGTGCCGCAGATCACCATCTATTGCGGCGCCTCGTTCGGCGCCGGCAATTACGGCATGTGCGGACGCGGCTTCCATCCGCGCTTCTGCTTCTCCTGGCCCAACGCCAAGACCGCCGTGATGGGCGGCGAGCAGGCCGCCGAGACCATGGCGATCGTGACGGAGGCCGCCGCCGCGCGCCGGGGCAAGCCGGTTGAGAAAGAAAAGCTCGACGCGATGAAGGCGCAGATCATCGGTGTGTTCGACGGCCAGATGGACGTGTTCTCGACCAGCGCCCGCGTGCTCGATGACGGCGTGATCGACCCGCGCGACACCCGTGCGGTGCTCTCCGAGGTGCTCGCGATCTGCCGCGAGGGCGACGCGCGCACGCCCCAGCGCATGCAATTCTCGGTGGCCCGCCCATGAGGAACGGATCAGTGCAGCACCGGCCGTTCTTCAGGGTTTTGGTTGCCAATCGCGGCGAGATCGCGCTGCGGGTGATGCGGAGTGCGCGGCAACTCGGCCTCGGCGTCGTTGCGGTCTATTCGGATGCCGATCGCGATGCGCTCCACGTGCGGCAGGCCGACCAGGCCGTGCGCATCGGCGAAGCCCTGCCGGCGCAATCCTATCTCAACATTCCCGCGATCATCGCCGCGGCCAAGGTGAGCGGCGCAGATGCCGTGCATCCCGGCTATGGCTTCCTCGCCGAGAACGAGGACTTTGCACAGGCCTGCAAGGAGGCCGGCCTCGTCTTCATCGGCCCCTCGCCGCTGGCGATCGAGGCGATGGGCAACAAGGCTGGCGCCAAGGAGATCATGAAGAAGGCCGGCGTGCCCTGCGTTCCCGGCTATCAGGGCGCCGACCAAAGCGACGAGGTCATGCTCACGGAAGCCAGGAAGATCGGCTTCCCCGTGATGATCAAGGCGGTTGCGGGCGGCGGCGGCCGCGGCATGCGGCTGGTCACCGATGCCGCATCCTTCCCCGATGCGCTGCGCAGCGCGCGGTCGGAGGCAAACGCCGCGTTCGGCGATCCCACGGTCATCCTCGAGCGAGCGATCCAGAACCCGCGGCACATCGAAATCCAGGTGTTCGGCGATAGCCACGGCAACGCCATCCATCTCGGCGAGCGCGACTGCTCGGTGCAGCGGCGACATCAGAAGCTGATCGAGGAGGCGCCATCGCCGGCGGTCACGCCGGAGCTGCGCGCGAAAATGGGTGAGGTCGCTGTCGCCGCAGTCAAGGCGCTGCGCTATGAGGGCGCCGGCACGCTGGAATTCCTGCTCGACGCCAGCGGCGAATTCTACTTCATGGAGATGAACACGCGCCTCCAGGTCGAGCATCCCGTCACCGAGGCGATCACCGGGCTCGATCTCGTCGAGCTGCAGCTGCGTGTCGCGCGCGGCGAGCCTCTGCCGGTGAAGCAGCAGGACGTCCGATTCTCGGGCCACGCCATCGAGGTGCGGCTGTGCTCGGAAGATGCCGCGCAGGATTTCATGCCGCAGTCCGGCCGCATGGCGCGCTGGCAGGTACCTGACAGCATCCGCGTCGAGCACGCGCTGCGATCGGGTGCGGGGATTCCGCCGTTCTACGATTCCATGATCGCCAAGGTGATCAGCCATGGCGCGACACGGGAGGAGGCGAGGGGGCGGCTGATTGTCGGCCTGGAGCAACTCACTGCGTTTGGCGTGACCACCAATCAGGCGTTCCTGATGTCCTGCCTGCGCCATCCCGGATTTGCCAGAGGCGAGGCGACGACAGCTTTCATCGGTGCACATCGCGACGAACTGTTGGCGCCGTCGGCGAATGCTGCATTCAATACGGCGCTGGCGGGCCTGCTGCTCTATGTCACCAATCCGCGCGCGCCGTCATGGCAAGGTGGCCGGAGCCTGGCGGCAACATTCCCGCTGCCGGCGAAAGTCGAGATCGCCGGCCACACCCACGAGCTCGAAGTCACGCGTGAGCGCGATGGCGGCTACATCGTCGCCGCCGACGGCCGTCAGGACAAGTTCGAGATCGACCAGCTCGATCCCGACGCCATCCGCTTTCGCCACGACGGCGTGATGGACTGCGCAAAATTCCTGCGCGATGGCGACCGGCTCTACCTCCAGCATCGCGGCATCCCGCTTGCGGTCACCGATCTCACCCTCGCCGCGCCGAAGGCGGCCGCAACCAACGGCGGCGATGGCAAAGTCCGCGCCGCCATGAACGGCCGCGTCGTCGCCGTGCTGGTCAAGCCCGGTGACCGCGTCACCGCCGGTCAACCGGTGATGACCCTGGAAGCGATGAAGATGGAGCACGTCCACAAGGCCGGCATCGACGGCGTTATCGCCGCGATCGACGTCGCCGAAGGCGAGCAGGTCACCACGGGTAGGGTCGTGGCGGAGATCGGGGCGGGGTAGCGCTCTCGCCATTATCGCGAGGAACGACTTGTCCGCCCTAGCTCGAAGAGCGAAGGTGGAGGCGACGAAGCAATCCCGTCTCACTACTCGGAGGGGCCCGGATTGCTTGGCTGCGCTCGCAATGACGATGGGGTGAGATGCTCCGTCGAGCCCTGCCGTGGCAGCTCTTCGTTTTCGCGCCGAAATTTGAATGATTTCAATCCGATAGTTACCAGTTCGTGCTCAAGCGCAGTTTTATTGAACAATATTCACTTTCGGCTTACTAATATTGAACGATGTTCAATTCACGAGGAGGCCTGTATGTTGCGCGCAACTGATCCCGGCCGAAACACAGCTGCCACGCTCCCTTCGCGGTCCAACCGACTGCCGTTCGCCGCACCTCAGATCCGCGAAAAATATTTGATTGGCGCGCTCTTCGTCCTGACGCTGGTGGCGCTCCTCGCGCCGGCGTTGCCCGCCTCCGCCTGGCACATCCCGCATTTCGTCGACACTCGCACCTGGCTGGGCGTGCCCAACGCCGGCGACGTGCTGAGCAATCTTGCCTTCCTGGCGATGGGCGCTTGGGGCTTGCTGCGCCTGCGTGCCCACCCTGATGCGCCCGCGGGTGCAGGTTGCCTCTTCGTGGGTCTGATCCTCACTTGCATAGGATCGTGCATCTATCATCTGGATCCCGACGCGCCGCAGCGGCTGGTGGCCGATCGTCTCGGTATGGCGGTGGCGTTCGCGGGCTTTCTGGGCATCGCGGCCAGCGAGCGCATCAGCGTGCGTGCCGGTCAGGCGGTGGTGGTGCTGGTGACGGTTGCGGGCCTGCTCGCGGCCTGGGTGGCACGCGAGAATCTCACGCCATGGGTGGTCGTGCAGTTCGGCGGCATGGCGTTGGCCGTGGGACTGGCGTTGACACGGCCCCGGCCCGGTGCGCTTGGCGTGTCTCTGGGCGGCGTGATCTTCTTTTACGCGCTGGCCAAGCTTTTCGAGCTGGGTGACGTGACCATATTTGAAGCGACAGGCCACATTGTCTCGGGCCACACGCTCAAGCATCTGGCCGCCGCGCTGGCGGCCTGGCCGGTGATCCGGGCGTTGCGGCCTGTTGCTACTGGCTCCGCCCCGTCCCCTCGTTGAGCAGGCACGCCACCTGATGTCCGCCGCCTGCGTCCACCAGCGCCGGCCGCTCCGTCTTGCACCGCTCGATCGCAAACCGGCAGCGGGTGTGAAATGCGCAGCCGGAGGGCGGATTGACCGGACTCGGCACGTCGCCGTCGACCAGCGGCGCGAGCTTCTTGGCAAACGGGTTCGCAACCGGCACGGAGGCGAGCAGGGCCTGCGTGTAGGGATGGCGCGGATTGCGGAACAGCTCGTCCTTGCCGGCGATCTCGACGATGCGGCCGAGATACATCACGGCGACGCGGTGGCTGATATGGGCGACCACGGCGAGGTCATGCGCGATGAAGAGATAGGAGAAGCCGTGCGCCTTCTGCAGGTCGATCAGGAGATTGATCACCTGCGCCTGGATCGAGACGTCGAGCGCGGAGACCGGCTCGTCGCAGACGATCAGGCGTGGACCCAGCGCAAGCGCCCGTGCGATGCAGATGCGCTGGCGCTGGCCGCCGGAGAATTGATGCGGGAAGTTGCGCATCTGATCGGGCCGCAGGCCCACCTGCTCGAACAGTTTTGCGGTACGCGCTTCCAGCTCCTTGCCGCTTGCGAGCCCATGCACGGTGAGCGGCTCGCCGACGATGTCGCCGGCGGCCATGCGCGGATTGAGCGAAGCGAACGGGTCCTGGAACACGATCTGCATCGAGCGGCGATGCGGCCGCAGCGCGGTCTTGGAGAGACGGGTGATGTCCTCTCCGTCAAGGCGGATCTGACCCGAAGTCGGCTCGACCAGCCGCAGCACGCTGCGCGCCACCGTCGACTTGCCGCAGCCGGATTCACCGACCAGGCCGAGCGTCTCGCCGGTATGAACCGAGAACGAGACGCCGTCGACCGCATGCACGGTGCCGACCTGCCGCCGCAACACGCCGGCGCGCACCGGATAGTGCTTCTTGAGATCGGTGACTTCGAGCAGCGCTTCGGTCATGCCACCTCCGCCACTTCGGCCGCGCGCCAGCACGCCGCGAGATGGCCGCCGCCCCAGTCCTCCAGCGGCGGATATTCGGCCTCGCAACGCTTGATCGCGAGCTTGCAGCGTGGCGCGAAGGCGCAGCCTTTCGGCAACCGCACCAGCGAGGGCACCGTGCCGGGAATTTCGTTCAGCCGCGCCTGCACCGGAACACCTGACGCCGGCACGGCCGGGATCGAGGCCATCAGCCCGCGCGTGTAGGGGTGCTTGGGATCGGCGAACAGCGCTTCCACCGTTGCCTCCTCCACCTTCTTCCCCGCATACATCACGATCACCCGCTGCGCGGTCTGCGCGACGACGCCGAGATCATGCGTGATCAGCACGAGGCCGGTGCCGAGCTCCTTCTGAAGGTCGAGGATCAGCGCCAGGATCTGCGCCTGGATGGTGACGTCGAGCGCGGTGGTCGGCTCGTCCGCGATCAGCAGCGCCGGCCGGCAGGCGAGCGCCATCGCGATCATCGCGCGCTGGCGCATGCCGCCGGAAAGCTGATGCGGATATTCCCGCGCGCGCCGTGCCGGTTCGGGAATGCGGACCAGCCGCAGCATCTCGACCGCGATGTCACGGGCTTCTCTGGCCGGCATCGCCCGGTGCAACCGCACCGCCTCGACGATCTGGTCACCGATCCGCATCACCGGATTGAGCGAGGTCATCGGCTCCTGGAAGATCATGGAGATGCGATTGCCCCTGACAGCACGCATCTCGGATTCATCCAGCGCCAGCAGCTCGGTGCCTTCGAGCGTGACCGACCCGCCGACGATGCGGCCGGGCGGATCGGGCACCAGCCGCATCAGGGACAGCGCGGTGACGCTCTTGCCGCAGCCGGATTCGCCGACGATCGCGAGCGTCTCGCCACGTTTCACGGTGAACGAGACGTCGTCGACGGCTTTGAACAGGCCGGAATTGGTGAAGAACACCGTCTTCAGGTTCTTCACATCGAGCACGAGATCGGATTTGTCTGCCATCAGCCGCGCTGCCGGGGATCGAGGATGTCGCGTAGGGCGTCGCCGAACAGGTTGGCGCCGAACACGGCGAGGCTGATTGCGATGCCGGGGAAGATCACCAGCCACGGCGCGGTGCGGACATATTCGGCGGCGGATTCCGAGAGCATGCGGCCCCAGGACGGATAGGGTTCGGGAATGCCGAGGCCGAGGAAGGACAGCGAGGCTTCGGTCAGGATGGTCGAGCCGAGCTGCGCGGTCGCGAGCACGATCAGCGGCGCCAGCGTGTTCGGCAGCACGTGGCGTAGCGCGATCCGCACCTCGCTCATGCCGATCGACTTGGCGGCTTCGATAAAGGGCAGCTCGCGCAGCGCCAGCGTGTTGGCGCGAATGACGCGCGACACGGTCGGGATCAGCGGAATGGCGATGGCGATGATGACGTTCGGCAGGGACGGACCGAGCGCGGCGGTCATGATCAGCGCCAGGACCAGCAATGGAAGCGCTTGAAGAATGTCGGAGACGCGCTGGAATACGAGGTCGACCCAGCCGGAGAGATAGCCGGAGGTGAGGCCAACGATGACGCCGATCGTACCGCCAAGTGCCGTCGAGCCGATGCCGACCGCGAGCGAGATCCGCGCGCCGTGGATGATGCGGCTGAACACGTCGCGGCCGAAGGAGTCCGTGCCCATCCAGTGCGCCAGGCTCGGGCGCGCCAGCGCACGGGCGGCGTCGATGGTCAGGGGATCGTAGCGCGCGATGAAGTCGGCAAAGATCGCCGTGAGCACGAACAGCGTCATGATGATCAGCCCGGCCGCGCCCAGCACGTGCCGCTGTGCCAAATACAGTACGCGCCGCCAGCCGCCGGTCGCATGCGCGCCGGCCCGCCTCAGTTCGAGATCATAGTCAATCGCGGCCAAGCTGATCTCCTAATCCGTATACCGGATGCGCGGATCGAACACCGCGTAGAGCATGTCGACGATGAAGTTCGCGCTGACCACCACGACCGCAATCAGCATCACGAGGTTCTGCACGATCGGGTAGTCGCGCCAGCGGATCGCTTCGACCAGGAAGCGCGCGACGCCGGGGATGTTGAACACGGTCTCGGTCACGATCAGGCCGCCGATCAGGAACGCGGCCTCGATGCCGATCACGGTGATGACGGGCAGGATCGCGTTCTTCAGCGCATGCTTATAGTTGACGGCGGCGTCGGAGGCGCCCTTGGCGCGCGCGGTGCGGATATAGTCCTGCCGCAGCACCTCCAGCATCGAGGATCGCGTGATGCGCATGGTCAGCGCCGCGCTACGGAAGCCGACGGCGGCCGCCGGCACGGCGTAGGTCGCGAACGCCTCGAGCCAGGTCTGCGGATTGGGATTGAAGATCGGCATCTGGTTGAACATCGCCACCGAAGCGGTGAGGATCAGCAGGCCGAGCCAGAACGAGGGCAGCGACAAGCCGCTGAGGCTGACGACGCGCAACGCGTAATCGAGCCGTGTCCCCTGCTTCACCGCGCTGATGACGCCGAGCGGAATGCCGATCGACGCCGAGAACAGCAGCGCCAGCCCGGCGAGCCGCGCGGTGATCGGGATCCGCGGCAGGATCTCCTGAAGCGCGGGCTTCTCCGAAACATAGGAGTAGCCGAAATCGCCGCGCAGAAAGCCGCTGATCCAGTGCCAGTACTGCACGACCAGCGGCTGGTCGATGCCGAGCTCCTTCTCCAGATTGGCCTTGTCGGCGGGATCGACGTAGCCCGCCGCGGCAAACAGGATGTCGACGATGTTGCCGGGCACGACGCGCAGCAGGAAGAAGATGACGACCGAGATCCCGAACAGGGTCACGAGCATCAGGAACAGGCGCCGCACCAGATAGGCAAGCATGCATCGCCTCCTGTCGAAATCGTCAGCCGCCTGCGCTACTTGTCCATCCAGACGTCCTCGTAGCGATACCCATTATAGGAGCTGTTCGACATCACCGTTACGCCCTTGACATAGGGCTGCCAGCAGGAGCCGGTGCGCGCGTGGAAGATGATCGGGCGGGCGACGTCCTCCTGCAGCTTCTTGTCGATGTCCCACACCATTTTCTTGCGCTTGTTGACGTCGGTCTCCTGCGACTGCACGTCGAACAGCTTTTCGATCTCCTTGTTGCAGTAATTGGTGTAGTTGCGCTCGGAACCGCAGGAATAGTTCTCGTAGAACGACTGGTCGGGATCGTCCACGGCGTTGCCGGTCAAATTGAGCCCGAGCATGTAGTCCTTGCGTGCGATCTTCGGGAACCAGTTCGCGGTCTCGACCACGTCGAGCTCGCCGTCGATATAGATGCTCTTGAGCTGGTCGATCAGGATCACCGCGGGATCGCGATAGACCGGAATGTTGCGGGTTGAGACCTTGACGGCGAGATGCTTGTCCGGCCCATAGCCGGCCTTCTGCATCAGCTTCCTGGCTTCCTCGCGGTTGGCGTTCACATCGGGGCCATAGCCGGGAATGCTCTCGAGCATCTCCTTCGGCATGCCCCACAGCCCGTTCGGCGGCGGCAGCATGGTGCCGCCGACATCGCCCTGGCCCTCGAACATGATCGAGATGAAGGCCTTGCGGTCGAGCGACAGCGCCATGGCGCGGCGGATATCGATATTGTCGAACGGCGGCGCGGACGAGTTGACGATGATGTTGGTGGCGACATTGTTGGGCTCGACCACGCAGACCGCTTTCGGCGCCTGCGATTTGACGTCCTTCAGCAGCGGAATGCTCACTTCGGTCGGGAACGCCATGTCGAACTTGCCGGCGACGAAGGCGAGGATCGCGGTCGAACGGTTCGGGATGATGGTGAACTCGATGCCGTCGAGATAGGGCCGCCCCTCGCGCCAATAGTCGGGATTGCGGGTCAGCTTGATCGATTCATTGGCCTTGAACTCGACGAATTTGAACGGGCCGGTGCCGATCGGGTGCGTGCGCATGTCGCCGGGCGAGACATGACAGGGATAGACCGGCGTGTAGCCCGAGGCGAGCAGGGCCAGCAGCGACGGCTGCGGCCGCTTCAAGTTGAAGGAAACTTCGAGGTCGCCGTTGGTGGAGACGTCATTGACCTGCTCGTACCAGGTCTTGCGCGGATTCTGCCGGAACTTCTGCTGCGACTTGCCCATCAGCATGTCGAAGGTGCATTTGACGTCCGCGGAGGTGAACGGCTTGCCGTCATGCCATTTCACGCCCGGGCGCAGCTTGAAGGTCAGCGTCTTGTTGTCGTTGACCCAGGCCCAGCTCTCGGCGAGTTCCGGAATGATGTTGTCCATCCTGTTCTGCGCCTCGTCCTGCTTGTAGATGACGAGGTTGTTGAACACAGGCATGAAGGGAACATTGAGCGAATAGGTCGCGCCTTCATGGATCGAGGCATTGCCGGGGCTGTCGCGGTGGTACATCCGCAGGATTCCGCCCTGTTTGGGCCCGCCGGCGAGCGTGGTCGTCGAGGCCGTCAGCACAGATAGCGCCGCCACTGCGGCGAGCGCCCACACGCTCCGCATGCTCATCCTCCCTGGACACTAGTCTTTTGGGCCTTTGCGGCCTGTTTGTCAGACGATAGCGACGCACGTGCAGCGAGGCAACCGGCAAGGCCGCTCGCCGCCTCGACAATTCGGATGACGGAAGGCCGCAGGCGTTCACACTCTCTTCATGTGAGAGTGCAGGTGCGAAGGGATGGTTCCTGTGCAGATGTTGCGGGCAGCTGCCTCAACAAACTCCGCCGTCGTCCCGGACAAGCGAAGCGCAGATCCGGGATCCATAACCACGGGAGTCGTTTGATGAAGACTCGGAGTTACCTGCTCGCGTGACGACTCCCGCCGGTGGTTATGGGTCCCGGGTTCGCGACTTCGTCGCGCCCCGGGACGACAGTGGGGCTCACACGATCCGTGACGTCTTGTTCCCCCAATATCGGTCCCGCAGCAGCCGCTTGTACAGTTTGCCCGTCGGCAGCCGCGGCAGTTCCTTTTCGAAATCGACCGAGCGCGGCACCTTCTGCCGCGACAGCGATTGACCGCAGAAGGCGATCAGTTCTTCGGCGAGCGCCTCGCCCGGCACGATGCCGGGCATCGGCTGTACCACCGCCTTCACCTCTTCGCCGAGATCGGGATTGGGCACGCCGAACACCGCGGCATCGGCGACCTTCGGATGGGTGATGAGCAGGTTCTCGCATTCCTGCGGATAGATGTTCACCCCGCCGGAGATGATCATGAAGGTCGCGCGGTCGGTCAAATAGAGGAAACGATCCTCGTCGACATAGCCGACGTCGCCGACCGTGCTCATGCTGCCGTCGGCCGAGCGCGCCTCCCTGGTCTTCTCGGGGTCGTTGAAATATTCGAACGACGATGCCGTCTTGAACCAGACCTGGCCCGGCGTGCCGGTCGGGCACGCCCTCATGTTCTCGTCGAGGATGTGGAGGTCGCCGAGCAGCACCTTGCCGACGGTGCCGCGGTGGCTAAGCCATTCCTCGCTGTTGCAGGCGGTGAAGCCGAGGCCTTCGGTCGCGCCGTAATATTCGTGGATGATCGGCCCCCACCATTTGATGATGTCGTCCTTGACCAGTGCCGGGCAGGGCGCTGCGGCGTGGATCGCGATCTCCAGCGACGACAGGTCGTAGCGGCCGCGCACCTCCTCCGGCAGCTTCAGCAAGCGCGAGAACATCGTCGGCACCAGCTGGGTGTGGGTGATACCCCATTGCTGGACGAGCTGGAGATAACGTTCGGGATCGAACGTCTCCTTGATGATCACGGTGCCGCCCATGCGGATCGTGAGGTTCACCGCGGCTTGCGGCGCGGAGTGATAGAGCGGGGCAGGCGAGAGATAGACCATGCCCTCGCGGTAGCGCCAAAGCTTTGTCAGGAAATCGAACAGCGGCAGATTGTGCTTCGGCGGTTCCTCCGGCAGCGGGCGCAGGATGCCTTTCGGCCGTCCGGTCGTGCCGGATGAATAGAGCATGGCGGTGCCGAGCCATTCATCGGCGATCGGAGCCTCGGGCAGGTCGGCGGTCACCTCGGCGAGGCCGACGATACGGTCGCTCTCGCCAGGGCCGTCGGCGACGATGCAGAGCTTGATGTCCGGACAGGCCTTGATCGCCTCGCGGGCGATGTCGAGTTTCGCAACGGACGTGATCAGGATTTTCGACTGGCTGTTGACGAGGAGATAGGCGAGCTCGCCCGGCGTCAGGAACGAGTTGATGCAGGTGTAGTACAGCCCGGAGCGCTCGCCCGCGCCGCAGGCTTCGAGGTAGCGCGAATTGTTCTCCATGAAGATCGAATAATGGTCGAGCCGCTTCAAGTCGTGCTTGCGGAACAGATGCGCCAGGCGGTTGCTGCGCGCATCGAGTTCGCGATAGGTGACGGCCTCGCCGGTTGCAGCCATGATGAAGGCGGGCTGGAGCGGGCGTAGACGAGCATGCTGACCTGGATACATCAGTCCTCCGGCTTGAAATTATGCGGCGAGAAGCAGGATTTCGCGAATGTCGGCGGGGCCGCCGATCTTGCGCGGGTTGCGCGGGATCCAGTTGGTGCGCATCGCCTGTTCGGCGATGGCGTCGAAATGCTCAGGCGAGACGCGGACGTCGGCGAGGCTGCGCGGCATGCCGAGCGAGCGGATGAAGGCGTCGAGCACGTCGCCGGCGTTGTGGCCGGGAAAACCCATCGCGGCGGCGACGATCATCTGGCGCTCGGAATTGTCGCGCGCATTCCAGCGCATCACCGCGGGCAGCATGATGCAGGAGGTGTAGCCGTGCGGCACGTCGAAGGCCGCACCCAGGACATAGCCGATGCCGTGGCTCGCGCCCATCGGCACGCCGGCGGCGAGCGCGCCCATCGACAGCCAGGTGCCGATCTGCGCATCCATGCGGGCGTCGAGATCGGCAGGGTCGGCCTTCACCCGCGGCAGCGCGTCGGCGAGCATGGCCAGCCCCTTCACCGACTGCGCGTCGGCATAAGGGTGCGTCTCGCGCGAGCAGATCGCCTCGACGCAATGGTCGACGGCGCGGATGCCGGTGGAGAGAAACAGCCATTCCGGCGTGTGCACGGTGATGGCGGGATCGAGGATGGTCGCACGCGGCACCGTGAGCGGATGCCGCAGCATCTGCTTCACATGCGTGCCACGGTCGGTGACGCCGGCGATCGCGCTGAACTCGCCGCCGGCGATCGTGGTCGGCACGCTGATCTGCCGCACGTTAGGGGCGGTCATCTCGGGCGCGACGCCCTTGTGGACGCGGATGCGCTCGATGCCCTCGACGTCGTCGATGCCGTTGGCAAGGCAGAGCTGCACCGCCTTGGCACCGTCGGTGATCGAGCCGCCGCCCACGGTGACGATCAGGTCGGCGTTCACTGCGCGCGCCGCATTGGTCGCCGCGATCACCGCCTCGCGCGGCGTATGCGCCGGCATGGCGTCGAACAGGCCGGCGCAGCGCGCGCCGAGCGCCTGTTTGATCTTCGCGATTTCGTCGGTCTGACGGTTCAGCGTGCCGGAGACCATCAGGAAGGCGCGGCGCGTCCCCAGCCGATCCATCTGCGCAACGACGGCCTCGGCCGCGGGATGGCCGAACACAACCTCCTCGATCGCGCCGTAAACGACACGTCCCTGGTGCACGCCTGTCCTCCCAGGACAATTCGGCTTTGTTTTTCTGGGAGCAATCTAGCCGAGCGGACGGTGTCCGTCATGTGCGAAGACGCTGGCGACTTTCTTACCCTCCGCCTCCCGGGGAGGGTGGCGAGCGCCGCGTCTTGATTGCTGACCTTCCGCCGACGCGCATCAGCTGCCGCTTGTCATCATCTCTCTCGCTGTCAACCCGTCATCCGGCTAGGGCATCCTCCCAAGCGTTGCGCGCGCTTTCGTCTTGAAGATTTCATCATTGAAACCCATCTTGTGTCGCCCGCGGGTAGGCGAGTACGCTGCTTTTGCTGCGGCAAATGTGCGAGGGACTTGGGATGAGCGGACCGGACCGAAACGAGCATTTTGTCAAAACGCACGATTTCGTCCTACCTCGACTTTGCGCAATTGCCGGGCTCCTCGCCGCGACGTTCGCTCTCACTGGTTGCGGACAACCGGCCTCGCAGGCCGCCGCCCCACCGCCCCCGCCGGTGACCGTTGCCCAGCCAGTCAAGCGCACCGTCACCGATTGGGACGAGTTCACCGGCCGCTTCGAGGCGGTCGAGGAGGTGCAGGTGCGCCCCCGTGTCGGCGGCTTCGTCAACTCCGTCGAGTTCCAGGACGGCGCGATCGTGCATCAGGGCGACCTGCTCTACGTCATCGACCCGCGCCCGTTCGAGGCGGTGGCCGAGCAGGCGGACGGCCAGTTGTCCGACGCGCGTGCCAAGGTGGAGCTTGCCAAGCGCGAGCTCGACCGTGGCCTGAACCTGGTCCAGACCAGCGCGGTCTCCGAGCAGGCCGTCGACCAGCGCCGCCAGGCCCTGCAGGCGGCGCATGCCGCGGAGACGCAGGCCGCAGGCGCGCTGAAGGCCGCCCGGCTCAATATCGAGTTCACCCATGTGACCGCGCCGCTCACCGGCCGCGTCAGTCGCCATCTCGTCAGCCCCGGCAATCTCGTGCAGGGCAGCGATACCGGCACCTCGACGCTGCTCACCTCGATCGTCGCGCTCGATCCGATCTACGTCTATTTCGACATGGATGAAGCTACCTTCATCAAATACAGCAAGCTGTGGTTCGAAGGCCGCCGCCCGAGCTCGCGCGACACCGCGAACCCGGTGCAGGTGACGCTCGCCGGCGAGACCAAGCCGTCGCATGAGGGCACCATCAACTTCCTCGACAACCGCCTCGATGTCTCAACCGGCACGCTGCGCAGCCGGGCCGTGATCAAGAACACCGATCTCTCGATCCTGCCGGGCCAGTTCGGCCGCGTCCGGCTGATCGGCAGCGCGCCCTATGAGGCGCTGCTGATTCCCGACGTCGCGGTCGCGACCGACCAGTCCCGCAAGATCGTGTTCGTCGTGAAGCCGGACGACACCGTCGAGGCCCGCCCGGTGGTGCTCGGTCCGCTCGATGAGGGCCTGCGCGTGATCCGCGAGGGGCTGAAGGCGGAGGACCGCGTCATCGTCAACGGCATCCAGCGCGCTCGCGTCGGCGCCAAGGTCGCTCCGTCTCCCGCGCCAGCGCCGGCCAAGTCCGGTGACAAGTCATGAACCTTGGCCGTCTCTCCATCAACCAGCCCATCCTGGCGATGGTGCTGTCGATCGTGCTGCTGATCGTCGGCGCGCTCGCCTATACGACGCTGCCGGTCTCCGAATATCCGCAAGTTGTGCCGCCGACCGTCGTTGTCACCACGCAATATCCGGGCGCCTCGGCGCAGACCGTGTCCGACACCGTCGCAGCTCCGATCGAGCAGCAGATCAACGGCGTCGAGGACATGCTGTATCTCTACAGCCAGGCGACCTCGAACGGGCAATTGACGATCACCGTCACCTTCAAGCTCGGGACCGACCTCGACAAGGCGCAGGTGCTGGTGCAGAACCGCGTCGCGATCGCACAGCCGCAGCTGCCGGACGAAGTGCAGCGCAACGGCGTCGTCACGCGCAAGAACTCGCCCGACATCCTGATGGTCGTGTTCATGCTGTCGCCGGACGATACGTTCGACCAGCTCTACATCTCCAATTACGCGCTGCTCCAGGTCCGTGACCAGTTGCTGCGGATCGACGGCGTCGGCGATATCCAGATCTTCGGCGCACGCGACTATTCGATGCGGCTCTGGCTCGACCCTGATCGTATCGCCAATCTCGGCCTGACCTCGACCGAGGTGCTGGCGGCGATCCGTGCCCAGAACGTCCAGATCGCGGGCGGCCAGATCGCCGAACCGCCGATCGCCGACCGGGCCTTCCAGCCAAACCTCGTTTTCACCGGGCGCCTGAAGGACCAGAAGCAGTTCGAGGACATCCTGATCAAGGCCGGCTCCGACGGCCGCACGGTGCGGCTGCGCGACGTCGCCCGCATCGAGCTCGGTGCTCTCGCCTACTCCACCAACAGCTTCCTGTTGCGCAAGTCGGCGGTTGCCATGCTGGTGACGCAGCGGCCGGGATCGAACGCGCTTGCGACGGCAAAGAATATCTCCGACACCATGGTGAAGCTCAAGGAGAGCTTTCCGAAAGGCCTCGACTACAATATCGGCTACAATCCGACCGAGTTTATCGCGCAGTCCGTCCACGAGCTGATCAAGACCATCTACGAGGCCATGCTGCTCGTGGTTATCGTGGTGCTGGTGTTCCTGCAAGGCTGGCGGCCCGCGATCATTCCGATCATCGCGATCCCTGTCTCGCTGGTCGGCACCTTCGCGGTGATGGCGGCGCTCGGCTTCTCCATCAACAACCTCACCTTGTTCGGCCTCGTGCTTGCGGTTGGCATCGTGGTCGACGACGCCATCGTGGTGGTGGAGAATGTGGAGCGCCATCTCGAGCACGGCTTAAGTCGGCGCGATGCGGCGCTGAAGACCATGGAGGAGGTCGGCGGCGCGCTGGTCTCGATCGCGCTGGTGCTCTGCGCCGTGTTCGTGCCGACCGCATTCATTGGCGGCATCTCCGGGCAGTTCTTCCAGCAATTCGCCGTCACCATTGCGGTGGCGACCGCGATCTCCTGCTTCTGCTCGCTGACGCTGTCGCCGGCGCTGGCTTCGATGATCCTCACGCCGCACGCAGAGAAGCGACCGCCTGCCGCCTGGAATCTCCTCGCGCGTGGCTGGAATGCGTTCACCGGCGTCTTCAACCGCGTGTTCGACCGGCTCTCGCATGGTTATGCCGGCCTCGCCAATTTCGTGATCCGCCATTCGGTGGTGATGATCCTGATCTATGTCGTGCTGATCGGCAGCGCCGGCTGGCTGATCGCGACCACGCCGCAGGGCTTCATTCCCGCGCAGGATCGCGGCTACGTCATCATCTCCGTGCAATTGCCGGGCGCGGCGTCGCTGGCGCGCACCACCGAAGTCGTGCGCGAGATCGAGCGGATCTCGCTGGACACGCCCGGCATCGTTCGCGTCGCCGCCTTCGCCGGCTTCTCGGGCGCCACCCGCACGCAGGCGGGCAATGCTGCGGCGCTGTTCCCGGTGTTCGACGAGCCCGAGGCGCGGATGAAGAAGGGATTGTCTGCGAACGCCATCACGGTCGAACTGCGCAAGCGCCTGGCCGCAATCCAGGGCGCCTTCATCATCGTGATTCCGCCGCCGGCCGTGCCCGGCATCGGCACCGGCGGCGGCTTCACCATCCGCGTCCAGGACCGCCAGGGCCGAGGACCTGAGCTGCTCGCCGCGGCCACCGACGAGCTTGTCGCCGCGGCGCGCAAATCGCCGTTGCTGCTCGGCCCCACGGTTTTCTCGCCGTTCTCGGCCAACACGCCGCAGCTCTTCGTCGACATCGACCGCACCAAGGCGCAGAAGCTCGGCGTGCCCATCGCCAGCATCAACGACACGATCCAGACCTACTTCGGATCGACCTACGTCAACGACTTCAACCTGTTCGGCCGCACCTATCACGTCACCGCGCAGGCTGACTTCCCGTTCCGAAAAGAGCCCAGCGACCTCTCGCGCCTGCGCACGCGTAACGCCTCCGGCGACATGGTGATGCTGGGCAGCGTGGTCGAGTTCAAGGACGTCTCCGGCCCCGACCGCGTCGCGCGCTACAATCTCTATGCTGCGTCCGAGCTCCAAGGCGAGCCGGCGCCGGGCACCAGCTCGACCACCGCGCTCAACACCATCAAGAAGCTCGCGGACGACATCTTGCCGAGCGGCTTCACCTTCGAATGGACCGATCTCTCCTACCAGCAGGTCACCGGCGGCAATGCGGGCCTGCTCGTGTTCCCGATCTGCGTGCTGTTCGTCTATCTCGTGCTCGCCGCGCAATATGGCAGCTGGACGCTGCCGTTCGCGGTGATCCTGATCGTACCGATGTGCCTGTTGGCCGCCACGATCGGCGTGCGCATCATGGGGCAGGACGTCAACATCCTCACCCAGATCGGATTCGTCGTTCTGGTGGGGTTAGCTGCAAAGAACGCGATCCTGATCGTCGAGTTCGCGCGCGACATCGAGAAAGAAGGCAAGCCGCGGCTGGAGGCGGTGATCGACGCCTGCCGCCTGCGCCTGCGGCCGATCCTGATGACCTCCTTCGCCTTCATCCTCGGCGTGCTGCCGCTGGTGATATCGTCCGGCTCCGGCTCGGAGATGCGGCAGGCGGTCGGCGTTGCCGTGTTCTTCGGCATGATCGGCGTCACCCTGTTCGGCCTGCTGTTCACCCCGATCTTCTATGTGGTGGTGCGGAACCTGGCGGAAGGGCGGAACGAGGGGAAGAAGCCGGAGGTGGTGGCTTCTTAGTTGTTGCGGGTGGCCACTGGCGTATCCACACCCTCGCTGTCGTCCCCGCGTAAGCGGGGACCCATACCCCCAGGGGGAAATTGCGGCGCGAGACAGGTAACTCCGAGCCTTCGCAAAGCTTCTCCCTGTGGTTATGGGTCCCGGGCTCGCGCTACGCGCGCCCCGGGACGACAGCGGTGGTTGGCGCGCAGAATCCCATACTAACGGCCTACGCCGAAATGGATGGGCAGGCGCGGGGTTCTTCACTAGTATCCGCGCGATTTCAAAACAGAAAACTGCTGGGAGCCAACATATGAAATCAGCACTTTTGGCCGCTGTCGCGACGTCTGCTCTGTTGCTGGCTGCGCCGGCCTTCGCGCAAGGCGTAAAGATCGGCATTCTCAACGATCAGTCCGGCGTCTATGCCGACTACGGCGGCAAATACTCGGTCGAAGCCGCCAAGATGGCGATCGAGGATTTCGGCGGTGAAGTGCTTGGCCAGAAGATCGAGATGGTCACCGCCGATCACCAGAACAAGCCGGATCTCGCCACGTCGATCGCGCGGCGCTGGTACGACGTCGAGAACGTGGACATGATCACGGAGCTGACGACCTCCTCGGTCGCGCTCGCGATCCACGAGCTCTCCAAGGAAAAGAAGAAGATCGACATCGTCGTCGGCGCCGCGACCTCGCGCCTCACCGGCGATGCCTGCCAGCCCTACGGCTTCCACTGGGCCTATGACACCCGTGCGCTCGGCGTCGGCACCGGCGGCGCGCTGACGAAAGCGGGCGGCGACACCTGGTTCTTCCTCACTGCCGACTATGCCTTCGGCTATGCGCTGGAAAAGGACACCAGCGAGATCGTCACCGCCAATGGCGGCAAGGTGGCCGGCTCGGTCCGCGTGCCGCTCAACTCGTCGGACTTCTCCTCCTTCCTGCTCCAGGCGCAGAGCTCGAAGGCGAAGATCGTCGGCCTCGCCAATGCCGGCCTCGACACCACCAACTCGATCAAGCAGGCCGCCGAGTTCGGCATCGTCTCCGGCGGTCAGAAGCTCGCCGGCCTCCTGATGACGCTCGCCGAGGTGAACGGTCTCGGCCTGCAGGCCGCGCAAGGCCTGGTGCTGACCGAGGGCTATTACTGGGACCTCAACGACCGCACCCGCCATTTCGGCGAACGCTTCTTCAAGCGCACCAGCCGGATGCCGAACATGATTCAGGCCGGCACCTATTCGGCGACGCTGAGCTATCTCAAGGCGGTCAAGGCCGCCGGCACCAAGGACCCCGACGCGGTCGCCAAGAAGCTGAAGGAGCTGCCGGTCGACGACGACTTTGCGCAGGGCGGCAAGGTGCTCGAGAACGGCCGCATGGTCCACGACATGTATCTGTTCGAGGTCAAGAAGCCGTCGGAATCGAAGAAGCCGTGGGACTATTACAAGCTGCTCGCAACCGTCCCCGGCGACAAGGCGTTCTTCGCCGCCAAGGACAGCGGCTGCCCGCTGACGAAGTGAGGCTCTCGTGTCCCGGACGCGCTGCAGCGTGAAACGCTGCTGCGCAGAGCCGGAACCCACATTTCTCCATGGGGCGAGACCAGATTGGGTCCCGGTTCAGCGGCGCGGCGTTACACGCTGCACCGCGCCCTGGAGACGGGCGCGCGTGATGCCGCGCCTCACACCATCCGCAACACCACCGCCCCCAATGCCCCCGCCCACAGCGCAATCGCCGCAATGCCCTGGATCGCAAAGCCCGGGCCGCGCTTTGCCGCCGCCTGCGAATAACCGATGAAGTAGACGATGCGGCCGATGATCCAGACCGCGCCGATTCCCGCTGCAATAGCGTCGCCGATATAGATCGCGAACAGCCAGAGCGCCGGCAGGAAGACCGGCATCCATTCCAGCGTGTTCGCCTGGATGCGGAAGGCGCGCTCGAAATCCGGATGGCCCGACATCGCCGGCACCTTGACCCCGGTCTTGGTGCGCGCGCGCGAGACGTTGATGCAGGTGAACATGTAAAATGCGATCGCCAGCAGCGTGACGAGGGCGGTGAGATGATACATCGCAGATCCTTTTGAGGAGGTCGCGCTTCAATAGCCGGTCAGCTCGAGATAGCCAACGCCGTCATGCGTGCCGGCAAAGCTGATCGGCCCTTCCCAATAGGAGAAGCCGGTCCCCATCCAGGCTTTTGGGTTAAGCGGCCTGCAGCCAATCGAGAATGATCGTGAGGGGATCGCGATCTGCCATTCCACCGGCAACTTGCGCCCCGCGATCTCGGCGGTCGCTTTCGGACTCATCTGGATATCGTCACCCGAAATCATCTGTGTGTCACCCGCGGCGCTGATCCAGTTGCCGAACGGATAGTCCTTGCCGTCCTTCTGGCGCAGCCGGTACAGCATCAGCTTGTCGCCGGATGCGAGATGTAGCGACAGCCAGTCCCAGCCGGTCTGGTCGGCATCGAGCGGCTGGCTGCTCCACTCGCGGTCCATCCAGGCCTGGCCCGAGACATCGACGGATTTGTCGTCGATCGTGAGGCTGCCGCGGGCGCGGTAGAACGGCTGGCTGTAATAGTAGGACGCCTGCCCGCGTTCGGACTTGCGGCTGTAGCCGTGATCGCCCTGCAGCACCACGGGACGATCGGCCTCCAGTGTGACCGAATAACTGAAGTCGGTGCCCGAAGCCTTCAGCGTCAGCGGCGCCAACGTGCGATCGTCGGTGCGCTCGGATTCTTTCATCTCCCAATCGTCGATCCACGCCGCAAATGGCTTTGCAGTGACGCCGGCCTGTCCAATGCCGCCGCGCGAAAACACCTCGTTGAAGCGGTGGGTGTCGGCGCGCGTCACCGCCGCATGCGCCATCCAGATCTGCTGATTGGCCCAGCCCTCTCCTTGCGGCCCTGGCCGCGCCGCCTGGCGGAACAGCGTAAATTGCAGGCCGCAAGCCGCTCCGCTGCTATCGACGAGGTTCGCGGTGAGATACCACCATTCGATGCGAAACTCCGGATGCGGGCCGTGATCGGCCGGGAAGCTGAACGTCTTTCCCGGCGTCACCTTCGCAAAGCCGTCGGCGGTCTCGCCGAGCCCGGCATAGCCTTGCGCGCCAGCACGGCGGGCCGCCGCGAGGGCGGCGATGCCGCCGGCGAAGGCGCGCCGCGAAATCTTGTCAGCGCTCATTGGCAAACACCTTGACGAGGCTCGCCGGCTGCATCCGCGCCAGTCGTATCATCGGCAGCAGCGCGGCAAGCAGCGAAGCGATCAGCGCGACCGCGACCAGCTCCACCAGCTGCAGCGGAAACACGTGGAACGGCAGCCGCCAGCCGAACGCCTTCACATTGACGATCGCGATCAGACACCAAGCCACCAGCAATCCGAGCGGCACGGCCAGCAGGGAGGTGAACAGCGCAACCGACAATGTCTTGGTCAGTTCGATCGCGGCAAGGCGCGGCCGGGTGATGCCGATCGCCCACAGCGGCGCGAGCTGCGGCAGGCGGGAATTCGCCAGTGTCAGCAGGCTGGTCAAGAGCGCAATGCCGGCCACGCCGAGCGTGAAGGCATTCAGCGCCGACGTCACCGCAAAGGTGCGGTTGAAGATCCGGATCGATTCCGCCTTCACTGTTGCCTGATCCGCGACGCTGCGGTCGTCGAGCGCGAATTGCTTCTGCAACGCCGCGATCAGGCCGGGGATATTTTCCTTCGCGACGATCAGGCCGATCCGCGTCTGCGGCGTCTGCGGGAAGTGCCGGATCAGCGCCGCGACGTTGACGGCGAGCTGCCCCTTGGGGTTGCCGTAATCGGCATAGATGCCGGCGATGTCGAGCTCCCAGGTGCCGCCGGGCGCCGGCACCTCGATGACATCGCCGACGCGGACGTTGAGGCGGCGGCTCAGCTGCTCGCTGATGAAGGCGGCATTGCCGGGCACGAGCTGGGTCCAGGCGCGCGGCGCGGTCTCCAGCAGTGGCCAACGTTCGCGATAGAGCGCATGATCGGGCAGGCCGAGCAGCTCGACCGGCTGCCCCTGAACCTGCGTATCGGCGCGTCCGCCCGACAGGATCGCCTGCACGTCGCTGCGCTCCTTCAGCCAGCTCCGGATCGCGACGCCTTGCGCATTGTCGGAGGCGCTGATGTAGACGTCGGCGGCAAGCCGCCCGTTGAGCCAGCCGACGAAGGTGCGGCTGAAGGTCTCCACCATGGTGGACACCCCGACATTGACGGCCAGCGCGAGCAGCAGCGCCATCAGGGCCAGCGACAAGCCGGAGAGCTGTTGCCGGCTGTCCGCCCAGAACCACAGGGCCAGCGGCCCCTTCGCCCAGCGCTGGCCCACGAGCAGGATGATCTCGAGGAATGCCGGCAGGATCAGCGCCGCGCCGAACATCAATGCGGCCAGCACGCCGAATCCCGCAATCAGCGATTGCCCGTAGTGCAGCAGCAACAGCGCGACCGCAAACACGGCGCAGGCCGCGCCGCTCTGCAGGATCAGCCAGCGGCGCTGCCGCTGCTGCCAGGCGTACGGCTGCGCAGTCGCCAGCACCGGCATCCTGACCGCCTTGATCAGGCTGGTCGCGGCGGCCACGAGTGCACCCGCGATGCTGATGCCGATACCGGCGAGCCACCATTCGGAGCGCAGTGTGAGCTGTCCCGGGATCTGCGCGCCATACAGCCCGCGCAGCGACGCCGCGACGTCGGGCAACAGCGCAGCCGCGATGAAATAGCCGCAGACGAGCCCGATCAATCCTGCGACCAGCGCCAGCGCCACCAGCTCGACCACCAGCACCGTGTTGACCAGCCGCGCCGAGGCACCGCAGGCCCGCAACGTGCGCAGCATCGGCAGCCGCTGCTCGAAGGCGAGGCCGACGGCGGAGTTGACGATGAAGAGGCCGACGAAGAACGACAGCAGGCCGAAGGCGGTCAGGTTGAGATGAAAGCTGTCGGTGAGGCGCTCCAGCTCCGTCTCCGCATTCGGCTCGACCCGCTGCAACTTCTCGCCGACGATACTGGCCAGCGGCGCCGGCTTGCCCCTCGGCTTGCCGATCAAAAGCCACGACACCTGGCCCGGCTTGTTCAGGAGCCGCTGCGCGACGCCGATGTCGACGACGAGTACGCCGGACACGAGCTGCGGCAGCACGCGCAGCGGCGGCAATTTTGCGCCGTTGCTGATCGGCGGTGCCGCGCCTTCCTGTTCCTGCAGATCGCTCAGCGTCTCCCGCGCCACCAATGTCTGGCCGGGCGGCGCAACAAAACTGCTCAAATCCGAGGCGCCGAGGCGTGGCGCATTGCCGACGTCGGCCGGCATCGTGACCGGCTCGATGCCGAGCAGCCGCACCGAGCGCCCGTTGACCTGGACGCGGCCTTCCAGCACCGGCGAGACCGGCCAGCCCGCGCGGCGAAGTTTTATGAACAGCTCTTGCGAGAAGGTCGCGGCATCAGGCGCCACCAGCATCGCCGTGCGCACGCCGCCGAACGTCGCCGCCGCGCGGTCATAGGCATTGCGGGCCTGCTGGTTGATCGCCTGCACGCCGCTCCACAGTGCGGTCGCCGCGATCAGCCCGATCAGGAGCGTCGCGAACTGCATCTTGTGCCGTCGCCAGTGGCTCAGCAGCACCGCGAGGACCCACAGCGCGCGCCTCATGCGATCCGCCCCGCATGCAAGGTGACGTGGCGGTCAAGCGTGCCGGCGAGATGCAGGCTGTGTGTCACCATCAGGAAGCCGCAGCCGGTGCGGGTGACGAGATCGCGCGTCAGCGCCAGCACGTCGTCGGCGGTATCCTCGTCGAGATTGCCGGTCGGCTCGTCCGCGAGCAGCAGTGAGGGCTTTGTCGCCAGCGCCCGGCCGATCGCGACCCGCTGCTGCTGGCCGCCTGATAATTGCTCTGGATAACGCTTGAGCAGATTGCCGAGCCCGAGCCGCTCGATCAGCTCCTTTGACCATGCCGCATCGTGACGGCCGGCGATCCGCGCCTGGAAGGCGAGATTGTCGGCGACCGACAGGCTCGGGATCAGATTGTACTGCTGAAAAACCAGGCCGATCCGGTCGCGCCGCAGCTCGGCCCGGCCCGCGTCCGAGAGCTTGGTGACCTCGGTGTCCTCCAGGCGAATTGTGCCGTCGTCGGCGGCATCCAGACCCGCGATCAAGTGCAACAGCGTGCTCTTGCCGCTGCCGGACTCGCCGGTCAGCGCGACGCGCTCGCCGGCCTTGAGGTCGAGGTCGACGCCACGCAGCACATGGACCGGCTCGCCGGCCGAGGAGAAGGTCTTTGAGAGGTTTCGGATGCTCAGCAAGGTCAATGCGCCGGACGGAATTAACTCAATGCTGCGTAGCACACTTGCCGTGGAAATGCCGGGGTTGCGTTGGCCTTGAAGCCGTTGTTAGCTCCCAAAACGGCCAAATCAAAAACGTGCCGACAAAAAGACATACGGGGAGATTGATGAGCGCTCAGGGAACGCCCGACGTTGCGGGCAGGACGGCAGGGGAAACCAAGGCAACGCCGAAGGGCGCCTGGACCGTCACTTTTCTCCTCTTTCTCTTCATGGTGGTGAACTTCGCGGACAAGATCGTCGTCGGTCTCGCCGGCGTGCCGATCATGACCGACCTGAAGCTCGATGCCGAGCAATTCGGCCTGCTCGGCTCCTCGTTCTTCTTCCTGTTCTCGATCTCGGCCATCGTGGTCGGCTTCATCGTCAACAAGGTGCCGACGCGCTGGGTGCTGCTGACGCTGGCGGTGATCTGGGCGCTGGCGCAGTTCCCGATGGTGGGCACCGTCTCGTTCACCACGCTCCTGATCTGCCGCATCGTGCTGGGCGCTGGCGAAGGACCTGCCTTCTCGGTCGCAGCCCACGCCATCTACAAATGGTTCCCCGACGAGAAGCGCACGTTGCCGACCGCGATCCTGTCGCAAGGCTCGGCCTTCGGCGTCATCCTGGCCGTGCCGGCGTTGAACTGGGTCATCGTCAATCACTCCTGGCACTACGCCTTCGGCGCGCTTGGCGTCGTCGGCCTGCTCTGGGTCTGCGCCTGGCTGACGTTCGGCAAGGAAGGCCCGCTCGAGGATACGCAGGTTCTCGCCGTCACCGAGCCGAAAATCCCTTATGTGCAGCTGCTGACCTCGCGCACCTTCCTCGGCTGCGTGATCGCGACCTTCGGGGCCTATTGGGCGCTGTCGCTCGGCCTCACCTGGTTCACGCCCTTCATCGTCAAGGGCCTGGGCTTCTCGCAGAGCCAGGCCGGCTACGTCTCGATCCTGCCCTGGGTGTTCGGCGCGACCGTCGTCATCCTCACGGGGTGGGTCTCGCAGGTGATGATGGCGCGCGGCTACACGACGCGCATCTCGCGCGGCGTGCTCGGCTCGGTGCCGCTGATCATCGGCGGCCTGATCCTGGCGATGATGGCGCATGTGCAGGGTGCTGGCCTGCAGATCGCGCTGCTCGTCGTCGGCTCCGGCTTGTGCGGGGCGATCTACGTCGTCTGCCCGCCGATGCTCGGCGAGTTCACCCCGGCCTCGCAGCGCGGCGCGGTCATCGCGATCTACGGCGCGCTGTACACGCTGTCGGGCATCATCGCGCCGAACGTGATGGGCACCGTGATCCAGCGCGCCGGCAACATGGTTGACGGCTACCTGACCGGCTTCACCATCAACGCGGTGGTCATGGTCGGCTCCGGCGTCATCGGTCTGATGCTGCTCTGGCCGAACACGGAAAAGGCCAGGCTGACCCGCGGTGCGGCCCCGCAGGCCGCGGCGCTGAAGGGCGCGGTGTCGCCGACGTAAGGGGCGCGCTTTCTTACCCTCCCCTGGAGGGGGAGGGTCGATCGCGCGCAGCGCGAGCGGGGTGGGGTGATCCCTCCGCTCGGGCACTATTGGATGTGGAGAGACTGTCACCCCACCCCGCTACACATTCCGCTTCGCTACATGCGTAGCGACCCTCCCCCTCCAGGGGAGGGTAAGCGGCAAGCTCGCTTAATTCACCCCCTGCGCACCCCGGATCAACTTCCCCGGTCGCCTGCCGGTGGCCTCACCGTGCCGCCGCGTCACCACGCCCGACACGATCGTCGCGTCATAGCCGTCGACATCCTGCAACAGTCGCCGCCCGCCGACCGGCAGATCGTAATGCACCTTCGGCGGATGCAGATGCAGCCGGTCGTAGTCGATCACATTGACATCGGCCTTATAGCCGGGAGCAATGAGCCCGCGATCGGTGAGGCCGACCGAGAGCGCGGTCTTGCGTGACTGCGCGGCGACCACGAAGGGGATCGTAAGCTTCTCGCCGCGCGTGCGGTCGCGGGTCCAGTGCGTCAGCAGATAGGTCGGGAAGCTCGCGTCGCAGATGATGCCGCAATGCGCGCCGCCGTCGGAGAGGCCCGGCACCGATTGCGGATCGATCAGCATCTCGCGTGTCGCGTCGAGATTGCCGTCGGCATAGTTGAGGAAGGGCACGTAGAGCATGCCCTTGCCCTCATCCGACAGCATCGCATCGTAGGCGAGCTCTTCCGGCTGGCGGCCCTGCTTGCGCGCCTGCGGGCCCAGCGCGTTCTCCGGCGGCTGCTCGTAATCGGGGGGATCGCCGAGCAGGAACATCTTGTCGTAGTTGGGCCGGAAGAACAGCGGATCGTCGGTCGCGGTCGCCGTCTCGCTCAGGATCGCGTTGCGTACGTCCGGCTGATGCAGCCGCGCCAGGCGCTCCCTGAGCGGCAGATGCGCGATCGCCTTGTAGCTCGGATGGGTCTGAAATGGATTGCGCGACAGCTCCAGCCCAAGCAGCAGGCCGACCGGGCGCGCCGCGATCTGCGCGGTGATGGAAAGGCCGCGTTGTGCGGCCGCATTGATCTCGTCCAGCGTCTGGCGCCAGCGGTTTGGCGCCTTGTCGTTCTGCGTGATCGAGAACGAGATCGGGCATTTGGTGGCATCCGCCACCCGCAGCATCATCGGCAGATCCTCGTGGAGGGTGGAGAGGTCGAGCACGAATTGCAGCACGCTGCGGCCCTGGCTGTGCATCGCGCCGGCAATCGCGGTGAGCTCGTCCTCGCCGGCCTTGAGCGTCGGCGTGAAATCGCCGGTCGAGGTGCGGTGGTTGAGCGTGCGCGAGGTCGAGAAGCCCAGCGCGCCCGAGCGCACCGCCTCGCCCGCGAGCTTCGCCATCGCCGCATTGTCCTCGGCCGTTGAGGGATCGCGGCGCGCGCCGCGTTCGCCCATGACGTAGACGCGCAGCGCGGCATGCGGCAGCTGCGCGCCGACATCGATGTCGAAATCGCGCTTCGACAGCCAGTTCATGTAGTCCGGAAAGCTCTCCCACGCCCAGGGAATGCCGGCGCTCAGCACCGGCTCGGGAATATCCTCGACCCCCTCCATGAGCTGGATCAGACGGGTGTGGTCGGCGGGCTTGCACGGCGCGAAGCCGACACCGCAATTGCCCATGATCGCGGTGGTGACGCCGTTCTGCGACGACGGCGTGATGTCCTGGCTCCAGGTGACCTGGCCGTCATAATGAGTGTGCACGTCGACGAAGCCCGGCGTGACGAGCTTGCCGCGCGCGTCGATCTCTTCCTGTCCCTTCGCGGAGATCTTCCCGACCTCGGTGATCTTGCCGGCAGTGATGGCGACATCCGCCTCGAACAATTCGCCGCCGCTTCCATCCGCGACGGTGCCGCCGCGGATCACGAGATCAGGGGTGCTCATGATGTTTCTTCCCGTTTTGTTGTTTTACGTTTTTCTATTCGTCGTCCCGGACAAGCGAAGCGCAGATCCGGGATCCATAACCACAGGGAGCAGTGTTGCGAAGACTCGGAGTGACCAGTCTCTTGCCGCAATGTCTCCCTGGGGTTATGGGTCTCTGCGTTCACAGGGACGACAGTTGAATTTGTGGCTTAAGCCTTGGCTTGCGGCTTCCGCTCCGTGAACGGCGACAGCACCACGGTTGCGACCATGAAGATCACGGACGCCCCGAACACCCAGTGCGGCGCGCTCTGGTCCATGATCCAGCCGAACAGCAGCGGGCTGACGATGCCGCCGAGATTAAAGCCGGTGGAGACGATGCCGAAGGCGCGACCCGCGGCGCCAGGAGGCGCGGCGTTGCGCACTAGCATGTCCCGCGACGGCGCGATCACGCCGGAGAGGAAGCCCGCAGTCGCCATCGTGACGGTCAAAGCCCAGCCCGGCAGTGTCACCAGCGCGATCAGCAGCACGATCAGCGCATTTGCGGCAAAGCAGGCGGCTGCGACATAGCCATGGCGCTCGGTGTAATCAGCGAGGAAGCCGCCCGCGAGCACGCCCACAGCGCTGGAGCCGAGAAACGCCGTCAGCGCGACGTTGGCGGCGGAGTAGGACGCGCCGTAGCCGCTCATCAGCGCCACCACGCCGAAATTGTTGATGCCGGCGACCGACAGGCTGAGCAGCATGAACAGCGCGGTGAGCGTGATCAGCGCCGGCGTGATGACGGCCTGCTTGGGCAGGTTCGCGTTGCCCGGCTTGGTCTTGTGCGCGCCGGCATCGGGAATGTTCATGACGATCAGCAGCAGGGCCACCAGCACGGCGATCGCGCCCGACGCGATCAGCGCACCCGTGCCGCCGGAGACGGTGACGAGCGCCGCGACGATCGCCGGCGCCACGGCGCCGCCGAGATAGCCGGCAAAGGTGTGGACCGAGAAGGCACGGCCCATCCGCGCCTCATCCATATGCTCGGCCAGGATGGCGTAGTCAGCGGGGTGGTAGACGCTGTTGGCAAGACCCAGCAGTACCGCGCAGGCAATCAGCGAGGCATAGCTGAGGTGCAGGCCGAGCAGGATCAGCGTGAAGCCGCCGAGCGCGAGCCCGCCCAGCAGAATCTTGCGCGCGCCAAAATGGTCGACGAGATAGCCGGTCGGCGCCTGCGTCAGGCCGGATACGACCGCCGAGACGGTGAGCGCGAAGCCGAGCTCGATATAGCCGACGCCGAGCTGGCTCTTCAGGAACGGAAACAGCATCGGCAGGACCAGCAGATGGAAATGGCTGACCCAATGCGCGATCGAAATCCCGGTCAGCGTGCGCAGCGCGCTGTCCGCCTTGCCTTGTTGCGGTGCGGCGAGAACGTCGACCATTGCAGTTCCGTTTCACGTCCTTAAGCGGACGCGCAAACTATCGGGCAGAGCCGTTATTTGTCCATGAACGCGGGCGCATGGCAGGTAGCGCGGGTGGGGGAAGTGAGGGGCGTTAGGGCGCCTCCACGCACCCATAACCCAGGGAGCAGTTTGGCGGAGGATCGCTGCTCTGTACTGTGACCTGTCACAGTCGAGATATCACGCGGTATGGGTCCCTGCGTTCGCAGGGACGACAGCGGGGTGTGGGCAGCGCTAGCACGCGATCAAAATCCGCGGCCGCCCTCACAACGGCTCGTCATCCGAACCGTAGCGGTCGCGTTTCGGCGTCGCGATGTCGCCGTCGTCGTAATCGTCGTCGTCGAGCGGAGGCGAGGGCTTCTTCGCCCTGTCGTCCGCTTGCTTGTTATCAACGACTTTGGGCGGCTTGCGCGGCTTGGCGGTCTTGGCCATGGGTGATCCCGGATGGTGATGCGTCATCCGCTTCTACCCCAAAAATATGTGCGGTTCCTGACTTACCGCAAGAAAGGGGCGTCAGTGCACCACAGGCCCGCCCGCCTTCTTCCAGGCATCGATGCCGCCGGCGATGTGGGCAGTGTTGGAAAGGCCGGCTTCCTTGGCGGCGGCGACAGCCATCGCCGAGCGTTCGCCGAAGGCGCAGAAGAACACGACGCGGCGGCCGGTGGCGGCCGCGACCTCGCGCAGCATGCCGCCGGGCTTCAGGCTGTCTTCAAC
The DNA here is from genome assembly GCF_052075965.1 of Bradyrhizobium sp. 482_C4_N1_8. Taxonomy (NCBI): domain Bacteria; kingdom Pseudomonadati; phylum Pseudomonadota; class Alphaproteobacteria; order Hyphomicrobiales; family Nitrobacteraceae; genus Bradyrhizobium; species Bradyrhizobium sp. 482_C4_N1_8. The sequence continues at coordinate 8,772,638 of NZ_CP197231.1, read as the reverse complement.
GGACGGGTAGGGCGTATGCAGCGCGCCTTCGAGCATGCCGTGCTTCATCCGCTCATTGGTCTCGCGCAGATCGACCAGCAGGATATCGGGACGGCCAAGCGAGCGGATCGCCTCGACGGCGCTGACCGCGCGGCCCTCTTTCTCCAGCTCCTCCTGATGCAGGCCGACATGCATGTTGGCGGGCACCGCGACGTCCATCATCTTCGGATTGGGCAGCTTCAGGTTCGCCATCAACTCGATATATTCGTCGACCGAACGCACCTGGAGCCGCGGATTGTAGCGCTTCTCCTCGCCGATGGTGGAGACGGTGTCGCCCTTGTAGTCATGCGCCGGGAACACCATCGTCTCGTCCGGCAGCTTGAGCAGGCGATTGAAGATCGAATCGTATTGCGCGCGCGACGAGCCGTTCTGAAAATCGGTGCGGCCGGTGCCGCGGATCAGAAGCGTGTCGCCGGTGAAGACGCGGTCGCCCATCAGATAGGAGTAGGAATCGTCGGTGTGGCCGGGCGTATACATCACGTCGAGCGACAGGCCCTCGATCGTCACCTTGTCGCCGTCGGCGACCCGCATCGCCACAACGTCGGCCTTGGTCTGGTCGCCCATCACGGTCATGCAATGGGTGCGGTCGCGCAGTTCGCCGAGGCCGGTGACGTGATCGGCATGCAGATGGGTGTCGACGGCTTTCACCAGCTTGAGGTCGAGCTCGCGCAGCAGCCGGCAGTAGCGATCGACCTTCTCAAGCACGGGATCGAGGATCAACGCCTCGCCGCCGGGGCGGCTGGCGAGGACATAGCTGTAGGTGCCCGAAACGCTGTCGAAGAGCTGGCGAAAGATCATGGCAAGACCCGGCGTGGAACTGGTTTCGAGGATTCTACTACGCCAGAGGCTGGAAAGAGAAGCAATTCACTGTATAGAGAGTGAAATTTAGAAAATTATTATTCTGCGTGATGGGGTGGGGGGCGGTTTTGCCGTAGGTCCTTGCCCCACCACCGCTGTCATCGCCCGCGAAGGCGGGCGATCCAGTATTCCAGAAGCCGTGGTGGGATACGGAGGGCCCGCGGCGTACTGGATTCCCCGCTTTCGCGGGGAATGACACCGAGGGTGGCGCGGCGCCGTGCCCCGACAAAAAGGTCAGGGCCGCACCACCGTGTACCCATTCTCCGCCAGGAACAGGATCTGCCCGACGCCCACCTGCACCGGCGTCGCAGTCGGAATGAACTCCGGCCGTCTTCCGGTCTCCCGCTCGATCGTGTCGACCGTGTTGAGGCAGATATCGAAGCGCACGCCCTGCACGATCAGGCTTTCGACCTGCTTGCGGCGCTCGCTGCCGGTGAACAGGAGATCAATGCCGGGACCGAACGCCACCACCTCGATCGCGACCTTGTCCGGATCGTAGGCCTTCAGGAGATTGTTGGCGACGCTCAGCACCAGCGCGTGCTTCTTCGCATCGCCGTCGGAGAGCTGAAGCACGATCTTGTGCTCGGCGAACGGCTTGTCCTGGAGCGGCACTTGCTGTGCCGAGGCCCATGGCGTGGCGAAGGCGAGCGCCGCCAGCAGCATCGCGCAGCAGATTTGCGATCGCATCATCCCTGTCCTGCAATGCCTGGATTGCCCTCGACGCCCTTCAGCGTCACGCCGGAGCCGAGCCGCTCCTGAAACATCCGGCCCGAGCGCAGATATTTGGCGACGACATCCCACACCGGTGCGCCCTGCTGGCCGTTGACCGAGGCCCAGCCCGCGACCTTGTAGCGGTTGCTCGCGCTGAGCGCCTTGCCGCCATTGAGCTTCAGTTCGGAGATGCGGCTGCCGATCGCAGCTGTCGGCGTGCAGGTGTAGCTGAGCCCGCCGGCGCGCACCATGTCGCCGCCCTGCTGGTAATAGGGATCGGGGTTGAAGAGGTTGTCGCAGATGTCTTCCAGCACTTCCTTGATCTGGGCGCCGGTCATCTCCTGCACATAGGTCTCGGGATAGGTGATCGCGGTTTCCGCGAGCACATCCTCCATGGTCAGCGGCTGGCCGGACAGTGCGGTGACGCCCCAGCGGAAGCCCGGCGACAGCGCGATCTCGGCATCGAGTTCGCTGCGCAGCGCGGTGCAGATCAGCTCGTCGACGGGGCCGGCGAAATTGTCGCGGCGATAGAGCAGGCGGTCGGGCGTTGCGATCTTCTCCGACCAGTCGGTCACATGCGGCGCACGCACCCGGCCGATCAGCTCGGCCATGCCGGGGTCGGGCTTCAGCAGCTCGGAATAGACCGGCAGCAGATGGTACCTGACATCGCCGACCTTGCCCTTGTCGAGCGCGAGATCGAGGACGCCCAGAAATTTTCCGTTGGAGCCGGCATTGGTGACGAGCGTCGTGCCGCTCGCGTTCTTCACCGCGATGGGCTGCGGGATCGCATCATGGGTATGGCCGCCGAGGATGACGTCGATGCCGGTGATGCGGCTCGCGAGCTTGAGATCGACGTCCATGCCGTTGTGCGACAGCAGGACGACCGCATCGACCTTCTCGGTGCCGCGCAAGGCATCGACATGCTTCTGCAACTCCTCCTCGCGGATGCCAAAAGTCCAGTCCGGCGTGAACCGCTTGGGATGCGCGATCGGCACATAGGGGAAGGCCTGGCCGATGATCGCAACACGATGGCCGCCGAGCTCCTTGATCATCGAAGGCTTGAACACGCGCCCGCTCGCCTTGTCGAAGGCGGGGGCGTCGTTGAACGCGGCCTCCTCGGTCAGGAAGACGTTCTGCGCCAGAAACTCGCCCTTGAAGCGCTCGAGATTGTCGCGCAGCGCCTGCTCGCCATAGGTGAATTCCCAGTGCCCGGTCATCGCCTCGATGCCGAGCAGATTGGCGACCTCGACCATGTCGCGGCCCTGCATGATGTTGGCAAGACCCGTGCCCTGCCAGAGGTCGCCGCCGTCGACGAGCACGGAGTGCTTTTCGCCGGCATCGCCGCGCAAGCGATCGATCAGTGTCTTCAGATGCGCGAAGCCGCCGAGCTTGCCGAAGCGGCCTGCGGACTTCTCGAACTCGAAGCAGCTGAAAGCATAGGCATCGGCGCTGTCGGAGCGGATCCCGAACCGTTCGAGGAAAGCGCGGCCAACCAGATGCGGCGGCCGTCCTGCCATCTCCCCGATGCCGATATTGACGCTGGGCTCGCGGACATAGACCGGGTTGAGCTGCGCATGCGTGTCGGTGGTGTGTAGGATGCGCGCATTGCCGAACCGCTCAAGGTCGTAAATGCTCGCGGTCTCGGCGCCGCGCGCGAGCCGCGGCAGGCTGAGCGATGTGGCGACAGCAGCGGTGCTCTTCAGGAAATCGCGGCGGCGGATGGCCATCCAGAAATTCTCCGCGCCTCTCAACGGCAATTCGACGGTTCCACGAGATTTTTAGTCTAGCGGATTTCCATCGCCTTCCACGCCTCTTTTTCTGACGTCGCCTGGAAGATCGAGGCCTTCGCCAGCGCCTCGGCCTCCTTCGAAGCGGCAACCGCGCGGTCGAAATCGCCGCCGTCGGCCGCCTTCTTGGCTGCCGCCAGCGCTGATACGGTCACGGTCCACTGGTTGCGCATGCCGGCTGCCTCCTTGGAGGCGGCCTCCGCAGCGGCATAGGCCGCCTTGTAGTCTGCCTCGTCTGCCGCGCGCGCTGCTGGCGCGAGGCTCAATGCGAGCAACATGGCGAGAGGAAGTGACAGCTTCATGGCCGCGCTCCCGGCCCTGAAATCGGCAGGCCGTTGGCGACGTAGGACAGGAAATATTCGACGTCGCGATATTCATCGGCCTGCGGCTCCAGCGGAACCGCGCGGGTCTGGCTGTTGCAGGTGACGAAGCGGCGGCTGGTGGTACCCATGCCGCTCCATTCGGAGCGGTAGATCGGCATCGCGTTCAGAATGCCGAGTGCCGGCGCCAGGATCTCGGCGCGGATGCGCTCGCCCGGGCTCTGCACATGGCAGCTCGCGCAGGAGAAATTCATCTGGCCGCGGCGCGTGTAGAAGTAGCGCTTGCCGTTCTCGTACGCGGCGAGCGCGCGCGGGTCGTCGGGAATCTTGATGTCCATCGGCTTGCCGCGCGAGGTGAACGCCATGTAGGCGGTGAGCGAAGCCATCTCGTCCTTGACGTAGGAGTAGGGCGCCTCGCCATTGGCCTCGCGGCAGCGGTTGAGCGCGAGCTCCAGCGTGACGACCTTGCCTTCCCCAGTGTCGAAGTAAGGATAGTTCTGGCGGATGCCGATGCCGCCGTTCGGGAAGCAGTCGGCATAGGTCTTGCCGTTCTTGAACGGGGTCGCGAACATCTCCTTGCCGGCGTCGAGCGCGAACTCGTAGGGCGCAAATTCCTCCTTCTCCTGCCACTGCCGCTTCATGTCCTCGTTCATCGAATAAGGACCGTTGACGAAATCGTCGTGCTTCACGGTCGGAAACTTCTGGAAGAAGAAGTTCTGGAACGCTTTCGCATCGGCAACGGGATCGACCTTGTCGGCCGCGATCACGCGCGGAGAGGTGAGGGCGAACGCGACCAGCGCGGCGCTCAACGAACCAAGCAGGAGATAGAAGCGGACATTCATCACGAAATCTTCGCGGTGGTCGTGTCCGACCCGCCCTTGTTGTCGGTCCAGGAGACCTTGAGGTCGTCGCCCTTCTTGGCGCCCTTGAAGCTGAACTTGACGTAGGGGTCCTTCGAGACCGCGGTGCCCCAATCGGCGACGAAGACATCCTTGCCGTTACATTCGAACTTCAGTCGCTGGATGAAGTGCGCCGGAATCACCTCGCCCTTGGAGTCCTTGACCAGGCCGGTGTCCATGGGGTGCTGGATCAGTACCTGCACCTCGGTGATGTCGCCGTTGGCGGTGGCGCGGACGCGAATGCTGGATGCCATCTAAATTCTCCTAACCGCCGCAGCCGCCGACTGTGACTTTGACTTCCTTCGTCGCGCTGTAGAGCTTGCCGTCGGCTTCCACGATCGCTGTCACGTTGGTGGTCTTGGCCATCTTCAGGCGGTTGGCGACAGCAGGGATCGTGCCATCGGGAATCTTGTAGCTCGCCGCGAGCGCGCTCGGATTCTCGGCCACGAAGAACGAGATCGAGGTGACCTTGTCGAGCGTCGTCGTCACCGAGATCGGCACCACGCCGCCGTTCTCGGCGATCTCGGGCGCGTCGAGCTTGACCTTGTCGGACGGCTCGGCGGTCTTGCCGTAGAGCGCCTTGATCGCGTCCGCCTCGCTCTTCTGCTTGAACGCTTCTTCCGGGTATTTGTCGTTGGCCGCCGCACGCGCGGGCGCGAACGGCAGGTTGCCGAGGCCGAGCAGCGCGACGCCGGCTGCGCCCTGAAGGATCAGGCGCCGCGTCGGATGAGGGCCGGTGGTGATGGTCATCTCGAATCTCCTGGACATTCTCTTGGCGTGCCGGCGGTCACAGGGTCTGGAGGAAATCAACGATCGCGCTGATCTCCTGCTCGGTCAAAATCCGGTTCCGGCCGAACGGCGGCATCATGGTCTGCGGATTGCGCTTGGTCTCGTCGAAGATGATCGCGACCAGCTCGTTGCGATCAGGGTATTTTGACTTGATGTCCTTGAGCTCCGGTCCGATCGTGCCCGGCAGGTCGCCGCCCTTGATGACGTGGCAGGTCAGGCAATTGCCCTTGCCGCGGTCGAAGGCGAGCTTCTGGCCATCGGCCACGGCGGATTGCGCCCGCGCGGGGCCTGCGGCAAGCCCGGCGGCGATCGCCAGCAGGACGTAAAGGACGGGCGTCCGTGGAAAGGCGGTCAAGGCGTCATTCCGAGGCGTTATGTCGATGATCTCGTTCGCGGAAATATAGTGTTCCAAAGCACAAAGGGCATCGGCTGACAATCAAGACTATGCGCGCGGCAAAATGGAGTTAATATCTTCCGCATTGCAACTAAAGAGCTTATTTGTCCGGCGGATTCGGGCCAGGGGTGCTGGCCGGCTGTTTTCGGGGCGTTTGGGCGCCCATCGTGTTTTTTTCCCGTTCTCGTTTTTTCAAGGGGACCTCAATTGGCTGAATATGTCGTCGAATTTGGCAGGGACGGCGGACGGGTGGAGTCGGATGGGCGGCTCGATGCACCGGCATTTCATCGCAATCACGAGCCGCTCTGGGCGGCGCTGGAAAAGCATCTCGCAGGCCTGACCGGCAATGTCGTCGAGCTCGGCAGCGGAACCGGCCAGCACGTGGTCCATTTCGCGCAGCACACGCCCGGCCTGATCTGGTGGCCGAGCGACCTCAACCAGCGCCACCTCAAGAGCATCGAGGCCTGGCGCGTTCATTCGGGCCTGCAAAACATCCGCTCGCCGCTGCGGATCGATCTCACCGACCCCGACTGGTGTCCGGAGATGCGAAGCGGGCAGGGCCCGACGAGCCTGGCCGCATTGTTCTGCGCCAACGTGATCCACATCGCACCATGGAGCGTGGCCGAGGGCCTGTTCGCCGGTGCCGGCCGTTACTTGCGGGCCGACGGCAAGCTGTTCCTCTACGGTCCGTTCAAGCGCGACGGCAAGCACACCGCGCTCAGCAACGCCGTGTTCGACACCTCCTTGCGCGAAGGCAATCCCGAATGGGGCGTGCGTGATATCAGCGACGTCGAGACGCTCGCCCGCGGAGCGGGGCTGAGCCTCGTCGATACGATCGAGATGCCGGCGAACAATCTGACGCTGGTGTTTTCGCGCTAAGCCACGAAGGCGGTGCGCTCCCTCCCCCGCAAGGGGGGAGGGAATGAGAGAGCAGTGGCCGCCTCACGTCGTGATGCGATCAAAGTCCACGAGGGGCTGCGCGCCTACGCCTCCCCGTCCTTCCACCCGATCCTGTCCTTCAAGAACCGGAAGCCGATCACCTCGAAGCCGGCGCGCTCCTTGTTGTCCTTGCCGTAGCCGTGGCCGCCGGCTTCCGGCTCGTAGAACCAGGCCTCGTAGCCCATCGCCTGCAGCTTTGCGGCCATCTTGCGCGCGTGGCCGGGATGAACGCGGTCGTCGCGCCGTGTCGTGGCGATCAGGATCGGCGGATAGGACTGGCCGGCCTTCACGTTGTGATAGGCCGAGTAGGTCTTCAGCCACTCCCACTCTTCGGGCTTATCAGGGTCGCCATATTCCGCGATCCAGCTCGCGCCCGCGAGCAGCTTGGTGTAGCGGCGCATGTCGATCAGCGGAATGGTGCAGAACAACGCGCCGAAGCGCTCGGGGTAGCGCACCAGCATGTTGGTGATGAGGATGCCACCGTTCGACCCGCCTTGCGCCGCGATCCGCTTTGCTTTGGTCACGCCGCGTCGCACGAGATCGGCGGCAACGGCCGCGAAATCGTCGTGCGAGAGTTTCTTGCCGGCGAGCCGGCCGGCGTCGTGCCAGCGGGTGCCGAACTCGCCACCGCCGCGCAGATTCGCCTGCACGATGGTGCCGCCGCGCTCGAGCCACAGCTTGCCGAGCGAGGGGTTGTAGTACGGCTTCACCGCATGGGCGAAGCCGCCATAGGCGCTCATATAGACGGGCGCATCGCCGGTCTCGCTGGCCGGACCCGTTTGCACATAGGGAATGCGCTCGCCGTCGATCGAGATCGCCTCGTGCTGTGTGACCACGAGGCCGTCGGCGGTGAACGTCTTCGGCGCCTGCTTCAGCACGGTCGGGCTTGCGACGCCGCGCTCCAGCAACAGCAGCGACGGCGGCGTGAGCGGGTCCTGCACATTGGCGAGCAGGTCTCCATTGCTCTCGGACGGATGGCGATCGAGCGGCCAGATGTCGACGACGCCGATTTGCGGGAGTCCGGGAAGCGTCTCGCGGCTCCAGCCGCCGGCGGATGGTGTGAAGATCTCGAAGCGCGGCTGCAGCTCGTCGAGGATCGACAGCACCAACTTTCCCGCCGCCCAGAACAGACCTTGCAGGGCCTGCCGCGGCCCGGGTTCGAACAGGACGATGAAATCGCGGTGGCCTGAAAGGAACGCGGAGAGCGAGATGCCGAGCACCGTGTCGGTGGCGTAGGTCCGCCCCTCGACCGTCCAGTCCTTGCGCAGCTTCATCGCGAACCAGTCGCCATGCGCCTGCAGCCAGATGCCGGTCGGCAGATCGAGCTTCGTCGTCGCACCAGCCGCATCGCGCAGCCAGATCGCATGATTGAAGAAATCGATCTGGTCGACGATCCAGACCCGCGGCGCCGGTCCCGTGTCGTCGGCCATGCCTGACATCGCCATGTGATCGGCCGTGGTCTCGAGGATTACCTGGGCCTGATCGACGGGCTCGCCGCGCCGCCACACGCGAACGGTCCGCGAATATCCGGAAGTCGTCGCCATGCCCTCGCCGTGGGCGCTCGACAGCACCAGCGTATCGGCATCTATCCAGTCCACGCCGCCCTTGGCCTCCGGCAGCGTAAATCCGTCCGCAACGAAGCTCTTCGTGTCGAGGTCGAATTCCCGCAAGGTGACGGCGTCGCTGCCGCCGCGCGACAGGCTCAGAATCGCCCGCGAGTGTCCCGGCATCGTGGCGATCCCGCTCAGCAGCCAGTCCTCGCCTTCGCTCGCCGCGAGCTGGTCGATGTCCAGCATGATCTCCCACGCCGGATGCGGTTTGCGAAATTCCGCCAGCGTGGTTTGCCGCCACAGGCCGCGCGGGTTGGCGGCATCCTTCCAGAGATTGTGTAGATCGCTGCCGCGCCGGCTGACATAGGGGATGTTGTCGGGACGATCGTAGATCGCCGCGAGGACATCGCGGTCGCGCTCGAAGGCCGCGCCCCCGAACGCGGCGAGCGTCAGCTGATTCTGCCGCGCGACGAAATCGAGCGCCTGCTTGCCTTCGATCTCCTCCAGCCAGAGCCAGGGATCGTCGTCGGGAGCGCTGAGCGTGGGTCGGTCGTCGACAGACATGAACGAAACTCCCAAGGATCGCGGCGGATAGGATTTGATCGAGCGCAAGCCGTCAAGCGCGCAGGCCCGGTATCATCCGCCCGATTGCGTCAGAGGCATGGCCTGCGCCCGTTTGCGCCGGTTGCCCGCCCTCCCGCGCCCCTCCATAGTGCCGGGAATCAACAAGTCCTCTCGGGCGGAAATGCCGATGTTAGACGTGACTACAGCCCACGAAATCGCTGCCGACGCCCGCGTGCGTGCCAATGTGGTGCGCCTTGCCGCGGCGCAAGCGCTGACCGGCGCCAACTCGGCGGTGATCTTCGCCACCGGCTCGATCGTCGGCGCGACGCTCGCGCCCGACATGTCGCTCGCGACGGTGCCGCTGTCGATGTACGTCGTCGGGCTTGCCGCCGGCACGCTGCCGACCGGCGCGATCTCGCGCCGTTTCGGCCGCCGCTGGGCTTTCGTCATCGGCACCGGCTGCGGCGTCCTCACCGGCGTGCTCGGCTCGTTCGCGATCCTGCATGCCTCGTTCGCGTTGTTCTGCGTCGCGACCTTCCTCGGCGGCCTCTACGGCGCGGTGGCGCAATCCTATCGCTTCGCCGCCGCCGACGGCGCGAGCGCGGCCTACCGGCCGAAAGCTGTGTCCTGGGTGATGGCCGGCGGCGTGTTCGCCGGCGTGCTCGGTCCACAGCTCGTGCAATGGACCATGGACGTCTGGTCGCCCTATCTGTTCGCCTTCAGCTTCCTGGTGCAGGCTGCGGTCGCGCTGGTCGCGATGGGCATCGTCGCCGGCGTCGACATGCCGAAGCCGGCACCGGCAGATCTGCACGGCGGCCGGCCGCTGCTCGACATCGTGACCCAGCCGCGCTTCATCGCGGCCGCTTTGTGCGGCGTCATCTCCTATCCCATGATGAACCTGGTGATGACCTCGGCGCCGCTCGCCATGAAGATGTGCGGCCTCAGTGTCAGCGATTCCAATTTCGGCATTCAATGGCACATCGTCGCCATGTACGGCCCGAGCTTCTTCACGGGCGCGCTGATCGCCCGATTCGGCGCGCCCAAGATCGTCGCCGCCGGCCTGCTGCTGGAGGCCGTGGCCGCCGGCATCGGTCTCTCCGGCCTCACCGCGATGCATTTCTGGGCCACGCTGATCGTGCTCGGCGTCGGCTGGAATTTCTCCTTCATCGGCGCCTCCGCGCTGGTGCTCGAGACGCACCGTCCGCAGGAGCGCAACAAGGTGCAGGCCTTCAACGATTTCCTGGTGTTCGGCATGATGGCGATCGGCTCGTTCTCCTCCGGCCAGCTGCTGGCGAATTACGGCTGGTCGGCGGTGAACATGGTGGTTTTCCCGCCGGTGGTGCTCGGCCTCGCCGTGCTCTCGCTGGCGTCCTGGGCCCGCCGCCGCAAGGCGCGGCTGGACGCAGCGATGGGCGAATTCCCGGATGCGATCTGAGTTGGCAGGAGGCTGTCAGCAGCGTTGATAGTTCGATCCAGGTCGAAGTGATTTTCTGAGGTGAGATAATAGATGCTGCGTCATGGCCGGGCTTGTCCCGGCCATCCACGTCTCGGGACGTCGAAGAAAGAACGTGGATGCCCGGGACAAGCCCGGGCATGACGGAGTAGGCGGCAAATGCTCGACAATCCTCAACAGCCCCGAATCGACGAATCCGCGCTCCGCTACGAAGGCTGGCGCATCGTCGCGGTCTGCTTCCTGCTCGCGACCTTCGGCTGGGGGCTCGGTTTCTACGGCCAGAGCGTCTATGTCGCCGAGCTCCAGCGCGCGCGGGGCTGGCCGGCCTCGCTGATCTCCTCGGGCACGACGTTCTTCTATCTGTTCGGTGCGCTGCTCGTCGTCTTCGTTGGCGAGGCCGTCAGAAAATATGGCCCGCGGCTCTGCCTTATCGCCGGCACGCTGGCGATGGCGGCGGCCGCGGTCGCGATCGGCGCGGTGCGCGAGCCCTGGCAGCTCTATCTCGCCGATGCCGTGCTCGCCTTCGGCTGGGCCGGCACGAGTCTCGCCATGATCACCAACACGATCAGTCTGTGGTTCGACCAGAAGCGCGGCATGGCGATCAGCCTTGCGCTCAACGGCGCCAGCTTCGGCGGCATCGTCGGCGTGCCGCTGCTGGTGACCCTGATCGGCCACATCGGCTTCGCCAGCGCGATGTACGCGGCCGCCGGCGCCATGCTGGTGTTGCTGCTGCCGGTGATCCTGCTTCTCGTCGGCCGGCCGCCCGATCTTCACGGCTGGCACGCGACGGCGAAGGCCAGGCCGCAATCGTCGACGGAGATCCGCGCATGGGCGTTGCGCGACGTCGGCTTCCTCACGGTGACCATTGCGTTCGCGCTGGTGCTGTTCGCGCAGGTCGGCTTTATCGTGCACCTGATCTCGTTCCTCGATCCCGTGATCGGCCGCGAGCGCGCGGCGGTGGCGGTCGCGGTGCTGACCGCGATGGCGGTGATCGGCCGCGTGCTGTTCTCGATGGTGATCGACCGCCTCAACCAGCGGCTGGCTGCAGCACTGTCGTTCCTGAGCCAGGCGGCGGCGCTTTGCGTCGTCATCAATTTGCACAACGACTATGTGCTGATCGCGGCCTGCGCGGTGTTCGGCTTCTCGGTCGGCAATCTCATCACGCTGCCGTCGCTGATCGTGCAGCAGGAATTCGACTCCGCCTCGTTCGGCGTGCTGATCAGCCTCAACACCGCGATCAACCAGGTGACCTATGCGTTCGGCCCGGGCGTCGTCGGCTTCCTGCGAGATTTCTCGGGCGGTTACGCGCTGCCGTTCTATCTGTGTATCGCGCTGGAGGTGGCGGCCGCGGCGCTGATCATGGTGCGGGGGAAGCCAAAAGCGAAAACGGCATAGAGGCGCGACGGCGCCTTAACACACTCCGTCATTGCGAGCGCAGCGAAGCAATCCAGGCTGCCACTGCGGAAAGATTCTGGATTGCTTCGTCGCTTCGCTCCTCGCAATGACGAGGAGAGAGCGGTATTTAAGCCTCGCGCTGCTTCAGCAACCCCTCGACATCCAGCCGCTTCGTGAACATCGCAAGCTTGCCGTCCGGCCCGAGCGGCCATTGGTCTTTCGGCTTGTCCCAATACAGCTCCACGCCGTTCTCGTCGGGATCGCGCAGATACAGCGCCTCGCTGACGCCGTGGTCGCTCGCGCCATCGAGCGCAATGCCGGCCGACAGCACGCGATGCAGCGCATCCGCCAGTGCGGGCCGCGTCGGATAGAGGATCGCGGTGTGGAAGAGACCGGTCGTGCCCGGCGGCGGCGGCGAGCCGCCCTTGCTCTCCCAGGTGTTGAGCCCGATGTGGTGATGATAGCCGCCGGCCGAGATGAACGCCGCGCCCGAGCCCATGCGCTGCATCAGCTCGAAGCCGAGCACGCCGCAATAGAAGCCGAGCGCGCGATCGAGATCGGCGACCTTGAGGTGAACGTGGCCGATCCTTGTGCCGGCATTGACGGCTGGGCTTTGCGACATGGTGCTGCTCCGTTGACCAACTCCAGATAAGGCCGGCTCCGGGACAGTGCTACCTGCCTATCCCGAAACCCATCGTTTCCAGATACGAAACTATGAGAGCTCCGGCACCTCGCCCTCCGGCAGCTCGAACTCGAACGTGTTCAGCGTCATCGACACCATTGTGTAATAGCCGCACAGCCCGATCACCTCGACCACGCCGCGCTCGCTGAGGACCTTCACCGCTGCATCGTAGAGGCCCTTCTCGACGCCATGGCCTTCATGCAGCGACTTCGCGACGTCGTAGATCATCTTTCCCTTGGGATCGTCGAAGACAGGCGTGCGGCGATCGCGGATCGCGTCGATGATCTCAGGATCCATGCCGCCCTGGAGCGCCAGGCGCTTATGCGCATACCATTCGTAATGCGCAGTCCAGTGCCGCGCCGTCACCAGGATCGCGATCTCCGAAAGCTTGGCGGGGAATATCGTGTCGTAGCGCAGCACTTCGCCGAGCCGCGTGGCGTGACGGGCCATGTCGGGGCTGTTGAGCCAGGCCATCATCGGCGCCGGCGGCTTGCCGCGCTTGCCGGCAATCGACTCGTCATAGGTCTGCCGCTGGCTCTCGTTCATTTCGCCAGGCGAAAGTAGTTTCAGGCGCATTGTTATTTCCTCTTTGTTTTCAAGCTCGCCGTGGCGGCGACTATAGCCGAATGCAGCGCCACGGAAGTGGTTGAATTCCACGGTGCGATGGCTCAGAGTCGCGCCCAACAAGTCTTTTTGATTGATGGAAACGACCATGAGTGAATCTGAACCCGCCGATCTTGAGAAATTCCGCAGCGAGACGCGCGCCTGGCTGGAAGCCAACTGCCCGCCGGAGATGCGCAAGCCGGTGACCTCAGACAGCGACGTGTTCTGGGGCGGACGCAATACGAAATTCGCGTCAGAGCCGCAGCGCCTCTGGTTCGAGCGCATGCGCGACAAGGGCTGGACCGTGCCTGACTGGCCTAGGGAATATGGCGGCGGTGGCCTGAGCGCCGCCGAGCACAAGGTGCTGCGCGCCGAGATGGCCAGGATGGGCGCGCGTCCGCCGCTGTCGAGCTTCGGCATCTGGATGCTGGGGCCGGCGCTGCTCAAATACGGCAACGAGGCGCAGAAGAGGGAGCACCTGCCTGACATCGCGGCGGGCCTGATCCGCTGGTGCCAGGGCTATTCCGAGCCGAACGCCGGCTCCGATCTCGCCTCGCTCCAGACCCGCGCCGAAAGCGATGGCGACGATTTCGTCATCACCGGCTCGAAGATCTGGACCTCCTACGCCAACTACGCCGACTGGATCTTCTGCCTGGTGCGCACCGATCCCGCCGCGAAGAAGCACGACGGCATCAGCTTCATCCTGTTCGACATGGCCTCGAAGGGCGTGACGACCAAGCCGATCCTGCTGATCTCGGGCTATTCGCCGTTCTGCGAAACCTTCTTCGACGGTGTTCGCGTGCCGAAATCGCACGTGGTCGGCACGGTCAACCGCGGTTGGGACGTCGCAAAATATCTGCTCCAGCATGAGCGCGCGATGATATCAGGCATGGGCGAGCGCGGCGTCGGCCGGCCGCTCGGCCAGATCGCGGCGGATTCCGTCGGCACCGATGCACAAGGCAAGCTCGACGATTCCATGCTGCGCGGCCGGATCGCGAGCTTCGACGTCGATGAGGCCGCGCTCGCCGCTTGCGCCGAACGCGCGGTCGATCTCGCCAAGGCCGGCCAGGCGCATCCGGCGTTCTCGTCCGCGATGAAATATTACGGCACCGAGCTCAACAAGCGCCGCCACGAGATCCTGATGTCGGCCGGCGGCGTCAACGCGCTGGAATGGGAGAGCGAGCGCTCCAGGCAGGGCGCCCGCCCGCGCGCCTGGCTGCGCACCAAGGCCAACTCGATCGAGGGCGGCACGACGGAGGTGATGCTCGGCATCGTCGCCAAGCGCATCCTGGATTTGCCGGGAGCGTGAGGCACGCTCTCACCACCCGTCATTCCGGGGCGCGCGACTTGTCCGCCGAAGCTCGAAGAGCGAAGGCGGAAGCGCGAGCCCGGAATCCATACTCCCGATCGTGGTTATGGATTCCGGGCCTGGCCCTTCGGGCCATCCCGGAATGACGGACCAAAAATAGATTTCGAATCGGAAACACGCACATGGCCCTCGTCCTCACCGAAGAACAATCGATGCTCCGCGACTCAGCGCGCGGGCTGATCAGCGACAAGGCGCCGGTGTCGCACCTGCGATCCCTGCGCGACAACAAGGACCCGACCGGCTTCTCCAAGGAGCTGTGGCATTCCTTCGCCGAGATGGGCTTTGCCGGCCTCCTGGTGCCGGAAGAGTTCGGCGGCAGCGGCCTCGGCTTCATGGAGGCCGGTGTCGTGATGGAAGAGATCGGCCGCACCTTGATGCCGTCGCCGTTCCTTGCCACCAGCGTGGTGGCGGCTTCGGCGCTGAATCGCGGCGGCAATGCTGCGCAGAAGTCGGAATTTTTGCCGAAAATTTCCAACGGCTCGCTGCTCGCGACGCTCGCGATCGACGAAGGCGCCAAGCATCGCCCGCTTCAGACCAGCCTCCAGGCGGTGCGCGCCGGCAACGGCTTCAAGCTCTCCGGCGCCAAGGCGCTGGTCGTCGACGGCCACGTCGCGGACCTCTTCATCGTCGCGGCGCGCACCGCTGGCGCCGCCGGCGAGCGTGAAGGGCTGACGCTGTTCCTGGTCAATCCCAAGGCCAAGGGCGTTGCGATCGAGCGCACCATCATGGTCGATGCGCACAACGCGGCACGGATCGAGCTTGCCAATGTCGAGGTCAACGCCGATAGCGTGCTCGGCGAGGTCGATCAGGGCGCAGCGCTGCTCGACGGCGTGCTCGACATCGGCCGCGGCGCGGTCGCCGCCGAAATGGTGGGCTTGAGCGAAGAAGTCTTCAACCGCACCGTCGAGTACCTCAAGAACAGAAAGCAGTTCGGCAAGCTGATCGGCGAATTCCAGGCACTCCAACACCGTGCCGCCGAACTCTATGTCGACATCGAGATCACCCGCGCCGCCACGATGAAGGCGCTGCAGGCGCTCGATGCCGACGTCGCCAAGGCCGCATCAAGCGTCGCCGTGGCCAAGGCCCGCGCCGGCACCACCGCCACGCGCGCGGTGCAGGAAGGCGTGCAGATGCATGGCGGCATGGGCATGACCGACCAGTTCGACATCGGCTTCTTCATGAAGCGCGCCAGGGTGTGCGAGGAGCTGTTCGGCGACGCGAACTACCACACCGAGCAGCTGGCAAGGGCGCGGGGGTATTGAGGCGAGTGGATGTGAGGCGCGAGGACGTGCCTCACACGCGGTGTCGTCGCCCGGCTTGACCGGGCGACCCAGTACGCCGCGGCCTGTCCGCATACGATTGACGTCTCGGAATACTGGATCGCCCGGTCAAGCCGGGCGATGACAGTTGAGAGTGTGGAGAGCGCCTGCCCCAAGCTCCGTCATGGCCGGGCTAGTCCCGGCCATCCACGTTCTTGCGGTGCCTCAAAAACGTAGATGCCCGGGACTAGCCCGGGCATGACGATTGAGAGCGTGGCTGCAACCGAAGTCTATTACCGCATCGGCGGCGCGTACTGCACGCCGCCGGCATTCCACAGCTGGTTCATGCCGCGCGGGATCTTCAGCTTGGACTTCTCGCCGATGTTGCGCTCGTACATCTCGCCGTAATTGCCGACGTTGCGGATGATGCGGACGACCCAGTCCTTGGTGAGGCCGAGCTGCTCGCCGTAATTGCCCTCGGTGCCGACCAGGCGCATCACTTCCGGCTTCTTCGACTTCAGCGCCTCGTCGATGTTCTCCGAGCTCACGCCGAGCTCCTCGGCGTTGATCATCGCGTAGAGCGTCCACTTCACGATCATCATCCAGTCGTCGTCGCGCTGGCGCACCACGGGTGCGAGCGGCTCCTTGGAGATCATGTCCGGCAGGATCATATGGTCGCCGGGCTTGGAGAGATTGAGCCGCAGCGCGTAGAGCTGCGAGACGTCGGCGCTCAGCGTGTCGCACTTGCCGGAGTCGTAGGCCTTCACCACGTCATCCAGCTTGTCGAACTTCACCTCTTCATACTTCATGTTGTTGGCACGGAAGTAGTCGGCGACGTTGAGCAGCGTTGTCGTGCCAGCCTGCACGCAGACCTTGCTGCCGGTCAGGTCCAGCGAAGTCTCCTTGTTGCGTGAACGCGGCAGCATGAAGCCGGCGCCGTCGTAATAGGCCACCGCCGGGAAATAGAGGTCGTAGTCGAGCTCGCGCGCCATGCTCCAGGTCGAGTTGCGCGAGAGGATGTCCACCTTGCGGCTCTGCAATTCCTTGAAGCGCTCGCTGGCGTCGAGTGGAACGAACTTGGCCTTGCCGGGATCGTTGAAGATGGCGGCTGCCACCGCGCGACAGAAATCGACGTCGAATCCGGTCCAGTTGCCCTTGTCATCGGGGATCGAGAAGCCCGGCAGGCCCTTGTTGACGCCGCACAGCACCTCGCCGCGGCGAACGGTGCGCTTCAGGGTGCGGGTATCGTAGAACTCATAGATCACCGCCAGGGCGCCGACCAGTACGGCAACGGCGAGCCCGATCAGCAGGCCGCCTCGAAAAGTGCGCATCATGTTGCTCTCTCGAAATAATCGGGAAAAGGACTATTCGCTAAGGCGAGGAAGATCAGAGTTCGGGCTTCTGTCGGATGACCACCTTGGTGCCAACCGGGACGCGATCGTAGAGATCGGCGACGTCATGGTTGACGAGACGGAAGCAACCCGAGGATACCTTGGTGCCGATCGTATCAGGACGGTTGGTGCCGTGGATGCGGTAGACGGTGGTGCCGAGATACATGGCGCGGGCACCGAGCGGATTGCCGGGGCCGCCGGCCATGAAGCGCGGCAGATAGGGCTGGCGCTGGATCATCTCCGGCGGCGGCGTCCAGTCCGGCCACTCCTTCTTGTTGGTGATGTTCACGAGCCCCTGCCATTGGAAGCCGTCGCGGCCGACGCCGATGCCGTAGCGGATCGCGCGCCCGCCCGGCTGCACCAGATAGAGGTGGCGCTCGGCTGTCGAGATGATGATGGTGCCCGGCGTCTCGGTGGTGCGGAAGTACACGACCTGCTTCTGCCATTCCGGCTCGAGCTGGTAGGCGTCGTCGGCGACCAGGCCCGGCTCGTCGCCGCGGTCAGGCTGCTGGGCGGAGGCGTACGAGGTGGTCAGGACCAGGCCCAGCGCCGCGATGAACGCCCCGGTCAGGCGACGATAATCCGTCATTTCAAGCTCTCCCCGCTGCCACAGCGTAAATCATTCGGACCATCTGAACTCAGGGGCAGCTTCGTGGCAAGTTCATGGCACGCCCGGCTGGTATGTCACGAGAATGCTTTGGTTTTTTGACGAGGCCGGGCAATGCCACAAACAGGGGATGGCGCGAAAAGCCTAGATTGTCGCGGCAATGGTGGTGCGCTCCCTCCCCCGCTTGCGGGGGAGGACGATCGCACAGGAGTTCCTAGCGGCGGTCTGAGCGCGCGCCTCGTCCTTCGAGACGACCGCTTCGCGGTCTCCTCAGGATGAGGCTAAGACGCATCGGAGCCCGTCGAAATTGTCGCCGCGCACTCCGTCCTCATCCTGAGGGCCCGCCGTAGGCGGGCGTCTCGAAGGATGGCCGCAGGCGACTCTGTCAGATCGCCTTCAAATGCGATCGCGACGCCGCAAGCGGGGGAGAGCTAAATCTTGTTATTCTGCGCCGCGATCCCGAGCCGTCGGACGATTTCGGCACCCACCGCTCGGGCCTCGATCCGCGACCCGATTCGTGGGCTGCGAAAGCGTCGCCCCGAGCGCAACCGGATCGTAACGATGCAGTGCTCGTCCTCGGACCGGCCGCGGCGGTCGACGGTGATCGTCTTCACGTCGTGCCCCTCGATATGGTCGGCGCGCGGCGTGCCGTCGCCCCACAGGCGTTCGACGCGGATATCGCTCTCGCGGATGATCCAGAACGCGCCGGTCACCAGGTTGGCGTATCGGTAAACCGCGAATGCGGCGATCGCGCCGAGCGGCAGCAGCAGGATATCGACATGGCTGGGCGGCCATCCACGCCAGAGCTTGTAGGCGTAGGGAACGGCGGACAAGGCGACGGCGATCAGCGCGACGATCCTTATGTCCCGCGCGGAAAACGCCTCGAGGGGGTCGCCGAGACGCATCTCGGGATTGCTGGCATCGAGCGGATTGACGGGTGACTCGACATCGGGGACATCGAACTGTGCGGCGATCCGCGCCACGGTGTCGCGAACATGCGTGACGTCGGAGATCGGCGGGGACGTCAGGCGTTCCCCCGAGGCCAGCGTGAAGGCCAGCTGGAAACGGGCTTTCGCCCGCTTGCTGCCGGGAACCTGTAATCCCCTGATGTCGTCTTTCGCGACGACCCTGGTCCGGAGCTTTCCGAACGGACGCTGTTGCCCGATCAGGATCTCGTTCGGTGTGATGATCCACACCACCGCCGGCGCCAGCATGATGCCGACGACGAACGCTGCTCCGACGAGCAGCGCGGCCACCGAGACGATCACTTCCAACGTGTCGTGCGTGAACAGGCCCGGCGTGAAGCACAGCGCCACGGCGGCCGCAAAGCCGGACATGACCAGCCGTTGCGCGATCGAGGCGCCTTCGCGAAGGCGAATGTCGGTGCTGGTGGTCGCGTCGTCCATTGCGGGCGCTGATTCCGTCGCTCGGGAAACTCCACGGACGGGTCCGTGGAGTCAAGCAACAACGGCGGCAGCGGCGATCCGGCCTCAGCTGTTGGCGTTCAGCAGCTTTGCCACGGTGCGGTCGATCTCGTCGTAGCGGCCCTCGCCCTCGTGCTGGAACACGATCTTGCCGTTCTGGTCGATGATGTATTGCGCCGGCCAATACTGGTTCTGGTAGGCGTTCCAGGTCTTGGAATCATTGTCCTGCGCCACCGGATAGGTGATGCCGTGGCGCTTCAGCGCGGCCTGCACATTGGCGGCGGAGCGCTCGAACGGGAATTCCGGCGTGTGCACGCCGACCACGACGAGGCCCTTGTCCTTGTACTTGGCGTAGAGGTCGGTGACGTGCGGCAGCGTGTTGACGCAGTTGACGCAGCCATAGGTCCAGAAGTCGACCAGCACGACCTTGCCGCGGAGGTCGGCGATGCTGAGCGGTTTCGAGTTGAACCAGGTGTTGATGCCGGTGAAGTCGGGCGCGGTCTGCTGGCTCGCGGCAGCGGTGACGACAGGGGCGGCGCGCGCGGCCTCGTCGCAGATGCCGGGGATGACGGCGCCTGTTACGGCCATGCCGATCAGTGCGGCGGAGACGGCGAGCAGTTTGAAAGTCATGGAAGCGTCCTCCGGTGAAGATGAGGGATGATCACAGGCCGATCTGGCCGGTGGGATAGAATCCTGTGAGCCACGCCACGATCAGCGTGTCGTATTGGAAGTAGGCGGCGACCGCGAAAGCGATCACGACGACACCAAAGCCCTGCTGCAGCCGCGGCGAGATCCGCGCAAGGCTGCGCACGCGCGTGGTCGCAGCCTGTCCGCCATAGGCGATCGCGAGCATCGGGATCGCTGCGCCGATGGCATAGGCAATCAACAGCACGCCGGCCCAGCTGGCGTTCTTCGACGTCGCGACCAGCGTCAGGATCGAGCCGAGCACGGGACCGGCGCAGGGCGTCCAGACCAGGCCGAGCGTGGTGCCGAGCACGAGGCCGCCGAGCGCACCCTCGCGCTGTACGGCGCCGGCATTGCCGAGATCGAGCCAGCCGTTGAGCCGGATCGACAGCCATTCGAACGGCGCCGGCCACAGCATCAACAGGCCGAAGCCGAGCAGCAGGATCGACGCGGCCTCGCGCAGCACGTTCGGATCGAAGTCGAACAGCCGCGTGATCGCACCCAACAGCAGCGCGGTCGCCGAGAACGAGACGACGAAGCCGAGCGCGATCATCGCGGGCCGCAAGTGGCCCGCCCGCCCGATCGAGGCGCCAAGCAGGATCGGCAGCATCGGCAGCGTGCAGGGCGCGGCGATGGTCAGGATGCCGGCAAGGACGGCGAAGACAAGTTCGAGCATCGGGCACTCGTGAAGGAGGTCACGAGGGCAGTTCGGGATGGCTGCGCGGGTTGTTACGTGGCGTCACGCCTTCGTGAGGGGCGGCTGCCTGGTGTGGGGCGTGCCGGGCGGCATTGCGAGGCAGCCCTG
This sequence comes from Bradyrhizobium sp. 482_C4_N1_8, assembly GCF_052075965.1. NCBI lineage: Bacteria > Pseudomonadati > Pseudomonadota > Alphaproteobacteria > Hyphomicrobiales > Nitrobacteraceae > Bradyrhizobium > Bradyrhizobium sp. 482_C4_N1_8. Next base: position 8,752,116 of record NZ_CP197231.1, on the reverse strand, counting down.
TTGGCCACAGCGCCGGCGCGCTCCCTCCCCCCTTGCGGGGGAGGACGGGGGAGAGGGGTGGCCCCGGGAAAGGTCTATCCATCCGCGATCGTGCCGTGCACGACAAATCGAGGGAGTCCCCATGCGGTACCCCTCGAGGGAATGATGGAGCGGTGCCCGCCTCACTGGGTGGCGAGAATGGGCCTCGGCGACCACCAAATACAAAACGACCCGGAGGGGGGCATCCCGTCCGGGTCGTTGGAAGTCTTGGGAGGTTTAACGAAACCGTATGTGAGCTTTATAGGAGGGAAGTTTTTCCGCCTGATGTTGTGCTTTGTTTCAATTATTGCGTCGGCGGTAACACTTCCGTGTCAGGGGACAGGGCCGAAACCTCGGTCCTATCCCATTGAAATCCTTGGTCTTAGGCAGCGAAACGGTCGACGCCGGCGCCCTTAAGCAAATCGGCCAGTTGCTTGCGGGCATAGAACATCCGGGTCTTCACCGTGCTCTGCGGGATGCCGATGATCTGACCGACCTCCTCCACCGACTTCTCATGGTAGTAGACGAGGTTGATGATCTCGCGATGCGCGGGCGACAGTTTTTGCACGCAGGCGCGCAGGATGGCGCTGGTGTCGTTGCGGTCGAGCGAGGTCTCGGGCGTCTCGGCATCGTCAGGAATCTGGCGCACGTCGTCCTGGTCGATGTCCTCGAAGCGGCGCTGGCGCATCGCGGTCAGCGCTTTGAAGCGTGCGATCGAGAGCAGCCAGGTCGAAACCTGCGAGCGGCCCTGGAACTGGCCTGCCGTGCGCCACACGTCGAGGAACACCTGGCTGACCAGGTCTTCCGCTGTGGTCGCGTCACGCACGATGCGCAAGATGAAGCGATAAACCCGCACATTGTGCCGGCAATAGAGGATGTGCATGGACGTCCGGTTGCCGTCCGCAATGCTCTCCAGGAGCATGTCGTCCGAGGTCGCCTGAGCGGCAATGATGCTCTGGCTGGCTTGGGCGTTGATGGCGATGACGTTCGGCATTGACTTAGCTCCCCGTAGCGCCGCAACCGAGCGGCGTTTCCTTGGACCAAAGTGTTAATCAGCGAACGTTTCGGGACGTCTGCACGAAAAGCGAAAAATGGTTTCGTGCGCCGCCAAATTGTTTCGTCGGACAGGCCGCGACGAAACATTCGGGGCGAAAAGCCGTGGAATTTCAATGTACGGAAAATACGGGGGTGGGGATTGGGGAGCGCCCGGGGCAGCCGGGAACGAAATTCCGGGCTTTGCGTTCGGTCGCGCCACCCATGCCGTCATTCCGGGGCGCGAAGCGAGCCCGGGACGACAGCGGTAGGTGCCGCGCGCCCTACGCCTTCTCGCCCGCGGGCGAGAACAGATAGCCGCCGCCGCGGATGGTGCGGATCACGGCCGGCTTGGTCGGGTCGGGCTCGATCTTGCGGCGGATGCGCATGATGCGCAGATCCACGGCGCGGTCGAAGGCTTCGGCGTCGCGCGCATTGGCCAGTTCGAGCAGGCGCTCGCGCGACAGCACGCGCTTCGGATTGGCCGCGAACACTTTCAGCAGCCCGAACTCGGAGGCGGTGAGCGGGTGCTCGTTGCCTTCGTCGTCGCGCAAGGCCTGCGCTTCGAGGTCGAGCCATTTGGTGCCGAAGCGCACCAATTGATCCTTGTCCGATTTGGCGGGCGCGGTCTCGGCCGCCTTCACCGGCGTGCTCCGCCGCAACACCGAGCGGATGCGCGCCATCAGCTCGCGCAGCTCGCAGGGCTTTGCCACGTAATCGTCGGCGCCGAGCTCGAGACCGACGACGCGGTCGATCGGGCTCGCGGTCGCCGTCAGCATGATCACGGGCACGTTGATGCGGCTCTTGAGGTCGCGGATGATCGAGAGGCCGTCTTCCTCGGGCATGTTGAGGTCGAGCACAACGAGGTCGGGCATGCTGCCGTCGATCGCGGTGCGCAAGCTCTTGCCGCCGTCGCACAGCGTCACGGTGAAGCCGTGCATCTTGAGGTAATCGCCGACCATCTCCCGGGCCGGGGCCTCGTCGTCGACGATCATGATGTGCTGGCTTTGGGTCATATCACTCAGATCTCGGTACTCGAATCACGGCAACTCGGTCGCGGGCAGGGTGATGGTGAAGGTCGATCCCTTGCCGGGACCGTCGCTCTCGGCCGTCACCTCGCCGCCATGCATGTCGATAATACGCTTGACGATGGAAAGCCCAAGCCCCGTCGAGCTCTCGCCCGCGGTCGGTTTGGCCGACAGCCGCTGGAACCGGCCGAACAGGCGGCCGAGATCCTCCGGCGAGAGGCCGGCGCCCTCGTCGCTGACGCGGACGACGGTATCGCTGGCCTCATGGGTGACGGCGACCATGATCTTGCCGCCGATCGGTGAGTATTTGATGGCGTTGCTGATCAGATTGTCGATCGCCTCGCGGATGCGGTCGGTGTCGCACATGGTGACGATGTTGGGCGGCGCCGTGACGCTGATCGCCTGCTGCTTGTTGACCGCGAGCGGGTGGTTGGCATCGGCGACCTCTTTCACCAGCGCAGCGACGTCGACCGGCTCGCGGCGGATGGTGATGTCGAAGGCATCGGCCATCGCGTCCGAGATCAGATGATCGACCATCGTGGTCAGGCGCTTCGTGGCATCGCGGATGTGATCGACCTGGGCGACCACGCCGTCGGACGAGGCGCCGGTCGAGATCAGCTCCTTCAGCATCTCGGTGCGGCCGAGGATGACGCCGAGCGGATTCTTGAGGTCGTGGGCGACGGTGCCCAAAATCTCGTTCTTGAAGCCGTTGGCGCGCTGCAGTCGCAGCCATTGCGCCGAGAGGCGGCGGTTGGCTTGCATCAGCGCGCGGGTACGCTGGGCGACGCGGTCCTCGAGCTGCGTGTTGGCGTCCTGGAGCTGCTGGTAGAGGATGACGTTGTCGAAGGCGATCGAGAGCCGGCTGGAGAAGATCTCGACCAGCGAGCGGTCGGTCTCGGACAGCTCGCGCTCGGCCTGCAGCAGCACCACCACCTCGCGGCCGGAGCCGGTCCGCAGATAGATCACGCTGCGGTGGTCGGCGAATTCGTTCTTGCGGCCCTGGAACGCGGCTTCCACCATCGTCCGCAGATCGGGGTCGAGCGCCTTCGACGAGGTCGTGCCGATGAAGCGGCTGTAGCAGCCGCTGCCGGCGAGCACGGAGAGCTCGGGGTCCACGCCGCCATTGTCGCGCAGCACCAATATGCCGGCGCAATCGACATTGAGCAGCGAGGCGAGCTGGGTCAGCACGCCCTCGGCGAGCCGCTGCATCGACTTGAAGTCGTATAGCGTCGAGGCGGCGTCGATGATGATCTCGAGCCCGCGCCGCGTCTGCACCATGCGCTCGAGCTGCTGATAGGAGCGCAGCGCCGCGGTCAGCGAGGTGAACAGCTTGTCGGCGGTGAGCTCGGTCTTGGCCTTGTAGTCGTTGATGTCGTACTGGACGATCACGCGCCGCTCCGGCGCCTGGCCGGGCTGTCCCGTGCGCAGGATGATACGTACGGTCTCGTTCTTGAGCTCGTTGCGGATGAACTCGACCAGCTCGAGGCCGGCGACATCGGTCTCCATGATGACGTCGAGCAGCACGGCGGCGATGTCGCCATGCGCGGCCATCAGCTTGCGACCTTCCGCCGCGGAATGGGCGGAGAGGATCTCCAGCCCCTGGCCGTTGAGGCTGTAGTCGGACAGCGCGAAGCGGGTGCCGTCATGCACGGCCGGATCGTCGTCGATGACGGCGATCTTCCACTTCCGTGCGTTCTGGTCCTCCGGTGCGGTACCGGTATCGTCGATCAGGTGGAGGACATCGTCCTGTTCGGCCATTGAGAAGTCCCGTCAGTCTCTGTGCTTTGCGCGCCGCCCTTGGCGACCCGGGGCATGATAATGCGAAAAGTAGTGCCTTGTCCCAGCTTGGATTCCAGCATCATGCGCCCGCCGAGCTGCTGGGTGACAAGGTTATAGACGATATGCAAGCCGAGTCCCGTACCACCTTCATTGCGCCGGGTGGTAAAGAATGGGTCAAAGGCCTGGCGCTGCACGTCAGGGGTCATGCCGGCCCCGTCATCGGCGAAGATGATCTCGATGTCGTCGGTCCCGCGCGGACGCGCCGAGATCGTGATCGTGCCGGCGCGGCCGTCGGCAAAGGCGTGGTTGGCGGCGTTGAGGAAGAGGTTGGTCAGGATCTGGCCGTAGGAGCCTGGATAGCCGTCGAGCAGGAGCCCCTCGGGCACGTCGGCCTGGAGCGTGATCGGCGAGCGCTTCAGGACCGGACGCAGGCTGGCGATGATCTGGTCGGTGGCTTCGCTGAGTGAGAACTGCCGCCGCTCGGCATGCGAGCGGTCGACCGCGACCTGCTTGAACGACTGGATCAGCTCGCCGGCGCGGGTGAGGTTGGCGACGAGCTGCTGCGAGGCGTCGCGCGAGGACTGCACGAACTCCTCCAGCTGCGAGCGGCGCAGGCCGCCGTCGCCTTTGAGCTGGGCCTCGAAGATCTCGGTGCGCCGGGCGAAGCTGGAAGCGACGGTCAGGCTGATGCCGATCGGGTTGTTGACCTCGTGCGCGACGCCGGCGACGAGGCCGCCGAGCGCCGCCAGCCGTTCGGCGTCGATCAAATTCTGCTGCGCGGTGTTGAGCTCGAGCAGCGCGCTCTCGGCCTTCTCCTTGGACGCGCGCAGCTCGTCCTCGGTCTCGCGTTTCGCGATCGCGTTCTCGCGGAACACCTCGACGGCGCGCGCCATGGCGCCGACCTCGTCGCGTGCCTTGGTGCCCTGCACTTCGCGGTCGAGGTCGCCGAGCGTAATCGCGCGCATCGCGGTCATGATCTGCTGCAGCGGCAGGCGGATCGACAGCGCGATCAGCACGCCTGCGGTGAGGATGATGCCGAGGAAGATCACCGCGATCGACAGCACCCGCCGCGAGATATCGGCCAGGGTACGATCAAACGTCTCCTGCGCCTTCTGCTCGCGCTGGCGCATCTTCGTGGAGAGGTCGTCGATGGCGCCGATCGCCTCGGCCTGGCTGGCGTCGATGGTGTTGCGCAGCAATTCGGTGCGGCTCGTCAGCTGCTCGGAGAGCTTTGCGAAACCCTCGCGCAGCGCCATGGTGCGGGTCCCGAGCCGTTGCAGCGCCATGCGCTGCAGGTCGTTGTCGGCGAGATCGATCATGACCGGAATGGTCTTCTCGATCGTCTCGGTGTTGCGGCGCGCGTCGTCGGCGGCACCGGGCGAGAGCGACAGATAGTAGGAGTTGGCCGCCACCAGCATCGCGGTGAAGGCCTCGCGCGACTTGCCGAGCGAGGGCCAGATCAGGGCGTCGCGATGGCCGGTGGCGCCCTCGATGATGGAATAGAGACCGGCCATGTCCCTGGCCGGGCCCTGCACCTGCTCCTCATAGGTCTTGGCGATGGTCGCCTGCACACTGCGCAGCTCGCCGAAGCCGTTGAGGAAGCGGTCGGTGGTGCGCTCCAGCTCCTCGACCGAGCCCGACAGCATCGGGTCCTTGGCGGCACGGTCGGTCAGCGTGCCCAGCACCGCCTCGCGCAGCAGCAGGATCTCGGCGAACAGGTCCGGGCTCGGCTGGTTGATGTAGCGGTGGATCAGATTGTGCAGGCGCCCGGTCTCGCTTTCGAGCAGCGCCAGGATGCGGTCGGACTCGCGCACCTGGCGGACGTCGCCCCAGGCCGAGCCCAGCACCTGCGTGCCGTTCCAGATCAGCCCCACCAGCACCACGACCACGGCCGAGTTCAGCGCCGCGATCGACAGGATGCGCCAGCGGATCGGCACCGCGCGGAGCATCCCGACCAAACGTGCGCGCAGCCGCCCGAGCGGGCCGGGCGGCCTGTCTGCGTGCTCGCTGGGTCCAGGCGCAGCCAAGCGGCTCACTCCACCTTGCGAATGCGTTCGATCAGCGCGGCCGCGGCGGGATCGCGCCCCGCCTTGGCATAGATCGCAGCCATCGCGCCCTCGAACGGCTTGCGGTCGATATCCCTGGCGACGGTGATGCCGGCGGCTTCAGCCTTGTGCTGCGACTGCTCTTCGAGGTCGCGCCACTTCTCGCGCATGAACCGGCTGGAGCGAGCCGCGGCTTCGCGGAATATCTGCTGGTCGTCGGCCGACAGGCTCTTCCAGGCCTTCAGCGAGATCACCAGCACTTCCGGGCTCATCGTGTGCTCGGTGAGCGCGAGGTGGCCGGCATGTTTGTAATGGTCTGTCGTCACGAAAGATGGCCAGTTGTTTTCGGCACCGTCGATCAGATGGTTGGCAAGCCCGGTGAGCACCTGCCCGTAGGGCATCTCGACCGGCTCGGCGCCGAGCGAGCGAATCATCTCGCTCATCAACTCCGACTGCTGCACCCGGATCCGCAATCCCTTGAGGTCGGCGACACTTCGTATCGGACGGACGCCGTTGTAGATCGACCGCGCGCCGGAATCGTAGAAGGCGAGCCCGACGAAGCCGTAGGGCTCGAAACTGCCGAGGATCTCGCTGCCGATCGGCCCGTCCAGCACCTTCTGCATGTGCTCGATGGACCGGAACAGGAACGGCATGGCGAGCACGTTCATCGCCGGGACGAAGTTGCCGATCAGCGCCACATTGGTCCGGTTAAGGTCGATCGCGCCGACCCTGGTCTGCTCGATGGTCTCCTTCTCTTCGCCGAGCTGACGGGAATGGAACACCTTGATCTCGTGCCGGCCGCCGGTGCGCTCGGCAATCAGCGCGCCCATGTAGCGCAGCGCCTGGACGGTCGGGTAATCCTCGGCCTGGGTGTCGGCGGCGCGGAATTCGCGCGCAGCTGCGCTCGTCGCGCAGACCGCGAGCAGAAGCGCGACGAAGATCAACCCGGTCCGCGAGAGTTCGGCACGGTTCAGCACTGGCACACTCAACCCCTCAGTGGTGGAGTCTATGGCGAAGCAAAAAGGTTCAATGCAATCTAGCAGATGGTTGAGGGAAGGCCATCCCGCCGCACCCGGCGGAGCGATTGTGCGGCGCGGCCGCCGTTCATTCCCGGTTGAAACAGGAAATGCCGCGCCTTAAGCAGGTACGGTCGCCTTTGCCGCGCGACACGGGAAGAGCCATCGTGATTTCAGCATCGAGTCTTTTGCGGATCCTCGCCGCTTTCATCGTCCTCGCAATGCCTCTTCAGGCGCGCGCCGCAACCGACATCGCGCTGTGGCACGCCATGTCCGGCGAGCTTGGCCGGCAGCTCGAGAAGCTCGCCGCCGACTTCAACGCCTCGCAGTCCGATTACCGCATCGTGCCTGCTTACAAGGGCAACTACACCGAGACGGTGACGGCGGCGATCTTCGCCTTCCGCTCGCGCAGCCAACCGGCGATCGTCCAGGTCAACGAGGTCGCGACCGCCACCATGACCGCGGCCAAGGGCGCGATCTATCCCGTGTTCACCATGATGCGGGACATGAACGAGCCGTTCTCGCTGGGCGATTACCTTCCCGCAGTCTCCGGCTATTACACCGATGCGGCCGGCAATCTGTTGTCCTTCCCGTTCAATTCCTCGACGCCGATCCTCTATTACAACAAGACCATGTTCCGCGACGCGGGCCTCGATCCGGAGACGCCGCCGAAGACATGGCCCGAGCTTGGGCTTGCCGCAAAACGCCTGCGCGAGCGCGGCGCTGTGTGCGGCTTCACCACCTCCTGGCCGTCCTGGATCCACATCGAGAATTTCTCCGCCTTCCACAATCTGCCGCTCGCGACGCGGACCAATGGCTTTGCGGGGCTGGATGCCGAGCTGACCATCAACAACCCGGTCGTCGTGCAACACATCGCCCAGCTCGCCGAGTGGCAGAAGGACAAGGTGTTCGATTACGGCGGCCGCGGGCAGTCGGCCGAGCCGCGCTTCCAGAAGGGCGAATGCGGCATCTTCATCGGCTCCTCGGCGACGCGGGCCGACATCAAGGCGAATTCGAAGTTCGATATCGGCTACGGCATGATGCCGTACTGGCCCGATGTGAAGAACGCGCCGCAGAACTCGATTATCGGCGGTGCCACGCTGTGGGTGCTGCGCGACCGCCCGCGCGCGGAATACAAGGGCGTGGCACGGTTCTTCGCCTATCTGTCGCAGCCCGGCGTGCAGGCCGCCTGGCACCAGAACACCGGCTATCTGCCGATCACCCGCGCCGCCTTCGAGCTGACGCGCGCGCAGGGTTTTTACGAGCGCAATCCGGGCTCCGCGATCTCGTTCGAGGAGATCACGCTGCATCAGCCGACGGAGAACTCGAAGGGCATCCGGCTCGGCTCCTTCGTGCTGATCCGCGGCGCAATCGAGGACGAGCTGGAGCAGGCCTTTACCGGCCAGAAGGGCGCGCAGGCCGCGCTCGATGCCGCGGTCGAGCGCGGCAACAAGCTGCTGCGCCAGTTCGAGCGCGCCAGCCCGGACCGGTAGCGTATGCGTGAGTGCGCGCCTCGTCCTTCGAGACGACCGCTTCGCGGCCTCCTCAGGATGAGGCTAAGCGGCATCGGTGCCTGCCAAAATCGCTGCCACGCACTCCGCCCTCATCCTGAGGAGCCCCGCCAAAGCGGGGCGTCTCGAAGGATGGGCCGCGAGGGGAACTGTTTTTGAAATGCATAAGGTCGCGATGTCGATGAAACTACCTCACTTCGCCGATGCGGACAGCTTTCTCGCCTTTCGCTCTGATCCACGGCAATGGCTGGGAATTGCGCTCGACATCGCGCGCAGCCACGGTCTCGATATCAGCGCGCCGCACGTGTTTGCGACCGGCACCAATCTCGTCGTCGGCCTCAGTGAGAAGCTGATCCTGAAAATCTTCCCGCCGCAGCTCGGCGCGCAATTCGTGTCCGAACGCGGGTCGCTGGCGCAGCTTGCCGGCCGCCTTCATCTGCCGATCCCGGAGATCGTCGCGGAGGGTGAGCGGATGGCTGGCCCTATCTCGTCATCACGCGTCTTGCCGGCACGCTCGGCTCGGAGGTGTGGCCGCAATTGGCCGAAGCGCAGAAGGAGCGCCTGCTGCGCCAGATCGGCGAGACCATCGCCGCCGTGCAGCGCGCACCGCTCGGACCGCTGGCGGAGATCGAGCCGCGCTGGGATGCGTTCATGCGCGCCCAGATGCAGGGCTGCAAGGCGCGGCACATGCGCCTCGGCCTTGCGCCGAAATTCCTCGAAGGCCTCGACGATCTCCTGCGTGACGCTGCAAAACTGATCCCGATGGATGCGCCGCCGGTGATCCTGGTCGGCGAATATATCCCTCAGAACTTCCTGCTCGCCTGTCATGACGATCAATGGTCGCTCGCGGGCCTGTTCGACTTCGGCGACGTGCTGACGGGATGGCGCGACTACGATCTGCTCGGCCCCGGCGCCTTCATGGCGGCCGGCCGGCCGGGGAGGGTGCGCAGTCTGCTCGAGGGCTTTGGCTATGCAAAGCCGGACTATGCGCTCAAGCGCCGGCTGATGGCGCTGATGCTGCTGCACCGCGCCAGTGACCTCAACAGCCACGTCTGTATCGAGGGCTGGCAGGACAGGGCGAACGATCTCGTCGAGTTGCAGGATCTGATCTGGGCGGGCTGAACCGCCCAGGCCATCTGCGACGTCCTGCTCAATCCAGCAGCGCTCAATCTTTCAGCTTATTTTTGAAGCAGAATCGCATCTTTGTATGCAATTGACCGGCTTGCCCAAAAGGCGATCAGCCGCCGAAATCACAAAAAATAGATTGGAATCAACGCTTTATATGGAAATTAAGAACCCATTAAGCGCTGGCACGAACCTTGCGAATCCCTGTTCCAACCAGAAACTTTTGCGTTGGAGCATTTTCCATGAAGCGCCGCGATTTCCTCAAGTCCGTGTCCGGATTGGCCGCAGGCGCGGCGCTTCCGGCGATCCCACAGGTCGTCTCCACCGCCTATGCCGATGCGCGTTCGGAGACGCTGCTGATCGTCTCGGAAGGCGGCCCGAACAATCTCGACATCCACGGCGTCGGCACCAACGTGCCCGGCTATGAAGTGTCGTGGAATTGCTACGACCGCCTGATCAGCCACGAGATGAAGGTCGGCCCCGGCGGCGTGCCCTATTACGACCGCGACAAGTTCAAGGGCGAACTCGCCGAGGAGATGAAGATCGACGACATGTCGGTCACCTTCAAGCTGCGCAAGAACGCCAAATTCCACGACGGCACGCCCGTCACCGCCAAGGATGTGAAGTGGTCGCTCGACCGCGCCGTCAGCGTCGGCGGTTTCCCGACCTTCCAGATGAGCGCGGGCTCGCTGACCAAGCCGGAGCAGTTCGTCGTGATCGACGACACCACCGTGCGCGTCGACTTCCTGAAAAAGGACAAGCTCACGATCCCCGATCTCGCGGTCATCGTGCCCTGCATCGTCAACTCCGAGCTGGTGAAGAAGAACGCCAGTGAGAAGGACCCCTGGGGTCTCGAATTCACCAAGCAGCAGACCGCGGGCTCCGGCGCCTACAAGGTGACGAAGTGGACCGCCGGCACCGAAGTCATCATGGAGCGCAACGAGGATTGGGTCTGCGGTCCCTTGCCGAAGATCAAGCGCGTGATCTGGCGCATGGTGCCGCAGGCCGGCAACCGCCGCGCGCTGCTGGAGCGCGGCGACGCCGACATCTCCTACGAGCTGCCCAACAAGGACTTTCAGGAGATGAAGGCGAACGGCAAGCTCAACGTCGTGTCGCTGCCGTTCTCCAACGGCATCCAGTATATCGGCATGAACGTCACCAAGCCGCCGTTCGATAATCCAAAAGTTCGCCAGGCGGTTGCCTATGCGCTGCCCTATCAGAAGATCATGGACGCGGTGATGTTCGGCCTCGCCAACCCGATGTTCGGCGCGCCCAAGGACAAGCCGACCGAAGTCGCCTGGCCGCAGCCGCACAAATACAACACCGACATTGAGAAGGCGAAAACGCTGATGGCGGAGGCAGGCCTCGCCAACGGCTTCGAGACCACGATCTCGTTCGATCTCAACTTCGCGGGCGTCAACGAGCCGCTCTGCGTGCTGGTGCAGGAATCTCTCGCGCAGATCGGCATCAAGACGACCATCAACAAGGTGCCCGGCGCCAACTGGCGCACCGAGCTGAACAAGAAGGAGATGCCGCTCTTCACCAACGTGTTCTCGGGCTGGCTCGATTACCCCGAGTACTTCTTCTACTGGTGCTATCACGGCAACAATTCCGTCTTCAACACCATGAGCTACAAGTCGGCGGAGATGGACAAGCTGATCGACGGCGCCCGCACGGCGGCGGCGACCGGCGACACTGCGACCTACGATGCCGACGTGAAGGGCTTCGTCGATCTCGCTTTCACCGACATCCCGCGCATCCCGCTGTACCAGCCCTTCGTCAACGTCGCGATGCAGAAGAACATCAGCGGCTACCAATACTGGTTCCACCGGAGGCTGGATTACCGCGCGCTGGTGAAGGGGTGAGCCGTCATGCTGATCGTCGGCGACGCATCGGCATGTGTTTGTCTCTCTGCTCGCGATGCGGTTTCGTCATCGCGTGAGATGGCCACCAATCTCTCGCTCCCTCCCCCCTTGCGGGGGAGGGTCGGGGAGAGGGGTAGCCACGAACTCCGACCTCTCCTGGGGCCACCCCTCTCCCTAGCCCTCCCCCGCAAGGGGGGAGGGAACGCAGCGGAGCCAGCCTGCTCACAATTGCCAAGCAGAAGGAGAGCGCTCCCATGCTGACCATGATCGGCAAGCGCCTGATGTTCGCGATTCCCTCGCTGATCGGGGTCGTCATCGTCACCTTCCTGCTGACGCGCGCGTTGCCCGGTGATCCCGCCGCATACTTCGCCGGTCCCGCCGCGACCAAGGAAGCCGTTGAGCAGATCCGCAAGAAGCTCGGGCTCGACAGGCCGCTGATCGAGCAGTTTTTCCGCTACACCAACGACCTCGCCCATGGCGATTTCGGCAACTCGCTCACCACGGGGCAGCCGGTCGCGGCCGAGATCCGCAACCGCCTGCCGGCTTCCGCCGAGCTCACGCTGCTCGGCCTCATCGTTTCGGTCGTGATTGCGATCCCGCTCGGCGTGCTGGCGGCGACGCGGCCGGGATCATGGGTCGACCATCTCTGCCGTGTCACGACGACGGCCGGCGTGTCGTTACCCGTGTTCTTCACCGGCCTGGTGCTGGTCTATGTCTTCTACTTCAGGCTAGGCTGGTCACCCGCGCCGCTCGGCCGCCTCGATGTGTTCTACAGCGCGCCGCCGACGGTGACCGGCTTCTATCTGATCGACACCCTGATCGCGCGCGACTTCGAGGCGTTCCGCTCGGCGCTGAGCCAGCTCATCCTGCCGGCGACGACGCTTGCGATCTTCTCGCTGGCGCCGATCGCGCGCATGACGCGCGCCTCGATGCTGGCGGTATTGTCGTCGGAGTTCGTGCGCACGGCACGCGCCAGCGGCCTGTCGCCGACAACGGTCATCGTCACCTACGCGTTCCGCAATGCGATGCTCCCCGTGATCACCACGCTCAGCATGGTGTTCTCGTTTCTGTTAGGGGCCAACGTGCTGGTGGAAAAAGTGTTCGCCTGGCCCGGCATCGGCTCCTACGCGGTGGAGGCGCTGATCTCGTCGGACTTCGCGCCCGTGCAAGGTTTTGTGCTGACCATGGCGGTCATGTACGTGCTGCTCAATCTCGTGATCGACATTCTCTACGGCGTGATCGATCCGCGTGTCAGGTTGGAGGGCTAGATCATGAGCTCCGTTGCGCCTGCTGTTGAACCCGTCGGTCCCGCGCGGACATCAGGGCTGGTCGCGATCCTCGAACAGACCCGCTACGTTCTCGGCGAGAACAAGGTCACGGGTTTCGCCTTCGCGCTGCTGATCGTGATCCTTATCGCGGCGATCTTCGGCCCCTACGTGGTGCCGTATGATCCACTCGCTTCCGATACCGCCGCGGCGCTGAAGCCGCCGTCGATGGCGCATTGGTTCGGCACCGATCAGCTCGGCCGCGACATCTTCAGCCGCGTCGTCGTGGCGACACGGCTCGATACGTTCATCGCGGTCGCCTCCGTCGTGCTGGTGTTCCTGATGGGCGGCCTCGCCGGCATCGCGGCCGGCTATTTCGGCGGCTGGACCGATCGCATCGTCGGCCGTATCGCCGATACCATCATGGCGTTTCCGCTGTTCGTGCTGGCGATGGGCATCGTCGCCGCCCTCGGCAACACCGTGCAGAACATCATTCTGGCCACGGCCATCGTGAACTTTCCGCTCTATGCCCGCGTCGCGCGCGCCGAGGCCAATGTCCGCCGCAATGCCGGCTTCGTGCAGGCCGCGCGTCTGTCGGGCAACGGCGAATTCCGCATCCTGCTGGTGCACATCTTGCCGAACATCATGCCGATCATGATCGTGCAGATGTCGCTGACCATGGGCTACGCCATCCTCAATGCCGCGGGGCTGTCCTTCATCGGCCTCGGCGTCCGCCCGCCGACCGCCGAATGGGGCATCATGGTCGCCGAAGGCGCGGGCTTCATGGTGTCGGGCGAATGGTGGATCGCGCTATTCCCCGGCCTTGCTCTGATGATCGCCGTGTTCTGCTTCAACCTCCTCGGCGACGGCCTCCGCGACATCGTCGACCCGCAGCGGAGGACGTGATGATTGTTTCCAAGCACGCCGATGCGCTCCCTCCCCCCTTGCGGGGGAGGCACAGGCCGCCTTCGGCGGCCGTCCTCTTAGTCAACGCCGAAGCGAAGCTTCGGCTATGGGAGAGGGGTAGCCCCGGGCGAGGTCTGAGCTCGTGGCTAGCCCTCTCCCTGCCCCTCCCCAGCAAGGGGGGAGGGAATGAGAGGCCGGTGCCCGCCTCACACGCAAATTTCCCGCCGAAATTCACCAATGATTCCAACCCCATTCTACTGTGCATGGGGTTGTTTTCGACATTTTTGATCGGGAGGTCCGCATGACCGCCCAGCCCCTGCTCGACGTCCAGGACCTCACGGTCGAATTCACCACCCGCCGCGGCATCGTCAAAGCCGTCCAGCACGTCAACATTTCCGTCGCCAAGGGCGAGACGCTCGCCATCGTCGGCGAGTCCGGCTCCGGCAAGTCGGTGACGTCCTATGCGGTGATGCGCATCCTCGACCGGGCGGGGCGGATCGCCGAGGGCTCGGTGATGTTCTCGGGCATCGACGTGAAGGCGGCATCCGAAGGCCAGATGCGCGACCTGCGCGGGCGCGAAGTCTCGATGATCTTCCAGAACCCGCGCGCCGCGCTCAACCCGATCCGGAAAGTCGGCGACCAGATCGAGGACGTGCTGCGTACTCATGTGCAGCAGGCGATGGTTTCGGACCACGGAGAAAAGGCGATCGAGGCGCTGGAGCAGGTCAAGATCGCCCGCCCGCGCGAGCGCTACCACGCCTATCCGTTCGAGCTGTCAGGCGGCATGTGCCAGCGCGTCGTCATCGCGCTCGCGCTCGCCTGCAATCCGCAGCTCCTGATTGCGGACGAGCCGACCACCGGCCTCGACGTTACCACCCAGAAGGCGGTGATGGACCTGATCGTCGAGCTGACCAAGCGGCGTGCGATGTCGACCATCCTGATCACGCATGATCTGGGTTTGGCCGCAGCCTATTGCGACCGCGTCGTGGTGATGGAAAAGGGCCGCGTGGTCGAGACCGCGAAAGCCGCCGACATCTTCGCCAACCCGCAGCACCCCTACACCAAGAAGCTGATGCGCGCGACGCCGCGGCTCGGCGTGTCCTTGCGGGATTTGTTGGCCGAGGAGGAGGGCGCGTCCTCATCCGCAGCCGTCATGGCCGGGCCTGACCCGGCCATCCATCAGCCTTCGCAAGGTGAGACCTCCAAGCCCCTCCTGCTCATCGAAAAGCTCGTGAAAGAGTATCCCCGCCAGGGCGCCACCGCCACGCTCGGAAAACTGTTCGGCCGCAAGCCGCCGGTGGAGCCGGACGTCTTCCGCGCCGTCGACGGCATCAGCCTCTCCATCGGCCATGGCGAGAGCGTCGGCCTGGTCGGCGAGTCCGGCTGCGGCAAATCGACGACGTCGATGATGGTGATGCGGCTGCTCGACCAGACCTCGGGCCTGATCCAGTTCGACGGCGAGGACATCGGCGCCATCCAGCCGGCGTCGTTTGCCCGGCTGCCGCAGCGCAGCCGCATCCAGATGGTGTTCCAGGACCCGACCGACAGCCTCAACCCGCGTTTCACCGCCGCCCGCGCCATCGCCGACCCCATCATGCAGCTCGGCGACATCAGGGGCCGCGATGCACTGCGAGCGCGCTGCGAGGAGCTCGCCACCATGGTCGGGCTGCCGCACAATCTGCTGGATCGGTTTCCGCACCAGCTCTCCGGCGGCCAGAAGGCCCGCGTCGGCATCGCGCGCGCCATCGCGCTGCATCCAAAACTCGTCATCCTGGACGAGCCGACCGCGGCGCTGGACGTCTCGGTGCAGGCCGTGGTCCTCAATCTGCTTCAGGACCTGAAAGCGCGCTTAGGTATGAGTTATCTGTTCGTCTCGCATGATTTGAACGTAGTGCGCTTGTTGTGCGATCGTGTCATTGTCATGCGGACAGGTCGAATCGTCGAAGAGGGCCCTTCCGAAAAGGTCCTCAGCGATCCGCAGGACGACTATACCAAGGAGCTGCTGACGGCGATCCCGCATCCGCCGTTGCAGGTCCACTAAGAGTGCACTGAGAGATTGTTTGGGAGCGTGATGGCCGAGCCGCTGGACGAGTATATCGACGCCGTATCGAAAGCGCTGGCGCTGCCGGTCGAGGAGGCCTGGAGGCCGGCGGTGCGCGCCAATCTCGAAGTCTCGCTCCGGCTTGGCCGACTGGTCGACGAATTCGCGCTGCCGGACGAGACCGAGCCCGCGCCGATCTTCACGGTCTGACCCCGCCATGACCACCAAGCCAGAGATGACGGCTGCGGACATCGCCAAGGCTGTGGCCGGCGGCAAGATGTCGGCACGCGATGCCACCGAAGCTGCGCTTGCGCGCATCAAGCAGCACGATGGCGTCCTCAATTCCTTCACCGACCTCACCGCCGATCGCGCCCGTGCGAAGGCGCGTGCGATCGACGCCGACATCGCGGCGGGCAAGGAGGTTGGCCCACTTGCCGGCGTTCCCTTCGCGGTGAAGAACCTGTTTGACGTCGCAGGCCTGCCGACACGCGCCGGCTCGAAGATCAACCGCGACCTTGCGCCAGCGAAACGCGATGCCACGCTGATCGAGCGGATGGAAGCCGCCGGCGCCGTGCTCGTCGGCGCGCTCAACATGGGCGAATACGCCTACGACTTCACCGGCGAGAACGTCCATGACGGTCCCTCGCGCAATCCGCATGACACGACCCGGATGACCGGCGGCTCGTCCGGTGGTTCGGGGAGCGCAGTTGGCGGCGCGCTGGTGCCGATCGCGCTCGGCTCGGACACCAATGGTTCGATCCGCGTGCCGTCCTCCTTCTGCGGCATCTTTGGTTTGAAGCCGACCTATGGCCGGCTGTCGCGGGCGCGCTCGTTCCCATTCGTCGCGAGCCTCGATCATCTCGGTCCGTTCGCGCGCTCCGCCGCCGACCTCGCGCTCGCCTATGACGCGATGCAGGGACCCGATGCGGATGATGCTGCCTGCACCACGCGTGGCCTCGAACCGACGGTGCCGCTGCTCGCCAATCCGATTTCGGACCTGCGCATCGCGATTGCCGGCGGGCACTTTCAGAAGAACGTGTTTCCCGAGGCCGTCGAAGCCGTCAGCCGCGTCGCCAAGGCGCTCGGGGTGACGAAGATCGTTGACGTGCCTGAAGCCTCGCGCGCCCGCGCGGCCGCCTATGTCATCACCACCACCGAAGGCGCCTCGCTGCATCTCGATCGCCTGCGCAAGCGCCCGAACGATTTCGATCCCGCCGTGCGCGACCGGCTGATCGCCGGCGCCATGGTGCCGGCGCCGCTGGTCGACCGCGCGCAGAAATTCCGCCGCTGGTATCGCGCGCAGCTCGCCGAGATCTTCAAATCCGTCGACGTGCTGATTGCGCCGGCCACGCCCTGTACCGCGCCGAAGCTTGGCCAGGTGAATTTCACGCTCGACGGCGTCGAGTTGCCGGTTCGCGCCAATATCGGCATCCACACCCAGCCGATCTCGTTCATCGGGTTGCCGGTCGTCGCCGTGCCTGTGCCGCTCGAGCCGCTGCCGATCGGCGTCCAGATCATCGCCGCGCCCTGGCGCGAGGATATCGCGCTGCGCGTCGCGCACGCATTGGAGCAGATGGGCGTGGTATCCGCGCCGTCGCCAAGGGGACTTTGAGAGGAATTTAGAATGGAGATCGATCTCCCCGAGGTGATCGCGGAAGTGAAGGCCGCGTTCGAGCGCTATGAGCAGGCCCTGATCACCAACGACGTCGCCGTGCTCGGCGAGCTCTTCCGCAACGATCCCCGCACGCTGCGCTACGGCATCGGCGAGAACCTCTACGGCTATGAGGCGATCTCCGGCTTCCGCGCTGGCCGCTCGCCGGTCGGCCTGAACCGCCGCACCGCGAAAACCGTGATCACCAGCTATGGCCGTGACACGGCCGTCGCCTCCACTCTGTTCTACCGCGACACGGCTCCCGGCAAGGTCGGCCGGCAGATGCAGACCTGGATTCGCTTCCCGGAGGGCTGGCGCGTCGCCGCCGCCCATGTCAGCATCATCGACGAGTCGAAAGAGACCTGATCGTATGACGCTTGACGATCTTCCGCCCGGAACATTGCCGGCCGAGCCGGTGGTGCCGCGCGTCGACCGGGCGCAGCCCAGCGTGCACAAGATCACGCGCGCCGAGGAACTGCGGCTTCAACTCGCCGACGAGATCGTGCGTGGAACCCTGGCGCCCGGCGCGCCGCTTGATGAAACCGACATCGCGCGGCGCTTCAGCGTCTCGCGCACACCGGTCCGCGAGGCGTTGCGCCAGCTGGTGGCGAGCGGCCTCGTCGAATCGCGCGCCCATCGCGGCGCGGTGGTGGCGCAGCCTTCGGTCGAGCGGCTGAAAAGCATGTTCGAGGCAATGGCGGAGCTCGAGGCGCTCTGCGCCGGCCTTGCCGCCGAGCGCATGTCGGCTGCCGAGCGCCACGGTCTCGAAGCCATCCACGAAGAGCTGCGCGTGCTCAGCTACGCCGGCAATCCCGATCGCTTCCACGAGGTCAACGAGCGCTTCCACAACGCGATCTATGCGGGATCGCAGAATGGCTACATCGCCGAGATCACGCTGGCGACGCGCGTCCGCGTGCAACCGTTCCGCCGCGCCCAGTTCCGCAATCTCGGCCGATTGGCAAAGTCGCAAGCCGAGCACGACCGCGTCGTCGTCGCGATCATGCGCGGCGACAAGCAGGGCGCCGCCGCCGCCATGCGCGCGCATATCGAGCTGGTGCGCGGCGAGTATGAGATTTACGCGGTGTCGGTGTAGGGCGGCAAACGCGGTACCGTAGGGTGGGCAAAGGCGCAAAGCGCCGTGCCCACCGTCTTTCTCAACGCGCGGTGATGGTGGGCACGCTGCGCTTTGCCCACCCTACGAGACCTACGTCTTCGCTGCTTCCGCCATGAACTTCCGCCAGCCACCATACGCCGTTATATCGCGCGCCTCGCCCAGCACCTCCGGCTCGACGAGAAACCCCTTCACGCTGCGGTCGTCCGCAAGCCTGATTGTGCCGATTGCCATCGGCGCTGGAATTGCATTCACGAACCTGCCGAACGCGGATGACGACAGCGACCAGATCTCCAGCTCGATCGACGCGCCCGTGCCAGCCTCGACGCGCAGCATGCCCGGCTTCGGGGGCGTGGTCTTGAGGGCGTAGAGCTTGTAGTCGGGCGCGGTCCTGGTCGCTTCGATTAGCTTTCCGTTGAGCGCCTTCAATTCGCCGTTCAGCGCCATGCCGGACAGGTGAGCGCCGACCACTGCGATCGGAATCTCGTCGCTGCTGCTTGCGGCAAGCGGCGCCAACGGGGCCTGCGCCACACCCTTCGCGCCGACGGTCAGTTTCGTATCCGCATGGAATGCACGGCCGATGCTCGCAAGCAGCGCATCGCGCCCCGCAGGCGCGAGCAGCGTGATACCGAACGGAATGCCGTCGGTGCGCATCGACGCCGGTACCGCGAGGCCACAGAGGTCGAGCAGATTGACGAAATTGGTGTAGGTGCCTAGCCGGCTGTTGAGCTCGATCGGATTGGCCAGCACCTGCGCGGTCGTATACGCGGTCGGCGCGGTCGGCAGCACCAGCGCGTCGATATTGGCGAAGGTGCGCTCGGCGATCTTGCGCAGGCCCTGCAAACGGTAGAGCGCAGAGAAGGTTTCCGCAGCGGTCAGCCGCGCGCCGGCGACGGTGATCTCGCGCGTCACCGGATGAATCGAATCAGGCGCGGATGCCAGCAGATCCTTGATCACGAGATAACGCTCGGCGACCCACGGCCCCTCATAGAGCAGCCGCGCCGTCTCGTAGAACGGCTCGAGGTCGAACTCGACCAGCTTAGCGCCGAGCGCGGTCCAGCGCTTCAGCGCATCGCCGTAAGTGGCTTCTGCCTTCCTGTCGCCGAAGAAGATCAGTTGTCCGTTGCGCGGTACGCCGAGGCGCAAATTCGCGGGGAACTGCGTGATCGCGCCGAGCGGCCGGTCGCGCGAGAACGGGTCGGCCTGGTCTGGACCCGCCATCACGGAGAGTGCGAGGGCGGCGTCGTCGACGGTCAAAGCGAATACCGAGATGCAGTCGAGCGTGCGGCATGCCGCCACCAGGCCAGCAGTCGAGATCATGCCGAGGCTCGGCTTCAGCCCGACGATGTTGTTGAGCATCGCCGGCACCCGGCCGCTGCCGGCGGTGTCCGTGCCCAGCGACAGCGGCACGAGTCCGGCACCCACCGCGACCGCCGAGCCAGAGCTCGAGCCTCCAGGAATGAGATCCTCGCGGATCGAATTTTTGGGGATGCCATAAGGCGAGCGCACGCCGACGAGGCCGGTTGCGAACTGGTCGAGATTGGTCTTGCCGATGATGATCGCGCCGGCCGCGCGCAGGCGCTCCACCGCGGTCGAATCATGCGTCGGCGTATACGAGAAGGCCGGGCAGGCCGCGGTGGTCGGAAATCCCAGCGCGTCGATATTGTCCTTCACCGCGATCGGCACGCCGTAGAGCGGCAGGCTGGTGGCATCCCTTGCGGCAAGCTTCTCGGCCTCCGCGATCGCGTCCTTCTCGTCGCGCAGGCTGATGAAGATTGCGGGATCGTTGTGATCGCGGATGCGCTGATAGGTTCGCGCGACGGTCTGCGCAGGCGTGATCGTGCCCGCGCGATGCGCGGCCACAATCGCGGCGATCGTTTCAGGCTGCTCAGCCCCCATGGTGACAAAACTCCGGCAACAGGTCTTACCCGGATTGAAGCAAGCGATGTGCCATTGTGTACACAATCCGGGCAGGCGCAATGCCCCGGATATTGTCGAGGGATCAGTGGCTTGTTGGATATTTCGAGGATTGATGGGCCGTCGTGCCAGCGCCCTGATACGGGCATTTGCGTAAATGTTGGGCAGTCTCGATCAGGTGAAGCCGGCAAGGATCTGGAGCAGCCGCTCTCGGTTCTCCTTGCCGATCTTCTCCACGACATGCCGCTCGTGCTCGGCGGCGAGGCGCTTGAATTTGGCAAGCGCCGTCTCCCCCGGTGCGGTGAGGTGCAGCGCGTGGGCGCGGCGGTCCGCCTTCGACTTGATCCGCTTCACCAGCTTGCGCTGTTCGAGGCTGTCGAGCAGATGCACCAGCCGGGCGCGCTCGATGCCGAGCCGCTTCGCCACCGCCATCTGGGACAGGCCCGGATTGGCGCCGATGACCGTCAGCACGGAATACTGCGTCGGCTTGATATCGACCTCGCCGAGCGTCTTGATGAAGTCCTGAAAGATCCAGATCTGGAAGCGCCGCACCGCATAACCGGCGTGCCCGACCAGCGCGTCGAGGCCGATCTCGTCCGCGTCGTTCGGCCGCGCCGCGCCGTTGCCGGCACGTTTGCGTGGGGAGGGGCGGGGCTCAGTTCGGGCTGCGCTGGCTGTCACGTGATCTCTCCTGCCGAGCAACCTTAGCGCTTCGAAGGCCTCTGTGGAAGATTGTTGTTGACGACAACAATTGTCGTGCCAAACAATATGGTCAAAGCGGCCCGGAACGAGGCTGTAGCCGATCCCTGATACGGGCGAGGAGGAAACCATGACAACCGCCGCACGCGGTGACGCTTCGAGCCTGTTCGCAACGCCCAAGACCGTCGCCGAGCATCGCGCCGACGGCAGCATCGTGCTGCGCTCGCCAGACCCCTTGCGCGACAGCGCGCGCTGCATCGGCGACTGGCTGGAGCAATGGGCGCGGCAGACGCCTGATGCGATCTTCCTCGCCGAGCGCGACAGCGCCGACACGCCCTGGGCCACCATGACCTACGCGGGTGCCCTGCGGCGGGTGCGCGCAGCAGCGAGCTGGATCTTGGCGCAAGAGCTCAGCGCCGAGCGTCCCGTCGTCATCCTCTCCGACAACAGCATCGACCATGCGCTACTCGCCCTTGCGGCCCAGCATGTCGGCGTGCCCTCGGCCGCGATCTCGCCGGCCTATTCGCTGATGTCGAAAGATTTCGACAAGCTCAAGAGCATGATTGCGCTGCTGGAGCCCGGCGCGATCTATGTCTCCGCGACGAAGCCGTTTGCCGCGGCGCTGGCCGCGATCAAGCCGCTGCACAGCGCGCAGATCATCAGCGGAAATGCCGGCGATGCTGATGCGCTGGCCTTCCGTGACATTGCGGCGACGCCCGAAACGGGCAACGTCGCAAAAGCCTTCGCCGCGGTGGCGCCGGACACGATCGCAAAATTCCTGTTCACCTCGGGCTCGACCGGCACGCCGAAAGCCGTCATCAATACGCAGCGCATGCTGACCTCGAGCCAGCAGGCCAAGGCGCAAACCTGGACGTTTCTCGAACCGGGCCGCGGCGATCTCGTGATCCTCGACTGGCTGCCTTGGAGCCATACCTTTGGCGCCAACCACAATTTCAATCTCGTGCTGCGCAACGGCGGGTCGCTCTATATCGACGGCGGCAAGCCCGCGCCCGGTCTCTTCGCAACGTCACTCGCCAATCTGAAAAGCGTGATGCCGACGGTCTATTTCAACGTGCCGCGCGGCTTCGACATGCTGATCGCAGCGCTGCGCGGCGACGAGGAGCTGCGCCGCCGCTTCTTCGGCGAGGTGAAATTCGCCTTCTATGCCGGCGCCGCATTGCCGCAGAACCTCTGGGACGCGCTCGAGCAGCTTTCGGTGGCGACGGTTGGTCGTCCGCTGCCGATGGTGTCGGCCTGGGGCTCGACCGAGACGTCACCGCTCGCGACCGACTGTCATTTCCTCGCAGAGCGCTCGGGCAATATCGGCGTGCCCATTCCCGGAACCGAGCTGAAGCTCGTCACGTCGGGCGACAAGCTGGAGGTGCGCGTGCGCGGCCCCAATGTCACGCCGGGTTACTGGAAGGCGCCGGAGCTGACGAAGCAGGCTTTCGACGACGAGGGCTTTTATCTCATTGGCGATGCCGTGAAGCTTGCCGATGCGAACAGGCCGGAGCGCGGGTTGTTCTTCGATGGTCGTGTTGCGGAAGACTTCAAGCTCAATTCCGGCACCTGGGTCAGCGTCGGCACGCTGCGCGTCGCCGGCATCGCGGCACTCGCGCCGCTGGCGCAGGATATCGTCGTCGTCGGCCATGGCGGCGACGAGGTGCGCTTCCTGGTCTTCCCGAACATGGCCGCGTGCCGTGCCCATGCCGGCTTGCCCGAGACGGCAGGCGTCAACGATGTGCTTGGCGATGAGAGGGTCAGGGCTGCGATCGCGCAGGGCCTGGCGAAGCTGAAGCAGCAGGGCACCAACTCCTCCGGCCACGCGACGCGCGCGCTGCTGCTCGCCGAGCCGCCGTCGGTTGACGGAGGAGAGATCACCGACAAGGGTTACATCAACCAGCGCGCCGTGCTGACGCGGCGTGCCGATGCGGTGGCGCGCGTGCATGATGATGCGTCGGGTGAGTGGATCGGTCTGTAGCCACTGGCAGATCAAGTCGGAGTGAGGCCACGCTCTGTCCACATCGTCATTGCGAGCGCAGCGAAGCAATCCAGAATCTTTCCCCGGTGGGGCTCTGGATTGCTTCGCTGCGCTTGCAATGACGGGGATGGGTCGAGCAGCTCGCGAAATACGCCAGCCATTCTGCCGCAATATCCTGCATGATTCTTTTGTTGCTTAAGCAACTAATTTGTGCGAACCGTTCCAGACAAGGATGACGGCGGGGGAACCGCTGCGCCTGATCCTGGAGGAAACGATGCTCGGCAGAGAGGGTGCCGCGGGCAAATGCCGGCGTATGCCTGAAGGCGGCGATGCCGCGCGCTTCACGCGCGCGTCAACTGGTGCTGCTGCCGGTCACTGCGCCGAGATTTTCGTGCAGCCGGCGCAGCAGATCGATCAGCACCTCGCGCTCGTCCTTGCTCAGGCAGGACAACAGCCGCCGCTCGCGATCGAACGCCGCGACGATCACCTTGTCATGGGTGGCGCGGCCTCTGGCCGTGAGCGCGATGGAATGGGTGCGGCCGTCATTCGGGTCGGTTCGAATCGAGACCAGCCCGCGCTTCTCCAGCCCCGCGAGCGTCCGGCTCACCGGCCCCTTGTCAAAACCGATGACGTGGCAGATCCGCGAGGCGGGAATGCCGGGCTCGATCGCCAGCAGCGACATGATCCGCCATTCCGTGACGTTGACGCCAAACTCGCGCTGGTAGAACGCGGTGGCGCTGTTCGAGAGCTTGTTGGCGATGAAGGTGACGAAAGCCGGGACATAACGGTCGAGATCGAGCGTCGGCCCGGTTTCGGCGGGTGCGGGCCTTTGGCGGGCTCTGGTCGAAGACGGCGGCATATCGGTCTTTTGTCTCGCGGCGTGTCCGAAGACCTAAGGGCAAGCGCGGCTCTTTCACAAGATCAAAATGAGGGAGGACTTCAATGAGCGCACCTGGCTCCGCCGTATCAGGCGTCCCGCATCTCGACGTCGATCCCTTCGACATGAATTTTTTCGCCGACCCCTATCCCACGCACGAGCTGCTGCGGGAGGCAGGTCCGGTCGTCTATCTCGACAAGTGGAACGTCTATGGCGTGGCACGCTATGCCGAGGTCCATGCCGTCCTGAACGATCCCGCGACGTTCTGCTCCAGCCGCGGCGTCGGCCTCTCCGATTTCAAGAAGGAGACGCCGTGGCGGCCGCCGAGCCTGATCCTCGAGGCCGATCCGCCCGCGCACACGCGGACCCGCGCCGTGCTCTCGAAGGTGCTGTCGCCGACCGTGATGAAGCAGGTGCGCGACCGCTTCGCCGCGGCGGCCGAGGAGCGGGTGGACGCGCTGATCGAAAGGCGCAGCTTCGACGCGATCGCCGACCTCGCCGAGGCCTATCCGCTCTCGATCTTCCCGGATGCGCTCGGGCTGAAATCCGCGGGGCGCGAGCATCTGATTCCCTACGCGAGCGTCGTGTTCAACGCATTCGGGCCGCCCAACGAGCTGCGCCGGGAGGCGATTGCGCGTTCGACGCCCCATCAAGCCTATGTTGCCGAGCAGTGCCAGCGCGAGAACCTTGCGCCCGGCGGCTTTGGCGCCTGCATTCATGCCCAGGTCGACGAGGGCGCGATCACGGCCACCGAAGCGCCACTGCTGGTGCGCTCGCTGCTGTCGGCTGGCCTCGACACCACTGTCAACGGGATCGGCGCGGCCGTCTATTGCCTCGCGCGCTTCCCCGAGCAATGGCAGCGCCTGCGCGGCGATCTCACGCTCGCGCGTAGCGCCTTCGAGGAAGCGGTTCGTTTCGAAAGCCCGGTGCAGACCTTCTTCCGCACCACCACACGTGAGGTCGAGCTATCAGGCGCGACGATCGGTGAAGGTGAGAAGGTGCTGATGTTCCTTGCCGCCGCCAATCGCGATCCGCGTCGCTGGGACAAGCCCGACAGCTACGACATCACGCGTCGCTCGTCCGGCCATGTCGGTTTCGGCTCCGGCATCCACATGTGCGTCGGCCAGCTCGTCGCGCGCCTCGAAGGCGAAGTGATGCTGACGGCGCTGGCGCGGCGTATCGCGAAGATCGAGATCACGGGCGAGCCGAAACGCCGCTTCAACAACACGCTGCGCGGGCTCGACAGCCTGCCGGTCACCATCACCCCGGCCTGACGAGGAGCCTCGATGCCAGCCATCACTTTCATCCATGTCGACGGCAAGTTCGATCGTGTCGAAACTTCAGGCGACGAAAGCGCCATGCAGGCCGCGACCCGCCATGGTCTCGACGGTATCCTGGCCGAGTGCGGTGGCAATGCCATGTGTGCGACCTGCCACGTCTATATCGACGCAGCCTGGCTCGCGCGCCTGCCCGCGATGGCTGATGACGAAGACGCGCTGCTCGACGGCACCGCCGCCGAGCGGCTGCCGAACAGCCGGCTGGCCTGCCAGATCATGATCACGCCCGCGCTCGACGGGCTGGTGCTGAGATTGCCGGAACGGCAGGTCTGATTCCAGAACGAGCCGGCGGCGACCGGCGCGACACACAAAGGGGAGGGAACGATGAAACACCTGAAATGGACTCTCGCGCTGGCGGCGAGCCTGATGAGCGGCGCGGCGAGCGCCGAGATCTCCGACAATGTCGTGCGCGTCGGCGTGCTCAACGACATCTCGGGCATCTTCCAGGACACCAACGGCATGGGCTCGGTCGAGGCCGCGCGCATGGCCGCCGAGGATTTCAACGGCGGCGGCAAAGGCATCAAGGTCGAGATCGTCTATGCCGACCACCAGAACAAGGCCGATGTCGGCAACGCGATCGCGCGCAAATGGCTCGATGTCGAGGGTGTCGATGCCATCGTCGACGTGCCGAATTCGGCCGTCGGCCTCTCCATCAACACGCTGCTGCGCGACAGCCGCATGACCTTCCTGGCGTCGTCCACGGCGAGCTCGGATCTCACCGGCAAGGCCTGCTCGCCCAATACGATCCAATGGGTCAACGATGCCTGGGCGACCGGCAACACCACCGCGGCGGCGATGATGGCGCGCGGCGGCAAGGACTGGTATTTCCTCACGGTCGACTATGCGCTCGGCAAGGGCATCGAGGCGGAGGCGCAGAAATACATCGAGGCGCATGGCGGCAAGGTGCTTGGCTCCTCGAAACATCCGCTCGGCACCTCCGATTTCGCCTCCTTCCTGTTGCAGGCGCAGGGCTCGAAAGCGCAGGTGATCGGCCTCGCCAATGCCGGCGGCGACACCATCAACGCGGTGAAGCAGGCTGCCGAGTTCGGCATCCAGCAAGGCGGGCAGAAGCTCGTCGCCTTCCTGCTCTTCATCAACGACGTCCATGGCATGGGCATCAAGGTCGCGCAGGGCCTCCAGCTCATGGAAGCGTTTTACTGGGACATGAACGACGATACCCGCGCCTTCGCCAAGCGATTTGCGGCGCGGCCCGGCATGAACGGCAAGATGCCGAGCGGCAACCAGGCCGGCGTCTATGCCTCGACGCTCGCTTATCTGAACGCGGTCGCCGCAACCGGCAGCGACAATGCGAAGGACGCCGTGCCCGCGATGAAGAAGTTCAGGGGTAAGGACAAGCTGTTCGGCGACACCACGATCCGCCAGGACGGCCGCGTCGTGCATCCCATGTATCTGTTCGAGGTGAAGAAGCCGGAGGAGTCGAAATATCCGTACGACTATTACAAGCTGGTCTCGACGATTCCCGCGGATCAGGCGTTTAGGCCGCTCGCGGAGGGCGGATGTGAGCTGGTGAAGTAAAAGATAGCTACGAGCGCTGCTGCACCCTCGCCCCTTGTGGGAGAGGGTGGCTTCGCGAAGCGAAGCCGGGTGAGGGGTCTCTCTCCTCACGAATGGTCGTGCGAGTGGAGAGAACCCCTCATCCGGCGCCATAACCGAAGCTTTGCTTCGGCGTTCTTGAGAACGGCGGCCGAAGGCCGCCTATGCCACCTTCTCCCACAAGGGGAGAAGGAAGAAAGATCTACGCCACCTTGCTACTTCCCTGCGTGATCAACCTCGCCGCGCGCTGGTCGCGGGCGTAGATCCAGAGCCAGCTCAGGGCGACGCTGAGGCGGTGGCGCAGGCCGATCAGGAAGTAGATGTGGGCGATGCCCCAGATCCACCATGCGATCGTGCCGCGCAGTTTGACCTTGCCGAAATCGATCACGGCGAGCCGCTTGCCGATCTGTGCGAGGCTACCGGAGTGCTTGTAGCGGAATGCACCTTTATTCTCGCCACGCAGGCGCGTCTTGATGGTTTCGGCGACGTGCCGGCCCTGCTGCTTGGCGGCCGGAGCGATGCCGGGCACCGGCTTCCCCTCCCAGGCATTGATCACAACGGTGTCGCCGATCGCAAAGATTTCGGGATGACCAGGTATCGTCAGATCGTCTTGGACCTCCACGCGCCCGGCGCGATCGCTTGGTGCGCCCAGCCATTCGGCGGCGGGCGAGGCGCGCACGCCGGCGGCCCAGATCCGCGTCTTTGCTTCGAGCAGCTTTCCGCCGAACACGACGCCCTCACGGTTGATCTCGGTGACGGCCTGGCCCAGCACGACCTCGACGCCGATCTTTTCCAGCGAGGCCTGCGCATAGGCCGAGAGATCATCGGGGAAGCCTGCGAGCACGCGCGGTCCGGCCTCGATCAGCACCACGCGTGCCTTGTGGGTGTCGATGTTGCGGAAGTCGGCGGGGAGCGTGTGGTGCGCCATTTCGGCGATGGTGCCGGCGAGTTCGACGCCGGTGGGGCCGGCGCCGACGATGACGAAGGTCAGCCGCGCCGCGCGTTTGGCCGGATCGGTCTCGCGCTCGGCGCGCTCGAATGCCACCAGGATGTGACGGCGCAGCGTGGTCGCGTCTTCGAGCGTCTTCAGGCCGGGGGCGAACTGCTCCCACTCGTCATGGCCGAAATAGGCATGGCGGGCGCCGGTGGCGAGCACCAGCGTGTCGTAGGGCACCTCGCTGCCGTCGTCGATCAGCACGCAGCGCCGGTCGGCATCGACGCCGCTCACCGTCGCAAACAGGGTCGTCACCTCGCGCCGGTCGCGCATCAGGTGCCGGACCGGCCAGGCGATTTCGCTGGTCGCGAGCGAGGCGGTCGCGACCTGGTAGAGCAGCGGCTGGAACAGGTGATGGTTGCGGCGGTCGATCAGCGTGATCTCGACCGGCGCGCCCGCAAGCCGGTAGGTCGCCTCCAGCCCGCCGAAGCCGGCTCCGACGATGACGACGCGGTGGGGATTTGCGGCCATGATACACCCTCGAATCTCGCTGCTGCTCTCCTTCATCTAAGTGCGCATTGGGCGCCGTAGTCCAATAGCCGTCATCAATCGCGGCATAGGCCGGGCGTATCGTCATCCCGCGAAAAAGCGCCGCAGCCTTGGTCGAAGTGAGTAGAATTATATTTCTTGCCATCCTCGATTGGGGCGAAATATGGTGCAGGGGCGGGCGCTGAGCCATTGGCGGCGCGACAGATTTTGCGTTCAATAGAGACAGACCCGGGGCGGCGATCACCCCGTTTCCGGGATCAATAATAAGGAGGGGAGTGGTTATGAGGACGGCATTCTGGCTGGCGGGCGCAGCGGCGCTGGTGCTGGCAAATCAGGCTTTCGCCGGCGACACCATCAAGATCGGCTTCGTTTCGACCTTCAGCGGCCCGACCGCCGTGATCGGCAACGACATGCGCAATTCCTTCGAGCTCGCGCTCGACCACATCGGCCGCAAGATGGACGGCAAGCCGGTTGAGGTGATCTACGAGGACGACGGGCAGAAGCCCGATGTCGGCAAGCAGAAGACCGAGAAGCTGGTGCAGTCCGACAAGGTCGATTTCATCGTCGGCTACATCTGGTCGAACGTGCTCTTGGCCTCGCTCAAGACCGCGGTGGACTCGCAGACCTTCCTGATCTCGGCCAATGCCGGTCCGTCGCAGCTCGCCGGCGAGCTGTGCTCGCCTTACGTGTTCTCGACCTCCTGGCAGAACGACCAGACGCCGGCCGCCATGGGCCTCTACATGAACCAGAAGGGCGTCAAGAGCGTGTTCCTGATCGGGCCGAACTACGCGGCCGGCAAGGACATGCTCGCAGGCCTGAAGAGCACGTTCAAGGGTGAGGTCAAGGGCGAGGAATACACGGTCTGGCCGAGCCAGCTTGATTTCTCCGCCGAGCTCTCCAAGGCGCGCGCCTCGGGCGCCGAGTCGATCTTCGTGTTCTATCCCGGTGCGGCCGGCGTGCAGTTCCTCAATCAATATGCGCAGGCCGGCCTGAAGAGCACGATGCCGCTCTACACCGCCTTCACGGTCGACGAGCTGTCGCTGCCGCTCCAGAAGGAGAACGCGCTCGGCGTTCCCGGCGCGCAGGAATGGGTCAACGACCTCCCGAACGAGCAGAACAAGCGCTTCGTCGCCGACTACCGCAAGAAGTACCCCAATCTGCGCCCGACCTATTACGGCGCCCAGGCCTATGACGCGGCCCAGCTCATCAACAGCGCGGTGGTCGCGGTGAAGGGCGACACCAGCAAGAAGGACGCGATGAAGGCCGAGATGGAGAAGGCCAACTTCAAGTCGCTGCGCGGCCCGTTCAAATACGGCAAGAACCACATCCCGGTGCAGAGCTTCTATCTCCAGGACGTGGTCAAGGACGGCGAAGGCCAGCTCTCGCTGAAGACGGTCGCGACGATCGTGGAAAACGACCAGGATCGATTCCACGACAAGTGTGCGATGAAGTGAGCTGATGCCTTTTCCCCTCTCCCCGTCTGCGGGGAGAGGGTCAGGGTGAGGGGGAGTCTCCGCGGGGACGGAGGTCGTTGTATTCCTCGATAGTCCCCACATCGTCATTGCGAGCGCAGCGAAGCAATCCAGACTGTCTCCGCGGAGGGACTCTGGATTGCTTCGCTGCGCTCGCAATGACGTGTTGAGAGAGCGTTGCTCCTGGGGGACATATGACTCTCGGAGAGTCCCCCTCATCCGGAATTTGCTGCCGCAAATTCCGGCCTCTCCCC
This sequence comes from Bradyrhizobium sp. 482_C4_N1_8, assembly GCF_052075965.1. NCBI lineage: Bacteria > Pseudomonadati > Pseudomonadota > Alphaproteobacteria > Hyphomicrobiales > Nitrobacteraceae > Bradyrhizobium > Bradyrhizobium sp. 482_C4_N1_8. The sequence continues at coordinate 8,722,149 of NZ_CP197231.1, read as the reverse complement.
GCAGGCGCGGAGAGGCGAAGACCTACACCCGCGGCATGCTCGCAGGTCTTACCTCGCGGGCCTGCGCCGCGAGCCTGATCCCGGCATTGGCTGCGCCGAATCCCTGATAGTCCCGTCGCTCCACGATCTCGAAGAAGAAGCGCTCATCGAAGATGTGGGTGTAGACTTGGAAGAACTCGCCGTCGCCTTCGCGGTCGTAGAGGATGTGGTTGGCGCGCAGCTGCGCCATCAGGTCGGGCGCGAGGTCATATTTGGCTTCGATGTCGTCGTAGTAATTGTCAGGGATATCCAGGAAATCCGCGCCACGCTTGCGCATCGCGGCGACCGTCGCGAAAATGTCCCGGCAGGAGAACGCCACGTGCTGCACGCCCGAGCCGAAGAACTCCGAGATGAAGCGCGCCGGCAGGGTGCGGTTGGCGGATGAGCCGTTGAGCACGAAGCGCAGGCTCTGGTCGGCGTTGATGACCGCCTGGCTCTGCACGAGGCCACGCGGGTCGGCGATCTCCATCTGCGGCAGCCGCTTCAGGTCGAGGATGCCAGTGTAGAACAGCAGCCAGGACAGCATCTCGTCGTAGGGCATCGACTGCGCGATGTGATCGACGGCAAGCAGGGCGTCGGCGTTCGCGTCACTTGCGACCGGCTCGAAATCGGTGTCCCAGTTCTTGCCGGCCTGATCGAGGAAATAGAGCAGGCTGCCGCCGACGCCATGGATCGCGGGAATCTCCAGCTCGCCCGGCCCGACCGGCTGGTAGAAGGTGCGCGTCTTCAGCGCTTCGGCGCGCTGCATGGCAAGACCGGCATTGTCGACGTCGAGCGCAATCGCGCAGACGCCGGGGCCGTGCGTGACGTAATGCGAATGCGCAAAGCCGTCGGTCTCGCAATTGATCACGAGCTCGACCTTGCCCTGCGACCAGCGCTCCACGGCCTTGCTGCGATGCTTGCCCGTCCTGCGGAAGCCGAGCTGCGCGAACAGGCGGGCGAGGTCGACCGCCTTGGTCTCGTTGACGGCAAACTCGATGAAGCCGGTGCCGTGGCTCTTGGCCTTCGGCGCCAGCGGCTCGCCGGCAAGCTTCGGCCAATCCGGTGCAAGCTGGTCCTCCAGCAGGATCAGCGAACGCAGGCCGTCGACCGCGGTCTGCGCGGCCGAGCCGGCACGGAACTGGTCGTTGAAGATTTCGAGCGACAGCGGCCCGGCATAGCCGGTCGCCGCGATCGCCTGCATGAACTCGCCGACCGGGAGGTCGCCCTGGCCGGGGAAGGAGCGGAAGTGCCGGCTCCATGAGAGGATGTCGAGCTCGAGCTTTGGCGCATCCGCGAGCTGCACCAGAAAGATCTTGTCGCCGGGGATCGAGGCCATGGCGCGTACCGGAAAGCCGGGCGCGAGCGCGTGAAAACTGTCGAGGATGACGCCGATCGCGGGATGATCGGCGCGCCGCACGATCTCCCAGGCATCGCGGTAGTCGTTGACATGGCGGCCCCAGGCCAGCGCCTCATAGCCGACGCGCAAGCCGCGCTTGGCCGCGCGCTCGCCTAGCTCGCGAAAATCGTCCGCGGCGCGATCGATGCCGCCGAGCGAGGCGGGCGAGACGTTGGAGCAGATCAGCAGGAGGTCGGTGCCGAGCTCCTGCATCAGGTCGAACTTGCGCTCGGCGCGGGCAAAGTTGCGTGTCCGCTGCGGCTCCGGCATGCCCTCGAAATCGCGGAACGGCTGGAATGCGCAAATCTCGAGATTGAGGTCCTTGCACAGCTGCGCCACCTCGCGCGGGCCGGAGCCGAACGACAGCAGATCGTTCTCGAAGATTTCGACCGAGTCGAACCCGGCTGATGCGATGGCGCGGAGCTTTTCGTCCAGGCTGCCTGAGAGCGAGACGGTCGCGATCGAGCGCTTGTTCATGCTGCGTTGTCCTCCATGGCGCCGCCGAGAAAGAGCTGGCCGATGCGCGGATCGTTCAAAATGCGTTTCGCGCTGTCGACCATGCGAGTCTGGCCGAGCTCGAGCACGATGCCGATGTCGGAAATCTCCAGCGCCGAGCGCGCGTTCTGCTCGATCATCAGGATCGTGACGCCGCGGTCGCGCAAGCTCTTCAGGATGTCGAAGGTCTGCTGCACCATCAGCGGCGACAGGCCGATCGAGGGCTCGTCGATCAGCACGAGCTTTGGCTCGAGCAGTAGCGAGCGCGCGATCTCAAGCTGCTTCTGCTCGCCGCCGGAGAGCGTGGAGGCCTGCTGCGCCGACTTGCGGCGCAGCGCGGGAAACAGGTCGAGTGCGGCTTCGATGCGTGCGGGCAGGTCGATGCCCTTGCCGGCGGAGACTCCGCCGAGCTCGATATTGTGGCGCACCGACAGTTCGGGAAAGATGTTGCGGCCCTGTGGCACGTAGCAGATGCCGGCATTGAGCAGCGCGCGCTGACTTAGATTGGTGACGTCACGGCCGGCAAAGCTGATCTTGCCTTCGCGCAGCTTCAACAGGCCGAAGATCGCCTTGAACACCGTCGACTTGCCGGCCCCGTTGGGACCGATGATGGTGGTGATGGTGGCCTGCGGCACGGCGAAGGTGGTGCCGTTCAGGATCGTCATCTTGCCGTAGCCGCCGACGAGATTGTGAACCGAGAGGATCGGGTCGCTCATGATGGCTTCCTAATGTCCGAGATAGGCTTCGATCACGGCGGGATTTTTCCGCACTTCGTCCGGCCGCCCCATCGCCAGCACCTTGCCCTCCGCCATCACCATCACGCGCGAGCACAGCGACATCACGAATTCCATGTTGTGCTCGATCACGACGAAGGTGGCGTTCTTCTCGCGGTTGATCGCGACCAGGCGGTCCTTCAGGTCCGACAGCATCGACGGGTTGACGCCGCCGGCGGGCTCGTCGAGCAGGACGAGGCGCGGGCCGCCCATGAAGGCCATCGCGGCATCGAGCAGTTTTTGCTGGCCATAGGAGAGCCCGCCGGCCGGCTCGTCGGCGAGATGGTCGAGCTTGAAGAAGCCGATCATCTGGTTGGCGACCTCGGTCAACCCGGCATCGGAGCGGCCGACCAGGCGCGAGGCCATATTGCCCTGGTGCTCCTGCCCTGCGAGGATCAGGTTCTCGCGCACCGAGAGCTTTGGGAAGACCTGCAGGAGCTGGAAGGTGCGGCTGACCCCGAGCTTGTTGAGCTCGGCAGGACGCAGGCCCGTGACCACCTTGCCGTCGAGCTTGACCTCGCCGCCTGATGGTGTGAGCTGGCCGAGGATGCAGTTGAACAGGGTCGACTTGCCGCAGCCGTTCGGGCCGATCAGGCCGAGGATCTCGCCCTCGCGGACGTCGAATGAGACGCCGTCGACCGCGCTGATGCCGCCGAAATTCTTCTTGATGCCGGTGACTTCCAGGACCGCGCTCATTGCACCGTCTCCAGCCGGGACTTCGCCACGGCCCGCAGCGCGGAGGCCGCCTTGGTGCGGCGCTCGGCGAGATAGCGATCGAGAATTCCCAGAATGCCGGTCGGCGACCAGATCAACAGCAGCATCACCGCGACCGCGTAGAGCATCAGATAATACCCTTCCGTGAAGCGCAGCCATTCCGGCAACAGCACCGCGATCATCGCGCCGAGGAAGGGGCCGAAGTAGAAGCCGGCACCGCCGACGATCACCATCATCAAGAGGTCGAGCGAGAGCGACAGGTTGAACGGCACGGGATCGATATATTGCGTCAGCGGCGCATACAGCGCGCCGGCAACGCCGCCGAGCGCCGAGCCGATCGCGAAGGCCATCAGCGTATAGCGCCTTGTGTCGACGCCGAGCGACTGCGCGCGCAGCGGATTTTCGCGCAATGCCATGAAGGCGCGGCCCCAGGGCGAGCGGATCAGCCACCACACCGCGAGCGACACGATCGCAAGCGAGCCGAGGCAGACATAATAGAACGGCAGCGGCTTGTTGGTCGCGATGCCGAAGATGTGCGGCCGGGGAATGTTGGAGATGCCGTAGATGCCGCCGGTGAGCCAGCTTTCGTTGCGGAACACCAGGAAGGCGAGGGTGGAGAAGGCGAGGGTGACGAAGGCGAGGTAATGGTGCTGCACGCGCAGCGCGGGATAGCCGAGCACCCAGCCGACCGCGAAGCTCAAGGCAATCGCGACCACGATCGCCGCCGGCAGCGGCCAGCCATGGGTCGTCATGATCGCTGCCGCATAGGCGCCGATCCCGACGAAGGCGCCTTGCGCCAGCGAGACCTGGCCGGCATAGCCGAGTGTCAAATTGAGCCCCATCGCGGCGATGCTCATCACCGCCCACTGGCTCAGGATGAACAGGCCGTAGCGGTTGAAGTTCATGGGGACGATGATCAGGCCGGCAATGACGATGAGGCCGAGCGCGATCTTCAACGGTTTGGCGAAGCCGCTCATACGGTGCGCTCCTCGGCGCGGCCGAGCAAGCCCTGCGGCCGGAACAGGATGACGGCGATCAGGAAGATCATCGGAACGGCGGCGCGGTACTGCGTCGAGACATAGGCGGCTGCGAGATTGTCGAGCACGCCGATCAGGAGGCCGCCGGCGATGGCGCCGCGCACCTGGTTGAAGCCGCCGACGATCGCGGCGATGAAGGCGGCCTGGCCCAGCACTTCGCCGGAGGAGAATTTTGCGAGGTAGATCGGTGTAATCAAAAGCGACGCCAGCGCGACCAGGAAGGCGTTGATCAGGAACGTCAGCAGGATCATGCGCTCGACCGGGACGCCGATGATGCGCGCCACCGTCGGGTTCTGCGCCGCCGCCTGCATCTGGTGACCGAGCGACGTGCGGTTGAGAAGGCTCGTCAGGCCGAAGACGGCAAGAATGGCGAGGACGAGGACGCCGATGCTTTGCAGCGAGACGGCATGTCCGAGAATGGAGATATCACCGGTCGGCACGATCGATGGGAAGGGCGAGGCCTCCGCGCTGAAGAACTGCTTCACGGCCTCCTTGATGCCGATCGCGAGCGCCATCGTCGCGATCGCCAGCGGCAGCACGCCATGGCGCATCATCGGATCGACCAGCAGCATCTTGAAGGCGAGGCCCAGCAGGAGCATCGAGAGCAGGATGCCGAGGATGATCGCAAGCCAGAACGGCGCGCCGGCATGCATCGCCGCCAGCATCAGGAACGCCGGCAGCATCACGAACTCGCCTTGCGCGAAATTGATGGTCTGCGAGGTCTGCCACAGCAGCGTGAAGCCGACCGCGACCAGCGCATAGATCGCGCCAGTGGCTAGTCCCGCGACCAGAAGATCGAACAGATTGGACATTTTCCCCTCTCCTGTCCCTCGCCCAGCTCTGTCGTCTCCCTCGCCCCGTTCTTACGGGGAGAGGGCGGGGTGAGGGGCACTATCCGCGAGCCCATCTCTCACCGTCCTTGCAGAATCACCCCTCACCCCGCCCCTCTCCCCGCGAAGAGCGGGGAGAGGGAGAGGAGAGGAGAGATCTCTCGCCGCATCCGCCTTCGCTGAAGCTTCGGCGGGACGGGCGCGGGGAGAGCGAAGATCGTCACTTCACCTTCGGCAGCACCTGCTTCACCACCTGCTTGCCTTCGACCACCTCGACCAGAAAGCTCTGCCGGTCGATGTCGCCGGTCTCGCTGAAGGTGACGTCCATCAGGATGCCCGGCTCGTCCGCGGCCTTGATGGTCAGGCCGTGCAGCGTGTCGGCGAACGCCTTGCTGTCGACCTTCCCCATCTTCTCGGTGGTGGCTTTCACCATGTAGACGGCGAGATAGCCCTTCAGGCCGTTATGGTCGGGCACGTAATTGTACTTCTTGGCGAACTTGTCGCGGAACGCCTTGATCAGGTCGACCGGTGCGTCCGTGGTGAGGCCGACATGGCCGCGCGCGCCGTTGGCGGCATCGCCGGCGAGCTCGATCACCTTCTGGCCGATCAGCGTGGTCTCGCCCATCAGCGGCGCGGTGACGCCCTGGCGCTTCAGCTCTTTCAGGATGCGCGCGCTCTCTTCTTCATTCAGGTAGACGAACACGGCGTCGGGATTGGCGGCCTTGATCTTACCGACGTCGGCGGCGAAGTCGGCTTGTCCCGCTTCAGTCGAGAGATCGGCGACCACCTTGGAACCAAGCCGGTCGAGTTCCTTCACGACGACGTCGCGTCCGCCACGGCCGAAGTCGTTGTTGACCCAGACCACCGCGACCGTCTTCGCCTTCATGTCGTCGTGGATGTACTTTGCGACCTTCGGCATCGACGATTGCTGGCCGAACGAGGTGCGGAACAGGAACTTGTTGCCGGCTTGCGTCAGCTCGGCGGCTTCGCCGCCCATGATCTGAGCGATGCCGGCCTCGGCCGCGAGCGGCGCCGTCACCTTGACCGAGCCGGAATAGCCGGGCCCGAGCAGCACATAGGGCTCGGCGTCGAGCGCCTTCTGCACCTGGGCGCGGGCAACGCCGGGGTTGGACTGCGAATCGGCATGGGTGACCTCCAGCTTGCGTCCGAGCACGCCGCCCTTGGCGTTGATCTCCTCGATCGCGAGGTCGATGCCGTTCTTCCAGTTGGTGCCGACGGTGGCGCCGCCGCCCGAGAGCTCGGCGACGTCGGCGAGCTTGATCGCCTGCGCATGGACGCTGGTTGCAGTCGCGAAGGCAAGCAAGGCGCCTGCCACTAGGGTCGATTTCATGGTCACTCCTCCCATTTTTCGTTGATGTTGTCCGCGGCCTTGTGTCCGGCCGCTTCGGTTACGCGGCGTGGTAGGCCGCGCTTCGTGCCGCCATCACCTCGTCAAATGCCTCTCCCATGACCTCGGTCGATGGGGCAAGGCCGGTGAACAATTCGAAGGCGTCAGCGGCCTGGTAGATCGCGAGCTCCCGCCCGGTCATGATCCGCGCGCCCTTGGCCTGTGCCGCCGCCAGCAGCGGCGTGATCAGCGGCGAATAGACGGCGTCCGCGACCCACATTTTCTCGTGCAGCAAGGCCGCCGGGACCGGCATGCCCCGGTTCGGCAGCATGCCGACCGGCGTGCCGTTGACGAGGCCGGTTGCGCCATCGAGCGCGTCCTCGACGCTTTTCGCCACCGTGGCGCCGCCGTGCCTGGCAAGCAATGAAGCGAGCTTTTCGGCGCGCGCCGTCTCGCTGTCGAAAATGCGGAGGCCGGAGACCTTCAGGCTCGCCAGCGCAAAGGCGATTGCCTTGCCGACGCCGCCCGTTCCGATCACGGCGACTGCATTTCCGGACGGTGCCAACAGCGGCGCGACCGCGCGCGCAAACCCGGTCGTGTCGGTGTTGTGGCCGATCAGCCGGCCGTCCCTGACGACGACGGTGTTGACCGCGCCCATGGCGGCCGCGCCCGGCGCCAGCTCGTCGAGCAGCGGGACCACCGCTTCCTTGTAAGGGTAAGTCACGTTGACGCCGGCAAAGCCGAGCCGCCGCACGCCCTCGAGCATCATGCGGAGCCCGGCCGCATCGGCGCCGGCGACCTCGATGAGCTGGTAGTGACCGCGCAGGCCGAGCGCCTCGGCGGCCCGCTCGTGCATGGCAGGGGAGGCGGAATGCGCGATCGGCGCCCCGATTAGGCCGGTGAGAAGCTTCTTGCTGGCGGCGTATCCGCGCTTGGACATGGTTGGCTATCGTCTCGTTGGGAGCGTTGGGTCCTGGCCATTAGCGGGGAAATCCGCACAATTCCAAGGGGGCTTCCAGTTGCGACGATAGCCTTTCCCGTGCCTAACACAATTACCCATTTATTGGGCAAACCTAACATAATGTTATTTCTTCCGCGCGCGTGCCGGGGCGGCGTTGCCCTCGCTGCGGGACGGCTCCACCGCGCGCATCTCGGCGCGCAGGGACTCGATGAAATACTCGACATGGAGCGACAGCGGCGCGCCGCGCTTCACCGCGATATAGGTCTCGAACCGCGTCGGCTCGGTGATCTTCAACAGCTCGATTCCCGGATAGCCGCCATGGGCCACCGTGAACTGGTCGATGATGGCGATGCCGAGCCCCGCCTTCACCAGCGCACACACCGTGGTGCCGAAGCGCGCGCGGATCGTGATGTTGTAGTCGAGCCGGTGGCGCGCAAAGATCCCGGCCATGATCCGGCCGTAGGGATCGTTGGGATCGATGCCGATCAGCGGATAGCGGGTGATCTCGGCGGCCGAGACCTGCTTGCGGCCGGCAAGCTCGTGACCCGGCGGCACGATGCAATAGAGCTCACCCGAGGCGAGCGGCATGAAGTCGAGCCCGGAATGCTCGAGCCGGTAGCTCATCGCCACGCACTCGCCGCGGCCGAGCAGGAGGTAGTCGATGGCTTCCTCGAGCTTGAGGATGTTGATGTCGATGCCGAGATCGGGATAGCGGCGCCGGACGCGCTCGATCGCGCGCGGCACCATCACCTGGGAGATGCTCGGCACCGAGCCGATGCGCAATTCCGACAAACCGCCGCGGCCGATCTTGGAGATGAGCTCGGAGAGGTCGTCGACCTTCTTGTAGACGCCGTTGATCTGCTCAAAGATGTTCTCGGCTTCCGGCGTCGGGAAATAGCGCCCGTTCTGGCGCTGGAAGAAGCGGATGCCGAGCGTGCGCTCGGTGTATTTGACCAGCCGGCTGATCCCCGGCGCCGACACGTTGAGCAGCTTCGCCGCGCCGCCGATGGTACCCGTCACCATCACGGCACGGATCACTTCAACCTGGCGCAGCGTCATCATGTCGTGGGCATCCCAAAGAGGATCGTGGTGGCGATCATCTCACGAGAGCCGTGATGTCATCCAGCGGCAAGTGTGCGACGGAGCGGGCGGCGCTTCACCCTCCCCCTCCAGGGGAGGGTAAGAGCGCAGCTCGCTCACCGGCAACAATTGCTGATTAACTTCGCAGTCAGAATGTTTCGGCCAAAATCGGCACGTTCGAATGGAAGGGCGCCGCTCGCGCAGAACGTATGCCTCACCTGTAACCGCGTTCTAGCTCGCCGGGCTCTCGGGCGACGCGCTGCCGGGCCGCTCCGCGCGTTCGCGCTGCAGCACTTCGCGCGCGTACTCGATGATCTTCTGCTTGTTTGCCGTTTCGCGGACGGCGAAAAACACGCGGTTGAGTTCCAGGCCGAGCACGCTGTTGAGGGCGATGTCCTCGTCTTCCATCGTGATTTTCCCGCTTCAGACGCCATAGGTGTAACTTGACGTCACTTCCTCCACAAGTAGATTAAATCTCGGGTGCAGACGAGGGCCGGTAAACTACGGAAGCAGCGAATTGAGGCAGCTCCCAAATACGTGCTATACCGACGGCGAGGCTCAGGAAACGCACCGATGTCCGCCGTAGACGCCGTAGATTATGGCCGGGAAGCGCTCGACTTCATCGAAGGCCTGGGGACCTATCGCAAGGTACCGGACGCCATGAATGCGCTTGAGGCGGCGTTCGGTCGCTTCGGCTTCGAGACCATCATCGTGACGGGGTTGCCGAATCCCGATCAGCGGTTCGCGCAGATGGTGCTCGCCAAGCGCTGGCCGGCAGGATGGTTCAATCTCTACACCCAGAACAATTACGACCGCGTCGACCCCGTGGTGCGGCTGTGCCGGCAATCGGTCAATCCGTTCGAGTGGTCGGAAGCGCCCTATGATGCCGAGCTCGAGCCGAGCGCGGCCGAGGTGATGAACCGCGCCGGCGATTTTCGCATGTCGCGCGGCTTCATCGTGCCGATCCACGGGCTCACCGGCTACGAGGCGGCGGTGTCGCTCGGCGGCGTCCATCTCGACCTCAATCCCCGCAGCAAGCCGGCACTGCACCTGATGGCAATGTATGGCTTCGACCATATTCGCCGCCTGCTGGATCCGGCGCCGCATCTGTCGACGCGTCTCACCCCGCGAGAGCGCGAGGTGATCGCCTGGGCCTCGCAGGGCAAGTCGGCCTGGGAGATCGGCGAGATCCTGCACATCACGCAGCGCACCGCAGAAGAGCATCTTGCAACCGCCGCGCGCAAACTCGGCGCCGTCAACCGTACGCATGCGGTTGCACTGGCGATTCGCAACAAGCTCATCAATCCCTAAGCGACGTACTGGGAAATTTCCCAATATCGAACCTGCCTCTTTTCGCAGAGGCTGCCCCTCATTCCGGCTGAATGGGGGTTTTCATGATTCACGCAATTTCTTCGGTCAATCGCCACCTTTACGAAGACGTACTCGAGCAGCACTTCCGACTACGCCACGACATCTTCGTCGAGGAGCGGCACTGGGAGACGCTGCGCCGGCCTGATTGCCGCGAGGTCGATTCCTACGACGACGAGGACACCGTCTATCTGCTCGCGCTGGAAGGCCGGCGCGTCGTCGGCGGTCACCGGCTCTACCCCACCACCAAACCCTCGATGATGAGCGAGGTCTTCCCGCATCTGGCATCGGTTCGCGGCTGCCCTGCGAATCCGCTGGTCTGGGAATGGTCGCGCTACTTTGTCGTGCGCGATCGCCGCGACGGCACTCTCAACCTGCAACTGATGGCAGCGGTGCAGGAGTTCTGCCTCGATCAGGGAATCGCGCAGGTCAGCGCGATCATGGAGACCTGGTGGCTGCCGCGCTTCCATGAGGCCGGCTTCGTCGTGACGCCGCTTGGTCTGCCCGCGCTGGTGGAGAACGCCTGGACCATGGCGGCGACCATCGACATTCGCCGCGAGACCCTCGATGCCCTGCATGATCGCATCGGCATGGATTCGATCGTACAACAAGACGGCCCGCGTCTGGACGCCGTCGCCCGTGCCAACCTCTGCGGCCTTGCTGCCGCACAACGAAAGAGCGCCTGAAATGTCGAACATGATGCGGGACAGCCAGATCATGGCGCAGACCAAGGACGAGAATCTCGGCTACATGTCCGACATGGCGCTCGAGCTGGCGCAGATGGCGGAAGACACCGGATTGGCAACGCTCGCCTATCTGTTCCGTATGGCGGCGCTGGAAGCCTCGACGGCCAACAGCGTGCTGGCCGAGCCGGATGATCTCCCCCGGCAGATGACGTCGCACTAGACGCCTTCTCCTACTTCCGTCGACCTTCGCGCCCTCTCCCAGGCATGCCTGGGGGAGGGCGATCGTTTGGGTGCGGCAGGTTGACCCATCCTGTGCGGCAGCCTTCTTGCAAGGCCAATTTCGATCGCATGCACCGGCATGCAACAAAGTGCATGTCTGGTGTTGAATCGCTCTTGCCTCGGAACGATACTGCCATTACCCATTTTTCCGCCTTGAAGAGGCAGGGGGAGCTCTTTCACTGATGGCGACCGTGTTCGAACATCGGCGCGACACCGCGTGCGCCTGAAAGAGTTTTGATGCTGCTCGTCGTCGAACAGTTCTTGAACGGATTGCAGTTCGGCCTGCTCCTGTTCCTGCTCGCCGCCGGCCTGACGCTGGTGTTCGGGATCATGGATCTCGTCAACCTCGCGCACGGCTCGCTCTACATGATGGGCGCCTATTTCGCCGCGACCTTTGCGGCCTGGACCGGCAGCTTCCTGCTCGGTGCGCTGCTGGCGCTCGGCGCGACTCTGGTGCTCGGCATCGTGCTGGAGATGTCGGCGCTGCGGCATCTCTACGGGCGCGACCATCTCGACCACGTGCTCGCGACCTTCGGCCTGATCCTGTTCTTCAATGAAGCCGTGCGGCTGATCTGGGGTCCGGCCGGGCTTGCGCTGCCGCTGCCGGCCTGGCTCACGGTGCCGGTGCCGATCCTGCCCGGCATCCACTATCCCGCTTATCGTCTCGCCATCATCGTGGTGGCGCTGCTGGTCGCGCTGCTGCTCTATCTCGGCGTGATGCGCACCCGCATCGGCATGCTGATCCGCGCCGGCGCCTCCAACCGCGAGATGATCGGTGCGCTCGGCATCAACATCAAGCTGCTCTATACGCTGGTGTTCGGCCTGGGCGCCGCGCTCGCCGGCCTCGCCGGCCTGATGCAGGCGCCGATCCTCACCGTGCAGATCGGCATGGGCGAGAACATCCTGATCCTCGCCTTCGTCATCATCGTGATCGGCGGCATCGGCTCGATCCGTGGCGCGTTCCTCGCCGCGATCTTCGTCGGCATGATCGACACGCTCGGCCGCGCCTTCCTGCCCAACCTGTTGCGGCAGGTGCTGAGCGGCGCCGCCGCCTCCACCGCCGCGCCCGCACTGTCGTCCATGCTGATCTATCTGCTGATGGCGATCGTGCTGGTGGTGCGCCCGGAGGGGCTGTTTCCGGCCAACCGTCGATGAAGGCTTTCACTGTGAGCAAGGCCGTCACGGCCCTGATGCTGGCGGGCCTCGTGCTGCTGCCGCTCTATTCGCAGCTGTCCGGCAACATCTTCATCCTGACGCTGTTTACCCGCATCGTCATCCTGGCGCTGGCGGCCGCGAGCCTCAACCTCATCATGGGTTTTGGCGGCATGATGAGCTTCGGCCACGCCGCCTATCTCGGCATCGGCGGCTACGCGGTCGGCATGCTCGCGCAGGAAGGCGTCGGAAGCGGCTTCATCCAGTTCCCGGTCGCACTCGCAGCTTCCGCGATCTACGCCCTGGTGATCGGCGCGCTCTCCCTTCGTACGCGTGGCGTCTACTTCATCATGATCACGCTGGCCTTCGCGCAGATGGCCTATTATGTCGCCTCGGGCCTCGCGCGTTACGGCGGCGACGACGGTCTCACCGTCTACAAGCGCAGCGACTTCTCCGGCCTGATCAACCTGTCGAACCGCACGCAGTTCTATTATCTCTGCCTCGCCTGCCTGTTCGCCGTGATCGTCCTGATCTGGCGCATCACCAATTCGCGCTTCGGGCTCGTCTTGCAGGGCCTGCGCTCCAACGAGCAGCGGATGCAGGCGATCGGCTTTCCGGCAAAACGCTACCAGCTCGTCTGCTTCGTCATCTCCGGTATGATGTGCGGCCTTGCCGGCGCACTGCTCGCCAACAACACCGATTTCATCAGCCCGGCCGTGATGTACTGGACCCGCTCCGGCGACCTCATGGTGATGGTGATCCTGGGGGGCATGGGCACGCTGTTCGGCCCGGTGATGGGCGCGGTGGTGTTTTTGCTGCTGGAAGAATTCCTGTCGCAGATCACCGAATACTGGGCGCTGATCATGGGCCCGCTCTTGCTGCTGATCGTGCTGTTCGGCCGCGGCGGCATCATGGGCCTGCTCGGGAGGCTCAATCGTGGCTGAACCGCTGCTCCGCGTCGAAAAACTGGTGCGCCGCTTCGGCGGCATCGTTGCGACGGACAACGTCTCGCTCGACGTAGCTAGCGGCGAGTTGCACGCCATCATCGGCCCGAACGGTGCCGGCAAGACCACGCTGATTAGTCAGCTCACAGGGCACCTCGAACCGCATTCCGGCAGCGTCTCGCTCGGCGGTCGCGACATCACCTATCTGCCGGCCTATCGCCGCTGCGCGCTGGGGCTCGCCCGTTCGTTCCAGATCACCTCGCTGCTGCTCGACTTCACCGCCGCCGACAATGTCGCGCTGGCGGCGCAGGCGCATGCAGGCCACTCGTTCCGCTTCTTCGCCAATGCGCGCAAGGAGAAGGGCCTGCGCGATGCCGCCCATGCCGCGCTCGACCGCGTCGGGCTCGGCCATCGCGCCGATGTCCTGGTGTCCAGGCTCAGCCATGGCGAGCGCCGCCAGATCGAACTCGCGGTCGCGCTCGCGAGCAAGCCGAAGCTGCTGCTGCTGGACGAGCCGATGGCGGGTCTTGGCGTCACCGAATCCCAGCGCATGGTGCAACTGCTTCAGGAGCTGCGGAAGGAAGTCTCGATCGTGCTGGTCGAGCACGATATGCCGGCGGTGTTCGCGCTGGCCGACCGCATCTCGGTGCTGGTCTATGGCCGCGTCATCGCCTCGGGCGATCCGGCCGCGATCCGCGCCAACGAGGACGTCAAGCGCGCCTATCTCGGCGACCAGCACGTGGTGACGCACCATGTCTGAAAAGGCGATGGCTGACACGCTGCTCAACGTCGACGGCATCGAGACCTGCTACGGCCTCTCCCAGGTGCTGTTCGGCCTGTCGCTGTCGATCAAGCCGGGCGAGATGGTCTCGCTGATGGGCCGCAACGGCATGGGCAAGACGACCACCATCCGCTCCATCATGGGCCTGACACCGGCACGATCAGGCACGATCCGCTTCGCCGGCGCAGAAGTGCGGCAGCTTCCATCCTACAGAATTGCAAAACTCGGCGTCGGTCTCGTTCCTGAGGGGCGCCAGATCTTCCCGAACCTCACCGTGCGCGAAAACCTGGTGGCGGCCGCGGCCGATCGCTTCGCTAGCCCCAATCCCTGGACGCTCGCCGCGATCTACGTGATGTTTCCGCGCCTCGCCGAACGTGCCTCCAACATGGGCAACCAGCTCTCCGGCGGCGAGCAGCAGATGCTCGCGATTGGCCGCGCGTTGATGACGAATCCGAAACTGCTGATCCTGGACGAAGCGACCGAAGGCCTTGCGCCGCTGATCCGCGAAGAAATCTGGAATTGCCTGTCGCTGCTGAAGAGCCGGGGACAGTCGATCCTGGTCGTCGACAAGAACGTCGACCACCTCGCCCGCATCTGCGACCGCCACTACATCATCGAGCGCGGCAAGACGGTGTGGAGCGGCACGTCCGTCGAGCTGATGGCCGAGCCGGATCTCCAGCACAAATATCTGGGCATCTGACGCGCTCCTGGATCTGACTGCCGTGCAGGATCGCCGCGCGCGCAGAACCTCGTCGAGGACGTCAGTTTCGAAGCTCTCCAAACTGCGCGCAGAGGTCTTGAGTGCGTTGCCGCCAGCCGCCAATGTCGCGGCGTAGCGGATTCGATGCAGGACTTTTACAATCAAATTGCCGGACGGCCTGACGACGACATCATCGGCTCCGCACAGCGAGGCGCTTCGACAGCGCCTCAGTGGCTGGATTTCCCGGGCTGTGTGTTCATCAGAGGTGAGTTTCGCGCCGATCCCGATCGGCCAGCGATCGTAGGGCCGGGCTTGTTCATCTCCGTTGCGCTCGATGAAGGCGCAGGCCGCGGCATTCTGACGCGCACAACCGGTGCAGGGCAGATGACGGCGATTGCCGTGCGCGAATCCGTCGCCGTAGGAGGCTCGGTTCGCTGCGGCGAACGTCCCGCGATCGGCCTGGCGCTTCCGCAAGCCTCCATCGACGGGCTTGGACTCGGCGACGAGGTTCGGGCGCTGTTCAAGACCGACGCGTTGGGCACGGCCATCGTCTCTGTCACGGCGTCTCCGCGTGTGCAGGCCCTCGCGGCAGAAATGTTCTCGCCACCGGTGGCCGGAAACGCGACGCAATTGCTGCTGTCGGCGCATGCCGCCGAGATCGTGGTCCACGCCTTGTTCGGCAAGCGCGGGATCGCGCTCGATCCTGCAGCCGACCTCCAGCGGGTGCGGTTGCAATCGGTCAAGGCGCGCATGGATGCCGATCTCGCTTATCCCTGGAGCATCGACGAACTGGCGCGGAATGCGGGGCTGAGCCGCCGGTCCTTCAACCAGAAATTCCAGATGGCGTATGGCGAGAGCGCGATCGACTATTTGCGGGCCCGCCGACTCGATGCCGCACGTGACCTTCTGATTCATCAACGGTTGTCGGTCACCGAGGCGGCCTTTCGGGTCGGCTATGCCCATCCGGCCAATTTCGCGACGGCATTCCGCAGGCACTTCGGCTATTCGCCGAGCCACTGTCAGTAAACTTGAACGCCTCCACGTGCGATCAAAGGTGATTTGCGCGCGCGCAAAGGCGGTGTGCGCCTCGATCTGGTTACTCCCGGGTTGTTCGAACACGGAACTCGGGGAAGACAATGACGCGCAACGACGGGCGGATGCTCGGCTGGGAACGGATGGCGAGAACTGGTCTGGGAGCGGCCGGCCTGGGAATAGTCCTGCACGCAACGCCGTCGGTCGCACAGACCTCCGGGACCAATGCAACGTCGACGGCGGCGACATTGCCTCCCGTCACGGTGGAGGCACCGATCCAGGCGCGTCCGCGCACCCAGCCCGCTCAGCGAGCTTCGCAGTCGTCGCGCGGCCGCATCGCGACGCAACGCAATGCCGGGCCCGCGCCAGCCAGAAATTCGGGCGCGCGCGAGGCCGGTGCCGGTCGCGCCAACGCGTCGAGCGAGAGCAGCTATGTTGCAGACAGCAGCTCGGCGGGTACCAAGACCAACACGCCGTTGCTCGAGACGCCGCAGTCGATCTCGGTCGTGACGCGCAAGGAACTCAACGACCGCGCCGTCCAGACGCTGACGGAGGCAGTTGGCTATGAACCCGGCGTCCGCATCGATGCTTCAGGCTACGATCCGCGTTTCGACGCGATCGCGATCCGCGGCTTCGACATCACTTATAACGGCGTTTATCTCGACGGATTGCGCCTCGTCGGAGCAGGTCTCAGCGTGTTCAAGACCGAGCCTTATGGGGTCGACAGCATCACCGTGGTCCGTGGGCCGAGCTCGGCACTCTACGGGCTCGGCTCGCCGGGCGGACTGATCGATCTGTCGAGCAAGCTGCCGACCAGCCAGCCGTTTCACGAGGTGCAAACGGTGTTTGGCGACCGCGATCGCGTCCAGGGCAATTTCGATCTTTCGGGTCCGGTCGATGCCAACGGTCAGTTTTCGTATCGGCTGACCGGCGTGATGCGTGACGCGAACGTGTTCGTGCCCGGCGGCAAGGATAACAGGACCTACATCGCGCCCGCCGTCACCTGGAAGCCGGATCAATCGACGACCCTGACGATTCTCGGGTCCTATCAGAAGTCGAAGACGCCCGGATCCATGTTCACCTACTCCACGGGCACCGGCACCGCCACGGACATCTTCACGGGCAGCCCGTCCTACAATTCGCTCGACCAGGAGCAGGGACGCGTGGGCTATCTGTTCGAGCATGCGTTCAACAACGCCGTGACCGTCCGCCAGAAATTCCGCTACGTCGATGTCGACGCGGTCACCCGCTATGTGGGCTTTCTCGGCGCGCCGGTGGGCAATGTCGTCTCACGCTACACCGGCTACGTCCACGACACGCTGCAATCGGCCATTATGGACAACCAGGTCGAGGCCAGGCTATCGACCGGGCCCGTGCAGCACACGCTCCTGGTCGGCACCGACTACACCGCGTCGAAGTTCAACGACAAGCAGGGATTCGGCTTCGGCGTCTCCGATCTCAACCTGGCCGCGCCGGTCTACGCGCCGGAATCCATTCCCGATCCCGCGATCTCGTCCTCGACGGCCCAGCGGCAAACCCAGTCCGGCGTGTATGTTCAGGACCAGGCCAGGCTCGATCACTGGATCCTGACATTGAGCGGCCGCAGCGACTGGGTCAGCACCACGGGCGAGGATCTGTTCGCGCTGACGCGGCAGACGCAGTCCGATCAGGCCTATAGCGGGCGAGCCGGGCTGACCTATGTGTTCGATTCCGGTGTTGCGCCTTACGTTGCCTATTCGACCTCGTTCTTTCCCAATCTCGGCGTCGATCCGTCGGGCGCCTTCTTCAAGCCGACCACCGGCAAGCAGACCGAAGTCGGTGTGAAGTACCAGCCGCAGGGCACGAGGAGCTTCATTGCCGCGGCGGTGTTCGATTTGACCCAGGACGGCGGCCTGGTCACGACGGGGACGGGCGTGACGGTCCAGCGTGGCGAGATTCAAAGCCGCGGCTTCGAATTGCAGGCGCTTGCCAGCCTGGGCGGTGGTTTCGACATCACCTCGTCGTACACCTATCTCGACATGGTGACCAAGCAGGCCGCTGACGACTCGCTGATTGGCAAGTTTCCCTCGGGCAATCCCCCGCATACCGCGACGCTGTGGGCGAACTACGCCCTGCCGCTGGCCGGACCGTTTGCAGGATTGAGCGTCGGTGGCGGCGCGCGTTACATGTCCTGGAGCTACGGCGATGATGCGAACACGTTCAAGAACAGCTCGGTAACCCTGATCGACGCGGCGCTGAAATATGATTTTGGCCAGGCGATGAAGGAGCTGAAGGGCCTCCAGTTCCAGGTCAATGCCAAGAACCTGTTCAATCTGCACTACACCACGTGCCAGGTCGGTTACTGCTACCGCGGCGCGCCGCTGACCGTCATCGCAACGCTCGGCTATCGCTGGTGAACCAGCTTGCGCCTGAGAAGCCCGGTTATCCGGTCAATATGTCTTACCCAAATCGCTGGCGCCGGCGACTAACGCGCCAGGTGGTGGGTGCCGATTTCAACCAAGGTGGTCCGGCAGGACAGGCGGTAGATCAGGCTGAACAATTGAACCCACATGATCGAACTCCACTGTTGATCATATGCAGGATATTAGGCCCCCAGTCTTTCCGGCCGTTTTCGAGGGACAGGGAAAATGGCTTCGTCGGCGAGCGCCGTGATGTCGTCGGAACAGACCGGACGAAGTCGCCTCACGCGGGCGTGAGACGTATCTCCCTCAAAACACCTCGAAATATTCGCGGTGCTCCCAGTCGGTCACCTCTGACAGGAAGCGGTCGATCTCGGCATTCTTGATGTGGGTGTAGTAGTCGACGAACTCAGGCCCGAACTTCTCGCGGAAGAACGGATCGTCCTTCAGCGCGGCGACCGCATCGCGCAAGCTCTTCGGCAACGGCGGCGCCTTGGTCTCGTAGGGCGTGTCGGCGGACGGGCCGGGGTCGAGCTTGCGGTCGACGCCGTCGAGGCCCGAGAGAATCTGGGAGGCCATGTAGAGATAGGGATTGGCGGCGGGCTCGCCGATGCGGTTCTCCAAGCGCGTTGCGGCATCATTGGCGCCGCCGAGCACGCGGATCATCACGCCGCGATTGTCGCGGCCCCAGATCGCCCGGTCCGGCGCCAGCGAATAGGAGCGGTAGCGCTTGTAGCCGTTGATGGTCGGGGTGGTGAACACGGTCGAGGCGCGGGCGTGGTCGAGCAGGCCGGCAAGGTACGCCCGGCCGAACGCGCTGAGCGGCTCGCTGCCGTCCTTCGTCATGAACTGATTTTCGCCAGACGCGCGCGAGACGATCGACTGGTGCAGGTGCCAGCCGCTCGCGAACATATTCGGCAGTTTCGGCCGACACATGAAGGTGGCGTGATAGCCGTGGCGGCGCGCGATCTGCTTCACGGCAGAGCGGAACAGCACCATGTTGTCGGCGGGCTCCAGCCCCTTCTTCGGCGCGAAGGTGAATTCGCACTGGCTCGGCCCGAACTCGACCTCGACCGAGCGCAAGGGCAGTCCGAGCGCGACGATATCGCGGCGCAGGATCTCCAGCACCGGCTCCATCTGATCGAAGCGCTGCTCGGTGAGGTATTGATAGCCGTGGCTGAGCAGGCTCACCGACGGCGGCGTGCCGGGCTGGCCGGCATCCTCGGGCCGCATATGCGCGTCGTCGAGCTTGAAGATGTGGAATTCAACCTCGAGGCCGGCGACGAAATCGTGGCCGCGGCCGCTGAGATCATCGAGCACCTTGCGATAGAGGCCGCGGGTCGCGAACGGCACGGGACGGCCGTCGCCAAAATAGAGATCGCAGAGCACCCAGCCCGTCGCGGGCGCCCATGGCAGCACGCGGAACGTGGTTGGGTCGGCGACCATCAACACGTCGGCCGCGCCCTCCATCTCCTTCATGCCGAATCCGCCGCCTGACGTGAACACCGGAAACACCGTGCGGTGCGAGGTGTCCTTGGCGAGCATGGTCGTGGTGATGGAGCAGCCGCTCTCCAGCGAGGCGATCGCCTCGGCGGCGATGATGGTCTTGCCGCGCAAAATGCCGTGCTGGTCCGGGAAGGCGAGGCGGATGACCTCGAGGTTCTTTTCCTCGACGATGCGGCGCAGGCGCGCTGCGGCGTCCCTCTGCTCATCCGACCACAGCGCATGACGCGCGACGAAAGTCACTCGGTTGCTCCTTCAGTCCGTGCTGTCATCGCCCGCGAAGGCGGGCGATCCAGTATTCCAGAGACGGCGACGTGTCCACGAGAGGCCGCGGCGTACTGGATGCCCCGCCTTCGCGGGGCATGACAGTGAAGTATGTGGCGCCCGCCGCTGATTGACGGCATTATCACTCCGCCGCCGTCAGCCGGTGCACGTTGTCCGCGATCTCCTTCGGCACCGGCGCGGCCCAAGGTGCGCCGCGGCGGCGCTTGACGTCGACCTCCATCCAGTAGAGCTCCCAACCCTGGGTCGGCCCGATGCCGTCCATGGTGGCCGGTCCCTGGATGCTGCGCGCCCTGCTCTCGTCCAGGAACAGCATCGGCTTTTCGCCGCCGCCGACCTTTTCGATCTCAGCCCGTAGCAGGCGGCGGTACTGCACGATCGCCTTGTCGCTGGAGCCGAGATGCTCCTTGGTGCGGTCCTGGATCGCGCCCATCGATTCCACCGCCCACTGGTCGTGCACGTTGATGTCGTTGCCCATGCCGGTGTAGGTCGCGGTCGCCTGCTCGTGCGGATCGAAGCCGTAATCGTTGCCGCGGTTCTTGCGCGACTTGTAGTCGGGCAGCTCATAGAGCTCGAGCCGCTGATCGCGCATCTTCTGCTTGTCGACCGGGTTGGTGTAGCTGGTGAAGATCGCGTACCAGTAGCAGTTCTCGTCGTCGACCGGCACGTGCCACTGCGTGATCGTCATTTCCGTGCTCATGGGGATGACGAAGCCGTGCGGGAAGAGCTGGTTGGTGACGCGCACATGGGTGCGCTCCTCGTCGATCTCGCGCAGCGCGATCAGCCGCAGGCCATATTCGGTGTGTTCGACATTGATGATCGGCCGGTCGTATTCGCGCAGGATCTTTGTCATCGGCAGATCAGAGCCGGCGGAGGCGCCGCGGAACTGCTTGCCATAAGCCGTCGACGTATCCTCGTCCTCGAAGAAGCGGTGCAGATAGGAGGCGTGCGCGGGATCGATGCCGACCTCCAGCGCCTGAAGCCAGTTGCAGGCCATGTGGCCCTTGAACGCAAAAGTGTGCGTGCCGGGCGCGACAAAGCAGTCGAGCTCCGGAAACGCCGGCGGCTCACCCTCGCCGAGATAAGCCCAGAGGATGCCGCTCTTCTCGACCACGGGATAGGAGCGCTGGCGGATGTTCTGGCAGAGTTTTGAATCCTTCGGTTCGGCCGGCGTCTCGATGCACTGGCCGGTGGCGTCGAACAGCCAGCCATGGAAGGCGCAGCGCAGGCCGTCATGTTCGAGACGTCCGAAGGCGAGGTCGGCGCCGCGATGGGCGCAGTGACGGTCGATCAGGCCGTAGCGTCCGCTCTCGTCGCGGAACAGCACCAGATTCTCGCCGAGCAGTTTGACGGGACGGATCGGGCGCGCGCCCTCCAGCTCGTCGACCAGCGCCGCCGGCTGCCAGTAGCTCCGCATCAGCTTGCCGCAGGGGTCCTTCGGACCGGTACGGGTGATCAGGTCGTTCTGCTCCTGGCTCATCATGGCGGGTGCGTCCTTTGTCGGAGAGGCGTTTGTTCGCCTATTGAACGAATGGGCGAATTATGCCATGCCTTGGTCCGGCGGCAAGCAATATTTTGCAGGATGTTCCCGGACCTATGCCCAAGCTGAAGCGAAGCGAAAGCGAAGAGCGGGCGACGGATTTCGTCGAGAGCCTCGATCGCGGCCTGCGCCTGCTGCAATGTTTCGGCACGACCACCGGCCCGATGACGCTGAGCGATCTCGCCCGGGCGGCAGAGCTGCCGCGCGCCACCGCGCGCCGCATGCTGTTCACGCTCCAGCGCGGCGGCTTCGTCGCCGGCGACGGAAAGCTGTTCTCTCTGACCCCGCACGTACTGACGCTCGCGGCGTCCTACCTGCGCTCCAGCCACCTCGTCGCCGTGCTTCAGCCGGTGCTCGATCGCGTCGCCACGGCAGCGCAGGAAATCGCCTCGCTCGCGGTGCTCGACGGCGACGACGTCGTGTTTGTCGCACGCAGCAGCCCGGCGCGGATGTTTTCGGGGGGGCTCGAGATCGGCTACCGGCTGCCGGCGTTCTGCACCTCGGTCGGCCGCGCCATGCTGGGGCAGTTCGATGATGCAGCGCTTGCCGCACGCCTGAAGACAACGAAGCGCGAGATGTTGACGCCGCAGACGGTGACCGATCCGAAGGCGCTGCTGGCCAGCATCACAGCCGATCGCGAGCAAGGCTATTCGCTGGTCGATCGCGAGGCAGAGCCGCATTTCCGCTCGATCTCGGTTCCGGTGCGCCGCTACGACGGCGTGATCGTCGCCGCCATCAACATGGGCGCCCATGTCGACCGCGTGCCGGCAGGGGAGCTGATCGACCGGTTGCTCCCGCTGCTCCGCGAAGGCGCGGAGTCCGTGCGGTCGCAGCTGTTATAGCAACGATCGTTGGCGCCGCGCGTCCGCGGGCCTATAATCTCGTCACGCAAGACAACAGGGAGGACGCCATGAAACACACCATGGTTCCCAGTGATCGCGTGGAGCACGTCTGCGTCTACGGGCGCGACGGCGCGAAGCTCGGCTCGATCGAGCGGCTGATGCTCGACAAGGTGACCGGCACGGTCGCCTACGCCGTGATCAGGACCGGCGGGCTGCTCGGCACGCACCACCATTATCCTGTGCAGTGGGGCGCGCTGAAATACGATCCCGCGCGGCAGGCTTTTCGTGTCGAGGTGACGCAGGACGAACTCGCCAGCGGACCGAGCGAGTTCGACGGCGACGAATTCGACTGGGGCGATCGTTCGCGGCCCTACGCGCACCCAAATTATTGGTCGATCTGACGGCGCGATTGCGGCAGGCGTCGCGCGCTGAGCCGCCTCACTTGGTCGCGGTGCGCCGGCGCGCGCGCTGTGTCAAAAGGCAAAAATGCCGCATGACACACCTCTCATCGCCACCATCGTCGTCGGACTTGGACTAGCTTTCGTACTCGGAACTATAGCGCAGCGGTTCCGCATTCCGCCGCTTGTCGGCTACCTGCTCGCCGGCGTTGCCGTCGGGCCGTTCACGCCAGGCTTCGTCGCCGACCAGGCGCTTGCGACCGAGCTTGCCGAACTCGGCATTATCTTGCTGATGTTCGGCGTCGGCCTGCATTTTTCGCTCCAGGATCTGCTGAGCGTCCGGCACATCGCCGTTCCGGGCGCCGTCGTGCAGATTGCGGTCGCCACACTGATGGGACTCGGCCTTTCATGGCTGATGGGCTGGAGCGTCGGTGCGGGACTCGTGTTCGGACTGGCGTTGTCGGTCGCGAGCACTGTGGTCCTGCTTCGCGCGCTGCAGGAGCGGCGCCTGATGGAGACCGATCGCGGCCGCATCGCGGTCGGCTGGCTCATCGTCGAGGACCTCGCGATGGTGCTCGTGCTGGTGCTGTTCCCGGCGATCGCAAGCCTTCAGGGCGCCAGCGGTGACAAGCCAGCCTTCGAGCCGCTGGCCGCGCAGGCCGGCTTCGGGCTTGCCGGCATCGTGATGCTGACCCTGGCCAAGATCATCGTGTTCATCGGGCTGATGCTGGTGGTGGGGCGCCGGGTGATTCCCTGGATCCTGCACTACATCGCGCATACCGGCTCGCGCGAATTGTTCCGTCTTGGCGTGCTTGCGATCGCGCTGTGCATCGCATTCGGGGCGACGAAGCTGTTCGACGTGTCGCTGGCGCTGGGCGCGTTCTTCGCCGGCATGATGCTGCGGGAATCGCCGCTCAGTGCACGCGCCGCGCAGGAATCGCTGCCGCTGCGCGATGCCTTCGCCGTGCTGTTCTTCGTCTCGGTCGGCATGATGTTCGATCCGATGAGCGTGGTCCGCGAGCCCTGGCCGCTGCTGGCGACGCTGGCGATTATCATGCTCGGCAAATCACTCGCGGCGTTCCTGATCGTGGTCCTGTTCCGGCATCCGGTCGCGACCGCGCTGACGATCTCGGCGAGCCTGTCGCAGATCGGCGAGTTCTCGTTCATCCTGGCCGAGCTCGGCGTCGCCTCGCAGATCCTGCCCAGCGACGGCCGCGACCTGATCATGGCTGGCGCGATCCTCTCCATCATGCTCAACCCGCTGATGTTCGCGGCCGCCACCTGGCTCGCGCCGCGTCTCGACCCGCGCCGGGATTCACCGCAGGCCGCGGCCGCCGTGCCCGAACCGATCCGCACCACGGACCTGACCGACCATACGATCGTGATCGGCTATGGCCGCGTCGGCGCGCTCGTCGGCGATGCCCTGAAGCAGCGGCAATTGCCGTTCCTTGTCGCCGAGGTCGGCGAGAGTGCACTGGCGAAGCTGAAGCAGGGCGGCATCGAGACCGTCATGGGCAATGCCGCGCAGCCCGAAATTCTCGGCGCCACCAATCCGTCACGGGCGCGGCATCTCGTCATCGCGATCCCCGAGGCGTTCGAGGCAGGGCAGATCGTGCAGCAGGCGCGTGCGGCCAATCCGGACATCCGCATCATCGCGCGAGCGCATGCGGATGCCGAGGTCGATCATTTGAAGGGGCTGGGGGCGGATGTCGTCATCATGGGCGAGCGGGAGATCGCGCGCGGCATGATCGAGGAGCTGGAGAGGAGAAATCCGGATGCTGCCCAGCAAGATCCACGTGCGCTCGCGGTCGGTTCGGTCGTTTGACCTGATCACGCCGAAGGGCCGGACCTACCGCTTTCCGCCGCCGACATTGTTGCAGCGGTTGTTGCGGTGGGGGCTCGCGCATGCGGAGACAATGGCGATCTCCGCGGCGATCCTGGCATTGATTTATGTGGCGGGCTTTGTGGCCGAGGCGCTGGATCGCTCGGTGTTTGACGCGTGCAATGACAGGGCTGGGGTGCGCAGGGTGGGTTAACCTGCAGCTGCGCGAAGCGCAGTCCGCTGGAGTAGCCCACCGCGTCCCCGCCTCGCGTTCTGTGTCACTGCCGATTGCGCATCCAGTCGGCAAGGCCCGATATCGCCTTGTCGAGGTCCTGCCGCGCGGCGGCGTCCGTGACCGTCTCGTCCAGCGCGCCGCGCATGCAGAGCAGCCACGCATCGCGCTCGGCGTCGCCAATGGCAAAGCCGATATGCCGCTGCCGCAGCCGCGGATGGCCCTTCTCGACGGAATAGAGTTTTGGGCCGCCGGTCCATTCGGTGAGATAGCGCTTCAGCACGTCCCTGATCAGTCCGAGGTCATCCGCGTGCATCGCGCGGATTATTTTCGCCTCCGGCAGCGTGTCCATGCGCTCGTAGAAACGGTCGACCAGAGAGTCGATCGTCGCGCTGCCGCCGATCCGCTCGAACATGGAGGTGGTGACGTCGCTGGAGGTCATCGTGAGTCCTGTCTGGTGCAAGGCTCTTCATATCGTCTCCCTTTGCGAAACGAAAAGGGGACGCATGGCGTAGCTGCGCGCTCAGCTCTGCTCCCTCCTCCCTTGCGGGGGAGGGCAGGGGAGGGGTCGCCCAGGAAATGGTGTTGGTTGTCGCGAAGAAGAAGCGCGTTGCGCGAGTGATGGAGTCCCCGTGTGGCACCCCTCTCCCTAACCCTCCCCCGCAAGGGGGGAGGGAACGCAGCGAGCGTGCCGTGAGAGATCGCCTTACAGCGCCACGCTGCGCAGGCCGAAACTCCGCGCTTCGTTTTGCAGCACCGGCCGCACCGCATCGATCAGCCGTGCAGCCGCCGCATCGACCGACAGCCCTGCCGTATCGACCACCGCCGTCGCGCGCGAATACAACGGTTCGCGGCTCAGCAAGATGTTGCGCAGCTCGGCCATTGCGGAGCGGTCGTCCGCCATCGGGCGCAGGTCGCCCTGGCGGCGAACGCGGGCCATGTGCTCCTCGGGCTCGGCCTTCAGCCAGATCGTGTAGAACGACGACAGGATCTGGTCGAAGGTCAACGGCTCCGACACGATGCCGCCGCCGGTCGCCAGCACCATCAGCTCGTTGCGCGCGAGCAGCTGTTGCAGCGCTGCCTGCTCCATGCGGCGAAAGCCTTCCTGGCCGTAGAGCGCGATGATCTCGGCGACCGAGAGCCCGTTCTGCTGCTCGACCTCCTTGTTGAGCTCGACGAAACTCCAGCCGACCTTCTTCGCCAGCATCCGCCCAAGTGTCGATTTGCCGGCGCCGCGCAGGCCGATCAGCGCGATGCCGCAGAACGGTGCGCGCCGCGGCGCCGACGCGCTGCCGCCGGCGAGAACGTCCTTGGCCTGAGCGATTTGCGCCGGCGTCGCCTTGCGCAGGAGATCGCGAAACATCTGCCAGTCCGGCGTCGGATCGGCCGAGGGAAGCAGGTCTTCGAGATGCGCACCCATCGCATCGGAGACGCGGCGCAGCAACACGATGGAGACGTTGCCCTTGCCGCTCTCGAGCTGCGCGATGTAGCGCTCCGAAATTCCCGATACCTTGGCGAGCACCTTGCGCGACATGCCGCGCAGCGCGCGCATGGTGCGCACGCGCTGGCCGAGCTGTTCGAGAAATCGGGATTCGGCGTCGGGACTGTCGGTCATGGACTGCAGATCATGGGCCTTCTTTAGTTGATGCCCTGCGGCGCGTTTTAATGAAACATAGTGCCTGCCAGCATTGACAGCAAGCCGCCGCGGTGTCTTTCTATGAATTATAATTCTAAAATCGGGGGAGAAGTCCGTGAGCGAGGGATCCTATAACGCGGTGACCTGGCTGCTCGACCGCAACGTCGAGGACGGCAGGGGAGGAAAGCTCGCCTTCGACGACACCGTCTCGCGGCTCACCTATGGCGAGCTCCAGCGCGAGACCCGGCGCGCCGCCAACATGCTGCGCCGGCTCGGGGTCCGCCGCGAGGAGCGCGTGGCGATGATCATGCTGGACACGGTCGATTTCCCGATCGTGTTTCTGGGCGCGATCCGCGCCGGCATCGTGCCGGTGCCGCTGAACACGCTGCTGACATCAGATCAATACGCCTACATCCTCGCCGATTGCCGCGCGCGCGTGCTGTTCGTCTCCGAAGCACTCTATCCCGTCATCAAGGACGTCGTCGGCCGCATGCCGGATCTCGAGCATGTCGTGGTCTCCGGCGCCAAGATGAACGGCCACAAGCAGCTCGCGGAAGAGCTCGCCGGCGAGAGCGACCAGTTCACGACCGCCGCGACGCATCCCGACGAGCCCGCATTCTGGCTGTATTCGTCGGGCTCAACCGGCATGCCCAAGGGCGTGCGCCACATCCATTCGAATTTGCAGGCGACCGCGGACACCTATGCGAGCCAGGTGCTCGGCATCCGCGAGAACGACGTCTGCCTGTCTGCGGCAAAACTGTTCTTCGCCTATGGCCTCGGCAATGCGCTGACTTTTCCGATGTCGGTCGGCGCCACCGTGGTGCTGAACAGCGAGCGCCCGACGCCGGCGCGCATGTTCGACCTGATGAACAGGTACAATCCCTCGATCTTCTACGGCGTGCCGACGCTGTTCGCGGCGATGCTCAACGACGAGACGATGAAGGCCGAGCGCGGCGGCAAGTCGCTCCGCATCTGCACCTCGGCCGGCGAGGCGTTGCCGGAATCCGTCGGCAACAGCTGGAAGGCGCGCTTCGGCGTCGACATCCTCGACGGCGTCGGCTCGACCGAGCTCTTGCACATCTTCCTGTCGAACGCGCCCGGCGACATCAAATACGGCTCCTCGGGCAAGCCGGTGCCGGGCTATGCGGTGCGGCTCGTCAACGAGGCCGGCCAGGATGTCGCCGACGGCGAGGTCGGCGAGCTGCTGGTCGATGCGCCCTCCGCCGGCGAGGGCTACTGGAACCAGCGCCACAAGAGCCGCCGCACGTTTGAAGGGCCATGGACCCGCACCGGCGACAAATATGTCCGCGATGGCGAAGGCCGCTACACCTTCTGCGGCCGCGCCGACGACATGTTCAAGGTCTCCGGCATCTGGGTCTCGCCGTTCGAGGTCGAGAGCGCGCTGATCACGCATCCCGCCGTGCTGGAAGCGGCCGTCGTGCCCGAAGCCGATCCGGAAGGCCTGCTGAAGCCGAAGGCCTTCGTCGTGCTGCGTCCGGGCGCGGCGACGGCGGACTTGCAGGAGATGCTGAAGGAGCACGTCAAGCAGAAGATCGGCCCGTGGAAATATCCGCGCTGGATCGACGTGGTGGAGTCACTGCCGAAGACGGCGACGGGGAAGATCCAGCGGTTCAAATTGCGCGAGGGCGCAAACTAGCAATCGGTCGTCATGGCCGGGCTTGACCCGGCCATCCACGTGCATCCGCGATTGAGGAAAGGCGTGGATGCCCGGGTCAAGCCCGGGCATGACGACGGAGAAAGAAGAGCGAAGAAATGACCAACCTCACCCCCACCGGCTTCCTGACCATCGGCAGCGCCAGCCTCGAATACAAATGGCTCGCCCCGCAGGACGCCGATGCACCCACCATCGTCATGCTGCATGAAGGCCTCGGCTCCGTCGGCCTGTGGGGCGACTTCCCCGAGAAGCTCCAGCTAGCCACCGGCGCCGGCATCTTCGTCTATTCGCGCGCGGGCTACGGCCAATCCAGCGCGGTCACGCTGCCGCGGCCGCTCGATTACATGCAGCGCGAGGCGCTGGATGTGCTGCCGAAGATCCTCGACGCGATTTCCTTCAAGCGCGGCCTCCTGCTCGGCCATTCCGACGGCGCCTCGATCGCGACGATCTATGCCGGTGCGCATCAGGATCACCGTCTGCAAGGCCTCGTGCTGATGGCGCCGCATTTCATCGTCGAGGACATCTCGGTGAAATCCATCGCTGCGATCAAGACGACCTTCGAGACCACCGACCTCAAGGCGAAGCTGGCGCGCTGGCACAAGGATGTCGACAACGCCTTCTACGGCTGGAACCGTGCCTGGCTCGATCCGAAATTCCGCGACTGGGACATCTCGGAATACCTCGCCTACATCCGCGTTCCCATCCTGGTCGTGCAGGGCAAGGACGACCAATATGGGACACTGCGACAGGTCGATATTGCGCAGGAAGAGTGTTATTGTCCGGTAGATTTGAAAATTATTTCAGACGCGGGACATTCCCCGCATCGTGAAGCGCCGGGGGCGACGCTTGACGCGATTGAGCAATTTGCAAGAGCGGCCCTGCGCGACGATCAGGGACTTCAAGGACGCGCCGCATGATTCTGCGAAGGCACATCCATGAATGTGCCTTCGGATGCAAGCGGCCCGTTGCCGTGGCCGCGATGGGCCTATGTGCCGGGCGAGACCGACGGGGTCGACGCGGATTACGAGACGCTTGACCTGGCCAAGGTGCTGGTGCCCTCGGCCTTCCGCGGCTACGTGCCGGCGCGCCATCCGGCGCTGCGCTACGGGCTCGCGCTCAACGACCGCGGCTATTTCTGGGAATCGCAGGAGGTGCTGGAAGCGGTGTGGGCCGCAGCCCCGCAAGGCGGCCGCGAGCGTATTCTGCTGCGCGCCTGCATTCACATCGCCAATGCCAATTTGCGACTGCGCATGCAGCGGCTGCATTCGGCCGCGCGCCTGTTCGGCGACGCGCAGGCAGAGTTACGGGCGCTGAACTCGCGCAAGGCAGCCGCGGGCGGCGACGGCTTTGTCGAGAGCTTCCCCATTCCGGCGCTGACGGCTCTGCTCCAGGCCAAGCTGGGCCGTTCCGAACTCTCGAAGGCGGACTGGATCACCCTCGGCGCCATTGTGCGGTCTCAATAGGCCTCATGAAACAAAGTGCATGCGATGGCCGTTAAGGGCTAGACGCTTTCGAAAAGATGCACTATTGTGCATCTAACGCTACAGCCAAAACGCATAACCAAGCTCAAGGGTGGCCCATGGCCGGGGAAGATCGGCGCCTCGCAGGCGGCGCGACATTCATCGATTTCCAGACCGTCCCGTCCCGCTACAAGCACTGGAAGCTTGCGGTCGATGGCGACGTCGCCACCCTGACCATGGACGTCGACGAGAATGGCGGCCTGTTCGAAGGCTATCTGCTCAAGCTCAATTCCTACGATCTCGGCGTCGACATCGAGCTGGCGGACGTCGTCCAGCGCCTGCGTTTCGAACACCCCGAGGTGAAGGTCGTGGTGATGCGCTCGGCCAAGAACCGCGTGTTCTGCGCCGGCGCCAACATCCGCATGCTTGCGGGCTCGACCCATGCCCACAAGGTGAACTTCTGCAAATTCACCAACGAGACCCGCAACGGCATGGAAGATTCGTCGGAGAATTCCGGCCAGCGCTTCATCACGGTGGTGAACGGCTCGGCCGCCGGCGGCGGCTATGAGCTGGCGCTCGCGACCGACCACATCATCCTCGCCGATGACGGCTCGTCGGCCGTTGCGCTGCCCGAAGTGCCGTTGCTCGCGGTATTGCCGGGCACCGGCGGCCTCACCCGCGTCGTCGACAAGCGCAAGGTGCGCCGCGACCACGCCGATTTCTTCTGCACCATCGAGGAAGGCGTGAAGGGCAAGCGCGCCGTGCAGTGGCGCCTCGTCGACGAGATCGCGCCGAACTCGAAGCTCGAGGCCAAGATCGCCGAGCGCGCCAAGGAGTTCGCAGGCCAGTCGAAGCGCAAGGGCAGCGGCAAGGGCATCGCGCTGACGCCGCTCAGGCGCGTCATCGACGAGACCAGCATCCGCTACGGTTTTGTCAGCGTCGACATCGATCGCACGGCGCGCATCGCCACCATCTCGATCAAGGCGCCGGAGGCCGCTCCGCCGGCCGACGTCGACGGCGTGATGGCGCAGGGATCTTCGTTCTGGCCGCTCCAGGTCGCGCGCGAGCTCGACGACGCCATCCTGCATCTGCGCATCAACGAGCTCGAGATTGCGATGCTCGTCTTCAAGAGCCATGGCGACCGCGCCCATGTGCTGGCATCCGATGGCTTCCTCGAAGCCAACAAGGCGCACTGGCTGGTCAACGAAATCAGGCACTATTGGAAGCGCGTGCTGAAGCGCATCGACGTCACCTCGCGCACGCTGGTGACGCTGGTCGAGCCCGGCTCCTGCTTTGCCGGCACGCTCGCCGAGCTCGTCTTCGCCGCCGACCGCTCCTACATGCTGATCGGCACGCGCCAGGGCGACAACCGTCCGCCGCCGTCGATCGAATTGTCGGCCATGAACTTCGGTCCGTATCCGATGAGCCACGGCCTGACCCGGCTGGAATCGCGCTTCCAGGCCGATCCGTCCGACGTCGAGCGTGCGGAAGCCACCATGGGCACCGCGCTCGACGCCGAGCAGGCGGAAGAGCTCGGCCTCGTCACCTTCGCGCTCGACGACATCGACTGGGACGACGAGGTGCGCGTGTTCCTCGAGGAGCGCGCCAGCTTCTCGCCCGACAGCCTCACCGGCATGGAAGCCAGCCTGCGCTTCGTCGGCCCCGAGACGATGGAATCAAAAATCTTCGCGCGCCTCACCGCGTGGCAGAACTGGATCTTCCAGCGCCCGAACGCGGTCGGCGAGGAAGGCGCGCTGCGCCGCTACGGCAGCGGCCAGAAGCCGAAATTCGATATGACGAGAGTTTAGCGAGTAGGAGTGGTGAATGGCGAATAGGGATTTCCATTCGCTACTCACCATTCGCCATTCGCAAGCTCACGGTTCGATGCCAATCGTTGAATGAATCAGTCCCCCACGGGAGGTCCACCATGAACATCATGAACGTCGACTACTCGACCAAGATTCCGAACAACGTGAATCTCGCCGAAGACCGCCAGGTGCTGAAGGCGCTGGAAGGCTGGCATCCCGGCTATATGGACTGGTGGAGCGACATGGGGCCGGAGGGCTTCCAGGAGTCGCTGGTGTACCTGCGCACCGCCTATTCCGTCGATCCGCGCGGCTGGGCCAAGTTCGATTACGTCCGCATGCCCGACTATCGCTGGGGCATCCTGCTTGCGCCGCAGGAGGAGAACCGCGTCGTTCCGTTCGGCGAGCATTTCGGCGAGCCTGCGTGGCAGGAAGTCCCGGGCGAGTATCGCGCCATGCTGCGCCGCCTGATCGTGATCCAGGGCGACACCGAGCCGGCTTCCGTCGAGCAGCAGCGCCACCTCGGCAAGACCGCGCCCTCGCTCTACGACATGCGCAATTTGTTCCAGGTCAATGTCGAGGAAGGCCGCCACCTCTGGGCGATGGTCTACCTGCTCCAGAAGTACTTTGGCCGCGACGGCCGCGAGGAAGCGGATGACTTGCTGCGCCGTCGCTCGGGCGATGCCGATGCGCCGCGCATGCTCGGTGCCTTCAACGAGGCGACGCCGGACTGGCTGTCCTTCTTCATGTTCACCTACTTCACCGACCGCGACGGCAAGATGCAGCTGCACTCGCTCGCGCAGTCGGGCTTCGATCCCTTGTCGCGCACCTGCCGTTTCATGCTGACGGAAGAAGCGCACCATATGTTCGTCGGCGAGACCGGCATCACCCGCGTCGTGCAGCGCACTTGTGACGCGATGCGCGAAGCCGGCATCACCGATCCCACCGACATCGCAAAGGTTCGCGCGCTCGGCGTGATCGACCTGCCGACGATCCAGAAGAAGCTGAACCTGCACTACACGCTGTCGCTCGACCTGTTCGGCTCGGAGGTCTCGACCAACGCGGCCAACGCCTTCAACACCGGCATCAAGGGCCGTTATCACGAGACCCAGATCGACGACGATCACCAGCTCAAGAACGCCACCTATCCGGTGCTCAAGTTCATCGACGGTGAGATCAAGCTGGTCGACGAGCCGGCGCTGACGGCGCTCAACATGCGCCTGCGCGACGATTACAGCCAGGACTGCGTCAAGGGCATGCTGCGCTGGAACAAGGTGATCTCGACCGCCGGCTATAACTTCCAGCTCAAACTGCCCAACGTCGCTTTCCATCGCCATATCGGCGAGTTCAAGGGCATCCATGCGACGCCGGATGGTCTTTTGATCGACGATGCCATTTGGGCGAAGCGCAAGGACGAGTGGCTGCCCTCGACCGCCGACGGCGACTTCATCACCTCGCTGATGCAGCCCGTCACCGAGACCGGCCAGTTCGCCTCCTGGATCTCGCCGCCGAAGGTCGGCATCGACAACAAGCCCGGCGATTTCGAGTACGTGAAGATCGAGTCGTAAGAGTCAGGGTTCGACCCTCGCACAATGCAAATGGTGTCATCACCCGCGAAAGCGGGTGATCCAGTATTCCAGAGGCGGCAGAGATAGATCGAGACGCTGCAGCGTACTGGATGCCCCGGTCAAGCCGGGGCATGACTGCGGAGTGTGACGCGCGCTCTGTGCTGAAACGCCCCGCCTACCCGGCGATCTCCAGCCCCGCATTGGCGTACACCACGCCGCCATCCACCGCGATGGTGTTGCCGACCACGTAATCACCCGCGCGCGAGGCGAGGTAGATCGCGACGCCGGCCATGTCCTCATCGGTTCCGATACGCCGCGCCGGAATGCGCTTTGCGACCTCGTCCGCATGGTCGCGCGCAGCGCGGTTCATGTCGGACTTGAACGCGCCCGGCGCGATCGCGGTGACGTTGATGTTGTCCTTGATCAGCTTCGTCGCCATGCGCCGTGTCAGATGGATCACGGCGGCCTTGCTGGCGGCGTAGGAATAGGTCTCGCTGGGATTGACGAAGATGCCGTCGACCGAGGCGATGTTGATCACCTTGGCTGGCCGCTCGTGCGAGGCCGCCGCGCGCAACGGCTTTGCCAGCGCCTTGGTCAGGAAGAACAGCGACTTGACGTTGAGGTCCATCACCTTGTCCCAGCCGCTCTCCGGGAATTCGTCGAAATCCGCGCCCCAGGCCGCACCCGCATTGTTGACGAGGATGTCGAGCTTCGGCTCCAGCTTGATGATTTCGGAGGCCAGCCTGTCGCAGCCCTCGATGGTCGAGATATCGATCGGCAGCGCGACGCATTCGCCGTCATATTGGGCGGAGAGCTCTTTCGCCGTCGCCTCGCACGGCCCGGCCTTGCGCGCGGTGATGTAGACCTTCGCCGCGCCTTGCGCGAGGAAGCCCGCCGCGATCATCTTGCCGATGCCGCGCGACCCGCCGGTCACGAGCGCGACACGGCCTTTGAGCGAGAACAGATCGTTGAACATGGTGCCTCCCTTGGTTGACGCCGTTTTGAGCGCGGCCGAGAGGGGAGTCAAGGAAGGCGCTGGCCAGCTCCGCCCTCATCCTGAGGAGCGCGTCAGCGCGTCTCGAAGGATGCGGGCGGCCATCCTTCGAGACGCGCTCCTTTGGAGCGCTCCTCAGGATGAGGTCTGAGTGTGTTGATGGATCAGGCCGCCGCGATCCGGCGAAAGCCGTTCCACATTGCGGTCGCGGCGCCTGAGGTCAGCACCGGCAAAATTCGCGCGTCCTGGTAATTGCCGTTGAGCGAGACGCGCGGCAGCGCGGTCATGTGGCCGGCGTTCTCGGCGAACAGCATGCCGGGCCGGGTCGTCACCGCGGTCTTGAAGCCGGCCGATGCAGCGAGAGCGAATTCGCGCTCGCCCGCCGCTTCGCGGTCGCCATAGGGGTAGGCGAAGTGCAGCACGGTACGGCCGAGCGCCTGCTCGATCCGCGCGCGGCTTACCGCCATCTCCTGTGCGGCGATCCCCTCGCTCTGCCTGGCGAGATTGCAATGGCTGATGGTGTGCGCGCCGATCGTGACCAGCGGATCGGCGGAAAATGCCTTCACCTCGTCCCAGGACAGGCACAGGCTGCGGCACAGCGCGGCCATGTCGACGTCGTATCTGGCGCAGAGCGCCTCGATCTCGCGCTTGAGATCATGTTCGCCCGGCAGCGCGCGCAGCCAATCGTGCAGGCGGTCGAACGCAACCTGTTTTGCAGCAGGGGTCGTTGCATCCAGCCGAAGCGCGGAATTGCCGATCTGGATGTCGATCTGTTCGGCCTTGGCGATCACGGTTTCCAGCGCGGTCCACCACAGACGTCCGGTGCCCTCGGCAAACTCGCTCGCGACATAGACGGCCAAGGGCGCGTCAAATTCGCGCAGAACCGGCAGCGCGAATTCGAGATTGTCGCGGTAACCGTCGTCGAGGGTGAAGGCGGCGAAGGGGCGGGTGAAGCGGCCCTGCACCAGCCGCTCATGCAGCTCGTCCATGCTGACGATGTCGATCCCGCGCGAGCGCAAATGGCTCAGCGTGGCGCGCAGGAAATCGGGGGTGACTTCGAGGTGCCGGTTCGGCTGGAACGCGGCCTCGCGGGCCGGCCGCACATGGTGCAGCATGAAAATGGCGCCGACGCCCGACAAGAGCGGGCGCAACAGGTGGTGCGCCCCGCTGAAATAGAGTGCCCCCAGCCCGGCGCGGATGACGTTGTTTCGGAGTTGTTTCATGACCGGCTGGCGAACTCTGGCATTCCACTTTCAACTTACGGAAGAACCCTTGAAGAAAAAGTTATTCCAATTGTCGACGCATGGCCTTCGGAAGGGCATCATTTCCGGTTTGACAGCCCGCCAAGGGTTTGTTTTGTCTCCGGTTCCAGAGTTCGGGTCGTTGAATGCAGAAGCTTTTCAGGTGGGCCAGCAAATGGTGGCCAGGGCTGATCCCCCTGGCCGTCATGTGGGGATTTGCGGCCTGGAATAATACCTTGCCGGTCGAGGCGGACCTGTCCGCCCGCAGCTCGGCGGCGCTCAAGGAGACCGTTCTGGACAAGACCCGGATCGCGGTGGACGGCCGGGACGTCGGCCTGGCCGCGGACGCCTTTTCCGAGGAGGGGCGCCGCGATGCCGTGATGGCGGTCGAGCTCGTCCCGGGCGTGCGCCTGGTCGACGACCGGACCCGCCTTGTTCCCGAAGCAACGCCCTTCGTCTGGAATGCCGAGCGTGACGTGGTGCGGGTGACGCTGTCCGGCTCCGCGCCCCTGCCGTCGATGAAGGCGCGCCTGACCGAGGCCGCGCGCAAGGAGGTCAACGGGACCGAGGTCGCCGATCAGATGGGCCTGGCCAGGGGCGCACCGCCGCGGTTCGAGGCCGCAGCGATGCTGCTGCTCGACCAGATCGGCAAGCTCAAGGACGGCAAGATCACGATCACCGACACCAAGGTCAATCTGTCGGGCATGGCGCGCGACCTCGGCGGCCGTGAGGCGATCGCGGCCGCGCTCAAGAACCTGCCGGAGGGCTTTTCGGTCGCCGCCAACGATGTCAAGGCGCCGCCCTACATCTTCCAGGCCTACAAGGACCCGGTTGCTGCGACGGTGACGCTGACGGGCTACGTGCCTGACAACAACGTGCACGCGGCCATTGCAACGAGTGCCTCGCGAAAGTTCTTCACCGAAAAGGTCGTCGACAATCTCAAGGCCAGCGTCGGCGCACCCGGCTCCTTCAATACTGCCGTGGTCGCAGCGCTAGGCGGGCTGTCGCGGCTGTCGACCGGTACGCTCGTGGTGTCCGATCGCGAGGTGAAGCTGTCGGGTGACGCGCTCTACGAAGGGGCCGCCAACGACATCCGCGCAGGCCTCGGCAAGGACTTCCCGAAGAACTGGCAGTACAAGCCGGAGATTACGGTGAAGCCTGCCGCGGGCCCGGTCGACGGCACGGTCTGCCAGCAATTGTTCACGGAGCTCCTGAACAAGGGCAAGATCCGCTTCGCAACGAAACGCGCCGACATCGACCCGGATTCCGCCGGCATTCTCGACCACCTGATCGAGACGGCGCTGCGCTGCCCCACCACCAATATCGAGGTGGCCGGGCACACCGATGCCGACGGTGAGGACTCCTTCAACCAGGCTCTCTCGGAGAAGCGCGCGCAGGCCGTGATCGACTATCTGGTCAAGGCCGGGCTGCCGGCCACCCGCTTCACCCCGGTCGGCTATGGCGCCACGCAGCCCCTCGCCGGCAATGACACCGACGAAGGCAAGGCGCAGAACCGCCGCATCGAATTTCTGGTGAGGTGACGATGCCCTATCTCGTCTCATTCCATCTGGGCTGGCTGATCGGCTCGCTGCTGCTGGGCTTTTGCATGGGCTGGATCTCGGTGGTCCAGCGCGGCAACGGTACCTCGAAGGTGACCGCGCGCTGGCTCGCCGTGCTTGCCGCCGCCCTGGTCGCAGCCTCCTTCGCGCATGTGGTGCCCGGCCGCTTCGGCTATTGGCTCGATCTCGGGCTGGTCATGTTCGCCTGCTACCTAGTCGGCTGCACCATCGGCGCCTGGCTTCGCGACAGGGTGGTCTCGCGGAGCCAGCCGGCGGCCTGAGTCCTTGGGCTCTCTCGGAGGGCGGGCCTCTATCCAACATTGCGATAACGGCCTGATCGGCAAGCAAATTGCTGAACGATCAGAATGCGCTTGACATTAATACGTACGTACGTATTAATTCCCTCGTGCCAAAGCCCTCACTCAAAGACGCCATCCTCGATGCCGGCCTGAAGGTCATGTTCAGGACCGGCTATCACGGCACCAGCGTGCGCGACGTCACCGCTGCGGCAGGCGCGCCGCAGGGGTCCTTCACCAACCATTTTCGCTCCAAAGAGATATTCGCCTCCGAGGTGCTCGACCGCTACTTCGACACCACGAGGGGACTGGTCGCGCAGGCACTCGACGACACCTCGCTGACGCCGCGCGCGCGGCTGCGGCGCTATCTCGACATCATCACCGGCCGGCTCGAGGCCGACGGCTATGGCCGCGGCTGCCTGATCGGTGATCTCAGCCTGGAGGCATCGGCCAGCAGCGAAATGCTGCGTGTACGTCTCGCCGAAATCTTCGCCCAATGGCGCGCGCCGTTCGCCGCTTGCATCAGGGACGCCCAGACGTGCCGCGAGATCGCATCCGATTTCGAGCCCGAAGAGCTTGCCGATTTCCTGCTCGCGTCCTGGC
The DNA here is from genome assembly GCF_052075965.1 of Bradyrhizobium sp. 482_C4_N1_8. Taxonomy (NCBI): domain Bacteria; kingdom Pseudomonadati; phylum Pseudomonadota; class Alphaproteobacteria; order Hyphomicrobiales; family Nitrobacteraceae; genus Bradyrhizobium; species Bradyrhizobium sp. 482_C4_N1_8. The sequence goes on along the minus strand of NZ_CP197231.1, from coordinate 8,684,697 downwards.
AGGGCGCGATCCTGCGCATGAAGGTCGACCGAAATCCCAACGCCCTCGAACGTTTCAAGACCATCGCCTTTCAAACCGTCTTCAGGGAGCTGACATGAGCAAGCCAACTGAAATCGAGATTCTCAAAACGTCTGTGCTGGGAGGCACGATGGCCTATCGCGAGGCGGGAGATCGCGATGCGCCCGTTGCCCTGTTCTTGCACGGCAACCCGACGTCGTCACATATCTGGCGCAACATCCTGCCGCTTGTATCGCCGGTCGCACATTGCATCGCGCCCGATCTCGTCGGCTTCGGCCAATCCGGCAAGCCCGACATCGGCTATCGCTTCGTCGACCACGTCCGCTATCTCGATGCATTCATCGAACAGCGCGGCATCAAATCGGCCTACCTCGTCGCGCAGGACTGGGGCACCGCGCTCGCGTTCCATCTCGCCGCGCGCCGGCCGGATTTCGTGCGCGGCCTTGCCTTCATGGAGTTCATCCGCCCGATGCCGACCTGGCAGGACTTTCACCACACCGAGGTCGCGGAGGAGCAGGACCACGCCGAGGCGGCGAGGGCGGCGTTCCGCAAATTCAGGACGCCGGGCGAGGGCGAAGCGATGATCCTCGAGGCGAACGCGTTCGTCGAACGCGTGCTGCCCGGTGGCATCGTTCGCAAGCTCGGCGAGGACGAGATGGCGCCTTACCGTGCGCCATTCCCGACGCCGGAGAGCCGCCGGCCCGTTCTCGCCTTTCCCCGCGAACTGCCGATCGCGGGTGAGCCTGCCGACGTCTACGAGATGCTCCAATCCGCGCATGCGGCGCTGGCTGCATCGTCCTATCCGAAGCTGTTGTTCTCGGGCATGCCCGGCGCGCTCGTCGCGCCCGAATTCGCCGAGCGGTTCGCAGCCTCGCTGAATCACTGCGCATTGGTGCGCCTCGGACCTGGGCTGCACTTTCTCCAGGAGGATCACCCCGAGGCGATCGGCCGCTCCGTCGCCGGCTGGATCGCCGGCATCGAGGCCGTGCGCCAGCAGCGCGCTGCCTGAAGGCGGGCGAGATGGCTGATGTGACCATCATCTATTGTCGTCCCTGCGGCTACGAGAAGCGCGCCAAGGACGCCGCTGCTGCGCTGCGGCAGCATCTGGCGCTGGAGGCGGCTCTCGTGCCCGCCAAGGGTGGGATCTTCCAGGTCAAGGTCGGCGACAGCATCGTCGCCAGCCGCAGGAAGGGCCACTTTCCCGGTACCGACGAAATCGTGGCCGCCGTCACTTCCGCGTGGCACTGATCCGGGGCGGATTCCGATCGCTTCCTGAGGCCGCTACCGTCGCCGCGGCCTTTCGGCCCACCTGAATCCCTGAACAACAGCGCCGGCCACCCCCTCTTTCGCCAGGCGGGGGCGGCCCATGGATTGACGTCGGCTTAAGTCGTGACGGAACATTGTGCGGTCGAAATCATCAAAACTTCATGGCGCCTGCGCAGGATTGCCATGGAGATTCGCGTCAGTCTTGCCGCCGAAAGCGCCAATCCGTGCATCAGGAGCCCGCAACCCTGCCTAAAATATTGAAGGCACGAGTTTTTGTTCGAATTGCTGAATTCCACTCCGCCCCAAAACGCGCTAGTGGAAGGGCATGGGGCATGCGCGATGCCGGAGCCGGCGGCAAGGGTTCGTTGAATGCCTGTGCGTCGTCCGCCTGTCCGCCGGCCACCCCGGCCGCTGAAGCGTTGTTCGAGGTCTAGATGCTGGAAGCCATACGCAGGGCGATGACGTTTCTGCGCCAGAAGCAAGTCCTGCATAAGCTTGGAGTTGTGATCAGCGTCGCGGTCATCGGCATCGCTTGCTATGTGCTCTACCACATGCTGCGGGGCATCGACGTCAACGAGGTCCTCGAAGCGATCAAGAGCACCGAGCCGAGCCAGATCGCGATGGCGGCGCTGTTCGTGGCCGCGGGCTATTTCACCCTGACCTTCTACGATCTGTTCGCCGTGCGCGCGATCGGTCACGCCCATGTGCCCTACCGCATCAATGCGCTTGCCGCCTTCACCAGCTATTCGATCGGCCACAATGTCGGCGCCAGCGTCTTCACCGGCGGCGCGGTGCGCTACCGCATCTATTCGGCCTATGGCCTGAACGCGATCGACGTCGCAAAGATCTGCTTCCTCGCCGGCCTGACCTTCTGGCTCGGCAATGCCGCGGTGCTCGGCCTCGGCATCTCCTACCATCCGGAAGCCGCTGCCGCGATCGACCAGCTTCCGCCCTGGCTGAACCGGATGCTGGCGATGATGATCATCGCGGGGCTGGTCGCCTATGTGGTCTGGGTCTGGACCCAGCCGCGGGTGGTCGGCCGCGGGCCCTGGACCGTGGTGCTGCCGGGCGGCCCGCTGACGCTGCTCCAGATCGCCATTGGCATCATCGATCTCGGCTTCTGTGCGCTGGCGATGTACGTGCTGGTCCCGGACGAGCCCAATCTCGGCTTCGTCGTGGTGGCGGTGATCTTCGTCTCGGCGACGCTGCTCGGTTTCGCCAGCCACTCGCCGGGAGGGCTCGGCGTGTTCGATGCCGCCATGCTGGTCGGCCTCTGGCAGATGGACCGCGAGGAACTGCTGGGTGGCATGCTCCTGTTCCGCGTCCTCTATTATCTCTCCCCCTTCGTCATATCTGTAATCTTGCTGACGTTTCGCGAGGTTATAATCGGCGCTCGATCGAAGCGCTTGCAGCAGGCGGCGCTCAAGCTCGACCCCGGCCCGGCGCGTGAAGCCGCCTATGTGAGAGAGCGCAGCGACACCGGCGCCTGACCGGCGCATCCCCTTAGGAGAAGCCCGCCCCGATGGCGATCGACGCCCCATCTTCTCCCTCCGCGCAGCCCTGGTCCGACCGGCTGCGGCACTCGACCGTCATCCTGATCGCCGCGGCGCTGGCGCTGTCGGTGGTGGTCTCGCTCGGCGAATTGTCGGTGATGCGGGCGGCGACGGTGTTCCTCTGCATCGCGGCCGCAGCGCTGATCCCCTGGCGGCTGCACGACAATGCCGCCTCGCGCGACGACACCCGCCGCGTCAACCCGGTCGAGAGCGCGGCGGTGGCCGCGGTCGTCGCCGGCATGCCGGATCCGGCGGTGCTGCTCGACCGCGCCGGGCGTGTCATCCATCTCAATGCCGCCGCCGCCCAGCTGGCGCCGGCACTGCGCAAGAACGAGCTCGCCCAGTTCGCGCTGCGCTCGCCGGAGATCATCACGGCGCTGCGGGAGTCGATCGCGACCACCGAGCCGCGGCGCACGACCTATCTCGACCATGTGCCGGTCGACCGCTGGATGGAGCTGACCATCACACCGGTGCCGGTGCCGACCTCCTTCGGCGGCGCCGACAAATGCATGCTGATGACATTCCACGACCAGACGCCGCTGCGCCGGGTCGAGGAGATGCGCGCAGACTTCGTCGCCAATGCCAGCCACGAGCTGCGCACGCCGCTCGCCGCGCTGTCGGGTTTCATCGACACGCTCCAGGGCCAGGCCAAGGACGATCCCAAGGCACGCGAGCGGTTCCTCGGCATCATGCACAACCAGGCGACCCGGATGGCGCGCCTGATCGACGATCTGCTCTCGCTGTCGCGGGTCGAGCTGTCGGCCCATGTGCGGCCCGACACCCTGGTCGACCTGCTGCCGATCATCTTCCAGGTCGCCGACGGGCTCGAGCCGCTGGCGCGGGAGCGCCAGGTCGAGGTCGAAACCCATCTGCCTGAGACCCCGGTGATGATCGCGGGCGATCGCGAGGAATTGCTCCGCCTGTTCGAGAACCTGATCGAAAACGCCCTCAAATACGGGGCGTCGGGCGGACGTGTCATCGTGTCGCTGGCCGCCGCGGCAGCCACTGATGGAACTCAGGAAATCCGGGTCCTGGTCCGCGATTTCGGACCCGGCATCGCGCCCGAGCATCTGCCGCGACTGACCGAGCGGTTCTACCGGGTCGACGTCGGCGACAGCCGCTCGCAGGGCGGGACGGGGCTCGGATTATCGCTGGTGAAACATATTCTTAACCGCCATCGCGGCCGGCTTTTGATCGAGAGCGTGCCCAAGCAGGGCGCCGTTTTCACGGCCTGTTTTCCCCAGGCGAAGACCGCGGCTTCAACCTGATATTCAAGCGATTTCAATCGCTTGGCCGTGTCATCCAGCTGTCACGAAACCTTCGTAAAAGCACAGCCGACCGCTCCTAAAGGGGCGGCACGGGGAGCGCGATCGGGCGCGGATGGCGCTTCGCTCCCCTGTATGGAGACCACCATGAATTTCATCAAAACTATCGTCGCTGCCGGCTTGGTCGCCGCATCGGCGACGGCGGCGTTTGCTGCCGACATCACGGGTGCCGGTGCGACGTTCCCGTTCCCGATCTATTCCAAGTGGGCTGACGCCTACAAGAAGGAGACCGGCAACGGTCTGAACTACCAGTCGATCGGCTCGGGCGGCGGCATCAAGCAGATCCAGGCCAAGACCGTGACCTTCGGCGCCAGCGACGCGCCGCTCAAGGCCGAGCAGCTCGAGAAGGACGGCCTCGTCCAGTGGCCGATGGTGATGGGCGCCATCGTTCCGGTCGTCAACATCGAGGGCGTGAAGCCCGGCGAGCTGGTGTTCGACGGCGAGACCCTGGCCAGCATCTATCTCGGCAAGATCACCAAGTGGGACGACGCCGCGATCAAGAAGCTCAATCCGAACGTGAAGCTGCCGTCGGACGCGATCACCGTGGTCCGCCGCTCGGATGGTTCGGGCACCACCTTCAACTTCACCAACTACCTCGCCAAGGCCAGCGCGGACTGGAAGAGCAAGGTCGGTGAGGGCACGGCGGTCGAGTGGCCGGTCGGCGTCGGCGCCAAGGGCAACGAAGGCGTGTCGGGCAACATCAGCCAGACCAAGAACTCGATCGGCTACGTCGAGTACGCCTATGCCAAGCAGAACAAGCTGACCTACACCGGTCTCGTCAACAAGGCCGGCAAGCCGGTGCAGCCGACCGTCGAGGCCTTCCAGGCCGCGGCTTCCAATGCCGACTGGGCCAAGGCGCCCGGCTACTACGTCATCCTGACCGACCAGCCCGGCGACAAGTCCTGGCCGATCACGGCGGCGACCTTCATCCTCATGCACAAGGATGCCACCGACAAGGCAGCCTCGCAGGAAGCCATCAAGTTCTTCCGCTGGGCCTTCAAGAGCGGCGGCAAGGCGGCTGAAGAACTCGACTACATCCCGATGCCGGACCCGGTCGTCCAGCTGATCGAGAAGACCTGGGCTGCCGAGATCAAGAGCTAAGCGCTCTTGTCCCGGACTGGGCGCCGGGATCTCACAAGACCTCCGCTCCGGATCGGCCTCGCGCCGCATCCGGAGCGCAAGACCAACAACAAGACCGACAACAAGCGTATATCAAACGGGCACAGGGGATCGGCGTGGCAGAGATGGCCGTTCAGAGCGATGTAATCGACGACGCCGGACCGTATGACCGCGCCAAGGCCTTGGGCGCCTTCAAGCTCGGCGACCTCACCTTCTACTGGATCACGCGGCTGTCCGCGATCTCGGTGCTCCTCATCCTCGGTGGCATCATCATCTCGCTGATCGTCGGCGCGTTCCCGGCGATGAAGGAATACGGCTTCGCCTTCCTGTGGACGCAGCGCTGGGCGCCGTCGGCAGATCCGCCCGTGCTCGGCGCGCTCGGCCCGATCTACGGCACGCTCATCACCTCCTTCATCGCGATGGCGATCGCCATTCCGGTCGGTCTCGGCATTGCGATCTTTCTGACCGAGCTCTGCCCGCAATGGGCGCGCCGCCCGATCGGCATGGCGATCGAGCTGCTCGCCGGCATTCCCTCGATCATCTACGGCATGTGGGGCTTCTTCGTGCTCGGCCCGTTCCTGGCCAACACGTTCCAGCCCTTCATGATCAAGATCTTCGACGGCGTCCCCGTGCTGGGCGCGATCTTCGCAGGCCCGCCGTCCTATCTCAGCCTGTTCAACGCGGCGCTGATCCTCGCCATCATGGTGCTGCCCTTCATCACCTCGATCTCGGTCGACGTGTTCAAGACGGTCCCGCCGGTGCTCAAGGAAGCCGCCTACGGCGTCGGCTGCACCACCTGGGAAGTCGTGCGCAGCGTGGTGATCCCCTACACCCGCGTCGGCGTCATCGGCGGTGTCATGCTGGCGCTCGGCCGCGCGCTCGGCGAGACCATGGCGGTGACCTTCATCATCGGCAACTCGTTCCGCATCTCGTCGTCGATCTTTGCCCCGGGCACCACGATCTCGGCGGCGATCGCATCGGAGTTCGCCGAGAGCGACGGCCTGCACCAGTCCGGCCTGATCCTGCTCGGCCTGCTGCTGTTCGTGCTGACATTCTTCGTGCTCGCGGCTGCACGGTTGATGCTGATGCGTCTTGAAAAGAAGGCGGGGAAGTAACATGAACCCGATCTACGCACGCCGCCGCCGCATGGACATCGTCATCCGTGTGCTCTGCCTGGCTGCCGCTGCCTTCGGCGTCACATGGCTCGCGCTGATCCTGATGACGCTGCTCTACAACGGCATTGCCGGCCTGAACCTGGAGCTCTTCGTTGCGGACACGCCGCCTCCGGGCTCGACCGAGGGCGGCCTGCGCAACGCCATCGTGGGTTCGATCATCATGACCGTGCTCGGCGTCGGCATCGGCGCGCCGCTCGGTCTGTTCGCCGGCACCTATCTCGCCGAGTACGGCCGCAACGACCGCCTGACCTCGGTGATCCGCTTCATCAACGACATCCTGCTCTCGGCGCCCTCGATCATCATCGGCCTGTTCATCTATGGTGCGGTGGTGGTGCCGATGCGCGGCTTCTCGGCGATTGCCGGCTGCCTCGCGCTTGCGGTGATCGTCATCCCGGTGGTGCTGCGCACGACCGAGGACATGCTGCTGCTGGTGCCGAACGCACTGCGTGAGGCGGCCTCGGCGCTCGGCCTGCCGCGCTCGCTGGTGATCAAGCGCATCGCCTATCGCGCGGCGCGCTCGGGCCTCATCACCGGCGTGATGCTGGCCACCGCCCGCGTCGCCGGCGAGACCGCGCCGCTGCTCTTCACCGCGCTGTCGAACCAGTTCTTCAGCCTGGGTCTGAACAAGACGATGGCGAACCTGCCGGTCACCATCAATAATTTCGTGCAGAGCCCCTACGCCTACTGGAAGCAGCTCGCCTGGAGCGGCGCGCTGCTCATCACCCTGACCGTTCTTGCCCTGAATATTGGCGCGCGCATTCTGAGCGCCGAGAGGACCGCAAAATGAGTGATCTTTCCGTATCGATGAGCGCGGCCGGTGGTTTGCCCCAGGCGCCGGTGCTGCCCGAAGCTCCGGCCAAGGTGACGGTGCGCAACCTCAATTTCTATTACGGCGAGCACCACGCGCTGAAGAACATCAATCTGGCGCTCGGCACCAACCGCGTCACGGCGTTCATCGGCCCGTCGGGCTGCGGCAAGTCGACCCTGCTGCGCATCTTCAATCGGATGTACGACCTCTATCCGGGCCAGCGCGTCACCGGTCAGCTCATGCTCGACCAGACCAACGTCCTCGACCCCAAGCTGGACCTCAATTTGCTGCGCGCCCGCGTCGGCATGGTGTTCCAGAAGCCGACGCCGTTCCCGATGACGATCTACGAGAACATCGCCTTCGGCATCCGCCTTTACGAGAAGATCTCGAAGTCCGAGATGGACGACCGCGTCGAGAAGGCGCTGCGCGGTGGCGCGCTGTGGAACGAGGTCAAGGACAAGCTCAACGCCTCCGGCCTGTCGCTCTCCGGCGGCCAGCAGCAGCGCCTCTGCATCGCCCGCACGGTCGCGGTGCGGCCCGAGGTGATCTTGTTCGACGAGCCCTGCTCGGCGCTCGACCCGATCTCGACCGCCAAGGTCGAGGAGCTGATCCAGGAGCTGTCCGAGAACTACACGATCGCGATCGTCACCCACAACATGCAGCAGGCGGCGCGCGTCTCCGACAAGACCGCCTTCATGTATCTCGGCGAGCTGATCGAGTTCGACGACACCAGCAAGATCTTCACGTCGCCGACCGACCGGCGCACGCAGGATTACATCACCGGCCGGTTCGGCTGAGGAGACGGAACATGGGTTCTGAACATACCGCAAAGGCCTTCGACACCGACCTCCAGGAGCTCACGCGCCTGGTCGCCGAGATGGGCGGCATCGCCGAGCGCATGATCGTCGATTCCGTCGACGCGCTTATCCGCCGCGACGTCGCGCTCGGCCAGCGCGTCGTGACCATCGACGCCGAGCTCGACGCGCTCCAGAAGAAGATCGAGGAGCGCGCCGTTCTCACCATCGCGCGCCGCCAGCCGATGGCGGTGGATCTGCGCGAGATCGTCGGCGCCATGCGCGTCGCGACCGATCTCGAGCGGATCGGCGACCTCGCCAAGAACATGGGCAAGCGCGTCGCGGCGCTGGAGACGGATTTCCATCCGCTCAAGCTGTTCCGCGGTCTGGAGCACATGACCGACCTCGTGCAGCAACAAGTCAAGTCGGTGCTGGATGCCTATGCCGCGCACGATCTGCCGGCGGCGATGGCGGTGTGGAAGGGCGACGAGGAAGTCGACGCCATCTGCACCTCGCTGTTCCGCGAGCTCCTCACCTACATGATGGAGGATCCGCGCAACATCTCGTTCTGCATCCATCTGATGTTCTGCGCCAAGAACATCGAGCGCATCGGTGACCACGCCACCAACATCGCCGAGACCGTGTTCTACATGATCGAGGGCCAGGCGATCACCGACAAGCGGCCGAAGGGCGACATGACGACCTTCGCCACGACGGTCCCGAACACTTAAGGAGCGACGAACACCATGGGCGCACGCATTATGGTGGTTGAGGACGAGGAAGCTCTCACCGAGCTTCTCCGCTACAACCTCGAAGGCGACGGCTATGACGTCGAGACGGTGATGCGCGGCGACGACGCCGACACCCGCCTCAAGGAGCACATCCCCGATTTGATCGTGCTCGACTGGATGCTGCCGGGCCTCTCCGGCATCGAGCTGTGCCGGCGGCTGCGCACCCGGCCCGAGACCAAGCAGCTCCCGATCATCATGCTCACCGCGCGCGGCGAGGAGAGCGAGCGGGTGCGGGGCCTTGCGACCGGCGCCGACGACTACATCGTCAAGCCGTTCTCGGTGCCGGAGCTGCTGGCACGCGTGAAGGGCCTGCTCAGGCGCGCCAGCCCCGAGCGGCTCGCCACCGTGCTCGCCTATGGCGACATCGAGCTCGACCGCGACAAGCGCCGCGTGGCGCGCTCGGGCCGGCCGATCGATCTCGGTCCGACCGAATATCGCCTGCTGGAGTTCTTCCTGGAGCATCCCGGCCGCGTGTTCTCGCGCGAGCAGCTGCTCGACAGCGTCTGGGGCCGTGACATCTACATCGACGAGCGCACCGTCGACGTCCATATCGGCCGCCTGCGCAAGCTGCTCAATCTCGGCCGCGAGCAGGACCCGATCCGCACCGTCCGCGGCGCGGGCTACGCACTGGACGATCGCTTTGCGAAGGCGGAGCAGGCGTAGCTCGGTGAGCTGCGGCCACACTCTCGGTGTCGTCCCGGACAAGCGCAAGCGCGGGTCCGGGACACCCACAGCGAGCGGTTATTTTGTGAAAAGGTAACTCCGAGTCCCCGTAGCCACATCTTGCGGTGGTTAAGGGTCCCGGATCTGCGCGCGCTCGAGGCGCGCTTGTCCGGGACGACATCGGATTTGTTGAGCCGCCATCGTGTGACGGCTCCTTTCTGAGCTCAGAACGACTTCAGCGCGGACCCGGCTTCGCCGGCGCGCGCCGGCGATCGGCCGCGGGCTGATACGCCACGCGCGAGTGCTGGGCGCAGTAGGGCAGGCCGGAGAGCGCCTTGCCGCCGCAGAAGAAGAAATCCGGGCTCGAGGGATCGCCGACCGGCCAGTGGCAGGTGGCCTCGTTCAGCTCCAGCAGCGACAGCCGCTGGCTCATCGGCACGACGTTGTCGTAGGTGACCGGTTCGGCCTCGACCTCGACTTCGAAGGCCTGCGCCAGCGCGGTGTTGCCGCGCGCGATCGGGCGTGTCACCCGCATCATGTGCTGGGCGGGGCGCGCCTTGCGCGGCCGCGGCGCTGCCGATGAAGGGCTCTTGGCGCGGCCCGACAGGCCGAGCCGGTGCACTTTGCCGATTACGGCATTGCGGGTCACATTGCCGAGTTCAGCGGCGATCTGGCTGGCCGAAAGTCCGGCCTCCCAGAGCTTTTTCAGCTGCTCGACGCGATCATCCGACCAGGTCAAAACGGTCATTGCACCCTTTCCTTCGCCGGCGCCTGCCATCCTGGCGGCCGCACGGCGAATGCCTAAGCTTCGAAAAACCCGTGCCGCCAGAATCCCTTAAGGCTCGCCGGGCGCACCAGATGCGCCCGAACGCTTACGCCGGTACATGAGGACTTAGAGGATCAGAACTGCTGCACGAGATGTCGTATCTGACAAGCCAAACGCTACAATATGGCGTGACTCACGCGCAAGAGTCCGCCGACTCGCTTCCACATGTTCCGTGGCGGAAATACGCAAAATCGCCACCGCAAGACTACGGATTCTGCGTTTCGCGAGGCTTTCCGGGCGGCATTGACACCGGTTTCACCAGGCATAAGATAGTCAGGCGTGCCGCCCTTAAAAGGCGGCACGTTTCGTTTTCCGGGCCGGTCAATGGTGCGTTGCGCAATGCACGCTCACACCGTCCGCAACATTCAAGTGATCGTCATGACTAACAGCGCAGCGCCGCATTTGCTCCCCGTTTTCGCCAGGTCCGACCTCGGTTTCGAGCGCGGTGAAGGCTGCTGGCTGATTGCGACCAATGGCGATCGCTATCTCGATTTCACCTCGGGTGTGGCGGTGAATGCGCTCGGCCATGCTCATCCTGCGTTGGTCAAGGCGTTGCAAGAGCAGGCCACCAAACTCTGGCACATGTCGAACCTGTTCCAGAGCCCGGACGGCGAGAAGCTCGCCGCGCGTCTGTGCAACGAAAGCTTCGCGGACTTCGTGTTCTTCTGCAATTCCGGCGCCGAAGCGCTGGAAGGTGTGATCAAGCTGGTCCGCCATCATCACTTCTCCAAGGGTCATCCGGAACGTTACCGCATCATCACCTTCGAAGGCGCCTTCCACGGCCGCACGCTGGCAACGCTCGCCGCGACCGGTTCGGCAAAATATCTCGAAGGGTTTGGCCCGCCGATGGACGGCTTCGACCAGGTCCCGCATGGCGATATCGAAGCCGTCAAGAAGGCGATCGGTCCGCAGACCGCCGGCATCCTGATCGAGCCGATCCAGGGCGAGGGCGGCGTGCGTTCGGCAACGCCCGCCTTCCTGAAGGCGTTGCGCCAGCTCTGCGATGAGAAGGGCCTGCTGCTCGCGTTCGACGAGGTGCAGACTGGCATGGGCCGCACCGGCGATCTGTTCGCGCATCGCCGCACCGGCGTCACGCCTGACGTGATGTCGCTGGCCAAGGCGCTCGGTGGTGGCTTCCCGATCGGCGCGGTGCTGGCGACCGCGGACGCGGCTGCCGGCATGGGGCCCGGCTCGCACGGCTCGACCTTCGGCGGCAATCCCCTCGCGATCTCGGCTGCCAATGCCGTGCTCGACGTCATGCTCAAGCCCGGCTTCTTCGACCACGTGCAGAAGATGTCGCTGCTGCTCAAGCAGAAGCTCGCCTCCGTGATCGATCGTTATCCCGACATCGTCAGCGAAGTGCGCGGCGAAGGCCTTCTGATCGGCATCAAGGCCGTGGTGCCATCCGGCGATCTTGGCGCGGCGTTGCGCAACGAAAAATTGCTCACGGTCGGCGCCGGCGACAATGTCGTGCGCTTCCTGCCGCCCTTGATCGTCACCGAAGCCGAAATCGAGGACAGCGTCGGGCGGCTCGAGCGCGCCTGCGCCGCGATCTCGTCCAGTCAGACCAAGCGGGCGGCGAGCTGATGAGCAAGTCCCCGAAGCACTTTCTGGATATCAACGAGCTCCCGTTGTCGGAGCTCAAGAGCATGCTCGCGGCCTCCTCCGCCATGAAGGCGAAGCAGAAAGCGCACCAGCCGGTGAAGCCGCTGGAAGGCAAGACGCTGGCGATGATCTTCGAGCGTCCGTCCACCCGCACCCGCGTCTCGTTCGACGTCGCCATGCGCCAGCTCGGTGGCGAGCCGATCATGCTGACCGGCGCCGAGATGCAGCTCGGCCGCGGCGAGACCATCGCCGACACGGCGCGCGTGCTGTCGCGCTATGTCGACGCCATCATGATCCGCATCCTCAATCACGAGGCCCTGCTGGAGCTGGCGGAATATGCGACGGTGCCCGTCATCAACGGCCTGACACGGCGCTCGCACCCTTGCCAGGTGATGGCCGACCTCATGACCTACGAAGAGCATCGCGGCCCGATCGAGGGCAGGACGGTGGCCTGGACCGGCGACGACAACAACGTGCTGGCGTCCTGGGCGCATGCCGCCGAGCGTTTCAAGTTCAAGCTCAATGTCGCGACGCCGCCGGAGCTTGCGCCGAAAAAGGTGATGCGGGACTTCATCAAGGCCACCGGCGCGCCGATCGTGCTCGGCACCGATCCCGAGGCTGCCGTGAAGGGGGCCGACTGCGTCGTCACCGACACTTGGGTGTCGATGGGCGACAAGGAAGGCGAGCACCGTCACAACGTGCTCAAGCCCTATCAGGTCAATTCGAAGCTGATGTCGCTGGCCAAGCCCGATGCGCTGTTCATGCATTGCCTGCCCGCCCATCGCGGCGAGGAAGTCACGGACGAAGTGATCGACGGCCCGCAATCGGTCGTGTTCGACGAGGCCGAAAACCGCCTGCATGCGCAGAAGGGCATTCTGGCCTGGTGCTTTGACGCGGTGAAGTAACGCGACGGTGGAGCGGGTGGCCGCGCTGGCGGCCGCATCCACCGCTGTCGTCCCGGACCAGCGCCGCACAGCGGCGCGCCGATCCGGGACCCTTAACCACAGGAAGTTGTTTGGCGAGGACGCGGAGTGGTCGTCGCCGGTTACATTGCAATCCTGTGGTTATGGGTCCCGGGCTCGCGCTTTGCGCACCCCCGGGACGACCCTGAGTTTGTCGTGCTTTCGTGCGATCTTTTCTGCATGCCGGGGAGCGTTCCGCGCCCTCTTCCATTTTCCTCCATCGACCCCAGATAAAGCGCCATGGTTTCCCAATCCCCTGACATGAAAACCGGGCCTGAAGGCCCGGTTCGCGCGCCATCAGCGGTTCCCATCGATGACGCCGTGCTGCCTTACGAGGTCGACGCACTCGACGTGCGCGGTCGCCTGGTGCGGCTTGGTCCCGCGCTCGACGAGATCCTGACCAAGCACGATTATCCCGCTGCCGTGGGCAAGCTGCTCGGCGAGGCCATCGTGCTGACGACGCTGCTCGGCTCGGCGCTGAAGTTCGAGGGCCGCTTCATCCTCCAGGCCCAGACCGACGGTCCGGTGTCGTTCCTGGTCGTCGACTACATGGCGCCGGATCGCCTGCGCGCCTATGCGCGCTACGATGCCGAGCGCCTCGGCGAGACAAAAGATTCCGGCACGCTCCTCGGTAACGGTCATCTCGCCATGACCATCGACCAGGGTCCCGACATGAGCCGCTACCAGGGTCTGGTCGCGCTCGACGGTGGCAGCCTGGAAGATGCCGCCCACGAATACTTCCTGCGCTCCGAGCAGATCCCGACGCGCGTGCGTCTAGCCGTCGGCGAGGAGTGGCGCTCGAACGACGGCGGCAAGCATCGCTGGCGCGCCGGCGGCATGCTGATGCAGTTCCTGCCGAAGGCGCCCGAGCGCGCGCGTCAGGCCGATTTGCATCCCGGCGATGCGCCCGAAGGCGCGGAGGTGCATGCTGTCGCCGAAGACGACGCCTGGGTCGAGGCGCGTTCGCTGGTCGAGACCGTCGAGGACGTCGAGCTGATCGACCCCGAACTCTCCGGCGAGCGGCTGCTGTTCCGCCTGTTCCACGAGCGCGGCGTGCGCGTGTTCAATCCGCTGGTTCTGAAGGCGCAATGCTCCTGCTCGCGCGACGCGGTTGGTGCGATGCTGAAGAGCTTCTCGCCCGACGACCGCGCCGCGATGGTCAAGGACGACAAGGTCGTCGTGACCTGCGAATTCTGCTCGTCGGTGTACCAGTTCACGCCGCACGAGGCGGGCGTGGAAGACGCGTAGGCGTCGCATCCTCCGTCGTTGCAAGCCACACACTCGGTGTCATCGCCCGACTTGATCGGGCGATCCAGGGCGGATTCAAACGGTCGTCGCAACACCAGTTGTTTTCACTCATAACAGCAATTCGTCAAGCGCCTCCGCCGGCGTTTTCCAGCCTAGTGTCTTTCTCGGACGGGCATTGAGGGCCGCTGCCACAGCGGATATCTCGTCGGCGCTATGGATGCTGAGGTCTGTGCCTTTCGGGAAGTACTGTCGCAGCAACCCGTTGGTGTTCTCGTTAGTACCGCGCTGCCAAGGGCTTTGCGGGTCGCAGAAGTAGACCTGGATACCCGCATCGATCTTGAGACGATCGTGCTGAGCCATTTCGGCTCCCTGATCCCAGGTCAGCGAGCGACGCAGTTCTTCGGGCAAGGTGATGACGGTGCGCGTGATCGCGTCGCGCACGGCCTCGGCCCCGTGTCCCGCGAGCGCAGGTCCGTTCTTCGCGCGCGGAGCTTCGCCGTGCCCCGCCAACCGGGGAAGGTGCAATAGCATCGTGAAGCGCGTCGTGCGCTCGACCAGCGTGCCGATTGCCGAGCTGCCAAGACCGAGGATGAGGTCTCCCTCCCAATGTCCCGGCACTGCTCGATCGGCAGCTTCAGCAGGGCGCTCACTGATCATGATCTCCGGCGAGACAAACCCCTTGCCTCGCCTGCGTACGCGCGCCCTGGGCATCCGTAATACACGCCCGGTTCGCAAGCAGGCCGTCAGCTCGCGGCGCAGCGCCCCACGGCCCTGAACGAAGAGAGCTTGATAGATAGCTTCATGGCTGATGCGCATCGTCTTGTCGTCCGGGAAGTCGATCGGCAAGCGTCGGGCAATCTGCTCGGGACTCCAGGCTTTGGCCCATCGCCGATCCTTGCGTGGGCCATGCCGGCGGCCCTTCCACAGAACGGCGGGACCAGGAACGAGCGCGCCGCTCGGGGCTACGACGCCGCCAGCAAGTCTCTCCTCCACATAAGTGCGCAAGGTTGCATTGAGCGCAAGCTTGGTCGGCTTGGGTCGGCGGGCGGATCGATTCGCATGCCATTGGGCAGTTGTTGCCCGATACTCCAACCCGCCGCCGCGGGTAGCCGCGTTGCGTCGCAGTTCACGGGATATTGTCGAAGCAGCCCGCCCCAGGCGACGTCCAATCTCTTGCCTGGAATGGCCCTGCACCTTGAGGAGTGCGATCTCCTCGCGCTCTACCAATGAGAGGTACCGCCCGGAGAGTACCTTTGCCGAAGATCTGAACATCGCTGGTGGCATGCCGCCCGCCTTTCGGAATAATCTGCTTCCGACAGGTTGTGACAATCCGGCTTCCAGCGCAGCATCCTCGCTGCTTAGCCCCGCGGCAATCGCCAGCCAAAATCTATTCTGTTCATCGCGTCCTGCAACAGACGGCCGTCCTGGCGATGGCAATGGGGCTCGTCCTGACCGCGCCGATCGGCGCCTTACAACGTTCATCGCAACCTCCAACCTCCGAGTGTTGCGACGACCGTTTGAATCCGCCCAGTACTCCGAAACTGTTGTGATGGATTCGAAAAGCCGCGGCGTACTGGATGCCCCGGTCAAGGCCGGGGCATGACAGTTGTGGGTGTTCGCACGAAATCGCCTGCCCCTAGTTCAACACCCGCTTGTTGTCCGGGCTGTCCAGCGAGAACGTCGGCACATCGATCTCGAAGCGTTCGCCGCTTTCGCTGACCATCTGGTAGCGGCCGGTCATGAAGCCCGAGGCGGTCGCGAGCGGCACGCCGGAGGTGTATTCGAAGCGCTCGCCGGGAGCCAGGGTCGGCTGCTCGCCGACGACGCCCTCGCCCCTGACCTCCTGCTGGCGGCCGGTGGCGTCGGTGATGATCCAGTGCCGCGTCTTCAGCTGCACGGTTTCGTCGCCGGAATTGGTGATGACGATGGTGTAGGACCAGAAATAGCGGGAGCGGTCAGCCGACGACTGCTCCGGAACAAAGTTCGGCTCGACGGTCACTTCGATCTGGCGGGTCACGGCGCGATACATGGCTGCCATCATAACGAAAACCCGGCCGGGAACCAACGCCCGCAGGCGGTTTTGGTGACATCGTGCCGCCAGAATTGCCGAGGAAGTAGACCCAATGTGATCCGGCCGCTTTGCGAGACGACGGCCGGACCTGTACACTCCATGACACGTCGCGATTTGCGGAAGGGTTTCGAACCCCCGATGACCATTGCCGACCAAGTGACGGGATCGACGATCGCGGGAACCGGCAAGCCTGCGGAGGCCAGACCTGCGGAGGCGAAGCTGCGCTCCGCCGCGCCGGCCATCACGCTGCCCGCCATCGGCGAGCGCGAGCTCCGGCTCGACCTGTTCCGCGGGCTCGCACTGTGGCTGATCTTCGTCGACCATCTGCCGCCGAGCCTTTTGACCTGGTTCACGATCCGCAATTACGGCTTCAGCGACGCCACCGAGATCTTCATCTTCATCTCCGGCTACACCGCGGCGTTCGTCTACGGTCGTGCCATGCTCGAAAGCGGCTTCGTCGTCGCTACCGCGCGCATCCTGCGGCGCGTCTGGCAGATCTATGTCGCCCACGTCTTTCTGTTCACGATCTTCCTCGCCGAAATCTCCTACGTTGCGACCAGGTTCGAGAACCCGCTCTACACCGAAGAGATGGGCATCATGGATTTCCTCAAGCAGCCCGACGTCACGATCGTGCAGGCGCTGCTGCTGCGCTTTCGTCCGGTCAACATGGACGTGCTGCCGCTCTATATCGTGCTGATGCTGGCGCTGCCCTTGATCTTGTGGCTGATGAAATGGCGGCCCGACGTGACGCTCGGCCTCTCGGTTCTGCTCTACGCGGTGACCTGGGAATACGACCTGTATCTGTCGGCCTATCCGAACGGCTTCTGGGCGTTCAATCCCTTCGCCTGGCAATTGCTTTTCGTATTCGGCGCATGGTGTGCGCTCGGAGGTGCGCGACGCATGTCGCGCATCCTGGCGTCCCGCGTCACGATGTGGATATCGATCGCCTATCTGGTCGCGGCGTTCTACGTGACGCTGACCTGGTATGTGCCGCAGCTCTCCCACTTCATGCCGAGGCGGCTCGAGCAGTGGATGTATCCGATCGACAAGGCCGATCTCGACGTGCTGCGCTTCACGCATTTCCTGGCGTTCGCCGCACTCACCGTTCGCTTCCTGCCCCGGGAATGGCCGGGCCTGAAATCGCCCTGGCTGCGGCCGCTGATCCTCTGCGGCCAGCATTCCCTGGAGATCTTCTGCCTCGGCGTCTTCCTCGCCTTCGCCGGCCATTTCATCCTGGCCGAAGTCTCCGGCGGCGCAGCCATGCATGCGCTGATTAGTCTCTCCGGAATCCTGATCATGTGGGGCGTTGCCTGGGTGATTTCGTGGTACAAGCGCGTGGCTGACAAGAGCGGTGCGAAAACCAAAAACGCCGTCGGCAACGCCGATCTGGCGGGAGGGGGCTGATGAAGGCGAAGGTTCTCCTGAGCCTGGTCCTGCTGTGCGGTAACCTCGCCGCGCCCCTGGCGCGCGCGGGCGATGCCGTGCCGGCTGCTCCGGCCGCGCCCCCGGCCTGCGAATTGCCATCCTATCTGCTCACCACTGAAAGCCAGCTTCCGAGGGTCGCCGATGCCATCAAGGCCGGCAAACCGCTCGAAATCCTGGTCATTGGCAGCCGTTCGACCACGATTCCGGCCTCGGAGGACAGCTCCTACCCGGCGCGCATGCAGGCCATCCTGCAGGACAGGCTGCTGCCGTCGGAGACCGTGCACGTCTCCGTAGAAATACAGAGCAAGAAGACGGCCGAGGAGGCGGCCGCGACCTTCGTTAAGCTGATGGAAGCAAAAAGGCCTACTTTGGTCATCTGGCAGACCGGGACTGTGGATGCTATCCGAGCGATTGATCCCGATGATTTTCGCGGGGCGGTGACCGAAGGGGTTTCCGCGCTGCAAAAAGCAGGGGCTGACGTTGTGTTGATGAACTTGCAGTACAGCCCGCGTACCGAAACCATGATCTCGGTGCCGCCCTATCTCGACAATATGCGGGTGGTGGCGCAGGAGCATGACATCCCGCTGTTCGACCGTTTCGCGATCATGCGGCAGTGGAATGATCAGGGTCAGTTCGACCTGTTCAGCCCGTCCCGTGGGCCAGAGCTGGCGAAACAGGTCCATGACTGCCTTGGCCGGGCGTTGGCACAGTTTGTGATCGACGCAGCCCATCTGGGGCCGGCCCAGCAGCAAAATTGAGGTCTAGCGTTAATGAGTTCTCTCCGCCCTTTTTGGTTGACGGCATGGCTGGCTGCGCCCGCGGCGGCTCTGCTGCTCCTGACGCCGATGTCGCTGGCACCAGTGCAGGCGCAGGCCACGCAGGCAACGCCCGCGCCGCAGCAGGCCGCTAGTCCGGCTTCCGCTTCGCCCTCCCAGACCACCGTCGCCGCGACGTCCCACGAGCAGCGCGGCGTGACCGCCCGCGCCATCGACAAGGTGAAGCAGGTCGCGAAATCCGCCGGGGACATTTTCAGCCGCGTGCCCTGCCTCACGCCGAAGGGTGGCTCGAAGGCGATGGGCTCGCTGCCGCATGTCGCGGGCAAGCTCGTCGCCGGCAAACCCGTCGTGATCGTCGCGTTCGGCTCGTCGTCGACGGCGGGCTATGGCGCGAGCTCGCCCGATTTCAACTATCCGAACCGTCTCGCCGCGCAGCTCCGCCGGCAATATCCGACCGCCGACATCACCGTGATCAACGCCGGCGTCGGCGGCGAGGACGCGCCCGAGATGATGAAGCGCCTCCAGAAGGAGGTGATCGACGTGCATCCGGATCTCGTGATCTGGCAGGTCGGCACCAATGCGGTGCTGCGCAATCTCGATCCCGGTGACACCGCCAAGATGGTCGAGGACGGCATCTCCCGCATCCAGGCCGCTGGCGGCGCCGACATCGTGCTGGTCGATCCGCAATATTCGCCAGCCGTCAACCAGCGCAAGGAGAGCGCCGGCAAGATGGTGCACCTGCTCGGGAAGGTCGCCGAGCTCCGTCACGTCGGCATCTTCCCCCGCTTCGAGGTGATGCGCGACTGGCACGAGAATCAATCGATCCCGGTCGAGAGTTTCGTGATCGCCGACGGCCTGCATATGAACGATTGGGGCTATGCCTGCTTCGCGCAGATCCTCGGCGACGACATCATCCGCTCCGTCGGCCAGATCAAGCTCGGCGTCAACGTGCCCGCGGACGTGCGAACGTATCGGCCGATGTAGGCTCGGTGCCGTAGGGTGGGCAAAGGCGCGCTCTTCGCGCGCCGTGCCCACCATCTATCGGCGATATGATCGTGAATGGTGGGCACGCTTCCGCCTTCGCTCTTCGAGCTACGGCGGACAAGTCGCTTTGCCCACCCTACAAGAGCCCAATCGCCTCACGCCTTCTCCAGCGCCGCGGTCAGATCCTCGATCAGATCGTCCACATGCTCGAGCCCCGCCGAGAAGCGGATGAAGCCCTCGCTGATGCCGAGCGCGGCGCGGTCTTCCGGCTTGAGGCGCTGATGCGTCGTGGTCGCCGGATGCGTGACGAGGCTCTTGGCATCGCCGAGATTGTTCGAGATTTTTGCAAGCTTGAGCTCGTTGAGCACGCGGAACGCACCCTGCTTGCCGCCCTTGACCTCGAAGCCGACCAGCGTCGAGCCGCCGCGCATCTGCTTCTTCACGAGAGCTGCCTGCGGATGATCGGCGCGGCCGGGATAGACCAGCCGCGAAATCTTCGGATGGCTCGCCAGCACGTCGGCGATGCGTCCCGCCGTCTCGGTCTGCGCGCGCACGCGTACGCCCAGCGTTTCCAGGCCCTTGAGCAGGACCCATGCGTTGAACGGCGAGATCGACGGGCCGGTCTGGCGCATGAAATTGTGGATGTGCTCGGCGATGAACGCTTCCGACGACAGGATGATGCCGCCGAGACAACGGCCCTGGCCGTCGATGTGCTTGGTCGCGGAATAGACGACGACGTCTGCCCCTAGCGCGAGCGGGCTCTGCCAGATCGGCGTCGCGAACACGTTGTCGACGACGAGCCGCGCGCCGCCGCTGTGCGCGATCTCGGCGATCCCTGGAATGTCGAGCACGTCGAGCGTCGGGTTGGTCGGGCTCTCCAGGAAAAACGTCTTGGTGTTCGGCCTCAAGGCGCGCTGCCACTGGTCGAGATCGGCTCCGTCGACCAGCGTGGTCTCGATGCCGTAGCGTGGCAAGAGATCCTGAATGACGTAGAGACACGAGCCGAACAGGGCACGGGAGGCCACCACATGATCGCCGGCCTTCAGCGGCGCCAGGATCGCGGTCGTCACCGCGGCCATGCCGGTCGCCGCCGAGCGGGCGGCTTCGGCGCCTTCGAGCTCGATCATGCGGCGCTCGAACATCGAGATGGTCGGGTTGGAATAGCGCGAATAGATGAAGCCGGGGTCCTCGCCCTTGAACCGCGCCTCGCACTCCTCGGCGCTGTTGTAGACGTAGCCCTGGGTCAGGAACAGCGCCTCCGACGTCTCGCCATATTGCGAGCGCAGGGTGCCGGAATGGACCAGTCGGGTTTCGGGACGGTATTGCGTGGTGGACGCCGGGGACTTCGACATAGGACCTCCTCTGCGTGACCATCGAAAATGGTCACAAAAAAACCGGCCTGGATAACTTCCACGGGCCGGGATCACAGAGGTCCCCGGCCTGTTTAGCGACTTATTTAACGTGGCTGCAAGCCGGCCGGCTCAAATCACCACGGGATAAGTGATGCTCATATTCCGCAATGGCCTTTCCGTCAAGGCGTCCATCGGATAGCCGTAAAAGGCTGCTATTTCCCGCATGTCCGGATGCATTTGACCCCTGACGAGGACCCCCGGTTGAGCTTCACGGTTGCCGCCGACGCCAATGGTATCCTGCCCGACCGCATGATCGCGGCGATGGCGAAGGCGGGCCTCATCCTGCCCGCTTATGACTTCGTCGAAAGCCAGATCCAGCCGGCGAGCCTCGACCTTCGCCTCGGCGACATCGCGTATCGCGTTCGCGCCAGCTTCCTGCCGGGTCCCGGCGCGACCGTCGCCGAGCGCATCGACGAGTTGAAGCTGCACGAGTTCAGCCTCGCCGATGGCGCGGTGCTGGAGACCAACTGCGTCTACATCGTGCCGCTCCTGGAAAGCCTGGCGCTGCCGCCGGAGATCGTCGCCGCCGCCAACCCGAAAAGCTCGACCGGCCGGCTCGATGTCTTCACCCGCGTCATCGCCGACGGCACCCGCCGCTTCGACATGATCGGCGCCGGCTATCACGGCCCGCTCTACGCCGAGATCAGCCCGAAGACGTTTCCGGTGCTGGTCAGTGAGGGCTCGCGCTTGAGTCAGGTGCGCTTCCGCACCGGAGATGCGATCCTCAACATCGACGAGCTCGAGGCGCTGCATGCGACTGAGCGTCTCGTCGATCTCGATGATGCCGATCTCACCGGCGGCGTCGCCGTCTCCGTCGATCTCTCCGGCGAGAAGGCCAACGGCTTCGTCGGCTATCGCGCCAAGCGCCACACCGGTGTCGTCGACGTCGACCGCCGCTCCGGCTATGCGGTGGAGGATTTCTGGGAACCGATCTCGGCGCGTCCCGACGGCAGCCTGATCCTCGATCCCGGCGAGTTCTACATCCTCGCCTCCAAGGAAGCCGTGCAGGTGCCGCCCGATTACGCCGCGGAGATGGTGCCGTTCGATCCCCTGGTCGGCGAGTTCCGCGTGCACTATGCCGGCTTCTTCGATCCCGGCTTCGGCTATGCCGGCGCTGGCGGGCAGGGATCGCGCGCCGTGCTCGAAGTGCGCTCGCGCGAGGTGCCGTTCATCCTCGAGCACGGCCAGATCGTCGGCCGTCTCGTCTACGAGAAAATGCTGTCGCGCCCCGACGCGATGTACGGCCAGCGCATCGGCTCGAACTACCAGGCGCAGGGGCTCAAACTATCGAAGCATTTTCGGGTGTAGCTACACACCCTACTGTCATGCCCCGGCTTGACCGGGGCATCCAGTACGCCGCAGCCTCTCGATTGACTACTGCCGGGATGCAAGCTGAAATCCGGCTGCATGCGAGGTGGCGAGATGAGTGTTCAATCCGAACTCGACGCAAGGATCGTCGACGACGTCGCGGACGCGCTGATCTATTCGGATCGCTCCGGCACCATCACGCGCTGGAATCGCGCATCGACCACACTGTTCGGCTTCTCGGCGGACGAGGCGCTCGGCCAGAACCTCGATCTGATCATTCCCGAACATCTGCGTGCCGCGCACTGGAAGGGCTTCGAAGCTGCGCTTGCCACCGGGGCGATGAAGCTCGCGGGCAGGCCGACGCTGACCCGCGCGTTGCACAAGAGCGGACGCAAGCTCTACATCGAGATGACCTTCGCGCTGGTGCGCGATGCCGGTGGTGCCGTGGTCGGATCGGTCGCGATGGCGCGCGACGTCACCGAACGCGTCGAGCGCGAGCGCGCGGCCAGGCTTGCGCAAAATTCGTGATGCGGAATTGACGGGCTGGCGTGCAGGGCGCTCTGCTTGAGCGTCAGGTTGCCTCGTACAGGGCGCAGTGACACCCTCGATCAAAACAACGATCGGGAGCGAACATGACCGCCGCAACAGACGCAGCAGAGGAAGCGCAATGGAAGCGCTGGCGTGCGGTCGCCGACCTCTATCACGCCTATTTCACCGGACTCATCCTCACCGTCGTCACACGGCGCGGCACGGCGGATGCTGCCGAATTCGTCTTCCGCGTGTTTCGCCGCCAGCAGCAGGAGCGCTTCCTGCCGGGGCTCGAAAAGCTCGGTCTCAGTCATCTGCCGCCTGCGGTGGCCGCCGCGCAATATCACTATCTCTCCAACTGGATCGGCGGCGTGCATGTCGAGTACATGTATGAGAGCGATCGCAAAGCCTGGATCCGCTATCCGCCGCCGCGCTGGATCTGGAAGGGCACCGCGATCTGCGGCGTGCCGGGTGAGGTCAGCCGCGCGATGCTGCGCGGCTGGCACGCCAACAATGGCGTCGCGCTCGGCGATACCAGGCTCGGCTTCGTCTGCACCAAGCAGAGCGTCGACGGTCAGGATGGGCTCGAAGGCTATTATTATCAGTACGACCACCCGCTCGAGCTGGATCAGCGCCTGGTCTTCGCGCGTCATCTGGAAGCGCCGCTGTTCGATGCGAAGAGTGCGCCTGCGCTACCTGTTTCGAGCTGGCCAAAACCGCGGCTGGAAAAAGCCTATCGCAACTACGCGATGGAATATGTGCGCACCGCCGCGCCCGTGATGGTGCAATTGTTCGGCCCGGAAGACGCCGGCTATCTCCTGCACCTCACCGGCAAGCTGATCGGGATGCAGTATTTTGACGAGGTCGCGGCGGCACTGTCCATGAGCCGCGGTGGCGCCAGCGAGTTCGCAGCGTTCCTGAATGCGCTGATTGCCGCGCAGGATGACTCTGCCGAGACGACCGCGTCAGAAGGCACGTTTGAATTTCGTCAGCAGAGCTGGAAGCTGATGGATGACGTCGCCGACTATCATCGCGCCTGCACCAAGGTGCTGGAAGGGTTGTTCGAGGGGCTCGCTGCCGGATGCGGGCGGCACATCGGCGTGCACCTGCGCCCGACAGCGGGCGGTCGGCCGCCGCTGGTGTGGACCATTGAGTAATTCCACCACTTGAAATGCGCTGCCGCAGGGCACGCCTGCATCCGGCGCAGGAGGAATCGGCAATTGCCGTGCTAAGCCTGTCGCCGCGCCTTCCGCGCGACGAAATTTATTGGCACACCTACGCATTGCCGCGCCGCGAATGGCCTGCGCCCGGGAGAGGACATGTCCGACATCGCCGAAATCCCGGTCGATGAACAAGAGCGTCCGTTGCCGCCGCCTCCGCGGCCGGTACGAAGCGCGCTGATGGACGGGCCGATTCTGCGCACGCTGCTCGGCCTCGCCTGGCCGAACGTGGTCGCGCTGTCGGCCGGCACCTGTGTGGTGATCGCGGAGACCTCCTATATCGGCCGGCTCGGCGTCGAGGCGCTGGCGGCAATGGCGCTGGTGTTTCCGACAGTGATCCTGACCATGACCATGTCCGGCGGGGCCATGGGCGGCGCCGTGGCGTCGGCCATCGCGCGGGCGCTCGGCGCAGGCGACCGCGAGCGCGCCGGCACGCTCGCCGCACATGCGCTGCTGATCGGCATCACCTTCGGCCTCGTCTTCATGCTGGGCATGCTGATCTTCGGGCCGCGCGTTCTGGAAATGCTCGGCGGACGGGGGGATGTGCTGACGCATGCGGTCGCCTACACACAGGTGTTTTTTGGCGGGGCCGTGCTGCCGTGGCTGCTCAACACCATGGCGGGCGTGTTGCGCGGCACCGGCAACATGAAGCTGCCCTCGCTGTTGATGCTGAATTCCGCGGTCATGCAGGTTGTGCTTGGCGGCACGCTGGGCCTCGGGCTCGGGCCCGTGCCGCAGTTCGGCATGCGCGGCGTCGCGGCCGGCTCGCTGATCGCCTATTCCGTGAATATCTGCGTGATGGGCTGGTACCTGTTATCCGGCCGCGCCCGAATCGTGCCGAAACTGCGCGGGCTTCGCGTTCAATGGGCGATGTTCTTCGATATCCTGAAGGTCGGCGCCATCGCCTGCTTCTCGCCGCTGCAATCGGTGCTGACGATCTCGATCTTCACCCACATGCTGGCAAAGTTCGGCACTGCGATCCTCGCCGGCTACGGCATCGGCGCGCGGCTGGAATTTTTGCTGACCTCGATCGCGTTCTCGTTCGGCATCGCTTCGGTGCCGATGATCGGCATGGCGATCGGCGCGGTGCGCATCGCGCGCGCCCGGCGCATCGCCTGGATCGCCGGTGCGAGCGCGTTCGTCGCCGTCGGCGCGCCGGCGTGCCTCGTCGCGCTGTTCCCGGATCTCTGGGTCAACATCTTCACCGACAGCGCAACGGTGCGTGCGACCAGCCATCAATATCTGTCGACGGTGGCGCCGTTCTACGCCTTCATCGGGCTCGCCTCGACAATGTATTTCTCGTCGCAGGGCGCGGCCAAGGTGATCGGGCCGGTGCTGGCGCAGACCGCGCGCCTGATCTACATCGCGGCGATCGGCTGGTGGCTGTCGACGCACGACGCCACCGCGCAGAGCTTCTTCTGGCTGGCCGCGAGCTCGATGGTCGTGCTCGGCCTGCTCTCGAGCTCCAGCGTGGTGCTGACACGCTGGGGGCCGCGCGAGAGCAAGCCTGCGATCAGGCCGGCTCTGTCGGCTGCCGATTAGCGGTGCCTGTGGCGGCGATGGCCGCCACCGCCGCCGACATTGGCGAGCCGCATCAGCTGCGGAATCATCGCCATCATGTCGCCGCCGCCGGAACCACCCAGCATACCCATGATGTCGCCGCCACCCATGCCGCCCATTCCGGTCGGCATGTAGCCGCCTGCGCCCATCGGCGTGTAGCCGCCGTAGTTCGGCGCGCCGAAGCCACCGCCGAAATTGCCGCCACTCAGGCTGCCGCCGCCCCCCATCATGCCGCCGAGCCCGCCGCCGCCGTTCTCCATCATGCGGCTCATCATCGGACCCATGGTCTGCATCAGCATGGCGAAGCGGCGCTTGCCCATCTTCGCCTTCATCATCTCCAGCATCGGCGCCATCTGGGTCATCATGTCCTCGCCGCCGGCGCCTCCGCCGCCGAGGAACTGCGCCTTTGCCGGCGCGCTCGAGATCGAAAACAGCAGCAGCACGGCGGCCGCCTGGCAGATCACCTTATCCGCACCTCTCATGGCCTGCTCCTCGCGTGCGTGGCTCCGCCGGGAGAGCGGAGCCAACCGGACGCACGCGGCCATGGTTAGGGCCGGCGAGGGCAGGGCTCTGTGCGAAAGATCACGCAGCCACGGCCGGGAACGCCCGGTGTATTGCGGCGACGGCGTCCCTGGTCTGCCCCTGGACATAAGCCGCAAGCTCGTTCGGCAGCATGTCGATGATCCAGACAAGGCGGCAGCTCGCCTCGCCCTCGGCGATCACCTGCACCGAGGCGCTGTAATGCCTGAGCCGCTCGTTGTTGATGGCGTAGACCAGCCGCTGCCGCGCATCGTCGCAATCGACCAGCACCTCGCGCGCCACTGATCCATTGGCGAAGGTGACGATGCGTGCATCACCGTCGAGCGTGCAGGCGGTGACGAAGCCCGGCGCCAGCCGCTGAGGCAGCGCGCCGAAATCGCGTACGGCGTCCCAGACGTCGCGGGCGGGAACGGGGAGGGGGATGTCGTTGTGGATGGAGGCCATGAAGGTGTCCTTGATTGAGAGGTTCGTGGGTGGGCAAAGGCGCGCTCTTCGCGCGTCGTGCCCACCATTCATCGGCACAGTCGCACGCGATGGTGGGCACGCTTCCGCCTTCGCTCTTCGAGCTACGGCGGACAAGTCGCTTTGCCCACCCTGCGAGTGCTCGTGCGCGGCGGGCTCACACGCAAACCGCCTCGATGTTGTTGCCATCGGGATCAATCAGGAACGCCGCGTAGTAGGTCGGGCTATAGTCCTTGCGCGGGCCGGCGCCGCCATTGTCACGGCCGTCGCTCTTCAAGCCTTCGCTGTGGAATGCCTTGACCGCATCATGGTCCTTGGCGCGAAACGCGATATGCGCGCCGTCGGCCTTGCGTCCCTTGTTCAGGTGCAGCCAGAGCGCCGGCTCGCCCTTCGGCCCGAAGCCCGCATAGCCGTCGCCGCTCGAGCACAGGGCGTAGCCGAGCGGCGCCAGCACCGCGGTGTAGAAGCGCGTGGCGGCGTCGAGGTCGGCAACACGCAGTCCGATGTGGTCGTACATGATCGTCTCCATTGCAAAGCGCGCCGCAACTGGCGCGCGCCGGAGACGACCCTATTCAGTTGAGGGTCGCGCGCTCTTGGAGAATCTTGCGCTCGCCCTTCGACGCCTGCCGGAACTTCGTCGGCGACACGCCGGCGGCGCGATGGAAGGTGCGGACGAAATTGGAGAGATCGCCGAAGCCGACGTCATAGGCGATGTCGGTGACCGCGATGTCATCATCTGTCAGCAGCCGCGCCGCATGGCGTAGCCGCGAGCGCACCAGATATTGATGCGGGGTGACGCCGAGCACGGCCGAGAACAGCCGCAGGAAATGGAACGGGCTGAGGCCCGCCTGCCGCGCCGCCTGTTCGAGGTCGACCTCGGCATGCGAGTTGGCGTCGATCCACAGCGCGGCTTCGACTGCGCGGCGGCGGTCGCGTGCGGTGGGCGTGGCCGGCTTGCGCGCCTTGCCCGAGACGACATCGATGAAGCGGCCGGCCAGAATTTGACCGACCTCGTCGAGACCGAGGTCGCTGTTGCCATCTGCCGCCGTCTGGGCGAGCTCGCCCAGCACCATCAGCTCGGGCAGCGGCGGTGTCGCGCCGACCTGCCAGATCTCGCGCCGTCCCCCGAGGGCACCGACCAGGTCCTCGCTGAAGAAGAAGCCCAGGCAGACGTCGCCGCTGACGTGCTCATGCGTGCAGGTGTATTCCTCGCGTGGAGCGCCGACCAGCATCGAGCCCGCCACCAGCTCGAAGAAGCCGGCGCGGCACTGGCAGCCGAAGCTGCCGGAGCGGACATAGGCAATGGAATGCCCGGTGCGGCACTCCGCGAACGGCTTGTCGTCCGGTCCCGCATCGCAGCGAAACTCCGAGACCGTCATCGATTGCGTGGTCAGCAGCGTGGTCGCATCCATGCCACCTATCTAGGCATGGTCCGGACAAGTGTGTAGCGGTTGTCCGACAAGATCATGCCCAAAAAAACAAAGCTAAGGTGCGATTCCGATCGCGCCTTAGCTGGGCCTCGGTGGCGCAACGGGCAGCAGCACCTCGAACAGCGTCTTGCTCGCGACCGGATGGGCGCCCTCGAGCGCCAGCAGCCGCCGCTTGGAGATCACCCCGCCGTAAGGCGAGAGTCGGTCGGCGTAATTGCCGGCCTCCAGCACCCGGTGACAGGGCACGATCAGCATGTAGGGATTTTTGGCGATCGCCTGCGCCACCGAATGCGCGGCGCCGGAGGCGCCCAGCGCCTTGGCGATCTCGTGATAGGTGCGGGTCTCCCCGCGCGGAATGGCGCAGGCGGCTTCATAAACGCGCCGATGGAAGCCGGGGACGCCGCCGGCGTCCAGGCTGACCTCGGAAAAATCAGGGTCGCCGCCCTGCAGCAAGCCTGCGATGCCCTCGATCGCAAGCTCGGCATTCAGCGGAGGCTGCTGCTCGCGCGCCTCGGGATGGACCGCGAAAATCCGGCGGCGGGTATCGATCTCCCGCGCCTCCGGCAATTGCACGGCGACCACGCCGGTGCTGCTCCAGACGATGCCGCAGCGCCCTATGGCCGTGTTGAATATCGTGTAGCCACGCCCCAGCATGCACACGCCCCACTCAGTGCACGTCTCTCCCCAGACGCGCGATCATAACACCGCCACAATCCGGCGCACCTGGAATCTTACTGAAACGTTAAGAAGCGTCCGGCCGGGTGCGCCAAACCGCTTGGCGGGAGGCGCCGTCTCGGCTAATCAGAGCGGGCGCTGCATGCGCATAAGCGGGCGTAGTTCAATGGTAGAACGGCAGCTTCCCAAGCTGCATACGAGGGTTCGATTCCCTTCGCCCGCTCCATTCAAAAATTGATGGCCGCTGATTTGGCGTGTTGGATGTTTCTCCGACCCATGGCCACGTTCATCTTGGCGTATCCGGAAGCATGAAGGGGCCAAAGATCCGCCAAATGGCGTCGGTCTCCCCAGCGTCGGTTAAAGTGGCCAATTTTTGGCGATGGCAATTCTTGGTGATGTAACGGATCACCGCTCGCGCTGCATTTCAGAATGGAGCGGCTTATTCATCCCGACGACACGAGATCACCCTGAGGGATGCTATGCGCTCTCGCAGTTCGGCGCGGCTGCGTATCGTGAAAGACTGCTGGCGCAGTTTTGATTGCCTGTTGTGCAGCGGCGCAGCCAACGACGCTCAATCTGATCCTTCATCTGATCCTTCGCGGCTGCATCAAGCGTTCGTCATCTAGGGGCACTAAACTTGCCTTGGACAGCAGGGACTCATTGGTGCCGCGTTTCTGTTTCTGATTGTCGTGCAAAACATTCGGGTCCGGCCTGTTGCCGGGCAAACGGAGGCATTGATGACAAATTCAGCACCTGTTTTCACCGCTGGCGGTGGCAGCGACGATGCGTTCACGCGCGTGTCGACCAGCGCAACCGGGGCGCAGGCGGATGGCGCGAGTGTCCAGGCAGCGTTCTCGCCCGACGGCACGAAAGTGGCGTTCGCATCCTATGCCGACAATCTGGTGCCCGGCGATACCAACGGTGCACCCGACGTCTTCGTGAAGGACCTTTCGACCGGGGCGATCACGCTCGTGTCGACCGATGCCAGCGGGGTTCAGCTGGGTGGCTACCAGCCGATTTTTTCGCCCGATGGCACCAAGCTGGCGTTCGCAACGGGCGTCGACATCTTCGTGAAGGACCTGGCCACCGGTGCCCTCACGCGCGTATCGACGAGTGCCAGTGGGGAGCAGGCGGACGGCTTATCGACCACCAACCCGATATTCTCGCCTGATGGCACCAAGGTTGCGTTCTATTCCGATGCCGACAATCTCGTGCCTGATGATACCGACCACGTGCGCGACATCTTCGTGAAGGACCTGACCACTGGCGCGATAACGCTCATAGCGCCCAGTCCATACAACGGAGGACCCGGCGGCGGCGGGCTTGAGAATGGCTTTACCTCCCCCCCCCCTCGTTCTCGCCCGATGGCACCAAAATCGTGTTCGGGTCGGCCACAGTGCGCGGCGACACCACCGAGATCTACATCAAGGACCTTTCCACCGGGGCCACCACACTGGTGTCGGAGAGCGCCAGCGGCGCTCGTGGGGATCGCGGCAGCTTCGACCCGGTGTTCTCGCCAGATGGCACCAAGGTGGCGTTCTATACCTTTGCCGACAATCTTGTGCCGGGTAGTTCTAACAACCTAATCGGCAACATCGTCATTAAGGATCTGACCACAGGCGCGGTCACGCTGGTATCGACCGATGCCGACGGAGTCCCGCAGAACAACGGCGAAGCCCAGAAACCCGTGTTCTCGCCTGATGGCACCAAGATTGCGTTCTATTCCAGTGCCACCAATCTCGTGCCGGGTGTCAATGCCGATCAGGTCGTCTATGTGAAGGACCTGGCCACGGGTGCCATCACGGCCGTCTCGACCAATGGGGGCAGGCCGTGGGAATTCGGAGGCGGCAGCCGGCTTCCCGTGTTCTCGCCTGATGGCACCAAGGTGGCATTCGAGTCTTTATCCAGCATTCTGGTGCCGGGCGATACCAACCATACCTACGACATCTTTGTAAGAGATCTTACTACGCCTTCCTTCACCGCAGCGAAGCTGACGGACAATGGCGCTGCCCATGTTTCGACATCGCAGGCGGGTTTCTTTGCCGGTGCCCACACGGTCGCGGTGGCACCGCAAGACGGCAATCTCGGCACACTCACGGCCACCATCGACGTTGCCGATGGCAAGGTGACGTGGAGCTATGATGTCTCTCATGCCGACATCGCTCCGCTCGCGGCCGGACAGACCCATACCGACATCTTCATCTTGGTCCTCGACGGCTTCTACGGGACACAGGGCATCACCGTGACGCTGAGGGGAATCGATGATGCGCCCGTGATCAGCTCGGGCACGACGGCAAGCTTCGCGGAGAATGGCTCTGGCGTCGCCTACCACGTCGCGGCGACCGATGTGGACAGTCCCGCGCTGACCTATTCGCTGTCCGGCACTGACGCGGCTCTGTTCGACGTGTCGGCGACGGGCGATGTGACGTTCAAGTCCGCGCCCGACTTCGAGGCGCCGAAAGACGCGAACCACGACAACGTCTATGACGTCACCGTCGCGGTCAGCGACGGGACAGAGATCGCGACAAAGAACGTCGCGATCACGGTCACTGACGTGAATGACACCAGCGGCGGCGGTGGCGTTCTGACGGTCACCGGCTCGACCGGCTTCACGTCGATTGACCGGGCCACGATCAATATCAGCGTGACCGGCAATTTGCACGAGACCGGCAGCGCCGGTGTCATCAGCAACAGCACGATCAACAATCTCGGTTCACTGAGCGAAGCCCAGGCGATGCTCGCGTTCGTGAACGATACGATCGCCGGCGGTTCCCTCGGTGCGATCGTCGCCAATGGCGGCACCATCACCTTCGACAACGTGCATCTGGACGGGACGTCGTTGGATGCGACGTCAGGCGGGCTTATCGAATCCGTTGCAGGCAGCGCCAACAGCTTCAACAACGTGACACTCAAGGCTGGCGCCGTGTTTGACGACAGTGCCGGAAGCGTTCTGAATGTCAGCGGCACGCTGAACAATGGCGGCAAGATCGAGTTCTTCAATTTCGCGAAAGCCATCCTGACCGGCGACGCCACGGTCATTGGCAATGGCGAGATCAAGCTCGATCCGGGCTCCTCGATCCTGAACAGCGGTGCACATCACACGCTCGACCTTGACGGCGGCACGATCGACGGCGCCGGCACGATCGGAAACGGAGATCACAGCCTCACCTTGGATATCGGCGTCTCCGGCACGCTCGAGGCGAACGGGTCCCAGCCGCTTGCGGTGAATACCGGCAATTCCGTCACCAGCAGCGGCCTGATCGAAGCCGTGCATGCCTCGCTCGATTTCGACGACGCCGTTTTCAACACCTTTGGAACGATCACCGCAGATCAGGGCGGCACGATCGATTTCGGGAATGGCTTGACCAATGGCGGCATCGTCAATGTCCACGCCGGCAGTGAGGTGGATGTCTCGGGCAACCTCGTCAACAACGCCACTGTCCTGGATAATGGCGTGCTCAAGGTCGACAATTTGAGCGGGACCGGAACGGTCAACGTCAACAACGGGACATTGGTGGTCACCGGTAATTTGAGCAGCAATGTCGTTCTGACGGGTACGGACACGTTTGTTTTCGGGCCCGACGCCCGGCAAACATCCGGTGTCATCTCAAACTATACGCCAGGCACGACGCTGGTGCTGGATGGCTTCGACGCCAAGGTGAACGCGGCCTTCGACACTCAGACCAATATTTTGACGCTGACCGATGCGGATCATCATGCGATGACGCTTCACCTCGCGCCCGGATCCCTGATCCCGCAGGCCCACGGCGCGGCGCCGGATTTTCTGGTCTAGCGAATTTCCCCAAGGACACTTTGCCGAGCCCGCCATGTCCAGGCGGGCTGTGGCAATTCGCCAGGGAATTTGCCGCGCAAAAATTCTAATATATTAGCTCTTCGCATCCGGCATGCGCGCCCCGCCCGGCTTAAGCTTCTCCCGCCCTGATGGGTGCGGTCCTCCTGTCGGGCAATATTCGGATGAAAGCCATGGACCAGCAGAAACTCGACCGTGCGATCGGTCGTCGCTTGAAGACCTTGAGGACGCAGGCGGGCATGACGTTGAACGAACTCGCGACGCGCTCCGGTGTCAGCCGGGCCATGATCGGGAGGGTGGAGCGGGCGCAGAGCAGCGCCACCGCTGCGCTGCTCAACAAGCTCTGCGCGGCGCTCGATGTCACCCTCAGTGACGTCGTCGCGCTCGCCGAGAAACCGCCGGAGCGATTGATGCGGCTTGCCGACCAGCCGCTTTGGCGCGATCCCGACAGCGGCTACCGGCGGCGTCATGCCTCGCCGCCGGATGCGGCGAGCGGCATCGAGATCATCGTCGTCGACCTGCCGGCCGGAGCGCGTGTCTCCTACAGCCCCTGGGGCCGCAACGCGTTCACCCAGCAGCTCCTGATGCTGGAGGGTGCGGTCTGCGTGCATATCGACGCCAAGACCGTGCGGCTGCGCGACGGCGATTGTCTCGATTTCGACGTGATGCGGGCGGTGACCTTCGAGAACGAAACCAAACAGGATGCGCGCTACGTCATCATCACGCGGCGCGGCACATCGTATGGGAAAATGTGATGTCGCTGATCGTGCGGGACGCCACGCTGGAGGATGCCGAAGATATTTTGGCCATCTACAACTACGCCGCGATCAACACCACGGCGGTGTGGACCGACGGACCGGCCGATCTGGATTCGCGGCGCGAGTGGATGCGCGCTCGGCAAGCGGCCGGCTATCCCGTGCTGGTCGCAATGAAGGGCAGGGACGTCGTCGGCTTCGCATCATTCGGCGATTTCCGCCCCTGGCCCGGCTATCGCCACACCGTGGAGAATTCGGTCTATGTCGGCGAGCAACATCATCGGCTCGGCGTCGGCCGCTGCCTGATGGCCGCGCTGATCGAGCGCGCTACTGCGCTCAACAAGCACACGATGGTCGCCGCGATCGAGGCCTCGAATTCCGCCTCGACCGGGCTGCACGCGTCGTTCGGCTTTGCCGAGGTTGGCCGTATGCCTGAGGTCGGCTGCAAGTTCGGCCGCTGGCTCGATATGGTCCTCATGCAGAAGCGGCTTTCAAGTGAGGTGAGGCCGTGACGATGCAGGTCCGTACCGGCGACACCTTTGATCCGCGCGTCATTGAGCTGCTCGACCATCATGTCACGGCTGCGCGGGCGCAGACCGCGCCGGGCAGCGCCCATGCGCTCGATCTCGCTGGGCTGCGCGCGAGCGACGTCGCGTTCTGGACCGGCTGGGACGGCGAGACGCTGGTCGCCACCGGCGCGCTGAAGATGCTCTCGGCCGACCATGGCGAGGTGAAGTCGATGCACACGCTGCAAACCACGCGGAGGCGCGGCTTCGGCGGCCGGATGCTCCGCCACATCATCGCTGAGGCCCGCGCGCGTGGCTTGAAGCGGCTCAGCCTCGAGACCGGCTCCTGGGATTATTTCAAGCCCGCGCATGCGCTCTACCAGGCGCACGGTTTTGTGCTCTGCGGCCCGTTCGAGGGCTATGTCGAGGATCCCAACAGCCTGTTCCTGACGCGCGACCTTATGGGCGGCTGAGGCCGCGCGGTGTGACCCGGACCCGAAAACATCGTCGTGCGCCTCAAAATGAGTTGCGTACCTCAAAACACCTCGATAACCTTCAGCCATGGCCGATACTCTCACCGCGACCGCGCTGACGCTGAAGGACATCGCCCGCGAGGCGGGTGTCAGCCTTGCGACGGTCGACCGCGTCCTGCACAACCGCCCGGGCGTGCGGCCCGATACGGTCCGGCGGGTCAAGGCGACGATCGAGCGCAACGCCTTCCAGCCGCACGTCGCCGCCGCCGAGCTCGCCCGCAGCCGTGCCCGCCGCTTTGCCTTCGTGATGCCGGCGGGGCCGAACCCCTTCATGCAGCAGATCGAGGCCTATCTCGGCGAGATGTCGGCCTGGCTCTCGGCCCGCCGTCTCGGCGTCGAGGTGGTCGCCACGGATGTGTTCGACCCGTCCGTGCTCGCGGCCTCGCTGGAGGCGCTGTCCGGCGATTACGACGGCGTCGCCGTGGTGGCGCTGGACCATCCCGGGGTCCGCGCCGCGATCAACGATCTCGTCGACGCCGGGACCAGGGTCGTGACGCTGGTCTCGGACGTCCCGTCCTCGCGTCGCCACCATTATGTAGGCATCGACAACATTGCGGCGGGACGCACCGCCGGCGCGCTGGTCGGTCGGCTGGTCGGCCAACGGTCCGGCAAGGTCGCGATCGTCGCGGGCTCGCAGGGCCTGCGCGACCATTCCGAACGCATCTTCGGCTTCAGCCAGGTGATGGCGTCGGAATTCCCCGATCTCAGCGTGCTGCCGGTGCTGGAAGGGCGCGACGAAGACGGCCGTTCGGAACAGGTTCTGGCGCAGCTGCTCGGCAGGCATGCTGACATTGTCGGCCTTTATAACGTCGGCGCAGGCACGCAAGGCGTCGCCACAGCGTTGAGCGATGCCGGCCGCGGCAAGCAGGTGGTATTCGTCGGACACGACGTCACCGTACTGACGCGCCGGCTTCTGTTGCAGGGCGTGATGGATGCCGCGATCTCGCAGAACCCCGGGCATGAAGCGCGCGCCGCCGTGCGCGTGCTGCTCGCGCTTGCGCGCGGCGAGCCGATCTTGCGCGAACAGGAGAAGATCAGGATCGACATCGTGATGCGGGACAATTTGCCCTAGGGGCGGGTGGATTTCGAAACGGTCCGTTGCGGAAAGGGCGACTCTGAGATCGCGCACCGCATCAGGCGAAAGGGAGGACGGCGTGTATCTCGGTATCGACATCGGCACATCCGGTGTGAAAGCGGTGCTCGTGAGCGAAACCGGCGCGATTGTCGCGACGGCCGCGCGCGAGCTTGCGCTGTCGCATCCCGCGCCGCTGTGGTCCGAGCAGAATCCCGACGCCTGGGTCGATGCGGCGGTTGGCGCCGTCGACGATCTCGCCGCCCGCCATCCGCGCGAGGTCGCGCAGGTGCGCGGCATCGGGCTGTCCGGCCAGATGCATGGCGCGACGCTGCTGGACGAGGACGGACGGCCGCTGCGCCCCGCTATTCTGTGGAACGACGGCCGCTCTCACGCCGAATGCGTCGCGCTCGAGCGGCGCTGCCCGTCGCTGCACACGATCGCCGGCAATCTGGCGATGCCCGGCTTCACCGCGCCAAAGCTGCTCTGGGTCGCGCGGCACGAGCCGCAGATCTTCGAGCGCGTGGCAAAGGTGCTGCTGCCGAAGGCCTATGTGCGTTATCGCCTCACCGGCGAGATGGTCGAGGACATGTCCGACGCCGCGGGCACGCTGTGGCTCGATGTCGGTCTGCGCCGCTGGTCGGCGCTGCTGCTGCATGCCGTCGGGCTCGATCTCCACCACATGCCCCGCCTCGTCGAGGGCAGCGAGGTCAGTGCAGTGCTCGCGCCCGAATTCGCGCGGCGCTGGGGCATGACGAATGAAGTCGTGATTGCCGGCGGTGCCGGCGACAATGCCGCGAGCGCCATCGGGCTCGGCGCGATCGCGCCAAGCGATGCATTCCTGTCGCTCGGCACATCCGGCGTGGTGTTCCGCGTCACCGACCGGTTTGCACCGGCACCGGCTTCGGCCGTGCATGCGTTCTGCCATGCGCTGCCCGGCCTCTGGCATCAGATGGGCGTAATGCTGTCGGCCGCGGCTTCGCTGGCCTGGCTCGCGGGCGTGATGGAGACGCCGGCCGCCGCGCTCCTGGCGCCGCTCGGCGAGCGTGTCGACGGACCGAGCTCCATAAAATTCCTGCCCTATCTCGATGGCGAGCGCACGCCGCACAACGATGCCGCCGCCAGCGGCGCCTTCGTCGGCCTGCGCGGTGCGAGCGGGCGCAGCCAGATCGTGCAGGCCGTGCTGGAAGGCGTCGCCTTCGCCGCGCGCGACAACCTCGCGGCGCTGAGCGCGGCCAGCGGGCCAATCGCGGAGGTCGATCTCGTCGGCGGCGGCTCGCGCTCGCCGCTGTGGGCGCAGATCTGCGCCGATGTGCTCGGCATTCCCGTCCACCGCGTCGAGGAAGGCGAGGTCGGGGCGGCGCTCGGCGCCGCGAGGCTCGGCCGGCTCGCCGCTACCGGCGAAGATCCCGCGGAAGTGTGCAAGCGCCCGCGGCGGCTCGCGAGCTTTGCGCCCCGCGCATCCGTCACTGCGGCCTATGACGACGCCTATCGGCGGTGGCGCGAACTTTATCCTGCGTTGAAGGAGAGCCTTAAGTGAACGCACCAGCAAAATTCTTCGATGCAAGCGCCCCTGTCGCCTTCGGCGGCAAGGATGCGGGAAACACGCCCGCCTTCCGATGGTACGACAAGGACCGGCTCGTGCATGGCCGCAGGCTCGAGGATCATCTGCGCTTTGCGGTCTGCTACTGGCATTCGTTCTGCTGGCCGGGCGGCGATCCCTTCGGCGGCGAGACCTTTCTGCGCCCCTGGCATCAAGGTGCTGATGCGATGGCGCAGGCACGCGCCAAGGCCGATGTCGCCTTCGAGCTGTTCCGCCTGCTGGACGTACCCTTCTTCACCTTCCACGACGTCGATGCGGCGCCGGAAGGCACTTCGCTCAGCGAGTCCGTCGCCAATCTCAACGCGATCGCCGATCTGTTCGAAGCGAAGATGGCCTCCGCAAAAGTCCGCTTGCTCTGGGGCACAGCCAATTTGTTCACGCATCGCCGCTACATGGCGGGTGCCGCGACCAATCCGGACCCCGAAATCTTCACCTATGCCGCCGGCCAGGTCCGCGCCGCGCTGGAGGTGACGCACCGGCTCGGCGGCCAGAACTACGTGCTGTGGGGCGGCCGCGAGGGCTACGAGACGCTGCTCAACACGGATCTCAAGCGCGAGCTCGACCAGCTCGGCCGCTTCATCTCGCTGGTCGTCGAGCACAAGCACAAGATCGGCTTCAAGGGCCCGATCCTGATCGAGCCGAAGCCGAAGGAGCCGACCAAGCATCAATATGATTTCGACGTCGCCACCTGCTACGGCTTCCTGGAACGCTACGACCTGCTGAACGACGTCAAGCTCAACATCGAGCAGAACCACGCCATCCTCGCCGGCCACTCCTTCCATCACGAGGTGGCGCTCGCCGAGGCGCTCGGCATCTTCGGCTCGCTCGACGTCAATCGCGGCGACGATCTGCTCGGCTGGGACACCGACCAGTTCGCGATGAACGTGCCGGAGCTGGCCCTGGTGTTCCACGAGATCCTGAATCGCGGCGGCTTCACCTCGGGCGGGCTCAATTTCGACGCCAAGATCAGGCGGCAGTCGATCGACCCCGACGATCTGATCCATGCCCATGTCGGCTCGATGGATGCCTGCGCGCGCGCGTTCCTCGCCGCCGCCGACATGCTCGATGCCGGCGCCCTCACCGCACCGCTCGCGCAGCGCTACGAGGGATGGGCGGCACCCGAAGGCCGGGCCATTCTCGGCGGCCAGCGCTCGCTCGCCGAACTTGCCGACCGTGCGCTCAGCCCCGGCTTCGACCCGCGGCCGCGCTCGGGACGGCAGGAATATCTGGAATCCCTGGTAAACCGCTACGTCTGAGGAAGGCCGCTGATGACAAAGGCTGAAGCGACACCGGTCCTCGAGCTGACCGGCATCGGCAAGGAGTTCGGCGCAATCCGCGCGCTGCACGGCGTCGACCTGCAGGTCCAGCCCGGCGAGGTCGTCGGCCTGATGGGCGACAACGGCGCGGGCAAGTCCACGCTGGTCAAGATCATCGCCGGCAATTTCCGTCCCAGCCATGGCGAGATCCGCTTTGCCGGCAACGCGGTCCATTTCAACCGGCCCGTCGATGCCCGCGGCGTCGGCATCGAGGTCGTCTACCAGGACCTCGCGCTTGCCGACAATCTGACGGCTGCTGCCAACGTCTTCCTCGGCCGCGAGCTGAAGCGCAGGTTCGGCCCGCTCGCACTGCTCGACCACAAGGCGATGGCGGCGCGTGCGCTGGAGCTGTTCGGCGAATTGCGCTCGGAGACGCGCCCCGACGATCTCGTCAAGCAGATGTCTGGCGGCCAGCGCCAGGCGGTTGCGATCGCGCGGACGCGGCTGTCCAACGCGCGGCTGGTCATGATGGACGAGCCGACCGCCGCGATCTCGGTACGCCAGGTCGAGCAGGTGCTCGGCCTGATCCACCGGCTGAAGGAGCAGGGCGTCGCCGTCATGCTGATCTCGCACCGCATGCCCGACGTGTTCGCGGTGTGCGATCGCGTGATCGTCATGCGCCGCGGTGAGAAACGGGCCGACAAGCCGATCCACCAGACGTCGCCCGAGGAAGTCACCGCCCTGATCACCGGCGCGAAGGAGGCGGCGTGATGGCCATGCCCTTGGAATCTCCGATCAGCTTCACCAATGTCGGCCGGATCAGATGGTGGCAGCGCGGCATCTTCGCCTCCCAGACCGGCTATGTCCTGCTCGCGCTGGCGATGCTGCTGGTGGTGATGCATTTCGCCAGCCCTTATTTCTTCACCGAAGGCAACATGCAGAACGTGGCGAAGAATTTCTCCTTCATCGCCATCGCCACCCTCGGCGTCACCTTCGTGATCATCACCGGCGGCATCGATCTGTCGGTCGGCTCGATGATGTGCTTCTCCGCCATGATCACCTCGATGGTCATGACCGAGCTGTCGGCGCCCGGCTCGCCCGCAGGCTCGCTGTTCGTGCATATGGCCGCTGACGGCAAGACCGTGCTGGCCAACGTGCCGGGTCTGATCCTGCTGATCTCGATCCTCGCGGGCCTCGGCGTCGCGCTGATCGCGGGCCTCGTCAACGGCTTCTGTATCGCCGTGCTCGGCCTGTCGCCCTTCGTCACCACGCTCGGCATGCTCTCGATCGTGCGTGGGCTCGGCTACGTCGTCTCCAACGGCCGCGGCAGTTTTCCGGGTGGGCCGGACGCTGATTACTTCTACGCGCTCACCTCGGGCGATGTGCTCGGCGTGCCCGTGCCCTTCATCTATCTCGTGGTCCTCGCGCTGGCGATGGCCGTGGTCCTGCACCACAGTTCGTTCGGCCGCCACGTGTTCGCGCTCGGGGGCAACGAGAAGGCCGCCGAGCTCACGGGCATACCGGTCGTGCGGGTGAAGATCGAGGTCTATGTGATCTGCGCGCTTGCCGCAGGGCTGCAAGGCATCATCATCTCCGGCTGGCTCGGATCGGCGCCCGCCAACATGGCGACGTCCTACGAGCTCAA
Organism: Bradyrhizobium sp. 482_C4_N1_8; assembly: GCF_052075965.1. Classification (NCBI taxonomy): domain Bacteria; kingdom Pseudomonadati; phylum Pseudomonadota; class Alphaproteobacteria; order Hyphomicrobiales; family Nitrobacteraceae; genus Bradyrhizobium; species Bradyrhizobium sp. 482_C4_N1_8. Next base: position 8,644,972 of record NZ_CP197231.1, on the reverse strand, counting down.
CGTGATCGCGGCGGCCGTCATCGGCGGTGCCAACCTCGCCGGCGGCATCGGCGGTCCGTTGGGGGCCATCGTCGGCTGCGTGTTGCTGGAAGTGATCCGCAACGGCCTCGTGCTGGCACAGGTCAGCTCCTACTGGCAGCAGACGCTGGTCGGCGTGATCATCATCCTGGCTGTGCTGGTCGACCGCATCCGCTCGCGGATGATCTGAAATGACGTCGTTCCGGGAGGGCAACGAAAATGTCGCCTGTCCGCTCCCCGGACGATCTTAAGAGGACGGGCGCCAGATAAGGGTGGAGGAAACAATGAGGAAACTTCTTCTTGCCGGCATCGCGGTCGCGATGATGGCGACGCCGGCGTTTGCCGCGAACTACCGTTTCGTGATCGTGCCCAAGGCGATGAACAATCCGTTCTTCGACTTCGCGCGCGACGGCTGCCTGAAGCGTGCCAAGGAGCTTGGCAACATCGAGTGCATCTACAAGGGGCCGGTGGAGCATGAGCCGGCGACGCAGGCGCAGATCATCCAGGACTTCGTCACCCAGAAGGTCGACGGCCTCGCCATCTCGGTCGCCGACGTTGCGGCCATGACCAAGTCGATCGAGGCGGCGACCGCGGCCGGCATCCCCGTCATCACCTTCGATGCCGATGCGCCTGGCTCCAAGCGGATCGCCTATATCGGCACCAACAACAAGGAGTTCGGCGTCGCGCTCGGCAAGGAGCTCTTGAAGCTGCGGCCCGATGGCGGCAAATACGCGATGGTCTCGGGCGGTCCGGGCGCCAAGAATCTCGCCGAGCGCGTCGACGGCGTCCGCGAGGCGCTGAAGGGCTCGAAATGGACCGAGGTCGCGGGCTCGCCGACCTTCTGCAACGACGATCCGGCGCTGGCGGTCCAGCAGATGACGGACATGCGCACCGCCACGCCCGACCTCGCCTCGATCGTTCCCATCGGCGGCTGGCCGATGTTCGCCCCCGAAGGCTTCAAGGCCTTCGCCTCCAGGAACAAGAAGGACATCGACTCCGGCAAGTTCACGCTGGTCGTCGCCGATACGCTGAAGATGCAGCTCGAACTGCTGCGCGACGGTTACGCCAATGCGCTGGTCGGCCAGCGTCCGTTCGAGATGGGCGAGAAGGCGATGGATACGCTGCTCGCCATCAAGAAGGGCGAGAAGGTACCCGAGATCGTCTATACCGGCCTCGATCTCGTGACCAAGGACAACGTTGCGCAGATGTTGAAGTAGGAGCGTCGCCAGCCCCGTGCTCCTGCGAACCTCTCCCGCTTGCGGTTTCCGCAAGCGGGAGAGATGATTGGACGGTTGGAAGGAAGACTTTTGGAAGGCAATGGGAATGAAACGGTCGCGGCTCGGCTCCCTCGACGTCACCTCAATCGGTCTCGGTTCGGCCCCGCTCGGCGGATTGTTCACCGCCGTCAGCGATACCGATGCGTTCGCCACGATCGAGCGCGCCTGGTCGGCCGGCATCCGCTTCTACGATACCGCGCCGCTCTACGGCTTTGGCCTCGCCGAACGGCGGCTCGGCGCTTTCCTGCGGCAGCAGCCGCGCGACTCCTACGTCATCTCGACCAAGGTCGGTCGTCTGCTGCGCGCGCCGGATGGCGCGGCCGCCGAGGACGCGCACTACAAGGGTACGTCGCGCGAGCGGCCGGTGTTCGACTTCTCCCATGACGGCGTGATGCGTTCGGTGGAGGAGAGCCTGACGCGCCTTGGGCTCGATCGCATCGATGTCCTGCTCGTGCATGATCCCGACGATCACTATGACGATGCCGTGGCCGGCGCCTTCCGCGCACTCCAGCGCCTGCGCGCCGACGGCACGGTCAAGGCGATCGGTGCCGGCATGAACCAGTCGGAAATGTTGGTCCGTTTTGCCCAGGCCGTTCCGGTCGACTGCTTCCTGCTCGCCGGCCGCTACACGCTGCTCGACCAGGGCGCGCTGGATGCGCTATTTCCGGTCTGCCGCGAGAAGAACATCGGCATCCTGCTCGGCGGCATCTACAACAGCGGCATTCTGGCCAATCCGCATCCTGGCGCGAAGTTCAACTATCAGGACGCCGACGCGGCGCTGATCGCGCGTGCGCTCGAGCTCGACGAGCTCTGCCGCAAGCACGGGACCGAGCTGAAGGCCGCCGCGCTTCAGTTCTGCATGGCCCATCCGGCGGTCACAATTGCCGTGCTGGGCGCGCGCAACGCCGCGGAAGTGTCCGACAACATCGCGATGTCGGAGAAGGCGGTGCCACAAGCCTTCTGGCAGGAGCTGCGTGCGCGCAAGCTCGTCGACGCACGCGCGCCGTTGCCGGGCGGAGCGTGAGGCATGATCGTCGACGGCCATCAGCATTTCTGGGATCCTTCGCGCGCCGACTATCCCTGGATGGACGCGCCGGAATTGGCCTCGATCCGCCGCGCCTTCGGCCCCGCCGATCTCGCGCCGCTGTTGAAAGCAAACGGCATCGACGCGAGCATCGTGGTGCAGTGCCGCTCCGCGCTGGAGGAGACTGAGGAATTCTTGCGGATCGCGCATGCGACGCCCTCGGTGATTGGCGTCGTCGGCTGGGCCGATCTGACGGACGGTGCGCTTGGCGACACGCTCGATCGGCTGCGCGCTTCGCCCGGCGGCGACAAGCTGGTCGGCATTCGTCACCAGGTGCATGACGAGGCCGATCCGGACTGGCTGCTGCGCGAGGACGTTCAACGCGGCCTCACCGCAACGTTCGCCCGCGATCTCGCCTACGATTTCCTGGTCCGCACCCGCGAACTGCCCGCCGCGATCGCAACTGCACAGGCCTTTCCGCAAGCGCGTTTCGTGCTCGACCACGCCGCAAAACCGCCGATCGCCGATGGCGGAAGCGCCGAATGGGCCGATCGCATCGCGGCTCTCGCGGCCTGCGGCAATGTCTGGTGCAAGATTTCGGGCCTCGCGACGGAAGCGGTGTGGAGTGACTGGGATGCCGAGCGGCTGTTTCCGTTCGTCGAACATGCCGCAACATGTTTTGGCGAGGATCGCCTGATCTTCGGCTCGGACTGGCCGGTGTGTCTGCTTGCCGGGAGTTATGGCGAGATCAAGGGGGCGCTGGAAGCGTGCCTGGCGAAGCTTGGGCCGAATGTTCGAGAGAAGGCATTTGGTGTGAATGCGAAGCGAGCCTATCGGCTGGCAACTGCAAGCTAAGGGCCGGGCTCTTGCTTACCCTCCCCTGGAGGGGGAGGGTCGATCGCGCGTAGCGCGAGCGGGGTGGGGTGATCTCTCCGCTCGGGCACCGCATCGGTGGAGAGACTGTCACCCCACCCCGTCTCACATTTCGCTGCGCTCAATGTGAGCCGACCCTCCCCCTCCAGGGGAGGGTAAGAGGCGTTACGCGCCCGCGGGCACCTGGTCCAGAAATCCCGTGATGCTCCTGATGCGGCCGTCCTTCAGCACGGCGAAGTCGGTGCCCTTGATCGGGCTGTCGACACCGTCGGGACCGAGGCCCCACGAAAAGCGGACATGCTCGCCGTAGCCGTTGGGCTCGCCGATCAGCGTGAACTTGAAGTCGGGGAAACGCTGCTGCACGCCCGCGATCAGCGCGTCGATGCCGTCCCGGCCGTCGCCCTTCATCAGGGGATCGACATAGCTCGCATCCGCCGTCCAGTTTTCGCTGAGCAGTTCGCGACGGCGGCCTGCGGTGCGCTCGTTCCAGAGCTCGATGTAGCGGCGGGCGATGGTGACGGGGTCGGTCATGGTGTTCTCCTTCGATGGCGCCGTGTTCGGCTGTCTCGACTATCGAAGGTTCGCACGCGCAGATCGATTACCCCGGAGGTCATGCGCACGCAGAAAAGAAGCGCGATGATGCTCTCATCGCGCTTCGGACGTTCGCAACAATTTCAGCGCGAATTTACTTCGCCGCGGTGACCATGATCTCGACGGTGTACTGAGCCGCCGCGAGCTTGGCTTCGACGGTCGCGCGAGCCGGGGTGTTGCCGGGCGAGACCCAGGCGTCCCACACCGCGTTCATCTCGGCAAAGGTCTTCATGTCGGTGATGTAGATCGTGGCCGAGAGCAGCTTCGACTTGTCGGTGCCGGCCTTGGCGAGATGGCTGTCGATGGTCGCCAGGATGTCCTGGGTCTGCTTCGTGACGCTTTCACCGGCGGCCTTGTTGGCGACGACGCCGGCGAGATAGACGGTGTTGCCGTGCACGACGACCTGGCTCATGCGCGGGCCGGTTTCGAAACGCTGAATGCTCATTGGGGGATCTCCTGGTGGGAATGGCGGCCCTGTCTAACCCAGCGCCCCCAGCTCTGCCACCCCAGGCACGCATGCGTTGCCGGGTACGCATGCGTGGCCCGCTGATGCATGCGCCGTTCACGGAAACTGACTGAAGAACGACCAGATCGTCTCGGCACCGTCGATGTCGCGGTTCTGTGGCCCGAGCAGGCTGGTTGCAACCTTCGGGAAGCGGGCATCCGGAGCGAAGCCGGGCATGCGGTGGCCGCCATGGTTGATGCGATAGAGCACGACGTCGTGCCCTTTGGGACAGCGTGAGGAGATCCGTGTGACCGTGGACTGGTCCGCGGGCGCCTTCTCGGGCAAATCGGTCACCTCGGCATCGTCGGTCTCGCAGCCATTGAGCTTGCGCCAGAAAGCCAGCGTCTCTTCGGTGGACCAGAACCCGTCTGCGGCATAATAGCTCGATCCCCGTCCTCCCTCGTAGGGGACCAGCGGGTCGGCGGTGCCGTTGATGAGCAGCATCGGCAGTGGCCGCGACGGATGGCAGGTGACTGCGGCCTCATCCGTGAGATTCATGATCACGCTCGCGCCCGCCGCAAACAGATCGGCGCGCGCGCAAACCAGCGTCATCGCCATGGCGCCGCCATTGGAGATGCCGGCGACATAGACACGCTTCGGGTCCGCCGTGCCGTTCGTCACCAGCGTCTCGACCAGCTTTGCGATGAAGGCGACGTCGTCGGTGCCCTCGGGCGGGCCACGCAGCGCCGGTCCAGCCTTCGTCCGCGCATCGGCCCAGGCATGGTTGAGCCCGTCGGGAAAGACCACGGCAAAACCTTCGCGCTTCGCGACCTGCGGCCACGCTGTTCGCGCGACCATGTCGGCGCCGCGCTGGGTCTTGCCGTGCAGCACGACCACGAGCGGCACCAGCCGCTTCGCCGGCAGTTGCGCGGTGTAGGATCGCTTCACGCCGTTGACGTCGATCGTATCGGCGGATGCGGCCGAGGCTGCGGCCAATGCCGCAAGAAGCGCCCCGATCTGCATCCACCTCCGCATGATCTAGCCCACGGCCTTCGCCGCGGCGCGGCCGGCATTGCGGCCCGAGAACAGGCAGCCGCCGAGGAAGGTGCCTTCCAGCGAACGATAACCGTGCACGCCGCCGCCGCCGAAGCCTGCGGCTTCGCCGACCGCATAGAGGCCGGGAATGACGCTGCCCTCGCTGCCGAACACGCGCGAGTCGAGATCGGTCTCGAAACCGCCCAACGTCTTGCGGGTGAGGATGTTGAGCTTGACCGCGATCAGCGGCCCCTGCGCGGGATCGAGGATGCGGTGCGGAGAGGCGGTGCGGATCAGCTTGTCGCCGATATAGCGCCGCGCATTGTGGATGTTCATCACCTGCGCATCCTTGACGTAGGGATTGGCGATCTCGCGGTCGCGCGCCTCGATCTGCATCCTGACATGCTCGAGCTTGAGGAGGTCGCTGCCGGCGAGCTTGTTCATGGCCGCGACAAGATCCTCGATCTTGTCGCGTACGATGAAGTCGACACCATGGCTTTTGAATGCCTCCACCGGCGCCGGCGCGCCCTTGTTGGTGGCGCGGCGCAGGGTCATCCGCCAGCTCTTGCCTGTCAGATCGGGATTCTGCTCCGAGCCCGACAGCGCAAATTCCTTCTTGATGATGCTCTGGGTCAGGATGAACCAGGAATAATCATAGCCGGTGGACATGATGTACTGGAGCTGGCCGAGCGTGTCGGAGCCGGGAAACAACGGCGCCGGCAGCCGCGTGCCTGTTGCGTCGAACCACATCGAGGACGGGCCGGGCAGGATGCGGATGCCGTGGCGCGGCCAGATCGGATTCCAGTTCTGGATGCCTTCGACATAATGCCACATGCGGTCGCGGTTGATCAGCCGCGCGCCCGATTTCTCGGTGATGCCGATCATGCGGCCGTCGACATGCTCCGGCACGCCGGAGATCATGAACTTCGGCGGCTCGCCGAGCCGCTTCGGCCAGTTCTGCCGCACCAGCTCGTGATTGCCGCCGATGCCGCCGGACGCCACGATCACGGCCTGCGCCTTCAGCGCGAACTCGCCGACCACGTTGCGCGACGAGCTCTTGCCACGCTCGACATTGTCAGGGGCAAGCACGGCGCCGCTGATGCCGTCCACCGTGCCGTTGGTGATGGAGAGCGCATCGACGCGATGGCGGAACCTGAAGGTCAGCCGGCCGCTCTTCATGGCCTCGCGCGCGCGGCGCTCGAACGGCTCGACGATGCCGGGGCCGGTTCCCCAGGTGACGTGGAAGCGCGGCACCGAATTGCCGTGGCCCATCGCGTCATAGCCGCCGCGCTCGGCCCAGCCGACCACCGGGAAGATGCGATGCCCCATCGCGCGCAGCCAGTCGCGTTTCTCGCCCGCGGCAAACGCCACATAGGCCTCGGCCCATTGGCGCGGCCAGAAATCCTCGTCGCGGTCGAAGCCGGCGGTGCCGAGCCAGTCCTGCATTGCGAGATCGAAGGAGTCCTTGATGCCGAGCCGGCGCTGCTCGGGAGAGTTGACCAGGAACAGGCCGCCGAACGACCAGAACGCCTGGCCGCCGAGCGACTGCTCGCCTTCCTGGTCGACCACGATCACCCGCTTGCCGGCGTCGGCGATCTCGGTTGCGGCCACCAGTCCCGATAGTCCCGCGCCGACGACGATGACGTCTGTCTCTTCCGCCATAGGTTCCCCCCTGTAGTTGTCCGGATTGAAGCCAGCCGTTGCAACTGAGATCAAGGGCTTGGCGCGTAAGACATCGTTAACTTGTTCCGGTTTGGGACCGAGTCGGGCCTGGTGCAGCGCGGGCGCAACACTGGATTTGAATTTGTTTTGAGCCAGCCGGCGCGCCTAGACAAAACCACGGTTACGACGGACGCTAGCAACGCATCACCACCTGACACGCAGATTCGAATTCGACTGGGGCGGGGGACAATGAAGTTTCTGACGGGGTTGCTCGCGGCGGTTCTCCTCATCGCGAGCATGGGGGCTTCTCACGCAGTGGTTCGGATTGCGGATGACCGCGGTGGCCGGATCGGAACCTACGTCGACAGATACCAGGACCTGCGCCAGTCAGGCGACACCGTCATCATCGACGGTCTCTGTGCCTCGGCCTGCACCATCGTCCTCGGCGCCATTCCGCGCGACCGCATCTGTGTGACCTCGCACGCGACCCTCGGCTTCCACGCCGCCTGGGATTTTGGCGCCAACGGCCGTGCGGTGACCAACTCCGAAGCGACCCAGATGCTCTATGCGATGTATCCCTCGCAGGTGAAGCGCTGGATCAACCAGCGCGGCGGCCTCACCCCGCACATGCTGTTCCTGAGGGGCAAGCAGCTCCAGGCCATGTACAAGCCCTGCTACCTCGACGCGCAGGCCTCGACCAACCGCCCCCTGCGCCGGGCTCTCCCGCAGGCGGAAGAGCTGGAGTCCGCTCGGGGCCAGCTGCTTCGCTGACGTCATCGGCGCGATCTGATTCCGGGAAGTATTCCTTGGAGCACCCGTGGCGCTTGCCCGGGCCCAGGCCAACGCCTATTTGAATGGCAAGGGAACCGGGGCCTTCGCCCCGATCGTTGTTATGGCTCAACCACTGCACCCGGCCCAACCGCTACAGGACAATTCGCCCACTGCCGGCCGGCTGCCGTTCGTGCTGCTGTTGGCTGGCGCGGGGATCGGTGGTCTGGTCATGCTCGGTGCGCTGGCGCTCTGGTTCCACTACGGCAGCCAGGTGTTCTTCGAAATGATCAGGACCGGCTTTGCCGCCTGCTTCTGACCTGCGACAGGAAGTTTTCCGCTCATGAGCTCCACCGCCCGTCCGCTGGTGATCGCGACCGCCTTCGCTGCAAGCCTCGTCGTCGGACTGTTGATCGTGTTCTGGGCGATGGGCGGGGTCAGCAAAGTGGCGCAGCCGGCCGCGATCGGCGGCCCGTTCCAGCTCACCGACCAGCACGGCAAGGCCGTCACCGACAAGAACCTGAAGGGCAAGCCGACCCTGATCTTCTTCGGCTACACCCATTGCCCCGACGTCTGCCCGACCTCGTTGTTCGAGATCTCGGAAGTGCTGCGCGCGATGGGCAAGGATGCCGACAAGGTCAATGCCGTCTTCATCTCGGTCGATCCCGAGCGCGATACGCCGGCGACGATGAAGGACTATCTGTCGAGCTTCGACCCGCACCTCGAAGGGCTCAGCGGCGACCCCGCCGAGACCGCCAAGGTGATCACCTCCTACCGGGTCTATGCCAAGAAGGTCCCGACCAAGGACGGCGACTACACCATGGACCACACCGCGCTGATCTACCTGATGGACCGCGACGGGCGGTTCGTATCGCCGTTCAACATGAAGCGGACGCCGGAAGAGGCCGCGGCCGATTTGAAGCGGTATCTCTGAGGACCCTGTTTGGGTGCAGTCCTTTCCACATCGTCATGGCCGGGCTTGTCCCGGCCATCCACGTTCTTGGGCGGGCGAGAAAGTCCGTGGATGGCCGGGACGGGCCCGGGCATGACGGCTGAGAGACCTTTACCCATCCCGCAATCGGCGCTCGCGTTCCCGGCGGGATGGTCTATAACGCCTTCCGATCCCAACGAAATTCGTTCATTTCCCGCCGATGGCCCCGTCGCGACAGGCAAAATCGTCCAAAACCGTGCGCCGCGTCCTGACCGGGCTGGTCGCCTGCGCATGTCTGCTCGCAGGCCTGCCCTCCGCAAAGGCCCAGGCCCCGGCCAAGCAGCCTCCGGCGGCACCCCAGGCCACGCCGCAGGTCGCGCCTCAGGCTGCCCCGCAGGCCGTGCCCGGCTTCTGGGACCCGCGGCGGCGGCCGGAGCGGCCCGACCTGTCGCGCCTGACCGTGATCCGCTTCCTGACCGAGACCGACTATCCGCCGTTCAACTACACCGGCGCCGACGGCAATCCGGCCGGCTTCAACGTCGATCTCGCCCGCGCGCTGTGCGAGGAGATCAAGGTCACCTGCACGGTGCAGATGCGCCGCTTCGAGACCCTGGTCGACGCGCTCTCCTCCAACCGGGGCGATGCCATCATCGCCTCGATGGCGGTGAGTCCGCAGCTCCGCGTCCGCGTCGATTTCACCGATCCCTATTACCGCGTGCCGGCGCGCTTCGCCTCGCGCAAGGATGCGGTGATGCCGGAGATCCGGCCCGAATACCTCGAGGGCAAGAAAGTCGGCGTCATCGCCGGCTCCGCGCACGAAGCCTATCTCAAGGCGATGTTCACCGACGCCGAGCTGCACCCCTATCCCAACGACGACGCGATGCGCGCCGCCTTGCGCAAGGGCGAGGTCGACTTCATCTTCGGCGACGCCATCTCGCTGGCGTTCTGGATCAACGGCACGGATTCCGGCGATTGCTGCGCCTTCTCCGGCGGCCCCTTCGTCGAGAGCCGCTTCTTCGGCGAGGGCATCGGCATCGCCGTCCGCAAGGGCAACGACGTGCTGCGCCAGGCCCTGAACTGGGCCCTGTTCCGCGTCTGGGAGAAAGGCCGCTACACCGATCTGTGGCTGCGGTATTTTTCGGTGAGCCCGTTTTAGTGCCGTAGGGTGGGCAAAGGCGCGCTAGCGCCGTGCCCACCGTCTTTGGCAGTGGTGGGCACGCTTCGCTTTGCCCACCCTACGATTCCACGATAAAGGCGCTGCTACTTTTGCATTCTGCCCGGAAATCGCTATTTTCCGCGGCCCGGAGGCCCCTGAATGTCTGTCATCGATCTTGCCGCGAACCCGAGCGATCTGCGTGCGCTCGCCGAACAATCCAACGCCTGGCCGTTCGAGCAGGCGAAGGCCATTGTTGCGCGGCTGAAGAAAAGCCCGAAGGACGAGGTGCTGTTCGAGACCGGCTACGGCCCGTCCGGCCTGCCGCATATCGGCACGTTCGGTGAGGTCGCGCGGACCTCGATGGTGCGCCATGCTTTCCGTGTGCTCACCGAGGACAAGATCAAGACGCGCCTGCTGGCGTTCTCCGACGACATGGACGGGTTTCGGAAAGTGCCCGACAACGTCCCCAACAAGGAGATGCTGGCCGCGCATCTCGGCAAGCCGCTGACGCGGGTGCCGGATCCGTTCTCCAACGAGTACCCGTCGTTCGGGCACCACAACAACGCGCGCCTGCGCGCCTTTCTCGATCATTTCGGCTTCGACTACGAGTTCGCGAGCTCGACCGACTACTATACGTCCGGCCGCTTCGACGCGACGTTGCTGAAGATGTTAGCTGCCTACGACAAGGTGATGGCGATCATCCTGCCAACGCTCGGCCCCGATCGCCGCGCCACCTATTCGCCGTTCCTGCCGATCAGCAAGACCACCGGTGTCGTGTTGCAAGTGCCGATGATCCGCCGCGACGTCGCGGCCGGCACGGTGACCTATGTCGATCCCGATACCAACCAGGAAGTCGAGACGCCGGTGACGGGCGGCAACGTCAAGTGCCAGTGGAAGGCCGACTGGGCGATGCGCTGGGTCGCGCTCGGCGTCGACTACGAGATGGCCGGCAAGGATCTGATCGACTCCGTGAAGCTGTCAGGCGCGATCGCCAGGGCGCTCGGCGCCACGCCGCCCGAAGGCTTCAACTACGAGCTTTTCCTCGACGACAAGGGCCAGAAGATCTCGAAGTCGAAGGGCAACGGCCTCACCATCGACGAATGGCTGCGCTACGCCTCGCCGGAATCGCTGTCGCTGTTCATGTATCGCGAGCCGAAGGCGGCCAAGCGGCTGTATTTCGATGTCATCCCGCGCAATGTCGACGACTACCAGCAGTTCATCGATGGCTTTGCCAAGCAGGATGGCAAGCAGCAGCTCGGCAATCCGGTCTGGCACATCCACAACGGCCATCCGCCGAAGGGCGACATGCCCGTCACGTTCCAGCTCCTCTTGACGCTGGTGTCGTCGTCGAATGCGGAGAATGCCGAGACGCTGTGGGGCTTCATCGGTCGCTATCGTCCCGGCGTCAGCCCGCAGACGCATCCGAAGCTCGATGCGATGGTCGGCTATGCCATCAACTATTATCGTGACTTCGTGGCGCCGACGAAGCAGTTCCGCGAGCCGACCGAGGTTGAGCGCGCCGCGTTGCAGGATCTGCGCGATGCGCTGTCGCAGCTTCCGCAGGAATCCTCGGCCGAGGACATCCAGAACGTCGTCTACGAGATCGGCCGCCGCGAGCCGTTCCTCGACCAGGTCAAGAAGGGCAAGGACGGCCGTCCGGGCGTGACGCTCGACTGGTTCAACATGCTCTACCAGGTGCTGCTCGGCCAGGAGAAGGGCCCGCGCTTCGGCTCCTTCGTCGCGGTCTACGGCGTGCAGAACGCGGTGAACATGATCGACGGTGCGCTGGCGCGAAGCGCGTAGTAGATGCCGTACGTAGCCCGGATGTCGCCACGCTCATCCGGGCTACAGATTTGAAGCGCGCCTCAGATCGAGCGCAGCACGAAGCGCCGGTTGTCCTTCTGCACCGGGCGCGCGTTCATCGGATAGAGCTTTGCGAACGCAGCGACGTCGGTGGCTGACACCTGGATCGGGTCGGTCAGCAGCAGCCATTCGACGACCTCCGAACAGGGTGGGGTCGTCAGCGAGCCGGAGTAGCGGAAGTAGCTCAGCCTGTGCGGCAGCATGGCGTGGGGATCGATCGCTGCATCGGCCTTCACCGCGGGGCCTTCCGCCGCCGGCATGGTCTTGACGATCTTGCCGAAGGCCGTGTTCGGCTTGCCTTCCGCCATCAGCACGCCGACCACGGCGAGCCCGCCGGCATCGTTGCGATGCACGAAGTGCGCTTCCATCGGAAAGTTCTTGCCGCCGATCATGTGCTCGCTCGGCCGGTGGAAGTGCACCTGGAGCAGCTTGTATTTGACGTCGCCGAGCGTGAGCGTGCTGCCTTCGGCGAAGTTGAGCTGGATCGTGTGCCCGTTGTTGACGATGGTGTCGGCGCTCTTGCCCCAGTTCAGCTTCAGAACAGGCAATTGCGACTTGATCGTCCCCTCGATGTCGATCGGCGATTGTTGCAGGCCGACCGCGCAGGCCTTGTTGGCCGCGTCGAGATCGCCCCATTTGGCCGGGCCGCCGGCGCCCTCGTAGCTCCAATGCGTGCCTTCGGCGGCAAAGGCCGGCTTGCACAGCGGACAAAGCGCGAGACCCGCCAGGGCCTTCAATGCGTGACGGCGATTCATCATATCCCCCTGCGATGAATTTGATCGGCAAAATCGGCCGCAACCTATGCGAGAGGGGTGGTGAGTCGCAAGGTCGCCGGGGCGAGAAGCGGCGCGGCCGGCGTCATGGTCCAGTCACGACGCAATCACTGGCTCGCCCACACGATTCGCGCGATCCAGCCGACGTCGCTCGGCGCCATCGTGTGCTCCGCCTGCGATGCATCGAGCGGCTGCAATTCCAGTGCCTTTGCCGTGCGGCGCTTCAGCGTCGCGACCGTCACCTCGCCCGCCTTGGTCTTCACCACCACGCGATCGCCTCTGCGGATCGGCGCGCGGGGAGAGATCAGGATGACGTCGCCGTCGCGATAGGCCGGGGCAAGCGCATCGCCGGAAATCTCCAGCGCAAAGGCGCGACTGTCCTCGGCGGTGGGAAACGCAAGTTCGGTCCAGCCCTTGCCGGATGGAAAGCCGGATTCGTCGAAAGCTCCGCTCGCGCCGGCTAGTGCGAGGCCGAGCAGCGGCACCGAGCGGCCGTCGCTGGCGTCGTCACCGGTCAACCCGGCAAAGGTGTCCATCGAGGAGCCGGCCGCCGCCAGCGCTTTCGCGATCGATTCGGTGGATGGCCAGCGCTCGCGCCCGTCGGGGGTGACACGCTTGGACTTGTTGAAGGTGGTGGGATCGAGCCCGGCCCGCTTGGCGAGGCCGGACGGCGACAGGCCGGCACGCTCCGCCAGCCGATCCAGCGCTCCCCAGATCTGGTCGTGAGTCAGTATCCTCTGCGCTTTGGCCTGTCTGACCATGGAAGGTCCAGCCCGTCGCAACTCAGGAAAACTGTCCTCAAATCAACCGGTTTTCCGTTTTTCGCGCAAGGGGTGGCGGGAGAAGCATTTTCAAGCGAAGCGGATACCGGTTCGCGTCAAGAAAACGCGTCAAAACAAGAATTTAAAGCCCCGTTCCGATTTCATCGGAACGGAAATGGCTCTAAGCCTTGAGTTCGGAGGGGGCGGCCATTACGGTCGCGCCCGGGTTTTGAGGACCCGCACGAGACGAAAAAACCCAAAAGACTCAAAGAGCAAACAGGGCTGCGTGAGCGGTGGTCAAGATCTACAAAATCTGTCCGGCCTCGGCCTGGCGCGAGGCGGAACGGCAGGGTGTCTACCGGGGCAGCGCGGACGATTCGCGCGACGGTTTCATCCATTTCTCGACCGCGCCCCAGGTTCCCGAGACCTTGCGCAAGCACTATTTCGGGCAGCGCGCGCTGTTCCTGGTCGAGGTCGACGGCGACGCGCTCGGCAGCGCATTGCGCTGGGAGCGCTCGCGCAATGAGGAGCTGTTTCCGCACCTCTATGGCGAGCTCGATCTCGGCGCGGTGCTGTCGGTGATGAATCTCAACATGCGCTCCGATGGCGGCCACGACGTTCCGGAGCTTAACCCGTGATCCGCGCCTTCGACGCCTTTTCGCTGCCGGTGCTGCGCTGGCTCGATCCGGAGGATGCGCATCGCCTCGCGATCCAGGGCCTGCGCTTCCTGCCGCCGGTCAAGCCGCGGCCTGACGATCCCAAGCTCGCCGTGCGTGCCTTCGGGCTCAACTTCCCCAATCCGATCGGCATGGCCGCGGGCTTCGACAAGAGCGCCGAGGTGCCGGATGCGTTGCTGCGGCTCGGCTTCGGCTTCGTCGAGATCGGTTCGGTGACGCCGAAGCCGCAAAGCGGCAATCCGCGGCCGCGGCTATTTCGTCTGGAGCGCGACGAGGCCGTGATCAACCGCATGGGCTTCAACAATGACGGCGCGGAAGTCGCGCTGCGCAGGCTCGCGGCGCGCGCGCAGCACGGCGGCATCGTCGGGGTCAATGTCGGTGCCAACAAGGATTCGCCGGATCGCGTTGGCGATTACGTCAAGCTGATCGAGACTTTTGCGCCGGTCGCGAGCTATTTCACCGTCAACGTCTCCTCGCCGAACACGCCGGGTCTGCGCAATTTGCAGGAAGGTGCGCTGCTGGACGATCTCCTCGCCAGGGTGATCGACGCGCGCGAGCGGGTGCGCCAGAAGGCCGGCGACACGCCGGTGCTGCTCAAGATCGCGCCTGATTTGAGCCTCGCCCAGCTCGACGACGTCGTGCAGGTGGCGCGCTCGCGCCGGGTCGACGGCATGATCGTGGCGAACACGACGATCGCGCGGCCGAGCACGCTGCGCGAGGAAATGCGCGCCAAGGAGCAGGGTGGTCTGTCCGGCCGGCCGCTGTTCCGCCTGTCGACGCGCATGGTCGCGGAGACCTATGTGCGCGTCGAGGGCGCGTTCCCCTTGATCGGCGTCGGCGGCGTGGATTCCGGCGGCGCCGCGCTGACGAAGATCCGCGCCGGCGCGAGCCTGATCCAGCTCTATTCGTCGCTGGTCTACAAGGGCCTCGGCCTCGTCGACGAGATCAAACGCGATCTCACCTCGACGCTGCTGCGGACAGGGCGGGATTCGCTGTCCGAAATCGTCGGCGCCGACGCGGCGACACTCACGGCGGAAGACTGGCCGGGGATGTAGCCACCGTCCAGTAGCCCGGATGGAGCGCAGCGCAATCCGGGAATCTTTCCGCGAGCACGAAGACCCCGGATTTCGCTGCGCTCCATCCGGGCTACGAATCTACGATTTCGGAAACGTCACCCGATACAGCGCCGGATAGCGCGCGCCCTGCAACCCGCCGCGGGCGACGTAGAAGGCGATCAGCGCGCTCCACAGCCCGGCATTGCCGAACGATTGCAGCGCCCACCAGGCCCCGAGAAAGATCGTGAACGATAACAGCATCAGATTGCGCATCTCGCGTGCCCAGGTCGCGCCGACATAGATGCCGTCGAAGCCGAACGCGAACACGCCGGGGATCGGCGCAAGCACGATGAACGGCAGGAATTCGCGCGCGGCGCGGCGGACGTCCTCGCTCGCTGTCATGACATTGATCAGGTTCGGCCCGAACAGCGCGAACAGCACCGCGACGACCAGCGCGAAGCCGAGGCCCCACAGCAGCACCAGCCGTGTCGAGTCCGCAAAGCCCCTGGCATCGCGCGCGCCAAAAGTGCGGCCGCAGAGCTGCTGGGCTGCGTTCGCAAGACCGTCGAGGAAGAACGCGCTGACCAGCAGGAAATTGTTCAGCACGGAATTCGCCGCCAGCGTGACGTCGCCGGCGCGTGCGCCCTTGGCGGTGAAGAACAGGAACACGGCGATCAGCGCCGCGGTGCGGATCATGATGTCGGAGTTCACCGCCAGCAGCCGCATCAGTTTTGCCCGGTCGAGCAGCGTGGCAAGGGGCACCGCAAAGCCGCCATCCGCATAGCGCCGGCAGACGATCACGCCGAGCACGAAGCCAATCGTCTCCGAGATCAGTGCGGCGATCGCCGCGCCCGCGATGCCGGTGTCGTAGACCAGCACCAGCAAGATCGTCGCCGCCATGTTGATGAGGTTGATGACGACCTGCAGCAGCAGCGCCGGATTGGCGCGCGCCTGCCCCACCAGCCAGCCGAGAATGACGTAGTTGGCGAAGGCGAACGGCGACGACCAGATCCGGATCATGAAATAGGTCTTTGCCGCGCGCGTGACGCCTTCGCTGCCGCCCATCAGGTCGAACAGCCCGGCGGCCAGCGGCAGTTGCAGCACGATCAGCGCGGCGCCGATCAGGCCCGCGACGATGAAGCCGCGCACCAGGATCACGGTCTCCTCGCGCGTCTCGCCCGCGCCCAGCGCCTGCGCCGTGAAGGCGAGCGTGCTCATGCGCAGGAAGCCGAACAGCCAGAACAGGCAGTCGAAGATGACGGAGGCCATCGCGACGCCGCCAAGCAGCGCGGCATCGTCGAGCCGCCCAATCGCGGTGGTCGAGACCACGCCGATCAGCGGCGTGGTGAGGTTCGCGACCATCGCGGGACCGGCAATGGCGAACACCTGGCGGGAGCCGATCCTGGGATGAACGGGCGCGTGCATGTCAGAACACGAGCACCATGCCGTCTTCGGCGGCGAGATGCGGTACGTCGTCCAGGCGCGACAGCATGTCGTCGCTCATATGGGTGAGGACCAGGCGTTTCGCGCCGATTGCTGGCAGATGCTGTTCCAAGGTCTTCAGGCTGAGATGGTTCTTGACCACCTTCTCGTACATATAGGCTTCAGCAATGAAAAGGTCCGCGCCATGCGCCAGCGGAATGAGTGTCTCCGTCCATTCGGTGTCGGCGCTGTAGGCGAGCGTACGGCCTTCAACCTCGACGCGGTAGGCCAGATGCGGCCCGCCGGATTCGCCGTGCACCACCGGGTAGGGCGTTACATTCACTCCGCCGAAGGATTGGCTTTGCCCAGGCGCGAGTTCGATGACGTTCAGCTCGAAGCGCTGCTTGGTCTTCGAGGAGTGCTCGAACAGCGCCTCCATCACTTGGGCGAGCCGCGTCTCGAGGCCTTGCGGGCCCGCGATCGTCAGCGGCCGGGTCCGCCGCGAGAATTGCGCATCGAGCAGGACAAACGGCAGCCCGGCAAAATGGTCGCCGTGGAAATGCGTGATGAGAATGAGGTCGATCTCGTTGCGGTCGATCTCGAGTCGCTTCAACGCCGGCAGGGCCGACGCGCCGCAATCGATCAGGAAGTTGGCCGCGCGCCCCGAGACGTGGAAGCAGGTGTTGAGCCTGCCGCCCGAGCCGAAGGCGTCGCCGCAGCCGACAAAGCGTAACTGCATCGGCTGCGGGCTCCCAAATCCTTACCTGTTGCGCGGCGCGCCGAATACGCGCGAGAGCAGCCAGATCGGAACCACGATGACGGCGCCGAGCAGGAAGTAGCGCCACAGCCAGTTCACCGCGTCGAAGCCGAGATCCCAGAGGCGCTGGAACAGCAAGCGGATGCTGTAGATGATATTCCAGGGATCGAAGCCGATCGCGGCGAGCACGACGCCGACCAGGATCGAGAGCAGGACCAGGCGAAACGCGACCGCCAGCGGCGAGCCGCCGAGAAAGCGGTTCAGCCCATCGCTGCGGCCGGCCGGCAAATCTCTGACGTCTTGGACCATCTCAAAACTCCTCGCGGGGATTCGACCCCATTATAGGTCACGGCGGGGCACATGGGGAACCCGCATTCCCTCGTCAATGGCTGTCGGCGGACGCTGCAACCTTAATTGTTGGTAGGGATTCGTCAGCCTTCAGCATCTTTTCCAGCGTTTCCAGCCGGTCGGCCTCGCGCGGCGGCTTGTCCCAGCGCAGCCGGCTGATGCGGGGGAAGCGCATGGCGACGCCGGATTTGTGCCGCGGGGAACGCTGCAGCCCCTCGAACGCCACCTCCAGCACGAGCCCCTTGTCGCGCTCGTGCACGACGTGGCGCACGGGGCCGAATTTCTCGGTGGTGTTGCGGCGGACGAAACGGTCGATCTGCAAGAGCTCCTCGTCCGTGAAGCCGAAATAGGCTTTTCCGACCGGCACCAGCTCCTCGCCGGCTTCGCCTTCGGTCCAGACGCCGAAGGTGTAATCGGAGTAATAGGACGAGCGCTTGCCGTGGCCGCGCTGCGCATACATCAGCACGGCATCGATGATGTGCGGGTCGCGCTTCCACTTCCACCACTGGCCTTTTGGCCGCCCCGGCAGGTAAGGCGCATCGCGCCGCTTCAGCATGACGCCTTCGACGGCATCAGCATCCGCACCCGCGCCGGCACTCGCGGGATCGGCGCGCGCCGCGGTCAGCGCCTGCCAGCTTGCGAAAGGCACGGTCGGCGACAGGTCAATGCGGGGATCGTCGAGCTTGCCGATGAACGTCTCCAGCCGTTCGCGCCGCTCCGCGAAAGGCAGCTCGCGCAGATCGTTCGCGTCGTCGCCGAGCAGATCATAGGCGCGCAAATGGATCGGAAATTCCTTGATCAGCTTCGGCGAAACGACCTTGCGGTTGAGGCGCTGTTGCAGAACATTGAAACTCTGCACGCGGCCTTCGCGCAGGATCAGAAGCTCACCGTCGATTGCGCCCGCGAGCCGCAGCGACGGCACGAGATCCGGAAAGCTCCCCGTGATGTCCTCGCCGGTGCGCGAATAGAGCCGCGCCGTGATCTGCCCGCGCTCATCGCGGCCCGCCACCGCCTGCACGCGGATGCCGTCCCATTTCCATTCGGCGATGTAGTCGGCGGGATCAAGCGCGGCGAAATCCGTGTCCTCGATCGCGTGCGCGAGCATCACCGGCCGGAACGGCGCGGGATCGCGATTGACCGGCTTTTCGCCGCGGCCTTCGAGCCAGGCGAACAGGTCGAGATAGGGAGGGCTGAGCCCCGGCCAGATCAGCTCGACCTCATGCGGGTCCTTGTCGCCAAGCGCTGCGGCTGCAGTCTTGGCGAGGCGCGCGGAAATGCCGATGCGCAGCGCGCCGGTGACGAGCTTCAGCAGCGCCCAGCGGCCGGTCTCGTCAAGCTCGTCGAGCCAGCGTTCGAGCTGCTTTGGCAGCTCGGTCTTGCCGAGCGTGCGCAGCGTGGTGACGACCTCGGTGAGGGTTGGGGGCGGCGGGTTGTTGTGGTTGCTTGGATGTGTGGACTCATGAGCATCCCGCCCGCGGTACCCCTCTCCCTGCCCCTCCCCCGCAAGGGGGGAGGGAACGGAGAGAGTGGTGCCTCCATCACTCGCTGAATCACTGTCGGTCGTGATGCTCACCGGCCGCCGCGCGCTCCGCTGCGCTCCCTCCCCCCTTGCGGGGGAGGGAGGGGGAGAGGGGTGGCCCGGAAAAGATTCGTCATGACCGGGCACCCGCCGCGGCCACATCAGCGCCACCGTCTCCGAGAGATCGCCAACGTAATCGTAAGACAACCCGAACAGCACCTCATCCGTGCGCGCCGCGATCAGATCGCGGATCAGCGCGGGCTTGGCATGCTTGAAGCTCAGCGCGCCGGTCAGCGCGGCCAGGGCGTAGCCGCGGTCGGGATCGCCGACCTCGCGGAAATAGCCGGTGATCAGCCGCAGCTTGTTGTTGCGGCCGGGCTCGTAGGCGAGGCGATCCAGCAGTTCGGCGAAGCGGTTCATGCTTCGGCCTCATCTTGAAGCGGTGTCTCGCTCTCCTCCTCGTCGCCATAGCCGACGAGATCGAGCGGTTGCGCGCGAAGACCTTGCGACTTGCACCAATGCACCAGTGCGTCTTCCTGGCCGTGCGTCACCCAGATCTCGCTGGCGCCGGTCGCCGCGATGGTCGCGGTGAGGCCATCCCAATCGGCATGGTCGGAGATCACCAGCGGCAGCTCGATGCCGCGCTGCCGTGCGCGGGCACGCACCCGCATCCACCCCGAGGCAAAGGCGGTGACGGGGTCGGGAAAGCGCCGCGTCCAGAGGTCCGAGGTGGCCGACGGCGGCGCCAGCGTGATGGTGCCGGCGAGCGCCGCCTTCTTGACGCCCAGCACCGGCTTGAGCTCGCCGAGATCGATCCCGCGGCTCTGATAGTACTCGGTGATCTTCTCCATCGCGCCATGCAGGTAGATCGGTGCGTCATAGCCGGCCTGTCGCAACAGCGCGATCACGCGCTGCGCCTTGCCGAGCGAATAGGCGCCGACGAGATGCGCGCGCTCGGGAAACAATGCAACGGAGGCCAGCAGCTTCCTCACCTCGCCGGCGGCATCGCCATGGCGAAACACCGGCAGGCCGAAGGTGGCTTCAGTGATGAAGACGTCGCAGGGCACGAGCTCGAACGGCGTGCAGGTCGGGTCGGGCGCATCCTTGTAGTCGCCGGAGGCGACGATGCAGGTGTCCTTGCAGGTCACGGCGATCTGCGCCGAGCCCAGCACGTGACCGGCCGGGTGAAACCTCACGCGCACGTCGCCGAGCCGGATCTCCTCGCCATAGCGGATCGCTTGCGTCGAGCCGGCAAAGTTCTCGCCATAGCGCAGCCGCATCATGTCCAGCGTTTCCTGCGTCGCCAGCACCGCGCCATGGCCGGCGCGGGCATGGTCGGAATGGCCGTGGGTGATCACGGCCCGCTCGACCGGGCGGACAGGGTCGATGTGGAAGGTGCCGGGCTTGCAGCACAGGCCGTCAGCAGTTGGCAGCAGGATGTCTTGCGGACGCATATGCGTCATATAGGGAGCGGCCACCCCAAATGAACCCGTGATGCGCGGGCTTGCCGTCTCCGCTAGGCTTCGCCGGCCCGGCGGTGTAAAAGCCCGCCGAAGCCAATTGGCGGAGGCGGGACCCGCGCCTCCATCCTTTTAAACAGTTCCCTTTTTGATGGATTGCCGGGTCGAGCCCGGCGATGACGAGCCGAGTTCCTATGCCCCTGCGCCTGTTCCAGTCCTCCGGCGATCTCATGGCCGACCGCCGTTTCGAATTCGCGCGCGACCTCCAGCTCAAGGGCGATCTGCCCGCTGCCGCCGACCTCATCGAGCAGGCGATCGAGCTCGCGCCCAATTTTACGTCCGCGTGGTTCACGCTCGGTGAAATCCGCAGCCAGCTCGGGGAGCGTGACAAGGCCATCGCAGCATTTCGCAAAGCACGCGAGTCCGATCCCGAGGATCAGCACGGCGCCCATTTGCATCTGATACGGCTCGGCGACGAGCAATTGTCCGAGATGCCCAAGGCCTACGTGCAGGCGCTGTTCGACCAGTACGCGCCGCGCTTCGAGCACACGCTGATCAACGATCTCGACTATCGCGCACCGTCGCTGATCTTCAAGGCGGTGGTGGCCGCGCGCGTCGTCGCGAAGAAGCCGGCCTTGTTCAAGCGCACCATCGATCTCGGCTGCGGCACCGGGCTCGCGGCCGCCGCCTTCGCCAAACAGGTCGATCATTTCATCGGCATCGATCTGTCGCCCGGCATGATCAAGGAGGCGCGCGCCACCGAACTCTATGCCGAACTCGAAGTCGCCGACATGATCGAAGGCCTGCGCGGCAAGGCCGATGCGAGCGCGAACCTCGTCGTCGCCGCAGACGCCTTCGTCTATCTCTCCGATCTCGCGCCAGTGCTCATCGAGGCGAAGCGCGTGCTCATATCCGGCGGCGTGCTCGCCTTCACGCTGGAGACGCATGACGGCAGCGGCATCGTGCTCGGCGAAGGCCTGCGCTATGCCCATTCGGCGGAATATGTGCGTGGTGCGATGGCGAAGGCCGGGTTCAAGCTGCTGACATTGGAGCCGGCATCGCCACGCATCGAGAACAACGAGCCGGTGCGCGGCCTCGTCGTCGTCGCCGAGAAAACTTGAGTTTAGGCGCTAAAAGCCCCGCGATTTAAGCGTCATTGCGTCGCTGAGCTGCGACTTCCCACTTGCGACCCGCGCTGCGATGCCAGCACAATGCGGGCGCTAGGGAGAAACAAAAAATGACGAAGAATCCAACGCGGCGCGATTTCAGCGCCGGCGCGCTCGCCACCATCGCCGCATCCACCTTGCCTGCGCCGTATGTCTGGGCCGCGGAGAAGAAATACGATGCGGGCGCCAGCGACACCGAGATCAAGATCGGCCAGACCGTGCCGCATTCCGGGCCCGGCTCGCTGTACGGCGTGCTCGGCCGCATCGGCGAAGCCTATTTCCAGATGCTGAACGAGAAGGGCGGCATCAACGGCCGCAAGGTCAAGTTCCTCACCATGGACGACGCCTACAGCGCGCCGAAATGCGTCGAGGCGACGCGGCGCCTGGTCGAGCAGGAAGAGGTGCTGGCGCTCTATGGCTCGCTCGGCACCGCGCCGCAGACCTCCGTGCACAAATACCTGAATTCGAAAGGCGTGCCGCAACTGCTGCTCAACACCGGCGCGTCCAAGTGGAACAATCCAAAAGAGTTCAAATGGACGATGGCGGGCCTGCCGCTCTATCCGACCGAAGCGCGCATCCTGGCGCGGCACGTCCTCAGCGTGAAGCCGAATGCCAAGGTCGGCATTCTCTACCAGAACGACGATTTCGGCCGTGACTTCCTCGGTCCGTTCAAGAAGGTGCTGGCGGATGCCGGGGGCACCGCGCAGGTGATCATGGAGCAGACCTACGATCTGACCGATCCGACCGTCGATTCCCAGCTCATCAATCTCTCGAAATCGGGCGCCGACGTCTTCTACAACATTTCCACCGGCAAGGCGTCGTCGCAGTCGATCCGCAAAGTGGCCGAGCTCGGCTGGAAGCCGCTGCAATTGTTGTCAGCCGGTTCGACCGGTCGTTCGATCCTCAACGCAGCAGGCCTCGAGAACGCCACCGGCATCGTCGCCATCCGCTACAACAAGGAGGTCGGCCTGCCCAAATGGGAGAAGGACCCCGACGTGATGGCGTTCGAGGAGCTGCGCAAGAAGTACACGCCGGCGATCGATCAAGACAACACCATCGCGTTTGCCGGCTACGGCCAGGCCGTCACCATGGGCGAGATCCTGCGCCGCTGCGGCGACGATCTCACCCGCGCCAACGTGCTGAAGCAGGCGTCCACGCTCGCAGGCTTCCACTCGCCCTATTTCCTCGACGGCGTCACCTACAGCTACACGCCCGAGGACTACACGCCGATGAAGACGCTCTTCATCTCCACCTTCAGCGGCAAGGACTGGGACATCTCCGACAAGCCGATGTCGGAGTAGGCCGCGCTTTCTTCCTTCTCCCCTTGTGGGAGAAGGTGGCGCGAAGCGCCGGATGAGGGGTCTTCTCCACGTACTCGAAGGAGAATGACGCGCGGAGAGATACCCCTCACCCGTCTCGCCGCTGTCGCGGCGAGCCACCCTCTCCCGCAAGGGGAGAGGGAAAAGGGGCGCCCCGCTATTCACATCTCCACCCCTCGACGAACCCACCCCCACGGCTTACCTGTGATGCCGTGCCGCCCCGCATCCTCAAAATTCCGGCCGAGCCGGCCACGCTGCTGCCCGACCGCTTCCAGGCGTGGTTCGCGGCCCGCGGCTGGTCGCCGCGTGAGCATCAGCTCGCGCTGCTGGACAAGGCGCGCGAGGATCGTTCCGCACTGCTGGTCGCGCCCACCGGCGCGGGCAAGACGCTGGCGGGATTTCTGCCGACGCTGGTGGAGCTCTCGACGCAGCCGGTCGAGCGGGACGGAAGGACGAAGCAAAGCCTCGTCTCCACCGGCCGCGATGTTCGCCGCAGCGATGGCCTGCACACGCTCTACATCTCGCCGCTGAAAGCGCTCGCCGTCGATATTGCCCGCAATCTCGAGCGGCCGATTGCGGAGATGGGGCTGCCTGTCAACGTCGAGACCCGCACCGGCGACACGCCGGTGTCGCGGCGGCAGCGCCAGCGGCGCTATCCGCCCGATATCCTGCTGACGACGCCTGAGCAGGTCGCGCTGTTGCTCTCCTCCGACGACGCGCCGTTCCTGTTCTCCTCCTTGAAGCGCATCGTGCTCGACGAGCTCCACGCGCTGGTGACGTCCAAGCGCGGCGATCTGCTTTCGCTGGGTCTGGCACGGCTCTGGCGGCTGGCGCCGCAGCTGCGCGCGATCGGCCTGTCGGCGACCGTGGCCGAGCCGGACCAGCTTGCGCGCTTCCTGGTGCCGCAGCCCGGCGGGAAGGAGGCGGCCGCCGACATTGTCGTCGCCGGCGGTGCCGCGCCGCCGCTGGTCGAGATGCTGGATACGCGCGAGCGCCTGCCCTGGGCAGGCCACAGCGCGCGCCACGCGCTTCCTGAAATCTACGAGCTGATCAAGGCCAACAAGACCACGCTCGTCTTCGTCAACACCCGCAGCCAGGCCGAGATGCTGTTCCAGAATCTCTGGAGCATGAACGACGACAACCTCGCGATCGCGCTGCATCACGGCTCGCTCGACGTCGCCCAGCGCCGCAAGGTCGAGGACGCGATGTCGGCGGGCAGACTGCGCGGCGTGGTCTGCACCTCCTCGCTCGACCTCGGCGTCGACTGGGGCGATGTCGATCTCGTCGTCAATATCGGCGCGCCAAAAGGCTCTTCGCGTCTGATGCAGCGGATCGGCCGCGCCAATCACCGCCTTGATGAAGCCTCGCGCGCGGTGCTGGTGCCGGCCAACCGGTTCGAGGTGCTGGAGTGCCGCGCCGCGATCGATGCGATCGCCGAGAATGCGCAGGATACGTCACCCTTGCGCACCGGCGCACTCGACGTGCTGGCCCAGCACGTGCTCGGCTGCGCCTGCGGCGAGCCGTTTCTGAGCGATGATCTCTACGGCGAGGTGCTCACGGCCGCGCCTTACTCAGATCTCGCCCGGCAGGATTTCGACGACGTCGTCGATTTCGTCGCCTCCGGCGGCTACGCGCTGAAGACCTATGAGCGCTTCGCCCGCATCAGGCAGGACAAGCAGGGCCGCTGGCGCGTTGCCAATCCAAAGGTGCGGCAGAGCTATCGTCTCAATGTCGGCACCATCGTCGAGGAGCCGATGCTGAAGGTGCGGCTCGTTCGTGGGCGCTCCACCGGCAGCGGCTCGACCGGCGCCATAGCGCGCGGCGGCCGCGTGCTCGGCGAAATCGAGGAATATTTTATCGAGGGCCTGACCGCCGGCGACACGTTTGTGTTCGGCGGCGAAGTCGTGCGCTATGAGGCGTTGGCCGAGGATCAGGTCTATGTCTCCCGCGCCAACGACAAAGACCCGAAAGTGCCGTCCTATATGGGCGGCAAATTTCCGCTCTCGACCTATCTTGCCGAGCGCGTGCGGCGCCTGCTCGATGATCGCCGTGCATGGAATGGTTTGCCTGAACAGGTGCGCGACTGGCTGTCGTTGCAGAAAGACGTCTCACGTGTGCCCGGCGTGCGCGAACTGCTGGTCGAGACCTTTCCACGCGGCAACAAGCATTATCTCATTTGCTATCCCTTCGAGGGCCGGCTCGCGCACCAGACGCTGGGCATGCTGCTGACGCGGCGGCTGGAGCGGATGCGCGCCCGGCCGCTCGGCTTCGTCGCCAATGAATATGCGGTGGCGATCTGGGGGCTTGGCGATGCCTCCTTCATGATCCGCAACGGCCAGCTCGACCTCGACGCGCTGTTCAACCCGGACATGCTCGGGGACGATCTCGAAGCCTGGCTCGCGGAATCCGCGCTGATGAAGCGCACCTTCCGCAATTGCGCGCTGATCTCCGGCCTGATCGAGCGGCGCTTCACCAGCGAGGACAAGAGCCGCCGCCAGGTGCTGTTCTCGACCGATCTCGTCTACGACGTCCTGCGCAAGCACCAGGCCGATCACGTGTTGCTGCGCGCCGCCCGTGCTGATGCCGCTACCGGCCTGCTCGACCTGCGCCGTCTCGGCGCCATGCTTGCCCGCATCCAGGGCCGCATCACGCATCGGGAACTCGATCACGTTTCGCCGCTCGCCGTCCCCGTGATGCTGGAAATCGGCCGCGAGTCAGTCTATGGCGAAGCTGGCGACGAGCTCCTGGCGGAGGCCGCCGACGAGCTGGTCAAAGAGGCGATGTCGTAGAGAATTTTACCAGTGGTGCGCGCAACTCCATCCACATCGTCATGCCCGGGCTTGACCCGGGCATCCACGTCTTTGCTTCCGCGGCAAGAACGTGGATGGCCGGGACGAGCCCGGCCATGACGGAGCAAGTGGCGCTATCGATCTCATCGACACGCACTTTGGATGTGGCTGGCATCGCGCTCCACGCCGATCTCTCCGGCGCGCTGTTCTGGGAAGAGCAGCGCCTGCTCGTCGTCTCCGATCTGCATCTGGAAAAAGGGTCGAGCTTCGCCACGCGCGGTGTGCTGCTGCCGCCTTACGATACGTTGGCAACGCTGAGCCGTCTCGCTGCCGTCATCTCCCGCCATAATCCCCGAACGGTCATCGCGCTCGGCGACAGTTTTCACGACCGAACCGCGCATGAGCGGTTGTCGTCCGACGATCGCGATGCTGTCGCCGCGCTCCAGACCGGCCGCGACTGGATCTGGATCTCGGGCAATCACGATCCCATGCTGCCGCGCGATCTCGGCGGGACCATCGCCGACGAAGTCGCGATCGGCCCGATCACCTTCCGTCATGAGCCAACAGGTGTGCGCGGCGAGATCGCCGGCCATCTGCATCCGAAGGCGCGCGTCTCCGCACGCGGCCGCTCGATGGAACGCCGCTGCTTCGCCAGCGATGGGATGCGCGCCGTGATGCCCGCCTTCGGCGCCTATGCCGGCGGTCTCAGCATCCGCGATGCCGCGTTCGCAAGGATCTTTCCCAGCAATGGCTTTGTCGCCCATCTGCTCGGTGACCGCCGCGTCCACGCCATTGCGGCCTCGCGCTGTTGTTGAGATCCCGGCCTCGTGCCAACCGGATCCATCGGGCCCGGCAACGGAAAATAGGACAGGACTACGTCCAGTACTTATCCGGAATCGCCTAAGTTCATAGGTACCTCTAACTTGCCAATTGCCGGGGCTGGATTTCATCCCGAACACGATTGCAACCGGCAAAGGGGTCGCTGCGAGGCGACCCCTTTCGATTCCGCCGGTCGGACTTTGTCCCCTGTTCCGGAACAAATTAAGAACACTTTGGCAAGTCTTTGATATATCATTGTGATTCGGTGCGTTGCCGACACAATATCTAGCGTCCGTCAGACTTTGCGAGGACTACATGTCCACCATCGCCTTCGATCAATTTGCCCTCACCCGGATCGCCGATTTCGCGCGCTCGCTGTCGCGGCTGCATCAGGCCGCGCGGCGCTACGCGGTCGATGACGACCAGTTCGACCGCGAGTTCAACGCGGTGTGCCAGTCGATCTGGGGCTACACCATCGACGACGTCAGCGACGATCTGTTCTCGACCGAGGATCATCTGTTCCTCGACACGCTGGACGAAGCGCATGCGCGCATCTTCGCAGCCGAGCAGGGTTACGATCTCATCGGCGAGGCGGGCATGCTCACCGACTGGTGGGGCTTCTGCTGGATGATCCTGGCCGAGAAGCGCGGCCTGCTGACTCAGGAAAACCGCGCCGCCGCGCGCGCGGCGATCGAGGAAAAATATCTGGCGGCGCCGAACGTGATCGGGGTGATCATCGGAAGGTGACGCAGCACTCTCCGTCACTGCGAGCGTAGCGAAGCAATCCATAATCTGTTCGCGGTGACAGACTGGATTGCTTCGCTGCGCTCGCAATGACGACTTTTGATTCAGTTCGGGCTTAGTCCAGCCCCGCCCGCTTCGCCGGCTTCTGTGCTGGGGTCTTCGGCACCGTCACGTCAGGCAGCGCCTCGCGCACGATCTCGACTGAGGCCGGCGCATCTGCTGCGACCGTCTCCGCGCGCACCGGTGCCACCTTCATCTCGCCGAGCCGCGCGCGGACCTGCGCGGTGAGGCCGGGGTAGGAGGCAACCGGCGTGAAGTCCGCAGCCTGGTCATTGCCGACGCGGATGCCGGTATAGGCGACGAGGCCGTCGCTGGTCGCGATCACGTCGCCGGCTTTCAGCGAGGAATCCAGCGCGAGATCGACCGGGGCGAGGCCGACCGGCTCACGGCCGTTGCAGGTGCAGTCGGCACGTAGCGCCTTGCGATAGGCGAACGCGTTTTCGCTGTCGGCGTAGCGCTCGCCGGTCTGCGAAGCGGCGCCGTCGATCGAAGAGCCGAAATAGACCTTTGTCGTGGTGGCAGGACAGAACGCCTGACACATCTGAGCGGGCGAGGCGAGGCCGCGCATCAGCGGAAAATATTTGCCGTCGCAGGTGCGCACGCAGAAGGCCGGGCCGGAGCCGCCGGCCGCCGCCGCGCGTGTCGGGGGCACATATTGCGGGTTTGCGGGATTCTGCTGGCTGGCGAAGGGATCGGCAAAGGAGTTCGACTGCTGCGGAACCTCACGCTGCGGCCGGGGCCGCTGCATTCCGCCGAAGAAGAAGTCGAACAGGCCTTCGGCCGAAGCCGGGGCTGGAACCGCAAGCAGCGGGGCCGCCAGGCTGGCGGCCACAAGCATCGCGCGACGCGCATGGGACAAGGCTGTACGCAATGCTCACTCCGACGCTACTGAACCGGCCGGAACCTTCCGAGGTCTCGGCACATGATTCACCATAGTGCTGGATGGTAAATGAGCAGTTGAGCGGAGGCGATTTCAAGTCGAGGCCGTGACCTCTTCAAGGCCGGGCACAGCTTCCGGCGGATGGTTGCTTCCGGGCAACGCCCGGGCATGGACGGACTGTCTCGCGGCCTTAAGCCTTCAGGAACTCCGACGCCTTGTACAGCGAGCGGAACGGCAGGCCGGCCGCACCAAACGTGTCGGTGGCGCCTTCCTCGCGGTCGACCATGGTCAGCACCAGCACCACCTCGGCGCCTGTCTCGCGTACGGATTCCACCGCCTTCATCGCCGAGCCGCCGGTGGTGGTGACGTCCTCGACGATCACGACGCGCTTGCCTTCGAGCGTCTCGCCCTTGGGCAGACCTTCGATCGCGAGCTTCGCACCGTGCTCCTTCGGCTTCTTGCGCACGAAGAACGCCGCGATTGGATGGCCCTTGATCCAGGAGATCTGCGCCAGCGCGCCGGCCAGCGGCACCGCGCCCATCTCAAGCCCGCCGATGAAGTCGAGCTGGTCGTCCTTCAGCGCCTCATAGGTCAGCTCGGCGAGCAGCGTCGCGCCCTCGGGGTCGAGCATGGTCGGCTTGAGGTTGAAGTAGAAATCGCTCTTGCGGCCCGACGCGAGCGTGACGTCACCGCGGCCGAAGGAGCGCCGGCGGATGATTTCGAACAGGCGGGCGCGGGAGGCAGATTTCGACACGGCGGTCCCTCGGGGCTTTTTGGAGGTGGCGGAATTTATCCGCGACGGCCGCGACATTCCAGAGGGGACCGGTCGAGTCAACAGGGATCGGCCATCCCGGTCCGTCAGTTGTGGGGGTGCAACCTTCTGGAGTAGTTGGATGCCAGATATCTCGGGGAAGGAAATGCCTGAATGACCATCGAGCTGCACACCTGGAACACGCCGAACGGCCGCAAGATCTCGGTCGCATTGGAGGAAATGGGGCTGCCTTACAAGGTGGTCCCGGTGAACATCACCAAGGGCGAGCAGATGGCGCCGGGATTCCTGAAGCTCAGCCCCAACAACAAGATCCCCGCGATCGTCGACCCCGAGGGGCCGGACGGCAAGCCCGTCAGCATCTTCGAGTCCGGTGCGATCCTGCTCTATCTCGGCGAAAAGACCGGCAAATTCTTGCCGAAATCGCTCGCCGGGCGCATCCCCGTCTATGAATGGCTGATGTGGCAGATGGGCGGCTTCGGCCCGATGCCCGGCCAGGTGCACCATTTCATCGCGCTCGAGAACGAGCAGGATCGCGCCTATGGCCTGAAGCGCTACATGGCGGAGACGCGCCGGCTCTACGGCGTGCTGGACCGCCGGTTAGAGGCCCACGACTTCGTCGCCGGCGACCTCTCGGTTGCCGATTTTGCCATCCTGGGCTGGGCCTGGCGCCACCCTCGCCACAAGGTTGAGTTGGCCGATTTTCCCAACGTCAAGCGCTGGTATGAGGCGCTGATGGCGCGTCCCGCGGTGAAGCGGGGCATGGACGCGAAGCTGGATTGAGCGGCCTTTTTCCCTCCCCCCTTGTGGGGGAGGGTGGCTCGCCGCGCAGCGGCGAGACGGGTGAGGGGTCTGTCTCCGCGAGTCCAGCTGTCTTCGAATGCGCGGAGAAAGACCCCTCATCCGGCGCTTCGCGCCACCTTCTCCCACAAGGAGAGAAGGAAGAAAAATAATCACACCTTCTTCGCTTCCACTGCCATCCGCACCGCAAGCCCGGCCAGCACCGTGCCCATCAGCCAGCGCTGCACCAGCATCCAGCTCGGCCGGCTCGCCAGGAACAGTGCGATCGACCCTGCGGCAAGCGCGATCATCGCGTTGACGCTGACGCTGATCGCGATCTGGATCGCCCCCAACACCACCGACTGCGTCAGAACGCTGCCGGCGGTGGGATCGATGAACTGCGGCAGCAGTGCCAGATACAGCATCGCGATCTTCGGATTGAGCAGATTGGTGACAAAACCCATCGCGAACAATTTGCGCGGGTTGTCGATCGCAAGCTGCTTCACCTGGAACGGCGAACGTCCGCCCGGCTTCACCGCCTGCCAGGCCAGCCACAGCAGATAGCCCGCGCCGGCGAAGCGCAGCGCGTCATAGGCAAAGGGAATGGCGAGCAAGAGCGCGGTGATGCCGAACGCCGCGCACAGCATGTAGAACACGAAGCCGAGTGCCACCCCGCCGAGCGAGACGATGCCCGCCGCCGGTCCCTGCGTGATCGAGCGCGAGATCAAATAGATCATGTTCGGCCCCGGCGTGAGCACGAGACCAAGGCAGACGAGGGCGAAGCCGAGCAGGGCGGAGGTGTGGGGCATGGGTGAACCGGTGTGGGGACGGCACGATTCTAATATGCGCCGCGCGGCGGAGCCATCGCGCAATTGCACGGAGGACAATTCCACTCGCCGGCGCGATCGGTGCGCTCCCTCGCCCCGTTCTTACGGGGAGAGGGTTGGGGTGAGGGGCTCTCTCCCCACGTGCGATCGTCGAGAGACCTGTACCCCCTCACCCGGAATCCGCGCTTCGCGCGAATTCCGACCTCTCCCCGCAAGCGGGGCGAGGTTAAGAGGTAGCCTCAATGCGCCTCGTCCCAATTCTTCGCCGCGCGCGCATCGACATGCAGCGGCACCGACAGGTTCACGGCCGGGAACGGTGCGTCCTGCATCACGTGCTGCACCACCGGCAGCGTCGCCTCGACTTCCGCGTCGGGCACCTCGAAGATCAGTTCGTCGTGCACCTGGAGCAGCATCTGTGCCGTCAGCTTCTTCTGGACCAGGGCGTCCTCCATCCGCGTCATGGCGCGGCGGATGATGTCAGCGGCGGTGCCCTGGAGCCGCGCGTTGATCGCGGCACGCTCGTTGAACGCGCGCACCGAGGCATTCGAAGCCTTGATGTCGGGATAATACATCTTCCGGCCGAACAGCGTGGTGACATAGCCTTTGCTCCGGCAGAAGTCGCGCGTCTCGTCCATGTAGGCGCGGATGCCGGGGAAGCGCTCGAAATACTTCTTGATGTAGGCGGAGGCTTCCTCGCGCGCGATGCCGAGCTGGTTGGCGAGGCCGAATGCCGAGATGCCGTAAATGATGCCGAAATTGATCGCCTTGGCGCGGCGCCGGATTTCGCTCGGCATGCCCTCGATCGGCACGCCGAACATTTCGGAGGCCGTCATCGCGTGAATGTCGAGCCCGTCCTTGAACGCCTGCTTGAGGACGGGAATGTCGGCGATCTCGGCGAGCAGCCGCAGCTCGATCTGCGAATAGTCGGCGGAGACGAGCTTGTGCCCGGGTGTCGCGATGAAGGCGCGGCGGATCTTTCGGCCGTCCTCGGTGCGCACCGGGATGTTCTGCAGATTCGGCTCGTTCGACGACAGCCGGCCCGTCGTGGTCGCGGCCAGCGCGTAGGTGGTGTGGACGCGATGGGTCTGCGGGTTGACGTAGGTCGGCAGCGCGTCGGTATAGGTCGATTTCAGTTTCGAAACCTGGCGCCACTCCAGGATCTTCTTCGGGAAGTCGTGGCCCTGCTCGGCAAGTTCGTCGAGCACCTGCGCGGTCGTCGACCATGCGCCTGTCTTGGTCTTGGTGCCGCCGGACAATCCCATCTTGCCGAACAGGATGTCGCCGATCTGCTTGGGGCTGCCGACATTGACGGGCTCGCCCGCGATCTCCTGGATCTCGGCTTCGACGCGCGCCGCGGTCTGGGCGAAGTCGCCTGATAGCCGCGACAAGACCTGGCGGTCGATCGAGATGCCGCGCCGCTCCATGCGCGCGAGCACCGACACCAGCGGCCGCTCCAGCGTCTCGTAGACCGCGGTCATGTGCTCGGCGACGAGGCGCGGCTTCAGCACGCGCCACACGCGCAAGGCCATGTCGGCGCCTTCCGCCGACAGCGGCGCGGCCTTGTCGATCGGCACCTGGTCGAAGGTGATCTTGCCCTTGCCGCTGCCGAGCAGCTCGCTCTCCTTCAGCATGGCGTGGCCGAACCAGCGCTCCGCGAGCGCTTCGATCGCGTGCGAGCCGCGGCCGGCATCGAGCACATAGGAGATCAGCTGCGCATCGTCGGCGTTGCGCAGCGTGATGCCGTGCTGCGCCAGCATCACGGCGGTGAACTTGACGTCGAAGCCGATCTTGAGAATGCCCGCCGATTCCAGCACCGGCCGCAGCGCTTCGATCGCGTCCGCATGCTTGACCTGGTCCGGCGCGAGACCCGCGTCGAACAGGCCGGCGCCGCCACCGGACTGCTTGTGCGCGAGCGGCACGTAGCAGGCCTCGTTCGGCGCCAGCGCCAGCGCGATGCCGCACAGATCGGCCTGCATCGGATCGATGGAGTTGGCTCTCGTCTCGATCGCGACATGACCGGCGTCGTGGATGCGCGCGACGAAGGCGTCGAGCTCCTTGAGCGTCTTGATCGCCTGGTATTTGCTGCGGTCGACCGGCAGCTTGCGCAGCGCCTCTTCGCGCGCGGCGGCCAGTGAAATCGGCGCGCCCTTGAGACCGGCCGACTTGTCGCCCTTGTCGCCGCCTGTTGCGGTCGCGGCTGGAGCGGCGAACAGATCGCCGGAGGTCTCTGACGTCTTTGCCTTGGCGGCGTCGCCGCCAGCCCCTGCGCCGCTCCTGTTCGACGCATCGGCATCGACATTGGCGGGATCGATCTGCGAATAGTCGGCGACGCGACGCGTCAGCGTGGTGAATTCCATCGCCTTCAGGAAGGCGATCAGCTTGCGCGCGTCGGGCTCGTGCACCGCGAGGTCGTCCAGCGGCACCTCGAGTTCGACCTTGTCGTCGAGCAGCACCAGCTTGCGCGAAATCCGCGCCTTCTCGGCATTCTCGATCAGCGCCTCGCGCCGCTTCGGCTGTTTGATCTCGGTGGCGCGGAACAGAAGCTGTTCGAGGTCGCCATATTCGACGATCAGCTGCGCGGCGGTCTTGATGCCGATGCCGGGTACACCGGGCACGTTGTCGGTGGAATCGCCGGCCAGCGCCTGCACTTCGACCACTTTCTCGGGCGGCACGCCGAATTTCTCGATCACCTCGGGAATGCCGATACGGCGATCCTTCATGGTGTCGTACATCATGATCTTGTCGTTCACGAGCTGCATCAGATCCTTGTCGGAGGACACGATGGTCGTGTGGGCGCCGCGGTCGCTGGCCTGTCGCGCATAGGTCGCAATGAGATCGTCGGCCTCGAAGCCGCCCTGTTCCAGGCAAGGCAAATCGAAGGCGCGCACGGCTTCGCGGATCAGCGCGAATTGCGGGATCAGATCATCGGGCGCGGGCGGCCGGTGCGCCTTGTACTCGGGATAGATCTTGTTGCGGAAGGTGACTTCCGACTTGTCGAACACGATCGCCAGATGCGTCGGGCGGTTGTCCGCGGGCATGTCGCGCAACAGCTTCCACAGCATGTTGCAGAAGCCGAGCACGGCGTTGACCTGCAAGCCGTCGGACTTGCGGTTCAGTGGCGGCAGCGCGTGATAGGCGCGGAAGATGTAGCCGGAACCGTCGACCAGGAAGATGTGGTCGCCCTTGCCGGCCACCTTCGCCGCGACCGGTTTGGCAGCAGGCTTGTCAGCAGCGGGCTTGGTGTCGGCTTTGGCGGCGGTCTTCGGGGATGTCGTTGGGGAGCTTTTGGGCATGGCCGCAATGTATGAATTTTTGCGGCAAAAGACAGCCTCCACCGGCCTGATTTTGCAGGCGCGCACAGGCAAATCCTGGCAGCGCCGCGCTTTGCGGTGCAGTTATCGCAGGCAGCCTTCGAGGAAGCCTGCGACAGCGCGCACCGCTGGCGCGCGGCGCAAGTCGTTATGGACGATGAGCCAGACCTCGCGACTGACAGGCTTGCGGTCGGTGTTGCAACGTTCGAGCTGTCGATCGCGGTCGCCTAGAAACCGCGGCAACGCCGCAAGCCCAACGCCGGCCCGGGCCGCAGCGGCCTGATTTTCGAGGTCATTGGTCCGCAGCACGATCTGGCGGGTGCCCGCGATATCCGTCAGCCATTGCTGCTGCGGAGTGTCATCCATGCTGGCATCATAAGCGATAAAGGCGAACGCATAAGGTGGCGTCTCCTTCAGATAGGACGGCGCGCCGTAAAGGCCAAACTCGAAATGGCCGATCTTGCGGGCTATCAGCCCGGCCTGTGTCGGACGAGAGAGGCGAAGCGCCAGATCGGCCTCGCGGCGGCTGAGCGAAGCCGTTCGCTTCTCACCGATCAGCTTGATGAGGATGCCTGGATACTGCTCGCGCAACTGCATCAGCTTTGGAGCAATCAGGATATTGGCGAGCGAGGGCGGCGCGCTGATCGAGATCTCCCCGTCGAGTTCCGGCTTCGCTGCCCGTGCCGCGCGCTCCACCGCGAAGGCGATCTCCTCCATCTGCGCGCCAATCGCCGCAATCCGCTTGCCGTCCTCGGTGAGAACGTAACTGCGTGGTCGGCGATCGACGAGCTTGAGCGAAATGGATGCTTCCAGCGCGGCGACGCGGCGGGCTACCGTCACATGGTCGACGCCGAGACCCCTTGCCGCCGCCGACAGGCTTCCCTCGCGCGCCAGAGCCAGGAAATGATGCAGGTCGGACCAATCGAGCATTGTGCAAAATATCACAAGACAACTTCAACTTTGAGCAGTTTCGCAGAATTTGGATTGATCCCATAGTCTCTTTTATTGGCAACGAAAGGGACGAGTCATGGCCGAGATCATCAGGTTGAAGGCACCAGGAAGCGTGGAGCAGCTCGAACTGGCAACGGTCGCTCTGGGACCGCCGGCGCGGGGCGAGGTCCGGCTCCGGCAGACCGCAATCGGCGTCAACTTCATCGACATCTATCAGCGTATGGGCCTCTACGCGCTTCCAGCCGAAGCCGTTCCCGGCGTCGAGGCGATCGGAGTTGTTGCGGCGCTCGGCGAGGATGTAACGGGTCTCAAGGTCGGCGACCGCGTCGCCTACGCGGGAGCGCCGGTCGGCGCCTATGCATCCGAACGAAACCTGCCGGCCTGCCGTTGCGTGAAGCTGCCTGAGACGGTAGCCGACGAAGCGGTGGCTGCAGCGTTCCTCAAGGGGATCAC
The DNA here is from genome assembly GCF_052075965.1 of Bradyrhizobium sp. 482_C4_N1_8. Taxonomy (NCBI): domain Bacteria; kingdom Pseudomonadati; phylum Pseudomonadota; class Alphaproteobacteria; order Hyphomicrobiales; family Nitrobacteraceae; genus Bradyrhizobium; species Bradyrhizobium sp. 482_C4_N1_8. Next base: position 8,609,689 of record NZ_CP197231.1, on the reverse strand, counting down.
GGCGCACATGCTGCTCGATCGTGTCTTTCCTGTCGGTCGTGGCACAACGATTCTCGTCCACAGCGCCGCCGGCGGGCTCGGTCAGTTGCTGACCCGCTGGGCCAGTGCACTAGGTGCCGTGGTGATCGGGACGGTGGGATCGCAGACCAAAGCCGAAATCGCCCGAGGCGCTGGTGCGCATCACACCATCGTTGGGCGGGATGCCGATTTCGCTGCCGCAGTCGCGGATATCACCGGTGGGCGTGGGGTCGACGTCGCCTATGACGGCATCGGCGGAACGACCTTGCAAAGGACGCTTGGCTGCGTGAGGCCATTCGGTGTGGTGGCGAGCATCGGTCAGTCCGGCGGTCCGATTGCGCCGATCGATGTCAACGACCTCGGGCCACGTCGCAGCCTGATGTTGGCGCGTCCAAGCGTCATGGCCTATGTCAACGATGCCGCGGAATACCGGCGTGCGGCCGAGCGCGTGCTCGCTGCGCTGGCGGATGGCGTCCTGCGGTCGACCGGCATTGCCTACGGCCTCCGTGATGCTGCGCGGGCGCAGGCCGACCTCGAGGCCGGGCGCACCGCCGGGGCTCTCTATTTGGTGCCCTGATCGACCTATTCCGCGGCCTGCAACCGCACGCCCGACTTCTTCGGCGCGATCCAGAATGTCTCTGGCCGTTCGAACAGGAAGTCGGCGTGCAGCCGCAGGGCGGTCTGCCAGATCGCGAGCGACCCGAGCACGCCAACGATGGTGACGATCAGCGATACCGTGCCGATGTCGGGAATGACGCCGGTGCGCAGCAGTAGCGTTCGTGTCGCCGCCATCGGCAGGAAGAAGGCGAGGTAGATCACGATGGAATGCTCGCCGCAGGAGCGGAAGAAGTTCAGCCATTGTGCGCGGGCGAGCAGCGTGCCCATCGTGATGATAGCGCAGGCGCCGGCGAAGCCGAGCACGAGCGAGACGATCTTCCATTCGCTGGCGCCAAGCGCGACGAGGCCCGCATTGATCAGCGCCCAGGTCGCAAGCGCCGCCAGCGCAAGTGCGGGATGCTTGCGCGCGCGATCGGACAGCGCGAACACGTAAGGCGCGAACAGATATCCCGAATAGAAATAGACGAAGCGCGCGCAGAATTCGTCGATCGCGGTCCAGCCGGTCGAGATGCGCGCCGTCTCCAGCGCGGCAGCGATGAGCCAGATCGCCAGCGGCGGGACTCGCCGTGTCAGTTTTGTGACGACGAAGAAGATCGGCAGCAGGTAGATGAACCAGAGCGTGCCGAACGGTTCGACGAAGGATTCCAGATACAGCAGGCCGGCCTCGCGCCAGCTCGTCTCCGCCGCGAATGCCGGTGCCTTGAAGCCGAACTGGATTGTCACCCAGACGACATAGAAATAGGCGAAATGCACCACCTTGCGGTCGAGATAGGTTCGCCAGTCCCGATCGATCACCAATGGCAGGAACAGGCCCGAAATCAGGAAGAAGTCCGGCATCCGGAACGGCTTTGCGAAGGCCACGGCGACATGCATGAAACCGGTCTGGCCGGCCGCGATCTCCACCCCCAGCACCGAGTGCATCATCACGACCATGACGATGCAGACGCCCTTGGCATAGTCGATCCAGTCGACACGCGCGGCCGGGGGGGCTTTGGAAAGCCCGCTCGCGGCGATTGTGCCTGATAGTGCCATGGTGTCCCGTTTCGAGGCGCGGTCCGCCCGGCTCTGTGCGGACGTGGCGCAGTGTGAAGCCTTGCGGTTTAAGGTTTCTTTACCGGTACAATTCGCGTGCCGGTTTTTGCATCCGGGCTGTTCTCTCCCCTCAGGAAAATGCTAAACCGCTCGAGTTGGGGTTTCGTTAACCAAGCTGGAACAGGGTTTTTCATGCGAATCGCGATGATCGGAACGGGCTATGTGGGACTGGTGTCCGGCGCCTGCTTTGCGGATTTCGGTCACGACGTCACCTGCGTCGACAAGGACGAGAAGAAGATCGCGGCGCTTCATCGCGGCGAGATTCCGATCTACGAGCCCGGCCTCGACGAGCTGGTCGCGACCAACGTGAAGGCCAAGCGGCTCGACTTCACCGCCGATTTGTCGAAGCCGGTCGCGGACGCCGATGCCGTCTTCATCGCGGTCGGCACGCCCTCGCGCCGCGGCGACGGTCACGCCGATCTGTCCTATGTCTACGCCGCCGCGCGCGAGATCGCGCAGTCGCTGTCGGGCTTCACCGTCGTCGTGACCAAGTCGACCGTCCCGGTCGGCACCGGCGACGAGGTCGAGCGCATCATCCGCGAGACCAACCCTGCGGCCGACGTCGTCGTCGCCTCCAACCCCGAATTCCTGCGCGAGGGCGCGGCGATCCGCGACTTCAAGTATCCCGACCGCGTCGTCGTCGGCACCTCCGACGAGCGCGGCCGCAAGGTGATGGGCGACGTCTATCGCCCGCTGTCGCTGAACCAGGCCCCGCTGATGTTCACGGCGCGCCGCACCGCCGAGATGATCAAATACGCCGCGAACGCGTTCCTCGCGACCAAGATCACCTTCATCAACGAGATCGCCGATCTCTCGGAAAAGGTCGGCGCCGACGTGCAGGAGGTCGCGCGCGGCATCGGCCTCGACAACCGCATCGGCACCAAGTTCCTGCATGCGGGTCCGGGCTTCGGCGGCTCCTGCTTCCCGAAGGACACCAAGGCGCTGATCAAGATCGCGCAGGACTATGACGTGAACTTGCGCATCGTCGAAGCCGTGCTGGCCGTCAATGAGAACCGCAAGCGCGCGATGGCGCGCAAGGTCAGCCAGGCGCTCGGCGGTAGCTTGCGCGGCAAGACCATCGCCGTGCTCGGCCTCACCTTCAAGCCCGACACCGACGACATGCGCGATGCGCCGTCGATCCCGCTCGTCACCGGCCTGATCGACATGGGCGCGACGGTCAAGGCCTTCGATCCCGTCGGCATGGAACAGGCCAAGGGTGAGTTGCCGAACATCACCTATTGCGAGGACGCCTATTCGTGCGCGCAAGGCGCCGATGCGCTCGTTATCGTCACCGAGTGGGTGCAGTTCCGCGCGCTCGATCTCGGCCGGCTGAAGGCGACCATGACGCAGCCCGTCGTCGTCGACCTCCGCAACGTCTACCGGCCCGAAGACATGGAAGCCGCCGGCTTCACCTACGAGAGCATCGGGCGTCCGCCGGTGCAGGGCTGAGGGACCACTGCCGCAACGATTTCGTCATGGCCGGGCTTGTCCCGGCCATCCACGTCTGTTTCTAGTCGAAGACGTGGATGCCCGGCACAAGGCCGGGCATGACGAATGGATAGGCCTTGCCCCGCAGCTTCGACACGCCCCTCCCGATCGACGCCGTGCTCGACGACCTCTCGCGCACGCTGGAGGCGCATAATTCGGCTGTGCTGGTGGCGCCGCCCGGCGCAGGCAAGACCACGCGGGTGCCGCTGGCGCTGCTGGATGCCCCTTGGGCCGCGGGCAAGAAGATCATCGTGCTGGAGCCGCGGCGTATCGCTGCGCGGGCGAGCGCCGAGCGCATGGCCAAGTCGCTTGGCGAGCGGGCCGGCGAAACCGTCGGATACCGCGTCCGCTTCGGCTCGAAGATCTCGCGCGCGACGCGCATCGAGGTGGTGACCGAGGGGATCTTCACCCGCCAGATCCTCGACGATCCCGAGCTCTCCGGCATCGCGGCCGTCCTGTTCGACGAATTCCACGAGCGCTCGCTCGATGCCGACATGGGCCTCGCGCTGGCGCGCGACGCGCAAACCGGCCTGCGCGAGGATCTGCGCATCCTCGTGATGTCGGCAACGCTCGACGGCGCGCGCGTGGCAAGGCTGCTCGGGGAAGCGCCCGTTGTCGAGAGCGAAGGCCGCGCCTTTCCGGTCGAGACGCGTTATCTTGGCCGCAAGGCGGATGCGCCGGTGGAGCGGCAGATGGCGGATGCGATTGCGTCCGCGCTGCGCGCCGACGGCGGCTCGGTACTGGCGTTCCTGCCCGGCGCCGCCGAAATCCGCCGCACCCAGAATTTCCTCAGCGAACGCGTCCAGGATGCCAGCATCGAGATCGTGCCGCTGTTCGGCGCGCTCGACGCTGCCGTGCAGGACCGCGCGATCGCGCCCGCGCCGAAAGGCACGCGCAAGGTGGTGCTGGCGACCTCGATCGCGGAGACCTCGCTCACCATCGAGGGCGTGCGCATCGTGGTCGATTCTGGTCTCGCCCGCGTGCCGCGCTACGAGCCCGACATTGGGCTGACGCGGCTCGAGACCGTGCGCGCTGCGCGTGCGGCGGTGGATCAGCGCCGCGGCCGCGCCGGCCGCACCGAACCGGGCGTCTGCTACCGGCTCTGGGACGAGCCGCAGACGGCCTCGCTCGCGCCGTACACCCAGCCGGAGATCCTCAGCGCCGACCTCTCCTCGCTGGTGCTCGACCTCGCGCAATGGGGCGTCGCCGATCCTTCGGCGCTGTCATTCCTCGATCCGCCGCCGCTGCCCGCCTGGAAAGAGGCGAAAAGCCTTCTCTCCGAGCTCAATGCGCTCGATGGCGACGGCCGCATCACCGCCGAAGGCAAAAGCCTGCGCGCGCTGGCGCTGCCGCCGCGGCTGGCGCGCATGATCGTGGATTCGCATCGCGTGGGCAGCGGCGAAGCCGCCGCCGAGATCGCGGCCATCGTCACCGAGCGCGGGCTCGGCGGCGACAGCGTCGATCTCGAGTACCGGCGCGATCAGTTCCGCCGCGATCGCTCGCCGCGCGCCGCGAGCGCGCGCGATCTCGCGCGGCGCTGGGCTTCGCAGGTGGCGGCGTCGGAGAAGGCCGTAACCGGACAGGATGATCTCTCGACCGGCCTGATGCTCGCCTACGCCTTCCCGGACCGCGTCGCGCGCAATCGCGGCAATGGCACCTTCGTGCTCGCCAATGGTCGCGGCGCCGCGGTGGAGCAGACCTCGTCGCTCGCCCGCGCACCCTACATCGCGATCGGCGAGATGACGGGCACGGCGGCGAGCGGCCGCGTTCTGCTGGCGGCGCCGATCGGCGAGGACGACATCGAGCGGCATTTTGCCGAGCATATCGAGACCGTCGACGAGATCTCCTTCGACCGCGGCGCGATGGCGCTGCGCGCGCGGCGCAAGCGCGCGCTGCATGCGATCACGCTGTCTGAGGCGACACTCGCGGTGTCGCCTTCGGAGGAGACCGCGCGGATCTTCGCAGATGGGCTGATTGCCGCAGGTCTCGACCGGTTGCCCTGGTCGAAGGCCGCAAAGCAGTGGCGCGACCGCGTGATGTTTCTGCGCAAGGCCGAGGGCGACAGCTGGCCCGATTTGTCCGACGACGGACTGATCGCGCGGCGCGACGACTGGCTGGTGCCGGCGCTCTACGACAAGATCGCACTGAAAGACATCTCGGCCGGCGATCTCTCCGACGCGCTGATGGCGCTGTTGCCCTGGGAGATGCGCGCAAGGCTCGATCGCGAGGCGCCGACGCATTTCGAGGCGCCGACCGGCAGCGTGCTTGCGATCGACTATGAGGCCGAGCAGGGGCCGACCATTGCGGTGCGGCTGCAGGAATTGTTCGGGCTCAACACCCATCCGTCGATCGCCGCCGGCAAGGTGCCGCTGGTGCTGGAATTACTGTCGCCGGCGCAGCGCCCGGTGCAGGTGACGCGCGACCTCCCCGGTTTCTGGCGCGGCAGCTACGCCGCGGTGCGCTCCGACCTGCGTGGCCGCTACCCGCGCCATCCCTGGCCGGAGGATCCGGCGAGTGCGCTGCCGACCCGGCGGGTCAAGCCGCGCGGGACGTGAGAAGCCACGAAGGCGTATTAACCCTCCGCTCATCCTTTTCGTCAAAATAGCGGCGCTCTGACCGCAGCGTCGCTCGCGGCCAGACGTGTCGCGTGGTGAAATCGAGCTTTCCGGCTCGGAAGTGGTGTGATGCGTAACATAATGATCCTCGCGGCCATCATGATCGGCCTCGGCACGTTCATGGCGCAGATGGCGGACAGGATGAGTTCTGCCTCCGCGACGTCAGCGCCGCGCACGACGATTGCGGTTGCTGCGACGGCGCCGGCCGGTGGGCGCAGCCTCGCCATCTCCCGCGATGGCCGTGGCCATTTTCAGGCCGAAGGCCGCATCGACGGCCAGCGGATCGGCTTCATGATCGACACCGGCGCCTCCGTGGTCGCGCTGAACGAGAGCTCGGCCGCCCGCTTTGGCCTGCGTCCCTCGCGCGGCGAGTACAACGCCACCGTCTCGACCGCCAACGGCACCATTAAGGCCGCGCGCACGCGCATCGCCATGCTCGAGGTCGGCGGCCTCGTCGTGCGCGACGTCGACGCCATGGTGCTGCCGGACGAGGCTCTGTCGGAGAACCTGCTCGGCCTCTCCTTCCTGTCCCGCCTCAAGCGCTTCGAATACGCCAACGGCCAGATGGTGCTGGAGCAGTAAGCCGCCTCAAAAGGCTCTCGCCGCGCCGACGAACGGTCGTTCGCACGGATTTTTTTCAGGACGGCATTGGCGGAAGTCTCGCGCCGGGCCGCGTTTTCCCGTTACCAAACTGCCGCAATTATAAGCCATAAGCTGCCATTCCCGCCTTCCGCTGCGGCCCGGCATTCGCTAAGGCTGCATCAATTCCCGCCATTTTCACGAGACCGTCTCAATGTTCCCCAAGCCGAAATCCGTCTTGTTGCCCAACACCTATGCCTTCGAATCCGAGCCGATGGTGAAGGCCACGGGTTTTCGCGAATACGACGCGCGCTGGTTGTTCCAGAAGGAAATCAACCTGATGGGGATCCAGGCGCTCGGCATGGGGCTGGGCGCGCTGATTGCGGAGCTCGGCGTCAAGCAGGAGATCGTCACCGGCCATGATTTCCGCGGCTATTCGGCCTCGATCAAATATGCGCTGATTTCCGGCCTGATGGCTGCGGGCTGCAAGGTGCACGACATCGGGCTCGCGGTGACGCCGATGGCCTATTTCGCGCAGTTCGATCTCGACGTGCCCTGCTGCGCCATGGTCACGGCCTCGCACAACGACAATGGCTGGACCGGCGTGAAGATGGGCGCCAACCGCCCGTTGACCTTCGGCCCCGACGAGATGACGCGGCTGAAGGAGATCGTGCTCAACGCCGAATTCAAGAACGAGGCCGGCGGCTCCTACCAGTTCCACGAGAATTATCCGGCGCGCTACATCGCCGATCTCACCGGCCGTCCGAAGCTGACCCGCAAGCTCAAGGTCGTCGCCGCCTGCGGCAACGGCACGGCCGGCGCGTTCGCGCCGCAGGTGCTGGAGGCGATCGGCTGCGAGGTGATCCCGCTCGACACCGAGCTCGACCACACCTTTCCGAAATACAATCCGAACCCGGAAGACATGGAAATGCTGCACGCGATCCGCGACGCGGTGCTGCATCACAAGGCCGATGTCGGTCTCGGCTTCGACGGTGACGGCGATCGCTGCGGTGTCGTCGACAACACCGGCGAGGAAATCTTCGCCGACAAGGTCGGCGTGATGCTGGCCCGCGACATGTCGGCGATCCACAAGGACGCACATTTCATCGTCGATGTGAAGTCGACCGGCCTGTTCGTCACCGATCCCGTGCTGCAGAAGCAGGGCGCGAAGGTCGCCTATTGGAAGACCGGCCATTCCTACATGAAGCGCCGCACCCACGAGACGGGTGCGCTCGCGGGCTTCGAGAAGTCCGGCCACTTCTTCTTCAACAAGCCGTATGGACGCGGCTATGACGACGGCCTGGTGTCGGCGCTCGCGATCTGCGACATGCTCGACCGCGCGCCGGGCAAGTCGATGGCCGATCTGAAGAACGCGCTGCCGAAAACCTGGTCGTCGCCGACCATGTCACCGCATTGCGCCGACGAGACCAAGTACGGCGTCATCGACCAGGTGGTGAAGCATTTTGAAGGCTTGCAGGCCAAGGGCGCCAAGATCGGCGGCCAGGCGATCCGCGATCTCGTCACCGTCAACGGCGTACGCGTCACGGTCGAGGACGGCAGCTGGGGCTTGGTGCGCGCGTCCTCCAACAAGCCCGAGCTCGTCGTCGTGGTCGAGAGCCCGGTCTCCGAGCAGCGCATGCACGACATGTTCGAGATGGTGAACAGCGTGCTCCGCACGCATCCCGAAGTCGGCGCGTACAATCAGACGATTTGAGCGGCATCAGGGAGCACAACCCGCGCAGCAAATCTCCGCTGTCATGCCCCGGCTTGACCGGGGCATCCAGTACGCCGCAGCTTCTCCGTATCCAATCGCCGCCTCTGGAATACTGGATCGCCCGGTCAAGGCCGGGCGATGACAGCTTCCTTGTGGTGAGACCTGAGAACTAAGCCTCTAAGCCGCCACCACCGCCGGGATCGGCAGCGCGGTGACCGACTTGATCTTCTCCATCGCGAAGCGCGAGGTGACGTTCTTCAGCGGCACGGCGCTGATCAGCTTCTTGTAGAACACGTCATAGGCCTGCATGTCGGCGACCACGACGCGCAGCATGTAGTCGACGTCGCCGGCCATGCGGTAAAATTCCATCACCTCGGGCATGGCACTCACGGCCTCGGCGAACTTCTTCAGCCAGGCGTCCGAATGGTCGGCGCTCTCGACTGACACGAACACGGAGATGCCGAGCCCGATCTTGTTCTGGTCGACCAGGGCGACCCGCTTCAGGATCACGCCGTCGGCCTCGAGGCGCTGGATGCGCTTCCAGCAGGGGGTCGAGGACAGCCCGACGCGGTCGCCGATCTCGGCGACGGAGAGGGAGGCATCCTCCTGGAGCACCATCAGAATCTTGCGGTCGATGGCATCGAGGCGGCGGCTGGTCTCGGGGAGTTGCACGGCGAGGTCAGTCATTTGAAGAACTTTGTTCCATTTCAGGGGCTGATTTCCCTGATATAGAGAAAATCTTTCCACGGCAAGCCCATAATCTCGGCTCCGTGGTGGAACCGCTCTAGAGTCGGCCTCGCAAAAGCTCTTCAACTTCAACGCGTTGTGGGGCGGCCATGCCGCCACCGTGGCGGGTGCATTTCAGCGCTGCGGCGGCCGCGGCGAATCGCAGCGCCTCCCGCACCTCCTCGCCCTCGGCGAGGCGAAGCGTGAAGGCGCCATGGAAGACGTCGCCGGCCCCGAGCGTATCGACCGCCTGAACCGGGAAGGCCGGTGTCTCCTCCAGCTCGCCCGCCTCGTCCAGCCAGATCGTGCCACGCGGGCCGCGCGTGGCGGCGAGGAAGGCCGGCGTCAGCCCTGCCAGGCGCTTCAATGCCTCGCCGTCATCGGCGACACCGGCCGTCTCCTGCACCTGGTCGCTGGCGAACAGCAGGTGCGAGGCGGCCGTGAGCAGGCCGTCCTGCAACGACATCGCGCGATCGACGCCGACGATGACGGGAATGCCGCGTCGTCGCGCCTCGGCGCAGAGATCGATACAAAGGGCGCCGCAGCGGCTCTCGACGAGGACCGCCCGGCAATCGGCGAGCAGTGCGTCACCGTCTGGCAGCTTCACGCCCCACAGAGCGGGATCGCGATAGATCGTCAGCGTCCGCTCGCCCGAGGGCTCGATCAGGATCGCGGAGACCGGCGTGGTCAGGCCGGGCATGCGCACGACGTGCGTCGTGTCGATGCCTTCACTGGCCATCTGTTCGAGAATGAAGCCGCTCGACGCTTCCCGTGCATCACCCATCGGTCCTGCGAAGGAGACCCGGCCACCGAGCCGCGCGATGGCGATCGCAGCATTGAGCGCGTTGCCGCCGCAGATCTCGGCGAGATGCGTGGCGTTGGCCTTGCTGCCGCGCGCGGGCACGGCCTCGACGCGAAAGGTGAGGTCGCGCACGGGAATGCCGATGCAAAGGGTGTGTGGCGCGGTCCGTGATGTGGCCACCGGCGGCCCCAGCTTACGCGCCGGTCTTGTCGTGCACCCAGCGGCCGAGCAGGTGGTGGGCGATCGCGAACGGATGCGGGCCGGCGAGCCCGTCCGGATGCGTCCGCGTCAGCATCAGCGCGGCCTCCTCGCGGGTGAACCAGCGCGCGTCCTCTAGCTCGGAATGATCGACGACGACGTCCTCGTTGAGCGCCCGCGCGCTGCAGCCGATCATCAGCGACGATGGATAGGGCCAAGGCTGCGTCATGTAATACTGCACGTCGGTGCAGCGGATTCCGGATTCTTCGAGGATTTCCCGGCGTACCGCGTCCTCGATGGTCTCGGCGACCTCGACGAAGCCGGCGAGGCAGGAATACATGCCCGGCGGAAACTGCTTCTGGCGGCCGAGCAGGCACTTCTCGCCCGAGGCGACCAGCATGATCACGACGGGATCGGTGCGCGGAAAATGCTCGGCCTTGCAAGCAGGGCACTCGCGCTTCCAGCCGCCTTCCTTCATCGCGCTCCGCGTGCCGCAATTGGCGCAATAGCCATGGCGCTGGTGCCAGCTCACCATCGACTTCGCCATCGCGATCGCCGAGAGCTCGTCGGGCGGAATCGCGCCCTGCATCGCCATGCCGCGCAGCTCGGTGACGGTGTAGTCCTCGCGGCCGATCAGCTTCTCGGCCGCCGCCTGCGACATCCCCATGCCGAACACCGCGGCGCCGTCGCGCAACCCTAAGAAGATCGTGCCGGGGTTGGCGCCGCATTTCAGCGCCTCGTCTACTCCCAGCAGCGCGCGCGCCTTGTCGCCCTCGCGCTTCACCAGCAGCGAGTCGCGGTAGACGACATAGGCGCGTGACGATGGCTTCTGCTCCATCGCGAACAGCTTCTCGTCGTCGCGGCGCAGATGCGCGGCGCGATCGAGGATGTTGGTGACGAAAGCCGGCTGTCCCAGCGGAAACGAGTCGAATGCTGACATTTCTTGTTCTCAACCCAACCAGATCTTGCGGCGAAGCGCGCTGATGAAAGTCTGCACCTCGGTGGCGTCATGCGCCAAGGGCTTCATCACGCCCCAGACCGGCCGCGGCCATGCAGCGTCGCTGGTCCGGCGTGCGATGATGTGGACATGAAGCTGCGGCACGAGGTTGCCGAGCGCGGCGACATTGAGCTTGTCGCATTTGGTGATCTCTTTCAGCGCGCGCGAGACGCGGGAGATCTCCGTCATGAGTTGCGCCTGCTCCACCTCGTCGAGATCGATGATCTCGACCGCATCGGGCCGCCGCGGCACCAGCAGCAGCCAGGGATAATGCGCGTCCTTGATGACCAGGACCTTCGACAGCGGCAGGTCGCCGATGTCGATGGTGTCCTCTTTCAGGCGGGAGTGCAGCGACCAGGCGGGATCAGACATATGCGTTTCCGGATAGCCCGATGGGGCGGGCGTGTTTGGCCGGACCATACGATAGGGAGTCCCTGAGGGGAAGGTTAGGGGCCGCGGGGGCGGCATGCTCCGCTGTCGTCCCGGGGCGCGCAAAGCGCGAGCCCGGGACCCATAACCACAGGGAGAAGTTTGGCGAAGATGCGTGGTGACCAGCTCGCGCGACAACCACTTCCTGTGGCTATGGATTCCGGGCTCGCGCTGCGCGCGCCCCGGAATGGCGGAATTACGCCTCCGCAAGCACCCGCGCATTGGCGCGGACGGAGGCCTCGCTGACGCGGATGCCGAGGCCCGGGCCGTCGGGCACCACGACATGGCCGGCTCGGTTGGCAACGCGCTCTTCCAGCACGTCCTCGGTCAGCACGTGATGCGGCATGTAGAATTCGCAGCCGAGCGAGATGCCCGGCGTTGCCGCGATCAGCTGCGTCCCGGCGGCAAGCCCGATGCCGCCCTCCCACAGCGTGCCGCCATAGCCGGGCAGGCCGGCGATGTCGGCGATCGCCATGATCGCCTGCGCCTCGAACAGGCCGCCGGCTTTCATCAGCTTGATCGAGACGGCATCGGCCGCCTCGCGGCGCACCACCTCCATCATGTCGCGGCGGTCGAAGCAGCTTTCGTCGGCGAGAACGGGTGTTTCCAGCGCCGCGGTGAGCTGCGCCATCACGTCGAGATATTTGCGCGGCACCGGCTGTTCGATGAAGGTCGGCGCAAACTCTTCGACATCGCGCAAAATCTTGATCGCGCCGAACGGCGCCAGCGCCTGGTTGTAATCGACGCGCAGGTCGACCTTGTCGCCGAATTCCTTGCGGATCGCTTCGAGATGATCGAGGTCCTCGCGATGCGGTTTTACGCCGGTCTTGACCTTGTAGATGACGTTGCCGTCCGGAACCATTTTTCGCATGCGTTCGAGATCGGCGGCGAAATCGGGATCGGCGATGGAGAAGGAGAGGGGAATCGTGTCGCGCACGCGGCCGCCGAGCAGGTCGGCGACCGATAATCCTGACGACTTGCCGACGATGTCGAGCAGCGCCATCTCGATTCCGACCTTGGCCTCGGCATGACCGACCAGCGTACGGTCGAGCTCGGCCATCAGCGCGCGAATGCGGCGCACGGGTTTGCCGAGCACGATCGGCCGCAGATAGATGTCGAGCGCGGAGAAGGCCGCTTCCGGCGTTCCCGTGAACACTTCCCACGGTGCCGCCTCGCCCCAGCCGATCACGCCGTCGCTCGCGGTGAGCTCGATCAGCACGCGCTTCACCGTGCCCTTGACGTTGCCGACGCCTTGGAGGCGCGCCATCTTGATCGGGCTCTCGATCAGGAACAGCCTGATGCGTTCGATGGTTGCTTCGGTCATGTCAGGCCTCCATTGACGTGCCAGACCTGGCCGGTGACGTAGGACGCCTTCGGTGATGCCAGGAAGACGATGATCTCGGCCACTTCTTCCGGCCGCCCGCGACGGCGCATCGGGATCAGTGCCTCGGTGGTGGCGATCTGCTCGGGCGAGAGCCGGCTCTCGCTCGGCTTGTCCTTGATGATGAGGCCGGGTGACACCGCATTGACGGTGATGCCGTCTTTGGCGAGCTCGATCGCGGTGAGACGCACCAGCGCTTCGAGCGCGGAGCGGCTTGCCGCCGTTGCGGCAAACGGTGCGAATTCCGGCCGGATCGCATGCGCGACGAAAGAGGACACCGCCACGATCCGCGCATCGCGCCCGTCACGCAGCAGCGGCAGCGCGGCGTCGACCAGCCGCGTGAACGCCAGCGCCGATTCGTCCATCGCCTGCCGGAACTGATCCGCCGGCGTGCCGATCGCGCTGCCGCGACGGGCATGACCGCCGACCAGGATCAATCCATCGAGCCGTCCGAAAGCGCGTTGCGCGGCGGCGGCGGCGTCGGTGACGACTGCTTCCTCGGCGAGATCGCCGAGGCATTTTGCCACCGCGGCGCCTTTCGCTTCGGCTTCGGCCGCGGTGGCATCGAGACCTTCCACGTTCGAGCGGGTGTGGAGCAGAAGCGCGGTGCCGGGGGCCGCGAGCAGTTTTGCGGTGGCGCGGCCGATGCCGCTGGCGGCACCGGTGACGAGATAGGTGCGATCGATATCAGGCATCACGGTGCTACGTTGGCCGGCGGCAACGCGCCGGTGCGGTGGAAATGGCTGAGGAAGGCGCGCGTCGCGGCTTGCTGCGGATTGTCGATCACCTGCCGCGCCGGACCTTCCTCGACCACGACGCCGTCGCGCATGAAGATGAGGCGGTCGGCGACTTCGCGGGCGAAGGCGATCTCATGGGTGACGATCACCATGGTCATGCCTTCCGAGGCCAGCCGCTGCATGACGGCGAGCACCTCGCCGACGAGCTCGGGATCGAGCGCCGAGGTGGCCTCGTCGAACAGCATCACGTCCGGCTCCATCGCGAGCGCACGCGCGATCGCGACGCGCTGCTTTTGCCCGCCGGACAGCGTCGCCGGATATTGGTCGGCCTTCTCCGCGAGGCCCACCTTGGCAAGTTGCGCCCGCGCGAGCTTCTCGGCGTCCGCCTTGGCCATGCGGCGCACCGTGACCGGTCCCTCCATGACGTTCTGAAGCGTCGTCATGTGCGGGAACAGGTTAAAATGCTGGAACACCATGCCGGTGGTGGTGCGGAATTTTGCGAGTGTCTTCACGTCCGGAAGCCTCGCGCCTTCGCCGAATTGGAAGCTTGTGTCGCCGACGCGGACGCTGCCGCCGTCGGGTACGACCAGCAGATTGATGCAGCGGAGCAGTGTCGACTTGCCGGAGCCGGATGGGCCGATCAGCGCCACCACGCCCCCCTTGACCACGTCGAGGCTGATGTTCTTCAAAACCTCGTTGCTGCCAAAGCTCTTGCGCAGGCTGCGGATCTCGATCTTCGAAGCGTTCTTGGATGGCTCGCTCATTCGCTGACCGCCAGTCGCTTCTCGCCGCGGCGGACGATGATGGTCAGGGGAATCAGGATCGCCGCATAGGCGACCGCGACCGCGGTGTAGGTCTCCAGCGGCCGGTAGCTGTCATGGGCGGCGACCTGGCTCTGGTAGACGAGGTCGGGCACGGCGAGCACCGAAACCAGCGAGGTGTTCTTGAACTGGATGATCGACTGGTTCATCAGCGCCGGGATCATGCGCTTGATCGCCTGCGGCAGCACGATGCGCCGCATGCTCTGGCCCGGTGTCATGCCGAGCGCGGCGCCGGCTTCGGACTGGCCCTTGTCGATCGAGATGATGCCGCCGCGGATGATCTCGGAATAGAACGAGCCGCCATAGAGCGAGAGCGCGAGCGCCGAGGCCGTGATCGGCGTCATCTCGACGCCGGCCAGGATCGGCAGCGCGTAATAGAACCAGATCAGCTGCACCAGGATCGGCGTGCAGCGGAACGCCTCGATGAAGGTGAGGGCGATCAGACGCACCGCCTTGAAGCGCGACAGGCTGCCGAACGCGCCGAACAGGCCGAAGACGAGACCGAGCACGACGATGACCACGGTGAAGCCGACGGTGACGCCGAGCCCGTTGAGAAAGAGCCAGCGATAGCTCCAGAGGATGCCGAAGTCCCACTGATACATGCGTGTTCTTACTCGTACCCGATGTCGCCCAGAAATTCGTCGTCATGCCCGGGCGTAGCCGTCCGAAGGACGGCGTCGCTTCCGCTTGCCTATGTCCCGGGCATCCACGTTCTTGGTGCCGCGGGTCAGACGTGGATGGCCGGGACAAGCCCGGCCATGACGATGTGGATACTTCAGGTGCTCATCACACCTTACAGCGAAACGCCCGGCGGAATGTCCGCTTCGGTCACGCCCACCAGCTCCATGTTGGTGATGATCGCGTTGCGGATGAAGCCGAGGCCCTTGTTGAAGTCGATCCAGGTGTTGACGTAGTCGCGGAAGGTCTTGTCGTTCTCGCGGCGGAAGCCGGCATTCGACGTGGTGGCGAAGATCGGCGTCGGCAGCACGAACTGGCCGAGCGAGGGATTCTTCTTCAGCACGGTCAGCGACAGCATGGTGATCAGGCACTGTGCGTCGACGCGGCCGGTTTGCAGCGCGGCGGTGGCATCGTCGGCGGTCTTCAGTCGCGAGATCTGCGCCTTCGGCGTCAGGCGGCTGACGACCTGGTCGTGGGACGAGCCCTGGTCGACGGCGATCTTGACGTCGGGCGAGTTCAGCTCGGCCCAGCTCTTCGGCTTGAAGTCCTTCTTGCAGAGGATGCCGAAGGCGTTGTTGAAGACCGGCACCGAGAAGTCGACCACCAGCGCGCGCTTCGGGGTCGGGTTGAGGCCGAAGAAGATGTCGATCTTGTTGGACTGCAGATCGAGCACCGAATTGCCCCAGGTGGTCTCGGTGATCTCGAGTTCAGCCTCCATGTCGTCGGCGAGCGCCTTGGCGATGTCGACATAGAAGCCCTTCCACTGGCCGCTGGCGAGGTCCTTCATGTAATAGGGCGCGCCGCCGCCGACCGCGCCGATCCGCATCTTCTTGGTGCGGCGAATGCGGGCAAAGGTCGATTCGCTGGGATCCGCTGCGGTCTGCGCCACGGCCGGTGAGGCCAGCGTGGCCGCAGCCATCGCGCCAAGTCCGACAATCGATGCGACATCACGACGTGTAACCATTTTGAGGAATCGCTTTTCTGGTTGGATGAAGGTGTGTGGTTGATCTCGCGCGAAAAATTCGCCCATCAATCGGCGTCAGCCGGCTGAAGAATGCTCAGGATCGGATTTTCGCGCACCCTTTGTTTCGGTTCCGGCAGGATTTCATAGAAAGGCGCTGCCGGGCGGGCCCTGTCAAGACTCGATTGCCTCAGGGATGTGCGGGGCCTCGAAGATAGGCAGGGAGCCTATCGGCTTGACGCATTCGGAGGCGAATTGCGGCGTCTGTGCTTCGCGGCAAAAATGCCGCGGCGATGCGCTACAGCACCGGCCGGCGGGCGCGTCGGCTCGAGCTATTTTCGCGAGAAAATTGATAGGTTTCGGCGGTTCGCTTTAAAAATGCGAACGGCGCCCTGTCGGCGCCGTTCGCCGAAGACGGCGAGAGCTCGGTGCGGATCGACCGACCCTATTCTGCGGCCTTTTCCGTTCCCTTGGCACGAACGGTCGCGAGGCGCGTCAGCGCGTCGCGGACGCCCGCGCCATAGGCGGGATCGGCCTTGGCGCAGTTGGCGATGTGCCGTTCCTGGATCGGGATGGCAGCGGCGCCGACAGCACGCGCCGTGTTGTCGAACAAGGCCTGCCGCTGGGCTGCGTTCATCTTGCGAAAGAGGTCGCCGGGCTGCCGATAGTGATCGTCGTCGATGCGGTGATCCCAATGTGCGGCTGCACCATCGATCTCGAGCGGCGGCTCGTTGAGATCGGGCTGGTCCGTCCACTCGCCACGGCTGTTCGGGAAATAGGTCGGCGTCCTCCCGAGATTGCCGTCGGTCCGCATTGCGCCATCGCGATGGTAGCTGTGATACGGGCATTTCGGCGCGTTGACCGGGATCAGATGATGGTTGACGCCGAGGCGATAGCGCGCCGCGTCCCCGTAGGAGAACAGCCTCGCCTGCAGCATCTTGTCGGGCGAGAAGCCGATGCCGGGAACGACATGGGCCGGCGAGAAGGATGCCTGTTCGACCTCGGCGAAGACGTTTTCCGGATTGCGGTTCAGCTCGAAATAGCCGACCTCGATCAGTGGAAAGTCCGCCTTCGGCCAGATCTTGGTCAGGTCGAACGGGTTGAAGGCAAACGCCTTGGCCTGATCGTCGGTCATGGTCTGCAAGAACATCGTCCAGCGCGGGAAATCGCCGCATTCGATGCTCTCGAACAGGTCGCGCTGGTGAGTCTCGCGGTCCTTGCCGATGAGGGCTTCGGCCTCGGCGTCGGTCAGGTTTTCGATGCCCTGCTGCGTCCGGAAGTGAAACTTCACCCAGGTCCGCTCGTTGGCGGCATTGATGAAGCTGTAGGTATGGCTGCCGAAGCCATGCATGTGCCTGAAGCTTCTGGGAAGGCCGCGCTCGCTCATCACGATGGTGACCTGGTGCAGAGCCTCCGGCAACAACGTCCAGAAATCCCAATTGTTGTCGGCGCTGCGCATTCCGGTTCGGGGATCGCGCTTGATCGCATGATTGAGGTCGGGAAAGCGCAAGGGATCGCGGAAGAAGAACACGGGCGTGTTGTTGCCCACCATGTCCCAATTGCCTTCCTCGGTGTAGAACTTCAGCGCAAAGCCGCGGATGTCGCGTTCGGCGTCGGCTGCGCCGCGCTCGCCGGCCACCGTCGAGATGCGCGCGAACATCGGCGTGACCTTGCCGATCTCCGAGAAGATCCTGGCCTTGCTGTAGCGGGAGATGTCATGGGTGACCGTGAAGGTCCCGAAGGCGCCGGATCCCTTGGCGTGCATGCGTCGCTCGGGAATCACCTCGCGATCGAAGTGAGCCAGCTTCTCGATCAGCCAGACATCCTGCAACAATGCGGGCCCGCGGCGGCCCGCGGTCATGATGTTGAGGTTATCGCTGACGGGCGCGCCCGTCGCATGGGTCAAACGTTTCGGCTCATCGGCCATGGGATGCTCCTGAATATGGGGTCATTGGCTATTGCGGCCCGCGTGCGAAATCTCAGGCTCGCATGGGTCCACAGCAGTCGATTTCGAGATCGCACTGTCCTTGCGCGAACGCCGGTCAGCCGTGCCAATGCGAGTTGCGGATGACGCTGCAGAAATTGCCGCGATGGAAATGCGGCTCCTTGTCGGCGATGACGTCGGCCTTGACGTTGCCGAACGTCGTATCGGGCCGATGCTTGATGCCGTCGTAGAAGGCCTGGATGATGTCTTCCTTGAAGTGCGGCGTGCGCGGAAACGCCTTCACGACCGCCTCGCGCTCCGCGTCGGAATATTCGTCGTAGGTGAGCCCGAGCACGTCCATCTCGACGCCCGCGGTCACCAGCGCGACGACGGGGTGCATGTGCTGGGGAACGCCCGGCGTGGTGTGCAGGGCGATCGCGGTCCAGACCGTGTAGGCGTCGGCTTCCGAAATGCCGTGGCTGCGCAGGAAGTCGCGCGCGGCGTGCGCGCCGTCGACCTCGAACCGCTCGTGCTGGCTGCCATGGCCCGGCATCAGGCCGATGTCGTGAAACATGGCGCCGGCGTAAAGCAGCTCGCGGTCGAATGTCAGCCCGCGGCGGACGCCGGCCATCGTGCCGAACTGGTAGACGCGGCTGGAATGGTTGAAGAGCAAATCCGTTTCGGTGTCGCGGATGTATTCGGTGATGGCACGCGCCAGCTTGCTGTCGGGAATGACGGCGGCCTCGGTGATTTCTGACATGAGCAGCTCCTGAAATTTTGGATCGCGTTTACTGTAAATCCGAGCTACGTTGTCTTAAATCAACGTAACACGTCAAAAACGGACAAATCCGGATCGAGGCGGACATGGGCGCAAAGCCGAAACCAAGGACGGTTGTGATCGTGGCACTGCCAGGCGTGCAGCTGCTCGATGTCGCAGGGCCGCTCGATGTGTTCGCTGAGGCGAACAACCAGGCCGGCTATCCCGCCTATGCCTTGTTCGTGGCGGGCGCGGAGCCGGGGCCGATCCGCAGTTCCTCAGGTATCCAGCTGATGCCCGACCGAATCGTCGACCGCGACTTCCAGGAGCCGATCGACACCTTGCTGGTGGCGGGATGCCCGAACGCGGCCGAAGTCCCGGCGGATGGGAGCGTGATCGACTGGCTGCGGCGGCGGGCTTCGCGGACCCGCAGATTCGGCTCGGTGTGCAGCGGGGCCTTCTTCCTTGCCGCCGCCGGTCTCCTTGATGGCAGGCGGGTCACGACGCATTGGGCGGTCGCAGACATGCTGGCCAGCAAATTCCCGTCGGTCACCGTGGACAAGGATGCCATCTACGTCACCGACGGCAAGCTCCGCACGGCCGCCGGCGTGACCGCAGGGCTCGATCTGGCGCTGGCACTGGTCGAGGAAGATCTCGGGCGCGATACGGCCATGAAGGTCGCAAGCCAGCTCGTGATGTTCTTCAAGCGTCCGGGTGGGCAGATGCAGTTCACCCGCAAGGGCGAGGCTGTTCCCGCCGGCCGCGCCGCGCTGCAGGAGCTGCAGCGCTGGGTCGCCGCCAATCCCGGGCTCGACCACAGCGTTGCGAGCCTGGCGACGCGCATGGAGCTCAGCCCGAGGCACTTTGCACGGCTGTTCCGCGCCGAGGTGGGCGTCACGCCTGCGACCTGGGTCGAGGAAGCCCGCGTCAATGCGGCGAGGCGGCTGCTCGAGTTTGGCAATGAAGCCCCGAAGCAGGTCGCGCTTCATTGTGGCTTCGCGGACGCCGATACGCTGCGTCGCGCGTTCAATCGTCACGTCGGCGTGACGCCCGCCGAGTATCGCAAGCGGTTTGCGCGAATCACGGAGGTTCCAGCTCGCCAGCACTGAGCCGGCTTCCGCGTCCAAATGGGCCGGCGGGGGCCGCCCAGCGGGGTGTGCGGGACCCACGGATACCCGCTTGCTTTCCCGACCTTTTGGCCCCAAATAGGGACCGGGAGATTGGCGGTGGACGAGCCACTCGCCAACCGGGTCAGGTCCGGAAGGAAGCAGCCCTAACGAGGTCCGGATCGGGTCGCTCGTCAGTCTCCTACCTGTTTTTCCGAGCGAATTGCGCCGGCGGGCTTCCCGCCAGCGCGCTCCTTTCCGCAAAAGCCGGGCGAAAGACATTCCATTGCGGATCGACCGATGACCGACGCTGGCGCCCCTCCCAACCCCGACAGCGCCGGCCAGGCCACCACGCCCTACCGGGTGCTGGCGCGCAAATACCGGCCCTCCAGCTTTGACGACCTGATCGGCCAGGAGGCTGTGGTCCGCACCGTCTCGAACGCGTTCGAGACCGGGCGCATTCCGCAGGCCTGGATCCTCACCGGCGTCCGCGGCGTCGGCAAGACCACCACCGCGCGTATTCTGGCCCGTGCGCTCAACTATGAGATGCCGGATGGATCGGTGAAGGGCCCGACCATCCACATGCCGACGTTAGGGGTGCATTGCCAGGCGATCATGGAAAGCCGGCACATGGACGTGCTGGAGATGGACGCGGCCTCGCACACCGGCGTCGACGACGTCCGCCAGATCAATGACAGCGTGCGCTACGCGCCGGCCAGCGCCCGCTACAAGGTCTACATTATCGACGAAGTCCACATGCTGTCGACGGCGGCGTTCAACGCCTTCCTGAAGACGCTGGAGGAACCGCCGGAGCACGCCAAATTCGTGTTCGCGACCACCGAGATCCGCAAGGTTCCGGTCACCGTGCTGTCGCGCTGCCAGCGTTTTGACCTGCGCCGGGTCGAGGCCGACGTGCTGATGAAGCACCTCGCCAATATCGCGGCCAAGGAGAACGTCGAGATCGAGCCCGAGGCGCTCGGCATCATCGCGCGCGCCGCGGAAGGCTCGGTGCGCGACTCTCTGTCGCTGCTCGACCAGGCGATCGCGCACGCGGCGGGCACCGTGAAGGCGGATGCGGTCAGGCAGATGCTGGGGCTCGCCGATCGCACCCGCGTCATAGACCTCTTCGATTCGCTGGCGCGCGGCGACATCGCTGCCGCTTTCAAGGAGTTCCGCGACCAGTACGACGTCGGCGCCGATCCGATCGTCGTGCTGTCGGACCTTGCCGAGTTCGTCAATTTCGTCACCCGCGTGAAGATCGTGCCGGCGACCGCCGACAACGTCGCCTATGGCGAGACCGAGCGCGTGCGCGCGCGGGATTTTGCCTCGAAGATCTCGATGCGCGTACTGTCGCGGATGTGGCAGATGCTGCTCAAGGGCATCACCGAGGTGCAGGCCGCGACGCGCCCGGCAGCGGCCGCCGAGATGGTGCTGGTGCGCATCGCCTATGTCGCCGACCTGCCGACGCCGGACGAAGCGCTCAGGATGCTGGAGCAGAACGGCGGCGGCTCGCCGGTCGTGGGCGGCGAAAGCGCCGCGCGCAGCGGCACGCCGGGTGCGCCGGTGGCCTCCGCGGCGCCGATTGCTTCGGCTGCACCCATGCGCGCACCGACCTCGTCACCGTCCGCGTTCGGCGGCGGCGCCGCCCGGCCGCAGATGGCGGCGCCCGCGCCGGATCCGCAAGGGGCCGCGCCCCAGCTGCGCATCACGAGCTTCACCCAGCTCGTCGCAGTCGCCGGGCAGAAGCGCGATCTCATGACCAAGGCCGCGCTCGAAGGCGACATGCGCCTCGTTCGTTTCGAGGAGGGCCGGCTGGAAGTCGCGCTCGAGCCCAACGCCTCCAAAACCATGATCTCCGAGCTCGCGCGAAAATTCGAGCTCTGGACCGGCCGGCGCTGGACCGTGATCGTCTCCAACGAGCAGGGCCAGCCGACGCTGCGTTCGGTGAACCACGCGGCGAAGCAGGAACATGCGCGCTCCGCCGAAGCCGATCCGCGCGTGCAGGAGGTGCTGTCGCGTTTTCCCGGTGCGAAGGTCGTCGAGGTCCGCAGGCTTGCCCCCGAGGCGCCGGAAACCAATATGAATGCGGACTATGGCAGTGACGATCCGCCCGATGGTTCCGACGGCGACGATCTCTAGAGCATGATCCGGACCCGAAGGGCCGCGTAGCGCAAAGTGTGAAGCGGTTTTCCGATTAGATCAGGCTCAAACCAAAAGTTAAGGCGCGATGACGAGTCATCGCGCCAACCAAGGACAGCACCGATGGTCGATATTTTCGGCATGATGAAGCAGGCGCAGCAGCTGCAATCCAAGATGCAGGAGATGCAGGATCAGCTCTCCAACGTCGAGGTCGAAGGCATCTCCGGCGGCGGTCTCGTCGCCGTGCGCATGACCGCGAAGATGGACGTGAAGGGCATCAAGATCGATCCTTCGCTGATGAAGCCGGAAGAGCGCGAGGTGCTCGAGGACCTGCTCGTCACCGCCCTCGGCGATGCCCGCCGCAAGGCCGAGACGGCCGTGCAGGAGAAGATGCAGGCGCTCACGGGCGGGCTCAGCCTGCCGCCGGGTATGTTCGGCCAATAAGATGGGTTCGGTTGCAGGTCCCGAAATCGAGCGGCTGGTCCAGCTCCTCGCACGGCTGCCGGGCTTGGGCCCGCGCTCCGCGCGGCGTGCGGCGCTGCATCTGATCAAGAAGCGCGAAGCGCTGATGATGCCGCTGTCCTCGGCCCTGCAGGTCGCGCTCGACAAGGTCCAGGTCTGCAAGACCTGCGGCAACATCGACACGCAAAATCCCTGCACGGTCTGTACCGATCCGAAGCGCGATGATGCAATCATCGTCGTCGTCGCCGATGTCGCCGATCTCTGGGCGCTGGAACGGGCCAATGCGACCCAGGGGCGCTATCATGTGCTCGGCGCGACCTTGTCGCCGCTCGACGGCGTCGGGCCGCAGGACCTCACCATCGACGCGCTGGTGGCGCGCGCGCATGCTGCCGAGGTGCATGAGATCATCCTGGCGCTGAACGCGACGGTCGACGGCCAGACCACGGCGCACTACATCACCGACCTGCTTCAGGACGCCAACGTAAAAGTAACCCGCCTGGCCCATGGTGTGCCGGTCGGTGGCGAGCTTGATTATCTCGACGAAGGTACGCTATCGGCCGCGATGCGGCAGCGGACCCTGTTCTAGCCATCCAGACTTACGGAACGGACGACATGACGAAACTTTTCGCCACACGATCGGCTTTGGTCGCGACGATGATAATGCTGGCGACCCCGGCCATCTCCGCGCAGCAGGACGACGGGGCGCCGCCGCCGCCGAAGCCCGGCAAGCCGATCAGTGCCGGCGAGGTGCTCTCGGGCGAATTGAACGCAATGAAGGTGCGCGACATCAAAAATGCCGGCAAGCGGATTGCGATGTACCAGATCACCTCGGAGCCGCGTCGACTGCCGGCGCCGAACGGGCTGTGCAATCTCGAGACCGGTCCTGAGACGTTCCAGCTCGTCACTTCGAGCGACGCGCAGGCCACGCAGCTGAAATCCTTCGTCGGCAAGGCGATCTCGGTCAAGGTCGACGAAGTCGCCTGCGCCAGCGATCCCGGCCAGATGAGCGAAGCCGTGATCACGAAGTGGAGCCTGATCAAGAAGCAGTAGGGGGCGCGGCTCCAGCCGAGCTACCGTAGGGTGGGCAAAGGCGCAAAGCGCCGTGCCCACCATTCTCCCGGCGACGATTCAGGTGGTGGGCACGCTTCGCTTTGCCCACCCTACGGCATCGCGGGCGTGGCGCGTGCCGAGTTTAAACCCTCACCGGCCCCAGCGCCTCAAAGTGCCCGCGCTTCTGCAGCCAGGCCAGTAGCACCAGGCTCGGGATCGCCACCAGCACGCAGATCACGAAGAACAGCGGCCAGCCCGTCGTGTCCGCCACGAAGCCCGCACTCGCTGACAGATATGTGCGCCCGACCGCGGCGAGCGCGGTGAGCAGCGCGTATTGCGTCGCCGTGTGCAGCGGATTCTGACACAGCGCGGAGAGATAGGCGACGAAGATCACGGTGCCGATGGCGCTGGTAAAGTTCTCGCAGGTGATGGCAAAGGCCAGCGCCCATTGGCTGGTGCCGACGAATGCCAGCCAGGAGAAGGAGAGATTGGCGAGCGCCTGCACCACGCCGCCGATCCACAGGCTGGTCGCGAGCGAATAGCGCCGCGCGAGGAAGCCGCCGGCAAAGCCGCCGATCAGCGTTGCCGCGAGACCAACGCCCTTCACGATCGCCGCATAATCGTTGCGGGAAAAGCCGAGGTCGATCACGAACGGCGCGGTCATGGTGCCGGAGAAGGCGTCGGTGAACTTGAACAGCACGACGAAGGCGAGCGCGGCGAGCGCATCCTTGCGCGACAGGAATTCCGAGAAGGCTCCGATCGCCGCGTGCAGCACGCGCGCGAACGCCGTCTCGGTTTGTGTCGCGGCTTCCGCCCGCACCGATTGCTCGGGCTCTGTCGCGGCCAGCGCGGTGATCGTGCCGATCAGCACCATCGCCGCCATCACCACGTAGCCCCACATCCAGGCCGACGCGCGCGGAATGCCGGTGCCCTCGAAGCCGGACACGATGAACAGCGCGCCCGCGGTCGAGACCAGCATGCCGATGCGGTAGGCCGCGACGTAGGAAGCCATTCCGGCAGCCTGCTCGCTCTCCGGCAGGCTCTCGACGCGGAACGCGTCGACCACGATGTCCTGCGTCGAGGACGTCGTCGCGACCAGCAGCGCGCCGAGCGCGACGTAGAACGGCGAGCGCGCGGGATCGGTAAGCGCCAGCAGCAGGATCGCGATGATCAGCAGCAATTGCGAGAACAGCAGCCAACCGCGCCGCCGCCCGAACGCGCGAGTGAACAGCGGCACATGCAGCGCATCCACCAGCGGCGCCCACAGGAATTTCAGCGTGTAGGGCGTGCCGACCAGCGCAAACAGCCCGATGGTCTTGAGGTCGACCCCGGCCTCGCGCATCCACACCAGCAGCGTCGAGCCCGACAGCGCCAGCGGCAGCCCGGACGAGAAGCCGAGGAACAGCACGATCAGCACCCGCGGTTGCAGGTACACGGCCAGGCCATCGCGCCAGGACGTGGGGGCCGTGTCGGGGCTGGCAGGGGAGGTCGCGTCGGGTGCGGTCATGGGGAGGTGTTAGCAGATTCTGGCTGCCACAAGTGAGGTGTCGTCGCCCGGTCAAGCCGGGCGACGACAGTGTGCCTCAAAACTCACTCCCCCGCCTGGAGCTTCCTCGGGAACAGCTCCGCGGCACCGGTTGCCACCAGATGCGGCCCCTCCGGCGCATCGGTCTTGCTGAAATCGAGCTCCTCGATTCGCCCGGCGCGCTTCTCGATCTTGTCGGCGGAGATCAGCACCTGCCGCACGTCCTCGTTGGCGTCGGCAAAATGCTTCTGCAATTTCAGCACGCGGTCGCGCAGGCGTCCCAAATCGTCGCCGAGCTTGATCACCTCGGTGCGGATCTGGTCGGCGGCGTCGCGCATGCGCGCGTCTTTCATGATCTGCTGCATCACCTGGATCGCGAGCATCAGCAGCGAAGGCGACACCAGCACGACGCGGGCGCGATAGGCCTTCTGGATCACGTCGTCGAAACCGTCATGGATCTCGGCGTAGACCGATTCCGACGGCACGAACATCAGCGCCATCTCCTGGGTCTCGCCGGCGACGAGATATTTGTCGGCAATGTCGCTGACATGCTTCATCACGTCGCCGCGCAGCCGCTGCGTGGCGATGCGCTTCTCCTCGTCGGTGCGGGCGTCGTGCAGCGCGGTCATCGCCTCCAGCGGAAATTTTGCGTCGATGCAGAGCGGGCGCTGGTCGGGCAGGAACACCACGCAGTCCGGCCGCTTTCCCGTCGAGAGCGTGAACTGGAACTCGTAGGCGCCCTTCGGCAAGCCGTCCTGGACGATCGCCTCCATCCTTGCCTGGCCGAAGGCGCCGCGCGACTGCTTGTTGGCGAGCACGTCGCGCAGGGTCGTCACCTGCGTGGTGAGGTCGGTGAGGTTCTTGTGCGCGTTGTCGATGATGCCGAGCCGCTCGTGCAGGGCGCGCAGGCTCTCCATGGTGTTGCGGGTCGAGTGTTCCATGGATTGGCCGACCCGATGGGTCACCGAATCCAGCCGCTCGTTGACCGCGCGCGCCATGTCAGCCTGGCGGCCGGCCAGCGCCTGGGTCATGGCGTCGGCTCGGCCGGCAGCCTCGCTCTGGGCGTGCAGCACCTGGCTGAGGCGCTCCTCGAGCTCGTCCGCGCGGATGGCATTGGCCATGGCGAGTTCCGCGCCGCGCCGCCCGGATCGCGCGATCACGACCGCGATCACCAGCAGCAGGATGACGACGAGGGCGCCGAAGCCGATCAGCGCATCGATCGTGCGGACCGGCCAGTCGCCAGCCAGGAAAATGATCTCGTTCATGGCGGCCCTTGTAGCCGATTCGACACCCTCCGCGAACGAATAGCGAACGCTTATGGTTAATAGCCCCCTAATTTTTATGGTTAACGAAACCTGAAGTTTTATGGTTAGCGGAGGGTTAACGGAGTTCCTCGCCGCATTGACCGCATCCGGCATGCGGCTTAAATCGCGGCCATGGCCCTCAGAGAAATCATCATCCTGCCCGACAAGCAGCTGCGTCTGGTCTCCAAGCCGATCGAGAAGGTCACGACGGAGATCCGCAAGCTTGCTGACGACATGTTCGAGACCATGTACGACGCGCCCGGCATCGGGCTCGCGGCGATCCAGATCGCGCAGCCCTTGCGGCTGATCACCATGGACCTCGCCAAGCCTGACCCGGACGGCGAGACAAAGCCGGAGCCGCGTGTCTTCATCAACCCTGAAATCATCGCATCCTCCGAGGATCTGTCGGTCTACGAGGAAGGCTGCCTCTCGATTCCCGAATATTACGAGGAGGTCGAAAGGCCCGCGAAGGTGCGGGTGCGCTTCACCGACCTCGACGGCAAGGTGCACGAGGAGGACGCCGAAGGCCTCTACGCCACCTGCATCCAGCACGAGATCGACCATCTCAACGGCGTGCTGTTCGTCGACTATCTGTCAAAACTCAAGCGCGACCGCGTGATCAAGAAGTTCGAGAAAGCCGCCAAGCGCGCGGAGTAGCCACGTCCTCCGCCGTCATGCCCGGCCTTGTGCCGGGCATCCACGTTCTTTGCCGCCGCGAGCAGCGAGAACGTGGATGGCCGGGACAAGCCCGGCCATGACGAGTAACTTGCTCGTTCCCGAGGATTGTCTCGTCATATGTCTCTCCGCCTGATCTTCATGGGTACGCCCGATTTCTCCGTGCCGACGCTGCTCGAGCTGGTCTCGCACGGCCACGAGATCGCGGCGGTCTATACCCGCGCGCCCAAGCCCGGCGGACGGCGCGGCCTGCAATTGCAGCCGACTCCGGTCGAGGAAGCCGCGCGAAAGCTCGGCGTGCCCGTGCTGACGCCGAAGTCGTTGAAGCCGCCCGAAGCGCTCGACGAGTTTCGTGCCTTTGATGCGGATGCCGCCGTCGTCGTCGCCTACGGCATGATCCTGCCGCAGGCGATCCTCGATGCGCCAAAGCTCGGCTGTTACAATCTGCACGCTTCGCTGCTGCCGCGCTGGCGCGGCGCCGCGCCGATCAACCGCGCGATCATGGAAGGCGATGCGGAGAGCGGCGTCATGGTGATGAAGATGGATGTCGGTCTCGACACCGGTGACGTCGCCATGGCCGAGCGCATCGCGATTCCCGACAACATGACCGCGGTCGATCTGCATGACCGCCTCTCCCGGATCGGTGCCGATCTGATGGTGCGCGCGATGGCCGCGCTCGCCCGCGGCGGGCTCCAGCTCAAGAAGCAGAGCGAGGATGGCGTCACCTACGCCGCCAAGATCGACAAGGCCGAAGCGCGGATCGACTGGTCCAGGCCGGCGCGCGCTGTGCTGCGCCACATCCACGGCCTGTCGCCGTTTCCCGGCGCCTGGGCAGAGCTTGAGAATGCGCGCGTAAAAATCCTGCGCTGCGAGCTGGCGAAGGGCTCCGGTGCACCCGGAGAGGTGCTCGACGACCAGCTCACGATTGCCTGCGGTGAGGGCGCGATCCGCATCCTCGAGCTTCAGCGCGAGGGCAAGGCGCGGATGCAGGCCACGGACTTCCTGCGCGGCGTGCCTGTGAAGCCGCCGATGCGGCTGGCCTGATGCCCCGCTACAAGCTCACCATCGAATATGACGGCGCGCCGTTCTTCGGCTGGCAGGTGCAGGACACGCTGCCTTCCGTGCAGGGCGCGCTCGAAGCGGCGGTGAAGGCGATGACCGGCGCGGATCTGCGCGTGCACGGTGCGGGCCGCACCGATGCCGGCGTGCATGCGCGCGGCCAGGTCGCGCATGTCGACATCGACAAGCAGTTTCCGCCGGGCCGGTTTCGCGACGGACTGAACGCGCATCTGCGCCCGCATCCGATCGCGGTGCTGGAGGCCGAGATCGTCCTTGACACCTTCGAGGCACGCTTCTCGGCCGTGAAGCGGCACTACCGCTACCGTGTCGTCAACACCCGCGCCAATCTCGCGCTTGATATCGGTCACGCCTGGCGCGTGCCGCGCCGGCTCGATGCCGATGCGATGCATGCGGCGGCACAACGCCTGCTTGGCAAGCACGATTTCACGACGTTTCGCGACACCGAGTGCCAGGCCAAGTCGCCGGAGAAAACGCTCGACCAGCTCGACGTGCACCGCGACGGCCGCGAGATCACGATTCTCACCTCGGCGCGCTCGTTCCTGCACAGCCAGGTGCGCTCGATGGTGGGATCGCTGGTCTGGGTCGGCGAGGGCCGCTGGACCGCGGACGATCTCACCGCAGCGCTCGAAGCCCGCAACCGCGCGGCGTGCGGCATCGTCGCGCCGCCTGACGGGCTGTATCTGATGAAGGTGGATTACTAGCGCCCGCTGCCGCCACAGACGTCATGGCCGGGCTTGTCCCGGCCATCCACGTGCGCCAACATGCAACCATGCATGGTGGATGGGTCTACATCCTGGCGAGCGCGCCAAACGGCATTTTGTATGTCGGTGTGACGAGCGACATTATTCGCCGCATCTATGAGCATCGAAACGGACTCGTTCCCGGCTTCACCAAGAAGTACGGCGTCAAGCTGCTGGTCTATTTCGAGCGCTATGAGGATATCCAAACCGCTATCCAGCGCGAGCACAACATCAAGCATTGGTCGCGGACGTGGAAGGTGAGGTTGATCCTCAGGGATAATCCCGAATGGAAGGATCTGTACGAGACGATTGTTCAATAAGTCGTGCCGAGCTCTCGCCACATCGTCATGGCCGGGCTCGTCCCGGCCATCCACGATCTTTCTTGTCAGGAGCGCCGAAGAACGTGGATGCCCGGGACAAGCCCGGGCATGACGGCGGTGGGTTGGGCGGCGATTAGCGCCCTACCCAAAATACCGCGCCAAAATCCCCCGATACACCTGCGTCAGCTTCTCCAGATCCACCACCGGCACGCGCTCGTCGACTTGGTGCATGGTCTGGCCGACCAGGCCGAACTCGATCACCGGGCAATAGCTCGAGATGAAGCGCGCGTCCGAGGTGCCGCCTGAGGTCGATAGTTCCGGCTTGCGCCCCGTCACCTCTTCGATCGCCGACACCGCAAGATCGGTGAACGGGCCGGGCTTGGTCACGAACACATTCGAGTTCGAGGGCTCCCAGACGATGCGAGCCTTGATGCGGTTGCCGCAGGCTTTCGTCAGGCGCGTCTCGACCAGCTCGCGCAAGGATGCCTGGGTGTGGTTGTCATTGTAGCGGATGTTGAATTTTGCGCGCGCCTCGCCGGGGATGACGTTGTTGGCCTTGTTGCCGACGTCCACCGAGGTGAATTCGAGATTGGAGGCCTGGAACTGCGCACTGCCATGGTCGAGCGGCTCGTCACTGATCGCCACGATCAGCCGCGAAATGTCAGGCACCGGATTGGCGGCGCGGTGCGGGTAGGCGACATGGCCTTGCACGCCGTCGACGAACAGCGTGCCCGATTGCGAGCCGCGCCGGCCGACCTTGATGGTGTCGCCGAGCGTCTCGACATTGGAGGGCTCGCCGAGCACGCAATGGTCGAATTTTTCGCCGCGCTCCGCGGCCCATTTCAACAGCTTGATGGTGCCGTTGACCGAGACGTCTTCCTCGTCGCCCGTGATCAGGAACGAGATCGAGCCCTTTCCATCGGCGCGCGGCGCGCCGCCATTGGCGGCGAGATGCTCGAGCACGGCTGCCACCGAGCAGGCGATGCCGCCCTTCATGTCGACCGCGCCGCGGCCGTGCAAAAAGCCGTCCTTCACCTCGCCCGAGAATGCGCCGACGCTCCAGGCGTTCTCGTCGCCGGGCGGCACCACGTCGGTGTGGCCGGCGAAGGTGATGTGCGGGCCCTCAGTGCCGATCCGCGCATAGAGATTGTCGACGTCGGCTGTGCCTGCTTCGCTGAAGGTCACGCGGTGGCAAGTGAAGCCGGCAGCGTTGAGGGCTTTCTCAAGCACGCCCAGCGCACCGGCATCGGCCGGGGTTACCGAGGGGCAGCGGATGAGATCGCGGGCAATCGAGAGAGCATCGGTCATGCGCCCCGCTTAACATGCATGCCGCCGGGTGGGCTAGCGCTGGGCGGCACCAATTCGAGCTCGCTTTGCTGGTCCCAGCTTTTTGCAGGGGACGAGCCGTCCTCGGTCTTGGCCAATGGATCAGGACCGAACCGGTTATCGCCGACGCTGCCTGATACGATGAACATCTCGACAAACCCCCACAGCCACGGGATGGACGCGACCAGCCAGAACGGAAGCATCCAGGTGGAGTTCGGCAGCAGGTCCGAGAACTGGTTGTACAGGCCGGGCAGGAAGAAGAACGGAACGAGCCACCAGCCACTCCTGTCGCGATCATGCAGCCGCTTGATCGCCGTCGCGAGATAGATCCAGAGGAACAGCGACAAGCCGAACGCCTTCAGGATCAGGTTGGTGCGATCAACGGGCGCCAGCGAGCGATAGGCCCGGGGATCGACCAGCTTGAAGAGGTCGTCGAGGCCGAAGTCGAAATCGAGTTTCAGGGATAGCTTCAACGCCCCCTCGGCGTTGATGAGGTGGATCACCTGACCGATCACCCCGAGCAGGGCCGCCAGCAACGCGACGATCAGCAGCGCCTGCCACAGCAAGGCGCGATTGATGCGGCCGTCGAAGCGAAAAAGATACCAGGTCCAGTCCATGGCGAAGGTTCCGGGCAGCGGAGGCCGTCCGGTGATTGGTCGCGATGGGGAGAAGGAGGGTTCGATACGGTAGCAAACCCGTCATCCCCGCGCAGCGGCGAAGCCGCTGTCGCTGGAGGTGCGAGTGGCGCGATGCAAAGCATCGCGCCGGGAGCCTCGAAGGATGGGCGGCCGGGATGTGGCGGCAGCCGGGCCGTCGCCCTTCGAGGGCCGCCGAAGGGGCGGCCACCTCAGGGTGACGGTAAGGGAATGGCGCTGGTGGCGCCGATCAATCCCGCAGCAGCTCGTTGATGCTGGTCTTCGAGCGCGTGCGCTCGTCGACGCGCTTGACGATCACGGCGCAGGCCGTGCTCGGGCCGATCTGGCCGTTCTTCATCGGCTTGCCGGGCAGCGCGCCGGGCACCACCACCGAATATTCCGGCACCTCGCCGATGAAGATCTCGCCGGTCTCGCGGTCGACGATCTTGGTCGAGGCGCCCAGGAACACGCCCATCGCCAGCACCGCGCCCTTGCGCACGATCACGCCTTCGGCGACTTCGCTGCGCGCGCCGATGAAGCAGTCGTCCTCGATGATGACGGGCTCGGCCTGCAGCGGCTCGAGCACGCCGCCGATGCCGGCGCCGCCGGAGATGTGCACGCGCTTGCCGATCTGCGCGCAGGAGCCGACGGTCGCCCAGGTGTCGACCATGGTGCTCTCATCGACATAGGCGCCGAGATTGACGAAGGACGGCATCAGCACGACGTTCTTGGCAATGAAGGCCGAGCGGCGCACCACCGAACCCGGCACCGCGCGAAAGCCGGCATCGCGAAAACGGTTCTCGCCCCAGCCCTCGAACTTCGAGGGCACCTTGTCCCACCAGGTCGCCTTGCCGGAACCGCCGGGAATGACACCCATGTCGTTGAGGCGGAAGGACAGCAGCACGGCCTTCTTCAGCCATTGATTGACCTTCCACTTGCCATCGGCCCCGCGCTCGGCGACCCGTGCCTCGCCCTTGTCCAGGATCTCCAGCGCCTGGTCCACGGCCTCGCGCACCTCGCCCTTGGTCGAGGTCGAGATGCCGTCACGCGCGTCGAAGGCGCTGTTGATGGTGGATTCGAGGGCGGACAGGGACATCGGGATTTCCTCTGGGGAATGAGAATTTTGGCGGATTGGGGCGCTTTTTCGGGATTTGGCGGGGAGGAGTCAAGGCATACTCCGCCGTCGTCCCGGGGCGCGCGAAGCGCGAGCCCGGGACCCATAGCCACGGGCAGTCATTTGGCGAGGATTCGGAGTAATCGATCTCGCGCCACAACCGCTCCCTGTGGTTATGGGTCCCGGGCTCGCTTCGCGCCTCGGGACGACGGCGGCTATTTGGGCGACAGCTTGCCCAAAAACCCCGTCAGGTCATCCGTGACGTGGTCGACATGGGGCGCGTCCCGGCCCTCCAGTTCCCAGTCCTCCCGCACCACTTCCTTGGTGCCATCAGGCACCACCAGCACGGTGGTCATGCCGAGCGCGTGCGGGACGGTGAGGTTGCGGGCGAGGTCTTCGAACATCGCGGCTTTGGTCGGATCGACCGCATGGTCGGCGAGGAATTTTTGATAGGTCTGCGGCGACGGCTTCGGCTCGAACCCGGCGGCGATGATGTCGAACACGCCGTCGAAATGCGTTGCCAGGCCGAGCCGCGCCAGCACGGCATCGACATGGTCGACCGAGCCGTTGGTCAGGATCAGCTTGCGCCCCGACAGTTTTGCTATGGCTTCGCCGAGCGCCGGGTTCGGCTCCAGCGGCGAGTGGTCGATCTTGTGGACGTAGGCGAGGTAGTCGTCGGCGTGCACGCCGTGCAGGGTCATCATGCCGCGCATGGTGGTGCCGAAGCGCTGATAATAATCCTTCTGGATCTTGCGCGCTTCCTCCGGGCCGACGTTCAGCCAGTTGCAGACGAACTCCCCGATCCGCGCGTCGACCTGCTGCCACAGATTGACGTGATGCGGGTAGAGCGTGTTGTCGAGGTCGAACACCCAGGTGTCGACATGGGCAAAGGTGCGCGAGGAGGTCATATCAAATCTCTATCGGTTGGGTGCAAGCGCCGCCCCACTCTCCGCTGTCGTCCCGGACAAGCGTAAGCGCAGATCCGGGACCCATAACCACAGGGAGGAATCGTTTGCGGGATCGTAGTTACATCGTGCCCAACAACTGCGGCCTGTGGTTATGGGTCCCCGCGTTCGCGGGGACGACAGCGGAGTTTGTGGCGCGGTCTGACCCATCACGGCATCGCAAAGCGCAGCGTCTTGCCGCCGCTCGACATATCCACCACGCCAAAACCCGTCGCCGCGAATCCGCGCGCGCCGCAATCGGCCTGCTCGTTGGTCTCGAACTTGGTCTCGCGCGTGCACAGCTGTTTGTCGCCGCCCCAGTTCAGCGGCTTGTCTTTCAGCTTGATGACGCGGTTGTCAGCATCGATGGCCTCCGCGAAGCTGAAGATCTGCTTCGGCTGCCCGGTCACATCGGGGTGCAGGCACGTCTTGGGATCGATGCGATACCAGCCGCGGCTGGTCACGGACTTGCCGTCGTCGGTGGCGACCGCCGCCATCACCTTGTGCGGCGTGTCGTTGCACCAGGTGAGGCCGGTTGCAGAAGGCGTCTGCACCGCATCGACCATGGTCTTGAAGAAGTTCGGCGACGACATGATGTCCGCCGCCAGTCCGCGGCTCTTCAGGAAGGCGGCAAGTGCTGCTTGCGTCTTCGGCCCGTCGACGCCGTCGATCGGCGCCGCGTCGTAGCCCGCGATCACCAGCAGCCGCTGGATGCCGGCGAGGCGGGCCTGCTCGTCGTCATATTCGGAATCCTCGGCGAGATAGGCCGTGAAATTGCCGTCCGCGGCTTGCGTCGGCGTGATCTGGGTGAACGCGGCCTGGGTCTGGCCGCTGCGGCATTGCCGCGCAGCCGCGATAACGAAATTGTCCTGTGCCACGCACAGCATGTCGCTGCCGTTCTGCGGGATTGGCGAGGCGCCGTAAACGCCGAGCGCGCGGGCGTTGAGCAGGATGCGGTCGGCGGTCAGCGTGCCCTGCACCACGACGCGGCAGGTGGCGGGATCGATCCTGAACCAGCCGCGCGTCGCGGTCGCCGCCTTGTCGTCGATGCCGATCGCGGCCTCGACAACATAGGACATGCGGTTGCAGATTTTCAGGTCGGCCAGGGCGGGCGCGGAGGAGAAGAAGAACGAGACGGCTGCCGCGGGCAGCGTCATCAGCAAGCGGGTCAGGGTCGAGCGGCGGGGACGACGCGCTCGCTCGACATGCCCGGCCTTGTGCCGGGCATCCACGTTCTTGGCGCGAGACGAAAGGTCGTGGATGGCCGGGACAAGCCCGGCCATGACGGCTTGCTTTGGCCCGCTCATCATCACTTATGGATCAGCGTTCCCGTGCCCGTGTTGGTGAAGAGCTCGAGCAGCACCGCGTGCTGCATCTTGCCGTCGATGATGACGACGCCCTCCACGCCCTGTTCGAGCGCGTAGATGCAGGTCTCGACCTTCGGAATCATGCCGCCGGAAATGGTGCCGTCGGCGATCAGCTTTCGCGCGTCCTTCACCGAAAGCTGCGGGATCAGCTTCTTCGACTTGTCGAGCACGCCAGGCACATCGGTGAGCAGCAGCAGGCGCTTCGCCTTCAGCGCGCCGGCGACCGCGCCGGCAAAGGTGTCGGCGTTGACGTTGAGCGTCTGGCCGTCCTTGGAGGTCGCGAGCGGCGCCAGCACCGGGATCAGCTCGTAGCCGATCAGCTGGTTGAGCAGCGTGAGGTCGACCTTCTCGGGGTCGCCGACGAAGCCGAGATCGATCGCCTTCTCGATGTTCGAACCCGGATCGACGATGGTGCGCGTCGTCTTCGACGCCTTCACCATGTTGGCGTCCTTGCCCGACAGCCCCACGGCCTTGCCGCCGGCTTCGTTGATGTAGCCGACGATCTGCTTGTTGACGGAGCCGGCCAGCACCATCTCGACGATCTCGATGGTCGCGGCATCGGTGATGCGCAGGCCCGCTGCGAACTCCGACTGGATGCCGAGGCGCTTGAGCATGGTGGCGATCTGCGGCCCGCCGCCATGCACCACCACCGGGTTGATCGCGGTCTGCTCGAGCAGCACGATGTCGCGGGCAAAGTTCTTCGCGGTCTCCTCGTCGCCCATGGCATGGCCGCCATATTTGATGACGATGGTTTCCTCGTCATACTGCTGCATGTGCGGCAGCGCTTCGGACAGGATGCGGGCCTGGTCGAGCGGGGAGATGTCGGTCATGAGGCGGATCTCGCTGGCGGGACTGTCGGTGCGCGTTCTATCCGATTGGCGGGCGCGGCGCAAAGTGTGACTGGCATGTCGCTCTCGTGTCCCCGGACGGAGCCTCGTAGCCCGGATGGAGTGCAGCGTAATCCGGGATTCTTACCGCAGGCACCGGCCCCGGATTACGCTGCGCTCCATCCGGGCTACAGGTCAGCGCTTTGCCACCACCGCTGCGAGCGTCACCGCCAGCCAGCTCAGGATCATCACCGTTCCACCCGTCGGCGCGGCATACGGAAACAGCGAGTGCCCCGCATATTGCCGCAAGGTGAGATCGCCCGCGAACAGCGCGGCGCCGATCACGAAGCCGAACGCCGCGATGAGGCCAATTCCGCCGTGCAGAAGGCCGCGCGCGAGCAGGGCGACACCTGCGAGTATGGCAGTTGCGTGAAACAGCAGCATGGCGCTGGCGGAGGCGAGCCGGCTGGCGTCGGCGCCGTGGGCCGAGGCGGCGGCCAGCGCGACGCCGGCGGCGCCCATCAAACCGGCAAGCCCAATCAGCAGGTGGAATGCAGGCGTCACGAGGTTCGCTCTTCCAGCAGCTTCGCCATCGCGGCGCGCAGTTCGGCCATGCCGGTCGAGCTCCGTGACGAGGTCGCGAGCACGTTCGGAAACGCCGCCGGATGTTTTGCCAGCGCGGCCTCGGTCTCGGTGATGCGGGACTCAAGCTCGGACGCCTTCACCTGGTCGGCCTTGGTCAGCACGATCTGGTAGCTCACCGCGGAACGGTCGAGCGTCCCCAGGATTTCGAGGTCGACGTCCTTGAGGCCATGCCGCGCGTCGATCAGCACGTAGACGCGTGCGAGTGAGGCGCGCCCCAGCAGGAATTTGTGGATCAGCTCGGTCCAGGACGCGACTTGCGTCTTCGGCGCCTTGGCGTAGCCGTAGCCGGGCATGTCGACGAGGCGCAGGTCCTTCTTGCCGGGGACCTCGAAGAAGATCAGCTCCTGGGTGCGGCCCGGCGTGTGCGAGGTGCGCGCAAGCGCGTTGCGGCCGGTCAGCGCGTTGATCAGGCTGGACTTGCCGACATTGGAGCGGCCGGCAAAGGCGATCTCCAGCCCGTCCATCGGCGGCAGCGTCGCAATCGAGGGCGAGGCCCAGATGAACTGCCAGTCGCGGGTGAACAGCTTTCGCCCGGTTTCGATCAGCTTCGCATCTTTGTCGTCGGTCATGCGAAGATCTCACCTCTCGTCATGGCCGGGCTTGTCCCGGCCATCCACGTCTGTCCACACGGTACCCTCCAAAACGTGGATGCCCGGGACAAGCCCGGGCATGACGATGTGGAGGCATTTGCGCCCAACAATGACTGCGCTACGTCGCCTTCTTCGCGAACGTCGCCTTGAGATTGTCGAACAGCTCCACCTTCACGCCGTTGCGGCGCATGATGAAGCTCTGCTGGAGCACCGAGAGCGTGTTGTTCCAGGCCCAGTAGATCACGAGACCGGCCGGGAAGCCCGCCAGCATGAAGGTGAAGATCAGCGGCATCCAGTTGAAGATCAGCTGCTGGGTCGGATCCGGCGGCGTCGGGTTCAGCTTCATCTGGAACCACATCGTGATGCCCATGATGATCGGCCAGATGCCGAGCGCGAGGTAGTGGCCGAACACCGGAATCGTCGTCGGATCGAACGGGATCAGGCCGAACAAGGTGAAGAGGTTGGTCGGATCGGGCGCGGAGAGATCCTTGATCCAGCCGAAGAACGGCGCGTGCCGCATCTCGATGGTGACGAACAGCACCTTGTAGAGCGAGAAGAACACCGGGATCTGGATCACCACGGGAAGACAGCCGGCGACCGGATTGATCTTCTCCTTGCGGTAGATCTCCATCATCTCCTGCTGCTGCTTCACCTTGTCGTCGGGAAAGCGCTCCTTCAGCGCCTGGAGCTGCGGCTGGACCGACTTCATCTTCGCCATCGAGGCGTAGGACTTGTTGGCCAGCGGGAAGAACAGCAGCTTGACGATCACGGTGACGAGCAGGATCGAGATGCCGAAATTGCCGAAGAAGCGGTAGAAGAAGTCGAGGCCGAGGAACATCGGCTTGGTGATGAAGTAGAACCAGCCCCAGTCGATCAACAGATCGAAATGGTTGAGGCCGAGCTCCTTGTTGTAGCCGCCGAGGCCGGCGAACGGGAACACGCCGACCACGCCGGCTTCCTTGGCGCCGGCGAACAGCCGCGCGTTCGCAGTCGCGGTGCCGCCGATCGCGACGGTGACGGGGTCGAGCAGATAGTCGGTCTGGTAGGTGTGGACGTTGCCGACCGGGTTCGACGAGAAACGCGCCTGGAGCTGCGCACTGGTGTCCGGCAGCAGCGCCGAAGCCCAGTACTTGTCGGTGATGCCGAGCCAGCCATTGGTGGCCTTGAAGTTCACCGCCTTGGCTTCGTCGATCTTCTTGTAGGCGTATTCCTGCAAGCCATCGAGATAGCCGATCAGGCCTTCATGCAGGATGTAATAGCCGGAGACCTGCGGCGTGCCGTGGCGCGAGATCAGCGCGAACGGGTAGAGCGTAACAGGCGCGTTGCCGACATTGCTCACCTCGTCCTTGAGCGTGAAGAGATAATGGTCGTCGACCGCGATGGTGCGGCGGAAGGTGAGGCCCTCGCCATTGTCCCATTTCAGCACCACCGGCGTCGTCGGCGTCAGGCTGCCGCTGCCGTCCTGCTGCCAGAGGGTCTGGGCGTCCGGCAGCTTGGCCGTCACGCCCGTCGCCGGCACCCAGCCGAACTCGGCGTAATAGGGTTCTGCGGTGCCCGAGGGCGAATAGAGCACGATCGGCGGCGACTTCGGGTCGACCGTCTCGCGGTATTGCACCAGCGCAATGTCGTCGATGCGGCCGCCCTTCAGCGAGATGCTGCCGGCAATCCGCGGCGTGTCGATCTTCACGCGCGGGCTGGCTGCAATCGCGCTTTCGCGGGAAACGACCGGCTGGGCCTGGTTCGCGGCCGGTGTTGCCGGCTGGGCCGCGCTGCCGGGCTGCGGCGCGGCGCCCGGCGTTGCGGAGGCCGTCGGCTGCGGCGTGTTCTTCTGGAGCTCGGCCTGCGCCTGCTGCTGGGCGCGCTGCTTCTCCATCGCCGGCACATTGTAGAAATATTGCCAGGCGATCAGGACGAGGCCCGACAGAATGACGGCGAGGATGGTATTGCGATTGTCGGTCATCACTATTGTCTCGTCATCAATCCGGTTTGCGGCTGGTCGCAGGAGCGGGGCCGGGCCTTGAGCCGTCGGTTCTTGAGCCGCGTCCCTTGTGCGTATGCCGCGCAGGCTTCGTGAACGCTATGCGCAGATCGTCGAGCATGGTGGCGAAGTCGCGCGAGAGCGCGTCCCTTCGGCCGACCAGTACATAGTCATGATGGGGCTGCATCGACACCGGGTCGAGCCGCTTCACCAATTCGCGAAGCCGGCGCCGGATGCGATTGCGCTGGGGGGCGTTGCCGTTCTTTTTGGTAACGGTGAAGCCGATCCGGATCGGGCCGCTGTCGTCGCGGCGGCGGCTTTGCAGGACGAACGCGGGACTATTCGCCCGCGCGCCATTGGCAACGGCGAGGAAATCCGCTCGCTGCCTCAGCCGATCCATGATGAAATCCCAAAAATGGGGGTCCGGCTCAGGCGCTCAGACGCTTGCGGCCGCGGGCGCGGCGGGCGGCGAGAACCTTGCGGCCGCCGGCAGTGGCGAGACGGGCACGGAAGCCGTGACGGCGCTTGCGCACCAGTTTGCTGGGTTGATAAGTCCGCTTCACGGGTTTTTCTCCGCTGACCGGGCAATTTGCCTGTAGAATTGATGATAAAGTCCGGAAGATGCGGCCCAAAACGGGCCCTTTTCGGCCCCAAGAGAGCCGCTCCCGGCGTGCGCACCGGGTCATCGCGGACAATTTGCGCGGCTTATATGCGAGCGTCTTCTTTTCGTCAACGTCGCAAGAGCGCGCTGTTCCGGTGAATATCACTGTTTGTGCGGGGTTTTTAACCCTTGAGGTGGCGACTCGCGATATCAGAGCTTACATCCCACCTTGAGAGATTAGCGATCCGTAATTTGACCGGCCCCCGGCCGGGTCGCATCCTTCATCAGCCAGGCTCTATTACAAAGCCAACAGGGGCGAATTTCGTGGCAGCGACAGACCTCCAGCCGGTCCATGATACGGATCAGCCGGGCCAGCCGGCGATGCGGCCGCGTGGGCCCAGCGGGCTCGGGCTATCCGGCAAGCTGCTGCTGCTCACCGTCCCCCTGGTGATGATCGCCGCTGTCCTGCTCTACGTGCCCGCCATCGCCAACTTCTGGGTCAACCGGCTCAATGACCGCGTCGCGGCGGCTAACACCGCCGCGCTGGTGCTCGACGCCGCCCCGCTCGGCATGGTCCCCGAGTCGCTGTCGCGCGAGATCCTGAAAAGCATCAATGCGCGTGCCGTCGCCATCAAGATGGGGCAGCAGCGACGGCTGCTCGCCAGCGACAACCTTCCCACGGCCATCGAGCATGACATCGACCTGCGCGACATGACGGTGTGGGAGGCGATCACCGGCTCGTTCCGGATGATGCTGGAGACCGGCAACCAGGCCATCCGCATCGTCGGGCCCGGCGTCGGCAATGCCCAGTTCATCGAGATCGTGACCGATGAGCTGCCGCTGCGGCAGCAGATGTATCGCTTCTCCCGCAACGTCGTGGTGGTCGCGCTGATCATCGCGGTGCTGACCGCGGGCCTCGTCTATCTCGTGCTGCATTATCTCTTCGTGCGCCCGATGCGGCGGCTGACCGCGAGCCTGGTCGGCTTCCACGAAAACCCCGAAAGCTCGGCGCGGATCATCGTGCCAAGCCAGCGCAGCGATGAAATAGGCGTCGCCGAGCGCGAATTGTCGGACATGCAGCGCGATCTGATGTCGATGCTGCACCAGAAGAGCCGGCTCGCCGCCCTCGGCCTCGCCGTCTCCAAGATCAACCACGATCTGCGCAATCTGCTCGCGTCGGCCCAGCTCCTGTCCGACCAGCTCGCCAGCGTGCCCGATCCGCGGGTGCAGCGCTTTGCGCCGAAGCTGGTGCGCTCGCTCGAGCGCGCCATCGCCTTCTGCCAGTCGACGCTGTCCTACGGCCGCGCCCAGGAAGCGGCCCCCGACCGCCGCATGATCATGATCGAGCCCGTGGTGCTGGAGGTGCGCGAAACCGCGGGCCTCGCCAGCGACGCCTCGATCGCCTGGGTCGCCGCGATCGAGCGCGGGCTTGCGGTCGATGCCGATCCCGACCAGCTCTTCCGCGTGCTGCTCAACCTCGTCCGCAACGCCGCCCAGGCGCTGGAAAGCCATTCGTCGGGCGACGGCGGCGCCCAGCAGATCCGGATCACGGGAAAGCGCGAAGGTGCCGTCGCCATCCTGGAGGTCTCCGACACCGGCCCCGGCGTCCCGCAGAAGACCCGGGACCATCTGTTCGAGGCGTTCCAGACCTCCGGCCGCCCCGGCGGCAGCGGGCTTGGCTTGGCGATCGCCGCCGAGCTGGTCCGTGCCCATGGCGGCGAGATCCATCTGGTCGAGGGCACCATCGGCGCCACCTTCCGGATCGTCATCCCCGACCGCCCCGTGGAACTCCTCTCCATCCGCAACGAGCGGCAGAGGGCGTAGTCGGCCAGCGACCGAGCCTCTTTCGTCATTCCGGGTATCGAGCACTCATCTATCCGTCATTCCGGGGCGCGACGAAGTCGCG
Organism: Bradyrhizobium sp. 482_C4_N1_8; assembly: GCF_052075965.1. Taxonomy (NCBI): domain Bacteria; kingdom Pseudomonadati; phylum Pseudomonadota; class Alphaproteobacteria; order Hyphomicrobiales; family Nitrobacteraceae; genus Bradyrhizobium; species Bradyrhizobium sp. 482_C4_N1_8. The sequence continues at coordinate 8,568,820 of NZ_CP197231.1, read as the reverse complement.
AGCTATGGTGCGCTATTGCGCACCTGAGAATCCATAACCACCAGCCGGGGTTATGGATTCCGGGCCTGGCCCTTTGGGCCATCCCGGAATGACACCGAAACCCTCATCTCCCTACAAAATCTCCCCAATCCAGACCTTGCCAATCGAGGCAAGAGCGGTTAGTCAGAGCGCTCTTTCGCACCCCTCCGGCGCTGTCCGGAGGCTGCCTGCGGGCCTAGCCCGCACTGTTTGCGAAAAACGCGCCCGTAGCTCAGCTGGATAGAGCATCAGACTACGAATCTGAGGGTCGGACGTTCGAATCGTTCCGGGCGCGCCATTTGCAGTCTTGTTCCACTGCAGGAACCCCCTAGTTTCTAATGGCCCGTTATTCATTTGCCGTTCAAGGCATCGTTCCTATATTGTGCGCCTACGGAAATGGAGTGGGCCATGCTGCGCCTCTTCGGAATTTATGCTTTTGGGATGCTTCTGACGCTGGCTGCTCTGTCGCCGGCGTTGGCGACCGTGACGCCTCCGTAAGCCTGCGCCCTTGATCGGACCACGCGAACAGGTGAGCCTATCCGCTCAGGTCGGCTCGTGCCTTCTCAATCTTCAAAAGCTGCTGCCTTAGCAACTCCTGAACCGAGACGGCGAGGCTCGGTGCGATTCGCTCCAGATATGGCCGATGCGATCGTTCGCGATCGATCCTGGCCAGATCATCGACGACTTGCATTCCGAGTTTGACGGCGCGCTCGGCTTCGTCGAGCCGCTTTTGCTGGGCGACCTGGTCATCCAACTTGGCGCGCAGCATGGTATAGGCAACGGCGTTCTCGGCGAACCCGAGCAGCGATTGCCCATAGATCACCTCCCGCTCCGGAAATTTGGTGCCGCACGACATGTCGAAATTGGCGAGTCGATGGGCGGCGTCGTTCACCGCTTCGGCAAGTTTCGCGGCGTAGTCTGGATGCTCCAGTGCCCGGTGGATATAGGTGTACTCCATGGTCACGTAGGACGTGTACAGGCCCCCCCAAAGCTTCATCCGTGTTTGCGATTCATCCGATTCGCATGTTGCCGGCCGCTTGAAGGTGAGCGGGCATGTCGTGGGACACTGCTTATTCAACGCCTGGAAGAAATCGACCTTCAACAACCGGCTCTTGAGGCCGTCGATTGTCTCCTGGAGATTTTGCAGGTGCTCCGTCCGGACGATGGTGGCTGCTTGTGAGTTCTGGTCTTCCAGCCATTCTTCCACATAGGTTACGAGCATCGCGCGTATGCGCAGGGCGAACCATTCGTCCCTGACCTGCAGCATTGGATTGGCCGCATATCTTCGCTGTTGTTCGTCGCTTGAATTTGTCTCCCGTCGTTCTCGGAGCCAGTTGTCCAGAACGGCGGCTGCAGCCTCGTGTTGTCCAGCTTGCGTCATCAGGCTAGCACGACCGATCGCGAAGTAAGGCAGCGTCTCCAGCCCGCGCCGGTTGGCTGGCTGTGGTGTGATCATCTTCTCCAGATTTCGGAAAACATAGTCGAGCCGGTCCTGGACATTGTCCGACCTGGCTGCGCCATCCGACCGGGTGAACTCGGACAGCGTTTCGCGCAGGCACCGACCGGCATACGTGTCGTCGTCGATTGACGCCGGTTTTTCGTTAGGAGGGCAATAGATATCATACCATGGCTTGCAGGCCTCGAAGGTTTTTGGAGACGTCGATGACAAGGCGATATCCACCGCCATGCGAAGGCCGTTATGAACGAAGTCCGAGCTGACCTGCTTCAATCCGGCTTCGAACTCCCTCGGGTCGATTGCCGGGCCGCGGGCGGCCGCTCGGCGATCGAGTGCTTCAAGTCGGCGGAATACGTTGCTGTAGCTTGCGAGATATCTTTCGACAGGACCGGAATCCGCGGATTGCTCGAACCAGGCGGACAGACACTGCAACGGAAGTGCGATGGTGGACTGCGTGAACGTCTCGCTGCTGCGCAAGTCGTCGACCGGCATATCCGAAACCGGCCTATCCTGCGGCCTTCGGGTGAATATCTCGGTCAAATAGTCCTTGTCGCGTCTGATGATGAGGTGAAGCCTCGCGAGATTTTGCAGGCCGTTCGGTCCCCCGGCCGCATATGTTTCCTTGCTGGCGCTCGGAATGGTCGTCGATGCGAGCCGATCCCGGCTGCCCTGCTCCTTGGATGCAAACGACAATTCGGCGACGCCGAGCTTCACGGATGACAAGCTTCTTGCGTACTGCTTGATCAGGCCCGACCCCTCGCCACCGAGGACTCCCAGGAGGAACAGGAGTGCCAAGCCCGCCCCTGCGAACATCTGGCCGCGGGTCAAGTCCTCATTGGCGCGGTGAACGACGACACTGTTGATCCAGATCGCAAACAGCGGGCCGAAGATGAAGCCAATGATGACGTTGACCTCATACCTCGCGAGTGTGCTGAATGGTGATGAGACCTCATGGATGGTCAGGACACCAAGCAGGATTACAAGGACAATCAGAAATTGGACCATCCTGCGCAACGCCCGTGCAGCAGGCCCTTGCAGACCCAGGGTTTCCTCGCTGAATTCTATGAAGCTTCCCTGTGGCGGCCATTGCGTGAATGCAATCAACTCGAACAGCGCGAATGCTATGGTGGCAGACAGGATGAATGCAGTCATTCGCGGTGCCCCTCTCGCGTGTCCCGACCAGCGGCGGACGCAGTCAACAGAGCTGCTCGATCGACTGCGCAAAAAAACCAATGCGGGGCGCATTATAGATATGGTGTAGCTTATGGTTGCAAATGCTTTCTGATGTGACTAAAATTTCGCGTGGCCGGGATTTCCACCAATGAAGCTTTTTTCGCAGATCATGCTGATTGTCGTGGGACTCGGTGTGATCTATTTCGGCTGCAATCTGCTGTTTCAGCACGAAACGAATGAGTTCGCGTTCCAGAAGAATCTTCTGGCCACGTTCCAGACAGAGTATCATTGGCGGTCGATCGGCGTTGCCTATGGCGGCATCGCCACGGTGATAGTCGGGGCTGCAATGATGGCCGTTGCAGCCATCGTGGCCCGCCTCGGCTGAAATCACCTCGGGTCGCAATCCGGTTACGTCGCGAGCGGCTGCCGGAGCGCGCTACTCGCGCCTGGCTCACTCCGGCAGTTGCACCGCGGCGAAGCGGCAGTGCCCATCTTTATCGGCCGTGTGGCGCCGGTTAGATTGAGGACCGGCCAGAGACGCCTGGACATTTCGGTGAATACGGAGATGACCCATGAAGCTCGCGCATAACGGAATCCAGCTGTCCTTCGACATTGCCGGCGCGGGACCGCTTCAATTCCTGTTCGTCCATGGCCTCGGCGGGGATCGCACGCATTTTGCGCCGCAGATGGAGTATTTCGCCCGTCAAGGTCGGGCATTGAATGCCGAGCTGCGGGGGCATGGTGAGAGCGACAAGCCGCAACAGGCGTATTCGATCGAAGGCTTCGCCGATGATCTCGTCTTTCTGTGCAACCGACAGCAGATCACAAAGCCGATCATCGTGGGTCAGAGCATGGGTGGCAACATGGCGCTCGAAATCGCCGCCCGCTATCCGGACTTTCCTGCAGGCCTGGTGCTGCTCGACTCAGGGGTGCTCTTCCCTGCCTCGGCAGGGACGGTGTTCGCCGGGTATCTGGAGGGCTTAAGGGGCGCGAATTTTGCGGACGAGGTACGGAAGATCGTGGCGGACTCCTGTCTGCCGACCGACCGATGCCGCGCCCATGTTGAACAGACCTTTCTGGCGACGCCACAGCACGTGCTGGTGTCCACGTTTACAAGTCTGTTTCCCTGGGATGTGCATCGGGCGCGTGAATGCGCCCAGGCGTGCCGGGTCCCGGTGCTCTACATCGAAGCGGCCCATCGGCTCGCGGATCTGGATCGTTTTGCGGAGCTGTGTCCGCAACTGGTCACGGCCAAGGCCGTCGGCTCCGGGCATTTCCTGTCGCTGGAAGTGCCGGAGCAGATCAACCCGATGATCGACCGGTTTATCTCGCTCTACGTGCGAAGACCCGGGTAAGCTTCGTCATCGGCCGTGACGCGCCGCGACCGGCGTCCGTCGGGAAGCCACAATGCGCTGCCGGGCAGGGACGAAACCCTTTGCAGGCCGGGTGAAGCCGGCCGGAAACAAACCGGGCCTAACCTCCCGGGAGCTTTCCCGTCCAACCCGATTCAAGGGAGGATTTTATGAAAGCAGCGCTCTTGGTCCTGTCGCTTCTTGGCCAGCCCACGATTCCGATTTCAGACCGTGTGCCCATCTTCAATGTGGAAGCCCTTTGCCGGGACGTTTCCGCCGACGACAAGGCCTCAGGGCTCACCCTGGCGCAGGACGCCGGCGAGTGCGTGCGTGACGAGACAATTGCGCAGCAACAGCTGAGCTCGACCTGGCTGACTGTTCCGGGCCCCGCGCGCGCTAGTTGCGAAGGCGAGGCTGCGGCAGGGGGAATAGAAAGCTATGTCGATCTACTCACCTGCCTGCAGATGGCAGGTTGGGCGAATCCGACTCCGCCGCCGAAGCCCCCGCTCAGGGGAGCGAGCAAGATGCGGAACGCCAAGAATGAGCTGCGGAACGAATTGAAGAATTAGCTGCGCAGGTGACAATGGGGACGAGAAGACGGCGGAGCAGCTTCTTGGCAGGTCGCGTATCATAGCCTGCGCGTTCGCCGGCAGCGGGGTCCTGCGAGCGATGCGACGAAGTTCCGGGCGCCGGGTGGCGGTCGCCATCAATGATGGGCCGACACGCCCTTGACGCATTGGGTCAACAGATCAACGCTGGCGAATTGGCTGACATCGCCCAGGCTGATCATGCCGACCATCCGCCTGCTCTTGTTGATCACGGGCAGCCTGCGGATTTTCAGCGTCTCCATGTGATGCACGGCTTTCGCCAGATCGTCGTCTTCCCGGCAGCAATGGATGCCTTCGGTCATCACGTCCCGCGCCGTCATGCGCGCGGCGTTGAAGTTCTTGCTCGCGAGGCCTTTGCAGACGATGTCGCGATCGGTCACCATCCCGATCAGATGGTCGTCATCGCCGATCGGAATGCAGCCGATGTCGTGCCCTTGCATCAACTTCGCGATCTCGGTGATCGGGGTGTCCGGGCTGACCCAATCGACACCCTTGTGCATCACGTCCTTGACCTTCATGGAGGACCTCCGTTGCGAACGCAGCCCCCGTGACGTGATTATACTACGAACCGGGCGCGACCGCACGCGCGCCGCGACGAAGGCGCAGGAAAAATCATCCCGCCGCCATGCTGCGTCAACCGTGCGTGCTGAAGCGTCCATGCGGCGCATTGGCCGTCAGCCGTTCAAACTGTGCATGCGTCAGGTGAAGCAGCGTCTCATGGTCGCCGGCTTCGATATAGATCTCGGGCTGCGCCCGGATGCTGTCATCGACGATGAGATCGAGCCCGTAGCATCGGCCTACCGCCGGAACGGCTCCATGCGCGCAGTCCGCGAACAGCCTGTTGATCTCGGTTTCGTTCGCCATCACGAGATCCGCGCCGAGCTTCTCCTTCAAGTCCGGCAAGTTGAGACGGTGCGATGCCGGAACGATCGCGAGCATATAGCCGCCGTCATGGCGCAGCACGACGGCCTTGGCGAAACGATCGCCCGAGACGTGGCAGGCCTGCGCCGTGCGCGCGGATGACATGGTGAAAACGTGCGGGATCTCGACATACTGGATGTTCTCGGCAGCCAGGTATCGGTGGAGCGTGGGGGCAATGGTCATGGCGTAGCCTTTCGGATGGATATGCGAGCCATCCATCGTGAGGCTGCCCCGCCGCACGATGGGCGGCCGCGTGATTGCCGGATGCCAGCATAGGCCTCGCGCTCGAATGCGGCAATCGAGTCGGGGGTTCAGATCGTTCCGGGCGCGCCTTTCCGCTTCGTTTGCCGCCGATCGATTGTGGCTTTTGCTGCGCTTCTCGTGTCCTACGGGATCCTTGCCACAACGTTGGGCCGGTTCTCCCTGAGCCACGCGACGGCCTCGGGTCCATCGACGACGCACGCGAAGGTTTCCCAGGTCGGGTCCTCCAGGGATTCCGATTGCAATCGCTTCGCCGCATATTCGACGAGGTCGTGCAAGCCTTCGTAGCCTCGCCGGTGTTCGAGGGACTCTGCAATCGCCGTGCTGGTCCAGCCTCGTCGGGCCAGATCGACAATGCTCGGAGCGTCAGCCTCGCTGAACCACGGTGTGGCATCGAACTCGATGCAGCGGACATTATCGGCGGTGTGGCAAGTGGCGTGGATCATGGGGTTCCTCCGTTCGCCGGCTCAGTTTCACATCGCTGCCTCGCACGCTCTCAGACTTTGACCAGGTCCCCCAGCAGGTTCGCCGCCACCGTCAGCTTGGCAAGCGTCAGGCCGCTGGCCGCAATCTCCTCGACCGAGCGGCGGATACGCGCCGCTTCGGGGTGAGCCGCAAGCCACGTCTCGACGGCCTGCTGGCCGGACTGGCCGGTTGCCAGCATATCCGCGGCCAGTCTTCTCTCGGCGCTGGCGATCTGCTCGACGGCGCGATCGACCGCCATGCGTTCGAAATAATCATTTGCCGGCACGCTGCGCGCGGCGGCGATGATGCGGTCGAGACGGAAATTGGCTTCCGCAGCGAAGAAGGTTGCGGCAGCATCGCCGATGGCGCGGGAGGTGCGCTCGGCGACCGTCACGATATCGGGTGCCGCAATCAGAGGGTCGAGATCGGCGAGCTCGCCGGCGAGGCCGGCCGGGACGCCGGCATCGGTGAGTTCCTGGCGCCGCTTGCCGCGCGCGGCCTGCAGGTCCGGCGGCAGTGTGGTGTCGAGGGAGGCCGCGATCTCGCGGATACCCGGGCCAAAACGCCCGATGACCGCCTCGAGGCCGTCCTTGAAATCGACATTGCGCACGTACCAGACCATGCGGGAAATCAGGAGGTCCTGGACCGTCGCGCAGAGGCCGAGCTGCACCTGCCCGTCGATCCGGGTGTCGAGCGCGTCGATCGCGTCATTGAGCCGCCTGAGCTCGTAGATCGCGTCCACCGCCACCTGCGCCATGACGATGGTGGAGATATCGGCGTCGGTCTCGTCGGTCAGGCGGACGACACACGCCGGGCCGCCGCGGTTGATCACGGCATTGACGAGACTGGTCGCGATGATCTCGCGTCGCAGGCGATGGAGCTCGACCGCGGCCGGGAATTTATCGGGAACCTCGCGCGGAAAATACAGGGACAGTCTGCGAGCGAGGTAAGGATCATCAGGCACGCTGGTGAGGAGCAGGTCCTCGTAGAGCGTCAGCTTGGCGTAGGCGAGCAGCACGGCAAGCTCGGGCCGTGTCAGGGCCTGGCCGCGCCGTGTCCGCTCGGTGAGCGCTGCGTCGTCGGGCAAGAACTCCACGGCGCGGCTGAGCAGGCCGCGCTGCTCGAGCGACTGCATCAGGCGGGTGAGGAAGCCGGTCTCGGCCACGCCCTTGCGCTCGGCCAGCGAGAGCGCCAGCGTCTGCAGATAGTTGTTGCGCAGCACCAGCGTGCCGACCTCGTCGGTCATCGCGGCCAGCAGGCTGTTGCGATCGGCGAAGCTGAGGCGTCCCTCGCGTTCGGGGCGCGCCAGCGCGACCTTGATATTGACCTCGACGTCGGAGGTGTTGACGCCGGCCGAATTGTCGATGGCGTCGGTGTTGAGCTTGACGCCCTTCTGTGCCGCTTCGATGCGGCCGCGCTGGGTGACGCCGAGATTGGCGCCTTCGCCGATCACCCGGGCGCGAACGTCAGTGCCTGCGATGCGGATCGGATCGTTGGCGCGGTCGCCGGCCTGATCGTCGCTCTCTGCCGATGCGCGGATATAGGTGCCGATGCCGCCGAACCACAACAGGTCCGTGCGCGCTTTCAGGATCGCCGTCATCACCTCGAACGGCGTGGCCTGCTCCTTGTCGAGATCGAGCAGGCTGCGGACTTCCGGTGCGAGCGGGATCGCCTTGAGCGTGCGCGAGAACACGCCGCCGCCCTGCGAGATCAGCGACTTGTTGTAGTCCTGCCAGCTCGATCGCGGCAGGTCGAACAGACGCTTGCGCTCGGCGAAGCTGGTCGAAGGGTCGGGGGAGGGATCGATGAAGATGTCGCGATGATCGAACGCGGCCACGAGCCTTGTCGCCGGCGAGAGCAGCATGCCGTTGCCGAAGACGTCGCCGGACATGTCGCCGACGCCGGCAGCCGTGAACGGCATGGTCTGAATGTCGGTGCCGAGCTCACGGAAGTGGCGCTTGACCGCCTCCCAGGCGCCGCGCGCCGTGATCCCCATCTTCTTGTGGTCGTAGCCCTGGCTGCCGCCGGAGGCGAAGGCGTCGCCGAGCCAATGGTTCTTCTCGGCCGAGATCGCGTTGGCGACATCGGAGAAGGTGGCGGTGCCCTTGTCGGCGGCGACCACGAGGTAGGGGTCGTCGCCGTCATGGCGCACGGTGGAATCGGGCGGCACGACGGCGTCGCCGTCGAGATTGTCGGTGAGCTCGAGCAGCGAGCGCACGAAGATGCGATAGGCCGCGGTGCCTTCCGCGAGCCAGGCGTCGCGATTGGACGGTGGCGGCAGGCGCTTGGGCACGAAACCGCCCTTGGCGCCGACCGGCACGATCACGGCGTTCTTGACCTGCTGCGCCTTCACGAGACCCAGGATCTCGGTGCGGAAATCCTGCGGCCGGTCGGACCAGCGCAAGCCGCCGCGCGCGACCTTGCCGAAGCGCAGGTGAATGCCTTCGACCCGCGGCGAGGAGACGAAGATCTCGTAGAGAGGCCGCGGCGCCGGCAAATCGTCGATCCGCCGCGCGTCGAACTTGAAGGAGATGACCGGACGCGGATGTCCATCGTCGCCGATCTGCCAGAGATTGGTGCGGATGGTTGACTGCACCAGATTGGTGAAGCGGCGCAGGATGCGGTCTTCATCGAGCGAGGCGACGGATTTGAGCTGCTCCTCGATCTCGGCAAGGAGTGCCGTCTCGCGCGCCGAACGCTCGCGATCGGTAAGCACGAGGCGTGGATCGAGGCGGGTCTGGAACAGTGCGACGAGGGTGGCCGTGATCGCGGCGTTCTTGCGCAAGGTCTCCCACATGTAATCCTGGGTGAACGGAGCGCGGATCTGGTGCAGATAGCGCGACAGCGCCCGGATCGTCGAGACCTCGCGCCAGCCCAGCGCGGTGCGCAGGATCAGGGCGTTGTATCCGTCGGATTCGGCGCGATCTGTGACCACCGCCATGATCGAGGCTTCCAGGCGATGGCTGAATTCCGGGTTGATCTCGATCGGCTGGCCGTCGCTGGTCTCGATCGTCATCTCATGCAGCCAGACCGGCTCCGGCCTGTTGCCGGGCACGATCTGATAGGTGCGTTCGTCGACCACGCGCAGGCCGTGATTTTCGATCACCGGCACGCGGTAGGACAGCGATAGCGGTGCGGCGTCGGAGAACACCTTGAGGCCGAAGCGCCTGGGATCGTCCTCGCCCTTGTCGCGGTGCACCGAGATCGTCACCGGGCGTGCCGGCGTCAGCTTTTCGATGGTGGCGATGTCGGCGATGGCCTGCTCCGCCGTGAAAACCTCGGTATAGCCGCCGCTAAAGGCCTGGGCATAACGATTGGCGATCATGCGCGCCCGCATGCCGTCGGTCGACGCGGTGAGCGCGGCCTTGAGCTTGTCGGTCCAGGTCGCGGCAATGGCGCTGATGCCGGCTTCGAGCGCGGCGCGCTCGACGACGGGCGTTTTGCCTTCATAGCGTCCGATGATGAAGTGGACGCGCGCCAGCGCGCCTTCAGGGAACGATACGTAGGACGCCGACAGGGTCCCCTTGTAGACCTGCGACAGGAAGGCTCCGACGCGCGTGCGGACGTCGGTGTCGTATTTGTCGCGCGGAATGAAGGTGAGGATGGAGACGAAGCGATCGAACTTGTCGACCCGCGCCAGCGCCCGGACGCGCGGGCGCTCGTAGAGGATCAGGACCTCGATGACGAAGTTGTAGAGCGTGTCGACGTCGATCTGGAACAGCTCGTCACGCGGATAATCTTCGAGGATATGCATGAGCGCCTTGCCCGAATGGCCGTTCGGGTCGAAGCCGGCGCGCTGCAGCACCCGCGCAACCTTGTGGCGCACATAAGGGATCTGCCGCACCGAGCGGGTATAGGCGCCGGAGGTAAACAGGCCGACGACGCGCAATTCGCCCTCGAGCCGGCCGTCGGGTGCATAGAGCTTGATCCCCACATAATCCATCCGGATGCGCCGATGGACGAGGCTTGAGACATTGGCCTTGATGACGATCAGCAGCGTCGGCTCGTGCATGAACTCGCGGATTTCCGATGTCATCACCACCATTTCGTTGCCGCGTCGCAGGACTTTCACGTCGGGATCGCGCAGGATGCCGAGGCCTTCGCCGGTGGTGATGTCGTCCGACGCGTCGCTGTCGGGCGAGAAGCGATATTCGCGCACGCCGAGGAAGGTGAAATTGTCCGCGCAGAGCCATTGCAGGAACTGATTGGCTTCGGCGACCTCGTCGATCGGCAGCGGCGGCGGATTGGAAGCGAACGTCTTGATTGCCTCCTCGACGCGGTCACGCATGGCGCGCCAGTCGGTGACGCAGGCGCGGACGTTGTTCAATGCCCTGGTCAGTCCGTCGATCAGCTTCTGGCGATCGGCGTCGGCGTCCAGGCGGGTGATGTGGAGGTGAATCAGGCTTTCGCGAACGCCTCTTGCTCCCTCCGGCAGTGCTTCGCCGTAGAATCTCAGCAGCTTGCCCTCGGCATCGCGCTCGACGGCGATGATCGGGTGGGCGACGAGGGTGACTTCGATGCCCTGCTCGGCGAGTTCCGCCATCGTGGAGTCGTACAGGAAAGGCATGTTGTCGTTGAGAATCTCGAGCACGGAAATCTCGCGCCCGTTCGGCAACGTCGGATTGACCACGCGGATATCGGCGCTGCCCGACGTGCGCCGCTGCACATGCTCCCAGGCTTGCTCCGCCAGGACGGCAAGCGAGGCGGCATCGTAATTGTCGAGATCCTCGATATTGCTGTAGCCGAACAGGGGCTCGGCAAAGGCCCGCGGGCTCTTGCCCGGCGGCACGCTGCCGGCTGCATCGCGGATCAGGGTTGCCCGGGCCTTGTCGTCACGCCACGCCATCATGTCCTCCATTTGCCGCGCCGTCCGACCGCAGTCGCGATCCTCAGCCTAATTCTGGAGTGCATCTCGTCGAGCACCGCGATCGAGTGGATACGCAAGATCCTCGGTCTCGTGCGTCGGCGACTTCCGGCGACAATACTACGATCCCGGAGCGAAAGGCGCACGCTGTTGTGAGGCGTGCCGAAATTCCCGACGGCAGCGGCGCTGACGGCCGCCGAATCATTGAGGCGAGAAAAATCACGAGCAATTTCAAATCTGTATGAGCTCGTGGTTTTATTCTGAATGGCGCGCTGGAGCTCCGTTCCGATTGCGCTGCAGCGGGCTCTAGTGAGTGCGGGTCAGCTCCACGCCATCGACCACCATTTTCCAGGTTCCCGCTTCCCGGTGAGGCGGCGTCGACACCTCGAATGTCGTCGAGAGGAATGCAATGCCGACGACGAAATGATCGCCCTCGAACTGCCGCAGCGGAGCGTTGATCGACGTCGTGGTGGTCGCGCCAGCCCGGTTCAAAACCGGACTCGCCGATGCAGCGCGGCGCATCGGCACGCGCGTTAACAGATTGTTCATTGAGCACGGCGCGCCAGCCGTAACCGCCGGTTAACCATGGATATTTACGGTGTAGCAAGCCTCTGAACCGGGGCTGTCAGTTGATTTCGAGTCCAACCTTATGGCGTTCGGTCGAAGCGCATCTCCGCGAAGCATCGCCCCGACGGAGCCTGCGGCTTCGTGGGAAGCGCCGCGGGCTGCGACGGCGAAGCCTGACAGCGCTGCTCCTGCGCTGATCAAGGGATCGCTGACCGTCACCGGTGCGCTCTCCTTCCTGCGCGAGAATGGCCGGCGCATCCTGACGCTGGCGCTGGCGCTGTTCGCCCTGGGCGTCATTGTCCTGATGGTCTTGCCGGTCCGGTATGCCGCGACGGCCCTGGTCGTCGTCGATCCCCGCGAGCTGCGCGTCACCTCGGAGCAGGACGTACTGCCGGGCATCGGCCAGGATGCCGCGGCACTTCAGAGCCAGATCGAGATCGCCAAATCGGACGGCTTTCTCCGCCCCCTGATCGAGCAGCTCAAGATCGCCGACGACGCGGACATCGCGGGTGGTTACACCGACATGACGCGCCTGCTCGAAAAATTCCGCAACCGTCTCGATATCTCGCGCCGCGGACTGACCTACGTCATTGCGATTTCATTCACCTCGAACAATGCGGAACGGGCCGCGCATTACGCCAATGCCATCGCCGAGGCGTTCGTCGCCAGCCAGGGCCGTGTCCGCACCGAGGCGACGGACGAGGCGGCCGACTGGCTCAAGGACCGGCTGAAGGCATTGAACGAGCGCCTGCGCGTATCGGAAGATGCCGTTGCCGCCTTCAGGTTCGAGCACAAGATACTCAATGCCGGCAAGGATTCCACGACCCAGCAATTGCGGGTGACCGATCTCAACCAGCAGGTCTCCGCTGCTCGCGCGCGCACCGAGGAAGCCAAGGCGCGTTACGAGCAGGTGCAACGCGATCTCAAGGCCAATGTCGAAGGTCCGGTGAAGCAGGACCTTCTGAGCATGCTGCGCGCGCAGCGCTCGACCCTGAACGATCAGATCGCGCAGAAGAAAGCGGTGTACGGCGACCGCCATCCCGACCTCGCGATCTCCTACAGCCAGCTGGCTGACATCAACAGGCAGATCGAGGTCGAGCGGAAGAAGAACATCGACACGGCGAAGTCCGAATATGAGGCTCAGCTGGAGCAGCAGAACGCGCTGGAAAAGCAGCTCAGGGCGGTCGAGACGCAGATGCTGGTCGACGGTCAGGCACTCGTGAAGCTGCAGGAGCTGCAGCGCGACGCCGATGCCAACAAGAACATCTACGAGCAGTTCCTGTCGCGGTTCAAGACGACCAACGAGCAGCGCCAGCTGCAGAGCTCCCAGACCAAGATCGCCTCGCTCGCCATTCCGCCGATGCGCTCGACGCGTCCGCCCCTCGCCTTGCTGCTCGCGGCGCTCGCGATCGGCTCGATCCTGACCTCGACGGCGGCCGTTGCGGCGATGGGAAGCATGTCCGACGGGCCTGCGCCTGCCGAGGCTCCTGCTCAAACTCCTGCTCAAACTCTTGCGCGTGCTGAAGCGGCGGAGGCGCAAGTCCAGCGACCGGCCCCGGCCGCGCGCCAGCCCGAGGCGATGCCGAACCTGCCTGTCTGGGCCCGCATTCCCGATCTGGCGCCTGGCGCCGTGGCCAACACTGTATGGCAAAGGCCAATCACTGCGACGGCCGAGCTCGATCTCGGCGCATATCTGCGTCCGCTTCTCGAGCGGATCGATCGCGCGCCGGTGCGTGGCTGCAAGGTCGCCCTCGTGTTGTCGGTCGGCAAAGGTGCCGGCGGCAACACCGTTGCGCGCTCGCTCAATCGCGCGGCGGTGAATCGGGGCATGATGAGCGTGCTGATCCGGCTCCAGCCGGAATTCGCCGGTGCCCAGCCTCCGGTGACCGAATGGCAGGACGGCTCCACCACGGCAGGGCTCCAGTCGATCGACGAGCTGCTGAGCGCCGGCAGAAAAGCCGATGCGCGGCCCGAGGACGATATTCGCTCGGAGTTCGATCTGATCGTCGTCCATGCGAGCAATCTCGCACTTCAGCCCGACGCCATCGCGCTGGCCGCGCACGCGGATCTGATCATCCCGGTGGTCCGCGCCGGCGAGCTCGGTTCGGCGGCGATGCGGCGGGTCACCGCTGCGCTGTCGAGGTACAACACCGTGCCGACCGGTCTCGTCGTCAATCACGCGCCGGCGGGTTCGGTGGCGCCTGAGGGCAGCGCGTTAAGCAGGGCGGTTTGACGATGCCGACCGGTGGCAAAGCTACGGCTTGCGTCTGAGGCGCAGCACGCAAGCGCACCTGTAATCTGCTTCACACGCAAACGCGCCCAATCACGCTAGATGAACCAGGGCCCGCCTCCGCGCGGCCCGGTTCGGAGCTGGCGATGATGGCTGCACTGGCAAAGGCGATATCCCGCGCGACGAGAACCAACGTTGATGTCGAAACCGTAAAGGTGCTCGTGATTTTCTCGGGCGCGGGCTTGCTGCTCTCCCTCGTCGCCGCGATGATCTACGGACAGGCCGTCAGCGCCGCCTTGTTCTGAGATCGCGCGAGTTGATCCCCAGGAGCCCGCCCAAAGCGGGCGTCTCGCAGGTGCCGGCCTTGCATTCGAGCCGTCATTGACGCCGCGAGGCGGCGCCCGCAGGATGCGGCGTCTCCAATGCGCGACTATTTCGGCTCGGGATTGCGGCGATGACTTCTCAAGCTCACTCCGCAACGTTGGTGCTCATTGCCCGAATACCGCCTGAGGGTATCGAGGCCTTCCGCGCCTACGAGGATGCCGTCTTGCCGCTATTCGCTGCGTTCAACGGGCGTGTGTAGCGTCGTCTTCGAAATTCGGATGGCACGATCGAGGTGCACATCGTCAGCTTCGCATCCGATGCGGACTTCCAAGACTATCGCAATGATCCCCGGCGCCTTGCGCATGCCTCATTGTTGGAAAAATCGTCCGCGAAGCTGGAATTGCTTTCGATGGCGGACGTCTCGCAATGGCCGGTGACATCGGCGCCGGGATGATCGACGGGGCAATGACCGAAATGTAACCGGGCGGCCGGGCATCATCGAACTGTCATCCCTTCGTCATGCGCGCTCTATGGATCGCTGCTCCCTTCGCCGCGCATCGTGGGGGGCTGATATGCATCTGAATGAGACAATGTCGTCCGACCGCCGGTCGATCCTGAAGGGCCTCGCGGCCGCAGCCGTCACGTCCCTGGCGGCACCGGCCATGGCAGCCGACGGCCTGCCGGCGCAGCCGACCGGAGCGGCGGCCGCCATCGCCACCGACAATGCCTATTGGGCGGCGGTGAAGGGGCTCTATTCAGTGACGCCGGATGTCGTCAATCTGGAGAACGGCTTTTGGGGCATTATGGCCGAGCCGGTGAGGCGCGAGTTCATTCGCCAGACCGATATGGTCAACTATCAAAACACCTACTACGCGCGGCAGCGCGCGGGTGCGGATTTCGAGGCCGTGCGCATCAAGGTGGCCCAGGCGGTCGGCGCGGCGCCCGAGGAGATCGCGCTCACCCGCGGCGCGACCGAAGCGCTGCAGCTCCTGATCGGCGGCTACAACATGCTGAAGCCCGGCGACAGCGTTCTCTACGCCGACCTCGACTACGATTCGATGCAGTACGCGATGAACGCGCTTAAGGCGCGCCGCGGTGTCGACGTGGTCAGGTTCGATGTGCCGGAGCCGGCCACCCGCCAGGCCGTGCTCGACGCCTATGCCCGCGCCCTCGAGGCGAATCCCAGGACCAGGCTCCTCCTCCTCACCCATGTCAGCCATCGCACCGGCCTCGTCATGCCGGTCGCCGAGATCGCCCGCATGGCCAGGGTCAAGGGCATCGACACCATCGTCGACGCCGCGCATTCCTGGGGGCAGATCGACTTCAGGGTAGGCGAGCTCGACGTCGATTTCGTCGGCTTCAACCTGCACAAATGGATCGGCGCGCCGCTCGGCGTGGGCTTCCTCTACATCAGGAAGGATCGCCTCGCCGACATCGATCGTGACATGGGCGACGAGGATTTTGCGGAGACCGATATCCGCTCGCGGGTGCACACCGGCACGGTCAATTTCGCGACGGTCCTGACGGTGCCCGCGGCCGTGGCGCTCCATCAACAGATCGGCGCGGCGGCAAAGCAAGCCCGCCTCCGCTATTTGCGCGATTACTGGGTGAGCCGCGCCCGCGGATTCAAGGACATCGAGATCCTGACGCCGGATGAGGTCGGCTCATATGGCGCGATCACGTCCTTCCGTCTCGCCGGCAAGACCAGCAAGGCGGACAACGATGCTATCGTCGTGAAGCTGAGGGATAGCCACAAGGTCATGACGGTGCGCCGGGCGGGCGTCGCCAAGGGCCAATGCATCCGTGTGACGCCGGCGCTCTTTACCGACGAGGCCGATCTCGACCGCCTCGTCGAGGCGCTCGCCGTCGTCACGGGGACGAAGACGGGGTAGGCCCGGGCGCGGGACTGACATCACCACGAATTCACGGGACTTCATCCTCCGCGCATCTGACAAATGTGAGATGCGGGGGCGTCCATGAGCCCTGGCCGCCCCATTTTATCGGCCCACGGTCTGGTTTATCTCTGTCACTCCGGTGCCCTGCGCAAGGAGGAGACGCGTGCTCGACCATATTCTCAGATTCGTGACGCTCGGATCGATCATCGTTGGCATGGCTGCGATCTATGCGGCGCTACACACCAACAATCGGCGTCTGGGCGCGGACATCTTCCTTCGATATTCCGACCGGGTCTCCGACCTGCGACGCCGCCTTCCGGTCGCGGCATTCCTCGAGCGAGGGGCTGCCGGCGACATTGAGATCACACCGGAAGAGCGCCGGGCGGTACACGAGATCATTCATTCGATCTTCGAGCTCTACGAACTCAAGGTGCATGGCTTCTTTCCGCCGGCGATCTGGAAGATCAGGGAGCCCGATATCGAACGGCTGCTCTCGCTGCCGGTCTTTCAGCAGGAACTGGCGGGCCTGGAGGGCCGATATACGAGACATCCGCGTTTGACAGCTTGGCTTGAGAAGATCAGGGGCCAGCGCGAGACGGCCTGACTTTCGCAGTGAATCGGTCGGCGGTCTCACCGCCAGCCAAGCGCCGGCGCGACGTGCTTCAAGATCGCCTCGATCGCATGTGCGCAATAGTCGACGCCGAGCTGGTTCGGAATCGTCAGCAGCAGCGTATCGGCCTCGGCGATCGCCTCGTCCTGCCGTAGTTGCTCGATCAGTGCCTCCGGCTCGGCCGCATAACTCCGGCCGAAGATCGCACGCGTTTGCGGGTCGATGAAGCCGATCTGGTCTTCGCCTCCGCGCTCCCCGCCGAAATAGGCGCGGTCGCGATCATTCATCAGCGCGAAGATGCTGCGGCTGACGGACACGCGGGGCTCGCGGGCGTGGCCGGCCTCCGTCCACGCGGCGCGATAGCTCCGGATTTGCGCCGCCTGCTGCACATGAAAAGCTTCGCCGGTCTCGTCGTTCTTCAGCGTCGAGCTCTGCAGATTCATGCCGTGCTTCGCTGCCCACACCGCGGTCGCGTTCGAGCCGGCGCCCCACCAGATCCGTTCGCGAAGGCCCGCCGCATGCGGTTCGAGGCGCAGCAGCCCCGGCGGATTGGGAAACATCGGTTGCGGATTGGGCTCGGCAAAACCTTCGCCGCGCAACAGGTCCAGAAAGACCTCCGCATGGCGCCGGCCCATGTCGGCATCGCTCTGGCCGTCGGCCGGGCGATAACCAAAGTAGCGCCAGCCGTCGATCACCTGCTCCGGCGAGCCGCGGCTGATGCCGAGCTGGAGCCTCCCGCCGGCGATGAGATCGGCGCTACCCGCATCCTCGATCATGTAGAGCGGGTTTTCGTAGCGCATGTCGATCACGGCCGTGCCGATCTCGATTGTGCTGGTTCTCGCGCCGACGGCGGCGAGCAGCGGGAAGGGCGAGGCCAGCTGGCGCGCGAAGTGATGCACGCGGAAATAGGCGCCATCCGCGCCGAGCTGTTCCGCCGCGACGGCCAGCTCGATGGATTGCAGCAGCGTGTCCGCCGCCGAGCGGGTCTGCGATTGCGGCGAGGGCGTCCAGTGTCCGAAGGACAGAAATCCGATCTTTTTCATGGGCGTCATTTAATGATGGCGGGGGCGGCGTCAACCGCCTGCGCCGGCGGTGCGGGTATGCGACGGGGCTGGCGCGAAATGCTCGGCGCGGTCGACCAGGAGATCCAGAAAGCTTCGCGCGCGCAACGACATCCACTGCGTCTCCGGATAGACCGCGTGCAGGGGCAGCGCGGCGATGGTGTACTCCGGAAGCACATGTTCGAGCTCGCCGCTGCGAAGGCCCTCCGCGGCATTCCATTCGGGCAGGATCGCGATGCCGAGATGCTGCATCGTCGCCTCCTGCATCGCATCGGCGTCGTCGACGTGAATGGGTCCGTTGATCGATGCGACGTGACGGCCATGCTCGGATTCGAAGGCCCATTGCTGCGCCGGCGACATCCGCGAATAGACGATGCACTGGTGCGAGCTGAGATCGTCAGGTGTCCGCGGCAGCGGGCGGCCGTGCAGATAGGTGGGTGTCGCAACAAGATGGCGCTGCACGGTCCCGAGCCGGCGGGCGACCAGCGTGCTCGCTTCCAGGTTTCCAATGCGCAGCGCCAATTCGATGCCTTCTTCCACCAGATTGACGAACCGCTCGCTGAAGCGGATGTCGACCCGCACTTCCGGATAATTCCGAACGTACTCGGCGATGACGGGCATCACGTAGCGCCGTCCGAACGACGACGGCACGCCGATCCGGAGCGTGCCGGTGGGGCGGGGTGCGGCCTGTTCGACACTCGACCGCGCCATGTCGAAGCTGTCGAGGATCTGCCGCGCGAGATCGTAGATCCGGTGCGCTTCGGCCGTCGGCTTCAGTGTGCGCGTCGTGCGCGAAAACAGCTGCGTGCCGAATTCGCTTTCAAGCATCGCAATGCGCTTGCTGATCGCGGGCTGGCCGATTCCGAGCTCCTTGGCCGCAGCCGAGAAGCTGCCGCCCTCCAGGGCGCGAACGAAAGCGCGCAGGCAATCGATCCGGTCCATAATTCATTCCGATCTGGAATAAATTATATCCCATTTATTCCGTAGTGCGCAACTCGGCGGGTCGCTAGGCTCCCTCAAAACAAGCATTCACAGGGGAGGAGACGAAATTGGCACGCCATATCGGAATTGTCGGCGCCGGCATCGCCGGCCTGCATCTCGCGCTTTACCTGCAGAAGCACGGCGTGGACGCGACGATCATCACGGATCGACCGCCCGAGGAATACAAGAACATCCGCCTGCTCAACACCGTCGCGCATCACCACGTGACGATCGCGCGCGAGGACTATCTCGGCGTCAATCACTGGAGCGATCCGAAGGACCATTATTACTACCACGATCACGTCTTCAATTTTCCGCAGCCGCTGAGCTTTCGCGGTGATTTCTCGAAGCCGAGCCGCGCCGTCGACTACCGGATCTATCTTCCTGCCCTGATGCAGGATTTTGTCAGCCGCGGCGGCAAGATCGAATATCGCCGCATCGAAGAGCGCGACATCCGTCCGCTGGTCGCCCGTTTCGATCTCCTGGTCGTCTCGACCGGCAAGGGTCCGCTGGGCCAGCTCTTCACTTACCGGCCGGAGCACACCCCCTATTCGCAGCCGCAACGGCGGCTGTGCGTCGGGCTTTACACCGGCATGCGGCAGCCCGATCCCATGAACGTCACGCTCTCGGTGTCTCCAGGCCATGGCGAGATGATCGTGATCCCGACCATTACGTTCGGCGGTGTCGCCAACGCGCTGCTGATGGAGAATGTGCCGGGCGGCGACATGGAGGAACTGGCCACGCTCAGCTACGACGACAACCCGAAGCACTTCTTGAAAGTGCTGCTCGGCAAGCTCGAGAAGCATCACCCGACGACCTACGACCGCATCGACACCGCGCGCTTCGATCTCGCGCAGCCGCAGGATCTGCTGCAAGGCGGCGTGGTCCCGACGGTGCGCAACACTGTGGTCGAGTTCGACGACGGCAAATGCGCGATCGCGCTCGGTGACGTCCATGCGATCGTCGATCCCATGATGGGCCAGGGCGCCAATGTCGCCTCCTATGCGGCCTTCGTGCTCGGCGAGGAGATCGTCAACGCGGATGCGCTCGACTTGCGCCTGTGCGAGAAGATCGAGCTGAAACGACAGGATCGCGTGCTGGCGGCCTCGCGCTGGACCAATGTGATGCTGCAGCCGCCGACGGAAGCGCTGGGCATGCTGATCGGCGCGATGAGCCAGAACCCGGCGCTGGCCAACGAGTTCACCGAGAATTTCAACTACCCGGACCGGCAGTGGGACCGCATCTGCACGCCGCAGCGCATCCAGGCCTGGATCGAGCGCATGTCGGCGCCGCCTGAGCCGGTCAGGGCGATTGCGTGAGGACCGATGCGAGTGGGGATTGACATGCCGCGCGCCAATCCGGCCTCATTCCGCGAGGCCGCATCGCGCTTTACGACCGGTGTCGCGGTGCTGACCGCGCTGGACGAGCACGGCCGCGTCTGCGGCATGACCGCGAACAGTTTTGTCACCGTCAGCCTGTCCCCGCCGACCGTGCTGGTGTCGGTCATGCCAGGACGCATGCACCGGGCGATCTCGGCGACTGGACGCTACTGCGTCAACGTCCTGCCCGAGCATGGCCGGGACCTGTCGCGGCACTTCGCGAGCCAGCCGAACACCGGCGCGACGCCGGATTACGTCATCGTCGACGGCCTGCCGCGTCTGTCGGGCTGCATGGCCTGGTTCGCCTGCGAGGTCACACGCCACGTCGATGTCAGCGACCACACGCTGATCATCGCCGAAGTTTCGAGCTGCGACTATCGCGACACTACGCCGCTGGTGTTCTTCTCGAGCCGGTATCATCTCGGGCCGGGCGTGCCGGTGGATCGGTGAGGGTTGCAGCGGTCCGCGGCTTGAGTGGATCTGGTGTTTTCCTGGCTGCATCGGGGCGCTTTGGCGTTACCGCCGGGACTAGCTTGCCCTGGCGTTCTTTGCGCGAGGGGGCGTATCGTTGACGTTGTCGGCGCGCTTGGGATCGTCCGCGGCACGCCATTGTCGTGGCGTCATTCCGGTCCAGCGCCTGAAGGCGTGGGTGAATGCGCTGACTTCGCCATAGCCGAGCAGCCAGGCGGTTTGCGAAATCGGCAACTCGTCCTTTTTCAAATAGCTTTTGGCGAGGTCGATTTTCAGCTCGTCCATAATGCCGGTGAAGGTCAGTCCTTCCGACGCGAGGCGCCGCGCCAACGTGCGGTGGCTCATGCCGAGCCGGCGCGCGATCTCCTCAGCCCGTGCCTCGCGATGGGGAAGCAGTGGCGCGATGGCATTCTCGACGCTCGATCTGAGCGAAACTCCCCCAGGCTTCCGATGTGCAAGCGCCTCCTCGCAGAAGGTCACCAGCAGATCGTTCAAGTGGTGATCGGCACTTTCGATGGGCATCTGTCCCACGGACTGAGGGAAGGCGATCTCATCGACGTCTGATCCGAACTCGATCTCGCAACCAAGGAACGACCTGACCTCCGCGGGCATCGCTCGACGGCGATGGGCGACTTTGACACGGCTTGGCACCACGCGGCGGTTGGTCAGTGCGCGGTTGATTCGAATGATAGAGGTCACCCAGAATTCGATCTGGTGCCGATCCGACCGCCGTTCCACGCCGACATAGCTCAACGCAATCGCCATGTCCTTCGCGGCAAATCGCAGTGAAATTCCCTCGTTCGCGAGGCGGCAATAGCGCTCCGTCTTTGACAATGCTTCAGCGACTGTCCCGGATGAGGCCGCGACATAGTAGAGCAGGCCGATCTCACGAAGGTCGAAGTCCCGTGCCAGGTGAAATCCCAGGGCGTCGTCGTGCAGCGCCTCGGCACCAAGCTCCAGAAACTTGATCTGGCTTTCAACGCTAAGCCGCGCCTTGCGGTCTTGGATCTGCTCGAGGGTCAATCTGGCCTTGGACAGCAAGCCGTCCGCCTGAATGCCGGCTTCGCGCAGGCGGGCCCACACCAGGCGGGCGATGCCGCCGGTCGCACTGGGCATGGCTTGCAATTGGGGCGAACGGGCAGCAGCCACATCGAACCCTTTCGTCGTTGCCGCTGCGGCCTTGAGTCCTCGGCTCGCGCATCGGGATCGCGGCATAGAAAATCAAGTTATTGGCTCACGATAACAAGAAACCGGGTGTCATGTGACTTAAATCGGCGATCTGTCCCCCTAGGTGCGTCGTCTGTACTCGGGGGCGAACCCACCCCGAAAAAGCCCGAAGGCCTTGATGTCCAGCTGCGATGGCGCGCCGCCTATAAACGTGAAGATATTGCGAAGTTACGGAAAATTGCTCGGAATTCCTCATATCGCTCATGGCCCACGGACGGTTGCGCTTGAGCGCGTTGGCGATTGCGAGATCAACATGTTCGAAACGCTTGAAGCCGGTTCAGCTGCGGCGCCCCTGTTCTGGATGGAGCTGTTCGATCTTCGCGTTCACGCCTCGCGCGACAGCCGCGGATGCCGCAACATGAGCGACGCAGTCGCAGCGTTCAACGATTTTGCTTCGCAGGCGAGCCGCCTGGCGGAGGTGCCGCCGTGCGACACCGGCGAAGCCGTAGGCTGACAATTGCCGCGTCCACCGAGAGTATCCCCAGCGGAAAACGCAGCGCTTCTGACGCGCGGCCAGATTCTTGGCTACGACACGGAGCGGATGGCGTTTCTGTTTACGATGACGTATGGCGCCAGCATCGTCGACTGCGAGATAAGCAGCGTCGCGCTGGACGACCTTCACGGCTCGAAGGGCACGCGTCCCGACGAAAGGGAGACCCAATTCAGGTGTCTCCGCGACGCGGTCGAGCGCCTTGCATCATACGCTTTCGAACAGCAGGGCAGGCGGCAGCGCGAGCGGCTCCGCATCTTCTCCAAGCACGTCAAGGCGCTCTGACGACCGCCAAAGCAAGGCCGCCGCCGCAACGGCAACGCATATGCAATTTGTGCCACGTGAGATGCTCGACATCTCCCTCTTAAACATTTCACTCGACCATGGTCTGCAAGACCGGGTTCCGCAGTTGTCGCCGGCTGGGTGTTGCCGCGCCGTGACATCCAGGCACGCTCAGCCGGTATAGACTGGTCGATATCCGGTGCCCCTTCCGTTGCCCGGATGGTGAGTTATCGCGCTCTTGCGTCCAGTTGTGAGTGTTGCCGGTGGTCCGGACGAGTCGCATCAGTGCTCCAGCAGTTTTGTTGGCTTTGTCGATCGCAGCAGTCCTGGGCGGCTGTGCAGGACGTCCGTCGCAGGGCGTGCTTGTTCCGACAGCGCAGGTCGCCCCCGGAAACACAAATGTCCCGATCTACGTCGTCACCAATCGCAAGCGATCCGACGTCGATCCCGGTGAGATGTTCAGCGGGGACCGTTCGGACGAGCTGTCCTTTGCCGAGGTGACTGTCTCGATCCCGCCAGATGCCGCGCGGAAGATCGGCGAAGTGCAGTGGCCCGCGAGCCTGCCCGGCGACCCCCAACGGGATTTCACGACTGTGTCGGCCGACTATCTCGACAAGACGCATTTCGCTGCGTCTGTCGCCGCGGCGATGAAGCAGTCCGGTCGCAACAAGGTGCTTGTCTTCGTCCACGGCTTCAACAACCGCTTCGATGATGCGGTCTATCGCTTCGCGCAGATCGTGCACGACTCCAAAGTGCCGGTCGTTCCCGTGCTTTTCACCTGGCCATCGCGCGGCGAGCTGAGGCTGCGCGCGTATACCTATGACCGGGAAAGCGCCAATTTTTCGCGTGACGCGCTCGACAATCTGTTGAGCACGCTCGACGCCTCGTCTGCCGTCGGCGAAGTTTATCTTCTGGCTCATTCGATGGGCAATTGGATCGCACTGGAAGCACTGCGAACGCGGGCGATCCGCGCCCCGGCTGTCGCGTCGAAGCGCAGCAAGCTGAAGAATGTGATGCTGGTGGCACCCGACGTGGATGTCGATGTCTTCCGCTCGCAACTGAACCGGATGAGCGGCGCGCGGCCCCCCATCTCGTTGTTCGTCTCGCGTGACGACGGCGCGCTCTCGCTGTCGAAGACGATCTGGGGAGACGTCGCCCGCCTGGGCGATATCGACCCGACCCAGGAGCCTTATCGAACTGAGCTCGCGCGCGACCGGATCGACGTCTACGACCTGACGAAACTGGCGGTCGCCGGCGACGACGCCCACGACCGGGCTTTCGAGCAGGTAGGCCCGGTTGTCGCAATGATCCGCCAACGCATGGCCCAGGGCCAAGCGCTGGGTGAACAGAAGGCGGCCGCGGGCCCGCTCGCGCGGCTTGCGGAGTAGCGCGAGAGGCAGGCCCTGCCTGGCTTCTTCATGGCGACGTGTCGACGAGGCCGTGACGTCTCAGGCGTAGGCGACCCAGCCGCGGAACGTGAAGCCGATGTAGAACAGGGTTGGGACGGAGAAGCCTGCGTCGCGCAAAATTGCTTCGTCTCGCGCGGGCGCCAGAATGCTCAACTGGCCGTCGACCGCCTTTCGCGCGGCGGCCGCCTTGTCGGGCTCGACTCCGGCTGCGGCGAGAAAGGCGGAATAGCGCGAGAGCCAAAGCGGCCGTTCATCGTCGTCGCCGGGGATGCTGAAATGGGCCGCGACGAACGGCGCGCCGGGCTTGAGGCGGCGGCGGATTTCGGACGCTATTCGCAGCCGTTCCTCGACATCGACGAAGTGCAGGGTCAACAGGCACGTCGCGCCGTCGAACGGCCCCTCCGGTGCATCGTCGATATAGCCTTGGTGCAGACGCGCGCGCGACGCGAGCGGGCCCAGCGTCTGCTTCGCGAGATTCAGCATCGCAGCGGACGGGTCCACGCCGTCGAAGGTCCAGCGCGGCTGCGCTTGCGCAAAGGCATTCAGCTCCAGGCCGCCGCCGGCGCCAAGAACGAGTATTCGCGCATCTTCACGCGCACGCTCGCCCAAAAGGATCGCCGCCATGGACAGCATCGAATTGTAGCCGGGAACAAACCGTGGCGGCCCTTCGGTGTACTTCGCCACCATCTGCGGATCGGAGAACGCGTTTTGAATGTCGGTCACGATGTTGTCCTGCTGAGGGGAATGGGTCACGCGTGATGCGCGCTCATGCTGTGAAGCTTTCGCGCACCCAGGCGCTTGCGCAGATCGTCGCTCAGCATCGCCAGCGTCACTTCGCCAAAGCGCGACAGCAGCAACGCCTCTGCATCGTCAAAGGCCTGATCGAGCGCGGCATTGACGGCCTGCTCGACGAGGCAGCCAGGCGCCTCGGTCCGGTTGCCCATGGCCAGAATCGAGGGGCTGCCGAGCGCGGTGTAGACGTCGCGCAGCGTCACCCTCGACAGATCGCAAGCCAGCGTCCAGCCACCGCCGTGCCCCTTCTCGGAGCGGACGTAACCGAGGTCGCGCAGGCCCGCCATGATGCGGCGGATCACCACCGGGTTGGTGTCCATGGCCTTCGCCAGGGTCTCGGAGGTGAACGGGCCAGGCTGCTGCGCCATGTGCAGCAGGACGTGGAGAACCCCTGATAATCGGCCGTCTCGTTTCATGTAACTTCATATGTTACATGATGGCGCCGAGGTCAACTGGTTTCGGAGCGTGCGTTAAGGAACGCGCGCCTCATCGGCCGGCGCGTCGATTGGATTCGAATCGATGGAAGATGCCGTTTCGAGCATGATCCGCACAGCGCGCGCGGAAAAAGCTTGCGTGCGGGACGCGATGTGAAGCTTTGGGATATCGATACGGAGGAGCGTCGGGGACTTGCTCAGCCAACGCTGCCGAGGATGCCATCCAGCGCCTGTTTTGCCCGACGGGTCAACGTCGCCGCAGACCGCCTAAGCCATTGATCCCGCTCATGCCGTCTACTGTGCATGGGGTTGTTTTCGACATTTTATTTTGGAGCACAACTGCCGCAGGCCGAACCGGACCTCATCCGGCTCTGCCGCTACTTCATCACCCGCAGACCCTTGGTCGTGAACCGCTGCGTCTTGCCGCCGGGGCGCACCGGTCGCCGTGTGCCGGCGGCCTTGCCGGTGCCGGGCGGCTGATGCGCGGGCACGAGCTGGTCGGGACGCGAGCCGATCAGGTCGCGGCGGCCCATCTCGATCAAGGCCTCGCGGAGCACCGGCCAATTGTCGGGGTCGTGATAGCGCAAAAACGCCTTGTGCAGCCTTCGCTGCCGCAGGCCCTTGATCGCCTCGACCTTGTCGCTGCCGCCGCGGCGTACGCCGCGCAGCGGGTTGACGCCGGTGTGGTACATCGCGGTCGCGGTCGCCATCGGCGAGGGCAGGAAGGTCTGCACCTGATCGGCGCGATAGCGGTTCTTCTTGAGCCAGAGCGCGAGGTTCATCATGTCCTCGTCGGTCGTGCCCGGATGCGCCGCGATGAAATACGGGATCAGATAGTATTTCTTGCCGGCCTGCTCGGCCGCGGCATCGAACATCCGCTTGAACTGGTTGTAGGCGCCGATGCCCGGCTTCATCATCTTGTCGAGCGGGCCGCGCTCGGTATGTTCGGGCGCGATCTTCAGGTAACCACCGACGTGATGGGTGACGAGCTCCTTGATGTATTCGGGGCTCTCGACCGCGAGGTCGTAGCGCACGCCCGAAGCGACCATCACCTTCTTGATGCCCTTGGTCTCGCGCACCTTGCGATAGAGCCGGATCAGATCGTCATGCGAGGTGTTGAGGTTCGGGCAGATCTCGGGGAAGACGCAGGACGGCCGGCGGCACGCCGCCTCGACCTTCGGATCCTTGCACGCCATCCGGTACATGTTGGCCGTGGGGCCGCCGATGTCGGAGATCACGCCGGTGAAGCCCGGCGTCTTGTCGCGGATCTTTTCGATCTCGCGCAGAATAGAACCCTCAGAGCGGTTCTGGATGATGCGGCCCTCATGCTCGGTGATCGAGCAGAAGGTGCAGCCGCCAAAGCAGCCGCGCATGATCGTCACCGAGAACTTGATCATGTCCCAGGCGGGGATCTTTGCCTCGCCATAGGACGGATGCGGCGCGCGTGCGTAAGGCAGGTCGTAGACCGCATCCATCTCGTCGCTGGTCAGCGGGATCGGCGGCGGATTGAGCCAGAGGTCGCGGTCGCCATGACGCTGCACCAGCGGCCGTGCATTGCCGGGATTGCTCTCCCGATGCAGCACGCGTGACGCGCGCGCATAGGCTTCCTTGTCCTGCTCGACCTGCTCCAGCGCCGGCAGCCGGATGACGGTCGCACCCTTCTGGCGCGTTGCGCCCTCGTCGGCGGAATCGAGATCGTCGGCGTGCAGTTCGCTGTAGTCCTCCGGGACGCGGCGGAACAGCGCGACGCCTCTGATGTCGTTGAGGTCGCGCGGTGCCTCGCCGTCAGCGAGCCGCTGCGCCACTTCGACGACGGCGCGCTCGGCATTGCCGTAAAGCAAGAGGTCGGCCTTGGCGTCGGCCAGCACCGAGCGGCGCACCTTGTCGGACCAGTAATCGTAATGCGCGATCCGGCGCAGCGAGGCCTCGATGCCGCCGAGCACGATCGGCACGTCCTTGAACGCCTCGCGGCAGCGCTGCGCGTAGACGACGGTGCAGCGGTCGGGCCGCTTGCCGCCTTCGCCGCCGGCCGTATAGGCGTCGTCGCTGCGGATGCGCCGGTCCGCGGTGTAGCGGTTCACCATCGAGTCCATGTTGCCGCCGGTGACGCCGAAAAACACTTTTGGCTTGCCG
The DNA here is from genome assembly GCF_052075965.1 of Bradyrhizobium sp. 482_C4_N1_8. Lineage (NCBI taxonomy): Bacteria > Pseudomonadati > Pseudomonadota > Alphaproteobacteria > Hyphomicrobiales > Nitrobacteraceae > Bradyrhizobium > Bradyrhizobium sp. 482_C4_N1_8. Next base: position 8,541,417 of record NZ_CP197231.1, on the reverse strand, counting down.
AGCACCTTGAACGGATCGGCCGAATGCCAGTCGGGCTGGGAGATGATGCCGACCCGAAAGCCCTGCGCCTCCAGCAGCCGGCCGATGATGGCCATGCCAAAGCTCGGATGGTCGACATAGGCATCGCCGGTCACCAGCACGATGTCGCAGGCGTCCCAGCCGAGCGCGTCCATCTCGGCGCGGCTCATGGGAAGGAATGGCGCCGGCTTGCGCGGGCGCGCCTGCGCCATCAGGGGCTTTTCGGCGGTGATGATCTGGATGTCCATGGCGCCTACGCATAGGACTCCGGGCGTACGAATACAACCGACGGACGCGTGAAGATTTGCGGTTCCGCCAGGGGCTATCCGGCTTGCGGGAGTGCGTTAACCGTTCGCGAACCCTTGCCGGACCTCGGCAGTCGTGGCCGGCTCGCCGCCATGCTGGCGGACCATCGGTACGGCGTCCTCGACGAGGCGGAGATTGGTTGCCGTCGAGCCCGGCAACGCCGCTTCGATCCAGACCTTGCGCATGGCGCGCATCGCCTCGCCGCCCGGAACAGTGCGCGTGCCCCATATGCACATGAGCGATCCCTCTTCCAGGTTCTCACCGCGGCCGACATCGGATATCCGATTGCTCCATGGGCAAGGAAACTTCTGACGGCGGTGATGACGCCGGCGCGGCGCCGTCCACCGAGGCCTGGCTCGGTGCGGTTGCGTTGATCGGCTTCATCCTGGTGGCGACCGCGCAGGCCTCAAATCAGATTCTGGCGCGCGGGCTTGCGGGCTCGGTCCCGCCCTTCGCGCTCGCCTTCTTCCGCTGGAGCATCGTTGCCATCGGGCTCGCGCCGATCGCGTTCGCCGAGATCCGCGCCGGCCGCGTGCCACTTGGCAAGAACATCTGGCCGATCCTCGCCGCCGGCTTCATGGGCATGTTCCTCTGCGGCGGCCCGGTCTATGCCGCGGGCATCTCGACGACGGCGATCCACATCGCGTTGATCATGGCGCTGTCGCCGGTCACGGTGCTGATGATCTCTGCGGTGCTCGGCATCGAGCAGGTCGGCCCGCTGCAATGGCTCGGCACGGCGCTTGCGCTCGCCGGCGCCTTGCTCATCATCTCCGGCGGTCATCCGGAGACCTTGTTCGCACTGGAGACGGCAGCGGGCGACGGCCTGGTCGTGATCGCGATGCTCGGCTGGTCCGGCTACACGCTGCTGCAATCGCGCGCGGCGCCCAAGGCGTCGCTGCTGGCGCGCATGAGCCTGTTCGCAGGCGCCGGCGCGCTGTTCTCGCTGCCGCAGGCGCTGATCGAGATGTGGACCACGCCGGCGCAGGTCTTCAGCACGAAAGCGGTGTCGGCTTACGTCTTCGCCGGGATCGTTCCCGGGCTGCTCGCCTATGCCGGCTTTGCCTGGCTCGGCGGCAAATTCGGTTCGGTCCGAACCTCGCTCGTGCTTTATCTCGGACCGATCGCGAGCGCCCTGCTGTCGTTCGCAATTCTCGGTGAACCGCCAAAACTGATCCATCTGTTCGGCGGTGTGCTGATCCTCGGCGGGGTCTGGGCGAGCCTGCGCAAATAGTTCCATCGATCGGAGTTGTGGTTCATTCGCAGGAACCAACCGCCTCCGCGAACATTCTGATCAAGGGACCGGTGCGAGCCATGCTCGCGCGCGCCCCGACCATCCCGGCGCCAGTGCCGTAACCGGATTTTGCCTCGACGTTTCGTTTCGGGGCGATGGGGGACTTGTGAGTACGGTCATAGAGAACTTGTTGTCACGGAAGCAGAAGCTTGTGGAACAGCTCGAGAAGGCGCAGTCGGTCGACGATCGCGACAAGATCGAGCACCAGCTCGAACAGATCAACACCGCGCTGGATTTTCTGGACAGGCCGGGATCGAAGGACGCGGGGTAGAGGCGCTCAGTCCACCTTCAGCGCCTCCACTTTCAAGGCCTCCACTTTCAAGGCCTTGGCGTAGACCAGGCCGGAATTGGTGATGTGCGTCGTCATCAGCGCTTCGAAGGCCGCGAACTCGCCGCGCGCGAACAGATCGAGCAGCTTGCGATGCTCGTCGAAGGACGAGCGGGTGCGCACGTCGATCGGCGACGTCAGGTTGGTGCGCAGCGCGGCGACGCGGCCCGAGACGAGCTGGTAGGATTCGATGAGATAGCGGTTGCCGCAATGCGCGAACAACCCTTCGTGAAAGCTCGCATCGGCGCGGCCATAGGCGATGTTGTCCTTCGCCGCGATCGCCGGCTCCATCGCCGCGATTGCCTCGCTCATCGTCGCAATTGCGCCGTCGCGATCGTGACGAAACGCGAGCTCGGCGGCCTTGGGCTCGAGCGCGATCCGGAAGGTGCAGAGCGCAGTGATGTCGTCCGCGCTCGGCGTGAACACGAAGCTGCCGACCTGCGGCCGGATCACGACCAGGCCCTGCGCCTGCAACTGGCCCATCGCCTCGCGCACCGGCGTGCGGCTGACGCCGAAGGAATTCGCCACCATCTCCTCGGAGATGGCGGCGCCAAGCGCGAACTCGCCGTCGATGATAGCCTGGCGCAGCCGCAGCACCACCCGCTGCGACAGCGATTTCGGCGTATCGAGCTTGAGCGATCGCATCTGCTGTCTCAGATCACCTTGCCGGGATTGAGCAGGTGATCGGGATCGAGCGCGGCCTTCAGCGTCCGCATCAACGCAATCTCGGCTTCGCTCCTGGCATGGCCCAGCCACTTCTTCTTCAGCGTGCCGATGCCGTGCTCGGCGGAGACGCTGCCGCCCAGTTCACGCACCAGACCGTAGATGATCGCGTCCATCTCTTCCTTCGGCTGCTGCGCGACGGAAAGACCGGTGACCCAGGACACGAGATGCAGATTGCCGTCGCCGATATGGCCGTAATAGACGCTCTCGCATCCCTTGATGCCGGAGGCCAACGCGGCCTTGCAGCGGGTGACGAACTCGTCCATCCGCGCCACCGCAAGCCCGATGTCGTAGGAGATGTGCGGACCCAGCACCTGGCCGAACTCGGCGCAGATGTCGCGCACGCGCCAGAACGCCTGCGTCTGCGCCAGCGATTGCGCCACGGCGGCATCTGCGAGCAGCCCGCGCTCCATCAGCTCTTCGAGCCAGGCCTGGAAACGCGGTGCATCCAGGCTCTCGTCGGTGCCTTGGGCCTCGACGAGCACGTAGAGACCGTGGCCTGCGGCGACCGGCGGCTTCACCCCGGCGCGATTCGTGATCACGTCCCAATAGTCCGGCCACATCACCTCGAATGCCGACAGCAGCGGTCCGAGCCCGCTTCGCGCGGCATCGAGCAGGGCGATCACCGCGGCATAGTCCTTCAGCGCGCACAGCGCCGCCATGGTCGAGCGCGGTTTCGGGAACAGCCGCAACACCACGCGGGTGATGATGCCGAGCGTGCCTTCGGAGCCGATGAAGAGATGCTTGAGGTCATAGCCCGCGTTGTTCTTCATCAGCTTGTTGAGGCTGGTGATGATGGTGCCGTCGGGCAGCACCACCTCCAGGCCGAGCACCAGTTCGCGCGTCATGCCGTAGCGGATCACGCGGTTGCCGCCGGCATTGGTGGAGAGATTGCCGCCGATCGCGCAGGAGCCGCGCGAGCCGAGATCGAGCGGAAAGAAGAAACCGGCTTCGTCGGCGGCCTTCTGGATCGTCTCCAGCGGCGTGCCCGATTTCACCGTCATCGTCATTGACGCCCGATCGATCTCCTCGATGCCGGTCATGCGCTCGAGCGAGATCGCGACCCAGCCCGCTTCGGGCGATGCGCCGCGGCACAGCCCGGTCAATCCGCCCTGCGGCACGAAGGGCAGCCGCGCCTGCCGGCAGGCCGCAATCGCATCGGCGACGCCTTGCGCATCGACCGGCCGGATCACCGCAAGCGGCGTTTGCGGCAGGCTCGCGCTCCAGTCGTTGCAATTGCGCGTCGGCACCTCGGTGCCCATCAGCACGGCGGCCGCGCCGAGCTTGTCGCGCAAGGCGCCAAGCAACTGATCGGGACGCTCAATGGGGCTCAACATGTTCATGCGAGACCTCCTCGGAATCTGGCTGCGTCTCATGCGCGCCGTGATGGTGGAAAGGATTTGCGTCCGTCTTGTATGTAAGGTACAACATAAAAAGTAAAGCAAAAACAAGGCTCGGAAGGCCTCCTAAGATCGTTCGAGATCAGGGGCTTAGTCCGGGACCGCAGCTAATGGGTGGTGAGATGACGGAGGCAATTCGCGGGTTCTGGGTGGCGTCGGCGACGCCGCTGGCGACTGATGGCAGCGTGGACTCCGCCAAGCTCGCCGCTCACGCCAGGCAGCTCTTCGGCAAGGGCGTCGACGGCGTTGTGCTGTTCGGTACCACCGGCGAGGGCACCTCCTTCAATGTCACCGAGCGTGTCGCGACCATCGAGGCCGTGCTCAAGGCCGGCGTCGCGCCCGAGCGTATCGGCATCGGCGGCGGCTTTCCCGCCATCACCGACAGCATCGCGCTGACGCGCACCGTGCTCGGCCTCGGCCTGCGCCACCTGCTGTATCTGCCGCCCTATTTCGACCGTGGTGTCACGCCCGAAGGCATCGAGGATGCTTTTGCTGCGATCATCGACGGCGTCGCCGACGATCGCCTGCGCGCCTCGCTCTATCACATCCCGCAGGTCTCCGGCGTTGCGATCCCGACCGGTGTCGCTGCGAACTTGCGCAAGCGTTACGGCAAGGTGGTTGCGGGCCTGAAGGACTCCAGCGGCGACTTCAAGCAGTTCCAGGCATTCCGTGCTGCCGCGCCGGATCTCGCCATCACCGTCGGCAACGAAGCCGACATCACCCGCGCGATCGTCGCCGGCGGCGCCGGCACCATCTGCGGCATGGCCAACGTCGTGCCCGAGCTGGTCAAGGGCATGGTTGACGGCAAGGACGTCGAGGCGCGCATGCAAGCCGCGACCGATGTCGTGCTGAACACGCCGTCGTTCCTCGCGACGCTGAAGGCAATCCTCGCCGCACAGACGGGCGACGCCGGCTGGCTGCGCGTACGCCCGCCGTTCCGTGCTTCGTCCGATGGTGCGGCGCTCAAGCGAAAGATTGACGAGCTGATTGCTCCTGCCATCGCGTGAGATGCGAAACTTTCGTGACACGTTGCCGCGGATTCGCGTGCAGCGTGTTGCGATCCCTGCGACGTCAATCGGTGATTGCCGTTCGGTGCGCCGATGCGCTTAGAACGATTCAACACTAGAGCGATTCAAGCTCGCCTACGGTTCTCTTCGATCCCGCCGACTGTTACAGGCGCACACTTCAATGTTCTTGACTTGAAGTGGAATGAAAGTGCGTGCCCTCGTGGATGGCCAACGCGTCAGCGGCCATCGTCATCATGCCGGCAAGAGCCGTGCAGGTCTTCTCCTCGGCGCAGCGGTGCTGCTCGTCGAATCCCCCTCGAACACGACGACCGCGCAGGCGCAGTCAGCGCTGCCGCCGGTGACAGTGGAAGCGCCGGTGCAGCGACCGAAGCCGGCCCGCGCATCTGAATCGCCCCAGCGCCGGACGCAAGCCGCCGCGCGCCAGCGCAGCCGGAATGCCGCCACACCAGCAGCACCGACAATATCGGAACGTGCTGCAGCCGCGGCCGCCGCGCAGCAAGCTGCCAAGCTCGGTTACCGCGCGATGCCGAGTTCGACCACACTGCGCAGCGGCGCCTCGCCCCTCGATACCTCGCAGGCGGTCAACATCGTGCCTGAACAGGTGTTGAAGGACCAGCTCCCGCGGAACATCGACGATGCGCTCATCAATGTCTCCGGCATCACTCAGACCAACACGCTCGCCGGCAGCCAGGACGCGGTGATCCGCCGCGGCTTCGGCGACAACCGCGACGGTTCGATCATGCGCAACGGCATGCCGCTGGTGCAGGGCCGCAGCTTCAATCCCGCGGTCGAAAGCGTCGAGGTGCTGAAGGGGCCGGCCTCGCTGCTCTACGGCATCATGGATCCCGGCGGCATCGTCAACACGATCAGCAAACGCCCGGAGCTCTATCAGCACGGTTCGGTCACGCTGCTCGGCTCGGCATTCAGTGCCTCGAAAACCGGCGCTGACGGCCTGCTCGACGTTACCGGTCCGATCGGCGATCAGGGCCTTGCCTATCGCTTCATCGGCTACGGCGTCAGCGAAGATTACTGGCGGAATTTCGGCCGTCACCGCGAAATGCTGGTCGCACCGTCGCTGGCCTGGTACGGCCAGGACACGACGGTCCAGCTCAATTACGAGCACCGTGAATTCATCTATCCGTTCGATCGTGGCACGGCGTTCAATCCGGTGACCAAGGCACCGCTCGCAGTGCCGTCCACGCGCTGGCTCGATGAGCCCTTCAACAACACCTGGGGCACCTCGGACTTGATGCAAGCCTCGATCGAGCATCGCTTCAACCAGGACTGGAAGCTTTACGCCGGCTACAGCTACAACACCGAAACCTTCAGCGCCAACCAGCTCCGCATCTCCACCCTCAACTTCACGACGGGCGTCGAGACGCGCAGCAACGACGGCACGCAGGGCTCGCTCAGTAATGCCAGCTATGGAACGTCGTACATTTCCGGCGGCTTCTGGCTCGGCAATATGCGCAACGAGGTGGTATTCGGCGGCGACGGCCAGTATCGCACCATCTATCGCGACAATCTGATACGGCAGGCGACTCCCGCCATCAACGTCTACAATCCAGTCTACGGGCTGGTCGGACCGGGCACGACGGTGTCGAACAGCGATAGCGCACAGACAGACAAGCTCGGCCAATGGTCGCTGTTCTTCCAGGACACCCTGCATCTCACCGAACGGTTCGCGCTGGTCGGCGGCGTCCGTTACATGGACTACGACCAGATCGCCGGGCGCGGGAAACCGTTCGTCACCAATACCAACGTGTCGCAAGACAAGGTGCTTCCCCTCGGCGGCGCCATCTTCAAGCTGACCGACGAGATCTCGCTGTATGCGAGCTACACCGAATCGCTGAAGCCCAACTCGACCATCGCGCCGATCGGCATCGTGATCGATTCCAACGTCGCGCCCGAAGAAGGCGTGTCATATGAGACCGGCGTGAAGTTCGATCTGAACAAGCGTATCTCCGGTACGCTGGCGCTCTACGATCTCGACAAGAAGAACGTGCAGACGACGAAGACGAACAGCGCTGGCGTGGTGGAACTCCATACCGTCGGCCGCGCCCGCTCCCGGGGCGTCGAGCTGGACGTGACCGGCAGGCTTACCGACAGCTGGGCCTTGATCGGCAGCTATGGCTATACCGACGCGCGGGTGACGGCATCCGAAGATCGGTCGCTCTACGGCATGAAGCTGCAGAACGTCGCGCTGAACACGGCCTCGCTCTATCTGGTCTATGATTTCGGTACAGCTTTGCCGGGCCAGCTCCGCCTCGGCGGCGGCGCGCGCTATGTCGGCGACCGTCCCGGTGATGCGATCAACAGCTTCTTCTTGCCGTCCTATGTGGTCGCCGATATTTTCGCGACCTATGAGACGAACTACCAGAACACGCCGGTGATCTATCAGCTCAACGTCAAGAACCTGTTCGACACCGTCTATTATCCCTCCGCCGTCAACAATCTGAACGTCGCGATCGGCGATGCGCGCCGCGTTTCGCTGTCGGCAACGGTGAAGTTCTAGCGATGGCGGTGCGGCACAAAGCCATCGCGGTCCTGATCGCGGCGGCGTCTGCCTGCCTTGCTGCCACAGGTGCGAGCCGCGCCGAGGAGATCACGCTCTATTCGACCAGGGAGGTTGCCCTGGTCGAGCCTGTCGTTGCGGCCTTCACGGAAGCCAGCGGCGTCAAGGTGAAAATCGTCTTCGTCGAGGACAGTCTCGTCAAGCACTTGGTATCGGAAGGTGACGCGTCGTCTGCCGACCTATTGATGACGATCGGGCTGGACAAGACGACCCAGCTCTCCACCCGCGGTCTGACGCAAGCCTTCACGCCGTCGCGTCTCGACCAGGTGGTCCCTCCAAATCTCCGTGGTAACGGCGCGCAATGGCTTGCGCTTTCCGTCCGCCCGCGCGTTGCCTTTGTGCGCAAGGACAGCGCGCTTGCTTCGATCGACTATGAAGACCTCTCCGATCCCAGATGGCGCGGCAAGCTCTGCATGCGCTCGCCGCTGCATCAGAACAATGTCGCGCTGGTTGCGGCCTATCTCGTCCATCACGGCGAGGCCGCGACGGAGGCCTGGCTCGCCGGGCTGAAGGCCAATCTCGCGCACAAGCCTGATGGCAAGGACAACGACGTGATCCGCGAGATCGCGCAAGGCGCGTGCAAGATCGGCATCGGCAACACCGTGGCATTGGCGCAATTGCGCGACGGACGCGAAGGGGCCGACTGGCGTGCCTGGGCGATGGAGGTCAAGGCGGTGCCATCGACCTTCAAGGGCGGCGGCACGCATGTGAACCTCACCGGCGCGGCCATCGCGAAACAGGCGCCACATCCGGCGTTGGCGCGACAATTCCTCGAATTCCTTGTCACGCCGGCAGCGCAGCGGATCTTTGCCGCTGCCGAGTTGGAATACCCCGTGCTTGCAGCAGCGGAGCGTGCACCGATCGTTGCCGAAATGGGCACGTTCATCGCCGATGCAATTTCGATCGACCAGATCGCCGCACGTCAGCAGGCCGCGATCTCGCTTATCAAGAAGGTTGGCTTCGATGAGTAGGGTGGGGCATCACATCAAGGCCGCTCTGCACCAGATTCACTCGATCGCGGGCCTCGTGCTTGCGCTGCTGCTGGCCTTGATCGCGCTGACCGGCGCGATCATGAGCTTTGAGGACGAGATCGGCGATCATCTGAATAGCGGTATCATGCAGGTCGCGCCGCGCCAGGCGCCGGCGCTGATGCCGGACGAACTGGTGGCCCGGCTGAAGGCGGGGCAGGACCTCGGCAAGGTCTCGGCCGTCACGCTGTCGAGCGATCCGGCCGCGGCGGTGCGTGTCCGCTTCGCGCGTGACGAGCAGGGCGCGCGGCCGACATCGCTCTATGTCGATCCCTACGACGCGCGCGTGCTGGGTGCGCCGCGTGGCGAGGAGTTCTTCGCGACCGTGCGCAGGCTGCATCGATGGCTGTTGATCCCCGGCGATGCCAAGGGGTGGGGACGCCAGATCACCGGCATCGCCGCGCTCGGCCTGATCGTCATGCTCATCTCGGGCCTCGTGCTGCGCTGGCCGCGCCGCGCCGGCAGCGTGAAGATGTGGCTGAAACCCAATCTCGGACTCAGCGGGCGCGGCCTGCACCGCTCGCTGCATGCCGTCATCGGCACCTGGGTACTGCCGGTCTATCTGGTGATGACGCTGACCGGGCTGTGGTACTCGTTCGACTGGTACAAGGACGGGGTGGTCTGGCTGCTGTCGCGTCCAGAGGTCGCTGCTGCGAAGATGCAGCCGAAGATGTCCGCAAAGGTGCCGCGTCCGTCCGCCCGGCCCGAGCCGGCCCAGCCGATCGGATTCGATCAGGCATGGACGACGCTCCAGCATGAGGAGGGGAAACATTTCTCCAGAGCGTTGCTGACGCTGCCCGCCGGACCCGGCACGGTCATCCGGATCCGGTCGTGGCCGAAGGATTCGACGCTCGATACCACGCGCGACGAATTCCGCGTGGATGCGGTCACGGGGCAGGTGATTTCGGCGGAGCGCTATGCCGACAAGACGCTCGGCCAGAAGATCATCGCGAACGTGCTCGACATCCATCGCGGCGCGTTCCTGGGCTGGCCGGGCAAGCTCGCCTTCATGATTGCAGCAGCGTTGATGCCGCTGTTCTCGGTCACCGGCATTTTGCTCTATCTGTCGCGCCGCAGGCTGCGGCGTCCCGCGCAGCCGCCGCTCGGGCGGCTGGTTCCGGGCGAGTGAACGGCCGCGAAGGCTAGCCAAGCGCGCGACAATCGTTCAAAAGCCCTTGGCCGTACTTGCCAGGGTTCACGCCATGAAGCTCTTCACCGTTACCCCCGCCGATATCCGCCGCGCGCTGCTGCTCCGCGAGGAGATCGCGCTGCTCGATCTCAGGTACGAGGCCGGCTTCGCCACCGGGCATCCGCTGTTTGCCGCCAACATGGCCGCGGACCGGATCGCGATCGAGGCCGAGCTGCGGTTGCCGCGCAAGGACGTCGCGATCGTGCTCTACGATGATGGCGAGGGACTTGTTGCAACCGGCGCCGAGCGGCTTGCCGCGCTCGGCTACACCAATGTCAGCGCGCTCGACGGCGGGCTGAAGGCCTGGCGCGATGCGGGCTATCAGGTGTTCGAGGACGTCAATTCCTATTCCAAGGCATTCGGCGAGCTGGTCGAGGCCCGCCGCCACACGCCGTCGTTCAGTGCCGACGAAGTGGCAAAGCTGATCGCGGACAAGGCCGACATCGCCATCCTCGATGTTCGCCGCTTCGACGAATATGCGACCATGAACATTCCGGGCTCGGTCAGCGTGCCCGGCGCTGAGCTGGTGCTGCGCGCAGGACAGGCCGCGCCCGACCCTGAGACCACCATCATCGTGAATTGCGCCGGGCGCACGCGCTCGATCATCGGCACCCAGTCGCTGATCAACGCCGGCGTGCCCAACAAGGTGCGGGCGTTGCGCAACGGCACGATCGGCTGGACGCTGGCGCGGCACACGCTCGATCATGGCGCGGACCGGCGTGGCGCGATCGGGCCATTCGAGGGGGGCCCGGCCAATGCGCGCGACGTCGCCTATCGCGCCGGTGTTCGCCATATCGGCGCGAGCGAGGCGAAGGCGCTCGCAGCTCAGACCGATCGCACGCTCTATCGTTTCGACGTGCGCGACGCAGAGGAGTATGCGGCCGGCCATCTCCCCGGCTTCCGCCATTATCCCGGTGGCCAGCTCGTCCAGGAAACCGACATGGCCGCGCCCGTGCGCGGCGCGCGCATCCTCCTGACCGACGACAAGGGCGTGCGTGCCGACATGACGGCATCCTGGCTCGCGCAGATGGGCTGGGAGGTCTACGTCCTCGAAGGCGGTTACGAGGGTGAGCTCGAGGTCGGCCCGCCGCGCGTGCTGCCGAAGCCCGATCCGGCGCACCGCTACCGCCGGCCCTATGAGGGCACTGACGTCGCCGAGCGCGCGATGCAGGCCTATCTCGACTGGGAATATGGCTTGGTCGAGCAGCTGCGTCTCGACGGCACGCATGGGTTTTACGTCATTTGACCGGGCGGCCACCGTAAACACTTACCGCCCCGCCATCTTCTCCCCATATCCAAACCCTATTGTGCTGCATCTCCCCCGCGGTCTATGAGCTGCGGCAAAGCTGTGACCTACGGAGATTCCATGCCAGCCCCAGGCCAAAGCCCCGAGCGGAACGCGAAGGCGCTGTTGCTCGAAGGCGTCAATGACAGCGCTGTCGACCTGTTCCGGAGCGCGGGCTTCACCAATGTCGAGCGGTTGACCAAGGCGCTGGACGGCGAAGACCTGCGGCGCGCGCTGAAGGGCGTGTCGCTGCTCGGCATCCGCTCGCGCACCCAGATCACCGATGAGGTGCTCGCGGCCGCGGACGGGCTTCTCGCGGTTGGCTGCTTCAGCGTCGGCACCAACCAGGTCGATCTCCTGGCGGCCCGCAAGCGCGGCATTCCCGTGTTCAACGCGCCGTTTTCCAACACGCGCAGCGTCGCCGAGCTCGTGATCGGCGAGATCGTGATGCTGCTGCGGCGCATCTTCCCGCGCTCGGTGTCGGCCCATGAGGGCGGCTGGGACAAGTCGGCGACCGGCAGCCGCGAGGTGCGCGGCCGCACGCTCGGAATCATCGGCTACGGCAATATCGGCTCGCAGCTCTCGACGCTGGCCGAAGCGATCGGCATGCGCGTGATCTATTTCGACCGCACCGACAAGCTCCGCCACGGCAACACCGAGCCGGTCGAGAAGCTGGAAGAGCTGCTGGCGCAGAGCGATGTCGTCAGCCTTCACGTGCCCGAGACGCCGGAGACCGCGGGCATGATCGGCGAGACGGAGGTGCGGGCGATGAAAGCAGGCTCGTTCCTGATCAACAACAGCCGCGGCACCGTGGTTGATCTCGATGCGCTCGCGGGCGCCCTGCGCGACGGCCATCTCGCCGGCGCAGCCATTGACGTGTTTCCGGTCGAGCCGTCCTCGAACTCGGATCGCTTCAAGAGCCCGGTGCAGGGCCTCGAGAACGTCATCCTCACCCCGCATATCGGCGGCTCGACCGAGGAAGCACAAGAGCGCATCGGCGGGGAAGTCGCGCGAAAACTGGTCGACTATTTCATCACGGGATCGACCATGGGCGCGGTGAATTTCCCGGAGGTGCAACTGCACTTGCGTCCCGCCGGTGCGCGCTTCAGCCATGTCCATCGCAACGTGCCGGGCATGCTGCGGCGGCTGAACGAGGTTTTCCTCCAGCGCGACATCAACATCGTCGCGCAATATCTGGAGACCGCCGGCGACCTCGGCTACGTCGTGCTCGACGCCGACCTCGGGGGCGAGGATTCAGGCGCGCTGCTTGCGCAGATCCGCGCGCTTGAGGGCACGGTCGGCGCACGGCTGGTATTCGAGCACTGAACCGCCCTACGTTCCGGTTGCATCTTGCGGTCACAGCTCCCACACTGCTGTCATCCTCGGCGTGCTACAATCACGTCGAATTTGAGCTTCAGTTGCGTGAGTGTCCGCCATGGAACGAGACGCCGTACTGATTGATCTCGCGCTTCAGGGCGGCGGTTCGCACGGCGCCTTCACTTGGGGTGTGCTCGACCGCCTCCTGGAAGAGAGATGGCTAGAGATCGCAGCGATCTCCGGAACCTCCGCAGGCGCGATGAACGCGGCCGTGCTGGCGGACGGCTGGACGGCCGGTGGCGCCGAGGGCGCGCGCGACGCGCTCGAAAAATACTGGCGCCGCGTTTCGAAGGCTGCCGCCTTTAGTCCGCTCCAGCGCTCGCCGCTCGATCGATTGATGGGGCGCTGGACGCTCGATACGTCGCCCTTCTACATTCTCACCGATTTGATGTCGCGCGTGCTGTCGCCCTACGATCTCAATCCGACCGGCTACAATCCGCTGCGCGCCGTGCTGGCCGAGAGTATCGATTTCGAGCGGCTCGCGAACTCGCCAATAAAGCTGTTCGTCACCGCGACGCGGGTGCGCACCGGCCGTGGACGGATCTTCCGCAATGCCGAGATCACGGCGGACGTGCTGCTGGCGTCGGCCTGCCTGCCGACCATGTTCCGCGCGATCGACATCGACGGCGAACCCTATTGGGACGGCGGCTTCGCCGGCAACCCCACGATCACGCCGCTTATTCGCGAAAGCGATGCGCACGACACGATCCTGGTGCAGATCAATCCGACCGAAACGCTCGAAGAGCCGCGGACGGCTGCGGAGATTCTCAATCGATTGAACGAGATTTCGTTCAATTCGCCCCTGATGAAGGAATTGCGCATGATCGCGCTGCTGCGCCAGGCGGCCGACCCCGGCAGCGGCGAGGGCGCGCGCTGGGCAAAGATGCGGACCCACCGCGTCAAGAGCGACATGCTGGCGAAGTTCGGCGCGTCATCCAAGCTCAACGCCGAATGGGAGTTCGTCTCGATGCTGCGCGCCGAGGGGCGCCTGGCCGCGGACGCGTTTCTCGCCGCGCACGGTGCCGACATCGGCCGGCAATCGACCGCCGATCTCGACGTCCTGCTGTCGGAGTGCTGAGGCATGGGTCTTCTCGGCCTCCTCGTCGGGCTCGCCCTGCTCGTCCTGTTCGCTTTTCGCGGCTGGAGCGTGCTTCTGCTGGCGCCGTTTGCAGCGCTCGTTGCCGCGTTGTTCGGCGGCGAGCCGCTGCTTGCGAACCTGACCCAGGTGTTCATGGTGCATGCGGCGGGATTTCTGGCGCAATTCTTCCCGATCTTCCTGCTTGGCGCGGTCTTCGGCAAGCTGATGGACGATAGCGGTGCGGTCACGTCGGTCGCCGCCTTCATGGCGGAGCGCCTCGGCGAGCGTCGCGTGATCCTGGCGGTGGTGCTCGCCGGTGCCGCGGTGACCTATGGCGGCGTCAGCCTGTTCGTTGCGTTTTTCGTCATCGTTCCCATGGCCCGCTCGCTGTTTCGCGCGGCTTCGATCCCGCGTCGCCTGATCCCGGCTGCGATCGTGCTGGGAACGTCGACCTTCACCATGTCGGCCTTGCCGGGCACGCCGTCGATCCAGAATGCGATCCCGATGCCGTTCTTCGGCACGACGCCGTTCGCAGCGCCAGGTCTCGGTATCATCGCCTCCCTCATCATGCTCGTGACAGGATTGTGGTGGCTGCACCGCGCTGAAGCCGCAGCGCGCCGTACCGGAGAAGGCTATGGCGACGACATCGAGGGCGCGACCGAGCGCGCCGCCGCCGACGAGCTCGTGCGCGAGCGCGCCACGACCGCGCGCGAGTTCGATCCGGCGGAACTCCAGCACGGTCAGCGCAGCGAGCGGCCGTCGCCCGTGTGGAGTGCGATCGCGCCGCTGATCGTGGTCGTCATCGTGAATCTGGTGATGTCGCTCGTAGTGCTGCCGCGGCTCGATGTCAGCTATCTCGCCGAGCAGCGTTTTGGTGAAACCACGCTCGCGGCCGTCGCAGGCGTGTGGTCGGTCGCGGTCGCGCTGACTGCGGCCATCGTCACGACCATCGTGCTGAACCGGGCTCGCCTGCCGGCGCTTCGCCGCACCATGGACGCCGGAGCCAATGCATCCGTCCTGCCTGCGTTCAGCGTCGCGAGCCTCGTCGGGTTCGGCGCGGTCGTCGCCTCGCTGCCGGCGTTTACGATCGTGCGCGACTGGGTGCTGGCGATCGAAGGCGGACCGCTGGTCTCGCTAGCGGTCGCGACCAACATCCTGGCCGCTCTGACCGGGTCGGCGTCAGGCGGCCTGACCATTGCCCTCGACGCGCTCGGCCAGACTTATGTCGAGCTCGCCGCGCGCACCGGCATAGCCCCTGCGCTGATGCACCGCGTGGCGGTGATCGGCTCGGGGACGCTCGACATCCTGCCGCACAATGGCGCGGTGGTCAGCCTGCTCGCGATCTGCGGCCTGACGCATCGCGATAGCTATTTCGACATCGTCATGGTCGGCATCGTGACCTCGCTGCTGGCGCTGGTGGCTGTGATCGCCCTGGGCAGCGCGCTGGGATCGTTCTGAAGGAAGGCCAGCGCAAGCGATTGACGGAAGGGCGAAGGTTGCATTGAATGCGGCCAACCGTCGGATACAAAAATAGGGAAAGCCAGGGTGGAAACGATGACGCGAAAGAACGCGAAGCGGTGTGCATTGCTCGTGGGTGCGGCGGTCGCGCTGAGTGCGAATGCCGTGTCGGCGGCGACGCTGGCGGAGGATGCGGAGATGGTCTGCAAAAGCCTCGCTGGCGGCGCCGATGCCGTGAAGATCGTTTCCGCGACATTGCTGGCGCCGTCGCAACTGGCTGTCGCCGGCGCGGGCCGACGCCGTCTGGGCGCATCACGCCGGCCAATCCCGGTTTCTGCAAGGTGCTGGGTCACATCGACCCAACCGATCCCAAGGCGCCGCCGATTAAATTCCAGGTCAACCTTCCCGTCGAATGGAACGGGCGCTCCGTTCAGTATGGCGGTGGGGGCTTTAACGGCGTGCTGATCACCGGCCTTGGGCTGCCGCCGGCCTATCCGTTCGACAAGCCGTCGCCGCTGGCGCGCGGCTTCGTCACCTACGGCACCGATTCCGGCCATTAGTCCAAGCCAGGCGAGCCGCCGCAACTGTTCGCGCTGAATGACGAAGCCTTCGAGAATTTCGCCCACCGTGCCTACAAGAAGGTGCGCGACGCCGCGGTTGGGCTGATGGAGCGCACATACGGCAAGAAGCCGGAAAAAATGTACTTCATGGGCTCGTCCGAGGGCGGCCGCGAAGGCCTCACCATGGCGCAGCGTTACCCTGATGATTTCGATGGCATCTTCGCCCGCGTGCCCGTGATCAACTGGGTCGGCCTGCAGCATGCCGGCACGCGCTCGGGGCTCGCGACCATGGGCGAGGGCTGGATCAATCCGGCGCAGGTCAAGCTCGTGGCCGATTCCGTGCGGCAGGCTTGCGACAAGGCCGACGGCTCCGATAATGCGCTGGTGCAGGACCCCGTAGCCTGCAAGGCAGCGTTCAAGGTCGAGACGCTGCGTTGTGCGGCGGGCCAGAGCGGCGATCAGTGCCTCACCGATGCACAGATCAAGGCCGTGAACACGCTGCACGGGACCTACAAATTCCCGTTCGCGCTCGCCAACGGGCTCGACGATTATCCGGGCTGGGGCGTGTCGGGCGAGGATGCGGCGGCGATCGGACCGACCGGTGGCTGGGTGGCGTGGTGGCTTGGCACAGCGCCACCCGCGCAGCCGCCTGCCCCCAACAACGGCATCGCCTGGATCTACGGCGCCGGCGGCATTCAACATGTGTTCGCACGCGATCCCAAGCTCGACGTCACCACCTACAAGGTCGAGGAGCACAAGGCGCGGCTGCTAGAGGTCTCGAGCCTGATGGATTCGACCGATCCGGATCTCAGCCGTTTTCGCGGACGCGGCGGCCGGCTGATCATGCTCGAGCACATGGCCGACTATGCGCAGAGCCCCTATGCCGGCATCCGCTATTTCGAAAGCGTCGAGCGCAAGCTCGGCAAGGCCGAGACGGCGGAATTCGCGCGGCTCTACACCGCCCCCGGCGTCGACCATGTCGGCTCCGGCGCGCCGGCCAATGTCGACATGCTGAGCGCATTGGTCGACTGGGTCGAGAAGGGCAAGGCGCCCGGCGATCTCGAAGTTAGCGAGCAGAAGGTCGAGGCGCCGTCGTTTGCCGTGTTGCGCGCGATGCCGCTGTGCCGCTGGCCGTCCTGGCCGCGTTACAAGAGCGGCCCGGTCACGGAGGCGTCCAGCTTCACCTGCGCGCCGTGAGGCGGCTCTTCACCTCTCCCGCTTGCGGGGAGAGGTCGGATCGCTCTTGCGATCCGGGTGAGGGGGTACAGGTCCCTCGACGATCTCACGTGTGGAGAGAGGCCCCTCACCCCGACCTTCTCCCCGTAAGAACGGGGAGAGGGGGAAGAAGAGCCTAATGCACCGGCCCACCGGCCGCCTTCACGCGCCGCGTCAGCAGCACCGCGATCGCGGCGATCACCAGCACGATGCCGATCACGGCAAAGGCGTCGGAATAGCCCATCACCAGCGCCTGGCGCTTGACCGTCTTGCCGAGCGCGATGATGGCCTGCTCGCGCGCGGCGTGGGGGTCGGGCACGCCGTGGGCCATGAAGTAATCCGTCATCTGCGCGATGCGGGTGCGGACTTCCTCGCGGCCGAGCGTGACCGACTGGCCGATGATGTTGGAGTGGAACTGCTCGCGCTTGGTGATGATGGTCGCGAGCGTCGCCGTGCCGATCGCGCCGCCGAGATTGCGGAACATGTTGCTGATGCCGGAGGCCGCGGCCGCGTCCTGCGGCGCGATGCCGCCCGTCAGCACCGAGGTCAGCGGCGTCAGCACCATGGCCTGTCCCACGGCACGCACGATGTTCGGAATCCAGAGCTGGTCGCCGGCATAGTCCGGCGACATCGCCGTGTTCATGAAGCAGCTATAGGCGAAGATCAGAAGGCCGGTGATCGCGATATAGCGCGTGTCGAAGCGTTGCATCAGCTTCGGGATCAGCGGGATCAGCACGAGCTGCGGCAGGCCGGTCCAGGCCAGCACATTGCCGATCTGCTCGGCGTTGTAGCCCTGCGCCTGGCCGAGATAGGCGGGCAGGATATAGACCGAGCCGAACAGCGCGAAGCCGACCATCGTCATCGCAATGGTGCCGAAGCCGAAATTACGCTGCGTCAGGAGACGCAGCCGGATCAGCGGCTTCTCGATCGTGAGCTCGATCGTGACGAACAGCGTCAGGCTGACGGCCGCGATCACGGCGAGCTTGACGATGAAGGGCGAGGAGAACCAGTCGTCCTTGTTGCCTTCCTCGAGCACGGCCTGCAGTGCCGACAGCCCGATCGCCATGGTGAAGATGCCGGCCCAGTCGCCTTCCTTCAAGAGACCGAGCTGCATCTTCTGCTTCTCCAGCGTCAGATAGAGCGCCGCCACCATCACCGCGGTCGGGATCACGTTGACGAAGAAGATGGTACGCCAGCCGTAGTTCTCCGTGAGATAGCCGCCGATGGTCGGGCCGATCGCGGGTGCGAAGGTGACGGACAGCGCGAAGATCGCAAGACCCACCGGCTGCTGCGGCTTCGGCAGCTTGGTCAGCACCAGCGTGAACGCCATCGGGATCAGCACGCCGCCGGCAAAGCCCTGCAGGCCGCGCATCGCGATCATCGACGGCAAATCATGTGTGAAGGCGCAGGCGACCGAGAACGCCGCGAACAGCGTCGCGCTCGCCAGCATGTAGCGGCGGAACGAGAACACGCGGCTCAAATAGTCGGTCAACGGGATCACGATGATCTCGCCGATCAGATACGACGTCGAGATCCAGGAGCCGTTGTCGGCGCCGGTTCCGATGCCGCCCTCGATGTTGGCCAGCGAGGCGTTGGTGATCTGGATGTTCAGGATCGCCATGAACGAGCCGATCATGGCGGCGAGCACGGCGATCCAGATCGCGGCACTCGCGCGGTTCGGGTCGGCTATTGCCGGATCAGGCGTCGCGGCCGGTGTTGCTGGCGTCGAAAGTGAGAGGCTGTTTGACATAGCACGACCCTCCGGAAACGAGCTTCGCCTTTACGTTTGTCTTGGGCGTCACGGCCGCATTCGCGGTCGGCGCGGTCGAACGTGTTGCAATAGTCGGGATCACCGACATGCCCGGCCGTAGCGCGATCGCGGGACCGTGCGCGGCATCGAGCGCGATCTTGACGGGGATGCGCTGCACCACCTTAGTGAAATTGCCGGTGGCGTTGTCGGGCGGCAGCAGCGCGAACTCCTGGCCGCTCGCCGGCGCGATGGAATCGACGTGGCCGTGCACGACCTGGCCCGGGAAGGTGTCGACCTCGATATCGACGGCCTGGCCGGCCTGCACGTGGGTGAGCTGCGTCTCCTTGAAGTTGGCGACCACATAGGCGCCCTCGGCCGGCACGATGGCCATCAGCTGCGTGCCCGCCTGTACGAACTGGCCGACGCGCAAGGAGCGGTTGCCGACCACGCCGTCGATCGGCGAGACGATTGTGGTGTAGCCGAGATTGAGCTCGGCCTGACGCTGGAGTGCGGCCGCGCGTGCGGCGGCGGCCCTGGCTTGCAATATCTCGGCGTTGAGGAGATCGACCTGCTTCAAGGCGGAGGTGAGATTGGCGATATCGCGCTGGATCGCCGCGTCTGCGCCGGCGTCGCGCGCTTGCGCCTGCTGCGCGTTCTGCACGCTGCCGAAACCCGTTGCCGCGAGATCGGTGTAGCGCTTGTTCTCCTGCTTCGCGAAAACCTTCGCGGCATTGTCGACATCAATGGTCGCTCTTGCCGCCGCGATCACGGCCTCCTGGACCTCGAGCTGCGCTTGCTTGCTTGTCACCGTCGCATTCGCGGCGGCGACGTCGGCCTTGGCCTGGTCGAGCGCGACGCGGAAGTCGCGATCGTCGATCCTGGCGAGCACCTGGCCGGCCTTCACATGCTCGTTATCGCCGACCAGGACGCGGTCGAGGTAGCCGCTGACCTTCGGCGCGATCGTGGTGTTGTCAGCCTTCACATAGGCGTCATCGGTGGAGACGAGGTACTGCCCGACGGTCCAGTAGTCGTAGCCGTACCAGCTCGCGCCGGCCAGCGCGACGATCGCCGCACCCATCAGCAACAGCTTGCGGAGATTGATTTTTTGCCGGCGGACGCCGGTCGGTGCGGTGGGCAGCACGCCCTCCGGCACGGTTGCTGGAATAGCGGTTTGGGTCGCAGCAGATGGGGTCGTGTGGACGGACATGGCCGGCTCCCCTGAATTAGGAAACTTGACGATTTCCAAAATGAGACTAGCTTTGGAATTGTCAATGGAATGACAGGCGTCATTTAAAAGCATGGCTCAGGCAAAGCCATCAGGTGAATGCCGCCCCCGCGGGCGGCCGCAACTGCGCAGCGACGAGGAGACGAGGCAGATCGTCTTCGACGCCGGGCGCCACGCCTTCGCCGTCGACGGCTATGCCGCGACCAGCACCGAAGAGCTGGCACGCCGCGCCGGCATCTCGACCAAGACGCTCTATCGCCTGTTTCCGGGCAAGGCCGCGCTGTTCGAGGCGATGTGCGCGGACAGGCTCGAGCGGCTGCTCTCCGCCGTCGATCTGCAAGGAAGCGACGAGGTCGATATCGAGACGGGCCTGCGTGCCGCGCTGCTGGCCTGCGCCGATCTCGCGCTCGATCCTGAGGTCGTGGCGCTGCAGCGCATGGTGCTGCAGGAATCCGCCGCGTTCCCCGAGCTCGCCGCCAACTTCTACAGCAACGGCATTTCCCGCACCGTCAGGACGCTCGCGGGCTGGCTGCGTGTCCAGGTCAAGCGCAAGCGCATCGCCATCGATGATGCGGAGGAAGTTGCCGGCATGCTGATCGGCATGGTCGCATCGGCGCCGCAGCGCGCGGCGATCTATGGGGGCATGCCGCTGCCGTCACGCAAGCAGATCGAGCGCCGCGTGCAAACCTGCGCGGCGCTGTTCCTCGATGGCTGCCGCGCCGCGTAGCCGTCTCCCTTTGACAATCCGGTTCGGCTCGGCTATCTATTTCGCATGCGAAATAAAGAAGCCGCAGCGAGGCATCATCGGCTTATTTACCTCCTGAACGTCGCGCAACGCCGTTTGCAGCGCTGGATGGCGGCGCAGCCGCAGAACGAGGTCACGCCGGCGCAGGCGGGGCTGTTGTTCATCCTCGGCAAGCAGGACGGCGTGCTGATGGGCGAGGCAGGCGCGGCGCTCGACATGGGGCCGGCCGGCATCTCAGGCCTCGTCGATCGCAGTGCTGCGGCGAGGCTGGTCGAGCGGCGGGCCGATCGCGAGGATGGCCGGGCCTGGCGCGTATGGCTGACGCCGAAGGGGCGCACCGTGCTGACGCAGGCGAAGACTGACGCGGCGCAGATCAACGCCGCGTTGACGGACGGATTTACCAGCGCGGAGATCGACATCGTCGCGCGCTGGCTGACCAGCATTCAGGACAAGTTTCCAAGACCTTCAGACGACTAAAGGAGAGACCCATGACCGAGCACGTCCGGATCGAGAACAACAACGGAATTCTCACCCTCACGCTGGCGCGCCCCGACAAGAAGAACGCGCTGACGGATGCGATGTACGGCAAGCTCGCCGACACCATCGAATCCGCCGAGTTCGATCCGTCCGCCCGCGTGATCCTGATCCGCGGCGAGGGTGACATGTTCACCGCCGGCAACGATGTCGGCGAATTCGCCGCCGTGGCAGCCGGCAAGTCCGAAGGCAGCCGTAACGTCGTGCGCTTCATCCAGTCGCTGGCGCGCTGCACCCGGCCGCTCGTCGCGGCCGTGCAGGGCCGCGCCGTCGGCGTCGGCACCACGATGCTGCTGCATTGCGACCTCGTCGTGCTCGCCGACAACGCGCAATTGTCGACGCCCTTCGTCAGCCTCGCGCTGGTGCCGGAGGCCGCCTCCAGCCTGCTGATGCCGGCACGCATCGGCTACGCCCGCGCCTACGAGATGTTCGCGCTGGGCGAGACCGTACCGGCGAGGTCGGCGTTGGAATGGGGCCTTGCCAACCGTGTGGTGCCGCTCGACAAGCTCGATGCCGAGGCGCTCGCGCTGGCGCAGCGGCTCGCTCGCCAGCCGGCCGGCGCGCTTACTGCGACCAAGAAGTTGATGCGCAACGGCGAGGCGCTGGTCGCACAGATGCAGGCCGAAGGCGAGCAATTCGCGCAGCGTTTGCGCACGGCGGAAGCACGCGAGGCCTTCACCGCCTTCGCCGAGCGCCGGCCGCCGGATTTCACCAAGGTTGCCTGATTTCGCTAGTCTTAAAGCGCTTACAGACCGGGCACTTCCGGCAATTTGACTAAAACCTTAACCGATCCTTGGCATGTCGCGATGCAGGGTGGCCGGCAGTACAATGCAGGCCCCCTGACTCATGGCAATGTTTAAGAAATCGGTAAGCTCGCTTCTCCTGACCTTGATGGCTCTGCTGGCCGCCGGTGCGCTGGCCTCTACCGCGATCCAGATGTTCGGAGCGTTCGGTCGCTACAGCGACAGTCTCGAGACGGCGCGGCTCGCCGCTGCCGACAAGGCGATCTTCCATGGCGTGCTCGCGTTGCGCAACAATCGTGGCGATGCCCAGAGCGCCATCCTTGGCGAGGACGATCCCAAGGCAAAACTCGCCGAAGCCGAGAAGGCCGAGCAGGGCGGCTATGAAGGGATCAGCGCTGCACTCCCGACCGTCGATTTCGCACGCCGCGACGAGCTCGCCGGCACGCTGAAGCAGCGCTGGAACGAAGCCGCGCCGCAATTCCAGCTGTTCTACGACGAGGCCAGGCTTCCGCGCGCCGAGCGCAAGATGGAGCGAACCAATTCCTGGTACGATGCCGTCACCAAGGTCATCGACACTGCGAACCTCGCCTCCACCGCGGTGTCGAACCGCGCCTGGATGAACGATCCCTACATCGCCCGCATGATCCAGGTCCGCCGCTTCGCCTGGCAGGTGCGCGACCGCTATGGGGTCCATTGTTCGTCGCTTCGCTCGAACATCAACAGCAGCAAGCCGCTCGACGACGTTCAGAAGCGGTCGGTGGCGCAATGGGACGGCACGATCGCCTCCGGCTGGGCGGGCATGGCCGAGTTGCTGGCCGCGCCCGACGTGACGGCGGAGCTGGTGACGGCAGCGTCGGACGCGAAGACCAAGACCGATGGCGTCCTGAAGCAGATCGGCGATCTCACCAAGAATCTCGACGGCAGCGGCAAGCCCGCGATGCCCGCTTCGGAGTGGAATACGCTCTGCCAGTCGCCGTTCCCGCTCATTGTCGGGGTCGCGACCAAAGCGCTGGATCAGTCGATCGCGCGTGCCGAGGCCGTGCAGACCAAGGCGCTCACCAACCTCATCGTGCAGTCGCTCGCGTTTCTGCTCGCGCTCGCCGTGACCCTCGCCGGCGTCTACGTGGTGCGCAATCGCCTGATGCGCCCGGTCCGCGCCATCCTCGACGCCATCGCGCGAATCGGCGCCCGTGATTATGCGACGCCCGTGCCGCGATCCCGATATCCCGACGAGTTCGGCACCATGGCTGCCGCGCTCGAGAGCCTGCGCGAGAGCGCGGCGACCGCCGAGCGGCTGGGCCAGGAACGCGAATCGCAGCAGGCGTTGCAACTCGCCCGCTCCGGCACCGTGGACGACGCATGCCGCAGCTTCGACGACACCGTGCAGGCGGTGATCCACAGTGTCGCGGCGTCGGCGAGGGAGCTCGATGCCACCGCGACCGATGTGCGCACGCTGGTATCAGAGTCGACCAGCCAGACCGCGGCAGTCTCTTCCGCAGCCGAGCAGGCCACCAACAATCTCGAGACCATCGCGGCCGCGACCGAGGAACTCTCCGCATCCGTCGGCGAGATCTCCGCACAGGTGCAGTTGAGCGCCCGCGAGGCGCGCGAGGCGGTGTCGCAGGCCGAGCGGACCAACGCGACGGTCGAGATCCTCGATCAGACCGCGAGCCGGATCGGCGAGGTCGTGAAGATGATCAACGCCATCGCCGGCCAGACCAATCTCCTGGCGCTGAACGCGACCATCGAAGCGGCGCGTGCGGGCGAGGCCGGCCGCGGCTTTGCCGTGGTCGCCGGCGAGGTCAAGAGCCTCGCCGCGCAGACCGCAACCGCAACCGAAGAAATCTCGCGCCAGGTCGAGGAGATCCAGGGCGCGACGGGCCAGGCCGTGACCGCCATCCGTTCGATCGGGGGCGCCATCAGCGGCATCGACGAGAAGATGACGGCGATCGCAGCCGCCGTCGAGGAGCAGCGCGCGGCCACCACCGAGATCTCGCGCAACTTCCAGCAGGCCGCCCAGGGCACCCGCGAGGTCACCGACACCATCGGCAGCGTCGCGAGACTCAACCAGGAAACCGGCAACGCCGGCACGGTGCTGTCCGAATCCGTGAAGAAGATGTCGGGCGATGCCGATCGTCTTCGCGTCGCGGTCGAGGGCTTTTTGGGGGCCGTGAAGACCGCATAACCTCGATCGTCATCCGTCTGGGCGTCGCGCGAACGGCATTGCCGCCGCTTCACGCGGCGGGTACATCTGTGGCGCTGCGGGAGTGCCGCAACAGACGTATCAAGGATGGAGAGTTCGATGCCGGCCACCCCACACAACGCCCAGCGCCCCTATCGCGGCGTGTTCCCGGTCGCGCCCACCATCTTCGACGAGCGCGGCGAGCTCGACCTCGAGGGCCAGCGCCGCTGCATCGATTTCATGATCGATGCGGGCTCGAATGGTCTCTGTATCCTCGCCAATTTCTCCGAGCAGTTCGTGCTCACCGATGCCGAGCGCGAAACCGTGATGCATGCGGTGCTGGAGCATGTCGCGGGCCGGGTTCCCGTGATCGTCACCACCACGCATTTCAGCTCGGCCGTCTGCGCGGCGCGCAGCCAGCAGGCGGAGGCGGCGGGGGCCGCGATGGTGATGGTGATGCCGCCCTATCACGGCGCGACCTTCCGCGTGCCCGAGAAGGGCATCGTCGAGTTCTTCAAGGTGCTGTCCGGCGCGATCAACATTCCAATCATGATCCAGGACGCGCCTGTTGCCGGAACGCCGCTGTCGGTTGAGCTGCTCGCGCGGCTGGCGCGCGACTTCGCCAACATCCGCTATTTCAAGATCGAGGTGCCGGGCGCGGCGGCAAAGCTCCGCAGCCTGATCGAGGCGGGCGGCAAGGATATCGAGGGACCGTGGGACGGCGAGGAAGCCATCACGCTGCTCGCCGATCTCGACGCCGGCGCCACCGGCGCGATGACGGGCGGCGGCTATCCCGACGGCATCCGCCAGATCATCGATCCCTATTTCGCCGGCAAGCGCGAAGAGGCAAAGGCCGCCTATGAGCGCTGGCTGCCGCTGATCAACTACGAAAACCGCCAATGCGGCCTGATCGCCTGCAAGGCCATGATGCAGGCCGGCGGCGTGATCAAATCGGACGCCGTGCGGCATCCGCTCCAGCCGCTGCACCCGGCAACGCGGGCAGGGCTGCTGGAACTCGCGAAGGAGCGGGATGCGCTGGCGTTGCGGTGGGGGAAGTAGCGCCGCACCCACTCGGTTGTCGCTAGCTCTCTCGGCAGTCCCCGCCTTCGCGGGGGCGACGCCGAGTGTGAGGTGCGCGCTGGCCTGATCCCGCCGGCTTCCGTCTGGCTGAGGGCGTCGAATTAGCGCGGTTCGGGCGGTTTTCCGCACGCCGGCGATGACATATTGTACGCTCCTTGCACGCTCGCCAACCAGGTCCGCGGAGCTTCTCAAGACGTCGCTGAGCAGCTCTTCATTATGCCGCTATTCCGAGCCAGGTTGGAGCGAGCCGACGAAACAGGGAGGCAGTGCCATGACGATGAGGCCGGATCCCACCTTTCACGCATCGCCTAAGCTGGCGATGGAAGCACCTGCAGAGAACTTTGCCTACACGCTGCTGCTCAGTCCGGATTTCTCAAAACCGGATGCTCTCGCGGTCATCGACGTCAAGCCGGGATCGCCGACCTACAGCCAAATCGTCCACACGGTGACGATGCCCAACAAGGGCGATGAGTTTCATCACTTCGGCTGGAATGCCTGTTCCTCCGCCTTGTCTCCGCTCGCCGGACACGCCTTCATCGAGCGGCGCTATCTCATCATCCCCGGGATACGCTCGTCGCGGATCTACATCATCGATACCAAGCCCGATCCGACCAAAGCCAAAATCCACAAGATCATCGAGCCCGAGGAAATCTTCAAGAAGACCGGCTACTCGCGGCCGCATACCATCCATTGCGGGCCGGACGGCGTCTATGTGAGCACGCTGGGCGGCGGCGGCAAGGACGGCACCAACGGGCCTCCAGGCGTTTTCATCATGGATTGCGAGACGTTCGAGGTCCTTGGACGGTGGGAGATCGACCGCGGTCCGCAGACACTGCATTATGATTTCTGGTGGAACCTGCCGCGCGACTACATGGTGACGAGCGAATGGGCGTTGCCGCCGCAGTTCGAGAACGGGATCGTCGCGGAAGATCTGCTGGCGAACAAATATGGCCATCGTCTCCACTTCTGGGATCTCCGCGCCCGTCGCAACGTGCAGACCATCGACCTCGGCGCCAATCATCAGATGGCGCTGGAGGTGCGGCCCGCGCACGATCCGGTTCGCGAATACGGCTTCGTTGGCGTTGTGGTCGACACCACCAACCTCGAAGCGTCGATCTGGACCTGGTGGCGCGAAGGCGGAAAATTCCATGCGGAGAAGACGGCGACGATCCCGCCCGAGCCCGCGCCAAAGGAGAAGCTCCCGCCGCTGCTGCAGGGATTTGGCGCCGTGCCACCGCTGGTGACCGACATCGACCTGTCGATGGATGACCGGTTTCTCTATGTCTCGTGCTGGGGCACTGGTGAGATGCGCCAGTACGATGTGAGTGATCCGCGAAAGCCGAAGCTCGCGGGCTCGGTTCACATCGGCGGCATCGCGCGCCGCACGCCCCATCCGAACGGCAAGGCATTTGCGGCCGGTCCGCAGATGGTCGAGATCAGCCGCGACGGCAAGCGCGTGTACTGGACCAATTCGCTGTATTCCACCTGGGATGATCAATTCTATCCCGATGGGGTTCCGGGCGTCGAAGTCATGGCCAATGTCGGCCGCGACGGCGGCCTCGAGCTCGCCAAGGACTATTTCGTGAGCTTCCCCGACGGATATCGTGCGCACCAGATCAGGCTGGAGGGCGGCGATTGTTCGACGGACTCCTTTTGCTACCCGTCGGCCTAGGCTGGCAGCACGGGAGTTGGCCGCTCGGCTGGCTGTGGCTCGCTCTTGTTGCGAGCGGTCTCTATCACGGCGTCAATCCGGGAATGGGATGGCCGCTCGCCGTTTCGGCTGGGCTCATGGACAAGAGCCCGCGCGCGCTGTTCCGCGCGTTGTGGGCTCTGGCGGCCGGACATCTCCTGGCAACACTTCTCGTGCTGCTGCCATTCGCGTTCCTGCTCGTGCTGGCCGAGTGGCAGCGTTCGATCCAGCTCGGCGCGAGTCTTCTCGTCATCGGCTTCGGCGTCTATCGGCTGATCGAGCGACGCCATCCGCGCACGCTGGCACGAATTCCGCCAACGCAATTGGCGCTCTGGTCATTCGCCGTTGCCATTGCCCACGGCGCGGCCTTGATGCTCGTGCCGATCTATCTCGGGCTCTGCCAGGCCTTCGAGCTCGATGCCGGCCATGAGGCGGCGGGCGCGCTGATGAAGGCAAGTCTTCTGAAGACAAGTCTCGGGATGGCGGTGCTGGTGTCCCTGGTGCACGTTGTCGCCATGGTCAGTGCCGGCGGATGTCTGGCGTGGCTGGTCTACCGCTATCTGGGATTGAGGTTCGTCGCGCGAAGCTGGTTCAATCTGGATGCAATCTGGGCGACCAGCCTCATTCTGGTTGGCGCCGTGGCGCTTGCCTTCAA
Source organism: Bradyrhizobium sp. 482_C4_N1_8 (assembly GCF_052075965.1). Taxonomy (NCBI): domain Bacteria; kingdom Pseudomonadati; phylum Pseudomonadota; class Alphaproteobacteria; order Hyphomicrobiales; family Nitrobacteraceae; genus Bradyrhizobium; species Bradyrhizobium sp. 482_C4_N1_8. The sequence continues at coordinate 8,513,954 of NZ_CP197231.1, read as the reverse complement.
TCTCGCGAGCTGGCGCTGAGTCCTACTTCGCCAACGCCCACTCGCCGACAAAGCGGAAGCGCGCCCTGGCATCATCCTGCTTGAACAGCGCGATCCGGTCGATCACCAGCGTCTCGAGGCCGAGCGTCGCAAACCTCGCGCGCAGCATCTCCAGGATCGGCCCGCGCCGTTCTGCATCCAGGCGTCCCGTCAGCGTCATGTGGAAGCGGAATTCTTCCATCACGTAAGGGTAACCCCAGCGGTCGAGATAGTCGCGCTGCCGCTCAGTGAGCTTGTCGGGCTTGCGCCGCGCGCGGTCTTCCGCCGTCATGGGCGCGCGGAAGTCGTCGAATTCGCGGACGCAATCGGCGGCAAGTTGCTGGAGCGCGCCCACCGGCTCGGTCGGAATCACCGCAATGAAGCCGCTGATGGAGTCGACGACCGGACGGATTGACGGCATCGGCCGCGCCTTGCCGGCAAAGGCCGCGCAGGCTGCGACGAGCTCGGCTTCAGTCCTGCCTGGCGCCAGCGACATCGGCGCCTTCAGCGTGCCGTGGAAACCGTATTTGCGGGGATCGGCCGTGACGTCGCGCCAATCCGGCGCAACACGCGATGCGTCGGCAGGGAACGGCATCTCCTCACCGGTGTAGACATCATAGCCGAGCAGCTTGGCGCCGAAGCGGGAGAGGGCGCTGTCGGCGCCGGCTGCGAAGTAGATCGCGTAGCGGGGAAAATCTGTCATTGCCCGAGCATAACCGGTTCAGGCCGCAACAACAGCCTCGCGCGGCGTCGCCGCCGCAGCGAGCAGTCGCGTCGCATCAGTGAGATGCACGAGCTTTCCGCCTGATACCACCGCGATCAGCCGCGGCCGCAGCGGCACGCTGTCGTCGACCAGCAGCATGTCGGCGCGGCATCCTTCTGCGAGCACGCCGCGATCGGCAAGGCCGGTCGCGCGCGCTGGTCCCGCAGAGACCAGATCCCAGGCCTTCGGCAGCGGCAGCACACCGTCGGCGGCGAGGCGGAACGCGGCGAGCAGTTGCGCGGGATAGTAATAGTCCGACGCCAGCACCGAGCAGAGCCCCTTCGCGATCATGTCGGATGCCCGGGTCCAGCCGGTATGGCTGCCGCCGCGCACGACGTTCGGCGCACCGTAGACGATCGCATCGCCCGCGGCCGCGGCCGCTCGCGCGGTCTCCTCGCTGATCGGAAACTCCGCGATGTCAGCGCCCAGCTCGCGAAACTCCTGCCGCATCGCCGGCGTCGCATCGTCATGCGAGAGCATCCGCACCTCGGCCGCGCGGGCAGTTGCGGCAAGCCGCGACACGGAAGCCGGCACTTCACTGGCGCGCGAAAGCACACGCTCGACCAGCCGGTCGAATTCCTCGCCCGAGAGGCCGGTGCGCTCCACCATGCGGTTGCGCTTGCGCGGCTTGGCCATGTCGGCAACGGTGCCGTCCATGTGGTCGTTGAAGGCGAACAGGTCGACGCGGCCCTCGGCGAGCCACTGGCTTATCTCGGCCTCGGCCTCGAGATTGTAGGTCTCGTGCCGCAGGTGGAAACGGGTATCGGCGGCGAATTGCGGGCGCTGCCGCTCGATCGCCTCCATCAGGGCGCGCGCATTGCCGGCGCTGCGCAGGCCCGGCTCCCACGAACAGGTCGTGGCGTGAAAGACGGTGGTGATGCCGTTGCTGATCGCCTGGCGGTCACTGTCGGCGAGCGCGACGTCGATCGGGAAGTCGACGCCGGCGCGCGGCATCATCTGGCGCTCGAAGGCATCGCCATGCAGATCGACGATGCCGGGCAGCACCAGCAGGTTGCGCGCATCGATCGCCAGCCGCGCACGGCCGCGAGAGGCATCGACCTGCGCAATGTCCGCGCCGGACACCAGAATGGAAGTTTCGACGAGCTCGGAGCCGATCAGGGCCCGGCCGCCCTCAAGGAAGATGTCTGTCAAGCGACCGCGCTTCGTTTGCTGGCAGGGGAACGGGTGAGGGAGCTTGCCCGTGCTTCATATGCCGAGAGGAAATCTTCAATCCCGAGCTTGCGGAAATCGGGCAGTGCTTCACGCAATTTGTCGTGATCCCAGTCCCACCAGGCGAGTTGGGCCAGCCGTCCGGCGACGTCTTCCGAGAACCGCCGCCGCACGATGCGCGCCGGATTGCCGGCGACGATGGTGTAGGCCGGCACGTCCTTGGTGACGATGGCGCCCGCCGCGATCACCGCGCCGGTGCCGATGTTGCGGCCGGGCAGCACGATCGCGCCATGGCCGATCCAGACGTCGTGGCCGATATGAACGTGATGCTGGCGCCGCCAGTCGAAGAACTCGGTGTCGTCGCTCTCGCCTTCGAAGTAGGCGCTGGAACGATAGGTGAAATGCGCCTGCGTGGCGCGATGCATCGGATGATTGCCGGGATTGATGCGCGTCATCGCCGCGATCGAGCAGAATTTTCCGATCGTGGTGTAGGTGATCTGGGCGTCGTTCACGACATAGGAGTAATCGCCCATCGTGACTTCAGTGAGGATCGTGCGCGCACCGACCTCGGTATAGGTGCCGAGCCTGGTCTCATGCAGCTTCGCCGAAGGGTCGATGGTCGGTTGAACCGAGAGCGTTTTGCCGGCCATGCTACATCCGATAGGTCGAGGGCGGGCGTACCTCTTCGAGTGCCCTGATGACAACGTCATGACGATGCGATGACAGGGGAAGAGGTGTGTAGGATCGCCGCAGCGCGATCCGCGTGTCACACAAGTGTCAAGTGCCGGCGCTAGCGGTGGCAGCCAGCTACTCTGGAGCCCTCTATGCTGGTGGTTGAAGGTCTGACGTGCCGCTTCGGCGCAAAAGCCGCGGTGGACGACGCTTCGTTTCAAATCTCCCCCGGCGGCTTCGTCGGTGTGATCGGGCGCTCCGGCGCCGGCAAGTCGACCATGCTGCGCATGATCAATCGCCTGGCGACGCCGACGCAGGGCCGCATCCTGTTCGACGGCCTCGACGTCACCGCGTTGCGCGGCAAGGAATTGCGGCAGTGGCGGGCGCGCTCGGCGATGATTTTCCAGCAGTTCAACCTCGTCGGCCGGCTCGATGTGCTCACCAACGTGCTGATGGGGCGCCTCGCGACGATGCCGGCCTGGCGCTCGCTGACGCAGACCTGGCCCGAGCACGACAAGGCGCTGGCGATGTCGGCGCTCGAACAGTTCGATATCGCCTCACTCGCCGCCCAGCGCGCCGACCAGCTCTCCGGCGGCCAGCAGCAGCGTGTTGCGATCGCCCGCGCACTGGTGCAGCAGCCCGACATCATCCTCGCCGACGAGCCGATCGCCTCGCTCGACCCGCGCAACACCAAGATCGTGATGGATGCGCTGCTGCGCATCAACAAGCATTTCGGCATCACCGTGCTCTGCAACCTGCATTCGCTCGATCTGGCGCGCAGCTATTGCGATCGCCTGATCGGCATGGCGCAGGGGCGCGTGGTGTTCGACGGCGCGCCTGCCGAATTGACCGACGACGTCGCGCGCGAGCTCTACGATCTCGAAGCCTCCGACGTCATGGGCGGAATGCCCGTGCCGGTGCCTGAGGGTGTGCCGGCGCTCGGAACGGCCGCGGCTGCCTGAGCTGCGCCTGTAGTTGCCAATTTTTGCGTCAACCGACCCCAACCGATGAAGAGGGTATCATGATCACTCGCAGACTGGTTCTTGCCGGCGCCGCCGCGCTCGCGTTCACGACTTCGGCCTCCGCCGACGACTGGAAAGCCAAATACCCCGAACTGACCTTCGCGGTCATTCCGGCGGAAAACGCCTCGGGCGTGACCGAGCGCTGGGCGCCGTTCATGAACTATCTCTCCAAGGAATTGGGCGTGAAGGTCACGCTGCGCATCGCCAACGACTACGCCGCCGTCATCGAGGGCCAGCGCGCCGGCAACATTTATATCGCCAGCTACGGCTCGGCGTCATTCGCCCGCGCCCGCCTGACCGGCGTCAAGACCGATGCCTTCGCCAACGACATCAACGCCGACGGTTCGACCGGCTACTACTCTGTGTTCTTCGTCAAGGCGAGCAGCCCCTACAAGAGCGTCGACCAGCTCAAGGGCAAGAACCTCGGCCTCGTCGATCCGAACTCGACCTCCGGCAACAACGTGCCGCGCTTCGAGCTCGACAAGATGGGCATCACGGATGCCGACACCTATTTCAGCAAGGTCGTCTTCACCGGCAGCCACGAGAACGCGATCCTGGCGCTGGCGCAGGGCACGGTCGACGTTGCGGCCAACCAGTGGACCAGCGATGACGATTCCACGCTGGCGCAGATGCTGACCAAGGGCATGCTGAAGAATGCCGACGGCTCGCCGATGAAGAAGGACGATTTCCGCATCATCCACAAGTCGGCGCCGATCATCAACGGCCCCTACGCCTACAATTCCGACCTGCCGGAAGATGCCAAGGCGGCGATCGCCAAGGCGTTCTTCGACGCGCCGGCCAAGGACAAGGCGGCCTTCGATCGCCTCCAGGACGGCCAGAAGAAGGGTTTTCATCCCGCCACCACCAAGGACTGGGATGGCACGATCGAGCTGATCAAGTTCGTCGATGCACTGCGTAAGAAGAAGGCGTCCTGAGTTTCGGGACGATAGCACTGGAGCCGGGTCGATGGACCCGGCTCTTTCTCTTTGATCGACTACCTTCCCTGGCCAGATGACCGTCGCGGTTTCGATCCTCCCCGAGCAGCAGCTCGCCGTGCTCAACGCGGCCTATCGCCAGGCGGTCGCGCGCAAGCGGCTCCGACTCCTTTTGGGGCTGGTGATCTTTGCCGCAGCGCTGTTTCTTGCCGCGATCGGCGCGGAAGTGAACCTGCGCACCTTCTTTGCCCATTTCGGCAATTTCATCAGCTATTTCGACCGCATCCTCACGCTCGATAGCGGCCAGCGGGTCTGGACCGATGCCGGCGAGTGGCTGTGGGGCTGGCGCAAATGGCTGAAGATGCTGGGCGAGACGCTGCTGATCTCCTACGTCGGCACGCTGATCGGCGCGACCTTGGCCTTCGCCTTGAATTTCTTCGCGGCTGAGAACACCTCACCGTCGCCCTGGCTGCGCTTCGTGGTGCGTCGCCTGCTCGAATTCGCCCGCACCGTGCCGGGCATCGTCTTCGCGCTGATCTTCGTGATTGCCTTCGGGCTCGGGCCGATGGCCGGCGTGCTCGCGATCGCGATCCACTCCACCGGCGCGCTCGGCAAACTGTTCTCCGAGATCGTCGAGAATGCCGACATGAAGCCGGTCGAGGGCATCCGTTCGACCGGCGCGAGCTGGCTCTCCTGCATGCGCTTTGCGATCGTGCCGCAGGTGACGGCGGGGTATGCCAGCTACGCGCTGCTGCGCTTCGAGATCAACGTCCGTGAAGCCTCCGTCATGGGCTTCGTCGGCGCCGGCGGCATCGGCCAGGAGCTCGTCGTCGCCATCCGCAAGTTCTATTACTCCGACGTCAGTGCCATCCTGCTCACCATCATCATCACGGTCTTCATCATCGACATCACTACGGGCTGGCTACGCGGCCGTCTGTTCGGCAAGGAGGCACGGACGTGACGAGACCGCAGGAGGTCGACACGCGAGAGCTTCGCGCGCGCTACCCCGATGTGTTCGATCGCCCCGCCTCGGCGCGGCTCGCGATGCCGGCGATGATCGTCGCGGCGTTTGCGATCCTGGTTTACGGCCTCGTCGATCTCGACTTCTCGCCGTCGCGATTCTTCGCAGGGCTGAGCCAGCTCGGCTGGATCGGCCTGATGATGATCCCGCCCGATCCGGGCTCTTCGCTGCCGGTCTATCTGAAAGCGCTGGGTGAGACGCTGTCGATCGCGCTGCTCGGCACGACGCTCGCCGCGCTGTTCGCGCTTCCGGTCAGCCTGCTGGCCGCGCGCAACGTCATACCTTCGCAGATCCTGCGTTTTCCGGTCCGCCGTTTCCTGGATTCGATCCGCGGCGTCGACACCCTGATCTGGGCGCTGGTGTGGATTAACGTCGTCGGGCTTGGTCCGTTCGCCGGCGTGCTCGCCATCGCCGTGTCGGATTTCGGCGCGTTCGGCAAACTGTTCTCGGAGGCGATCGAGGGCGCCGACCAGAAGCAGGTCGAAGGCGTCCGCGCCTCCGGCGGCAGTGCTTTGCACGAAATCCGCTTCGGCCTGCTGCCGCAGGTGCTGCCCGTGATCGCCGGCCAGGTGCTCTATTTCATCGAATCCAACACGCGCTCGGCCACCATCATCGGCATCGTCGGCGCCGGCGGCATCGGCCTCCAACTCGCCGAGCAGATCCGCGTGCTGGAATGGCAGCGGGTGTCGTTCCTGATCCTGATGATTCTGGTCGCCGTCGCCGCGATCGATTTTATTTCGAGCAAGTTGCGGTTTGCGATCATTGGGCGGCGAGCTGTCGCCTGATCGCCGGCGCCGTAGGGTGGGCAAAGCGAAGCGTGCCCACCACTTCTGCTTAGATATCGGGGAGAGATGGTGGGCACGGCGCAAGTGCGCCTTTGCCCACCCTACGAGCCCTGCGTGGTCGCCCGCTCACCCGTTCTCCACCAGAAACTCCACCCGCTCCGCTGCAAAGCGCGAGTGCTTGGTCACCAGCGGCTTGCCGGCGAGATCGTGGTCGGTCGCGTCGACCACCAGGATCGGCCGTCCCAGCGGCAGATCGAGCCGCGCGGCATCGGTTGCGTCCACGATGCCGGCGGTGATCCGGGTCGCGCCGCGGCTGTAGTCGCGGACGCCGTAATGCTCGAGCAGTTTCGTCATCGAGCGCGTCGCGGCGAATACCTCACCCGCGCCCGGAAACAATTCCGCTGACAGCCAGGTGGTGGAGACGCAGATCGGCGTGCGGTCGGCGAGGCGGATCGCCTCGATCCGCACCAGCGGCGCGCCGGCCTTCAATCCCAGTTCGCGCGCCAGTTCGCGGGTCGCGACGTCGTCGGACGCCTCGATCAGCCGGCCATGCGGTTCGCGGCCGTCGGCGCCGACGATCTCGGAGAAGCGGGTGCGCGAGCGCAAGGGATAAGCGAGGCGCTGCGCCTCGACATAGGTTCCGCTGCCGCGTTCGGCGCGCACGATGCCGCGCTCGGCAAGTGCGGCCAGCGCGCGCCGCACGGTGTGGCGGTTCACGCGATAGGTCTCGGCGATCTCCATCTCGCCCGGCAGCTTGTCGCCGGCTGCAAAGCGGCCGTCGGCGATGCCGCGCTCGATGCCGTCGGCAACGAGGCGCCACAGCGCGACGCCCGAAGAGGCTGTGTCCTGCATGCTCATGTCGCCGAGAAGCCTACTTCAGAAATCACACGTTTGTCACGAAACAGTCATGGCGCTTCCGTATCAAGTTGTCTATTATCATAGACAACTTGGATTCGGCAAGTTCTGTCAAAAGCTCGGTGGATTGGGTGACCCAGCACAACAACCAGCAAGTCCAGCGCAAGGCCGCGATGGCCGTGCTGGCGCACGCGGAGGCGGGCGAGATCGCCGCTCGCCTCCGCGCTCTCGCCCTGCCGGCGCATCAGGAGCTACGCGCGCCGGAAAACGGTCTCGTCATGCTGCGCGGCCGGGTCGGCGGCGACGGCGCGCCGTTCAATCTCGGTGAAGCCACGGTGTCTCGCGCAGCGGTCCGGCTCGCGAGCGGCGAGGTCGGCTTCGGCTACACGCTGGGGCGCGATGGCGAAAAGGCGCGGCTGATCGCGCTCTGCGACGCGCTGGCGCAGTCCAGTGATTTCGGTGAGGCGGTGGAGCGTGACGTTATCGCGCCGTTGCGCGAGCAGCTTATGATCCAGCGCAAGCAGGCGGCGGCCGAGACCGCCGCGACGAAGGTTGATTTCTACACCATGGTGCGCGGTGAGGGGTGAGGCCATGACCACGATTGCGGAACTGCCGCCGGGTTTCGTCGACAAGGTCTTGTCGGCGCAATCGACCTTTCGTTCCGTGATGGACGCGATGGCGCGACCGGGCTCGGTCCAGCGCATCGTGCCGATGGCGGGAGCGCCCGCGCCAACGATGCGCGGCACTGCCGCGATCGCGCTGACGCTGTTCGATCACGACACGCCGCTCTGGCTCGATGAGCGGATGACGGAGCGATCGGACGTGGTGAAATGGCTCAAGTTCCACACCGGCGCGCCGGTGGTGCAGGACTCCTCGATCGCGAGTTTCGCGCTGATCAGTGACGGTGCGGCGCTGCCGTCGCTCGAGCGCTTCGCACTGGGCACGAACGAGTATCCGGATCGTTCGACCACGGTGATCCTTCAGGTCGAGAGCCTGAATTCGGGGCGCAGTTTCGAACTGCGTGGCCCCGGCATCGACGGTGTCGCGACGCTTCAGGCCTCGATCAGGCCTTTCGACCTGTTCGAACGGCTGCAGTTCAACGAGGCGCTGTTTCCGCGCGGCATCGATTTGGTGCTGGTCGCCGATGATGCCGTGGTTGCGATCCCGCGCACCACGCGTGTCGTGAACAAGGGAAGCTAGTCGCATGTATGTCGCAGTCAAAGGCGGCGAGCGCGCCATCGAGAACGCCCATCGCCTGCTCGCCAATGCGCGGCGTGGCGACCAGAGCATTTCCGAAGTCACGCTGGATCAGATCTCGGAGCAGCTTGGCCTCGCCGTGGACCGCGTCATGAGCGAAGGGTCGCTCTACGACCGCGAGCTCGCGGCGCTCGCGATCAAGCAGGCGCGCGGGGATCTGATCGAGGCGATCTTCCTGGTCCGCGCCTTCCGCGCCACCCTGCCGCGCTTCGGCGCCAGCGAGCCGGTCGACACCGGCGCGATGCGCGTGCAGCGGCGGGTGTCGGCGACCTTCAAGGATATTCCCGGCGGCCAGATCCTCGGGCCTACCTTCGACTACACGCACCGCCTGCTCGATCCCTCGCTTGGCCAGGGCTTCGTGCCTGAAGTGCCGGCGACGGCCGAAGCTTCGACGGCGCCCACGCCGCGTGTGACCGACATTCTGGGCCGCGACGGGCTGATCGAATCCTCGCCGCGGGCCGAAGACGGCGCCAGCGTCGGCGACCTCACGCGCGAACCGCTGAACTTCCCGGCCGATCGCGACCTGCGCCTGCAAAACCTCGCGCGCGGTGACGAAGGCTTTCTGCTGGCCATGGGTTACTCCACCCAGCGCGGTTACGGCCGCAACCATCCCTTCGTCGGCGAGATCCGCTTCGGCGAGGTCGAGGTCGAATTTTTCGCGGAGGACGTCGGCTTCGCCGTGCCGCTCGGCTCCATCGAGCTCACCGAGTGCCAGATGGTGAATCAATTCAAGGGTTCGGCGACGGAAGCGCCGTGTTTCACCCGCGGCTATGGTCTCGCCTTCGGCCAGAGCGAGCGCAAGACCATGTCGATGGCGCTGGTCGACCGGGCGCTGCGTGCCCGCGAGCTCGGCGAAGAGGCCGTGGCCCCGGCGCAAGATGAAGAATTCGTGATGTCGCATTCGGACAACGTCCAGGCGACCGGCTTCGTCGAGCATCTGAAGCTGCCGCACTATGTCGACTTCCAGTCCGAGCTCGGGCTCCTGCGCAAGCTGCGCAAGGAATTTGCCGAGGCCAATGCGCCCGATGCCATGAAGGAGGCCGCGGAATGAACGCGCCCGCCTACAATTTCGCCTATCTCGACGAGCAGACCAAGCGGATGATCCGCCGCGCGATCCTCAAGGCGATCGCGATCCCCGGTTATCAGGTGCCGTTCGCCAGCCGCGAAATGCCGATGCCCTATGGCTGGGGCACCGGCGGCGTGCAGGTCACGGCCGCGATCCTCGGGCCCCAGGATGTGCTGAAGGTGATCGACCAAGGTTCCGACGACACGACGAATGCGATCTCGATCCGCAAATTCTTCGCCAAGACCGCGGGCGTCGCCACGACCACGGCAACAGAAGATGCAACCGTGATCCAGACGCGTCACCGCATCCCGGAGACGTCGCTGCACGCGAACCAGGTGCTGGTCTATCAGGTGCCGATCCCGGAGCCGCTGCGTTTCCTCGAACCGCGCGAGACCGAGACGCGGCGCATGCATGCGCTGGCCGAATACGGCCTGATGCATGTGAAGCTCTACGAGGACATCGCCCGCTTTGGCCACATCGCCACTGCCTACGCCTATCCGGTGAAGGTGAACGCGCGCTACGTGATGGACCCGTCGCCGACGCCGAAATTCGACAATCCCAAGATGGACAATTGCCCGGCGCTGCAATTGTTCGGCGCCGGTCGCGAGAAGCGCATCTATGCGATCCCGCCCTATACGCAGGTGGTGTCGCTCGATTTCGAGGATCACCCGTTCGAGCCGTACCGCTTCAACGCGCCCTGCGCGCTGTGCGCGGCGGAAAATTCCTATCTCGACGAGATTGTCACCGACGACAAGGGCGGGCGCATGTTCGTGTGCTCGGACACCGACTATTGCGAGGGCCGCCAGGCCGCCGGACATCACGGCAGCATGAGCGCCGCGCCGTACAAGGAGAAGGCGCAGGAGGGATCAAATGGCTGAGGAGATGCTGGAGAACGATCAGCCGCTGCTGGTCGCGGAGTCGCTCAGCAAGTCCTATGGCCGCATCGCCGCGTGCCGCGACGTGTCGTTCTCGCTCTACCCCGGCGAGGTGCTGGCGATCGTCGGCGAGTCCGGCTCGGGCAAGTCGACACTGCTGCAAATGCTCTCGGGCCAGCTCGCGCCGAGCGCCGGCCAGGTGTCGTACCGGATGCGCGACGGCGTCACCCGCGATCTCACGAGCCTTGGCGAAGCCGAGCGACGCTTCCTGTTCCGCACCGACTGGGGCTATGTGCACCAGGATCCCGCGCAGGGCCTGCGCATGGCGGTCTCGGCCGGCGCCAATGTCGGCGAACGGCTGATGGCGGTCGGCTGGAATCACTACGGCCGCATCCGCGATACCGCGTCGGACTGGCTCACCCGTGTCGAGATCGACATCGCGCGCATCGACGATGCGCCGCGCACCTATTCCGGCGGCATGCGCCAGCGTCTCCAGATCGCGCGCAACCTCGTCACCGAGCCGCGGCTGGTGTTCATGGACGAGCCGACCGGCGGTCTGGACGTGTCTGTCCAGGCGCGCCTGCTCGACCTCGTGCGCAGCCTCGTCGCCGAGCTGCACCTTGCCGTCATCATCGTCACCCACGATCTCGCGGTGGCGCGACTGCTGTCGCATCGCGTGATGGTGATGAAGGGCGGCCGTGTCATCGAGACGGGTCTCACCGACCAGGTGCTCGACGATCCCCGCGAGCCCTATACCCAGCTCCTCGTTTCCTCGATTCTGCCGCCATAAGCCTTCCAAGATGAGTTTTCCGATGACCGCCATGATCGACATCGCCGCCGCGAAAAAGACCTTTACGATGCACCTGCAGGGCGGCATCGAGCTGCCTGTCGTCAGCGGCGTGACCTTCCACGTCAACCCGGGCGAATGCGTCGTGCTCTCTGGCCCGTCCGGTGCCGGCAAGTCGTCGATCCTGAAGATGATTTTTGGCAATTACCGCTGCGACTCCGGCCGTATCGGCATTCGCCATCGCGGCGCGGTTGTCGATCTCGCCACCGCCGAGCCGCGGCAGGTTCTCAACATCCGCCGCTCCACCATCGGCTATGTCAGCCAGTTTTTGCGGGCGGTGCCGCGTGTTGCGACCATCGACGTCGTCGCGGAGCCACTGATCGTGAACGGCACGGCCCGAGCCGACGCGCAGGCACGCGCCGGCGAGTTGCTGCACCGCCTCAACATCCCTGAAAGACTCTGGCAGCTGCCGCCCGCGACCTTCTCCGGCGGCGAGCAGCAGCGCGTCAACATCGCGCGCGGCTTCATCTCGGACCTGCCGATCCTGCTGCTGGACGAGCCGACCGCCTCGCTCGATGCCGCCAACCGCGCCGTCGTGGTCGAGCTGGTCGCCGACAAGAAGCGCCAGGGCGTCGCCATGGTCGCCATTGTCCATGACGACGAAATCCGCCATTTGATTGCCGACCGTATTGTTGACGTCACCAGCTTTGCCGCCGCGGCCTGAAGGAAATGGAAATGAATGCCAAGCCGAAGGAAACATTGATCGCCAACGCCAGGATCGTGCTGGCTGACCGCGTGATCGAACAGGGCTGGCTCGCTCTCGCGGACGGACGCATCGCCGAGATCGGCGAGGGCAGGGCCCCCGCGGGTGCGGAGGATGCCGGCGGCGACCTCATCATGCCCGGCCTGATCGAGCTCCACACCGACCATCTCGAAGCGCATTACGTGCCGCGCCCGAAAGTGTTCTGGAATCCGGTCGCCGCCGTCATCTCCTATGACGGCCAGCTCGCGACCTCAGGCATCACGACCGTGTTCGACTCGCTCCGGGTCTGGCGTGAGGACGGCGCCGAGGAAGTCGATGGCCGCGCCGGCGTGCTCGCCGCCGCGATCACGACCGCGCGCGATGCCAGCCTGCTGCGCGCCGACCACTTCCTGCATCTGCGCTGCGAAATCCCGATGCCGAGCGTGGTCGAGGAAGCCAAGGAGCTGATCGACCGTCCCGACGTCAAGCTGATGTCGCTGATGGACCACACCCCCGGCCAGCGCCAGTTCCGCGACGAGGTCAAGCTGCGCGACTATTATCGCGGCAAGGGCGGCGGCAAGACCGATGCCGAGCTCGACGAGCTGTTCGCGAAGCGCTTCGAGTATCAGAAGCTCTATGCCGCGACCAACATGCGCGAGATCGTATCGCTCGCGCACAAGTACAACATTCCGCTGGCGAGCCATGACGACACCACCGAGGAGAACGTCGCGGACGCCGTGCGCGATCGCGTGTCGGTGGCGGAATTCCCGACCACGCTCGAGGCCGCGCGCGGCCTGCATCAGGCCGGCATCGACATCCTGATGGGGGCGCCGAACGTCGTGCGCGGCGGCTCGCACTCCGGCAACATCGCCGCGGTCGATCTCGCCCGAGAGGGCCTGCTCGACATCCTGTCGTCGGACTACATCCCGTCCAGCCTCCTGATGGCCGCGCTGCAATTGCCGGAGCATGTGCCTGCGATCAGCCTTCCGGCGGCGGTTCGCACCGTGACCAAGGCGCCGGCCGAGGCGGTTGGCCTGTCGGATCGTGGCGAGGTCGCGATCGGCAAGCGGGCCGACCTGATCCGCGTGCATGTCGCAGGCGACGTTCCCGTGGTCCGCAGCGTCTGGCGCGAAGGAAACCGCGTCGCATGAGCGAGACCGCGACCATGGCACACGATGAGGCCAGCGGGATCGGACCCGGGCGGCTCGTGCTCGTGGTCGGTCCCAGCGGTGCGGGCAAGGACACGCTGTTGCGGCTCGCACAGGCGGCCTGCGTCGATGATCGCGACATCGTCTTCCCGCGCCGTGTCGTGACGCGCGAATCCTCCGAGGCCGAAGACAACATCGCGATGAGCCAGGACGAATTCCGCCGCGCGCGCGAGCACGGCGATTTCGCCGTGCACTGGGAAGCGCATGGCCATTCCTACGCTCTTCCGCTCGAAATCAACGATGACATCCTCGCCGGCCGGGCCGTCGTCGCCAATGTCTCGCGCACAGTGATTGGCGCGCTCCGCCAGGCCTATGCCAACGTCGTCGTGGTCGCGATCACGGCGCCGCCGGACGTGCTGGCGCAGCGGCTTGCTGCCCGGGCCCGGCACAGCGACGGCAATATCGCAGATCGCCTCGCGCGCAGCGTCGACGACGCATCGGCCAATGCCGATGTCACTATCCTCAACGCGGGCAGCGCGGACTATCACAGTCGCCAGCTCGTGCGCGTGATCAGGAACGAAGGCTGGCACGAATAGCCGGCGCAACAAGGAGAACGGAATGTCGGTGATTGAAACGGTCGAACAGCTGGAGGCCATCTACGGTGCCGTTGGTGATGCCTCGACCGTGAAAGTCGCCGACCACGTTACCCCGCTCTACCGCATCTTCATCGAGAAGGCGCCGTTTGCCGCGCTCGCCACCATCGGACCGGAAGGGATCGACTGCTCGCCGCGTGGCGATCTCCCCGGCTTCGTCCGCATCCATGATCCGAAGACGCTGATGCTGCCGGATCGCCGCGGCAACAACCGGGTCGATTCCTTGCGCAACATCGTGCGCGATCCCAGGGTGTCGCTGATGTTTCTGATCCCCGGTTCCGGCAACGCGGTGCGGGCCAACGGCCGCGCTTGTCTCTCCGTCGATCCCGAGCTGCTCGCCTCGTTCAAGGTCGAGGGCAAGGCGCCGCGCAGCGTCATGGTGATGAATGTGGACGAAATCTATTTCCAGTGCGCCCGCGCCATCGTCCGCTCCGACCTCTGGAATCCCGACAAGCGGATCGATCCGAAGACGCTGCCGACGCCGGGCCAGATCCTGGCCGAGATGAGCGAGAACAAGGTCGGCGGCGCGGAATATGATCGCATCTGGCCGGAGCGCGCTGCGGCGACGATGTGGTAGCGCTCTCTTGCCCTCTCCCCCTGTGGGAGAGGGTGGCTCGCCGCGAGACGGGTGAGGGGTATCTCTCCTCACGAAAAGGAGCCGTAGGGTGGGCAAAGGCGCACTTGCGCCGTGCCCACCACCTATCCAACACCGCGATAGAAATGGTGGGCACGCTCCGCTTTGCCCACCCTACGGCTCACGAAGAGCGGTGCGCGCGGAGAGATACCCCTCATCCGGCGCTTCGCGCCACCTTCTCCCACAAGGGGAGAAGGAAAGGCGGCACCATCTTCGCTCCTAGTTAAACGCCATCCCGCCGCTCAGCGCGATGGTCTGCCCGGTCATGTAGGCATTGTCGACCGGCAGCATCACGGCTTTCGCCACCTCATCGGCCGTGCCGAAGCGGCCGAGCGGGATGCGGCTGACGAACTGGGGCTGGCCGCTCATCATGTCGGTCTCGATCAGCGACGGCGCCACCGCGTTGACGGTGATGCCTTCCTTCACCAGCCGCGCCGCATAACCGCGCGTAAGGCCCTCCATGCCGGCCTTGGATGCATTGTAGTGCGGGCCGATCGAGCCGGCACCGCGCGCCGCGCCCGAGGAGATGTTGACGATGCGGCCCCATTTCCGCGCACGCATCTCCGGCAGCACCGCCTGCGTGCACAGGAAGGCAGATTTCAGGTTGACCATCATGGTGCGGTCGAAATCCTCTTCGGTGAGATCGTCGACGCCGCGCGTGATCGCGATGCCGGCATTATTGACGAGGATATCGATCGGCCCGAGCCCGGCCGTGGCGCGCTCGACCATTGTAGCCACGGCGTCGCGCTGCGAGACGTCGGCGGCAACGACAATCGCGCGACCGCCTTGCTTGCCGATCTCGCCTGCCAACTGCTCGGCCTGCCCGATCTGCTCCCGGCAGTTGATCGCCACCGCCGCGCCTGATGCGGCCAGGGCGCGACAGACGGCTGCGCCAATCCCGCGCGAGCCGCCGGTGACGAGCGCGGTGCGCCACTTCAGATCATTCGCCATGTCCGGATCTCCCAGATTGTCTGTTTTTACGTTGCGCGAGCGTACCACGCCTGCCGCCCGCGCCTGCTGAACTCATCGCGAGATGAATCCGTCTGTCGGTACTTGCGCCGGGAGAAGCGCGCCAGCGCGCCGGTGCCAAATATGGATAGCCATTTCATTGACCGAGCTCACCAATCGCTCGATATTCGGAGCATCGAAACTGCTCCTCGAGCTTGATGCCGCGATATGAGAACCGATCACCAGCGTAATCCCAGCGACATGCACGCGTGCATGACGCGGCGCTGTTTCTCGGCGGCAACCGGCGCCTGTTGTTGTTGCTGATCGCCTCCTAGCAACCTCCCACAGCACAAATCCCACGACAGGAACGCCGACATTCCGGCGAACGAGCAGTCATGTCCCAGACCCAGTCGAACGCCTACATCATTGAAATCCACGACCGCGCCGCCGGCATCATCACAAGAGATGAGCGCGGCTTCCGCTTCTTCTCCTCCGAACGCCTGTTCGACAGCCTCGAAGGCCGCCAGTTCCGTTCGGCGCGCGAGGCCGAACGCGCAGCCCGTGCGGTGTTTTCGGAGCGGAGCCGCCGCGCCAATTCCTCACTCTTCGCTAACTGAACCTGACGCAAAGGACCGCAACATGATTGCACGACGACATATCCTGACCGCAGCGCTTCTCCTTGCAACCGCCCTGGCCGCACCAGCACGCGCCGAGGACAAGCCGGCGGAAATCCGCATCGGCACTCAGAAGGGCGGATTCTTCCCGGCGGTACGCCAGCGTCAAACGCTCGAAAACGCCTTCAGGCCGCTGGGCATCGAGGTCAGATGGATTGACTTCCAGTTCGGTCCGCCGCTGCTGGAGGCCATCAACGTCGGCAGCGTCGATTTCGGCTTCGTCGGCGACACGCCGCCGATCTTCGCGCAAGCCGGCGGCGCAAAAATAAAATATGTCGCGGCCGTGAAGTCCGAGGGCGACAACCAGGCGATCATCGTGCCGAAGGATTCAGCCATCAAGACGCTCGCCGATCTCAAAGGCAAGCGCGTCGCCTTCGGCAAGGGATCGAGCGCGCACAATCTCCTGGTCGCCTCGCTCGAAAAGGCCGGCCTGTCCTGGTCCGACATCACGCCCGCGCCGCTGGCGCCGGCCGATGCGACGGCGGCCTTCGTGAAGGGCTCGGTCGACGCCTGGTCGATCTGGGATCCCTATCTCGCGCTCGCCGAATTGAAGGAGAACGCGCGCGTTCTCGTCTTCGACAAGGACGTGCACAAGCCGAACGCCTACTACATCGCCAACACCGACTTCGTCGAGAAATATCCATCGCTGGTCGCGAAGCTCAACACGACCTTTGCCTCCGAAGGCAAGTGGGCGGAGCAGTATCACGAGGAGGTCGCAAAGGCGCAGGCCGAGGCGACCGGCGTCGACATCGAGGCTGTCAGGCGCTTCGTCAACCGCTCCGTCTACAGCGTGGTGCCGCTCGACGCCGAGGTGATCAGGACGCAGCAGGCCGTGGCCGACCGTTTTGCAAAGCTCGGGCTGATCCCGAAGCCGGTCAATGTCTCCGATATCGTCTGGAAGTGGACGCCGGGGTCGTAAGGCGGGGGCACTGGCAAGATGTCGTCATGCCCGGGCTTGTCCCGCCTGCGCGGCCGAAGCTGCTTCGGCGAGGCGAAGGCCCGGGCATCCACGTACTTCGCGCGCGCGGCCAGGCGTGGATGGCCGGGACTAGCCCGGCCATGCCGCCCGTGGCGGCTATCTGCGTCCAAACTTTCAAGTCGGATGCGGCTCAGCCCCTCAACGCCGCCAGCAATTCATCCGGGCGCTCGGCCATGATCATGTGGCCCGCGCCCGGCACCACGACGGTCTTCGCATGCGGGATCGCCGTGGCGAGCGCCTTGCCCGCCTTCGCCGGCGTCATCATGTCGCGTTCGCCGAGGATGAGGGTAGCAGGCACTTTCACGCTCGCCGCAGCGGTGAGTGCATTCGCGTAATCATTGCAGGCCGACAAATCCCTGAACAGCACGCCGGGCTCGCAAGACTTCAGCACCGCCTGCGCGCCGCCATGCATCCACAGGCCCGGCGCGAGGCTGCCGCCGAGCTCGGCGTTGAAGCCGAGGCCCCAAATCGACACCATGTCGTTGGCGTCCTGCGAGTTGGCTTCGGCCGCTTTCAGGAGATCCGGGCCGACTGTCATGGTCGCGGCGGTGCCGATCAGGCTCAGCGCGGAGACCTTGTCGGGATGACGCGCCGCCGTCTCCAGTGAGATCAGCGATCCCATGGAATGGCCGATCAGGTGCGCCTTCGCCACGCCGGCCGCGGCGAGCAATGCCGCCGTCCAATCCGCCATCTCGGCGATCGTTGACAGCGAAGGTCCGGCCGAGCGGCCGTGGCCGGGCAGATCGGGCGCCAGCACGGAAAATCCGTGATGGGCGAACCAGCGCGTATGCAGTGCCCAGGTCGAGTGATCGAAGCCGGCGCCGTGGATGAAGGCGACCGCGGGCAGGGACTTGTCGAACTCGCGGCCGCCGTTTGCGACAAACACCTCGGCGCCGTTGACAGTGAGCTTCATGGTGTCAGACCTTTTGCGAGATGCGCAGCGCCTGCGCAAGATCGTCGATGATGTCGCTTGCCGTCTCGATGCCGACCGACAGCCGCACCAGCTCCTCGCCGATGCCGGCGGCCTTGAGCTGTTCGGCATCCATCTGCTGATGCGTGGTCGAGGCCGGGTGGATCACCAGCGTCTTGGCATCGCCGACATTGGCGAGATGGCTGATCATGCGCAGCGCTTCGATGAATTTTCGGCCGGCGGGTCGCCCGCCCTTGATGCCGAAGGAGACGATTGAGCCGGCGCCGCGCGGCAGCAGCGTTTTTGCGAGCTGATAGTCGGTGTGGTCCTCCAGCGAGGGATGCAGGACCCAATCGACGGCCTTGTTCGACTTCAGCGCCTCCAGCACCAGATGTGTGTTCTGGATATGCCGGTCCATGCGCACGCCGAGCGTCTCCACGCCCTGCAAGAGCTGGAACGCGTTGGTCGGGGACAGGCAGGCGCCGAAATCGCGCAGGCCTTCGGTGCGCGCGCGCATGATGAAGGCGCTCGTGCCGAACTGTTCGTCGAAGACGATGCCGTGATAACCGCCATAGGGCTCGGTCAGCACGCCGAATTTGCCGGAGCCGCGCCAGTCGAACCGGCCGCCGTCGACGATGGCGCCGCCGATCGCGATGCCGTGGCCGCCGATCCACTTCGTCGCCGAATGCATCACGATGTCGGCGCCAAGCTCGATGGGGCGGCTGAGATAGGGCGTGGCAAACGTATTGTCGATCAGCAGCGGAATCTTTGCCTCATGCGCGATTCCCGCGACCTTCGGGATATCGAGCACTTCGAGCCCGGGATTGCCGATGGTCTCGCCGATCACGAGTTTCGTGTTCGGCTTGATCGCCGCGCGGAACGCGTCGAGGTCGCGCGGCTTGACGAAGGTCGTGGTGATGCCGAAGCGGGGCAGCGTGTGCGCCAGCAAATTGATGGTGCCACCATAGAGCGAGCTCGACGCCACGATATGGTCGCCGGCATTCAAGAGCGTCGCGATGGCCAGATGCAGCGCGGCCATGCCGCTCGCAGTGCAGATCGCGCCGACGCCGCCTTCGAGCGCCGCGAGCCGCTCCTCCAGCACACCGGTGGTCGGATTGGAGATGCGCGTATAGATGTGGCCGGCGCGCTCCAGATTGAACAGCGCGGCGGCGTGGTCGGAATCCTGGAACACGTAGGACGTGGTCTGGTAGATCGGCACCGCGCGGGCGCCGGTCGCGGGATCCGGATGCTGGCCCGCATGCAGGCTCAGGGTCTCGAAGGCAGGCGGTTTCGGCGCGGGCATGCGTGGCCTCGTTGGTCGGTCGGCGGAGGCGGCTCTTGTGCCACAAAATGGTGCGCGAAGTCAGCCCATTGACAGCGCCGCCTAACCCCGGATCGCCTGCTCGATCGTGCGCGCCTCCCGCAGCAGGATCTCCACGACTTCCTGCTCGCGGCGGGGGCCGAGCCTCGTCCGAACGGCGGAGACCGTCATCGCCGCGGCAGGCTGTCCGTCCGGGGTCTTGATCCAGGTGGAGATCGATTTCGTGCCCTGCACGAGGCCGATCTCCCTCATGCCGTACCCCAGCCGTCTCGCGGCGGTGACCTGGCCGAGCACCGACGCGACGTCGGTCCGGTAGGCCTCGAATCGCTTCTCGTTGGCCGCGACGATTTTTCGCGCGTCCTGAGCCGGCATCGCGGCGAGGATGGCGACGCCTGCGCTGCTGACGCCGAGCGGCCGCCGCGCGCCGACCTCGATCGACAGCACCTGGATCGGATAGATTCCGATCCTGCGATCGACGCACAGCGTGTCGTTGCCGGTCCGCACCGTCAGGAACAGCGTGTCGCCGATCTCGGTGGAGGCACGCCGCAGCGACGGATTTGCCGCGACCAGCAGCCGCGACGGCCGCGGGCGCGCAAGTGCGAGCTCCGGCACCTGGTTGCCGATCGCGTAGCGGCCGGTTCGCTCGTAACGTTCGACGATGCCTTCCTCGATCAGCACGTGGACGATGCGATGCACGGTCGGGCGGGTGAGGCCCGTCGCGCGCACGACCTCGGCCAGCGGCACGCCGTCTTCGCGCCCTGCGGCAAGAAACGCAGCACCGCGAGCGCGCGCCGGATGGTCTGCGCGCCCTGTCGCGGCTCTGCCGTTCCGCGGGCGGATCTTGCGGAGTTCGTCTTGTCCATATTATGGACAAGAACGCCACAATTCTCTCGACAGGTAAAGCGCTCATCTGGAGATTGCGCCGCGATCGAGCGCCATGCGCGACGTCACGGCACTCGATATGGAATTGGAAGCGCCGCCGGGAGGTTAACATGAGATTAATCTGGATTGCCATAGCTGCCGCAGCCGCGATGCTGGCGGGACCCGCATCGGGCCAGCAATGGCCGGCGCGCAGCGTCAAGCTGATCGTGCCCTATCCGGCCGGCGGCAATGTCGACAGCGCCGCGCGCATCGTCGCCGACAAGCTCCAGGAAAAGCTCGGCCAGCCCTTCATCATCGAGAACAAGGCCGGCGCCGGCGGCATGATCGCGGGCGAAGCCTTCGCGAAATCCGCGCCCGACGGCTACACGCTGTTCGTCGGCGCCAACGGCCCGGTACTGTTCGCGACCGAGATCAACAAGCGCGAGGCCTATAACTGGAAGAAGGATTTTCTTCCGATCTCGACGATCTCGATGACGCCGCTGGTGCTCGAAGTGCACCCGTCCGTGCAGGCCACGACGTTCAAGGAATTCATCGAACTCGCCAAGCGCGAGCCCGGCAAGCTGACGATGGCCTCGCCCGGCCCCGGCACCACCAACCATCTGCTCAGCGAGCTGATGCAGTCGAGCCTCGACCTGCAATGGGTCACCGCGCATTACCGCGGCAACGCGCCGGCGATCAACGATCTCCTGGGCGGCCAGGTGCAGTTCGCATTCGACCAGCTCACGGTCAGCCTCCAGCACATCAAGGCCGGCCTGTTCCGCGCGCTCGCCGTCACCAGCCCGCACCGCCTGAAGTCGTTGCCTGATGTCCCGACCTTCACCGAGCTCGGCTACAAGGATTTCGACGGCCAGACTTTTACGGGCCTGTTCGCGCCTGCCGGCACGCCGGCGCCGGTCGTCGACAAACTTCACGAGACGCTGGTTGCGATCCTGAAAGATCCCGGTGTGATCGACAAGTTCGAAAAGCTTGGCGGAGAATCCACCCCGATGACGTCGGACGAGTTCAAGGCCTATCTCGCGCGCGAGGACGCCAAGTGGATTCCGGTCGTGCGCAAGGCCAACATCAAGGCTGACTGAGCGATGCGGATCGACCCCACCGAGCTCGGCGCGGAGCGCATCTACCGGCTGATGACCGGCATCGTGGTGCCGCGCCCGATCGCGTGGGTCACGAGCCTGTCGCGCTCGGGCGTGCTCAACCTCGCCCCCTTCAGCGCCTTCACCTTCGTCTCGCAGAAGCCGCCGATGCTCGCCATCAGCGTCGGCCGCAAAGGTGCCGACTACAAGGACACCGCGCACAACATCCTCGACACCGAGGAATATGTGATCCACATCGCCGATACCCCGCTGATGTCCGCGGTGCACGACAGCTCGGTCGAGCATCCGCCTGAAATCAGCGAGGTCGAGCATCTCGGGCTGGAGACGATCGCGAGCGAGTGTATCAAGGTGCCGCGGCTTGCCGCAGCACCCGTCGCGATGGAGTGCCGTTTCCGGCAGTGCCTCGAATTCGGCGAGGCTCGCAGCCGGCTCATCGTCGGCGAGGTCGTGATGTTCCACATCCGCGACGGCCTCGTGAACGACGGCAAGGTCGAGACCGCGGCGCTCGACCCGATCGCGCGCATCGGCGGGCCCCGCTACGCGCGCCTCGGTGAGATCGTGACGCTGAACACCGTCTTCCAGACGCCCAAATCCAAAGACTGAGCGCGCAGCCCATCGCGCCGGCCTATGTGCCTGAAGACCATCGGAGAACACGACAATGCGACTCGTAAGCTATCTCTTGGACGGAGAGCTGCGCTATGGCGCGGCGGTGGATGGCGGTGTCGTCGATCTGACCAGGCGGATCGGCCGCGACTTCTCCGACGTGAAAGCGTTGATTGCAGCCAACGCGCTGGCCGATGCGCAGGAAGCGGTGGCCGGACAAAAACCCGACTACGCGCTGGAAAGCCTCGTCCTGCTTCCGCCGGTGCTGGCGCCGGAAAAGCTCTGGTGCATCGGCGTCAACTACGCCGAACGCAATGCCGAGTATAAAGACAGCTCGGACCTGCCCAAATATCCCAGCCTGTTCGTGCGCAGCATCTCGTCGATGACCGGCGCCGGCCAGCCGCTCGAGAAGCCTCATGTATCTGAGCAGCTCGACTACGAGGGCGAGCTCGTCATCGTGATCGGCCAGGGCGGCCGCCACATTCCGCGCGACAAAGCCTGGTCGCACATCTTCGGCATGACCCTGTGCAATGAGGGCACGATCCGCGACTGGCTGCGCCACGGCAAGTTCAACGTCACCCAGGGCAAGAATTTCGATCGCTCCGGCAGCATCGGGCCGTGGATCGTCACGTCTGACGAGCTCGATCCGCGCGGGCCTCATGACATCATCACGCGCGTCAACGGCGAGGTGCGGCAGCAGGACACGACCGAGCGGCTGATGTTCCCGTTCGATTTCCTGATCTCCTATCTCTCCACTTTCGCCACCCTGAAGCCCGGCGACATGATTGTAACAGGCACGCCGACGGGCGCGGGCGCGCGTTTCGATCCGCCGCGCTGGCTTAGGGTGGGCGACGTCGTCGAGGTCGAGTCGAGTCGTATCGGCGTTCTGCGCAACACCGTCGCCGCGGAGCAGTAAGCCATGCTCGATACCGCCACGATCGAACGCCTCGCCGCGCGCCTGGACGAAACTGCAGCTCGGCCGCGGCCGTGTTATCAAGGGACACAAGATCGGCCTGACCTCGAAGGCGATGCAGAACGCGGTCGGCATCTCCGAGCCCGATTACGGCGTGCTGTTCGCCGACATGTTCTATGCCGACGCCACGCCCATTCCGTTTGACCGCTTTCACGCGCCGCGCATCGAGGTCGAGCTCGCCTTCGTGCTGAAGGCGCCGCTGCGCGGACCTGACTGCACCATCTTCGACGTGCTCAACGCCACCGACTACGTCACGCCTGCGCTCGAAATCCTGGAGACGCGCATGCATCGCATCGATCCCGAGACCGGCAAAACGCGGAAGGTGATGGACACGATCTCGGACAACGCGGCCAACGCCGCGCTGGTGCTCGGCGGCCGGCCGTTCCGCCCGATGGATGCGGATTTGCGCTGGATCGGCGCGCTGCTGTTCCGCAACGGCGAGGTCGAGGAGACTGGGCTTGCGGCCGGCGTGCTCAATCATCCCGCCAACGGCATCGCCTGGCTCGCCAACCGTCTTGCGCCGCATGACGAACATCTCGCGGCCGGCGAGGTGGTGCTGGCGGGATCGTTCACCCGTCCCGTCGACATCCGGCGCGGCGACACGTTCCATGCCGACTATGGCGCGTTCGGCTCGGTGTCGTGCCAGTTCGTCTGAATCAACACATAAGAGGGAGCGCATCATGACGGGTCAAACGCGGCGCAAGAGCATCCACATCGGCGGCTTCAAGCACGCCAACCCGATTCCCAACGCCTGCCGCATCGGCAATCTCGTGATGTCCGGTGTCATCCTCGGCCGTGATGCGGCCGGCGTGATGCCTGCGAGCCTGGACGCGCAATGCGCCAACATGTTCGCGCATATGAAGGCGACGGTGGAAGCCGCCGGCGGCACCACGGACGACATCATCAAGATGACGGTGTGGCTGAAGGACCGTACACACCGCGGCCCGGTCAATGTCGAGTGGCTAAAAATGTTTCCGGACGAGCATTCGCGCCCGGCGCGTCACGCGCTGCCGATGGACAATATGGACGGCGGCGCGCTGGTGCAGTGCGACTTCACCGCCGTGATCGACTGAGGGAGCTTTGCGCATGCCGACTTATCTGCCGTTCGACCCGAACCCCCGTCGCCCGGTCAGGGCGCCGCCGCCGAAGACTGTCGACAGCCAGTTTCACGTGCTGGGGCCCATCGACAAATATCCGGAACGCCCCGGCGCTGCCTATCGGATGCCGAGCGCGACCTGGGAAGCAGCGCTGCGCGTGCACAAGACGCTCGGCATCGAGCGCGGCATCATCGTGCAGACCACGACCTATGGTGCGGATCATTCCGTCGTACTCGACGGTCTTGCGGCGATGGGCCCGAACTATCGCGGCTGCGCCAACGCACTGGTGTTCGCGGAAGCGAGCGACTCGTATCTTTCCAAGCTGCATGACGCGGGTGTGCGCGGCGCGCGCTTCAGTTTCCGCCAGGAGCTCGGCGCCGTGCTGTCGGACGCCGATTTCGCCCGCGCCATCGCGCGCATCCGCGAGCTCGGCTGGTACGTGAAGATCCAGCCCGAGAAGGACGGCATCGTCTCCAGCGTCGCCAAGTACGAGAATCTCGACGTCCCCGTGCTGATCGACCACATGGCGCGGCCCGTGCCCTCGAATGGCCGGGATGATCCGAACCTGCGCAAGATGCTGGAGCTGCTCGAGAAGGGCAATTTCTGGGTCATGCTGTCGCTCGGCGAGAAGACCTCGCAGGCCGGCCCGCCCTATGACGACGTGATCCCGATCGCGCGCGCCTATATCGAGGCCGCAATCGACCGCTGCGTCTGGGCCAGCGACTGGCCGCATCCCGTCTCCGTCAAGCAGCCGCCCAACGACGCCGACCTGCTAGAGCTGATGTACCGCTACGCGCCCGACCAGGCCGAGCTGGAGAAGATCCTCGTGCACAATCCGGCAAAGCTGTTCGGCTTTCCGGACTAGCAAGACCCTCATGGTGAGGAGCGCGGTACGCGCGTCTCGAACCATGCAGGCCCGGCTGTCGCCCGAGGCCATCCTTCGAGACGCCCGCCTTTGGCGGGCTCCTCAGGATGAGGTCTCGTATCGTGGCAAAGTCTTAGACCCTCATGCTGAGGAGCCGCTAGCGGCAGACGTCTCGCCCCATGAAGGCCGGGCGCTTTCACAGCCTCCAATTCTGGCGCTCACACCGCCGGCCGTGCCGCCAGCCGGTCGCGCACCTCGGCTGCGATTTCGAACGAGCGCAGCCGCGCGGCGTGGTCGTAGATCTGGCCCGTCGTCATCAGCTCGTCCGCGCCGGTCTCGGCGATCAGCGCCTTCAGCTTCTCCTCGACAGTTTCGGGCGAGCCGACGGCGGAGCAGGACAGCGACTGGCCAACCATGGCCTTCTCGGCCGGTGACCACAGCGCGTCCATGTCGTCGACCGGCGGCGGCAGCGGGCCGGGCGTGCCGCGGCGCAGATTGATGAACTGCTGTTGGAGGGAGGAGAACATCCTCTGCGCCTCCGCGTCGCTCTCGGCGGCGAACACGTTGACGCCGACCATCGCATAGGGCTTGTCGAGCTGCGCCGACGGCTCGAAGCGCGCCCGATATTCGCGCAGCGCCGGCATCATCATTTGAGGCGCGAAGTGCGAGGCGAACGCGAATGGCAGCCCGAGCATCGCGGCAAGCTGCGCGCCAAAGGTGCTCGATCCCAGGATCCAGAGCGGCACTTTCGTCCCAAAGCCGGGCACGGCGCGGATCGACTGGTTCGGCTGGACATCACCGAGCAGCGCCTGCAACTCCAGCACGTCGTGCGGAAAGTTTTCGGAGCTCGTGGCGAGGTCGCGCCGCAATGCCCGCGCGGTGAACTGATCGGTGCCCGGCGCGCGGCCGAGCCCGAGATCGATCCGCCCGGGATAGAGCGACTCCAGCGTGCCGAACTGCTCGGCGATGACCAGCGGCGAATGGTTCGGCAGCATGATCCCGCCGGACCCGACCCGGATCGTCCTAGTCCCGCCCGCGACATGCCCGATCACCACCGACGTCGCCGCGCTCGCGATGCCCGTCATGTTGTGATGCTCGGCGAGCCAGAACCGCTTGTAGCCCCAGGTCTCGGCATGCTGGGCGAGGTCGAGCGAGTTGCGGAACGCCTGCGCCGCATCGCCACCTCTTCGGATGGGAGCGAGGTCGAGCACGGAGAAGGGGATCATGTTTGGCGTACCGGGTGGGAGTGCGATGTGCGCTGCGGCCTCACATGTAGTGGCTTATTATGGAAATGTTAGCGCGGCCGTAGCGCGCAAATGCAATCCAAATCTGCTGTGCTAACGTCAGAGACGATGTAGCGGGCCAGGATTCACCTTTTGCTTCTCAAGAGCGAAATCGTCCTCCGTTTACTAGTTTTGGCTCCATCTCGTGAATTGTTCTGCCGTTCCTATTCCACGTCTCTGGCGTCGAGGGACGAACCTCCATGATTGTCGGTTCGGTCGAGATGTGGCCGGCACTTTTCCCGTTGGCGGCAGCTACAGCAAGCCGCGCTTGTGCTGGATGATGATGATAACGCAATGATGCAGTCCGATACTGACTCGCCGGGCCGCCGTGCCTTGTGCAGCATTTGCCACGTCACCTCATCGATCTGTATCTGCCATTTGCCGCTTGCCAGGCGTTGTCCGGTATCGTCGGACGGGAACTCGGCCGCAATCAGAGCGCGGCACTCGTCGGTGATTTCAATTTCCGGCATTGTTGGTCGTTCTCGCGGACGGTGTGCTCGCGTGCAGCCCTCGCCCGATCCGGAGAGATCAGCCAGTTAAATCGCGGTAACTACCGATCCAGCCGAAGCCGATGCCGATCGTCCTGACCATGGACGAGGAGCGCGACATCTGGACGCAGTCGCGGTAGGGCGCTGCGGCGCCACCAGTGGATGCCTGCTGAATATTGAGGGATGCGGCGCTGACAAGAAGGATCATTCAATGGCTTGGGTCTCGTTCGCGCAGCCGTGACGCTTGAGTCGTCGGGCTCCCGTCGTCGCCGGACATTGCCGATCCTTCACAACCTTAATGCGATTTAACGAGGTTTCCGTAAGCGGTGTGGGTAAACCGCGAGTCGCGGGGGCGTCCTCCAGACACGAGATGACGCCGTGAAGTTTGACGAACAGGAACGCACCGCGCTGACGGACGCTGGGTTTTCCGTCGCCGACAACAGCAAAGCTGCCTACGTCGAAGCCGTCGTGGTGATCGCCGCATACGACGCCGAAACCTATTGGCTGACGTTCGCCCTGCCGAATGATGCCCAGATCGTGTGCGTTGTGCCACGCGACCAGATTGCCGACGCGATCGCAACTCGTAACTACGCAGCTCGGCGGAACCCACTTCAGTGAAGCTGACCTTCCCTCATGCAAGGCTGAAGGCGCTCTGGAACGAGGCCGTCCGGCAATGGCCGGTTTCGGTGCGAGCCATGAACGGTCGAGATTCCCCCGGTTTCTGGCTTGTCGGTGGCCAAGGCATCTATCTCGTGCATAACGGCGCCAGGCCTCGGGGCAGCGTGACTCTGGCCTACGCAAACGAATGCGACCCGCTCAGGGTGCCGGTCCAAAGTTGGTTGGGTATCAAGCGCGCCATCTTCGGCGATAACGATGGGAGGGAATTCATCGATCTGGTGATGATCGGCACTGCCGTCGATGCCGGCGCCGACCTCGAGGTGACCTTCGAGCCCGACGCGATGACGGTGGCTGTCGTCGAAAAAGGGACGGCGAGCATACGACTGCAATCGCTGCGCATCCGGGACAAAAATGACACCACGTCAGGACGCAGTTGTCGGGTTTGAGTCTGAATCTCGGCTAAGGACCAGACGCGGTATCTTGGCCCGCTACTCTCTCCAAGCCCTGCACATCGTCGTCCTCCCAGTCCTCCCGGTCCTCCCATTCCACGTTGTTGGTTTCGAGATAGCGGGCGACGGCTACGCCGATTGTCGGGAAGAAGTAATTCTCTCCAAGCTGCGCGAAGAGGCCAAATCTTTTCAGCTTGTCCTTCACGGGATCTTTGAGTTCGGCAAAACAAAACTCTATGCCTTGCGCGTGCAACGATCGGTCCAGTTCGGCAACCACGTCGCAGGCGGTGACGTCTACGCTCGTGACCGGCTCCGCGGCAACAACTAGCCAACGCACGGGTGTTGGCGATGTCGCTACGGCATCCAGGACGCGTTCCCTGAAGAATTCGGCGTTGGCAAAAAACAGAGGTGCATCCCAGCGAAACAGGACCAGCCCGGGGACCCGGCGCGCATCCGGATATCGTGTGATGTCGTGATAGCCTTTGACGCCGTAGGCGCGCCCCAATACGGCGGAGTGTGGGCGCCAACCGTCCCACAGGAACTCGATGATAGCGATTGCGATCGCAAGACCAATTCCTGGAATGACTCCGAGCACTGCTACACCGACAAAGCAGACGATGGCCAGCCAGAATTCCCACCGTTGAATGCGATAGATTCGTTTGAGGTCGGCAACTTCAATCAAGCCAATCGCCGATGCGATAACGACGGCGGCTAATGCGGCGGTGGGTAAATGTTGGAGCAGGCTCGGCGCGACCAGGAGGAGCAACGCGATGGCAAGCGCGCCTACGACGCTGGTGAGTTGAGTGCGGGCACCGGCGGCTTCCGCAACGGGTGTCCGTGAACTACTGCTGCTGATCGGGAAGCCCTGGAAAAATCCCGTCGCCAGATTGGCGGCACCGAGCCCGACCATCTCTTGGTTGGGATCGACCCGAGACCCCAATCGCGCAGCATAGGCACGTGAAAGTACGCTCGTATCGGCAAACGAAACCATCGCTACTGCACAACCGCCGATCAGCACCGGCACGAGGTCGCTGGAGGTGATCCATGGGACAACGAAACCCGGCAGGCCCTGGGGAAGGGGGCCCAGCACCTTGACGCCGTATTGCGTCCCGAGATCAAGCACCCCGACGACGAGCGTAGCCCCAACGACCGCAATCAGAAGGCCCGGTACCCGCTTGTTGTTCCTGAGAAGCAGGATCACGATCAACGTGGCGAGGCCAATCGCGAACGCGACCCAGTTTATCTGCCCCCCAAGGATCGCGCTGACAATCGCCCACAGGCTTCGCAGTGGCCCCTCGCTCTCGATGGAAAAGCCGAAGAGCTTGGGCAGCTGGCTGATCAATACGGTCAGGGCAATTCCGTTCATATACCCGTAGCGTATCGGCTTCGAGAGAAGCTCGGTGATAAAGCCAAGGCGCGCGACGCCTGCCAGGATACAGACCGTCCCTGAGACAATCGCCATCATGCCCGCGAGTGTCACGGCCCGCAGGGGATCGCCCTGAGCCAAGGGAGCGATGACTCCAAGGAGTATTGCCGCCAGCGCCGAGTCCGGGCCAAGGACGAGAATGCGGCTTGGGCCGAACAGCGCGTAGGCCAGCAGCGGCACGATCGTTGCGTACAAACCGTAGATGCCCGGCAGGCCCGATGCAGCTGCATAGGCAATGCCGACCGGGACCAGCATTGTCGCCAGGACGATGCCGGCGAAGATATCGTGCGGAAGCCATGCTGCTTCATATTGACGGAGAGTGTCGAGTCCGGGCAACCAGCGCTTCATTGATGGTTTCTCCCAGCCCGCATTGAGCAAGTTTGCCCCGCATGATGTGTTGGACCGATCAGGCTATTACGCCCGCAGCAGGCTGAACAGTGGCCCGGCGCTATGGCCGAAGCAGCACAGCGGGCCATGGGTGCCAGCCGGCACCAAGTCTTCCCTGCGCCCTCTTCACGGACGAGGGGGAAGGACCAAAACCGAACTCGGGCGTTCCATGCCGCGAGAATGGCGTTCGTTCGCGGCTGTTTGAGTGGCCTGTGCCTCCGTTCACAACCCTGTTATTGCGACCTGGTGCGCCCGTTGTCTCAACTGGGCGTTTTGCGCCTGTTGTTGTACCCTTGGTGAAACTGCTGCTGGGGTCGCGAGGAGGAACTGACATGACCATGGTCGTACTCAACCGACGCTATCTCCTCGCCGCCGGCGGCTCGGTCCTGGCGGCCGGGGTGTCCGGGCTCCTGTTGCCGGCCCGTGCCGAAGGCCTCGCACCGACCGAGTCGATGTCGGGTGGCGCGAACAACTACCGCAAGGGCGCGGCGATCGTGGACCGGATCGGCAAGGGCGGCTTCTGGATGAGCGGCACCGTTCGCCGCGCAGGCGACGGGGCTCCACTTGCCGGGCAGCGCATCCAGATCTGGGCGCACACGACCGAAGGGCAGGAGCACGAACCGCAAAGTCATGGCGCCACGCTCACCGACAAGGACGGCAAGTTCCGGCTCGAGATGCCGCAGATCATTCCGATCTTCGGCCAGCCGCATGGTCACCTCGCCTATGACAGCGGTGAGTTCAAGACCGTCTTTCTGCGGCCGGTGATGCGGAGCGCGAAGGAGACGAGCCTGGAAGCGCACTTCGTCCTGCAGACGGCCTGACCGGGTTGCGAATGAAGGGGTGGAGACTGGCCCGGGTGATCCTGATCTGGGTTGCCCTTGCTTCGGCCATTGGCGTGCCGATCGTCGCGGCAGCGGGAAGCGAGCAGCTCGCATGGCGCGGTCCGCTCTACGTCGTGGCCGGGTTTGCGGGAATTGTTGCCCTCGGCCTCGTGCTCGTTCAGCCCCTGCTGATCGGCGGATATCTGCCGGGATTCCCGGCTTATCGCGGACGGCGTGCGCATCACTGGATCGGCGGTACGCTGGTCGCAGCGATCGTGATCCATGTCGTTGGCCTCTGGATCACCAGTCCGCCCGACATGATCGACGCGCTGACCTTCTCATCGCCGACGCCGTTCTCTCCCTTTGGCGTGACCGCGATGTGGGCCATCTTCGCGGTCGCGCTCTTGGCCGCCCTGCGTCGGCGATTGGGACTGCGACCACGAACCTGGCGCTTCATTCACATGCCGCTGGCGATCGTCATCGTCGCAGGCAGCGTGGTCCATTGCCTGCTGATCGAGGGGACGATGGAGACGATCTCTAAGGCGGCACTCTGCGCGCTCGTCCTCGCGGCAACCGTAAAAGTCATGATCGACCTGCAGGTGTGGCGAAAGCGAAGGACCTTGCGCGGCGAGAGCACTGCGCCGCAGTGACATGGCCGCGCGTAGCGCATAGTAGAGCGAAGCGAAACCCATCGCACTTTGTCTGCGCGGAAGCATGATGGGTTTCGCAAGCGCTCTACCATCCTACGAAACTTTTGCTGACCGCCTTGTTCAAACACGTTCGGCGTCGTCAGCGCCGATCTCCGCTCCGCTTGCCGCAGATTGCGACGGGGCGTATCCTAGCGTGATGGTTGTCAGTGCCCCCGAGCTGAAAACGTTCCTGCTCGCGACGCCGTTCTTCGGCGGTCTTCCGGACCCGAGCCTCGACCTGCTGATTTCGATGCTGGTCGAGTGCCGCTTTGATGCCGGCGCGACCGTCGTGGCGGAAGGCGAGCCGGGACGCTCGCTGTTCATCGTCAAATCCGGCCGGCTGGCGGTGAGCAAGCAGGCGAACTCGGGGAGCGTCATCCCGATTTCCGTTCTGGAGGCTGGCGATTTCTTCGGTGAAATGACGCTGATTGAAATGCAGAATCGCTCCGCCACGGTGGTCGCGGAGAGTCCGACGGTGCTGTACGAGCTGACGGCGCAAAAGCTCTACGCTTGCTACAAGGCCGATATCCACGCCTATGTGATCGTCCTGCAGAACGTCAATCGAGAGCTATGCCGGCGGCTGCGCCGTGCCGACGATCGCCTCACCGGACACCAGGCGGACGAAGACGAAACCCCCGCGAGATGACTGTGCTTCTCTGCGCCGCCGCAAGTTCGCTCCGCGGCTGACGGTCCCGGATTACGCTCGCGCTCCATCCGGGCCACGCCACTTCGCGTGGGACGTTCAGCCCACCGGTCCCGGGATCCAATCGTCCCCTGAAAGTGGGATCACTCTTACGCCAACAATGACTCCGAGTTCCAGGCTTGGATCGAAATGGCGCATCGTCCGCTCGTTGAGGTCGATGATGCGGCCAGGCCTCAATGGCCCCACGTCATTTATCTTGACGATGACCTTCTTGCCGACGGCCTCGACGAGGGCATATTTCGGCCTCGCGCCAAATTGGACCCCACCAAATTTCCCGCGCAAATTCGTCTTGATGGCAGCCGCCCAGACAGAGGGATCATAGCGCTCGCCGGAGGCTGTGTTCGGACCGCCCTCTTCCTTGCCGGGCTTGAACGGATTGTACATGGATGCGGCGCCAACGATCGCCTCCCCGGAGGCGGCATCGACGACGGCGCTTGAGTGAACTTCACACGCTTCACTTCGATCAACGGGAACAGAAACGGCAAGCGCAACCAGGGCGCCGCAAATTGCGGCGCTCGAGCGGAACAGCATTATAACTCCTGTGATTTTTTCGATCGTCCGGTTCCGACACCGCAAGCATGGTCAAGCGAACGCGGAAGCGTTCACGAACTTGCACCAGTGCTTTGCGGATTCGAGCCAACCCCTGGCTACGGAACCGATGTGCGAACCAGAGCGGTCCGCACGCAGTGTTTTAGGTTGTCCCCGACTAAGACAGAGAATGCGTCAGCAGCATGACCTGATGGAACCTGCGGTGAGTGACACATGCGATGTCGCCACAAGCCGACACGCTCGCGCTAATTGATACGTCGGGCAAAACACCCGCCGCTCGCACAAACCCGTCAATCCTCTTCAGTAAAAATATTCCACTTTACCGAAATTCGGAATTACGGCATTCTCTCCGTCATCCCGCCCCGAGAAGAGGGGCGATCGTACGTCGTCACGAACGTGGGCCGGGGTGCGGTGGACGCGGCAGTGCCGGGCACGCGAATGCGGGACCAGGGCGAGATGAACCTCGTGAGGGCCTTGACTGCGTGCGGGACGGACGGCGCCTGTGTCCGGCGAAGCCCTTGGGCGGAGCTGGATCGCTGCGTACGGCGAAAACGCGTGGTCCTGACCGTCGTTGCTACGGTCAAGCCTTGCGGAGATGGATCGGGGCTCTACCGGGTTTCGAGGCATCGCCAATTCGCGAGGTGACGGAGGCCAGAAGGAACTCGGCTCCGGGGAGAGCGCGCATAAACCGTCAGACCATCGCGCAGGGAAGGCCGGGTGTTTTTCCGGCCCACCTGTTTCCCGCCTGCGCATTTGCGTGTGCAAATTCCTGGCGCAGCGGATCATGGGTGCCAGCCGGCACCCGGCCTTCCCTGCGCCCTCTTCACGGAAGAGGGCGAAAGAGGAGAGCAAAACTCGGGCGTTTCATGCCGCGAGAATGCCGCTTCATGCGTGAATTGAGAATCGTGTTGCCCGATGGGATTGATCGAGACGCGGGGTGCGTGTCGCTCAAAATCCACATGGGTTCGGAATCGCCAGCTTGGGTGCCTCAAACGGTCGCATCCGCGGACGCGATATCTTTGCGATGGCCTGACCAGATTCCATAGTGTCAGCGATGATTTGCAACCGAGGGGCGGGGTATCAAATGACAGCGCGTAAATGTTTCATCGTGGCCGCGGGATTGATGATGGCGAGCGCCGCCCATGCCGAGGACGTTCCCTCCAACGCCGAACTGTTTCGCATGCTGAAGGCGCAGCAGCAGACCATCTCCGAGCTGCGCGCCGAATTGAAGCAGGCCAAACAGGAGCGGCGCACGGTCACTCCGCGAGAGGCGACTGCATCGGCAGCCAAGCCAGCCGGACGCGACGCCGCGAGGGAGACGGTTGCGGTAGCACCGCCCGCGCAGGCTTATGCGATGTACAACAAGGGACCCGCAGTCGCGCCGGCGCGCACCGGCGGTGCCTATGTCGGTGTGTTCGGTGGCGGCGGCAGTCGCGGCGGCACTGACGTCAGCCAGCTCGGCACCGTCTTTTTCGTTGAGGCCGTCGGGGGCCCCTTGGCTGTCGACGCCACAGGGCGGACCAGCAGCGGCGGCGTCGGGTTCGGTGGCGCGCATCTCGGCTATGAATGGTCGTATGGTACGTATCTGCGGCCCGCTTTGGAGATCGAAGGTTTCTATCTGGCAGGTAACCAGCCGCGTGCGACGTTGGTGACCCCCACAGACCGATTTGCAGAGCACTCCTTCGACACGACTTTCCCGACGCGCACCACGGTGCTGCTGGCGAACATGGTTGTCGGCTTCAACACGCCCTATCAAGGCATCACGCCCTATATCGGTGGCGGGATCGGGGCCGCGAACGTCTCCATCAACGGCGCCACGTCCACACAGACCGACCCGGCCGAGCCTGGCATCAACCACGTCAACGCGCGTCCGGACTCCTCAGCCTGGACCTTTGCGGCACAGGCCAAGGCCGGTGCGCGCTTCGCCCTCGGCAACAGCGGCGCTTACCTGTTCGGCGAGTACCGCTATCTGTACGTCGGCGATGTGAATCAGGTTTTCGGCTCCACCGTGAATCCCGCTCATGCTGCGACCAGCCCGTGGACGGCCAGCTTCGGCGGCACATCGCACCATCTCGCAGCCGGCGGCATCGGCTTCGGCTTCTAGCTGAGCTCGATCACTGCGAGAATCGGAGGGGGCGGACGACACGTCCGGCCCCTCCCAGGAGGCAACCGGGCAACGGAAGAAGGCGATTTTCTGAGGAAACTGGTGCTGCCAGACAGGATTGAACTGTCGACCTCTCCATTACCAATGGAGTGCTCTACCACTGAGCTACGGCAGCATGTGCTGGGATAAGAATCGGCCGCCAAGGGGGCCTACCAAGCGGGCCGATATCTGCCACAAGCCCCCCTCCTGTGCAAGCTTGCTAGCTCCGCCAAAACGAGAAAATCGGGTCGATATCGGGGCCAAAATGCCCGTTTTCAGGTGAAAGTACCGACTTTCCGCCGATTTCGGTTCCGATATCCCCGGCCAACTGGCCAGTTGGCCGCGGCATGGCATTCGGCCCATTTTGGATTTCGCACGAACAGTTCGTGAGGGGCCTCTTGAGCTGCCGCATTCTCCGGGCATGTTATCGCGGATCGCTGGTATGGACCGCTGATGGCTGACGAGAACGACAAGAGCACGAGACAGGCGAGGGGGGCGCGGGACGACCGGCTGAAATCGGCGCTGCGCGAAAACCTGAAGCGACGGAAGATGCAGGCGCGCGAACGCGCCGCAATCACCGACCCCTCGCAGAATGACGATGCTTCCCTAGATGAGGGGACCGCCGGCAAGACTGGCGATTGAAGTCTGGCGATTAGAATTTTTGGAGTGCATGGACGTGGCAATGGGGCAGGACGAGCAGCAACGAGACGATGGTGACGCGCAGATGTCGCGGTTCACGCGCCCTGAGCAGACCTTTCCGGCGCTGACATCGGCCGAGATCGAGCGCATGCGGAATTTCGGCGAGGTCCGCACCTACGCTAACGGCGAATTCCTGTTCGAGACCGGCAAGCCCGGGCCGGGCATGTTCGTCGTGCTGAAGGGCCACGTCGCCATCACCCAGCGCGACGGGCTCGGCAATGTCACGCCGCTGATCGACCAGGGGCCGGGGCAATTTCTGGCCGAGCTCAGCCAGCTCTCGGGCCGGCCGGCGCTGGTCGACGGCCGCGCCGAAGGCGAGGTCGAGACGCTGCTGCTGCCGCCGCCCCGCCTGCGCGCGCTGCTGGTCGCCGAGGCCGAGCTCGGCGAGCGCATCATGCGCGCGCTGATCCTGCGCCGGGTCAATCTGCTTCAGGCCGGCGTCGGCGGTGTGGTGCTGATCGGTCCCTCGTATTCGGCCGGCGTGGTGCGCTTGCAGGGCTTCCTCACCCGCAACGGCCAGCCGCATCATCTGCTCGATCCCGAGCGTGACCGCGACGCCGCCGAGGTGATCGCGCGCTATTCGCCGAAGCCGGAAGACTGGCCGCTGGTCGTCGCGGCGAGCGGCGAGGTGCTGCGCAACCCCAGCGAAACCGAGGTTGCGCGCGCGATCGGCATGATCGGCGGCCCCCGCAACGACCGTATCTACGATGTCGCGATCGTCGGCTGCGGACCCGCCGGGCTGGCAACCGCGGTGTATGCCGCCTCCGAAGGGCTCTCGGTTGCCGTGCTCGACACCCGCGCCTTCGGCGGCCAGGCCGGTGCCAGCGCGCGCATCGAAAACTATCTCGGCTTTCCGACCGGCATTTCCGGCCAGGCCCTGACCGCGCGCGCGTTCAACCAGGCGCAGAAGTTCGGCGCCGACATCATGATCCCCGTCACGGTGAAGTCGCTCGACTGCACGCGCCGGGACGGCGCCTTTGCGGTGACGCTCGACGGCAGCGATCCCTTGCGTTCGCGCGCGGTCGTGGTTGCGAGCGGCGCGCGTTATCGCCGCCCCGAGATCGAGAACCTCGACAAGTTCGAGGGCCGCGGCGTCTGGTATTGGGCCTCTCCGGTCGAGGCGCGGCTCTGCGCCGGCGAGGAGGTGGCCCTGGTCGGTGCCGGCAATTCGGCGGGGCAGGCGGCCGTGTTCCTGTCGGGACACGCCAAGAAGGTGCTGATGATCATCCGCGGCGGTGGCCTGGGCGCCAGCATGTCGCGCTATCTCATCGAGCGCATCGAAGCGACACCCAACATCGAATTGATGTTCAACACCGAGATCACCGCGCTCGAGGGCGACGAGGCTTCGCTGCTGCGGCGCATCCGCTGGAAGAGCCGGCTGTCGAGCGATGAAGACTCCGCCGACATCAAGAATCTCTTTTTGTTCGTCGGTGCCGATCCCGCCACCAGCTGGCTCGACGGCTGCGGCGTCACGCTCGATCGCGGCGGCTTCGTCGTGACGGGCGCGCAGTCCGAGCTGAACCAGGGCAAGCTGGTGGCCCCACTGGAGACCTCGGTGCCCGGCGTCTACGCGGTCGGCGACGTCCGCTCCGGCTCGGTCAAGCGCGTCGGCGGCGCCATTGGCGAAGGCGCGCAGGTCGTGGCCTCCCTGCACGGCTATCTCGGCGACGCCGCAAAACCGGCGCTTTAGTCAAGGACAAGACAAGCAGACGGCAAGCGGAATCTCACTTGCCATCTTGCCGTGTCCCACAGACTATCGCCCCGTCGCGAGGCCAATCGCGCGTGGAAGAACAAAAGATTCACAAGGGAGGACTAAATGGCCGAACTCGTCGTGCTCTACAAGACGCCCAAAGACGCCGCCGCCTTCGACAAGCATTATGCCGAGACCCACATTCCGCTCGCGAAGAAACTTCCCGGCCTGAAGAAATACGCCGTCAGCACGGGCGCAGTCGGCTCGCCCGCCGGACCATCGGGCGTCCACCTCGTCGCCATTCTCAGCTTCGACAGCGTGGGCGACATCCAGAAGGCCTTCGGCAGCGAAGCTGGCAAGGCGGCCGCGGGCGACGTGCCGAAATTCGCCAGCGGCGGCGCCGATCTGCTGATCTTCGACACCAAGGAAGTCTGAGCGCGCGCGAAGCGTCTCGCCAAATTCGATTCAACTTTCGTCGAAGACCTGCAAGCTCGTAGCCCGGATTTAGCTTCGCCCCATCCGGGCTACAAACTGCTCTCGTTTGTGACAGCACTGCAAAAAATTCGGTCGTGCGTTTGTCGATTCGCACGACGGCGCATGGCTCCGCACGAGTCTGTGACATCGCGTATGTAGCCATCCGATGAGGACCGTAATATCAATCGCCTGATCTCAATGCAGAGAGTAGGAGAGATGCCGTGGTTCTTGGGTTGAGCCTGCCCGCCTTCACGTTGGTCCATGTCATCATCAGCCTGATCGGCATCGTCGCCGGCCTGGTCGTGATGTTCGGTCTGCTCGGGTCGAAGTCGATGCCGGGCCTCACCGCGATCTTCCTGCTGTTCACGATCCTCACCAGCGTCACCGGCTTCCTGTTTCCGTTCAAGGAGCTGCTGCCCTCGTACATCATCGCCGGCATCTCGCTGGTGCTGCTCGCGATCGCCTGCCTCGCGCTCTACGGAATGAAGCTCAAAGGGGTCTGGCGTCCCGTCTACATCGTGACCGCGATGATCTCGCTCTATTTCAACGTCTTCGTGCTGGTGATCCAGTCGTTCCTGAAGGTGCCGGCGCTCGCCGCGCTCGCGCCTGCCGTGCCGCCGAATCCGCCGGGAGGCCCCGTCTTCGCCGTGGTGCAGGGCATCGTGCTGGTGTTCTTCGTGGTGCTGACCATCGGCGCCTGGCGCCGCTACAAGCCGATGACGTTTGCCTGATCGCACGTTCACGGTCGGTGCGCGGCATCGACCTCGTGACATCGACCGACCATCTCCGGATTGCCGGCTCGCGTTTTGCGAGCCCCGGATTGATTTTCACTGAAGGAGCCATTCATGCCCACCATCACCACCAAGGACGGCGTCGAGATCTTTTTCAAGGATTGGGGTTCGGGCCAGCCGATCGTGTTCAGCCATGGCTGGCCGCTGTCGGCCGACGACTGGGACACGCAGATGATATTCTTCGCCAATCACGGCTACCGCGTCATCGCTCATGACCGCCGCGGCCACGGCCGCTCCTCGCAGGTCGCCGACGGCCACGACATGGATCACTATGCCGACGATCTCGCGGCGGTGACCGCGCATCTCGACCTCAAGAACGCCATCCATGTCGGCCACTCCACCGGCGGCGGTGAAGTCGTGCACTACATCGCGCGTCACGGTGAGAGCCGGGTGGCGAAGGCTGCGATCCTCTCCGCGGTGCCGCCGCTGATGGTGCAGACGGCGGCCAATCCCGGCGGCCTGCCGAAGAGCGTGTTCGACGATCTCCAGAAGCAGCTCGCCGCCAGCCGCACCGGCTTCTACCGCGACCTCGTTTCCGGTCCTTTCTACGGCTACAACCGTCCCGGCGCAAAGCCGTCGGAAGCGGTGATCCAGAACTGGTGGCGCCAGGGCATGATGGGCGGCGCGAAGGCGCATTACGACGGCATCGTCGCGTTCTCGCAGACCGATTTCACCGAGGACCTGAAGAAGATCAGCGTGCCCGTGCTGGTGATGCACGGCGACGACGACCAGATCGTTCCCTACGCCGATTCCGGCCCGCTGTCGGCCAAGCTGCTGAAGAACGGCACGCTCAAGACCTACAAGGGCTTCCCGCACGGCATGCCGACCACGCACGCCGAAACCATCAACGCGGACCTGCTCGCGTTCTTCAAGGCGTGAGGGACTGATCTCACCCTCCCCTGGAGGGGGAGGGTCGATCGCGCGCAGCGCGAGCGGGGTGGGGTGATCTCTCCCCTCGGGCGCTGTTCGATGCGGAGAGACCGTCACCCCACCCCGTCTCACATTCCGCTGCGCTCCATGTGAGCCGACCCACGGGCGAGCTACGCTCGTCCCGGACCCCTCCAGGGGAGGGTGCGCACTCACTTCAAGATCGCCCTGATCGCATCGAACGTGCGCTTCACGAAAACCTCCGGTTTCTCCCGCACATCTTCGCCGATCCAGTTTTCGCCGCCGACGCGCATCGCGCCGGTGGCGATCATGGCGACGAGCCGTGCCTTCAGCCTGTCCGATTTGGTTTTGGCACGCTGCGAAAGCCCTTCGGCCAGTGCGCGCTCGAGCTTCTCGTATTTGAGCTGGTCGCGCGCGTGAAGCGCGGGATTGTCGCGCTTGAGCCGCGACATTGCCGCGGCTTCCGCCGGGTCGATCCGCCTGACGGCCGCCGCGATCGCATTCTCCGCCGCCGTCAGCATGGTTTCGCCCACTGGCCGCGCCACGACCTCTGCGACCAGCGCGCTTGCTGCGCCCTCCTGCCAGGCGGCGACCACGTCCTCTTTCGACGCGAAGTAGTGGAAGAAGCTGCGGCGTGACACGTCGGCCGCGGTCGCGATGTCGTCGATGGTCGTGGCCTCGAAGCCGCGCTCCAGGAACAGTGCCATCGCCGCGCGGGTCAGCCGCTCGCGGGTCTCTTGCAATTTACGCTGGCGCAGGCCGGGACCATCAGGGGATTTTGCTCCTGCCGGCAATGGCTTGGCGCCTGTCCTGACCGATTTCCCGCCGGGCTTTGAAGCCTTCAAATTATTTCACCTCTTGCAAACTTGCACTCAGTGCACATTTAGACCGGTCGCGGGCCTCATTCCAGCCCCGAACGGAGATACGGCATGACCGACTGGAGCACGGCAGACATCCCCTCCCTCAGCGGCAAGACCGCCGT
The DNA here is from genome assembly GCF_052075965.1 of Bradyrhizobium sp. 482_C4_N1_8. Taxonomy (NCBI): domain Bacteria; kingdom Pseudomonadati; phylum Pseudomonadota; class Alphaproteobacteria; order Hyphomicrobiales; family Nitrobacteraceae; genus Bradyrhizobium; species Bradyrhizobium sp. 482_C4_N1_8. The sequence goes on along the minus strand of NZ_CP197231.1, from coordinate 8,474,125 downwards.
CGTGACCGGGGCGACGGGCGGCCTCGGCTACGAGACGGCGATGGCGCTGGCGGGCGCCGGTGCCATTGTCATACTCACCGGACGCAACGACGCAAAGGGCCTGCGGGCGATCGAGGGCATTTGCGAGCGGTTTCCCAACGCATTGATCGCCTACGAGCATCTCGATCTCGCCAGTCTCGCCTCCGTCGCCGATTTTACCAGGCGCTTTGCCGCCAGCAACGAGCAGCTCGATCTCCTGATCAACAATGCCGGCGTGATGGCGCTGCCGAAGCGGCAGCAGACGGAGGATGGTTTCGAGATGCAGCTCGGCACCAACTATCTCGGCCATTACGCGCTGACGGCACAGCTGTTGCCGCAGCTTCGCCGCGCGAAAGCGCCGCGCATCGTCAATCTGTCGAGCCTCGCGCACCGCTCCGGCGCGATCAATTTCGACGATCTGCAAAGCAAGCGTTCCTATCGTCCCTGGCGCGCCTATTGCCAGTCCAAGCTGGCGATGCTGATGTTTTCGCTGGAGCTGCAGCGCCACAGCCTCGCCGCCGGCTGGGGCCTGACGAGCCTTGCTGCCCATCCCGGCTACGCGCGGACCGATCTCATTCCGAACGGGCCGGGCGCCGACACCTTCCAGTCGCGTGTCAGCCGTTGGCTCCAGCCTTTCATCAGCCACTCCGCAGCCGAAGGCGCGCTGCCCACGCTGTTCGCGGCGACCTCGCCGGCTGCAGAGCCCGGCGGCTATTGCGGTCCGAACTGGTTCTACGAATTGAAGGGGCCGCCCGCGCCGGCGAAGATCATGCCGCAGGCGAAGGATTTCGCCGCGGCCGCCATGCTGTGGGATGTCTCGGCGACGTTGACCGGTGTATCCTTCGACGAGATCGCGGTCGCCGCATGAGCCGCGGGCCGGGTGGGGACGTCACGATGCAAGTCATCATCTTCGGCGCGACCGGCATGGTCGGGCAGGGCGTATTGCGCGAATGCCTGATCGACACCGGCATCGACCGCGTGCTCGTGGTCGGCCGCAGCCCGACCGGCGTCCGCAATGCGAAGCTCACCGAAATCACGCACGGCGATTTCACCGACTACTCGGCGATCGAAGCGCAGCTCACGGGCTTCGATGCCTGCTTCTTCTGCCTCGGCGTCTCCTCGATCGGCATGAGCGAGGATCGCTATCGCCATCTCACCTACGATCTCACGCTCGCAACGGCGACGACGCTCGCGAAGCTCAATCCGCAGATGACGTTCGTCTACGTCACCGGCGCCGGCACCGATTCCACCGAGCAGGGATCGCGGATGTGGGCGCGGATCAAGGGCAAGACCGAAAACGATCTGCTCAAGCTGCCGTTCCGGGGGGCCTACATGTTCCGCCCCGGGGCGATCCAGCCCCTGCACGGCGCCCGCTCCAAGACCGCCTGGGTGCAGGCCGTGTATGCCGCAACCGGGCCGCTCTGGTCGGCGCTGCGCCGGATCTCGCCGCGGCTCGTCACCTCGACCGAGCAGATGGGCCGCGCCATGATTCGTGTCGCCCGGGAGGGGTATCCGCGGAAGGTGCTGGAGATGGAGGATATCAATAGCCTCTAGCCGGCTAGCCCGTTAGTTTCACGGAAATTTCCGCGTCCGCGCGCGTTGAGCCTTATCGGCCCCCGAGGAGAAATGCCGGCGATGTCTCCCCAGCTCAAACTGATCGCGCTCGACGCCGACGATCTCGCCGTGATCTCGACCCATGTGCAGGACGCCCGCGTCCAGGCCGCCGACATCATCTGGCGGCAAAGCGAGAAGCGGCTGGTGGTCGGGATGAGCCGGCTGGACTGGGAGCAGTCACTGGACGGCGAGGCCGAACCCCGCCGGCTGGTCGCCGCGCTCCGCTTCGACCGCGTGCTCGCCTGCAAGTCGCGCAACATCGACCTCGGCGCGCCGGACGAGGTTCTGGACCTCGTCGGCATCGAGTTTCACTCCCAGGACGGCCGCGACGAGGAGCCCGGCGGCAGCGCCCTGCTGCTGTTCGCCCATGGCGGCGCCATCCGCCTCGACGTCGAATGTCTGGAATGCGAGTTGACCGATCTGGGGGCGGACGCGCTCGGGGCCGGACTGGGCCTCGAGGAGGAGGGGTGAGCTGGCCGGTATACCAGTCAAGCCAGGTCGGGCCGCTGCCGGAACGGCATCTCCCGAGGGTTGACGCAGCTTCCCCGCCGCGCCATTGAGCAGGGGGTCGGGTGAGCCAATCCGCCCCAAAGACCAGCCGGAAGCCAAGCCAAAAATGCCCGTTCGTCTCGACCGCAGCAGCGCCGATTTTGACCAGCGATTCGCGGCCTTCCTCGCCGCCAAGCGCGAGGTCTCGGCCGACGTCGAGGCCGCCGTGCGCACCATCGTCGACGACGTCGCCAGGCGGGGCGATGCGGCCCTGCTCGAGGCCACGGCAAAGTTCGACCGGCTGAAGCTGGATGCATCCGGCCTGCGCGTCACCGCCGCCGAGATCGAGACGGCCGTGAAGGCCTGCGATGCCGCGACGCTGGATGCGCTCAAGCTCGCGCGCGACCGCATCGAGACCTATCACCGCCGCCAGCTCCCGAAGGACGAGCGCTTCACCGATCCGCTCGGCGTGGAGCTCGGCTGGCGCTATACCGCGATCGAATCCGCGGGCCTCTATGTGCCCGGCGGTACCGCGGCCTATCCCTCCTCGGTGCTGATGAACGCCGTGCCCGCGCAGGTCGCCGGCGTCTCGCGCCTCGTCATGGTGGTGCCGTCGCCGGACGGCAAGCTCAACCCGCTGGTGCTGGCGGCCGCTTCGCTTGGCGGCGTAAGCGAGATCTACCGGGTCGGCGGCGCGCAGGCCGTGGCGGCGCTGGCGCACGGCACCGCCACGATCGCGCCGGTGGCCAAGATCGTCGGCCCCGGCAACGCCTATGTCGCCGCCGCAAAACGGCTGGTGTTCGGCAAGGTCGGTATCGACATGATCGCCGGCCCCTCCGAGGTGCTGGTGATTGCCGACGACACCGGCAATGCCGACTGGATCGCCGCTGATCTGCTGGCGCAGGCCGAGCATGATGCCAGCGCGCAATCGATCCTGATCACGGATTCCGCGCGCCTCGCCGCGGATGTCGAGAAGGCCGTCGAAGCGCAGCTGAAGACATTGCCGCGCACCGCAATTGCCGGCGCCTCCTGGGCCGATTTCGGCGCCATCATCATGGTGAAGAATCTTGCCGACGCCATTCCGCTCGCGGATGCGATCGCGGCCGAGCATCTCGAGATCATGACTGATGATCCCGATGCGCTTGCCGCAAAGATCCGCAACGCCGGCGCGGTGTTCCTCGGGGCGCATACGCCCGAGGCGATCGGCGACTATGTCGGCGGCTCCAACCACGTGCTGCCGACGGCGCGCTCGGCGCGGTTCTCCTCAGGCCTCGGAGTTGCCGACTTCATGAAGCGCACCTCGATCCTGAAATGCGGCCCGGACCAGCTGCGTGCGCTCGGACCTGCCGCGATGACGCTCGGACAAGCGGAAGGGCTGGACGCTCATTCGCGCTCGATTGGATTGCGCCTCAATCTGTCATGACCCAGCCGCCCGAACAGGACGACTCGACCAATCGCATCGTCGCGGTCACCCTCGACGAGGACTCGATCGGCCGTTCCGGGCCCGACATCGAGCATGAGCGCGCGATCGCCATCTACGATCTGATCGAGCAGAACCTGTTCGCGCCCGATGGCGCCGACGGGAAGGGGCCGTTCACGCTGCATATCGGAATCACCGGCAGCCGGCTGATGTTCGACATTCGCCTTGAGGACGGTGCGCCCGTGGTCGCGCATCTGTTGTCGTTGACGCCGTTCCGGCGGATCGTGAAGGACTATTTCATGATCTGCGACAGCTACTATCAGGCGATCCGGACAGCTACGCCGGACAAGATCGAGGCCATCGACATGGGGCGCCGCGGCATCCATGACGAGGGATCGCGCACGCTCCAGGAGCGGCTGAAGGGCAAGGTGCGGGTCGACTTCGAGACCTCGCGCCGGCTGTTCACGCTCATCACCGTCCTGCACTGGAAGGGTTAGGCGCATGATCCCGAAAAGTGGGCACCGGTTTTCGGACCAGATCATGCGCGAGACAAACGGCTTAATGGCCCGGAAAAATGTGCAGCGGTTTTCCGACAAGGCCATGCCCTCTCTCAAAAGAGGCTAGGCGCGATGGCGGGTCCGCCACGCGCACGCGATCCGCAATCGGTGCTGTTCGCCTGCGCGATGAACAGCGTGCGCTCGCCGATGGCCGAGAGCCTGCTGCGGCACATGTTTCCGCAGGGCCTCTACGTGAAGTCGGCCGGCGCCAGGAAAGGCGAGCTCGATCCCTTCGTGGTCGCCGTGATGGACGAACTGGGGCAGGACATCTCCGCCCACAAGCCGCAGACCTTCGAGGAGCTGGAGGACTGGGAGGGGCTCAATTTCGACCTCATCATCACGCTCTCGCCCGAAGCGCACCACAAGGCGCTGGAGCTGACCCGCACGCTCGCCGCCGACGTCGAATACTGGCCGACGCAGGATCCCACCACCATCGAAGGCAGCCGCGACCAGAAGCTCGCCGCCTACCGCGAGGTCTGCGACCAGCTGTTGATGCGCATCCGCAGGCGTTTTGCGAAGGTCGGCGCGGCGAGCGGTTAGCCGTAACACCCGCGTCACAGACCGAGGGCACACGCATGTTGGACGCCTCGAATCAGTAAAGTCCGGGTTCCCGGGTTGTGAAATCAGCCCCCTTCCGATAGGTTCCGCGCGCAATTCACCCCCTGCTTCATCCCCCAATCACCTTATGCTCGGCCGCCCCAAATTCGTACTTGCCTCCGGTTCGCCGCGGCGCCTGTCGCTGCTCAACCAGGCCGGCATCGAGCCGGACGCGCTCCGGCCGGCCGACGTCGACGAGACGCCGAAGCGGGGCGAGCTGCCGCGCGCCTGCGCCAACCGTCTCGCAAGGGCCAAGGCCGACGCTGCCCTGAAATCGGTGCAGCTCGACGACGAGCTGCGCGGCGCCTTCATCCTCTCAGCCGACACGGTTGTGGCGGTCGGCCGCCGCATCCTGCCCAAGGCCAACCTCGTGGACGAGGCCGCGCAGTGCCTGCGGCTGCTGTCGGGCCGCAACCACCGCGTCTACACCGCGATCTGCCTGGTGACGCCGCGCGAGGCCTTCCGCCAGCGCCTGGTCGAGACCCGCGTCCGCTTCAAGCGCCTCTCCGAGGACGACATCCAGGCCTATATCGGCTCCGGCGAATGGCGCGGCAAAGCCGGCGGTTACGCCGTGCAGGGCATCGCCGGCTCCTTCGTGGTCAAGATGGTGGGGTCCTACAGCAACGTCGTCGGCCTGCCGCTCTACGAGACCACGACGCTGCTCGGCGGCGAGGGTTTTCCGATCCGCTTCGGCTGGCTCAACGCCACGGCCATCTAGCGCGCCGACAAAAATCTCGAAAACAACCCCATGCACAGTAGAATGGGCCCGCCGGACCCGGCCCGCGACGCCTGCGCGACCGCCCGAGGAACCGCTTTGCCGACAGGCTCTTGAACGCCTTCACCCCGAGTAAGCTGCCGACATCATGGACGACCACGTCAAAAAGCCCGCCGGCCCGCTCAAAACCTGCCCGATCTGCGGCAAGCCGCAGTCGGAAGCCACCCGCCCGTTCTGCTCCTCGCGCTGCCGCGACGTCGACCTGAACCGCTGGCTGAAAGGCTCCTACGTCATCCCCGGCCGCGATGACGAGGCGGACGGCGAAGAATAATTACTAATATCAATTGCTTACTCCGATGGTCGACGCGCCGCGCGCCTGCCGCAGCAAGTCCGCCCCATCTTGTGCACAGCCGGGCCGCGCCCGGCGAAGCCTCTTGGCGAAGCCGGGTGGACAGGCCGCTTCTAGCCCACTATAAACCGCCCGCTCGATGGGCCTTGGCCCCTCTTTGGAGCACGCCCAGGTAGCTCAGTTGGTAGAGCATGCGACTGAAAATCGCAGTGTCGGTGGTTCGATTCCGCCCCTGGGCACCATTCCGCGTCGTGGATGCTTAAGTTTCAATAAGTTAGTTGCCGTTTTTGCCCAACGGACTTCCGATAAGGAAATTGTTGGACACTTTTGTTCATTTTTTTCCCCTCCCAATTAGCCTCATGCCGGTCGCCGCGAGCCGTTTCTGATCGGCGGAACGAGTGTAAAGTTCAGCCTGTTTGATCGTTGACCAGCCAAAGATCGACATCAACGTGTGACTGGAGGCGCCGTTGTCGGCTGCGATCGTCGCCCCCGCTTTACGCAGTCCATGAGCCGAGCAATGCCTGAGCCCAGCCTTGTTGCATTGATCTCGAAACCAGTTACCGAAACCGGCGGGCGTGAAGCCGTTCCCGAACGTCGTTACTAGCCAAGTTAGATCGCCAAGCGGCGAAGCCTCCAAGACTTCTTCGAGGTCTGCAAGTATCGGGATAGTGAGGGTAACTGGCTTCTTTTTTCTGTTCTTGTGCTGAGTGTATTGAAGCCACCGCCCAGTATGAAGGTCCCGCAATGCCGGAGGCATGTGCTCAGCTGCGCGGACGTGCTGCTTGCCGAACTGCACTGCGTCCGATCTTCGCGCACCTAGGAATAAAAGAATCGCCAGAGCGAGTCGGGGCTTCGTGCCCAGCGGATGGGCCTCCTCAAACTGCCGAACTTCCCCGATATCCCAAGCATGAAAGCCTTGCGAGCCAGTCTTGATGTATGAAACCTCCCGCGCTGGATTGTGTTGGCAAAATTGATGCTCGATCCCGAATTTGAAGACTTGACGAAGCGCCTTTACGCGAGTGTTGCCCGCTTCCGGTGCACCCTTTTTTCGATCGCGCAGACGCCGCACGGCGAGTGGCGGCATACTAGCAAATTCCATCATCCCGATGGGAGTCGCATCGTCTTGGCTCATCGGCTCCATACAAATCGTGTCGAGCGTCATCTTGCGGACATGCTTCGTTCGGGAGTCGAGCAAAGAGAAATCTTCGCTTTCATCGTAGTATCGCTCGATTAGCCAACGCAGTGAGCCGTTGGCCGCACGAGTTTGCGAGAACTTCTGCCGAGGTACTGAAGTTTGCGCCCTGCCAGCAAATGCGAGTTTATATTCTGAAATAAATTCCGCTGAACCAATGGGCTGCTTGAGTGGAATTTTAGGTGCGCCCTTGCGGCGGAAGTAAATCCGAATGTTGCCGTATCGATCCACATCCTCCAACAGATATTTAAGATCGATCGTGCCACTACCGTCGAGAAGCCTGATTTTCATTTGACTCTACTCCAATCAGAATTTTCCTTTGCAATCTTCGCGCCGTGATAAGGCAGCGCCCGAAAAGCAGCCTCCACTTCTTCCCGATCCCAAACCGTCCTTCCGTCGAGCGCGCGAGGAAGCGGCATTCTTCCATCGTTCACCATTCTATCGAACAGCGTCGTTCCGATACCGATGAACTCGGCCGCCGCCTCTCTACTCAAACCGATCGGGGCAAGCGACAATCTGCCAACCCGCGACGATCGTTTTTCGATGATAAGGAAGTTTTCAGGTGAGTCTGCGCGCATCATTAGGTACTTCCAACGTCTTTCTTCCACAGGCCGGCGACTTCGGCGATCGTAACGTCCGTTATGGTCCGGGTTTGAAATAAATCGCCCCCGTGTTGACGAGACCGCGCCGTCAACCAGCCCATGATCGCTTCTTCATCGGATAGATTTGGAATCGTTTCTCCATAAAAAAGTTTTTCAGAATATTGATTTCTGACGTAATCACTTGGGTGCGCACCGGGGCCAGCAAGCGTCGGATCAATGGCGTCGCCCTCGATGGAAATTGCCGCTTTAGGACGAGGACCTCGCATTTCTACGTAGATGCGAACCTCTCCGGTTACCTTGAACGGTTCATTGTGAGCTTGTCGAAAAACCTCTGCCGTTTCCATTTTTGTTTCAGAAAATGCGGAAATCAGTGCGGCCAGCGCATCGCGGAACGAATGACCAGCACTAAGACCTTGCATCACTTTAAGATCAGATGACCAAGTTGCTCCGTCACTCTGAACGAGATCAATTTTGGCGGAGAGCCCAGCATACTTTTCGAAATTGATTGCCGTGTCCCGCACGGTTGGACCGGATACCGGCGCTCCCACAACTGCAATGATAAGATTAGCGGCGTCCACCGGGGTTACTTTGGCCGAGCTCCGCCCACGGCCCCCCATCTTCCGAAATCCATTCAAGGCCAGAATACGATCATGTTGAGCCACGGTCTGAGTTGGCACGCCCAAAACACGGGCGACCGTTTCGACCAATTGATTGGGAAAGACCATAGAATCACCGCCTTCCATCCAAGTAGCACTCAAATGGAAGCTAAGTCAATTCCATTCGAGCTCTACTAAGATGGGGAATGCATGGGACTTACAATTGGAAATACGCCACACGTGCGACATCACAATATCATTGACACGAGATCTTTTCCGTCCCAATAGCGCAATGTGAGTTCACATGTAGCAATAGAGATCGTGCCGCCAGACCTTCTCGCCGCCGCGCCGGGGTGGGCGCCGGCGTATTTCGCTGGCCCCGCAGCAGTAGCTTTGCGCGCCAATCGGCACGGGTTGACCGTCGCGCAGCTTGGGGGCCGGGTATTGGAGGGTTGGCGCGTAAGCGAGACGCCTGGTGCGCTGACCTACGACCCCCGCACTGCCACGACGCCGATTTACCGCCAGTCCAATATTGGGCGGCTCCGCCTGCTACTGGCCGGGTCGCATTGGGAAACGCCACAACTGGCGGAGCGCTGGTGCGTTCAGCCTGGCGACGTCGTACTGAACAAGCTTGCGCCTGTACGAGCGGCTTTGATTTCGCCTGCAGCACGGCGTCATCCCGTCGACGGCAATTCCCTTATCGTTCGCGGCCTCTCAGGGCCCATCGCGACTTGGCTCGCGCTCTGCCTCAACCGGACGGAATACGAACAGCTGCTCCTGATAGAATCTGGAGTACTGCGCCGCGTCGGTCTCGGGACCCTCGCAAACCTTCGGCTGCCCCCAGTCCCACCCGAAATGGATAGCCTCTACATGGCGCTTCGGGATGTTCTCGATGAAATGCTCCTTGTTGGAGAGAGCATCCAACGGATCAAAGCCGCAGCAGAAGAGGTGGCCACCGCACCGTCCGCCCAGCGTGACCTGCACGAGGGAATCTTCTTCGAATGTGAATCCATGTCGAACGCAAGCTGGTTACCCGACGCTGTCGCTCTCCGCGCGGACCAATCTGCACTTGAAGAACTGGATTGGGTGCCCATTCGGTCTCTCGCCACTGCGGATCATCGAAGCCGGCTGCTGTCCGCCCCGAAAGGGGCCCGCGCTCTCCGGCTGAGTGACGTTGCGGACGATTTGTTCGTCAAGCCGGTTGAAGAGATTGCGGATCCCGCAGACCTCGCCACCGGACGTACTCTCGGCGAGCCCCTTGTCGCTGGCGAGGTTCTCCTCTCTACGCTCGGCACGAGCTTCCGTGTAGCCTATGTCGACGACGGCGTTTCGCCCAACACGTTCCCCATGGACGGCTGGGTTCGTCTACGGTTTCGCGAGACGCCCGCAGCGTGGGCCTTGCTCCTTTCTACACACCATATTCGTTTGCAGACTGCGCGGCTCGCGATTGGGTCGGTCCGGCAGTTCGTCCCACCTCAGACTCTCCTTTCCGTTCACGTCCCCGCGCCAGAGCGCGAGACTCGCGAGCGGTGGCAGCGTGCCGTTGAACGACACCATGCCCAAGGCCGTGTGTTGGACCGCCGCTGGAGCACACTCTTGAACGCGCTCGCGCGCATGTTTGACGACACGCACGGTCTTTCTGCGAATCGCGCCTTCCAAGGTCACGAGGTGCTGCAATGACGCCCAGTCAAGCAGCGGAGCTTCTCGGTACGCTGAAGGAGAAGTCGCTTACGCTCGAAGATCTTTACGAGCGGATGCGGGCGACGGGGAGCTCCTGGACCCTGGAGCAGCTCCAGCTGTTTCTGATGTGTGCTCCGGGAGTTCGGCATGATCGCGCCGCCGGCACGTTCCATGTTGCATCGCGCGGTGTGGATGAAAAGCTGCAAGACGCCATCCTCGAGGCGGTGCGCTCCTTCGCCGGCAAACCCATCCCCGCGGCGCAAGTACGCGCTCGCCTTCCAAATCACTTCATCACCACCGACGAGCAGGTCCTCGCGCTTGCGCGGCGCACGCCCGGGCTCGAGATCTTCGGCCCAAAACTGATTCGTATCGCCCAGTAGGACCACAGGAGCATTCCATGGCACGACCCAAAAAGGCCCAGACTGAGGCAGAAGCGACGACGAGCCCCGTCGTTTCCGAGGAGACGGGGGCCCTCAAGAGCTTGTTGCACGCCCTGTCGGGGGCGGGATTCCACCAGCGCGTTGAGCTTAAGCCTAGCGAAGCAGGGATGTCCGCAGCCATCGCGTGGGGCCGCCATGAGGGCGTCGAGACCCCACGCGTGCTCGCGTTGGTCCTGCCATCTAGTGCTTGGGATCGCAGCAACGCTGACTCGGTGCAGATGCTCTCGTACACGCTGCCGCCGCCAGAGACTGCGGCAGACCAGTTCCCACAGTTCGCTGTCGTACGCGACGCTGAAGGCAAACTCGAGGCATTGTTTGATCTCGCCTACCCGCCTCATCAGATCGACAAGCTGCCTGGGCTTCGAGAGATCAACGAATACAAGCGGATCAAGGCTGATCCGACATACCGCTGGTCGATGAAGATGTACGACCGCCTAATGAAGGGATTCAACGCCCTGCACGAACGCATCTACCAGACACATAAAGACCGGGTGAACGGCAAGAACGACATCATCGAGGAGGTCGCAAAACTCCTCTTCCTCGAGTCGTTTCGTCTCCACCACGAAGGTGCGCTGACATTTGAGCACGCCGGCAAGAAACTGGACCTGCGTGACGTTTTCACAGCCTCTTACGTGAAGGCGAAGGGCACCGATGCGGTTGCCGCGATCCACTCCGCGTTCGAGCACGTCAAGGGACACCCTGATTACGTTGTCACCGATGACACAGGCGAGAAGCACCCCATCTTCGACAAGAACACCCACCTTCGCCTGGCGCAACCGGGCAACTACGAAGCGGTACTCTCGCTCATTCAGGATCTTGGGCCCGTTACCGACAACCGCGGCGGGATCGTGAAGAAGCAAGGCACCCTCGCGGACGTCGCCGCCGACGTACTGGGTCGTGCATTTGATGTCTTCCTCCGTGCCAACTTCGAATCGAAGGGCGGCCTCGGCATTTACCTCACTCCAGCGCCCGTAAAGCAGGCAATGCTTGCGATGGCGTTCCACGACATTAAGGAGAGTACTACAGACGCTGCCAGCCTTGTCGCGCGCGATGGTAAGGGCCACCCATTGTTTCAGTTCTGCGACCCCACATGTGGGAGCGCAGGATTCGTCTCCGTTGCGCTCGGCCATCTGAAGCGCGCTCTCGACGAAATCGGTGGCAAGGCCACCGCGAGTGATGAAGCGCGTAAGAAACTCTTCGCCGACCTCTGCGAACACAGTTTCGTCGGGGCCGACTCATCGCCCCAGATGGTGATGCTGGCGCGCGTCAACATGGCGCTGCTTGGTGCCCCGAAGGCCCGGATCTTCTACATCCAGAACTCGCTCACCAGCCCGCAGCTCAAGCCCGGTAGTTTCGACCTCATCTGCACAAATCCGCCTTTCGGAACGCCCAAATTCAGCAAAGGCCAGGACGAGGCAAAGAAGAACCATGACGAGGCGATGGGGGGCATCCTCCAGACATTCCGTTCTGACCTCACACCGCGCGACGGTCGCGGCGGCGGCTTCGATTACTCGCCCTCGGTCACCGGCCTCGCGATGGGCGGATCCCCCAATAGCAAGGGTGTGTGGAACAAAGCTTCCACAAATACGGATCCGGCGGTGCTGTTCATCGACCGCTGCCTCCAGCTGCTGAAGCCCGGCGGGCGGCTCCTGATCATTCTGCCGGATGGCGTCCTCTGTAACTCCGGCGACCGCTACGTGCGCGAATACATTATGGGAACGAAGGACGATGCCACCGGCGAGTTTCACGGCGGCAAGGCTATCGTAAAGGCGGTGATCAGCCTGCCCGCGGATGCCTTCAAGCTGTCAGGTACGGGCGCAAAGACGAGTGTCCTTTATCTCCAGAAGCGCCACGCGCGGAAAGACGATCCAGAGAGGTTTCAGGATGAGCCGCAGGCCGACGTGTTCATGGCGGTCGCGGACACCCTCGGGTATATCGTCAAAAACAATGTTGAGGACTATAGCGCTGGTGTTCCGAATGACCTGGCCGCCATCGTGGGCGCCTACGTGCGGGGCGAGTGATGGAGTCCTTCAGAACCCCATCTCTTTTCATGTCCGAGCGCCTTGATCCAGGACACTACCGTCCGGTTTTGCTCGAAAATGAAGAGAAGTTGAGTCGGTTTGGCGCGCAGCCGCTCATTGATCTGTATCGACGATCCGGAATCGGGCACACCTCAGCGGTTACTCCCCACTACACGACTGATGTCGACGGCGTCCCGTTCATCTCCGGCGGCTGCATCGTGGCCGGTTCGCTCGATCCTGATCAGGCGGAGCGGATCAAGCACTCTGCCCACCTCGGCATCATGAAAGGCTCGAGACTGCAGCCCGGCTTCGTCCTCTTGGTGCGCAAGGGTGAGCTCGGTAACTCCGCCGTCGTGCCTCCTGCAATCGAAGTCAATTGTTCGTCAGAAGTGATGTTTCTCGATTTGAATCCTGGAGTTGATCCCGGGTTTCTCTCGTCTTACTTCAATTCTCGTCACGGACGCATGGCATTTCTGCGACAGCAGCGCGGCATGATGATTACGTCCATCAGCCTCTACGACGTCCCGGAATTGCCTGCACCAAGAGTGAATGATCTCACTGCACGCTACATCGGGGACAAGGTTCGACAGGCGGAGCGTTTGCGCTCGCATGCCCGTGCCCTCGAGGCGAGCGTTGCTATGGTCCACGCGAAACACATCTCGCCCCCGGTGGGAATCGACTTCGGCAAGCGTACTCGACGATTGCCTTCGAACGATCTTACGGAGCGGCTTGACGCCCACTTTTACCCAGCAGCAGTAGAGCAGTATCTTAAGCAAGTTGGAGGTCAAACGAAGTCTCTTGAAACTTTGACGTCCCTGGTTACGAACGGACAGACCGAACCAGAGGCCGAGATCGGGGTGCTTCAAGCGACCGTGACAAACCTCGGTCGGGGCTTTCTCGAAGGAGAGCTTCGTACGGTTGAGCGTCCAGCTAATAACTCGCGAATGCTCAGCGCTCACGACCTCCTCCTTTGCAACGCCGCACACAACAAGAGCTACATAGGACGTAACGTAAGCTATTGCCAAACTGATGCCGGCGTATACCCCTCGACGGAAGTGATGCTTCTTCGCGTGGATCGAGAGCAAGTCCCTGCGTCATTTATCAGGCATTACCTCAAATCAGATATCGGCTTCCTGCAGATACAGTCGACTATTCGCGGTATCTCGGCGCACTCTTATCCGGGAGACGTGAGACTTATTAAAGTCCCTATTCCGAATGTGCCTGCGGTCGATCGTGCCGAATGGTTCGCGACCGATGATCGGATGCTTCGGGCGGGTCAATGTGTCGATGCGGCAAGGCTCCTAACGGTTGCCGCTATTCAGCTCGTCGAGTCGTTAATTGAATGCAAGCGCTCAGAGGCGGACTTCGTCGCAGCACAGAAGGGGCTGGAATCTGGCGATCAAAGCCGTGATCGCGCCCTAATTCAAACTCTGTGTCGCAACGCTAACGGTGATGGACCGGGTCTTTTCACCGATCTAGACGCCCTCTACGCGCTCATAAACGACGCGGATAAAGCCGGAGGCGGGGACTGATGAACCTCTCGGCTCTCCAAGGGAGCGCCCTCGTGCGCGTGGTCGACGATCTCAAGGCGCTTATCACCTCCGGCGAGGTTGCGAGCCAATCACTGCGGGCGCTGTCCGCTCCTCGGGACGCGGGTCTGTGGCTCGACGACGGTGCGCGACTCGTCGCGACGTCTCAGCTCGTCAGTTTGGCGAACGTGCTCCCGACCTATTCCGAGACGCTGCCTGCGATCTTCTCGCTCTTTTGTGAACAGCGGGCGGCGTGGCTGCGCATCGTCCTCGCTCGGCTCAGGGAGATCGGCGAACGGAACGACGTTGCGGGTCTTTGCGGAACGGTCACAGCGTCGGGGCCGCTTGCCGCAGAACTCATCGCAGGAGTAATCCCATCGCTTGCCGAGACTCGGTCGGGCGAGCTCGAGCGACTCGTGTTGCCTGCAGCTGCGCACGAGGCACAGGCGTTTCCGGTCCTGCTGCGCGCACTCGCAGCGACAGCCGGCCCGGTTAAATCACCACCGACATCTGTAGGTTCAATCCCGGGTGTCGTCTGGGATGACCCCTCGAAGACGTGGCAGCCGGGTCGGTTGATCAGACTTCCCTCTCTCGATGACACGGCCCCAGCGGCTGTGGTACTCTCGGGTGCGCTCGACGACCGTATAGGCGACGGCGATTCGATGCGCTGGGTGCTTCAGCGGCCCTGGGCTTTCCTGCTTAGCCAAATGGTATTTACGAAGGAGGCCTGGGAGGCCGAGCGGGTCTCGGGAGGCTTGGCGTTTGAGCTGGAGCACGCTCACGTCGCATTGTTCCAGAACCCGCCACGAGTCAATGTCGTTGTAACTCTTCCGACGGGTGAGGAGGTTCAGTGCGGTTCGCTCGGTGAGTTCGTGCTGGAAACGCTCGCACAACTCGACGTGACCGTCCTCGCTCATCGCGTTTCTGCCGCTGTGCTTGATGACCGTCTCGCAAGTGTCGTCGAGGTGCTCGTGCGGCGCGAGGTCTGGCGGTTCGATCACGGATCCGGTGGCAGGAGTCCCGGGTACACGATTCACCCATCGTTCTCCGATGCTTGCTACCGCGCCCTCGGCAGTCGCGCTTTCTACCGCCTTGGATCCCACATCACCGCTGCGGTGCGCCGGGTCGCAGAAACTTGGGCCCGCGGGAGAGTCGGACGAGCAGGCGGTTTCCTTGAGAAGGGCGCGACGTTATGAGCGTGCTATATTTGGAGCGACCGTCCTTCTGGACCGATACGCGTGATGGCGAAGCTTGGTTTCGCGCCCTCGCCACGCTCATGCGTGCGGATCCAGCGCTTTGCTCGGGGAGCCCGCGCGCGGTCTGGCAACATGTCCTGAGCAAGACGCTCTCCCGCCGAACTGCGCTCGGGTTATTCGGCGCCGTGACCACGTCTGATGGCGCATTGCTGCACGGAGCCGGCTTGATGATCAAGCACGGGTCGAAGTGGCAGCTCCATGTAGACGCCGCAGATCTGGTGTCGCGCTGGGAAAGGCAGTCCCCCGGTATCCTGACAGACTTTGCCGAGTTCCTTGTGCGGAACAGCGTATGGCTGCGTTGCCTGCTGTGCCGGCTACTCGATGGTGACTGGGTCCTAAAGGATTGGCAGCAGGTCCGCTCGCGTCGCCGCGGCATAACTCCCGGAGAATCTCTGATCCTCAAGCGCTTTGCCGAGCCAGAACACTGGTTAGAAGGACTCGAGCAGCGCTCGTCCGCGCGCTGGCTCGTGCAAACGGGCTGTTCCAATCTCGCCGTTCACCCGGATGTCCTTCGCAGAGCTAGTCGGCGGGACGATCTGTCGCTTTCCCCGCTGACGGCGCCGCTGCACCTGCTCGAGACTGTTGGATGGATAACATCGCAAGGTGCCTTGCAGTTGCCTGTCTCGCTCGTCGCCGACCTCACAGGACAGGTCACCGCGGCGAACGCGCTAACCGAAATAACAAACCGCCATGCTGACATCCGTGGCCTTGTGGCAGCGGAGCTAGTCCTGAGGGAGCTTCTCGCGACATTCGGAGCCAGCCCGTCCGGCGAAGACTTTAGCCGATGGATGGACCTTCTGCTGGAGACTTCTGTATCCACCGGTGCGCTCGAGATCCTGTCCGCCGAACCCGGACAGTCGCGACACGGTCGAGGCTTGTTCGGCGACCCGTCGCGCAAGCTCGTGCGCTGGGTTGTCCACCCTGAGTTCAACGATCGCTTCCAGAGTTCGTGGGCTGCGCTTGAAAGTAACCGAACCGCACGACACCCCGCTCTGCCAAGGAGATGACGCGATGATTAACAAGGCCAAGCACCAGTGGGCAGCGACGGGCGTTTCGAGCTATCCGCTGACGCATCCCATCGTCGGGCAGGGTCGCTTCTATGAGGCGTTCCGGCACTTCATTCACCTGGTCGACGACGAGGCCGAGAAATTCGCCCACGTCTTCGCGGTGATCGCGCAGTGGGGCGTCGGTAAATCGCGCCTTGGCTACGAACTCGTGGCGCAGATCAACGGCACTTCGCGAGGCTGGTGGGTACGAGCGGACGATGGAGCATTGGCGCAGGCCAATCTGTTCCACGACGATACGGACCGTGAGCAGTACCTGGGTCTCTACATTCGCTATAGCCAGGTCGCCAACGATTACAACAACGTCGACAATTGGTTCGCCTATGGACTTTATAAGGCGCTGCTACCCCTTGCGCGTGGAACCTTCGATGGCTCTATTCAGGGCCAGATCGCCAAAGAAGGCGCCGACCGCCTTATTGTTGCGGGGTTTGATCCGAAGAAGCTCGCTGTTGTACTCGAAGTGTCCGCCAATCACTCCGACGAAAAGCTCTACGAAGATCCGGAGCTCGCAACGCGCCTTTGTCAGGCGGCGTATACGTATCTTCATTCGCTCGGCATCAAGTACGTGCTGGTTGTGCTGGATGAGCTCGAGACCGCCGCAGAGGCCGCTACGTTCGGACTCGATGCTACCGACATCAAGCACCTTGACGGGCGAGCTATCAAACTTATGGGAAAGGCGATCAAAGAAGAAGACCCGCGCAGGAAACTGCCTTGGCTCCGGTACGTGGCGCTTTGCTCACCGGCCATCGGGGACGAGTTGCGTGAGATTCAGTCGACCGCCCGGCGCTTCGAGCTGACCGAGCTTCAGTCGAACGCGTTCTCCGACGTAAGTGACTTCGTGCAGACGCTAACGCAGGAGGGGCGCCTAGCGGAGGCCTATCCGCAAGGGCTTGTCGAAGCCGCTTACGCAATGAGCGCCGGCAACTTCGGCTGGTTCAATGTCGTCATGGCGAGCATTGACGAGCGCTTGCGCGACAAGCGTGCTCGTGGCGAGAAGGACGTGCCGACAGTGGGCGCGCTTTTCGATGATCTGGTGAAGGTGTCCGGGCGGGTCCAGCAACATGTGCTCGACCATCACGCGATCGAGATGCTGAGAATTCCTGACCGTGCGCAGCTCGCGACCGCGCGTGATTTGCTGTACGGGCAGCTTCCGGTTTCGCTCGACACTTACCCCACCGAAACGCGAGCGGCCTTACTCTCGGCACGCAACGAATATGACGAGCCTGTTGCGACCCTGTTTCGCCGCGTGGAGTGGGATGAGCTGGAAGCTGCGGAGGCCCTGCGTACATCAAAATTTACCCGTGACCGCGGCATGTGGCGTCTTGGCGGCGTCGATCAGCCGCTCGATCTTCGTCAGCTGCTCTCAAATCTTGGAACCTACGCGATCCACGAGACAAAGGGCCTGCGGCGCAACGATGGCAAGCACACGCTGCTGGTGCCGCTGCGGCAGGCGGACTTCGTCCACCTCGTCTCGCTGCTTTACCCCCATCCTGCCGCAGAGGATGCGGCACGCGCAATATGGCGTAGGTTTCTCGGCGCTGAGGACCTTGGCCTTGATACCGCTACGCACGTCGGACCAAGTGTTGAGATGATTGCCCGTCTCGACCTCAGATACCGCAAGCAGGGGCAGACTTCTCTTATTTTCCGCGATCCCGATCAGAACGCGGCGCACGAGAAGGTGCTTTCGACGCTTCGTTCGCAAAGCGAGCGCGACCGTGCGCGGCAGGTCCTTGTGGGTGCGATGCGCGTCATCGACCAGCACTGGACCTACGATTTCGCTCCCTCTGGCATTCGCGACGAGGCGCTCAACATCGTTGCGACGTCGCCCGGGAGTCGCGGCACCTCCGGTGGCGGGCTGGTCACCTTTGATGGACTCAAGCTTCATCCGAAGGGCCGGCTGTTATTCGCGTGGGTCAAGAACGAAGACGAACTACAGCGGCTGTGCAAAGCTGTCAGTGCGCAGTTCGGAGAAGAAGGACGAACGCCTCTTGTTGCCTTCACCGCGTCCCGGGCCCTCGTCGACATAATGGCAAATCCGGCCGGCGACACGCTGAAGGGCGCCAAAAGCTATCTCCTGCTGTATCAACTCACCTCGACGGAAGAACACATCCTCCATCAGGTGGGCGTCCCGACAGCCTCTTGCGCGGGCTTCCGGCTCGACGGCCACGGCTTTACCACCGCGTTCACCGGGCGCCTTCAGAGTCTTTTGCGCCCATTCGCCGACGAGGCAGGCCGCTTCCGGCAGCGGCTCAACGAGCTCGGGCGGATTGCTTGGCCTCTGCGCTCGTCCGGCAAGCTCAAGGATTCGGAGCAGGAGCTTCTCATACGGGCATGGCGAATCCTCGCGATCGACACCGCGCAGCCCGCGTCGCTCGCCAACCTTGACGAGAAGTCGGGCGTTGACGTTGAAGAGCTCAAAGCGCTTCTCGCTAAGTTGGGAGTCACCCCGAAGGCGCGCGCAGCTGGCTATAGCGACAGCGAACGTGCTGGGTTATTTTCTCGGCTCGACGATGCGGCAGCGCCTCTGTTTTCGCCATTTCTCGTCGAGACGATTCGACGCGTTCTAAAGGGAGACTGGACCTTCCCGCTTGCCGAGCGTGAGTGGTTCTGGGGCTACTCGTGGGAAGGTGTGAAGCCCAAAGACACCTACTTCGAGTGGATGTCGATTGTTAGGTCCCTCGGTTTCGCGAAAGAGCAGCCGAGCGCCAAGAGCGCCGATGCTTATACCGCTCGCACGCGTGCCGAGCTGCGTAACTCTGTCCAGGAGGCCGACAACTGGCTCACGAAGGAATACCCGAAACTTGTACGCGAAATGGAGGGGGTCTTCGGCGCCGGCCGCGTTCAGGAACTCTTCGCGCCGGAGGCAGGCGGACAGCCTGGGGCTAAGACGCTGACGGCCCGAGGCAAGTTGAATAGATCGAACATGGACCTTAACGCTCTCGACACAGCCGAGTCAGCGACCGTTACTGCGGATTCACTGTGCTTGAGTGCGCAGCGACGGCGGCGCGTCTTGAGCGATGTCAATTGGGTCTATCGCCGCGATGACTATCTCGCGATTCAACAGGACCCGAACGTCAAGACGCTCGACTTTGAATCTGACGATGTTCCTCTATGGCAGCGAATCCGCCGTGCGTCGCTCTTTGTCGCCTTTGTGCGTCGCGCTGAGGAGCGCATTCGCGCCCGGACTATCTCGCTGGCAGATGAGATGCGCGCCGATGCTGCAGTGCTACTGGGCTTCCCGATCGCCCTATTCACGCTTTCGCTCGAGAAGATCGCACACATTTTCGACGGCGCCATCGCCCCGGCCCTCCCTGCAGGGGCGACGGGGCTCCTGCAGGCGAATGAGCCCGGTACTCTGCGGCAAAATCTGCGCGACCTGAAGGTCGCTGAAGCAACGGTCCAACTGGAGAATCTGGCTCGCGAGGCGGGTGTCGACCTCACGACTTGGGTTGAGCGTCCGCTTGAACAATGCGATGGTCAGATCGTCGCAGCCTTCCGTGACCTTAAATCGGTGTACGAGAGGCTGCGGATGGATCTGTCAGGGGCGGCCGGACGTCTGCAGACGCTTTCGGCGGTCCTATCCAACGCGCCGGCAGACTTCAAGTATCCGTCGGCCGTTCTTGGACTCGACAAACTGCTGGGGAGGCCGACCTTCATCGAGGGCGCCCTGGAGAATGTGCGCGGCGACGAAGTAGACCGCCTACGCTCCGAGTTTGATGGCCCTGCGCGCCTAGGGAATTTCGAGCCCTTGATGTCGCGAGCTCGCGACCTTCTCGAGGAACCGCGCAACTCCCTGACGCAGTTGTTGGGCCATATCCTCTCTGCAGAGAACGCCGTGGCCGGATATCGGAAGCACCTCGTCGAGGGCGCGGACCTCCTACGGTCGCAGCGCGGGCTCGAAGCGCTAGCAACGGCTGTGAACAGCGCATCGCCGAAGACGCTCAGCATCCGGGACGTTGAGGACGTGGGCGCACTCTCGGAAGCGTTGAAGCTCGTGAAGGCACACGCTCATGAAAACACCGTTGCCGGCGGAAAGGTGCTCGGATCCGCGGGCGTGAGCTTCGATCGTTGGTGCGAGATCGTGGCGGCGCTCGATGCGGGTCGTGACCCCGCCCTGGAAACCCAGGAAGCAGAAGCATTAGTTGGCCGCGGTCTCGTGGAGCGCACCTACCGGCTGGGAGGGAGGACGTGAACGTCCCCGTTCTGCTCCATGGCACACTCGCATCGCATCGGCGGGGCCAGGTCCTGAAGGAAGCCCTGTCGGCCGCGCCGGCCAAGAGCCTCCCAGACGGCCGCGCGATCGTTCTCGCATTCGCGGACGGCTTCCAAGCCGCCGAACCGGAAGAACAATCCCGTTTAATTGAGTGGACGCGAACCCCGGGGCACCTGCTCCTCCTCGTCCCACCATTTGGCAGAGCACAGTGCGAGCGCCCGGTAGCCTGGCGTGCGGAGCGCATTGATAGGGTGCCCCAAGGGGGAGAAGGACTCGCAAAGGTGCTGGGCCCGGAAGTCGCTTACCGGCTGACGGGCAACCTGCAGACACCGTCTGTTCCCGGGGCAACCTGGAGCGATCTGAGTGTCTGCATGGGGGCATACCGTCTGCACCCCGCTGCAGGGCTGTTTGTCGTTACTTGTCTTCCGATTTGGTCGCTCGCCGTACTTGACGCTGCTCCGCAAGTCGAAGGATGGCTCACACGCCTGGCTGACCTTGCCGGCGACTTACGTGTCGCGCAGACGTCGGAGCTCGCTGCGCTTCGGCCGGACCACTACGGGTTTCTCGTGTTTCTACTCAGCCACGCCTTCGAGAACGAAGAGCAGGCAATCGCTGGTCTGAGCTCCTCTATGATCTTTCGCTTCTCCGGCGAGAACGGTCGCTCGCTTTTGCGAGAATTGAATGAAAGAGGTCTTGTCGTTGGCGCTGCGCCAACGACGCAGGCGTATGAACTCGTCATGCAAAGCCCATACGCTCCCTACGTCAGTGCGGTTCGCGAGGTATCCAAACTATGAACACCAACAATCGAACGCTAGCGCAGACACTTGCCGTTCAATCGCAGGTTCATCTGCCGGGAACGGTTGGCCGCTTGCTCAAGCAGATCCGCGACCTTGAACGCGTTGCGCCGCTGTTCGTGAAGGCAGGCCTAGTGCGCGCGGTGGCCCGCCCGAATCCTATCAACACGCGCGCGGCTGGCATCGCCACCCATGCTTCGACGACGAAAACCATCGGCGGCTTCCTCTATGGAGCGGCTGCGTGCCGTTGCGATCTGCTCGTTGAGCAGAACGCTATCTCGACGGCTGGGCAAGACAGTGCATGTGAAATCGACGACATCAACTTTGAGAACCAGTCGAAGCGGATTGCGCTCGCGTCAATGCGGCAGGCGTATGAGTTGGCAGACAGGGCGGTCACCGAGGAGCGCGCGAGGCTTATTTACCTCGACACTCCGCTGATCATGGATCGGGGGATGGTTCCACCGTCGGACCCAGTGGGCGACGAAGGTTACAAGGCCGCCTATGCGGCGACGCTGGAAACAATCGCGTCATTCTGGTCCCGTCACCGGGAGCACCTTTTTCCGTGGCGGGCGGAAGGGCCTGTCATCGTAGGCTTAGCATCGCAACGGTTCGGCGCAATCGTTCTTTCGGCGCAGCAGGATCTCCGGATCCAGGAAGGACGCAGTCAGCTGCTCCCTACCGAGAACGTCAACCGCGACCATTTGCAAGCGCTTGATGGCATCCGCGACGCAATTCTCGGCGTGGGGGAGCGGCGGTTCGTGCATGGGATTCTCGGCAGCTTTACGAGAACGGCTGCGTTCCGCATGAATGTGCACACGCCGCGTATGGAGCCTAGCTCAGTTGTCGATCTCGGGGTCATCGGGCTGCATTTCCGCGCGGGGCAGACGACGCAGCCACGACTGATGCAATTGATTGGCGATGCCCCGGCATGGACTGCTTCAGCAATCGATGAAATCGTCGGCCTGACCATGGCCCTAACCGCCGTCGGCGGCGCGGCGTCAGCACCTCTCCCGGTTCAGTTGGCTGAGCGTGAGCTCAATGCCCTTGGACCATTCCTCGAACACTACAGCCGGAGTGTCGCCAGTGAGCTTAAGCGGCGAGATCTCGAGGGCTTCTGGCTTTCGGACTGGGACCTCGCGACATAAAGGAGAAAGCAATATGACCACCCACGTACTTGGCAGACTGGTCGGCAACACGGGCGACCCTACGAGCCTCACGATGGTGCTGAACTCGTCTTTTGCCGGTCGGCGCGGTGAATTCGTGCGGGTTCGCCATCGCGAGCGAGAGCAGGAAGCACAAACCGACGTCCTCGCACGCATCGTCAGCATTAGTCGAAGCAATGTGCTGTATAACTCTGGCCTCGGGCAGGCAGTAACCGAGCTCGAACTCTTGCCTGGAGCGCAGGTAACGGGTGAGCATGTGCTCGGTAAGCTCGAGGCGATCGGATTTCGAGATCCTGCCACCGGGCAGATCAAGATGCCACGTCGCGCGCTAGATCCGGGAGCTCCGGTAGAGCCGGTTGATTTTCAGTTCCTAAGCGCGTTCTACGAGTTTCAGGAGCACTCCAGCCTTCATATCGGGAATCTGGTCGGATATGAGCGGGGTGCTACCGCAGTGCCCGTCTATTTGGACGTGAATCGTCTGGTGACCGAGCATCTCGCCGTGCTCGCAATGACAGGTTCGGGGAAGTCGTACACGGTCGGTCGTATCATCGAGCGCCTTGTCGCCCTCAACAATGGAACGGTCGTCGTCTTTGATCCGCATGGCGAGTATGGTCGCGCATTGCAGGGCGGGGAGATGCGGTTTAACGAGCGCCCCGACGAGCTAGATGACGAGCGCGACAAGGCTGCCCTGCCGGCGATTCGGGAAGCGTTCAATCGCATGCGCGAGGCCGGCGCAGGGATTTCAGTTTACAGCCCTCAGAACACCTCGTTCCGCCAGAAATATGCTGGCTTGAATCAGGAGCTTGCTCTGCAGTTTGATAACTTCGAGATGGACGATCTCAGCGAGATCTTGCCCGGTCTCACCGAACCACAGCAGCGTGTGCTTGATGTAGCTATCCGTTACTGGATCGCGCATGAAGTAGTGACACCTCGCGATATCAACCGTCTCCGTTATTACCTTGGCGATGGAATCGACGAAGTGCGACAGTGGGATGAACTTAGCCAAGCGGAAGCGACCGCACTCAACGGCCGGAGCGCCGCAGTCGCGTCGATGAAGCTTTCTCGAGTGCTGCAAGAAGCCCAAAGCTTCTACCACTCTGGCCTTCCCAGCGCGACAGACGTCTACGAAATGGTGGGACGACCAACGGACCGCCGCGGTCGCCTCGTGATCGTAGACTTGCAGGGACTCAGCGATACCGCGAAGCAAGTCATCACTGCCCTAATATCGAGCGAGATTCTGCGCGCGGCTTCTAGCAAGACCGATCGTGTCCGTCCGTGCTTCATCGTCTACGAAGAGGCGCACAACTTTGCTCCAGCGGGGGAGCCGGCGGTCAGTCATCGGATTATCAAAAAGATTGCCGGCGAAGGCCGCAAATTCGGCGTTGGGTTCGCAGTCGTAAGTCAACGTCCGTCGAAGCTCGATCCGGACGTGACATCACAGTGCAATACCCTGATCGCCATGAGGCTGCGAAATCCAGACGACCAACGGTTCATCGCCAAGACGTCGGATATGGTGAGTGCCGCTGACCTTGACCAGCTTCCTGGGCTCTCGACGGGTGAAGCGCTCATCTGCGGTCGTTCAATCCCGGCTCCTCTCTTGGTCCGTATCGGAACTAAGGCGCTGGTTCATGGTGGAGAATCGCCAGAAGTTCTCAACGTGTGGGGCAGATTCGGTGCCTAACGTCACAGACGCACAGAGCAGGCTCACCGTCGAAGCCGTGGCTTCCCATCTCCCCATGTGGACTGAGTGGGGTGTGCGCGACGCTGGGCACCTGGTGCACAGCCTCGGTTGCACGTTCTTAACGGCCGTTGGACGCGATCTCGGCTTCGCCTCTATCTCCGAAGTGCCTGCCCCGCACGAAGGTGTTCTTGCGCATGTTGAGGAGGACGTCCGCTCCGATTCGGTATGGTTTGAGCGGTCCACCCGGCGTGTCGCGCTTGTTGCCGAATTCGAGCGATACGCAGGTAAGCAGAAGGACCTCAGTCCAAAGGTAGAGACGCTCTTACTCGCTCAGCATCGTTGGGCCTGCGAAGGAGCGACGCTGCTGCTTGCCTACTGGAGCGTAGGTCTTGTCTCGTTGCCTGACCACGACAGCTTCCGCAGAATCGTGCGAGATGGCTTCAGCGCCATTGGCGGCGTGCGGGTTCCAGGCAATCCACGAGCAAGGCTCCTCTTTTACCAGTTTGTTGTTCGCGCAGGGCAAGACGGACTGCTCCGTCTCGAGAGTATTCTTCGAAGAGGCGACTCATGACAACCAAGTTTTTTATTCCCCGTGCCGACCGACGTCTCGGCGATCGCTACGAGCTATTGGAATGCCTAGGCGACGGCTCCTACGGATGGGTGTGGAAAGCGCAACGGGTGGTGGATGGTGCCATCGTCGCCGTGAAGATTCCGAAAGCCCAGGGGAAGCGAAACGAAGAACTGGCCGAGGGCTCGTTCCTGATCGGACAGGTCCCACACCCGTGCGTGGTCGATGTCTACTGGATGGGCCGCGTTCCGCCCGAGCGCGAGTGGTATGCGATCGAGATGGAATACTTCCCCTCCGTGACTCTCGCGCAGATGCTTGATCAAGGCGAGGAGGGGTTCGTCGCGAGTTATGCAAGATTACTTGGCGTGTTCGAGAAGGTTATGGAAGGGTGCGCGCATATTCATCGCGTCGGGATGTCTCATGGCGACATCAAGCCACAGAATATATTGGTCTCGGCTGAACGCGTGAAGTTGACCGACTTCGGATCGAGCATTTTGCCGGAGGACATGTATGCTAGGACGCGCGAAAATGGTGGTACCATCCTTTACTCGGCGCCGGAAATCGTAGGAGCGACCCTAGCGGCACGCGATTCCTCGGCGCGTTACCTCAGCGATATCTATAGCCTTGGCGTACTCATCTATCACCTAGTTACGGCGCGTCTTCCTCACGACACCTTGAGTCAAGTCGCGCGGCACGTGCCATTTGCGCGCGCTCGTGAGTTAAACTCGTCAGTGTCGCAGGCGCTGGACGACTTTATTGATCGCTGCCTCAAGCTGGAACCTAACGATCGCTGGCCAAGCGTGGATGCGATGCTGGAAACATTCCGGCAAGTACGACGAGCGCAGCTCGAGTTCACGCCAATCCGAATTGTCGCCCGGCCAATGGCCGCACACGAAGATTGGTCGACACAGGCAGTTCGCCTCATGGAGAAAGGAGAATATCGCGAGGCCGAGCTCGTGGCGCGAGCCGAATTCGAGACTTCTCGGGATGAACGGGCATTCCTGGTGATGGTTCAAGCATCCTACCGGGAGGGGCGATTCTTTGACTGCATTCGAGACATTGAGGCACGGCCAGAGGTGGTGAACTCGCCGACGCCGGCGGGCGCGGAGCTATGCCGCCTTGCGCTCGCAGCCTATCTCGAAATTCGACAAGTTGATCAGGCTCGGAATTTCGTAGAGCGTTGCCTGGCGGAGACGCCGGACGCCCCAGACCTTCTGCTCAAGCAGGCGTCGATCTTCGCGCTCGACGCGAAGTACGAGATGGCGGCGGAACAACTGCTGGCGCTTCATCGGCGGCTGCCCGGCAAACCGGCAATCCTCCGGCGCCTAGTCGCAGTGTATGAGCAGATGCGAGACACCGGTAAGGCGACTGCTTTCCTTCGCGCTTACCAGAAGGCTGTACCAGATGACGAGTGGGCGGTTAACAAAGCCGAGCATTTTCGCGCTCTAGGGCTTGTTTGATCAATAAGTAGTAAATCTTGATGCGCTGTGCGCGCGAGCGTGGAATCGGGATACTCGCGGCCGAGCTCTAGGTGGTGTGGACACTTAACGCAGCCATAAATGATGGCAGCGAGAGTGACGACGGCACGGTAATTTCGGGCGGTCTTTTCGAAGCGGCTTGCGACGCGACGGAACTGCTTGAGCTTGCTGAAGCAGCATTCCACGAGATGGCGCTGGGCATAGAGGTGCTTGTCGGGCGGATGTTTTGTTTGAGCGCACCTTATCGGATGGACAGCAAGCGAGGCTATCGTCAGCGCAACGTGGGTTGATGTAGCCTTAGTGTGCCTCCAGCCTATAGTCATCTGTCTTTGGCAGAAAGGTCCGGCAGCTCGATCCCTATCGCCTTGAAGATATCTCCAGGTCGCCCCTGGTCAACGACGATGGAAATGGCGGTAACGATCTCATCCGCACTAGGCTCGTTCACATGCGCACTGTCATTTCTGACATTGGCGAGATTTTGGAGTCTGTTCATGAAGGAGAGGTTCTGAAGCAGGTCTCGTCCGGGCCAATTGGCGGCCCGAACGTACTTCCGGAACGCTTTAAGCACGTCCGGATCCGCAGACGAGAACGGCCTGGCCGTGTAACGGAGAAGGCGGACCATCCCACCCAGAGAAGGCGGACGCCCTCCTGCAATGAAAGCGTCTACATCCCGAAATCGATCGTCGGGCGCGAGGAGTTGCCCGGCGATCGCCTCCCGGAATGGAATTAACAGACGGTCGACCAGGACCTTCTCGGCCACCTTCGCGGTGAACATTGCCAGCGCGATCTTGAGCTCGGCAAGGTTCGTTAGGCTGTGATGAGCACCCGCAAGCCACCCAGAAAGGGGAGGGCCCAGCGCCCCGATCCAAGGCCACTCGGTTTGCGCAGCTTGTGTTTGCGAAGCGGGAGGCATGATAGCCGCCAACCTGCCGGCCGCGACAAGTTCACCGAGCCGGTATCCGAGGTCCTCGCTGCCGTACTCCGCGAGTCCCGGCCGGTATCGGGCCAATATGTCGCCAGCCCTCTTTAGCTGCCCAAGGCCAACCAGTGTCTCGACGGCCAGACGGAGAATTTGAGGTTCCGAGGGAAGGCGCCGCAACGCATCGGCTAGAACGGCCTCCGCCTCGTCGTCGTCCCCTAGATTGACGAGCGCATCGACGAACACGCGACGCGCGAGAACACAGGCTGGATCGCGTCGCACCGCTTCGCGTCCGCTCTCCCGCGCCCTTGCGAATTCGCCGCGGTGACATGAGACGCTGGCCAGCACCGCGTGGGCCATCGCATCAGGCTGGCCTTCCGGATGCAGGTAACGCTCCGCATCTGGCTGAGCCGCCACTTGCATTGCGAGCCGCTCGGCCGCGTCCGGATCGTCGTTCTCAAGCGCCACCAACGCCAATGAGATTTGAGCCGGTATTTGTTGATCCATTCCTTCCAGAAGCGCGGGGATCTCCCGCGAGGAACCAGCCGCTCGAGCGATTTCCGCATTCAAGATTCGCCAATCTCCGCCGGCCCAGCGGGGCCACTCGAACACTGTGCTCACCAGTTCAGATAATTGCTGGAACCGCTTTGACCGCAGGAGTGCGAGGGCATAAAGTTTATGGATGTCTGCGCTCGGCGAAACAAAAAGTGACGAGTCATCCGGCTCGTAAAGGAGTGAGTGCACGTCTTCGGGTGGAATTACCGTCCCATCATCGACGAGAGCTTCCAATGCGAAGTCCGCCGCCGTAGCTGGCCGACCCGCGAGCAGGTGTCCTTCGGCAAGCAGGATTGAGCGCCGTGGCGAGGGCTCCCATCTTTCCATAAGTGCAGAGACAAAGGGCTCTGCCAACGACGGTTCGCGCAGCTTCTCTATGCTTCGGAAGGCATTCAGGAAGGGCAGGACAAACGGCGGTTCGGTTTCGACCGCTTTCCTGTAGGCTTCGATTGCGGCTGCTCGCAAACCGGCCTGGTTCCGAATGTTTCCCAGAACTGTGTGAAACCGCTCGCCTGCTGGGGCTCTCGACTCGATTAGGGTCAGAGCTTCCGAAGTCCTACCCAGACGATCGAGTGCGACCGCCTCGTTGACGGTTAGAGCGCCCTCGGCATCGAACGGAGCTGCGTCCCGCCAAGCCTGGAGAGCCAGTTCATCGTCGCCAGCCTGACTAGCCATGGTGGCCAGACCCGACAGAAATTCGAGCTGTTCGGCGGGTTCGATGTGCGAGCGTCGTCGCCAGGCACGATTGAGCAACACACGTCTGCCCGGTGCCCCAATAAACTCTCCGACCACATCAACGATAACCAAATATTCGCGCGGATCGAGCGATTCGTCGCAGAACGCTGCAATAAGCTCGTCCTTCACGAGCGGGTGCGCGCTAGGGATCTGCTTGGTTTCGCGCCAGAGCCTTCTGGCATCTATCGACCGCCCCGCAGAGAGGAGGGCAAGCACCAGGTTATCTCGGTAGAGCGGGTTGGTGGGCTCAAGGCTAACCGCCTTTTTGTGGTACTCGATCTCCTTGAGGTAATCTTTTTCGATATAGGCATAGCTGTTGCCCATAAGGTGTAAGGCGCATGCGTAGTGCCGGCTATCGGGGGCCATGTCGTCGATAGCTGTCTTAAGGTAGTTCCGCGCTTTAACGGCATCTTCGAGCATCGCACGGGAGGCTAGGTTCACGAGTGCAAGCGCGCTCCGAGGGTTGGCCTCGATCGCCCTGCGATACATGGCCACCTCGCCATCAAGATCGCCCGTCTTTTTCGCGATTAGACCGAGAATGGTCCATGCTTCGTCTTTACTAGGGTCGGCAGCTACAACGGCATCGAGAAGAGGCTTTGCTTGCGTCAGTTGGCCCGCGACGTAGCGCGTATACGCGAGATGGTAGGCGGCAGACATATCTGCGGGATCGCGGTCGTAGACGGCCTTTAGCAAGTGAACCGCGGCCTTGGCCTGTTCCGCCGGCGTATGCCGAGCGAGATCGGGATCGCCGAAGCCGATTTTCCGAAGCACCGCCTCCTTCCTCAGTGCTTTTAGGTCTGCGCCTTCCCGCAAGGCCGAGAGCCACGCGCGGTCAGAATCCGTGGCGTTGACGAAGCCAACAGCACGGGACAAAGACGCAATTGCCTCTTCCCGTTTGCCCACACCGATCTCAGCCAAGGCTTTCAGGGACAGAATGTCCCTAGAGTCTGGTGCGAGCTCCGTCGCCCTCCGGAGGTAGGGCAGGGCCAGCGAATCTAGACCCCGGCTACTGAGAATCCACCCGAGATCCATCAGGCAAGCGATGCTTGGGTTGGGCAGGTTTGCCCCTTCAGTCAACGCATCAATACCTTCGTTGATGGCAGACTCTTCCTCGTCCAAAAGGCCGTTAAAGACAAGGTATTCGCCCAACATCCACCATTGATCAGGTGACCTTTTGTCGGCTGGCAGCGCACGTATAGCCAAGATGGCAAGATCACGATCGGACCTAGCTGGATAGGTGCGCGCGAACACCCCAAGATGGCCCGATTCATAAGAGTTACCCGTTGCGGCTTGTACAATCTTGAACGACTTCCCACCTGCCGAGTACTTGCGGCGGCTCTTACCAAAACCTCGACCCACTTTGCTCAAACCTGTTCGAGTTGATAGCTTCGCTAGTTGATGTATTACTCAGCGTGACCTTGCTCAGCGCCTGCTCAGGTTCGCCGCAAGCAGCCATTCCAACAGGTCGGGTAAAGGTCAAGTTAAATAATCGTGGATGGCAGCGCGCGCCTGCTTGAACGAGGCGGACCGACTGATATTTCCGAGCACGCCAATTGTGGCGCTCCAGGATTTGCAATCTTCCCATGGTGCGTTCAACAGGTTTCGTCGTGCGGCGCGATTCGCGGCGTGTTCACAGCTACTATCGGCGACGTGTGAGCGACCTGCCGCTGGCTGGGCGTAACGTACAGCTCTTGGTGATAGCCAGGCGATTCCGTCGCGATGCAGTGCTTTGCGGCCGACAGATCTTCACCGAGCGATTGGCTGAAGGCGTTCTGGCTCCGTCGGCGCGGCGAGCCTCCATCAGCAGTGAACGTTTCAGGGTTTGTCCGACAACATTAGAATTATTTGACAATGCAATTATAATTGGCAGTCTTCTCCGCATGTTGAATATGCGACCGCCCTCGACGAGCCGAAGAGAATTCATCCAAGGACTTGCGACCGCAATCCTTACTCAAACCGTGCCCAAAGTTTTGGGTGCATCAGTCCAGGTGTCAAACGAGGGCTTATCAGAAAGCTCCGTTTTCGCTTGGCAGGATGCCCGTGCCGCAGAAACGGCAGTCGATTTCTGGACAGCCCAATTGGGAATGGTCGAGACCGATAGCTTGCCAGCGTCTGCACGCGTTATCGTCAAGTGGAGCGAGGTGTGCTTGCGTCGAGCGATCCATTCACAGGTGTCCGAAGCGAAGCGCGCCATTACCGATTATTACGGGATCGCCATTAGAAAAGATGGCTCGAATTCGGAAGATTACGTTCGTGGTAAAAACCCACTGTCAACCGCGCTGACTTCGGTTTGCACCAAGGCCCGAAATGGATCTGTCGCCTTGGTCGATATTGGTTCGCGTGGATTATCCAATCTCGACTGGGCAGATATCATCCCGCTACTGAAGCATTCGTATAAAACCGTTATTGGCGTCGACTATGCGTTTCCCGAATTGGACCTACTCGATCCCGATTTCAAAGACCTAGGCTGTCCGACCGACCGCGCCTCCTGGAGCGTGCTTATGGCCTGCGACGAGTGGAGGATGACGTCTGATGATCTGCTTTCACCAAATCCGATCGTCTCCTATGAACAACGGGCCGAGCTCTACACCGCTTACGTGAGTGAGCTCATTAGAGATTTGTCCAGCAGACGGGTGTAACTGACAAAGAGCATCTTTGCGGCAGGAAGATCGAGGGAAGACAGAATGATCATGGGGCAACGGTTTCAGGAAAATATAGACAAGGACTTTTTTGCTCGCCCGGTCGAAAAGGTGGCGCCCGACCTCGTCGGTTGCTTTCTGTTCACCATTTTTGACGGCAAAAAAGCCGGCGGAATGATCCTTGAAACAGAAGCTTACGACGAGAACGATGTATTTTCCCATTGCTTTGTAGGGGGCAGCGATGTCGCCAAAGCTGAAAGTGGTCAGATGTGCGACGAGCCAGGGAACGTCTACCTCTACTGGGCGGGGGGACTCGCGATCAATATCTCCTGCGATCGGAATGGCTTCGGCAGTGCTGTTTTGATCAGGGCGATCGAACCGCTCGAGCAAAGCTACGCTGAAATCATGCGAGCCTACCGCCTTGAGGTGCCCGGGGCGAGCAAGGAGTTACGTGGCGAAAACTTCATGGCAGTTCTTGCAAACGGGCCCGGAAACGTCGGAGATTCGCTGGGCCTTGATGACTCTGAATACAAGCTTTCCAAGAGCGGCCAGCTTGCGATTTTTCGGGACCCGTTCGAACTCTACCACCGGTCCGAACCGTGCTCTCCGCTGGCGACCGCCCGCAAGGGTCTGGACAAGATGTACGAGAGGTTGGTCAGAGATGATTCCGGCAGGGCCGGCCACAAGGATGCAGAAGCTCACTTGAAAAGGGAATTGCGCTGGGTTCGATCCTGACAGAGCTAGAGCCGCATGACGCGCAACGGATTTGTGCCTGACTGGGCGCCTCATTCTTTCTGCTGGATGGCATGGGGTCTTCATCCTGAATGGGGTGCCGCGCTTCGTGAAATGGCTGACGAACTGCAACAGATTATTACCGCAATTTCTGATTTCGAACCCGTTCGTCTGCTGACGCCGCGGCACTTAGCGCGCCAGGCCAGGGCGAAATTCTTAGGGGCCAATGTTAAGATCATCGAAACGCCGGTCGATGACATCTGGATGCGTGATATTGCGCCATTGTACATCGTCCGTGGGTCTGAGGTGATTCCGCTCGATTTGAATTTCAACGGGTGGGGCGCGCCGAAACTGCGCCCGCAGCGCCCCGGGGACCGGTTGGCAGGTACGGCACGAAATCTCTTTGGCGGTGAGATGATCAACGCCGGTTTCGTCGCCGAAGGCGACGCATTCGTTGTCGGGCGCGATGGCGTTGTCTTTACCACCCGCAGCTGCCTCCTGAACAGGAATAGAAACCCCCAGCTGAACGAAACAGATATCGAGTTTGAGCTCCTGCGTTTAGGGGCCACCAAGGTGATTTGGCTTGATGGCGACGCCGGCGAGCAGATCACAAGCGGACATGTGGATGGGTACGTCCTTCCAACGGAATCCGGCGAGCTTCTTGTTCAAGCCTGTGAAGACGATGATCCCTGCGCGGAAGTGAGGGATGCAGATCTAGCCCGCTTGGGCGCTCTAAGTGAGATGGGCGGAAGCCCGTTCAGGCTTAAGATAGTCAAGGCCCCGCGGATCACACCCTCAGAGGACAGTCTTTTCGCCGCGACCTACCTCAACGCGTACACGCCAAATGGCGCGGTGATTGCCAGTAAATTTGGCGACAGAGAGAGGGACCGGGAGGCGCAGATAGCCCTCGCGGAAGCATTTCCTGGGCGCGAGGTTCGGATGCTCAGCACCCCAAACATTGCGCGAGGCGGTGGCGGCATCCGCTGCCTTGTTCAGCCCGTCCCCGCCGCCAGGTGATGGTAGCAAAACACTCGGCGTCGCGAGAGCGAAGATGGAGTGGGTCGCGCTCCTCTGTCGGCCGACCATCAACTATCCGGGCGATGCCTTCGTTTCGCATCTTCAAAGAGGATTGGGGCAGCATCAGTTAGAGAAAGTAAGCGAGCGCTATCGTCGCTCTTGTCCTTTGCCGCATCCCAAAGTTCTGCGCGACAGTTCTCCAGGGCTTTCTTGTCGTCTTTAGTCAGCACGCAATGTGGACCTTTTGATCCCCGGTCCCAGACAAAATAGAAATGATCGGATGGCAGACCGACCTTGGCTTTCCATCCCTTTACCGAAGAAAAGGTATGGAAGAAATGACCCACCTTCATTCTTTCTTCGCCGATGTGGCAATCTATGAGGAAATGATCAGGGGGAAGTTCCGGCCAGTTTATGTACCAGTCTAGCTTATCAAAAACATCGTCACCAATATTCAGGAACTTTTTGATTCTCTCCGCCTGGACTTTGTCGCGCAGGGTTTCAGATGCGACCCGCTTTTGCTCTTTGCTTGCAGGTTCCTTGTACATAGCTAAGGCAATCGAAACCTGCGGCGGTACCCTGCCTCGGTTCGATATCACAAACTCAAGCAATGAGGGTTTTCGTATTGGGCTCTTGCCGCCGGGTGGCCTCGCCGCAGCCGCGGCTCTAAGATCCAGATCATCGATCCTTTCACTTCCCGTTTTAAACAGCCTCTCAAACCAAGTCTCGATCTGATCGAGCTCAGTCTGGTCGTCTACGAAGACACCAGCCTCAAGCAAGCTGCTGGCCAGAGATTCCTCTTCCGGCAATCCATTAGATGAGGCATTTGCGGAACTGACGATCGCGCCTTTGCTTGTCCATATAACTTTGGCATGGATGTTGTCACACTGGCGCGCCCTTTCTCCGAATTGTTTTATTACTTCCGGAGCAGATTTTCCGCCGCTGAGACAACATACGATCCGAATGTTCGTTCTGCCCGGCTCGAGAGGGAG
This sequence comes from Bradyrhizobium sp. 482_C4_N1_8, assembly GCF_052075965.1. Lineage (NCBI taxonomy): Bacteria > Pseudomonadati > Pseudomonadota > Alphaproteobacteria > Hyphomicrobiales > Nitrobacteraceae > Bradyrhizobium > Bradyrhizobium sp. 482_C4_N1_8. The sequence goes on along the minus strand of NZ_CP197231.1, from coordinate 8,440,503 downwards.
CAATTCGAGAGCTTGCGAACCCCAATAGGCAATTGCAAGGTCGATTCTGCCTTCTATTCTGCACAGTTCCTTAATGCGCTGGGTAAGTTCTGATCCATATAGAAACTTCATAGAGTTGCTCCCCCTGGCCAACTACATTTTGATCCAATTTTCGTGAAAGAAAAATCTGGCTCGTCGAGGTGAGCAAAACGAAAATTTGTGCCATCGATCGATGCGTAGTGAAATTTTGTTCGCGTCAAGTAGGATCCGGCAAATGAGTTCTCGCAAATGTATTTTATTCCGGCAAAGTTTGAGTGCGACAAGTCGGTATTGCGCAGAGACGCGCTGCTGAACATTATTCCCGAAAAGTAACCCATCACTCGCGCACTGTCGAAATTTGAGAAACTCAGGTCGGTGTTCACGAAGGTTGCCCTTGGCTGCCAACCGTCGATCGAGGGAGGCGGGATGAGGACGAACGGCGATGGCCAGCCCCAGACAACATCATTGCACAAAGCCCTTCTCAAAGTAGCGCCGCAAAAAATTGGGAGCTTTAGCTGAGACCAAGACAGGCGTGCACTCTGCAGTGACGCGCGATGAAAACTGACTTGATTGGCGGTAGTCCCAGATAGATCTGCTGCGGTGAAATCTGATCCTCGCAGATCAATGATCCCCGGTTCGTGAGACAGGAAGTCGAGCCCCGAGAGGTCACAATCGCTGAAAACTGCTCTTGCTCCGCGGCTGTCATCGCTAAGCCAGACCGCATGCTGCACGGCAGCATCCTCCAGGTCGCGTTGGCTGATGCGACGCTTATGGCCCTTGGGTACGACCGGACCGTAAATGCCACTGGCACTTGGTACTAATCCGACAAAGCCGCCGAGTTGCTGAAGGAATCCTCTCCTGGCCAGTGTCTTCATTCATTCGAATCCCTAGTCCGAAACATTTCAAGGCAGAGGAAAAGCCCGGTAGCTTGATAAACTGCTGGGATGACAAAAACTGACTGCCCCAGGGAGGACTAAGGCAGGGCGGGAAAGTCTGATCTGCGGTACGGCTCGACCATTTTTCGAAGGGTGTCGGGTGCCAAAACCTCAACCTGGTCACCCCACATGTAGAGGTGCCAACACATTTCCAGATGCCCAGAAGCGCTGAAGCGGACGATAAGGGACCCGTCGGGCAGGTCCTCAAGGACCTGTTTTGGGTGAAACAGGAACCCCCGTGCGTGCGGGGCTGCGTTGGGTTTAAACTTCCAGACCACCTCGCCATATTCCGCTTCATTCTGAAACGCGCCAAAGGCCTTCTGTGCGTGCTGGTCGATATCGAAACCAGGGTCGCGTACGAAGCTCTCGCCGGTGAACTCCGCGCTCTGAATTCTCTCCGCCACGTAATAGCGCAGCGGGCCATCAACATCTCCCGTTGGCCTCGCGACCAGGTAGCGTCGGATCCCTATGAGTACGCCGTACGGCTCGACAACTCGCAGGGTTGGCTTAGCGGAGCCGTGGGAACGGTAGAGGATTTTGAGACGCTGAGAAGACTTCAGCGCCGTAGAAATCGACGAAATGATCTCTGGCGGAATGCGCGCGGCTGGTCCAGGTCGTGAGGCAAGGCCTTGGGCCTCTAGGAGTGCTTCGTGGTCGGTCTCTACGCGGGCGATTTTGTTGCGCGGCACAAGAGCCAATATCTTCTCACGAAGATGGCGAAGCTGGGTAGCCTCTACATCCAGCGCGTTTCGTTCAAGGGTCTCTATCGACAGATCCAGGGCTGCTAGTTCGTCCGAGGTGAGCGTGAGCAAATCGCGCAGCGCGCCGGTTTGAAGCCGCCAGCGTTTGTGTCCATCCTCATCAAAGCCTGATTCGGTGTCCGGAAATTGGGCCTCAAGCGCGTGCATTATGCGTTGTGCTGTGCGTCTAGAAATTCCCAGCCGCTCCACCACGTCGTCGAGCGTTACGCCCATGCGCCGGCCTGCGACGAAAGTCGCAAGTTCTAACAGCTGCTGCGCTTTTTCGAAGGACATTGCTGGGGACCCGGGGGTGACAGCTATTGTCATGGCAACTCCTTACGTTAGAGTTACACCGTGGGGTTGAGTTATGCGAGTTCAGGGGCAGGACGTTCTTTTATCTGCATCGGATCTGATGCGGTTCATGTCTTGCAAACATGCGACCGCACTGGATCTGCGCTACGCGAGGGGCGAGCCGCTCGAGCCTGCGGACGATACAGAAGACGCAAAAATTTTGCAGAAACAGGGCGATGAGCACGAATCCCGGTATCTCGCCAAGTTGAAGGCCGAGGGTCATTCCGTCATCGAATTTGGGCGCGACGTTGGATTGCCGGCTGCTGCCCAAGCCACACGCGCTGCCCTATCGCAAGGACCGGGTGTCCTCTTCCAAGGTGCTTTTTTCGCGTCGCCGTGGGGCGGCTGGTCGGATTTCCTGATCCGGGTGGAACGGCCCTCGGCGCTGGGCGGTTTTTCCTACGAGGTGGTCGACACCAAGTTGAAGCGCAAACCCGATCCGAAACACATTCTGCAACTGGTTCTTTACTCCGACCTTCTGGCCAAAGCTCAAGGCTGCGAACCCGAGCGTGCGCATATCGAGTTGGGCAACGGCGAGCGATTTTCATTCCGGCTACCGGAATATTCAGCCTACGCCCGTCATGCGCGCAGCCGGCTGGAAGATTTCGTAGCTGCCCCGCCTGCAACGTCTCCCGACCCGGTGAAGATGTGCGGGCTTTGTCGGTGGCGCAATGACTGCCAAGGACAGTGGGAAGCAGCTGATAGCTTGTCGCTCGTGGCTGGCATATCCCGAAGTCAGCGGAGCAAGCTGATTGCAGCGGGTATCAGCACGATGACTGAGCTTGGGCAGCGAACCCGGCGCGTGCCCAAGCTGGCAGAGACGACCCTGCAAAGACTGACAATCCAGGCCAGGTTGCAAACAGCAAGGCGTGCTGGCGGCCCTCCGTCTTTCGAGCTGAAATCGCTCGATCCCAATCGTGGGCTGGCGCTACTTCCAGCGCCGGACGCTGGCGATGTTTTCTACGATATCGAGGGAGATCCGTTTTATGAGGGCGGTTTGGAGTATCTCCACGGGGTCTGGCTTGAGAATGACGGAATCGGCGTATTCCAAGACTATTGGGCCCACGATCGCGCCGAGGAGGAGGAAGCGCTACGCCAGCTGATGGCCTTTTTCGCCGATCGGCTGCGCCAGTTTCCGAAGGCGCATATCTATCACTACGCAGCCTATGAGATTTCCGCTTTGCGGCGGTTGACGAGCAGCCATGGTATCGGCGAAGCGCTCTTGGATCAGATGCTGAGGGAAAATCGGTTCGTTGATCTCTACAGCGTAGTATCGGGCGCGCTAATCACGTCGGAGCCGGCTTATTCGCTCAAAAACCTTGAAGTTTTCTATATGGAAGCGCGAACCGGCGACGTCAAAACGGCCGGCGGAAGCGTAGTGGCCTACGAAAATTGGCGAGAAACCAAAGAACCGAGGCTCCTTGAGGAGATCCGGGACTACAACAAAATCGACTGTATTTCGACGCAGAAGCTTCGCGACTGGCTGATTTCCTCGGTGAGGCTGGCGGACATGCCATGGCGGCCGGTCGGCATAAAGAACAATCCGGGTAACTTTGACCTGGACAGTGTCAACCAAGAGCAGATCGCCGCGGACGCCCTACGCGAGAAGCTCAAAGTGGTTGCCGTCCGCTACGGTGATCGCGTCGCCGATCTCCTTTTTGACCTCGTTCATTTTCACGATCGAGAACGGAAACCGACCTGGTGGTCTGTCTTCGATAAAATCGGCAAGGAGGCCGAGGACCTCGTTGATGATCTTGAATGCCTGGGCGGCCTCGTCGCGAGATCGCGCCCCCTTGATGCGGGCAGGTCCTGGGAGCGTTCGTACGAATTCCCCGAACAAGAGACCAAGCTCCAGCCCGGTGCCTGTCATGTCGAGGCAAATGGATTACCGGCTTCGGTGACATTGATGGAGATCGACACAGCGAAGCGAACCGCGAAAGTCAAATTTCCCAAGGCTCGCTTTGACGCCCCTCCAGATCTGACGTCGATCCTGCCGGGGGGCCCCCTAAATACGGACTCAATCGAGGCGGCGATCGTGCGAGCCGTGGATTCCATGGTTCGTGGTGACGAGCGATACGCCGCCATCATCGACTTCGTCTCTAAATCGGAACCCCGCTTTCTAGGCAAGGGGAGGCGGCCCGCGATCATAGATCCGCTCAAAGAGCTCGTTCCCGAAATCGTATCGGCGGTTTCAGAGCTTGATCGCAGCGTCTTGCCGATCCAGGGGCCACCTGGCACGGGCAAAACATATGTCAGTTCTTGCGCGATCCTCGATCTCGTGAGGCGGGGTAAACGTGTTGCTGTTGCTTCCAACAGCCATAAGGCCGTCGACAATCTCCTGTGCGCAGTGCTCGATCGCGCGACCGAGGCTGGCGAAACCATCAGTGTAGCCAAGAAGGGAGGAGATGCGCCCACGGGCATTTACTCCGGGCGTATCCACCAAACAGATAGGAATGACGATGTTCAGCTTCTTACAGCCTCGGTCGTGGGTGGTACGGCTTGGTTGTTTTCTCGCATCGATTTCGAGGCGAGCTTCGACTATTTGTTTGTAGATGAGGCCGGCCAAGTCTCGGTCGCCAACATCGTAGCAATGGCAACCAGTTCGACGAACATCGTCCTGGTGGGTGATCCCATGCAGCTTTCCCAGCCGATTCAGGGTGCCCATCCCGGAGAAAGCGGATTATCGGCGCTTGAGTACCTTCTCGCCGGTCACAACACCGTTCCACCGGACCGTGGAATCTTTCTCCCGATATCGCGGAGGATGCACCCCGACGTCTGCCGATTCATCTCTGACATAGTGTACGAGGGGCGGTTGACCAGCGACGATGGCGCCGCTTACCAGAAGATCCTTGGCGGTACCTCGGATCAAGTGTCCGGAGCTCGCTTGGTAGAGGTCTCACATGCCGGCAACAGCCAATCGTCACCGGAAGAAGTTGCCGCCATCCGCCATGAGATCGGATTGCTCCTGGGCAAGAAATTTCGAGACAGGGACGGCAACGAAAGGTGCCTCGAATTGAGCGATATCCTTGTGGTGGCACCCTATAACTTACAGGTAAACGCGTTGAAGGCGGCTCTTCCACCTGACGCGCGGGTCGGAACGGTTGATAAGTTTCAAGGGCAGGAGGCGCCAGTATGCCTCGTCTCGATGACGAGCTCTTCTGCAGAAGAAATTTCGCGGGGTGTGGACTTCCTCTTTAGTCTCAATCGTATCAACGTCGCGGTTTCGCGTGCACAAGCCCTCTCACTAGTGTTTGCAAGCCCCGCTCTGTTGGAGGTCCCCTGCACTAATGTTGAAGATATGCGACTGGTGAACAGTCTCTGCGCATTGAAAGAATATGGTGCCAACTTGGGGCGCCAAAAATCAAAGACACATCCGCTTCCGCAGCTCAGGAGATGAAATGATCGAGCTTGGCCAAGGCTTTCCAGAGTGGACAGAACTCGGTCAAGATAGCGGGCTTGATCCTCTGGGGATGCAGCGCCCGATCGAGGCGATCTATCAGTCGCTCTTGCCGGGCATCAGCACCATCACGTTGCGATTTCGATACTATGCGTTTTTTCCTTGGATACTCAAAAATTACGAAGACCACATTCGCAATACCGATCCAGCAATATTCCGGGTCTTTCACCGTCGTTGTGAAATACTTTTCGCTCTCGTTTGCTGCCGTGGCAATCAAGAACTTGGCATTGCCGGATCGGATTGGGCCCACAAAAAACTGGGAGAAAATTCGGAGCAGTCGGAGGCAGATGCAATCATAGAGTTCGGTGTTGGTGCTGACCCGGAAACCGAGCCCAATCAACGTTACCTTCGCAATAAGGGCGGTGCGTTCGGCGGCATCTACGCGAGCCAGATGGCAGAGATGGGATTGGTGACCATTGGCGATGACCGAAACCCAATTCCGATATGTACCGAACGTGCGCTGCCACTTGCGGCGGCTTTTGGCGCGAGCCTTGGCTCCATGACAAATGTCTTTTTTGATGCCGTGCAGGCGGGCTCGGTTTCGATTTCCGCGCTTGACCAACTCAAGGGGATGAAGCCTGCAGCCATGCTGCCTGGCTGCGAAGAACATCGGCTGTTGTCGGACATCCTGCTTGGCAAGGCCCTGACACCCAGCGCCGGCGACCTTATGCGTCGCCGCACAATGCGGATGTTGCTAGCGTTGACGGAGTCTGTGCAAAAAATCCCTCGCGCAGAGGATGCCAAATGGCATTGGTTCGGTGACAATCTGGACAGCGAAGCCACGGCCGACGAGAAGACTGACGAAGACGTGCGAAAATTCTGGGCCCTGTATCAGGCGTGCGATCTGATCCGTCTCGCTTATGAGGTCATACTTTCTGCCGCGCTTACCCTGCTAGAATCGTCACCTTCGCGCCGGCTAACGTTGGAAGAGTTGGTCGATCGGTTAGTGGGCTTCATTACTCCGCCAGAAGACCAGTCGTGGCTAAGCTTCAAACAGACCTTTGTTTCGGCCGGCGGACCTGCAGTTACGGCCAAGGCCCACGCCGTGGCAATGACTGAGGCGGTAGCATCGGGCTCCACGGAAAACCAGGTGAGGTCGTCTCTTGCTCTCATCGCGGCATTGGTTGACAAAGCTTCGGAGCTTACCGCGTTCATGGATCAAGCGTTGAACGCTGGCGAACACTTCCAATCTCTAAGAACCGAAGTCCGGTTTCTGCAAGAACGGGCTACTGACAGCGCAAAAGTTGTGGTGGATTTAATGATCCGTGACCGCATTCTTAAGCGACATCTCTGGGTAGCCTCTCGCAAATTTCGCAATCAAAAAGCCTATACTTTTTTGATGGAGCCGGAAGAGAGCGTGTTGCGATACCGCGACCATTTCCGGGTCTCTCCAAGCAGCCCGCGATTAGATCAAGGTTTGCGGTTCCTGAGCGACATCAAGCTGATCGACGAAGGGGGATTGACGGATCTCGGGCGGTCCGAATTGGCAACCATATGAAATATTTCGAGGCGTTCGGGGACAGCGGCTTTCATTCGGCCTTCATGACCACCTATTCGTTCGGGGCGTTGGCTTTTGAGGATATCCCCTTTCCCAAATTGCGTGGAGCGGGATGCCGGAACATCATAGTTTTGGCTGATAGGAAAATGGTAAACCAGGCATTTTCCGAGTTCGGGCCGCCGCGCTTTGCGGGGAGCAGCTATCATATCATCAAGGCAGATGCGCCAGGTGCGTTCCACCCGAAGATCACGATGCTGGTCGGGCCTACTAAGGGGCGACTTATGCTCGGCTCAGCAAACCTAACCGCCTTGGGACTAGGCGGCAATAAGGAGCTGGTTGCCAACATTCGCTATACTCCGGAACTTTCAGATCAAGCGCGTTACTTCGCAAGCGCTCTCGCCTACATGAGGCGATATGTTCCGGCCGATGACCCATGGTTCTCGACAAGTCTGCAACGAGCGATACGAGGCGCTCCCTGGCTGCGAGCCGCCACGGAGTCCACCGCACCCGATGACGTCGTAAATGATGATCTCGCCGTTCTGCTTGATCGACCTGACATAACATTTCTAGATCAGATCGTGGCCCGCATCGGGGCCGACCCTATCAAGCGGCTCATTGTAGTATCACCATATTGGGATACGGCCCTCGAAGGGTTGGCACGATTGCGGACAGCACTCGGCGTACCAGCAACCGATCTTCTAATAGAGAAATGCAGCGGTAGTTTTCCGAAAGGAGAACTGCATCGGTTTTCCGGCCTTGAACTGTTCGATATCGAGGGGCCAGAAAGCGACCGTTTCGTTCATGCTAAACTAATAGTGGCGCAGGGCCACTCATGGGATCACGTCGTTTCTGGAAGCATGAACTGCACATATCCGGCTCTGATGGGAATTTCGAAAGTAAGCGGAAATGCGGAGGGCGGCATCTACAAACGCGTGCCACCCGGTACAGCGCTGGAGGCGTTGAGCCTCGAAGCCTATCGAGAAGCGCCCCTACCAGCAAGTAGTATCGCGGAAATGACGTTTCTCTCGACCACCAAAGCTGACGACGAGAGATACGTGGATGGTGGCACGTTGAGTTTTCAGGCCGGTCGGCTATCCTGGAATCCGCCGTCCAACCTGGCCAGCGAAGCTGTTGCGTTGACGCTCTTCGGCCGCGATGGGCAGAAGATTGGCGATAGCATCACCCTTCGTTCGCCGGCTACGCGAAGTTGGCATCCGAGTTTCGATGGTATCAGGCCGAAATACGGTCATATTCTCTTCGCGGACGGTCTCACCTCGGCACCTATTCAAATTGTTGATCTTGACGTCCTAGCGGTCGCGACGTTGCCACCGCAACGCGGTCGCAAGAAGAGATTGATAGACGATTTGGCAGATATCTTGAATGAAGATCTGGTTCTCATCGAGACATTGAACCAACTGGAAGCGTTGGAAATTGAAGAGGACAATGCCTCCGACGGAAAGCCTGTTCAGGCGATAGCGTCAGCGCCAAAGGTCGCGGCGGCGCAGGCGTACGGCGTCGTACCCTACGAAGAATTCATCCGTGCGCGATCCGTTGCCCATACGAAAGAAGGTATAGCGCAAAAGTTGCTGAATGGTCGACAAGACAGCGCAGCAAGCGTGCTCAGTGCATGCCTAAACCGGTTAATCGGCCTCGTTGGTAGCGATCTCGGCGCGGATGAGGATCAGGATATCCAGGCCATTGACGCCTTCGACTTCACCACGACCGAACCGCAAGCACCATTTGACCCCGACCATTCAACGAAAAATGGTGATCAACCTAGATCCCGCAGTAAGAATGCTGAGGCCAAGGCAACTGCCAAGAAGATGCAAGAGGCAGTTACTGCATTCGAAGTCCGCTGCAAATCACTCAAGGGGAAGCCGATTCGCACCGCGGAAATCGTGAGGCTGCGTTCCTTGATTCAGATTATCTTGACCCATGCGCAGGCCATCAAGGGCATTTCTTTGGCGACCCAGATTCTGCCCGTATACGCCAAGGAAGGCTTTGATTGGCCACGCCTTATCGGACGACTGTTGGTGCAGCACTTCGGTACTTCCCGCGCGCTCCAGCACTTGCACGTTGAGTCGGATGAAGGCGAACAGCAGCGAGTTATCGAGTACATGGCCTTAGCCAATTGGGCCGCACAGGCGGCGTTAATGGCGGTCAAGTCCCATAAGGACGCCGCCACATTAAGGCTACCGATTGAGCGCATCGTTGGTGCGCTCCGCACGCAGACCGAAGCGATTGTTTCAGTAGTTCCAGATGACAAAAAATACTTTGAACAGGTGTCTAGTAGGTTGGATGAGCGATTTGGAGCCCGTCTTGGACTTCGATGACGTGTCAAACCAGTCAGCACTGATCGAGAAATCTGTTGCTTGTTCTGGGACTTGTTGAGGGGTTCCTTGTCGAACATGAAAATTATGGCGCTTATTTTATCTAGTCCAAAGTGACTGTGAGCTAATTAGGTGCCTGTTCTATTAGATTGAAAGGGCTTGGTTTGACAGCGGAAGACTGCGTAGAAGCGCTGAAGAGCCAGAAGCTCAGGAAGATCGACGATCTGCCCGACGCTATAGGCGTTTACGCGCTGACAGATCATCTTGGCGATATTCACTACATAGGAATTACGGCGGCGGACTCGTTCCGTGACCGGATTTACAGTCGTCATGTGAACGGCAGCGAGGAGCGCAGCCACAAGCTCGCGTGCAATTACAATATAGGCCGAATGTGGCGGGACCGAAAATCTGCCGACCATGTGCCGCATGATGCGCAGATTGCCAAGGATCTTCGGCGTGAATTCATTCGATGCCACTGCCTTGCAGCCTGTGTCCCTCTCGATTGTACGAAGCAGGCGCTTGAGGTCCTAGAAAAAGAGATCTTCGCGATTGTGCTACCGGACATGATTAGTTGGAACGCAACAAGAATGCGAGTGAACTGTCTTCCAGAGCCCCGAGATCTTGTCGATGCGTTGATTGAAGAGTTGGGTCTTAGCTTGGACGAACGTGCAGCGCTTGACCGGCAGGCGAAGCGTTTTGAGAAGCACGCTGGTGGCGAATATGCCGCGACCGGGCAATCCGGAACCTCCGCCGGGTTGGAAAATGTCGGAAAAGTGCAGCCCCCAGCACAACTCGAGCGCGCGAATGAGGAAAGTAAAGTTGACAGCGGAGATGTCGCGTTTCCCGTTCAGCGTCCTCGCGGCTTCGAGCGCGTTGCGGCGGACGGCGGACTGTATGTCGCCCATCGTTTTAAGGACGGCCTTTATCGGATGGCGGATCGTGCCCTCGGTCGAACAAAGCACCATGCGGAAAATCAGTTGGCAGTGACTTTTGAAGAGATTGGCGAATATTTGCGGAAGGGGTATCTTTTGCGAATGCGGTGCGAACTCAGCAAGCAAGTCAATTTGATCTCTCATTCCGAAATCAAGACCATCTATTAGTTGGTCTGGTTTCGACCGGTTTGAGGGACGAAGACCTTCCGTTGTTTGCGGGCGTTTGTTGCACATCATGACAAAAGTCCATAACGCGTCATACCGGGACACGGGGCTCAAGAATGCCGGACGCGGAGGGTCTTGAAATGATCTAACTTGTAAAGCGATCGACCTTCTGTCGTTAGGTTGTCCAAACAAAACGGAACGGCGTGTTATTAGCTGGCTTTTGTCGCTTTTGCCCTCGGCTTCGTGTTTGCCAAATAGGGTTGAATCTCAGTGAGGACGGGTGGAATTCGCTCTAATAATACTAGCTGTTTTGATCGGGGTCATTGTCAGGAAATTCCGAAACAAGCAGGGGGATTTCATTCCTCCAGCCTGCATTCCCGACCTGGCGGAAGGAGATGCAGATTGTGAAGCTCTGCAAACCCACACCGAGCTCCAGACACCTACGCTAGGCTGTGGCGAAATCCTAAAATCTCCTCCAATTGACGGAAGTGTGACGCGAGTGAGTGCAGCGGGAGTCGAAACCGGCGCAACCCCCGCGCCAAATAATGTCGATAAGCCCTCCAAGAGATATTCGCGTCCCACTCTCCATCTTCCGGTGGTCGACGACCAAAAGATTATTCCTCGTCTCCGACGAGCTAAAGGAGAGCGAGTCGTAGTTGTTGACTTAGAAACAACTGGTCTCAGCCCTACTCACGGCGCTCGGATAATTGAAATCTCGGCGCGAGAAATCGTAGACGGAAACCTCGGGGAATCGTTTGAGACACTGGTGAATCCCGGAGGCTTGGTTCCTTCTGAGATAACAGAAATCACCGGTATCAGCTCAGATATGGTTAGAACTGCGCCTGACGTCGAAAAAGTCACAAAAGAGTTTTTGAAATTTCTCGCTGCTAGCCCGTTGATTGGGCACAATATCGCGTTTGACCTAAGATTCTGCAGATTTGAGATGGGGCTAGCAGATGAGACCCCCAATTTGTGTACATTGCTCTTGGCCCGCAGGCTCTACCCCGGACACAGCAGCTACAAGTTGGAGGCAATTTGCCGGGTACTGGGAATTTCCACTCCTGTTCGACTGCATAGAGCTGCAGCCGATACTCTAGTTACGGCGGAGCTCTTTCGCAGAATTCGAACAGATGCAGATGTCCGTTGGGGCGGTAATGGTATGGATGTTGGGTCTCTGGCTACATTGCAGCGCTTGGAGGCCCGAAAGGTGGACAATTGGTTCGCGGCGAACAAGCATGCGTAGGAGCGTGCGACGCAGAGTTAGCCCGCACGAATCGCGGCCAGGTAGTGGTTTCACCAGCGTCTTGGACGAGAGGTGTTTCAACTAGGTGGGACTGTTGCGCCACATTAACCTACTCCGCGGCAACATTGATGTTCCTCGTATAGCTGCAGTCTGGCCAGTTTGTGCATCCGAAAAATTCTCCGTTCCTTCCGTTTTTGGGCTGCAGCCACCCGTCGCCACGCGGGCAGCTCTCAATAGGTTGGTCGCAACTCGTGCACACGTACGAGCCGCCGGTCTTAGTCGGTGTTCCCATTCCGCACAGCGGGCAGGCGGGCTGTCTATGGTCACAGTAAGGCCGGTTCGAGCATCCGTAGAAAGCTCCGCGTCGATCGACCCTGCGCTCAAGGTGTCCGGTAACGCAAACTGGGCACGGTTTGTCCCTTTCCGCAGGCCGGCCAAAAACCGTGACGTCGTTAGTCATCCCTAGAAGCTCCCGGACAAAGGAGGAGGGTTCTCCTCCCTCAGTGAGGAGGAAGGCTCGGCGACGCGCCCGGGTTAGGGCTACGTAAAAGAGCCGCCGCTCTTCCGCGTTCGGGTGGCCCTCGGGGGCGGCGAGGACAATGTCAAGGATGGGATCGTCGGCGATCTCGGTCGGGAAACCGTACTTTCCAGAGCACATGCCGGCTACAATGACGTAGTCAGCCTCAAGCCCTTTTGAGCGATGGACGGTCTTGAATTCGATTTGCAAGCTCTGATGTTGCTTAGACAATTCGGCCAAATTTTTCGGTTTGGTATGCCTGTATCTGCCGAGCAAAAGTACGGTTGCACCGTTACCCGTTGTTTCAGCTTCCGCTGCGATCATCGCAAGGACTTCTCGAAGCAGGTTAGACCGTTCCTCTCCCGGTAAACCGATATGCACGCGCGGCCCGATCGCACGGGTGACCGAGACTACGTTCTTTCGTATTTGCATGGGGTTCTGAAGAACGAACTTGCCGGCTGTGTCTGCAAGTCGATCCACACACCGAAACGTCGTTCCTAAGTCGGTCCTTTCGCTGTAGCCGAACCGGTCATTGAAGTCGCGCATTATAGTGGTGTCGGAACCAGCGAAGCGATAGATAGCCTGCCAATCGTCTCCGACAGCGAAAAGCTTGGAGTTAGCAGACTTATCCAACAATGCCTTGAGCAAGCGAGCGCGTCCGGCGGAGATATCCTGGAATTCGTCGACGAGTATATAGGTGAAAGGGCTCTTGTATCTTCCGGTCTCAACGTGCTCCGTGGCGCGGATGATCATGTCGTGGAAGTCTATTTGCCGACGTTCCACGAGCCATTGCTGGTAGCGATCAAAGATCCGACCGAAAACGACGACAAAGGCTTCAGATCGAGGTCGATCAGCGGACTTAGTAGCCCGCAGGCTCGCATCTGCCAAAGCGAGTTGTCCACCCTTGAAGTGCTGAAGAAATGCCGCAACGAGACGAGTGAACGTGTCCACGCGACCTTGGTTCTCCAAGGTCGCGAAAACCTCCCCCTCCGCTATCGGGGACAGGACCACGCCGAGGGCCGTCAGCTTGGTGGCCAAATTCACTGTTAATATGCCGGCTGCCTTCTCATGGCTGAACGTCTCGACTAACACGGTTCCATGTTCGGTATGAAGCCGCCGTTTCCATTCCATTGAGCGGAGATATTCAACTGGCTCGATGAATGGAGCGGGCATGCCAGATGCGGATAAAGCGAAATGTTCAATGTAAATGCCCACACCGGTCAAATAGAAATCCGGCTGGTATTGCTTTCGGGCTTTAGTTGCGGCCTCGTGTTCGTAGGCCTGCTCGTAGGCGTAGGCGACATTGTTGAGGTACAAGAAATTGGCGATTTCGCATTCCTCGTAACTTTTTACCATTTCTCCCTTGAGCGATCGAATTTCGTTCTGGCGGACGTAACTCCAGTATTCACCCTGGTTCTTGAAATCCATAGTGCTTCGATAAGGTGCAAAATAGCTTTGAAACCACGTGACCATCACATTTGAGAACGTGGGGTCGGCAATAAGGTCCCGGATGATCTCCTTGAGCAAATCGAACAGAGCTTTTCCATCCTCCGCGACTTTAGCGAGAGTTGGCCGTCTCTCCTCCGCCTCGCCTATGATTGATATTCCCAGGCTGTGGAAAGTCTTGACTGTAAGCTCCTCACTCGTCTCCACGCCCAAACGGCTTCGGATCCGCTGTTCCATTTCGATCTGCGCATCTTTAGCATACGCCAACAGCAGCACCTCCGATGGGCGCTGGTATCCCTTCCGGAGAAGCCACCCTGCCTTTGCAACGATGACCGAAGTCTTTCCGCTGCCAGCTGCGGCGACAACAAGGTTGCGATCTTCATCGACAGCGACGGCGCGTCGTTGTTCCAGCGTGAGGGGTTTTGACTCTATACTGTCGAAAAATTTCCGGGAGCGGACTAGCTCGTTTGTCACAAAGGCAGTGTTCGCGTTGGCACGCGCTTGCGCGGGATTCTGCAGGAAGTGCCTGATTATCGTGAGTATTTGAACCGGATGGGTCAGGGCCAACGCTTTGGGCCATCCTAGCGGAAGGCGCCTCGCGACTTCTTTTGCATCACCCTCAAGTGCCGAAAAATGACCCATGGCTACGTAGCGCGGAGGATCAGCAAGCTCTGCTACGCGAGAATGGACGGAACGCAGCAACTCAGCATTCGACCATAAATTCACTCGCCACCAGGCGAGGCGGGCCTCCTCTAGCGTGTCGACAAACGGCCCAGCTTCGCGGCGACCTATTCCGGACAAGATCCATTCACCGGATGATGCGCGAATTCTCACAGCTGACCAAAGCCAACCTTTGCTCACCTCAATATTCTCGATGTCTAAAAGCGGTACATCGGCTTGTCCTGAGATAAATACCAGCGCCAGCGAATCCGAGTGAGTGGCGGCTGACACGGCGTCTGCTGGATGCAGAAAGGCGAAGAAGAACCTTGCCAAGCCGGTCCGGCTGACTTCAGGGCGTCGACCGTGCTCCGGAATCTGCTTTTGCATAGATGCGGAAACTCCTTGATCGCGCGTCCCGATGGATCTCAGCCTTGGAAGGCCAATGATCCTTAGTGACTGTTAGCAATGCGCTCAACTCGCGCAAGAATCATCCTGACGGTCTACCGCATGGGAGGCAAATTGGGTTGGAAATCGCCTAGTTCATCAGTCAAAAGGAGCCGAGAATGCCGTTCTGCCGATGGCCGGCCAGCATGATTTGCTTTTGGCCGGAAGGGTAGAGGACCTTTGGCGAAAGATTTTGAGCTGGCAATCATCGGGGAGCCCCAAGCCCATGCTCCCGATACTTAGGCTCTCCCCGGGGCAGGCTTGCCGATCCGATCAATCAGGGGGCTCCGTACGGGCTTGGCGGGCGCGCGGGATGGTCTTGATGCGCTGTTGGGGGCAGTCCGCCGGCTGTCGGGCGCGGGGAGGTTTTTTAGCCGTTACAGCCACCCCCCGGGACTGACCGGGAGTATCGGGCGGCCCCCTTAAGGCTGCTTCAAGCGATCTCCGGCGGGGAGCGCCTTTTCCGAAGACCCCCAAGTCCGCCTGGATCCGCCAGGCTAATACGCTGGGCTACGCGGAGAAGGTTCGATGCCAGTTCCTCTCGCTCCGCCAAGATACTCTGCGGAAAATCCATCCGATAACATTCGGCGCTTAAGACGGACGCGGCATAACATCAAACTGGCGGGTCCTCCTAAGGGTGCCGACGTGGACGGGGCAAGCGCGCCTCGGCGGGTCCTTCTGAGGGGGCCGGTCTGCACGCCGCAAGCGCGCCCCGAAATATCGCCAGTCGCAGATTTCAAAAACTGGGTTGACACGGTTGACACGCCGCCTTCGTAAGGTTGACAGGGTTGTCAGGTCAGAAAACGCCAGCTGCGGCTGGCGATTTTTCGGGGCGCGCTTGGGCCGTACACCCCACCCGGCGGGGAAGGACCCGCGCTTGGCGCCATCGCCCTCGACCCTCTCCCTAGCGGCACGCCGCGAGAGCCACGCCGAGCGCAAGCGCGGCGAGGGTAAGACCACGAAGGCCCGCGCTCCTTGATGGAGGGCATGCATTGCCAGTGAAAATAGCATGCCTAGCCGCTGACGGGCACGGCCGTTCGAAACGTCCCAAAGTGGCGCCGCAACCGCCTGCCCATTCGGCAATTCCTCGCGCACCGCCCATTGCACCAGTTTCTCGATGTCGATTTTTCGTTTTCACGTTCGCCCCTTATGTCGGGATGTCGGGTTGATGCCGGGTTGATCTCAACCCGACATCGGTAATTTTGCCTTTGCTCTCAGCTATTTGCTTTTTGGTTATGTTGGGATGTCGGGTTTAGTGTTGCGTAACGTATGAGAAAGAGAAAAGAGGCCCCGCCCCCGATTGCAAATTAATAGTAATTAGGGCGCCTGAACCGACATCCCGACACATCCGTGCACCTCACCCCAACTAGCATCTTGATCCCCTTTGCCTTTCGTGCCGATGCCGGATCGGCGCCGACCCGGCACCAACCCGACAAACCCGACATGATTTGTAGCGTCACACCGGCACAATGTCGTCATCGTCGGGATGTGGCGGCACATCGTCCACGCGACGGCCGCGCGGCCGAGCGCTCGGCAAGTCATGCAAGCGCACGTCCATGTAGCGGCGGCCCTCACTATGCCGCTCTTTGTCGAAACCTTTTTCCGTCATCGCCGTTGCAAAGCTTCGTTCCTTCCAAGCGGTGATACCGTTCGCAAAACACCAGTCGGCGAAGGCGTCGTACATTGCCCGCGCCGACACGAACGCACGCACACCGTCGGCGCCCGGCAATACGATTTCGACGCACATTCCAATGAAGGCCCCAACGGGGTCCATTTCCTCTTGATAGGCCGCCGTCGCGTTGATCACCTCGTCGGGCGGGTTGAGCCCGTTGTTGAGATAGTCGATCGCGCCGGCGACCAGCCAATTCAGGAGGCCGGATCGCTCGGGCCACAACTCGCCCATGACCTCTGCCATGGGCCGCCGCTCGTGCCGCTGAATCTTCGTCGGCCACGGCACGAGATTGATGCGTCGCCAGATGCCATGATCGACGCCGCTGATCTTTGGCTTATGATTGCCGGAAAACACCAGCTTGAAGTCAGGGCGAAACTCGAAAAAGTCTTTGAAATTAGCCCGCGTCAACATCGGCTCGCCGCCGGTTAGCGACTTGATCAATCCCTCTTTGAATTGCACGTTATGATCCGGCTCGGAGGCCCGCACCATGCGTGCGCCGGGCAAGCGCGCGAACTCTGGCGATGCCTGCGATCCGCTTTTCTGCACATCGCCTGAGATCGACTCGAACGGGATTGTTTGCGCGTAAGGCCCCATGACCCGCGCGACCAACTCAACGAACGTCGATTTCCAATTCGCGCCGTTGCCGTAGTTGAATACGAGGCATTGCTCGCCCGTAAGGCCGGTCAAGGCATAACCGTGATATCGTTGCAGGAAGCGCCGCACTGCGACGATCGGCTGAAACCGTTCGATCGACACATCGAAATGCGGGCACACGGCTTTTGGATCATACTCGACGGGCGCGACCTTTGTGATGAAATCGCCTGGGTTGTGCGGCCTCAACTCGGCGCGCCAGCGCTTGAGCGTCTTGCCCGAGTGATCGGACGCATCGGGATCGGGCTCCTCGTCGCAGACAAAGCCGAGCGTGCCATTCATCACGTTGAACGCGAGCTTGTCGGCGTCGAGATCGTCGATCGACACTGTGCGATGCACGGCGCCTTGATCGAGCATGCCACGCAATTTGCTGGCATTGCCCGATGAGACCGAATATTTCCGGCGCGCGACTTGTCGTCCGTTGAGGTTGGCGGCGGCGTCGTCGCCAACCTCAACAATGCGCATCAACATTTGAAAGCGCCGATCTTTGCGCGCCTCGGCGCCTTTTGCCTTTTCGAGCGCCGCCAATTGGTCGCGCGCTTGGCTCGCGGCGTCGATCGCTCGTTGCTCATTCGCCGTCGCCGCCATCACGTCGGCCTCAAGCACGATACGCGCGGCCGTCGTTTGCGCGTGACGCGTCGCCACCTCAAGTCCGCGCTCAAACTCCCAATGGGTGCCAGTCCAGGCGTGCCAGCCCATATTGTGAACGTGCAGGAGATCGCTGCCGAAATGGTTCAACAGTCGCTTGCCGTTACCCGTGTCGTTTTGCGGTTCCTGCGAGCATGCGATCAGCACGTCACGCGAGACTTGATCAGCGTCCGCCGGGCGGTTGCCCTCAGTCAGGTCGACGTCATACTCGTCCGACCCTGGGCGCGGCTCATGAGGGGCCTCCCCCTCGGCGGAGTGCGGGGCATACGTAGCAAAGCTTGAAAGATCGGTATCGTCGGATTCGATCCACCGCGCGATTTCTTCGTGTGGCGGAACGTCGTCATGCCACGGAGGAACTCGAAGCTCATTTTCTTGCGTCATTTAGGTGCCTTTTCTGTTGGGCACCCACAACGAAAAACGACGAAACGCTGCGGGACAAAAGAGTGCCCAACTGAGCGCTAAGTCATTGAAATTTAATGCCTAGGACACTCCGCCCCTGGGCACCATCCTGGTGTTTGCCCTCGTTCTCCGGCATCCGCTGACGCGAATTTCTCCGGCCTATTTCACGAACGCCACGCATCGTGGCTGAGCGCGAACCTTGGTTTAGCGGGCGCGGTGCTGCTGACGATGCTCATTCATGGCTGCGCCCGCTTCAAGGCGGAATGCAACGATGATTTCCGCCCGCTCCAGGAGCCAAACCTCATCGTCGTCGCCATCGCGGTCGCCGTTCTGATGACGTTCTTCCAGTGGTTGATCACCACGGACGGATGACGAGAGCGGCCGAATCAAGTTGCAGGGTTCGGCGATGCAACTTCAATCGGCGCGTGATATCCTCGTCTCGGGGGATGGAATGGACTGTCCCTCCGCATCTGGAAGGACATGGCCATGACGTTGTCGTCACGCTTCGTTGCGCGTCCCGCTGTCACATTCCCATCGATTGCACTGTTGCTGTGCGGCCTGAGCGGCACGGCAATGTCTCAACCGACGCCCACCGAGACTCAGCTTCCCAGCATCACGGTCGACGCGCCGAGACAGGTGGCGAGGCCGCACAAGCCAACGCATCACGTGGCCATCCGCAGCACCGGGTATCGGACATCGCCAGCCACATCGACGGCCGCGGCGGCGCCGATGTCGGATGCCGCGAGGCTCGCCAAGCTCGAACGCGAAACGAGCAGCTGTGCCGGCGGTTGCCAATCGAGCTTCAAGACGGGAAATCAGCCCTGGGTCGGCTGCAACGCTTCGGGCGGCGTGTACTCCTTCACGTGCCGGAACGTCGGCAACTTCAAGACTTACGACGAGTGCAAGGAAGCCGGACGGGTCACCGGCTGGCGATCGGGCGAGACCTCGGCGTATTGCAGCAGCCTGGCGTTGAAGTAGGGGCGGCTGGGGTTGAGGAGGCTCGTCGGCTAGGCCAGCCTCCTCCGATCGGACTGGGCACAGTCGCCCGCGTATCGATAATCACGGCGTGATCGCCGGTACCTATCATCGCACGCTGCGGTTCCGGTCGAAAACGCGACCAAGCCCAATAATGCTCAGTAGCGCTCCGTCAGAACTTCGAACCGACACCTCGATTGTTGATGCGAGAGCGATCCGGTGGGCAACCTGCAAACCCGCAAGACGAAGTCTGCCTTCTAATTCGCTTTGGGCCCGGGCGGTCCGATCGGGCCTGCAGGTCCGGCCGGCCCTGGAGGACCCGCTGGCCCGGGGAGGCCGCAATTCTGTATCACCACGTCTCTCGTATCTGGTCCGGACGTGATCTTTACAATACAAGTCGATGGAAACTCCGGTCCAATCCACCGAAATCCTCCGCTCGAAGTGCTCTCGACTTTCACGGTTTTGCTCGGACTGATCTTGATTTCCACGCTGGACTCGCGGGGCCGTCTTACTCTTCCGACGATGACCAACTCGCCCTGCGATATGGTGGCGGTTGTTATGAATATTTCCGCATGCGCGCTTTCAGTCCACGCAATTGCAAAGCCAGCAATAAGAGCTCCAACGGTGCCAAAAGGCTTTGCGAACATCATGGGCCTCCCCGCTTCCCTCACCGATGGTTAGGAGACCAGTTTGGTGCGAAGGCGCCCGTACTCGGTGTCGGTTATGGATCCCGATTTTTTGAGCTGATCGAGCTTGGAAAGCTCGTCGGCGACACTAAAGCCGACGATGTGCCGTAACTCCTCGCGCGCCCGCTGAGCCTGCTCGGCGCTGCGTTCCGCCATCCCCCTGCCTTGGGTGATGAGGTAAGCAAAGATGCCGAGGTAGGAGGTCAGAACAAGTGCAAGCACCCACAGTGCCTTACCCCATCCGGAAATGTCGTGGCGCCTGAACAGGTCGCCATAGATGACAATGAGCAGCCAGAACCAAACGACAAATGCGAATACAGCAATTATATCCATCAGGAAATTTCGATATGTGAATCCTTCCTGAGCGAAGAACATTGCGATCTCCTTATTGAGTTGCCGTTCTCGATCTTTTCTGTAGGCCAGTCGCACGGCCCGCTACGCGAAGGCTCAACGGCAGTACCGATGCGACACGCGGTGCGACCTTCCGCTGGTCGAGCGGTACCAGCAGTTGCCGTTCCTCCAATAATATCGATGCCAATGTTGATGTCGCCGGTGGGCGCCCGCGATGGCTCCGGCCGTCGCCCCTATGGCAGCGCCGCGGCGACCACCAACAGCACCACCGATGACGGCACCTCGAAGCGCACTCTGAGCAAATGATTCGCTGGAAGGGACCATTCCTGCGAACGAGAGCAGGATGACGAACAGTGCAAGCTTTCGCATTGGGGCCTTCCTTGATTGACCGCTTCTGCCATGCCGTGCCGCCGAATAGCTCCGAGCGGTGATTAGCGCCGCCGCGGAGCGGCATAGCGCGGGTTGATGCCGCAATATGCGTTCGTGCCAGAAGCAGCAGCCAGGCATTGCGAGCGGGTGGCGAACTGACAATTGCCCGGAAAGCCCCAATTGCGACCTCGCAGGCAGTATCGATCCGCCTCGGCAGCTCGGACCGGCTCCAAAAAAGCAAGGAATACAGCGGCAGTGAGTAACGTCAGCATCGGAGCGACACGATGCATATCGATCTCCGTGGATGGATGGAGGTGAATATACCGGCGGCGCGAGGGGAATACCGCCAGTAAAAGCCCTTGCCAGACGCTGGGGCGTTTATTGATGCTACCTGGCGCGAAAAGCGCTCATGCTATTCAGGCTCGGAACCGCTTGTAGGTAAACGTAACAGTTGCCATTGCGTGTCCTTGAATGCGGACCGCTGGCCGGATGACGTACGGCTTTCGGATAGCGAGCCCCGTTTCATCTGCGCCGCCTGCGGCAGGCGGGCGCCGATGTCGCGCCAGATGGAGCCGCAGAGACATGGTTCGGGGAGAACGATCCCGAGGGCGTGGCGTTTGAATATGAGGTTCTTCAATGAACCGGATCGGCCGCAGGACTATCTACGCCATGTTAGTAATCGTTGTGCTGCTGATCGACTGGTAGATT
Organism: Bradyrhizobium sp. 482_C4_N1_8; assembly: GCF_052075965.1. Taxonomy (NCBI): domain Bacteria; kingdom Pseudomonadati; phylum Pseudomonadota; class Alphaproteobacteria; order Hyphomicrobiales; family Nitrobacteraceae; genus Bradyrhizobium; species Bradyrhizobium sp. 482_C4_N1_8. The sequence continues at coordinate 8,419,308 of NZ_CP197231.1, read as the reverse complement.
CTCGCACCGCTTTGAAGGGGTGAGACGTCGTCGCGCAAGGCCAATGAACCTTGCATACTTGTAACGAGGCGGACACCGAAGCGCCTTCTGGGTGGCCAAATGCTGGCGGAATGTGAGGGCTTATAAAAGCCGACCCTGGCCCACGGGATTTACTCCGATGTTATTTCAAGCGGCGATTATTTGCCTGATCGTACTCAGCATCGGCGTTCTCGTCGCCCACGCGGTTGACGCTCTCAGAACGTAGCGAGCCCGCCAGCGTGAACCGGCGGGCCTCCACCTCGGTCTTCTCAGTTCACGCCCAGAGTCTGGCGTTGAAGTAGATGCGGCTGGGGTTGAGGGGGTTCGTCCGCTGGGCAGCCTCCTCCGATCGGACTGGGGTACAGTCGCCCGCGCATCGATCATCACGGCGTGATCGCCGATACATGTCATCGCACCGGCATGTCGCTTTCGCTCATGCGAGCTGCTCGCCCGCTTGCGTCGCCTACCGCCCCGCCTTCGCCAAGCCTGCCAGGCTCGCCGCCAGCTCATCGCTTCGGAACGGCTTCGTCAGCCGCGACAGGTCCGGCGTGATGCCTTCGTTGTTGGCGTAGCCCGACACGACGAGGATCTGGAGCTCGGGATATTGATTGCGCAGCGCGAGGCCGAGGTCTGTGCCGCTCATGCCGGGCATCAAATGGTCGGTGACGAGCAGGTTCGGCCGCAGGCCTTCCCTGACGCGCTGAAGCGCATCCTCCGCCGAGCCGGCTTCGACGACGTTGTAGCCGAGCTCGCCCAGCATCTCGGCGGTGCTCATGCGCACCAGCGGTTCGTCATCCACCAGCAGAGCCGTGCCGACGGGCTGTGGCCGCAGTTTTGATTGCGGGACGGCATCAATGGCGCCCGCGACGGCGTGGCTGACCGGCAGCCACAGCTCGACCGTCGTCCCCGCCCCCACGGCGCTCCTGATCGTCAGCGCGCCGCCGAGCTGTGACGCAAGGCCGTGGACCATCGAGAGGCCAAGACCGGTGCCTCGCCCGACGCCCTTGGTCGAGAAGAACGGTTCGACGGCGTGGGCCAGCGTGAACTCGTCCATGCCGATGCCGGTGTCGGCGACAGAGATGCAGACATAGGTGCCCGGTGCCAACTCCGAATTGTGAGAGTCTCCAACCGTCCGCGCCTTCGCCGAGATGCGCAACTTGCCGCCGTGGGGCATGGCATCCCTGGCGTTCACGCTGAGATTCAGGATCGCCATCTCGATCTGGTTGGGATCGGCCATGGCCGCGGGAAGGTCTTCCGGCGTGTCCACCGTGACCTGGATCTGCGGCCCGGTCGTGCTCGAGATCAGGTCGCCCATCTCGGCAACGAGGAGACCGATGCTGACGGGAATGGCCTGAAGCGGTTGCCGGCGCGCGAAAGCGAGCAGGCGCTGAACCAGCGTCTTGGCGCGCTCGGCCGCCTGTGCCGCACCGGCGATGAGGCGATGCTCGCGCTCGCCGCCGATGCCCTTGCGCTGAAACAGGTCGAGCAGGCCGACGATCGGCGTGAGCAGATTGTTGAAATCGTGCGCGACGCCGCCCGTGAGCTGGCCCATCGCCTCCATCTTCTGGGCCTGGCGGAGCGCCTCCTCGGCCTGCGCGAGCCGCGCCTGCTCCTCCAGGCGATCCGTCACGTCGACCCCGGTCAGGAACGCGCCGATCCGCGTGCCGTCCGGAGCGCGGAGCGCCTCGAACTTCAACTCGTAGACGCGGCGGTCGAACCGGGGATCGCCGAACTCCTCGATGTTGGTGAAGGCTTCGCCGGCCAGCGCCCGGCTCCAGACCGTGGTTGCCGCAGCGAGATGCTCGGGCCGGTCGGCCAGGAATTCGTGCAGGGAATCGCCGACCCGCGGGCGCTTACCGTAGATGCGCTGATAGGCATCGGCGCAGGACGTGTTGATGGCGAGCCAGCGATAATCGAGATCGAGGGCTTGAATCTGTCCGTCGGTGGTTTCCACGATCGTCGCCAGCAAATGACGCTCGGCGGTCCGTTCGGCGACGCGTTGTTCGAGGGTCGCAGTCAGCTCCCTGTATCGCGCTTCGCTCGCCCGCAGCCGCGTCTCGCCCAGCACGCGCTCCGTCGTCTCGGACACGATACAGAGCACTCCGCCGACCGAGCCGTCATCGTCCCGCACGGCTGAGTAGGAGACGTCCCAGTAGCTGGTTTCGCCGTAGCCGTGGCGCTCGACGTAAAACGGACGATCCTTGGCGGCGAACGTCTTTCTGGTTCGGCGCACGCCTGACAGCAGCGGTTCGAGATCGTCCCACAGCTCGCCCCAGTTTTCGATCGCGGGGCGACCGAGGGCGCGGGGGTGATTGGCGCCGATGCCCGGGGCGTAGGCGTCATTGTAGAGCGCGACGAAGTCGGGCCCCCAGAACAGGACGATCTGGGCTTGCGCGGCCAGCAGCATGCTGACCGTCGTTTTCAGTGCCTGAGACCAATCGCGGGGATGACCGAGCGGTGAATCCGACCAGTCGCGGGCGCTCATCATCGCGCCCAGCTTGCCTCCGTCAGCGAGGAAGCCCATTTCAATTGACCGCCGAGCAGCCTTCTCAGACAGCACCGGATCCCCCGCTACGCGTGACACGGGCGTCCTTGCCCATTCGAGCCGGTATTTCGAGGGCTCGTACTCAAGCGCAGATAACACCCGGCGCGCGCTCTGGTTCCATTCCAGTCGATTCCCGCCGTCCTTGTGCTATTGCTGCTCCCCGCAACTTGACGCGAGGTTCCCATGCTCCCCATTCCCGCAGACATCTTCACCGAACCCGAGGACGTCTCGCCCGACGGCCTTGCCAATCTCGGCCCGCTCCGCCGTCTCGCAGGGAGCTGGCAGGCGGACAAGGGCATCGACATCAATCCGAAGGCGGAGGGGCCGGAGCGGCGGACCTTCATCGAGCGCATCCGCATGGACCCGATCGACCCGCAGGCCAACGGGCCGCAGCTGTTTTACGGGCTGCGCTATCACATCCACATCAACACGCCCGAGGAAGACATCACCTTCCACGACCAGGTCGGCTATTGGCTGTGGGAGCCCGCGACCGGGCTGATCATGCAGACGCTCGCGATTCCGCGCGGACAGGTCTTGCTCGCCTCGGGCAAGGCCGGGCCGGATGACAGGAAGATATCGGTCACGGCGAAGCGCGGCGATACCGCTTACGGAATCTGCTCGACCGATTTCCTGGAACAGGCCTTCCGCACCGATTCTTATCGCTGCGACATCACCTTCAACGATGACGGAAGCTGGAGCTATCTGATCCAGACCGAGTTGTTCGTGCGCGGCGCGCCGTTCAACCATCACGACAGCAACACGCTGAAGCTCGTCGCGCCGCCAAAACTCAATCCGCTCGCGGTGATCGTGAAGGATCGCGCCGGGCGCGATGGATCGGCGGCCTGAAGCGTACCCGGAGAATTGCATGAAGCCCTACGTCATTTGCCTGATGCATTCCAGCCTGGACGGCCGCACGCATCCCAGCCGCTGGCGGCCGAAGGGGGCGGGCACAGACTGGTTCGAGAAGATCCATGACGAACTCGGCGGCGACGCCTGGGTGATCGGCCGCGTCACCGGCTCCGAGTTCGCCAAGGGCAAGCCCTATCCTGCAACGGCGGGCGAGACATTTCCCCGCCAAAGCTGGTTCGCGCGGCGCGATGCGAAAACCTACGGCGTCGTGCTCGACGCGCAGGGCAAGATCGGCTGGGGCCGGTCAGACATCGGCGGTGACCCGATCGTCGTGGTGCTGACCGAGGGCGTGCCGGATTCGCATCTGGCGGGGCTGCGCGACGAGGGTGTGTCCTACATCTTCGCCGGCAAGTCCGAGATCGACCTCGCACTGACGCTGGACATCCTCCATCGGGAGTTGGGTGTGAAGCGCCTGCTGGTGGAGGGCGGCGGCGTCGCCAATGGCGCCTTCCTGCGCGCCGGCCTCATCGACGAATTCAACTTGATCCTCAGCCCCGCGATCGATGGCGCCAGGGGCGCACCCTTCGTGTTCGATTCGACGGACGCGGACAGCGACAAGCGCGCGCCGCTCGCCGCGATGACGCTGGAGAGCACGCGCGACCTCGGCGGTGGCGTTCTGCTGCTGCGCTATCTGATCAAGAACGACCCGCAAGCGATGCCCAAGTAAGGCATCGGCATGGGACAATTGGAGCACATCGTCATCGTCGGTGCCGGCGCGGCCGGGCTGATGGCGGCGCGCGAGCTGGCACGTGCGGGCAGGACGGTCACGATCCTGGAGGCGCGCGAGCGCTGCGGCGGGCGCATCGATCCGCTGCCGGCGTCCGAGTTCGGCTACCCCGCCGATGGCGGCGCCGAATTCGTCCATGGCGAGGCGCCGGTCACGCGCAAGCTTGTGCGCGAGGCGGGACTGTCGCTGCAGGAGATCGAAGGCACCCAGTGGAGCTTTGACGGCACGAGGCTCTCGCACGAAGACCGTCACGATCCGCACGAGGCAGAGCTGTACGCCGCGCTGGGGGCGTTGAGGGATGATCTCACGGTTGCCGATTTCCTCCGCAGCCACTTCGCCGGGCCTGGGTATGACCAGCTGCGCCATTCGATCGAGCGCATGGTCGAGGGCTACGACGCCGCCGACCCCGAGCGCGCCTCGACGCTGGCGCTGCGCGAGGAATGGATGGACGGCGGGCATCACGCCCAGGCGCGCATCGTCGGCGGCTACGGCGCGCTGATCGATTTTCTGGCGAGCGAGTGCCGCGGGATTGGCGTGACGTTTCGCTTCGGCTGCGCGGTATCGACGATCGAGGAGACGGGCGGCGCGCTGGCCGTCCGCTGTGCCGGCGGCGACGTGCATGGCTGCGATCGCGTGATCCTCACCGTCCCGCTGCCGTTGCTGCGCGAGATCGCGCTTCCGGAGCCCGCACGCGCGAAGGCTGCGGCAGCTGACGATATCGGCTTCGGCAGCGTGATAAAAATCCTGCTGCGGTTCGCGCGGCCGTGGTGGCGCGAGCGAAGCGAAGATCTCGCGGACATGACCTTCCTGCTGTCGGACCAGTCGATCCCGGTGTGGTGGACGCGGCATCCGGACGAGCATCCCGTGCTCACCGGCTGGTTCGGCGGGCCGCGAACGGCCGAGCTTGCGAAGCTCGATCGGCAAGGGCTGATCGATGCCGGGGTCGATTCGCTTGCGGCCATCTTCGGCGTGTCGCGGGGCGACATCGCGCGCGATCTCGTGGCGGCTGCGGCGACCAACTGGCTGCACGATCCCTTCGCCCGCGGCGCCTATTCCTGGGCGACGCCGCGGACGCGCGAGGCCCAGGCGATCCTCGCGCGCGCCGACGGCCCGGTGCTGTTCTCTGGTGAAGCGCTCTATCGCGGCCGCGACATGGGGACGGTCGAGGCGGCGCTGGCGAGCGGGCTGGAGACTGCGGAGATGATTTTGCGAGGATGAAAAAAGGCCCGCACAAGGCGGGCCTAATGTCTCACCAGCGGCCGCCGCCGAAGCTGAACGTCACGCCGGGACCTCCGCCACCATAATAGCCGTACGGTCCGCCGCCGTAATAGCCGTGGTGCCGCGGGTAATAACCGTAGCTCCGGTAGTGCGGACGATAGTAGCCGTGATGGTGATGGCGCCATTGGTGATGGCGATGGCCGTGGTGGTGGTGCCTGTGCTGCGCGCTGATGTCGGTGGACTGGCCGGCTGGCGCGTTCTGCTTTGCGCTGGCCTTGCCCGCCGCGTTGGCCGTGGATCCGCCGGCGAGCGCCGCTGCACCCACAGCCATCGCGACAAAGAGATACTTCATGTCATCACTCCAGTTGAGAAGTCGCGTGATAACAGATGGCTGTCCGCTGCGTTCCGACCAGTGCGGGCGTCGAAACGACGCAGACGAAATTCCGATCGACGTGTGAACGATGTGGCGCGATCTATTGTCGCATCGCTTCGAGCGAAGCGATCACGTCGGCGGCGCTGACGATGCGCGCAAATTCGCCGTTGAGATTCGACAGCGTCATCGCATGAATCTCTTCAGCCGAATGCTTGTCGCCATCTGGTCCGATCCGGTCGAAGGTCCAGGTCGCATCGCGCACGAGGCTCGCGTCGAAACCGAGATTGCCGGCCATCCGCGTCGTCGTCTCGACGCAATGATTGGTGGTGGCGCCGCAGATCACGAGCGTCGTGATGTTGCCCGCGCGCAGGCGCGTCTCGAGATCGGTGCCGATGAAGGCGCTGTTGACGCGCTTGACGATCACCGCCTCGCCCGGCGCTTCGCGCGCCTCGCCCTTGACCGTGTAGCCGGAGTTTTGCGGCAGGAACGTCGAGTTCGGCTTGGTGCCTTCGTGGCGGATGTGGAAGATCGGCGCGCCGCGCTTCCTGAATGCGGCGAGCAGATCGGCGATGCGCGCCACCGCGTCCGGATTGTTGCGCCGCTTGCCGGCCGCCTCCCATTCGTCGAATGCGCGCTGAACGTCGACGACGACGAGGGCGGGGAGGGGGCTGATCATGAGGAGCGGCTTCCAGACTTGCTTGCTGCGCGAAGTATGCGGGGCGACCGACGTGGCAGGCAATGTCGATTTTCCCTCGTTTCGCGACAGCTCTCGTGCCCCGGACGCAGAGAGCTGCGCGAGTGCGCGGCCCTCACGGATGCGGATCGGGAAACCCGTGGCGTTCGGAGAGCACGGTGAGGATCGCGTCCTTGTCGGCGATGAAGGCGCGGCCGTGGTGACTGCCGGTCTGGTGCGGCGACGTCATCCCGTCGGCCAGCACGAGCAGCGGCAGCGACTGGTTCTCCTCGCCGACCAGCGCGATCGCCGACAGCCTTGGCCGCGGCCATGCGATGCGCTCAACGTCGAGCTTTTCGGCGAGCTGCGGAAACGAGGCGAGCACGCCCTCGATCAACGCGCAATGCCAGCAATAGAAACGCTGGCCCGGAAAGGCGGGGTCCTCGAAACCAGGGCGCAGCAGAAACAGGCGGTCGCGAGTCATGAATCGCTCCAAAGCATGGCGCGATCATACATGCCGACAGCAGCGGATGATGCCGTTACTTGAACGGATCCTGGATCGATGGCGACGATTGCCGGATGCGGCGCACGCTCACCGGCTTGCCGTCGGAGACGAACAGCAGCTCGTACCGGCGGCCCTCGCTGTCGGTCGCCGTGCAGGTGACGTCCGTGACCTTCCTTGCGGCGAAATTGCCGGTCTGGCGGCAGACGCCGGTCGAGGTCTGCTCAGCCGGCACCGGCAGGCCGTCGACCTTGGGCCTGTCCTTGGAATTGAGCAGCATGCGGTCGATTCGCAGCTCGTAGGAATTGTCGTCCGCGCGCTGGCCGTTCTCGCCGGAGAACGACACGACATGGTTGGCGTCGGAGGGATCGTCGACGGCGACCGCGAAATTGACCCGGCCCTTGTCACCATGGGCGTAAGCCACCGTCTTGCACGCGAAGGTGCGCCCCGCGACCTTCAGCGTCTTGCAGTGGCCCGACATCAGCGCCAGCAGGTCGATGAAGGCGTTCTGCGCCGGCGGGTTGTTGACGGGGATGGGCGCGGAAGACTCGGCAAAACAAGGGCTTGCGAGAATCGCGAGGGCCGCGGCGAGGACCGGTCGGCGGAGGCGCATCATCAGGCTCGTATGCCAGGGGGCCACGGCGGCGGAAAAGTTCCGCTCAACAACGAGCGAACCACAAATTGGTTGCGATCCCGTTTGTTCAGCTAGACCCGACTGGAATACCACCGCACCACCCATCGGCGATTCATCCGATCGCCCCATCCCGTCCTAGCAGGCCACTTGCTGCCAGACCGATGTTTTTTTCGTGGCAGAGCTAAACGGTCGCCGCCTGCCAGCGCGTATCGCGAAGCGAGGGCCGGCGGTGCAGGCGGGCGTCGAGCAGCGCGCGGGCACGGGGCAGCTCACCGCTGCGCATGAGCGCGACGATGTAGGTATCCTCGATCAGTTCGCGCTGGGCATGGCTGCCGCCGATGCGCACGACCTCGCCGAGGACGGGCGCGAGCGTTCGCACGCATGAGGCGTAATCCTCGCGGGCAAAGGCCACGAGCGCACGGCAGATCGCCGGCACCACGGGACCGGCCGGCAGCTTGCCCTCAGTGAGCCGCTGCTCGATCGCCGCGAGGCGCGCGGCGAGCGCCTCCTGGTTCTGCGTCGCCGCAGCGAACAGCGCCATGTGGACGTCGGCAAAGGGCAGGCTCGATTTCGGAAACAGTTTTTGCGCGGTGGCATCGGCCTCGAGCCAGAGCGCTTCCGGCACGGTGTGGCCGTAAGCCGACAGGCGCCAGAGCAGCGAGGCGCCGTCGGTGACGACGTTGAGCGGCGGCGCCTTCGTGGCGGAGGGCTGAAGCACGTCGGCATAGATCGCAAGCGCGCGCGCCGCATCGCCATGCTCGAGCGCGCCGAGCGCCTGGTGCCAGCGGATATGGCCGTGCAGGATGCCGGCGCGGTCGTAAGAGGGGATCCATTCGTCGACGAGGCGATCAGCCGCGTCGATCGAGCCGTCCTCGAACATCGCGTGCAGCACGGCGTGCGCGGCATGGGCGTTCTGACGGCGCAGGTCGAAGCCACGCTCGGTGACGCCGCGACCGCGCGCGACGTCGCCATTCTCGGTCATGGCCCAGCCGGACATGGTGAGAAACCACCAGTCCTCGCCATAATGCTGCGCGACGCGCTCGCACAGCTCGTGCCGCGCGCGGTCGTGATCGGGCATGCCGGAGAACGCGAACAGGCCGAACGCGCCGAGCGGCAGCGACAGCACCACGGCGTCGCGCGGCCATGCGTCGACGTGTTTCAGCGTCGATGCGATCGCCTCGGGCAGCCGGCCCTCGATCGCAAGCGCCAGCGTCTCGACATGCGAGCGCTCGCGCTCCGTGCCGCGCTTGGCGACGCGTTCGCGTGCCACAGCCGCCTTCTGCCGGGCGAGATCGCCCTGCTGATAGAAGGCATGCACGCGGGCGCGGGCGATGTGGGGAAGCGCGAAATCCGGATCGGCCGCAATCGCGCGCTCCAGCGCCTCCGCCGTGCCGGTCCAGCCGGCCAGCATGAGATCGACGCCTTCGCGATAGGCGCTTGCCGCCTCGTGCGAAGACGTCGAGAGCGAAAGGCCGTAGCGGTCTTCGTGCGCCGTCATCGTCTTCAGCTCTCAAGCCGTCCGCGCGCGGCGTCCCTCGATCGGATAGGCGGGGTCGTTGTAGCCCGGCGTCGAGGGATGGCCCGGCACGACCAGCCGGTCGATCAGCGCCTCGTCATCCGCCGTGAAGCGGTAGTCGAGCGCGCGGATGTAGCCGTCCCACTGCTCCTCGGTGCGCGGGCCGGCGACGATCGAGCTGACAAAGGCGGAGTTCAGCACCCAGGCGACCGCGAACTGGCCGGCGGTGATGCCCTTCGTCTCGGCGTGGGTCTTGATCTCCTGCGCGAGCTGGAGCGATTCCGGCCGCCATTCCGTCTGCATCATGCGGGTGTCGTTGCGGCCGGCGCGTGTCTCCTTGTCCGGCGCGGCGTCGGGCTTGTACTTGCCGGTGAGCACGCCGCGCGCCAGCGGGCTGTAGGGCACGATGCCGAGGCCGTAATAGGAGCAGGCCGGGAAGTGCTCGACCTCGGGCATGCGGTTCACGGCGTTGTAATAAGGCTGGCTCACCGCGGGCCGGTCGATGCCGAGCCGGTCGCAGATGTTGCAGATCTCGGCGACGCGCCAGGCGCGGTAGTTCGAGACGCCGAAATAGCGCACCTTGCCGGCGCGGATCAGATCGCCCATCGCGCGCACCGTCTCCTCCAGCGGTGTCGCATGGTCTTCCTTGTGCAGATAATAGATGTCGATGTGGTCGGTGCCGAGCCGCTTCAGGCTCTCGTCGGCGGCCTGCAACACCCAGCGGCGCGACAGGCCGACACGGTTGGGATCGTCGCCCATACCAGTGTTCATGGGGTTGGCGAGTTTTGTGGCGAGCACCCAGGCGTGCCGGTTGTTGCCGATCGCGCGGCCGACGACCTCCTCGGAGCCGCCCTTCGAATAGGCATCCGCCGTGTCGATGAAATTGATCCCGGCCTCATGCGCCTTGGCGATGATCCGATTTGATGCGGCTTCATCGGTAGGTCCGCCGAACATCATGGTGCCCAGACAGATCGGCGAGACTTTCAGGCCGGTGCGGCCGAGCTGGCGGTATTGCATGGGCTGTTTCCTCAACGCTATCGAAGCTGGCAGCATAGCCAGCTAATTCCGTCATTGCGAGCGCAGCGAAGCAATCCAGAGATGCATCCGCGGAGAGATACTGGATTGCTTCGCTGCGCTCGCAATGACGAGATTGGGGAGGGCGCTTGCCGCACTCTCAGCTGTCATCGCCCGCGAAGGCGGGCGATCCAGTATTCCAGAGACGGCTGTGATTGAGCCGAGAGGCTGCGGCGTACTGGGTCGCCTGGTCAAGCCGGGCGACGACAGCGGTGGGTGTAGTTAGAGCGGCAGCCCGACCGCGCGACGCTACCCCGGCCCCTTCAAGATCTTGAACACGCCATTCGCCATCACGATGCAGCGACCATCCACCGTCACTTCCGTGCTCATGAAGATGAGGCTGCGCGTCGAGCGCACCACGCGGGGGCGGGAGATCAGGATGTCGCCGATCTGGCCGGCCTCGACGAAATGGGTGTCGAGCTGCACCGTCGCCATGAACTCCTTGCCGGAAACGTAGCGGGCGGTCATGCCGCAGGTACGGTCCGCGAACGTCATCATCACGCCGCCCTGGACCATGCCGCGGCGATTGTGGTGCTTGTCCTCGGTGGCGAGTGCGAATTCGTAATGGCCGTCGACCTTGCGCTCCCACAAGGGGCCGATCAGGTGCAAGAAGCCCGTGGTCTCCAGGATGCTCCAGCCGTCCGATTTGAGCCTTGCGGCGGCCTTGTTGGTCATGTGGTCGTCCATTGCTGCGCGGGCCTTGCGAGCTCATTTCATCGGGGCCTGACGTGGTGTAGTCAAGCATCATGAGACCATTCGACGATGCCACACGGCGGAATATCGCGGCTGCCTGCGCGGCCTTCACGCGCCTGCCGGAGGACGATGCGCCGGCCGCATTGAAACGCGCCGCGGTGGCGGTCGCGCTGACCGCGGCGAGTGACGGCGATGACACCGCATTCCTGCTCACGCTGCGCGCGTCACACCTGCGCGCCCATCGCGGCCAATGGGCCTTGCCGGGCGGCCGCTGCGATGCCGGCGAGACGCCGGTCGAAGCGGCGCTGCGCGAGCTTGATGAGGAGCTTGGCCTCCGCCTTTCGCACGCGGAGGTGCTCGGCACGCTCGACGATTATCCGACCCGCTCCGGCTATCTGATCACGCCGGTGGTGGTCTGGACGGCCGACAGTGCCGCGATCCGGCCGAACCCGGATGAGGTCGCCTCGGTCCACCGCATCGCGCTCGCCACGATCGAGCATGAAGACGCGTTCGACTTCATCGCGATTCCCGAAAGCTCCCGCCGCGTGATCCGCTTCCATCACGAGACGAGCCTGATTCACGCGCCGACCGCGGCGTTGATCTACCAGTTCCGCGAGGTGCTGGCGGGACGTCACACCCGCGTCACCGAGCTGGAACAGCCGGTGTTCGCCTGGAAGTGACGATGGTAAACGGCGCGTTAACGTGACGGTTACCGGATGCCTGCTAAGAGGGCAGCATGCATCACTCGATTCGAAAACATCTCGCGCTGGTTCCATTCGCGATCGTCCTGCTCGCGCCCACAGCGCAGGGCGGCGAGGCCGACGCGCTGCCGCCGGCCGTCCGCGATGCCAAGGCCCAGCTCTTGTCGCAGTTCTTTGCGCAAGGTGGGGCGTCGCCGGCCGTGCTCGAATATCGCCGCAAGCTGCAGGAATATCAGGCGGCGCGCGGGGCCTTCGACGAAGAGGCGGGTGCCTATTGGAGCCAGATCTCCGAGAAGCGGAAAGGCCGCAACGCCAAGCGGCGCAGCGGACAGCAGGTCACGCTTGACGATTATGTGCTGCAGCATCCGCCGCTCTATAACGGGCCGAAGCGGCCGGTGAATCCGGAGCCGGAGGAAACGCCGGAGCGTCCGACCAGAAAGCCGATACCGGTGGTCGCCGATCTCCTGCAAGCGGCGCGGGAGCTCTATCAGTTCACGCCGCAGCGGCCGTCCAGCGAGGTCGAGTTCAAGCGCGCCTATGCGCGCTACGCGCTCGCCTCCGGGCTGACGCGCGAGCAGGCGGTGCGGGTCTATTCGTTCGAGACCGGCGGCACCGGCAATTACGATGTGCAGGCGGGTATTGAGCATGGCGGCAAGCGCGCGATCTCGACCGCGATGGGCTACAACCAGCTCCTGACCACCAACAGCGTCGAGCTGCTGGCCGAGCAGGGCCATGAACTCATCCGTGCGCTCTCCGAGAAGGTGGCGCGGACGTCGGGACCGGCGCGCCAGCCGCTCGAGCACAAGCTTGCCGTGCTGAAGAAGATGGTGGCGCAGGCGAAATCGGTGCCGGACACCTGGTCGGAGCACGAGAAGATCGGCAACACCGCGCAGGGCTGGGCCATGCATGCCATGGTGCTCGACATCGATATCGGCCCGATGCTGCAAACCCATAAGCTTTTGACTTCGGTGCTGTTCGCGCGCACCAAGGGCTACACCCGGCTGCTCACCGCCGCCGAGCTCGAGATGATGAACCTCACCGGCGACGGCACCGGTCTCGACATGGTGACGATGCCGCAGGCCATGCGCGAGCAGGTGCCGACCTCGAACTTCTTCCAGCGCGGCGGCTACGAGCGCAACCCGGTCGCGATCCGTCACAACACGGTGGCCAAGCTGCTGGCGGTGACGGACACGCGGATGGACAGTAACAGCAACAATGCCGGCGCGCGGGAGCTGGCGGGGGCGTTTTAGTCCTCGCTGCCACATCCTCCGCTGTCATGCCCCGGCTTGACCGGGGCATCCAGGGCGGATTCAATCGGTCGTCGCAACACTCGGAGGTTTGAGGTTGCGATGAACATTGTAAGGCGCCGATCGGCGCAATCAGGACGAGCCCCATTGCCATCGCCAGGACGGCCGTCTGTTGCAGGACGCAATGAACAGAATAAATTTTGGCGGGCGATTGCCGCGGGGCTAAGTAGCGAAGATGCTGCGCTGGAAGCCGGATTGTCACAACCTGTCGGAGGCAGATTATTCCGAAAGGCGGGCGGCATGCCACCAGCGATGTTCAGATCTTCGGCAAATGCGCTCTCCGGGCGGTACCTCTCGTTGGTTGAGCGCGAGGAGATCGCACTGCTCAAGGTGCAGGGCCATTCCATACAGGAGATTGGACGTCGCCTGGGGCGGGCTGCTTCGACAGTCTCCCGTGAACTGCGGCGCAACGCGGCCACCCGCGGCGGCGGGTTGGAGTATCGGGCAACAACTGCCCAATGGCATGCGGATCGATCCGCCCGCCGGCCCAAGCCGACCAAGCTTGCGCTCAATGCAACCTTGCGCACTTATGTGCAGGAGAGACTTGCTGGCGACGTCGTAGCCCCGAGCGGCGCTCCCGTTCTTGGTCCCGTCGTTCCGTGGAAGGGGCGCCGGCATGGCCCGCGCAAGGATCGGCGATGGGCCAAAGCCTGGAGCCCCGAGCAGATTGCCCGACGCTTGCCGATCGACTTCCCGGACGACAAGACGATGCGCATCAGCCACGAAGCTATCTATCAAGCTCTCTTCGTCCAGGGCCGTGGGGCGCTACGCCGCGAGCTGACGGCCTGCTTGCGAACAGGGCGTGTATTACGGATGCCCAGAGCGCGCGTACGCAGGCGAGGCAAGGGTTTTGTCTCCCCGGAGATCATGATCAGTGAGCGCCCTGCTGAAGCTGCCGATCGAGCAGTGCCGGGACATTGGGAGGGAGACCTCATCCTCGGTCTTGGCAGCTCGGCAATCGGCACGCTGGTCGAGCGCACGACGCGCTTCACGATGCTATTGCACCTTCCCCGGTTGGCGGGGCATGGCGAAGCTCCGCGCGTGAAGAACGGACCTGCGCTCGCGGGACACGGGGCCGAAGCCGTGCGCGATGCGATCACGCGCACCGTCATCACCTTACCCGAAGAACTGCGTCGATCGCTGACTTGGGATCAGGGAGCCGAAATGGCTCAGCACGATCGTCTCAAGATCGATGCGGGTATCCAGGTCTACTTCTGCGACCCGCAAAGCCCTTGGCAGCGCGGCACTAACGAGAACACCAACGGATTGCTGCGGCAGTACTTTCCGAAAGGCACAGACCTGAGCATCCACAGCGCCGACGAAATATCCGCTGTGGCAGCGGCCCTCAATGCCCGACCGAGAAAGACACTAGGCTGGAAAACGCCAGCGGAGGCGCTTGACGAACTGCTGTCATGAGTGAAATTAATTGGTGTTGCGACGACCGATTGAATCCGCCCAGTACGCCGCAGCCTCTCGATTGAAGCACAACGGCCTCTGGAATACTGGATCACCCGCCCCAGTGCGCAAGCGCGCACAAGGCGGGTGATGACACCGAGTGCTTGGGTTGGCCGTCGCCCCTTACTGATCCGACCCGAACTTGAACTTGCCGTCGCCTTCGAGATACGGGCCGCTGCGCATGTAGAGCTGGCCGTTGTGGCCGATGAAGAACAGCGTGCCTTTCGGCACCTTCTTGGCGCCCTTCAGGAGTTCACCGGCATTGTTGGTGCCCATCTTGTAGGAGAAGGTCTTGCCTTCCTTGTCATAGGCATAGCCGGTGTCGGGCTTGAGCTCCCAGGGCGTTGCCGCGGTCTGCGCCAATGCGGGTGCGCTGAATGCGCCGAGCGTTGCTGTGAGTGCAAGTGCAAATGTCTTCGTTGAAAATGCCATCATCCCATCCTCCCCATCGTTGGGGTTGCCATCTTGAACAAATCACGAACGGCGTTTACAGGTCAATTTGCGAAAGCGCCGCAGCGCATCACGTCCTGCCCAGCAGTTTGTGATTTTCCCTTCGTCCCCGCGCGACTATGTTCCGCTTTCAGTCTAGAACGCAATTCGACAAAAATATTGGTAGGGGGATGATTCGGATGAACCAAGTCGTGAAAGCCTGCTCAGCCGCCGCGCTGTTGGTGACGGCGCTGGCGCCCGCCGCCCGGGCGGATGACTACCAGCTCAGCCACAACCAGCGGATTTCGTGCAGCCGTGGCCTCGCCCCGGGCAAGCTGAACACCGCGACCTGCAAGTCCTACACCTACCTGTTCAATACCAAGACCTCGGAATATTTCCGCTGCCAGGTCTCGCTCGCGCTGACCCGCGACAACAAGGAAGTCATCAACGTCCAGACCGACGGCGGCTGCACCAAGAAGCCGCGCATCTTCGAGACCGACGGCAAATACGATTTCGACGCGACCGAGACCGAACCGCCGAACACCAACTCGTTCTTCGGCCCCGGCGGCTACTCGGTCTGGGCCGCCGACGTCACCGCGCAGAAGGTGCGCGGCTGCATCATCATCTCCTCCGGCCTCGGCTCCGACATCTCCAAGTGCCTGGACATGACCTTCCAATAAGGGCTTGCCAGCAAGAGCTTGCCAGTAAGGCTTGCCAGCGCGGCGAGACACGCGCCAGACCCTGACTGCGCCACCTCGCCGCACCCGCGGGTTCCCCAAAAATCGAGCCGGGTCAGCCGTTTACCGCAGTCCTGTTGTGACTTTTGGATGGGTTGACCCGCTTCCCCCATCCGGCCAATTTCCCGGCCGGTTTGGGGAGTACAACAACCATGAAACGGACGATTTTCGGCGCGGCCGCGGCTCTTGCCCTGGCGGCGTCGGCACCTTGCGCGCATGCGCAATCCTTCATCAACGTGCTGACCGGCGGCACCTCCGGCGTCTACTATCCGCTTGGGGTCGCGATCGGAAAGATTTACGGCGACAAGATTCCGAACGTGAAGACGCAGGTGCAGGCCACCAAGGCGTCGGTCGAGAACCTGATCCTGCTCCAGCAGGGCCGCGGTGAAATTGCGTTCACGCTGGGTGACTCGCTCAAAGCCGCCTGGGAGGGCGACGAGGAAGCCGGCTTCAAGTCCAAGCTGGACAAGCTGCGCACCATCGGCGCGATCTATCCGAACTACATCCAGATTGTCGCGACCGCCGAATCGGGCATCAAGACGCTCGCAGACCTCAAGGGCAAGAGCCTCTCGGTCGGCGCGCCGAAGTCGGGCACCGAGCTCAATTCCCGTGCGATCCTCGCGGCCGCAGGTATGACCTATAAGGACCTCGGCAAGGTCGAATATCTGCCGTTCGCCGAATCCGTCGACCTCATGAAGAACCGCCAGTTGGGCGCGACGCTTCAATCGGCCGGCCTTGGCGTCGCCTCGCTGAAGGATCTCTCGAGTTCGGCCTCGATCACCGTGGTGTCGGTGCCGAAGGAGACCATCGACAAGATCGGCCCGCCCTTCATCTCGGCAATCATTCCGGCCAATACCTATACCGGCCAGGACAAGGACGTGCCGACCGCGGCCGTGGTCAACTATCTCGTGACGAGCTCCGCGGTGTCGGACGACCTCGCCTACCAGATGACCAAGCTGATCTTCGAGTCGCTGCCCGAATTGCAGAACGCCCATGCCGCGGGCAAGGAGATCAAGCTCGAGGCGGCCGCCACCGGCAGCCCGGTTCCGCTGCATCCCGGCGCGATCCGCTATTACAAGGAAAAAGGGCTGATCAAGTAGTCAGCTTTCGTTATCGGACGTCATGGCCGGGCAAAAGCGCGAAGCGCGTCTTCGCGCAGATGTCCCGGCCATCCACGTTCTTGGAGGCGCCGTGAGCCGTGGATGGCCGGGACAAGCCCGGCCATGACGGTGTGGCGAGCGGAAGCTCAATGTTATAAGCGCCGCAGATGATGGGCGCGGGGATACGGGCATGTTGCAGGCAGAGGGCTCCGCAGAGCCCATCAAGGTTGAATTCGACAATTTCGAGCACGGTTTTCCGGAAGGTTTTGGTCCGGGCTGGTGGGGCCAACTCGCCTACTGGATCGGCATCGCCTTCGCCACCTTCCAGCTCTATGTCGCCGCCTTCAACTATCTGCCGAGCCAGGTGGTGCGCGGCGTCCATGTCGGCTTCCTCGTTCTCCTCACCTTCGGCCTGATCGCCAATTTCACCGCGAAGAGCGATGTCGGTCGCGCGCTCGGCTGGGTGATCGGCGGCGCCGGCTTCTTCTGCGGCCTCTATCAGTGGATCTTCTATGCCGACCTGATTGCGCGCGACGGCGATCCGACCAGGCTCGATCTCGCGGTCGGCACCCTGCTCGCGGTGCTGATCTTCGAGGGCACGCGGCGCCTGATGGGCGCGGCGCTGCCATTGATGTGCGGCGCATGTCTCGTCTACTGGTTCTTCGGGCAGTATCTGCCGTCGCCGCTCAACCATCGCGGCTATGACTTCGACCAGATCGTCACGCATCTGTCGTTCGGCACCGAAGGCTTTTACGGCGTGCCGATCTACGTCTCGGCGACCTACATCTTCCTGTTCATCCTGTTCGGCTCGTTCCTGGAGCGCGCCGGCATGATCCAGCTCTTCACCGACGTTTCTCTTGGGCTATTTGGCAGGACCCGCGGCGGCCCCGCCAAGGTCGCAGTGTTCGCCTCGGGCATGATGGGCACGATCTCCGGCTCCGGCGTCGCCAACGTCGTCACGGTCGGCCAGTTCACGATTCCGCTGATGATCAAGTTCGGCTATCGCCGCGCCTTTGCGGCGGGTGTCGAGGCGACGGCCTCGATGGGCGGCCAGATCATGCCGCCGGTGATGGGCGCGGTCGCCTTCATCATGGCGGAGACGCTCGGCGTCCAGTACTCGGAAATCGTCAAGGCGGCGGCGATCCCCGCCATCCTCTATTTCGCGTCCGCCTTCTGGATGGTCCATCTCGAAGCCGGCAAGCACGGCCTCGTCGGCATGAAGCGCTCGGAGATTCCGAGTGCCTGGAAGGCGCTGGTGACGCGCTGGTATCTCGTGCTGCCGCTCGCGGCGCTCGTCTACATGCTGTTCGAGGGCTTTACGCCGCTCTATGCCGGCAGCATGGGCCTTGCGCTCACGGTGACGCTGATCCTGGGCGCCAGCATCACGGCCGGCGCCTCCTCGATGGTCGTCCGCTCCATCTTCTGGATCGGACTTGCGCTCGTCGTCGGCGCGCTGTCGCGCGACGGTCTCCAGATCGTGCCGGTCGCGAGCGTCGTCGTCGGGCTGATCGTGATCACGGCGTTCGTGCGCGGCGGGTTCGCGGCCTTGCGCGAATGCCGCAATGCGCTGGCCGAGAGTGCGAAGTCGGCGATCACGGTGGGTATGGCCTGCGCCATCGTCGGCGTCATCATCGGCATGATGTCGCAGACCGGCGTCGGCACCATTTTTGGCAGCTGGGTGATCGGTCTCGGCGAGAAGAGCCTGTTCCTGGCGCTGATCATGACCATGCTGCTGTCGATCCTGCTCGGCACGGGCATTCCGACCATCCCGACCTACATCATCACCGCCGCGCTCGCCGCGCCGGCGCTGGCGAAGCTCGGCGTGCCCTTGATCGCGAGCCATATGTTCGCGTTCTATTACGGCATCATGGCCGACCTCTCGCCGCCGGTGGCACTCGCCGCATTGGCGGCGGCGCCGATCGCGAAGGAGAATCCGGACAAGATCGGCTGGGAGGCGATGCGCATCGCGCTTGCCGGTTACGTCATTCCGTTCATCTTCGTCTATTCCCCGGCGCTGATGCTCCAGGCCGGCGACCCCATGGCGGCCAAGCTCGGCTTCTACGGCGCGGTGGCGCTCGCGACCTTCAAGGCGCTGGTGGCGATCGGCCTGTTCGGCATGGTCGCGATCGGCTTCCTGTTCACGCGCATGACGCTGCTCGAACGCGTGCTCGCGCTCGGCGCCGCGCTCTGCCTGCTCGGTGACTTCGCCTTCAGCGACACCGTGGGCTTCCTGCTCTCCGCCGCGCTCGTGCTGTGGCAATGGCGGCAGCGTCCGCCGGCAATTGTCGAGGCGGTGTGAGCCTCTGTTTCGCAACAGCTTCAGGCGTGAAAGCGCTCGCGCTTTCCGCCTTCACGCTGGTGTGGACGCATTCGATTGCGAAGGTCGACTGGCAGGAGGACTGGCGCGTGACGCCTGCCGGCCTCGAACTGGTGCAGGCGCGCGTCAAGGGCACCGGGCCCGGCATGGAGCCGCCGCCCGAGGCGCGGCTCGTCGACGGCTGGTTTCAATGGCAGCCGCAGCGTGCACCGATGCCGGAGGTCGTGCTCGGCAATTCGGGTGCGGCCGGGGAATGGCGGTTATGCCATGACGGGAAGTGCCGGACGTTGTCGGAGATTGTCGGGCACCCGATCGGTGCTAACGTCACGACGATGAAGATTTGTAACGATCCGTAGCCCGGATGAAGCGAAGCGCAATCCGGGAACAGTCGCCCCGGATTGCGCTGCGCTCCATCCGGGCTACAAGAACAGCAAGGGAGAAATGCGATGGATCGGCTCAAGGGCAAGGTTGCGATGGTGGTGGGCGCCGGCTCGATCGGGCCCGGCTGGGGCAACGGCAAGGCGACCGCGGTGACCTTTGCGCGCGAGGGCGCGCAGGTGTTTTGCGTCGACCGCAACGGTGCGGCAGCCGAGGAGACAGCGAAGATCATCACGGGTGAGGGCGGCAATGCGACTGCCTTCACCGCGGACGTCTCGCGCGCGAGCGAGATCGAGGCGATGGTGGCGGCGTGCCTGAAGGCCTATGGCCGCATCGACGTGCTCGACAACAATGTCGGCATCGCCGAGATGGGCAGCGTGGTCGAGGTCGCCGAGGAGAGCTGGGACCGCGTCTTCACTGTCAACCTCAAGAGTGCCTATCTCGCCATGAAGCACGTCGTCCCCGTGATGGTGAAGCAGGGCGGCGGCTCGATCATCAACATCTCCTCGATCGCCTCGATCCGGCATGTCGGGATTTCCTATGTCAGCTACAACGCCAGCAAGGCCGCGATGAACCAGCTGACGCGCTCGACCGCGATCGAGTTCGCGAAGAACCATGTGCGGGTGAATGCAATCCTGCCCGGTCTGATGAAGACGCCGATGGTGGAGCATTCCGCGGGTCTCGCGAACAGCTACGCCAAGGGCGACGTCGAGGCGATGTGGCGCGCCCGCGATGCGCAGGTGCCGATGGGGCACATGGGCGAGGCCTGGGACGTCGCCAATGCCGCGCTGTTCCTGGCGTCGGACGAGTCGAAATATGTGACGGGGATCGAGCTCGTGGTCGACGGCGGGATCACGTGCAAGGCGGGGGCGTAGCTCCAATTTCCGTCGTCGTCCCGGGACGCGCAAAGCGCGAACCCGGGACCCATAGCCACAGGACGAAGTTGCCGCGCGAGCTAGCAACTCCGAGTCTTCGCCAAACCACGTCCTGTGGCTATGGGTCCCGGATCTGCGCTGCGCTTGTCCGGGACGACAGCGGTGACTACTGCGCCAGCGCCAGAATCCCGCCGGCAAACGAATGCCACGCCGCACTCTCGCTGATCGGCCAGTTCAGCACCTTCACCGCCAGCAGCGCGAGCGTGCCGTAAATGTAGACCGGGTGCACGCGGCCATCGGTGCGCCAGTCGCGCGCCATGGCGACGACAAGCAGGAGCGACGCGACCACGGCCGGGGCGATCGTGACGGGCACCGGCGGCGGGCCGGGAGGACCGGGAGGCGCGAGGAAGGTAATGAACCAGCGCGCGATCGCGGCATCGAGGATCGAGACCGCGGCAAGCAGCATCAGGCGCTTGTGAATCTCGGGCTTTCGCGTGTTCACGATCGCGAGCACGAACACCACCGCGAAGAACGCGATGCCGCTCATCGGCACGATCGAGAAGCCGATGCCGGCATCCTTCTGCCCAAGTGCGGCGGCGTGCTGCATCACGTGCACCGAGGCGAGGAAGCCGAAGATCGTCATCGCGGTCGCAAGCGACACGCCGGCAATCCCGAGTGCGCGGTGATTGACCACGCGGCCCGACGCCGCGAGCCAGGTCTGGATCACGAAATAGAGAGACCAGGTGAAGAACAGGAGCCCGTGAAAATGAATCACCGGGCTCGCCGAAAACGTCCGCTGCGCGAGCGGTACGAAATAGGTCGGCGCGAAGCCGAGAAACGCGGTGGCTGCGCAGGCCAGTGCCATATTGAGATAAAAATATCGTGCAGGCGACGCATCACGCGCGCGTACACGACGGTCGTCGATCAAGGTCGTCATCTGGAATGAGTCTGGAGAGGCGGTGTTTGGTTCAAGCTCCTAACCACCTGGATAGGCCGGCACGCCGCTCAACGCTCGAGCGGAGTTTAACCGTCGGCGCTCAATTCTGCGCGATCGAGCTCTTCCTCGATCCGGTGAAACGCGTCGTCGCCGATCACTTCGGTATCGCGAAGGCCGAGGATCGATTTGCGCGCGGCCTCGATGGCGCGGCGGCGCAGCGGATCGGCGGGCAATTCGCCGCTGGCGATGCCGCCGTGCGGATCGTCGTCGGCCTGCATCAGGATGGCGCGGTATTCGAGCCGCAGGATTTCCGCCTCCTCCGACGGATCGTCCTCGATCGCATCGAGCGCGGCGCGATAGGCGACTGCGCGGGCGCGCGCGACCTCGATACCGACGGGATCGTCGTCCTTGAGGCCGAAGGCGAGAATCAGCGGCCGCAGCGTCAGGCCCTGGATGACCAGCGAGCCCAGCACCACCGCAAAGGCGATGAAGACGATGAAGTCGCGGTAGGGGAAGTTTTCCGGCAAGGCGAAGGCGGTGGCGAGCGTGACGAGACCGCGCATGCCGCACCAGGAGATGATGAGGCCACCCTTCGGCGAGGCAACCTGCTTGGGATCCTTCGGATGATAGAGCCCGTGCGCGATCAGGACGCGCAGCGTCGCGCGGTAGAACGTGATCCAGGCAAGCCGCACCAGGACCACCGTGAGCAGGATCCAGGCTGCGGCCACGCAATATTCCCAGCGCACCTCCGCGTCGAGCCGCGTCCAGATCGGCCGCATCTGCATGCCGATCAGCATGAAGGCGAGCACGTTGAGCACGAACACCATCGTTTCCCAGACCGCATAGGACGGCACCCGTAACCGCGCCGGCATGCGCGCCCCCGCCGTGCGCGCGACGGTGATGGCGTAGACGACGATGGTGAGGATGCCGGAGAGGCCGAGATGCTCGGCTGCGATCCAGACCATGAAGGTGGTGGCGAACTGCACGATGATCGCGCTCGGCGCTTCCTTCACGCGTTCCAGGAACAGCGGGATGATGCGCCCGGCCAAAAGACCGGCGAGGACGCTGCCGACCAGCCCGAGTGCGATCGTCGGCGCGACCTCGCTCCATTTCAGATGCTCCATGACGACAGCGCCGACCGCGATGCGATAGATCAGGAGCGCGCTGGCGTCGTTGAGCAGGCTCTCGCCCTCCAGGACCTTCACCATGCGATAGGGCAGCTTGACCTGGCTCAGGATTGCAACCGCTGCCGCGGCATCCGGCGGGGCCACGATGGCGCCGAGCGCAATGGCGGCGGCCCAGGGCATGTCAGGCATCAGCCGGTGCGCGACGAAGGCCACGCCGACCGTGGTCAGGCCGACCGCGGCGACCACCAGGGTCGAGACCGGAACCCAGTTGTTGCGGAGATCGCGCAGCGAGGTGTCGAAGGCGGCATCCATCAGCACCGGTGCGACAAAAAGTGCCAAGGCGAGGTCGGGTTCGAGCGTCCAGGAGGGGCTGTTCGGCACGAAGGCGATCAGCGCGCCGCCGATGGCGAGAAAGGTCGGGTAGGGGACCTTGATCCGCCGCGCCAGCGCCGATAATGCAACGGCGCCGAGCAGAAGCACGATGATCCATTCGAATGTCGACACGTTGATCCCCGAAACCGATTTTGGCCGTGCCACAAGCTAGCACCAATCCGGCCGTATGATGGATAGTGCACCCTCAAGGCAAGGCTCAAGCCAGACCCAGGCCAAAACCCAGGCCAAGACTCAAGCCAAGACTTTCCGACTGCAGCTAGCATGCGTTCTCAAAATCTCATTCGATTGTCCGGCGCGGTGGCGCTCTGTGCGCTTTCGCTAGGGGCGGCCCATGCCGCGACCGGCGGCGAGCCCGCCGCCGTCGTGCAGGTCGATGTCGCGCCGTGCCTCGCTGCTGCTGCCGCCGACGACATGGACAAGGCCGGCTCCGCCTGCGCCTCCGTCATCGACAACGAGAAGACGGCCAAGGCGGACCTGGTCAAGGCGCTGGTCGCGCGCGGCGCGCTTTATGCGCGGCATGACCAGGTCGACCGTGCGATCGCCGACGACAGCCGCGCTCTTCAGCTCGATCCGACCCTGGCCGACCTCTTCAACGCCCGTGGCGAGCTCTGGCTGAAGAAGGGCGATAAGCCGAAGGCGGTGCAGGATTTCGGCGCCGCGCTGAAGATCGATCCGAACCACGAGAAGGCCAAGGCCAATCACAAGGCGATGGCGCGCGAGCTCGAGCGGATCGGCGCGCAGATGGCGGTGGCCGGCAAGCCCAGCTTCAATTGCAGGAGTGCGGCCCGGGCCGTCGAGAAGGCGATCTGCGCCAACCGCGAGCTCGCCGATCTCGATCGGGAGATTTTTGCGTCGAACGCCCGCGCGATCCGGGAGGCACGCAATCCTGCGGAAGCTAAGGCGCTTCAGCGCGAGCAGGACGAGTTCATTGTCCGCCGCAATGCTGGATTTGGCCGGCCGGGCTATGATCTCAAGAAAGCGATGCAAGACAGATTGCAGCGGCTGAACGGGGTGGACGGGTAGTGAGGCGGTCTTCGGCTCTCCCCGCAAGCGGGGCGAGGGAGTGCGGGCGGCGGTGCGTCCCAACAGGGCCGAATTGAACCCATTCCTCGCCCGCCGCGACAATGGTGAAAACCTGATGTCACGGAGTCTCCCTGATGTGCGGCACGCGTTCTTCCGCGCAAATGTTCCCGTTTGCCAAAATTCCGCTTCGCGCCTTCCTGCTCAGCGCTGCAATGAGCCTTGTCCTCGCCGCCCCGGCCTCTGCTGCCGTCGATTGCGTGATGGGCAGCAAGACTGCGCCCGCCGAACTGATCACGGCGTGCGGCGCCATCATCGACCAGACCACCAATTCGAGCTCAGACCGCGCCGCCGCGCTGCTGGTGCGCGCCGACGCCAATGCGCGAACCTCAGGCGGCCTCACGCAGGCGCTGCGGGATATCGACCGCGCCATCGCGCTGGACGGCAAGAACGCAAAGGCATGGCGCCTGCGCGGCGACCTGCTGCGCGAGGCCGGCGGCGATCTCAACCGTGCCGCGGCTGATCTCAGCAAGGCCATCGAGCTCGATCCGCAGGACGCGGAAGCCTACGAGCTGCGCGGCGTCGTCTACACCAATCAGCGCCGGCTCGACCGCGCGCTCGCCGATTACGATCAGGCGATCAAGCTGAAGCCGGATGATGCGCAGGCCTGGTCCGACCGCGGCGTGAACTATTATCTCGGCGGCGACAACGAGAAGGCGATCCGCGATCTCAGCGAGGCGCTGCGGCTCGATCCGAACCGGCCGCGCGCCTACACCAATCGCGGCGCGGCCTACAAGAAGCTCGGCCAGCTCGACAAGGCGGTCGCCGATGACGGCGAGGCGATCAAGCTCGATCCGAAGGTCCCCGAATATTACGACAATCGTGGCCTGGTACTGGCCGCAATGGGTGAGTACGACAAGGCGATCGCCGACTACGACCAGGCGCTGCGGCTGGCGCCGCGGCCGAGCTTCTTCACCAACCGCGGCGATTCCTACCAGCTCAAGGGCGAGCTTGGCGCGGCGCTCAGCGACTACGAGGCTGCGCTGAAGATCGATCCGAATTTCGCGCAGACCTATAACAACCGCGCGGTGCTCTACAAGAAGATGAGTGAGCGCAGGAAGGCGCTGGCCGATTACGAGACGGCGCTGAAGCTCGATCCCGGCAACGAGAACGCGGCCAACGGCCGCCGCACCATGATGGCGGAGATCGCGAAGTTCGGCGCCGAGCCGCTGCGTCCGCTCGCGGCGAATTCCGGCAACGGCCCGTCGTTCGATTGCGCCACGGCGAAGCGCGAGGTCGAGAAGGTGATCTGCGCCGATCCGCAACTCGGCGTGCTCGATCGCCAGATCGCCGAGACCTATGAGCGCGTGCTGAAGGTTACGAAAGGCCGCTCGGCCGGCGATCTCCGCAAGACCCAGCGCGATTTCCTCGCCACGCGGAATGCGAGCTTCGGCCGGCCTGGCTATGATCTGAGGAAGGTCATGCAGGATCGGTTGCAGCGGCTGAATGCGATGGAGAGTTGAGGCGCCTCTACGCGCACACTGCGTTCCCTCCCCCCTTGCGGGGGAGGGTTAGGGAGAGGGTGGCCACAAACTCTAGACTGAGTTCGTGGCCACCCCTCTCTCCCGCTCTCCCCCGCAAGGGGGGAGGGGGCTCACCTTTGTCGTGGCTCCAGCTTGCCTCGATGGCCTTTCTTCCCTCCCTCCCAAAGACCCATCCTTTTCAGCTTGAACCGCGGCCCGTTCCCGGGAAAATACCTCTCAAACAACGCCGGCACTTGATCCCTGTCATGGCGGGACGCTCGTCCTGTCGGTCAGGTCAAGGCAAGGCGACTAAAGGGAACGGGAGCGCGGGAATGAACGTCAAGGGAACGAGTCTCTATCACGAGGTCCATGCGCGCTCGCTGGCTGATCCCCAGGGCTTCTGGGCCGAGGCGGCCACGGAGATCGACTGGATCGAGCCGCCAAAGACGATCTTCGATGCCTCGCAGGGCGTCTACGGCCGCTGGTTCATGGGGGGCGTCGTCAACACCTGCTACAACGCGCTCGACCGCCATGTCGAACGCGGCCGCGCCGACCAGGTTGCGCTGATCCATGATTCGCCGCTGACGGGCTCGGTCACCAAGTTCACCTATGCGGAGCTATTGGGTGAGGTGCAGGCGCTCGCCGCCATCATGCAGGATTTTGGCGTCGCCAAGGGCGATCGCGTCATCCTGTATATGCCGATGGTGCCGGAAGCCGTCGTCGCGATGCTCGCCTGCGCGCGCATCGGCGCGGTGCACTCGGTGGTGTTCGGCGGCTTTGCCGCCAAGGAACTCGCCACCCGCATCGACGACGCTCAGCCGAAGCTCATCCTCTCCGCGAGCTGCGGCATCGAGCCCGGCCGGATCGTGCAGTACAAGCCGCTGCTCGACGAGGCGATCAAGCTTGCGGGCACGAAGCCGAAGGCCTGCATCGTGCTGCAACGTCCCCAGCACATCTGCGACCTCACGCCGGGCCGCGACTACGATTGGGCGAGCCTGCGCCGCAAGGCGATGAACGACGGCAAGAAGGCCGCTTGTGTGCCTGTCGCCGCCACCGATCCGCTCTACATCCTCTACACCTCAGGCACGACCGGGATCCCCAAGGGTGTCGTGCGTGACAATGGCGGCCATCTCGTCGCGGTGAAATGGTCGATGTTCAACCTCTATGGCGTCAAGCCGGGCGAGGTCTGGTGGTGTGGCTCCGACATCGGCTGGGTGGTCGGCCACAGCTACATCATCTATGGCCCGCTGCTGCATGGTGCGACGTCGATCATGTACGAGGGCAAGCCAATCGGCACGCCCGATGCCGGCGCGTTCTGGCGCGTCATCAGCGAGCACAAGGCGGTCGCCTTCTTCACCGCGCCGACGGCGTTCCGCGCGATCCGCAAAGAGGATCCGGAAGGCAAGTTCATCCGGCAATACGACCTGTCGCAATTCCGCACGCTGTTCCTCGCCGGCGAGCGTGCCGATCCGCCGACGGTGGAATGGGCGGAGCAGCAGCTCAAGGTGCCGGTGATCGACCATTGGTGGCAGACCGAGACGGGCTGGTGCATCGCCGGCAATCCGGTCGGTCTCGGCATGCTGCCGGTGAAGCATGGCTCGCCGACGGTGCCGATGCCGGGCTACCAGGTTGACGTCGTCGACGAAGCCGCAAAGCCCGTCGGCCCCAACACCATGGGCTCGATCGTCATCAAGCTGCCGATGCCGCCGGGTTGCCTGCCGACGCTGTGGAATCAGGATGCGCGCTTCAAGGACGCCTACCTCACTGAATTCCCCGGCTACTACAAAACCTCGGACGCCGGCTACAAGGATGAGGACGGCTATGTCTTCGTGATGGGCCGCACCGACGACATCATCAACGTCGCCGGCCATCGTCTCTCCACGGGCGGCATGGAGGAGATTCTGGCCTCGCATCCGGACGTCGCCGAATGCGCCGTGCTCGGCGTCAAGGACGCGATCAAGGGCGAGGTGCCCTGCGGCTTCCTGGTGCTCAAGGCCGGCGTGAAGCGCGCGCCTGCGGAGATCGAAAAGGAGATCGTCGCGCTGGTGCGCGACAGGCTCGGCCCCGTCGCCGCCTTCAAGCTCGCCATCACCGTCGGCCGCCTGCCGAAGACGCGCTCGGGGAAGATCCTGCGCGGCACCATCAAGAAGATCGCCGATGGCGAAGCCTGGACCATGCCGGCCACGATCGAGGATCCCAAGGTGCTGGACGAGATCGGCGAGGCGCTGAAGGGCAGGGTGTGAGGCGATCTCCGCTGTCATCACCCGCGAAAGCGGGTGATCCAGTACGCCGCGGCCGGAGTTGTGTGACCCAATGACCGCCGCGGAGTACTGGATTCCCCGCCTGCCGCCTACGCTAAAGCTTCGGCGCCCCTGGACCTCAACCCGGCGAAGCCTTGGCGTAGCCGGGTCGCGGGGAATGACAGCGCGTGGGGAACGACGCCCAGGGACTTACAATCTCCTCATTCCGGGCTAAACAGGGCCGGCCAACAGGGGACCTCGTATGCCACTCGCCACCGCGCCGCGCCTGCTTGTCGCCGTGCTGCTCGCCATCGCTGTCTCCGCCTGCTCCGCGCGCTACCAGACGCCGGTGGCGGTGGGCGGTGACGATGACGACGCGGTCTGTCAGAGTCGCGGCTATGCGCAGGGCTCGCCCGAATACGTGGCCTGCCGCAAGGACCGCGACGTCCAGCGCAACGCTGCCACCGCCCGGTCCGACCGCCGTCAGCGCGATCTCGGCGAGTACATGCTGAACCATCCCGACCGGCCGTGACATCGGCTACGGAATTATCCTGCGCATTCATTCGCGTATCTCGTGACACATCGGCAACGCCACAACCAAATCGTGTCGCGTCAGTCCTGATTTGATCGGCGTCAAATCCATCACCATCCCCTTTCTGCTCTGACGCTGACGTCGCGCAACGACGCGCGAGAGATGGCTGAAGGGGAATGCAATGAACGGAACGACAAAAAACCTGGCGCGGCTTGCGACGGTTGGCGCGATGCTCGTGGGGACTTTTGGCTCGGTGCAGGCGGCCGATCTGCCTGTCTACAAGAAGGCACCGCCGTCGGTAGAAGCGTTCAATCCGTGGATGGTGCGTCTGCGCGTGCTTGGCGTGTTGCCGGATGCCGGTAGCTCAACCGTCAATGTCGCAGGCGTGCCGTCGCTGTCGTCGCCGAATTCCGGGCTCTCGATCAGCGACCAGGTCGTGCCCGAGCTCGACATCAGCTATTTCTTCACCAAGAACATCGCGGCCGAGCTGATCCTCGGCGTGACCAGGCACTCGATCAGCGGCAACGGCTCGCTCGCGAACCTGCCGATCGGCAAGACCACGCTGCTGCCGCCGACGCTGACCTTGCAATATCACTTCGACAATTTCGGCGCGTTCAAGCCGTATATCGGCGCCGGCGTGAACTACACCGTGTTCTTCAACAATTCGGCTGCCAATACGCCAGCCGCCATCGTCGGTCCGCCCGCGATCGTTGCCACCACCACCAGCGTGCACGTCAGCAACGCCTGGGGCGGTGCCGTGCAGTTCGGCTTTGACTACATGCTCGACCGGCACTGGGGTCTCAACGTCGACGTCAAGAAGCTCTGGCTGCGGCCGGATTACTCAGCGACCGTCAGTGGCCTGCCGGTCACAGGCACCGCGCATATCGATCCGTGGCTGGTCGGTGGCGGTGTGACGTACAAGTTTTGATACGTCGTTGCTGTCGTTTTCGAGCTGTCGCCTAGGCGAACCCTGCGCTCCCTCCCCCCTTGCGGGGGAGGGCAGGGGAGAGGGGTAGCCCAGCAAACGGTGCGTGAGAGTCGCGCGAGACGCTTTGAGTTGATGGAGAGAGTCCCCGTGGGGCACCCCTCTCCCCTGCCCTCCCCCGCAAGGGGGGAGGGGACTGCAGCTTGCGTGTGGCTGCATCTGTGCCGATCGCGAGGGTCTCCGCAAAACAAAAACGCGGCAGGTTTCCCTGCCGCGTTCAAATTGCGTTCGATCGTAAACCGGGAGGGGAGCCTTACTCCTCCTCCTCGTCCTGCTTCTTGCCGCCGAGCGTCTTCAGCTTGGCGAACACGGCGTCGACGTTGAGATCGTCGTTCGATCGCTCCGCCGGCTCGTACTCGTCCTTCTTGGTGGTTTCGGAAGCCGGCAGCAGGGTGGCGCCGCCATAGGCTGTGTCGATCGGCTTTTCCTTCGCCGCGCGCGCCACTTCGAAATCGAGCTCGATCTGCGAGCAAAGGCCAAGCGTCACCGGGTCGATCGGGGTCAGCTGGGAGGTGTTCCAGTGGGTACGGTCGCGAACGCTGGCGATGGTGCTCTTGGTGGTGCCGACCAGACGCATGATCTGGGCGTCCTTGAGCTCCGGATGGCTGCGCAGCAGCCAGAGGATGGCGCTCGGGCGCTCGTGGCGGCGGGAGACCGGGGTGTAGCGCGGGCCCTTGCGCTTGGGCTGCGGCGGCAGCACGACCTTGCTCTCCTGAAGGCGGAGCCGGTAGTCCGGGTTCTTCTCGCCCTTCTCGATCTCCTCGCGGGTCAGCTGGCCGTTGGAGAGGGGATCCATGCCCTTGATGCCCTGGGCAGCGTCGCCGTCGGCGATCGCACGCACCTCGAGGGGATGCATCTTGGTGAAATCGGCGACCTGGTCGAAGGTCAGCGCGGTGTTGTCGAGCAGCCAGACGGCGGTCGCCTTGGGCATCAGAGGTGCGTTGCTCATGGCAAATCTCCTTTGTGCTTCGCCCACCCCTCTGGAGGCGAAACCGGTGGTCATCAGCGATGACAGGGAATTCGCGCTATATAAGCCCTGAGGGGCTAGCCACGCAATGGTTCTGCTATAGATAGTGCCTTGACAGAGCCCGAAAGGGGGCCCAATTCCCTTGGAAGCGCCTGTAAAGTCCTAGCAGACCCCTTTAAGCCCTATTCCATCCATTGACCGCCCCCGCCAGAAGGCGAAACGGGTGATTCGGTCCCGAGATCGCTCAATGTCAGCCAAACCAGACCTCAAGATCGTGCTTTGTTCTCCCCGCGGCTTCTGCGCCGGGGTGGTCCGGGCAATCGACACCGTGGAACGGGCGCTCGATAAATACGGCGCCCCCGTCTATGTTCGCCACGAGATTGTGCACAACAAATACGTCGTCGACGGGTTGAAGAAGAAGGGCGCGATCTTCGTCGAAGAGCTCGCCGAAATCCCGGAAAACACCACTGCGCCGGTTGTGTTCTCGGCCCATGGCGTGCCGAAATCGGTGCCGGCCGACGCCACCTCCCGCAATCTGTTCTCGCTGGATGCGACCTGCCCGCTGGTGACCAAGGTGCACCGCGAGGCCGCGATCCACTTCAAGCGCGGCCGCGAGATCTTCCTGATCGGCCACTCCCACCACCCCGAAGTGGTCGGCACGCTCGGCCAGCTTCCGGTCGGCGCCGTAACCCTGATCGAGACCGCCGAGGACGCCAAGACCATCGTCCCGAAGAACCCCGACAACATCGCCTTCGTGACGCAGACCACGCTGTCGATCGATGACACCGCGGAGATCGTGGCGCTGCTCAAGGAGCGTTTCCCGAACATCAACGGCCCGCACAAGGAAGACATCTGCTACGCCACCACCAACCGCCAGCTCGCGGTGAAGAAGGTGGCGCCGGTCGTCGACGCCCTGATCGTGGTCGGTGCGCCGAACTCGTCGAATTCGCAGCGCCTGCGTGAGGTCGCTGAGCGCGAAGGCTGCGGGATCGCGGTGCTGGCGCAGCGCGCCACCGACATCGACTGGACCAGGTTCGGCAACATCAAGAGCCTCGGCATCACCGCGGGCGCGTCCGCGCCGGAAGTGATCGTCGAGGAGATCATGGATGCCTTCGCCGAGCGCTACACGCTGCATGTGGAGACGGTCTCGGCCGCGGAAGAGAACGAGTTCTTCCCGTTGCCGCGCCAGGTGCGTCCCGAAGCCGCCGCCGAGTAGACTTTTATGGCGGTCTACACCGACGTTGCCGCCGACGAGCTTGCGGATTTCCTGAAGCCATACGATCTCGGCGAATTGCTCTCCTACAAGGGCATCGCCGAGGGCGTCGAAAACACCAACTTCCTGCTGCACACGAGCAAAGGCTCGTTCATCCTCACGCTCTATGAGAAGCGCGTGGCGAAGAACGACCTGCCGTTCTTCCTCGCGCTGATGACGCATCTCGCCGAGCACGGCGTCACCTGCCCGCTGCCGGTGAAGGCCGGGGACGGCGAGGCGCTGCGCGAGCTGTCGGGCCGGCCGGCCGCGATCATCACCTTTCTCGAAGGCGTCTGGCCGCGCAAGCCGAATGTGGCCCATTGCGCCGGCGTCGGCGAGGGGCTGGCCAGGATGCATCTGGCCGGCGCCAATTTTGCGATCAAGCGTGGCAATGCGCTGTCGGTCTCCGGCTGGCGGCCGCTGTTCGACGCGGCGGCAAGCCGCGCCGATGAGGTCCAGCCGGGCCTGCATGCGTTTCTCGCGGCCGAGCTCGACTATCTCTCGAGCGGGGTCTGGCCGAGCAATCTGCCGGGGGGCGTGATCCACGCCGATCTCTTCAACGACAACGTCTTCTTCCTCGGCGACAAGCTCTCCGGCATCATCGACTTCACCTTCGCCTGCAACGACATGCTGGCCTATGACGTCGCGATCTGCCTGAATGCCTGGTGTTTCGAGCCGGACCATTCGTTCAACGTCACCAAGGCGCGCGCCTTCCTCAATGCCTATGGCCGGGTGCGAAAACTCTCCGAGGCGGAAGAAGCCGCGCTGCCGCTGCTCGCGCGCGGCGCCGCGATCCGCTTCCTGCTGACGCGGCTGGTCGACTGGCTCAACGTGCCTCCAGGAGCGCTGGTCAAGCCCAAGGATCCGCTGGAATATTTTCGCAAGCTGCGCTTCCACCAGAGCGTTTCCAGCGTGCGCGACTACGGGCTGATGCCGTCAGGACTGGTCGCGTGAGCGAGCTTCCCATTGTCACGATCTATACCGACGGCGCCTGCTCGGGAAATCCCGGGCCGGGCGGCTGGGGCGCGATCCTGAAGTTCGGCGACAAGGAAAAAGAGCTGAACGGTGGCGAGCGCCACACCACCAACAACCAGATGGAATTGATGGCCGCGATCTCCGCGCTCGAAGCGCTGAAGAAGCCGTGCAGCGTCGATCTCTATACCGACAGCCAGTATGTGCGGCAGGGCATCACCGGCTGGATCCACGGCTGGAAGCGCAACGGCTGGCGCACTGCCGACAAGAAGCCGGTGAAGAATGTCGAGCTATGGCAGCGCCTCGATGCGGCGCTGAAGCAGCACGAGGTCCGCTGGCACTGGGTCAAGGGTCACGCCGGGCATCCCGAGAACGAGCGCGCGGACCAGCTGGCGCGGGACGGGATTGTGAAGGCGCGGTTGCAGCAGCGGGTGGCGGAGTAGAGCGCGGCCGCGGCCACTCTACCGTCATTGCCGCCTCATTCTCAGCTGTCATCGCCCGGCTTGACCGGGCGATCCAGTACTCCGAGACGGTTGTGATTGAGCCGAGAAGCCTCGGCGTACTGGATGCCCCGCCTTCGCGGGGCATGACAGTGTCATTTGTGGTTGAGAGCGTTGGCCGCCTTACAGCTGCCCCAGCAGCGTATCGCCGCCGGAAACCTCGACTTTGCCGGGCATCGCTTCGAGGTTCAGCTTCTTCACCACGCCGTCCTCGACCAGCATCGAATAGCGCTTGGAGCGGATGCCGAGGCCGTTGCCGGAGGCGTCCAGCTCCATGCCGATCGCCTTGGCGAAGTCGGCGTTGCCGTCGGCGAGGAAGATGGCCTCGTCGCGCTGGTCGGTATCGCGCTTCCAGGCGTTCATGACGAAAGCGTCGTTGACGGAGACGATGGCGATGGTGTCGACGCCCTTGTCCTTCATGGCATAGGCGTTGAGGAAGATGCTCGGCAGATGCATCTTGTGGCAGGTGCCGGTGTAGGCGCCGGGCACCGCGAACAGCGCCACTTTCTTGCCCTTGAAGATGTCGTCGGTGGTCTTCACCTGCGGACCTTCGGCCGTCATCACGCGGAATTTCGCCTCGGGCAGCTTGTCGCCAGTCTGGATCGCCATCGTCAGTCTCCCTGAAAATCGATCCCGCTTTTTAGACCGTGCGGCGGCGCTGCACAACATTGGCGGCGAGGGTCGCGGTCCTTCACCGTTCTGTCATCAGCCGGCAAAGCCGCCGCCGTCGAGGAAGGCCTGTTCTTCCTCGGTGGTGGCGCGGTCGAGGAGGCGGTTGCGGTGGGGAAAACGGCCGAACCGCTGGATGATGTCGGCGTGCTCCCGCGCGTATTTCAGGTTCTCGGCATTGTCGGTGTTCTGAAACAGCGCGACGCAATGCAACTGGTCGGGCAGGTGCTCGGAATGCATGAAGGGCAAATAGAGGAATTCGAGCAGGATGGGGTCGATCCTGCCGTCGACGCCCCGATCGATTGCGCGGCGGGCGACGTCGCGCGCCAGCGCGTCGCTGGCAAAGGCTTCCGGCGTGCCGCGAAACATGTTGCGGGGAAACTGGTCGAGCGCGATGACGAGCGCGAGCGCGCCGTCGTCGCTTTCTTCCCAGGAGGCCAGCTCGCCGGCGGTCGCCCGCTTCCATAGCGGAAGAAAGCGACGCCCGACCTCCGCGTCGAAAGCGTCGCTGCGCTTGTACCAGCGCTCGCGGCCGGCCTCGCGCCAGAAGGCGAGAATGCCTGATGGCGTGATGTCGCCGACGTCAGTCATGAACCCAAGAGTCATGAACCAAGGCGCGGCCTACGCCGCCTCCGCCTTCTTCTCGTCGCGGAGCTGCCGGCGCAGGATCTTGCCGACATTGGTCTTCGGCAGGTCGGTGCGGAATTCGATGTGCTTGGGCACCTTGTAGCCGGTGAGCTGGCCCTGGCAGAACTTGATCACGGCTTCCGCGGTGAGGTTGGGATCCTTCTTCACCACGAACGCCTTCACCGCCTCGCCCGACTTGGAATCGGGGATGCCGATCACGGCGCATTCGAGCACGCCCGGATTGCTCGCGATCACTTCCTCGATCTCGTTCGGATAGACGTTGAAGCCCGAGACCAGGATCATGTCCTTCTTGCGGTCGACGATCTTGGTGTAGCCCTTCTCGTCCATCACGCCGATGTCGCCGGTGCGGAAATAGCCGTCGGCGGTCATCACCTTGTCGGTCTCTTCCGGCCTGTTCCAGTAGCCCGACATCACCTGCGGGCCCTTGGCGCAGATCTCGCCGGGCTGGCCGAGCGGGACTTCGTTGCCGTCGTCGTCGCGGATCGAGATCCAGGTCGAAGGCACGGGGATGCCGATCGATCCCGAGAACTCGGTCGTGGTCGCGGGATTGCAGGTCAGCGTCGGCGAGGTCTCCGACAGGCCGTAGCCTTCGGCGATGAAGCAGCCGGTCACCGCCTTCCACTGCTCGGCGACGGGGCGCTGCACCGCCATGCCGCCGCCGTTCGAGATCTTCAGCTTGGAGAAGTCGAGCTTCTTGAAGTCGGGATGGTGCATCAAGCCGTTGTAGAGCGTGTTCACGGCCGGGAAGCTGTTGACCTGGTACTTCGCCAGCTCCTTGACGAAGCCCGCGATGTCGCGCGGATTGGGGATCAGCAGATTGCAGCCGCCGGCACGCACCGCGAGCAGGTAGCAGGCCGTCAGCGCGAAGATGTGATAGAGCGGCAGCGCGCAGACGATCATGAGCTGATCGACATGCGGAGGTGCAGCGAGCGCCGGCTGGAGCCAGGCGTCGTTCTGCAGCACGTTGGCGACGATGTTGCGGTGGAGCAGGGTGGCACCCTTGGAGACGCCGGTGGTGCCGCCGGTATATTGCAGGAAGGCGACGTCGCCCGGCGACAGCTTCGGCTTGTTGAACGTCAGGCCGCGGCCGGCCGATATCGCGTCGTTGAAGGACACCGCGCCCGGCAGCGACCAGGCCGGCACCATCTTCTTGACGCGGCGGACGACGAGGTTGACGATCACGCCCTTGAAGCCGAGCAGGTCGCCCATGCTGCCGACGATGACATGCTTGACTTGCGTCTTCGCGATCACCTGCTCGACCGTGTGGGCAAAATTCTCCAGCACGATGATGGCTTCGGCGCCGGAATCCTTGAGCTGATGCTCGAGCTCGCGCGGCGTGTAGAGCGGGTTGACGTTGACCACCGCGAAACCGGCGCGCAGCACGGCAGCGGTCGCGACCGGATATTGCAGCACGTTCGGCATCATGATCGCGACGCGGGCGCCACGTTGCAGGCCACGGCCCTGTAAATAGGAGGCGAGCGCCAACGACATCTGGTCGAGGTCGCGATAGCTGATCGCCTTGTCCATGCAAATGAATGCCTTGCGGTCGGCGAACTTGGCGAAGCTCTCCTCCAGAAGGTCGACCAGCGATGCGTATTGGGTCGGCTCGATATCAGCAGGCACGCCGGGCGGATATTGCTTGAGCCAGATGCGCTCCATGGAAAACTCCCCTCAATTTACCAGAGCCCGTTGTGTCTCGGGCTTGCCTCATTGCGGCCAGTATCGAGCCTGCCGGAACGGGTGGCAAGCCGGTCGAGGCTTAGGACAAAGGTCAGGGAGTGGCTACTGGAATTGTCGCAAGCCGCTCTGCCGCAGGTGCGAAGCGCGGGCGCGGCTTGCGGTGGGTGCCGTTAGCTGTTGTTGGCCGGCTTGGCGGCGGGCTTGGTCGCCGCCTTGGGCTTGGCGGGCTTGGCCGCCTGATCGCCGCTTGCCGCAGGCTTCTCGGCGGGTTTCGCCGCCGCACCGTGCTTGGCCGCGGCATGCTTGGTCCCGGCCGGCTTCGCCGCGGACTTGGTATCGCTTTTGGCGTCAGGCTTGGCGGCATCCGGCTTTGCCGCCGCCGTCTTGGCATCCTTCGGCTTGTCGGCTGGCTTGTCGGCCGCATCAGGCTTCCTGGCGACGCGCGACTTCTTGCCACGCGGCTTTGGCGTGGCCTGCTGGTCGGCATCGGCCGCGACCGCCGCGATCAGGGCGCTGCCGGTGCGGGTCGGGCCGGTATAGACCAGCACGGGCTCGGCCGCAGCGGGGGCGGAGGCCATCAGCTCGGAGGCCTTCATCAGGGGCGGCTGAAGGCCCGCGGTGAAGAAGGTGACCTGGGCTTCGCCGCCGGTGGCGGAGGCCGATCCGGACGTGCCGCCATTGGCGGCGATCAGTGCGTCGTCATCATCGCTGGCCGGCCGCTTGCGATGACCGCCGCACATGTCCTCGCGCAGGTTCGGCGGCGAAGCGTCGACCGGCACGAGCTTGTCGACGGTGCCGAGCGAGGGGCGGAGCCAGGTGAGATTGTCCTGGCTGAAGCCGCGTTCGAGCAGCTGCGCGGCCTTCACCGCACGCGCAGTGCCGGAGTTGGCGCCGAGCACGACGGCGATCAGCCGTCGGCCGTTGCGCGTGGCCGACGCCACGAGATTGTAGCCGGAGGCGCAGATGAAGCCGGTCTTGAAACCGTCGGCCCCGGGGTAGCGGCCGATCAGCTTGTTGAAATTGCCGGTGACGCGCTTGCCGAAGCGGATTGCCGGGATGTGCACGAAATATTCGTATTCCGGCAGGTCGCGCAGGAACGAGCGCGCGAGAATGCCGAGGTCGCGCGCGGACGTGATCTGGCCGTCGGCGGGCAGGCCGTTCGGATTGACGTAGCTCGTCTGCGTCATGCCGAGCTTCTGCGCGGTGTCGTTCATCATCGCCGAGAAGCCGTCGATTGAGCCGCCGACGCCTTCGGCAAGCACCACGGCCATGTCGTTCGCTGACTTCACCATCATCATCTTCAGCGCGTTGTCGACGGTGAGCTGCGTTCCCGGACGGAACCCCATCTTCGACGGCGATTGCGAAGCCGCCGTCGGCGACACCGTGATCAGCGTGTCGAGCGTGAGCCTGCCGTCCTTCACCGCCTTCAGCGTCACGTAGGCCGTCATGATTTTGGTGACGGAGGCCGGATACCACGGGATGGTCGCGTTCTCGGCCTGCAGCACCTTGCCGCTGTCGGCTTCGATCAGCAGCAGTGCTTCGGCGCTGGCCGTGCGCGGCGCAAGCAGCACCGCGGATGCGAGGGCCGCAGCGAACAGGTTGAACAGGGACTTGCGAAGCAGCGGGCGAAGGGCGTGCACTATCCGATTCCGGTCCTTGGAGACCCGCCGGTTCCGGTCGGCTCTCGTGATCTGATGTTCGGTTCTGAAATCCGGCGCCGCCGCTTGCGGCGTCGCAAACCTATACCGGCTCGTGCGTCGAGAATAGGGGTTTCGGCCGGGTATTCCGTGATGAAATAGGCCGAATTTCGACGATGCTATGGGGACTTGACCGCAGTCGCCGCAGCCTCAGCGGCCGTCACGCTGGCCCGTGCATTTTCCTGAACCATGAATTGGGCCCTGGCGAGTTCGGCAAAATGGCCGCCTTTGGCCACGAGTTCATCGAAAGTTCCGCTTTCGATCACGCGGCCGTTCTCGAACACCAGGATCCGCGTGGCATTGCGGATGGTGGAGAGACGGTGGGCGATCACGAACGTGGTGCGTCCCTTCATCACTTCGTCGAGAGCGGCGTTCACCTTGGCCTCGGTGACGGCGTCGAGCGCGGAGGTCGCCTCGTCCAGGATCAGGATCGGCGGATCCTTCAGCAGCGCGCGGGCGATCGACAGCCGCTGGCGCTCGCCGCCGGAGAGCATGCGGCCGCGCTCGCCGGCATTGGTCTCGAAGCCGCCGCTGCGCTCGATGAATTCGAGCGCCTGCGCGCGCTCCGCTGCCTTGCGCATCTCGGCTTCGGTCGCATCCGGCTTGCCGACGTGCAAATTCTCCGCGATCGAGCGGTTGAACAGCAGCGCCTCCTGGAACACCACGCCGATGTTCCGGCGCAGCGAGGTCAGCGTCACGCCGCGGACGTCCATGCCGTCGATCCTGATGAAGCCCGACTGCGGATCGAAGGCGCGATGCAGAAGCGCGATCGCAGTCGACTTGCCGGCGCCGGTCGCGCCGACCAGCGCGATGGTCTGGCCCGGCAGCGCGGTGAAGGAGAGGTCCTCGACCGCCGGCCGCTTGCCATCATAGGAGAAGGTGACGTCGTTGAATTCGACGAGGCCGGAGAGCCGCCCGGCATCGATCGCGTCGGGCCGGTCGTGCACCGTGGGCACGGCGTCGAGCACGTTGAAGAACTCGCGCAGCCGCGGGGCTTCCATGAACACGTTGTTGATGAAGCTCACGACCTGCTCGAGCTTCTGGATCAGCAGCGTCGCGAAGCTCACGAACATCACGATCTCGCCGACGGAGGTGAGCCCCTGGTCGTGTAGCGCGATGCCGAGCGCGAAGATCGCGAGCACCGTGATCGTCGTGGAGGCGCGCGTGATGACGGTGACGAGCGCCCACCACGACAGCACCGGCATCTGCGCGGCCAGCAGCTCGTCGGCGACGGAGCGCAGTCCCTTCACCTCGGATTCGACGCGCACGAAGCTCTGCACCAGCGCGACGTTGCCGAGCGCGTCGGAGGCGCGCGCGGAGAGCTCGCTATATTGCTCCTCGACCGCCATCTGCATGCCGAAGGTCTTGCGCACGACGAAGGTGGTCAGCACGGTGAAGACGATGCAGAGCACGAACAGCAGGATCGCGAGCCGCCAGTTCAGGTAGAGCGACAGCGGCAGCAGCACCACGACCGACAGGATCGCGGCAAAGTGCTCGCGAAAGAAGCCGAGCCACAATCGCCACAGCGCATCGGTGCCGTTGAGCATCACCTTCATCAGCCGGCCCGAATGGGTGCCTGAGTGGAAGGTCAGCGGCAGTTGCAAAATGTGCTCGAAATAGTCGGTCAGCACCGCCTGGCGCTGGCGGTGCGAGAGCCGGTCGGCCTGCAGCGCCACGATCGCGCTGCAGCCGATGGTGAACAGCCCGAACGCCACCCAGGCCAGCAGGAACGGCCAAGCCGAGTTTGATCCGGCGACCGCCTTGCCGGAGAGCACGTCGACGATCCGGCCGAACAGCACGGGTTCCGCGAACTGCGAGGCGGCGAGCAGCAGATTGGCGAACGCCAGCAGCCAGCCCAGCCGCGCCTCCTTGCCGAGCAGCTCGAGAACGCGGGTGTAGAGGCTGAAAATGGACATGCGGGCGAGGAACTCAGGCGGATCGAACGAGGTGAGCCCATATTCTAATCAGGGATCGCCCGCGAGATACAGCGGAAGCTGCTGGTTTTGCTCAGTTGATCAGCCGTCCCGCGACCGGCGGCAGGAACCGGTCGTCGAAGATATCGCCGGCCGCCGGCCGTTTGCGGAATTTGAAATCCTGCGCGATCTGGTCGATCGAGCGGTCCAGGCGCGCCGGGTCGATGCCGCCGAGGCCGT
The DNA here is from genome assembly GCF_052075965.1 of Bradyrhizobium sp. 482_C4_N1_8. NCBI lineage: Bacteria > Pseudomonadati > Pseudomonadota > Alphaproteobacteria > Hyphomicrobiales > Nitrobacteraceae > Bradyrhizobium > Bradyrhizobium sp. 482_C4_N1_8. Next base: position 8,379,832 of record NZ_CP197231.1, on the reverse strand, counting down.
TGCGCTTGACCTCGTCGGTCAGGATGTTGTCGATGAGCACGCTGCGAAGGCGTTCCCGCTCGAGGTCGCGGTCGCCGTCGTCGATCCGGCTCGTGGCTTCGTCCGCCGCACGGGCCGGCTCTTTGATGGTCGCGTTGACGCCGGCGATCAATGCGCGGACGAATCCCTTCACGGCGTCGGGCTTCGCGGCGGCGAAAGCGGGGTTGGCCACCACGGCGAAGCCGTAGGCCTCGCAGCCATAGTCGGCATAGCGGAGTACCACGAGATCGCCACCGGGCACGCCGCGGTCGCGCAGGTTCACCGCCGAGAGATAGCTGAAGCCGGCGACGGCATCGACCTGGCCCGCGGAGAGGAGCGGCTCGCGGACCGCGGCGCTGATCTTGTGGAATTTCACTTGCGACGCGTTGATGCCGTTCTGCTGCGCCAGCGCCGGCCACAGCCGCATCGACAGATCGCCGTCGGCGACGCCGACGGTCTTGCCGTCGAGGTCGGGTAGCAAGTGAATGCCGCGGCTCCTGCGCGCGACGATCGCGTAAGGCGCGCGATTGAACAACACGAACACGGCTTTGATCGGCGCGGCATCGTCCTTGTCGCGAAAGCGGATCAGCTCGTTGATGTCGACGAGCGCGAGCTCGCTGTCGCCCTTGGCGACGCGCGCGAGCGCCTCCGGCGATCCGGCTGAGCTCTTGAAGGACACGTTGAGACGCTCGGTGCCGAAATTGCCGTCCTTCGCGGCGAGGAAGAACGGCGCCATGCTCGCATCGACGGGACGATCGAATGTGAAGTGGATCGCAGTGGACGGCGCAGCAGTCTCGGCCGCGCTGACGTCGCGCGCAGCCAGCGCGGCAAGCGAGATTGCAATGGCCAGCAGGCCGCGAAGGGCGATCGTCTTGAATGCAAACATCAGGCGCGCCGGTCCCGCATTGTTGTGGTTTCGTGACGCTCGCAGCGCCGGCCAGTGACGAGCCTGCGCGCGCCAACATGAACGGCGGATGAGCGGGGGTTGCGTGATCATGACGCAACCCCGTTCAGCTTCTGTTGGGGTTCGGGAACCCAACATGGGCTGCGGGTGTTTGAAGGACATGAGCCTGTCGTCAGGCACCATTCGAGGTCCCAAGGAGGGTCCAGGACATGTTTGACCGATTTTCGAGATTTGCCGGCCGCAAGGCCGTCTTTGCCACCGCCGCGGTGCTGGCGCTGACCGCGGTCGCCCCGACCGCCTCATACGCAGGCGGCCGCCACTGGCATGGCGGTGGTGGCGGCGTAGCGGCTGCTGCGGCCATCGCCGGCATCGTCGGCACCGGCCTTGCGATCGCTGCGACCCGTGACGCCTACGCTTATGATTACGGTCCGGGTCCGGGTTATGGCTATTACGGCGGCCCTGCCTATTACAGTGGCCCCGCCTACGGTCCCTACTACGGCCCGGGCCCGAACTACCAATATCAGCGCTATGGCGGCACGGCTCCGTCGGAGCTCTGTGGCCAGGGCTACATGCAGAACTGCTACTAGCCTTGGCTACCAAGTCCTTGGCTACCAAGTCCCTGGCTACCAAGTCTTGACCACAACGGGCCGTCGCGCTTGCCGCGGCGGCCTGTTTTTCGCTTTTAACCCTGCGCGTTAACGCGCTCGCCATTGGTTTAGGGTAGTTTTGAGTACCATGAGTGATTCGCTTGAGCGGCTATATCTGGCTGTGCTCGCGGCCAAGGATCTTGATCCGGCAACATCGCGTACCGCCCGGCTGTTTCAGCGTGGGCCATCCAAAATGGCGAAGAAACTGGCCGAAGAAGCCATTGAGGTCGTCATCGACGCGGTCAATGGCGATAGCGAGGCCGTGATCCGGGAAAGCGCCGACCTGCTCTACAATCTCACGGTGCTCTGGGCCTCGGCCGGCGTGCGCCCGGAGGATGTTTGGCGCGAGATGGCGCGGCGGGAAGACATGCTCGGCATTGCCGAGAAGCTGCCGAAGTCGCCGATGAAGCTGCCCAAAGTCGCGTCACCGCGCGTTGCCGCCAGGCGGCCAATTGTCGCGCTGGAAGGGCGCGTCTCGCGCAAGCGCCACTAAAGGCGCGGTGAAACCGGCGCCAAGCGTCATCGCGCTTTAGGTTGTTGTTTGGGCGCGATCTTTCGGAAAACCGCGACACACTGTTCCAGATCACGCCAAATCGTCACAAAACTCGCGATGGACAAATCCGTCCCATGGTGCTTCATCGCGGCGCCATGCTGAAACGTATCTACGACTGGTGCATCGACGCCGCCCACAAGCCCTACGCGCTCTGGATCATGGGAGCCGTGGCTTTCGCAGAAAGCTCCTTCTTTCCGGTCCCGCCGGATGTGATGCTGATCCCGATGTCGCTGGCGCGCCCGCAGCGCGCCTGGCTCTATGCCGCGGTCTGCACCGCGACCTCGGTGGTGGGCGGTCTTCTGGGCTACGCCATCGGTGCGCTGCTGTTTGACTCGGTCGGCCATTGGCTGATCCAGGTCTATGGCCTCGGCGATAAGGTCGATGCCTTCCGCGCCTCCTATGCGGAGTGGGGCGCGGTGATCATCCTGCTCAAGGGCCTGACGCCGATCCCCTACAAGCTCGTCACCATCACCTCGGGCTTTGCCGGTTACAATATCGGCCTGTTCATCCTGTGCTCGATCGTCGCGCGCGGCGGCCGTTTCTTCATCGTCGCGATCCTGCTCAACCGCTATGGCGACTGGATCCGCGTCAGGATCGAGAAGCATCTCGGTCTCTGGGTGGCGCTCGGCGCCGCCGTGCTGGTGCTCGGCTTCGTCGTTGCGGTCAAGCTGATCTAGGGAATGATCCGGACCCGAAGGGCCGCCTCAGCGCAACGTGTGAAGCCGTTCTCCGCAAAGATCATGTTCGCTCAATAACCCCGCGCTTTGCCGCCTCGCCGGGTTCGGCTACGGTTGCCGTCATGATGGTTCGATCCGGCAATCCGGTCCTCCGACCGGGGACGCTGATATTTGCAGTGCTTTCGCTCCTGCTCGGTGCCGGCGGCACCGGCTGGCCGCAATCCGCGCCGCCGGCGCTCGGCTTGCAGGAGCAGGGACCGCAGACCGCGCCGCCGCCCTCGACATCAGCTCCTTCGTCGCCGCCGGCGCGCGAGGAAAATCCCGGGCTGATCAACGAAATGGGCAAGCTGTTCGACAAGCTGCCCTCGATCCTGCCGCCGATCAAAAGCCCGAGCGAGACCATGAACGACCTGTCGCGGCTGGCGACGCCGTCGGCCATGGTGTCGGGGCGCATGGCCTGCCCCGCCTCGTCGAATGGCGCGCCCGACTGCAAGCAGGCCGCCGACCAGCTCTGCCAGAGCAAGGGCTACAAGGAAGGCAAGAGCCTGAACGCCGATTCCGCGGAAAAATGCTCGGCCAAGGTTCTGATCCCGGGCCGGCAACGCAAACCGGATGACTGCCGCACCGATACCTTCGTCACCAGCGCGCTGTGCCAGAACTGAGGACGTAGCGCCAGCAAAGGAGCGCCCATGAGCCGCACGGAGCAGGACTTCCTCGGACAGCGCGAGATCGCCGACGACATCTACTACGGCGTCCAGACCATCCGCGGGAAGGAGAACTTCCACATCACCGGCATTCCGATGAACCAGGAGCCTTACTTCGTGAAGGCGCTCGGTTACGTCAAGAAGGCTGCCGCGATGGCCAACCGCGACCTCGGTGCGGTCGACGCGAAAGTTGCGGACGCGATCATCCAGGGCTGCGACCGCGTCATCGCCGGCGACATGATGGATCAATTCGTTACCGATTTCATCCAGGGCGGCGCCGGCACCTCCACCAACATGAACGCCAACGAGGTGATCGCCAATCTCGCGCTGGAATCGCTCGGCTTCAGCAAGGGCGACTACCAGCACGTCAGCCCGAACGACCATGTCAATTACGGCCAGTCGACCAACGACACCTATCCGACCGCGTTCCGGCTGGCACTGATCCTGCGGCTCGAGAGCTACATGACGGCGCTGCGCCAGCTCCAGGAGGCCTTCTTCACCAAGGGCCGCGAGTTCGAGCGCGTGCTGAAGATGGGGCGCACGCATCTTCAGGACGCCGTGCCGATGTCGCTCGGCGCCGAATTCCGCGGTTGGGGCACCACGATCGGCGAGGAGGTCGACCGCATCTCCGAGGCGCGCGCGCTGCTGCGCGAGATCAATCTCGGCGCCACCGCGATCGGCACCTCCGTCACCGCGGCTGTCGGCTATCCAAAACTTGCGGTCCGGCATTTGAGTGCGCTGACCGGCGTCGACTTCATCCTTGCCGGCGATCTCGTCGAGGCGACCTCGGACACCGGCGCCTATGTGCAGCTCTCCGGCGTGCTCAAGCGCACGGCGAGCAAGCTGACGAAAATCTGCAACGACATCCGCCTGCTGGCCTCGGGCCCGCGCGCCGGCTTCAACGAGATCAACCTGCCGCAGCTCCAGCCGGGCTCCTCGATCATGCCGGGCAAGGTCAACCCTGTCATCCCCGAGGTGGTCAACCAGACCAGCTTCCTCGTCATCGGCCTCGATACCACGGTGACGCTCGCCGCTTCCGCCGGCCAGCTTCAGCTCAACGTGATGGAGCCGGTGATCTCGTTCGCGCTGTTCTTCTCGATCCGCACCATGGAGCGCGCGGTCAACAGCCTGCGCGAGAATTGCGTTGTCGGCATCACCGCCAACGAAGAGCACACCCGCAACATGGTGCTGAACTCGTTGGGTATCGTTACGGTGCTGAAACCGCTGCTCGGCTACAAGCAATGCGCGGAGATCGCGCGCGAGGGCTACAAGAGCGGCAAGTCGCTGCACCAGATCGTGGTGGTCGAGCGCAAGCTGCTGACGCAGGAGAAATGGGACGAGATGTTCTCGTTCGAGCGGCTGATCAATCCGGATCTGATTGGGTGATGCCGCCCGCATTTGCGTAGCGAATTCCGCATGTTGGAATTGCGGTAACGGCATCCGCCACGGCGTCAAAACGCAATACTTGACAGTGGAAAGATTGCCTTGTTGGTATGGCCTCCAGCTTTCGATTTGCTCGCCACCAAAGGATCGTTTCGCCTATGTCCATGCCTGCCTTGTTCAAGGGGCGCCTGTCGATCCCCGTGATCGGTTCGCCGCTCTTCATCATCTCGGTGCCCGATCTCGTAATCGCGCAGTGCAAGGCCGGCGTGGTCGGCTCGTTTCCGTCGCTGAACGCGCGGCCGCCGGAGCTGCTCGACGAATGGCTGGCGCGGATCACCGAAGAGCTCGCGGCCTATGACCGTGCCCATCCCGACAAGCCGTCGGCGCCGTTTGCGGTGAACCAGATCGTGCACAAGTCGAACAACCGGCTCGATCACGACATGCAGCTCTGCGCCAAGTACAAGGTGCCGATGATCATCTCGTCGCTCGGCGCGCGCGAGGAGCTCAATCAAGCGGTGCACGGCTGGGGCGGCATCGTCTTCCACGACGTGATCAACCAGAAGTTCGCCCACAAGGCGATCGAGAAGGGCGCCGATGGCCTGATCCTGGTTGCGGCCGGCGCCGGCGGCCACGCCGGCACCATCTCGCCGCTGGCCTTCGTTGCAGAAACGCGAAAATGGTTCGACGGCCCGATCGCACTGTCGGGTGCCATCGGCAACGGCAAGGCGATCCGCGCCGCGCGCATCCTCGGCGCAGACTTCGCCTATATCGGCTCGGCCTTCATTGCGACCAAGGAAGCCAACGCGGTCGAGAAATACAAGGAGATGATCGCGGGTTCGACGGCCGACGACATCGTCTACTCCAACCTCTTCACCGGCGTGCACGGCAACTATCTGAAACCGTCGATCCTCGCGGCCGGCATGGATCCGGAAAACCTGCCGACGTCCGATCCGTCCAAGATGAACTTCGGCACGGATGCCTCCGGCGAGCGTGCCAAGCCGAAAGCCTGGAAGGAGATCTGGGGTTCGGGCCAAGGCATCGGCAGCGTCGACGGCATCATCCCCGCCGCCGATCTGATTGCGCGCTTCAAGAAGGAATATGACGAGGCGATCGACCCGCCGCTCTAACCGCTCTCGTGTCCCGGACGCGCTGCAGCGTGCAACGCTGCTGCGCGGAGCCGGGACCCATCGCTGCAGCAGATGGACCCCGGCTCTGCAGCGCGCCGCTTACGCGCTGCACTGCGTCCGGGGAACGCCAGCCGAGATATCGTGCAAACATGACCGCCATTTACCGCGTCGACGGCAACAACGTCGTCACCAGCCCCAATGCTGCCGGTCCGTGGGACCGGCGCATGCAGCACGGCTCGGCGCCGTCTGCGCTGGTGACGTGGGCGGCGGAACGCATTCCGACGCCGGTGCCGATGAATGTTGCGCGCGTCACCATCGACTTGATGCGCCCGGTGCCGGTGGCGCCGCTCACGATCGAGAGCGAGGTTTTGCGCGAGGGGCGCAAGATCCAGCTCTGCGAGATCAAGTTGTTCGCCGACGGTGTTCAGGTCGTCGGTGCCACCGTGCTCAAGATCAAGCGGCAATCACAGCCGTTGCCGGACGACGTCAAGGAGTTGCCGGTCACGCTGCCGTCGCCCGAGGACTCGCTGGTCGAGGACGGCCATGGCGCGACCAGTCCGTTCGCAGGCATGGTCTCGATGCGCGCCGCGCGCGGCCGCTTCGGCCAGGCCGGGGCCGGCGCGATCTGGTTTCGCCTCGACCACCCGCTGGTCGAAGGCCAAGCGGTCTCGCAGGCGATGCGCGCCGTGGTCGCCGCCGACTTTTCCAACGGCACCGCCTCGACGCTCGACTTCCGTGCCTGGACCTACATCAATGCCGACCTCACCGTGAACCTATCGCGCCAGCCGGTCGGCGAGTGGATCTTGCTCGACGGCGAATCCTGGATCGGTCCCGACGGCGCCGGCCTCGCGATGTCGCGGCTCGCGGATCGTCACGGCTATTTCGGCCGGGCGGTGCAGAGTCTGGTGATCGAAAAGCGGTAAGCGTGTCGGCAAGCGCCGTGATCGCTCCTTGCGCCGATGGAACGGCAGACTTCCGCCGCCGCGGAAGGGATGCCCTGGTCGCGAACCTCTTCTTGTCCGGAGGTCTCTGTTCGACGCCAGCGTCCTGCCAGTTCAGCTGCCGTAGACGATCTTGATCTCCCACAGCAGGACGATGATAGCCGTGATCAACGTGATCGCGGCCAACGCACTTTCCAAGGAAGCGACTCTCATTTGATACTCCGCTTCCCAGCCCCGTCAGCGGTCTAGTTGATTCGTTGATTCGCCCGCAATTGCGCGGACGGCGTGCCTGAAAAGTCCCTTCCGAGCTGTTGTTCGCGGGTCACAGCGACCCGTAGAACCCCGGGGTCCGGCCGCGGGAATACGTGCGGTGCTGCCTGCTACAAGTTGCAGATCGGGATGACTACCCCACCAACCGGTCCCGTCCGCTCCAGAAGCCTGCGCGCAGCACCTTCTTGTCGACCTTGCCGACGCCGGTCATCGGCAGCTGCTTGACGAACTGGATCTGCTTCGGTGCATGTGCCGAGCCTTTTCGCGTCCTCACCAGATTGATCAGCTCGTCCGGATCGGGCTGTGCCCCCTCACGCGGCACGACGATGGCGGTGACGGCTTCGCCCCATTTCTCGTCGGGAATGCCGACGACCGCGACCATCGCGACATCCGCATGCTGCGACAGCACGTCCTCGACCTCGCGCGGGAAAATGTTGAAGCCGCCGGAGACGATCATGTCCTTCTTGCGGTCGAGGATGAACATGTAGCCGCGCTCGTCCTTGCGCGCGACGTCGCCGGTGTGGACCCAGCCATTCTTCAGCGTCTCGGCTGTGATGTCGGGCCGCTTCCAGTATTCGGCCATGGCATGCGGCGCGCGCACGCAGATCTCGCCGGCTTCGCCCGTCTTCACTTCCTGGTCGTTGTCGTCCAGGATCCTGACCTCGCAGGCCGAGATCGGGAAACCGCAGGACAGGAACAACTCCGGCGTTTTTGGATCATGATCCGCCTTGCGCAGCACCGAAATCGGATAGCATTCGGTCTGCCCGTAAAGCTGCGAGAACACCGGCCCGATGCGTTCGATGCCCTCGACCAGCCGGCTCGGCGACATCGCGGATGCGCCATAGAGCACGAGCTCCAGTGAGGACAGATCGGTCTTGCTTAAGGCGGGATGATCGAGCAGCACATAGATCATGGTCGGCACGAACAGCGTAAAATTGATGCGCTCGCGCGCGATCGTTGCCAGCACCGCCTCGGGATCGAAGCCTTTCAGCATGTGCACGGTGCCCCCGCGCATCAGCGTCGGCACGACTTTCGTGCCGGCGACATGGCTGATCGGGGCAACCGCGAGATAGTGCGGGGTGTCCGGGATCTCGAAGTCGGCGAGGATCGCGGCAGCACCCCCGGCGTTCTCGCGGTGATAGCGCAGTGCGCCCTTGGATTTTCCGGTCGTGCCACCGGTGTAATTCAGCGTTGAGAGATCGTCGGGGCCGGCGAAGCAATGCGCGCTGGCATGGCCTTCGATCTCGATCGCCTGCAGGAGGTCGACGCCATAGTCGGCCGGTCCCGTGGTGAAGACTGCCTTCAGCCGGCTCGCACTCGCGGCAAGCTCGCCGCCGCGATCGCGGAAGGTGGCGGCATCGACCACCAGCATCTCGGCCTCGGAATCCTCGAGCTGGAAGAGCTGGTCTGCCCTCGATCCCAGCGGATGCAGCCAGGTGACGCAGAGCCTGGATAATTGCGCGGCGACACCGGCGCACCAGGTGTCGGCACGGTTCGCGGTGAGGAACGCGACGCGCGCGCCGGGCTGCAAGCCCAGCCGCATGAACACGGCCTGGATGCGTCCGATCAGGTCGATGGTGCCCTGATAGCTCAGCGATCCACCGGGCCAGGCGAAAGCGGTGCGGCCGGGATAGCGCGACAGTGCCCGCAGCGTCTGCGCGCAAGTCGGGGACGATGCGTGGAGCGGATCGGACATATGTTTCCCCGTTGTTTTGTCATCGGCTTTTGACGTGCCAATGTTTGTGCGCAACGCTAGCACAGAGAATGCGGGATGGAACGACAAAGCCCGTGCAAGGAGGCGTGAGTGACATCCGATCGACTGCAACACTTCCGTGATCGTCTCGCTCTGCCTCTGATCGCGGCGCCGATGTTTCTGGTGTCGGGCGTCGAACTCATGGTCGCGGCCTGTCGCAATGGCGTGATCGGCAGCTTCCCCACCGTGAATTGCCGCGGCACGGAACAGCTCGAGGCGTGGCTCACCGAGATCGAAACGCGACTGCGGCAACACGAAGATCACACAGGTCGCAAGGCCGCGCCGCTTTGCCCGAACCTGATCGTGCATCGCTCCAACGCGCGGCTTGAGCAGGATCTCGCGGTGCTGCTGCGACACAAGCCGGAGATCGTCATCACCTCTGTTGGGTCGCCCGCGCCGGTGTTGAAGCCGCTGCACGATGCCGGCGCGCTGGTGCTGGCGGACGTGGCCTCGATCCGCCACGCCCAGCGCGCGGCGGAAGCCGGCGCCGACGGGCTGGTGCTGCTCACCGCGGGCGCCGGCGGGCAGACCGGCTGGCTCAATCCGTTCGCGTTCGTCCGCGCGGTGCGCGCATTCTTTGACGGCATCATCGTGCTCGCCGGAGGCATCAGCGACGGCCGCGCGCTGCATGCGGCTGGAGTCCTCGGCTGCGATCTCGGCTACATGGGCACGAAATTCATCGCGACGCGCGAGAGCATGGCGGACGAGCGCCACAAGGAGATGCTGGTCGACAGCAGCGCCGACGACATCTTGCTGACCACCGCGTTCACGGGGTTGCAGACCAGCATGCTGAAGCCGTCGATCGTGGCTGCGGGCCTCGATCCCGACGATCTGCCGGCGCGTGGCGCGATCGACATCGGCAAGGACATTGACGTCGACGCGCGCGAAAACCGCCCGAAACGCTGGCGCGATATCTGGAGCGGGGGGCACGCGACATCGGGCGTGACCGGCGTGATGGCGGTCGACGATCTCGTGGCGCGGACCCTCGCCGAATATCGCGATGCGGGCGGGCGGTAGGCGGCGTCCTTCCCCTCGCCCCGCTTGCGGGGGAGGGAGAGGAGGGGCCGTCGGCCCCGATCACAGTTAATCGAGCGCTCCCCCGCGGCCCCGTACTTAACGGCAGATTAACCAACGCCCGCCAAGAATCCCCTCACGGCCGCCAATCAGGACCGAGAGGGACAGGCGATGGACTTCGATTTTCTCAATAGCAAGACAGCCGCGACGCTGGACGAAATCCGGGTCCGCGTGGCCCATGCTCTGGCCCGTCATCCGCTGTGCCGCAACGTGCGCTTCGACATCCTCAGCGTCCCCCGCACCCGCCGGGGCGGCAACTGGACGGTGACGCTGCAATCGGTCGAGCCGCGCGCGGTCTGGGAGGCCTCCGAGATCGTCGCCGACATCCAGGATGCCTACGACCTGGCGCTAGCTGCCTGATTTTCTTGAGATTTCGGGCATGTCGCCGCAGTCCGCGCGATTGCCGTTACGATGGCACGGTTAAGCCTTATTTACCGCCCAGTTTCCGGGCACCCATCACGTGGACTTGAAGCTGGGCCTGGAGAGACGTTTGTCCAAAGCCATCACCATCGTCGTGCTGACCTGTTTCCTCGTCCTCGGCGCCGCCACCACCGCCATCCTTGGCCGTGACAGCGTGCCCAGCGTCAGCGCAGAGATGATCACGCAGGCTCCGCCGCCCAAGCAGCTTTCGACAAATCGCGCCGCCAAGGCCGACCGCCTGGTCCCGACGCTGGCATTGGCCTCGGCCGCGATCGATCCGGTCCAGGTCCCCGCCGACAAGCTTTCGCAGGCGCCGGTGCTGACCGAGCCGCTGCGCCAGGCGTTTGCCGCCGCAACGCCCGCCGATTTCCCGATGCCCAAGGCGAGTGTGCATGAAGCGCCTGCTGCCGCAGAGGCTCCGGTCGAAGCTCCGGCCAAGCCGAAGGTCGCCGCCAAGCCGCAGCCGCAGAAAAGCTATTCGCTGCTGTCCGACGTACAGATCGCGGGCATCAGGGATCGCCTGAAACTGTCGTCGTCGCAGGAATATTACTGGCCCTCGGTCGAGACCGCGCTGCGCAATGTCGTCCGCAAGATCTCTGCGAACAAGCTCTCCAATCCGAACGCGCCGGGCGTGCCGATCGATCCGAACTGCGACGAGGTCCAGCAGTTGAAGTCGGCCGCAATGCCGCTGCTGTTCCAGTTGCGCGAGGATCAGAAGGAAGAAGTGCGCAAGCTCGCCCGCATCATCGGGCTTGAAAAAGTCGCGCAGCAGATCTGACGCGCAAGTTCCTCCGGGAACTGCGCCCCGCATCGGGAACATCCGGCAATCGGCAAGCGTTGCCCGCTCCAAAGAGGGAGTGGATCAATGCGCGCCTCGACAGCTTATTTCGTCGGTGCCGGAACGATCGTTGCCGCCATCGCCATTGGTCTCGGTGGCGGCATCGTCGCCGGCAATATCATGAATCCGGTCGCGCCCAAGCAGGGGCCGGACACGAGCAAGATGTCGCAGCGCGCTGAAGCCGCCAAACCAGCGACGACGGACGCTCCGTCCGAGCGCTTGCAATATCTCACCGGCTCGCAAGCCTTCGGCGCCATGATCGCCGCGCCGGCACAGGCCGAAGCCAAATCCGAACCCGCAAAGCCCGACAGGCAGGCAAGTCAAGCGAACGCCGAGCCGCCAGCGCCGCAGCCTTCCCAGGCGGCCGCGGCCGAGCCGCCCAAGCCGGCACCGGCATCGCCTCCGCAAGTCGCAAAGCCTGCCGAGCAGCAGGCATCGACAGAGCAGCCATCCTCACCCGACAACGCCTATGCCAAGGCCAGGGATTCCGATGTGAAGCGCGCCGCGTCCGAACGGCGCCGCACGGAGCGCCGCGAGCGCTGGGCCGAGCGCCGGCACTACGATCCCCGCGAGCCGCGCGGCATGCGCGACCGCACCGATTGGGATGACGTCGCGCGCAACATCCGCGAAGATTCCGACGCGCGCGATGTCGCGAGCCGGCCGCGCGGCGGCTTGCCGCAGATCAGGCTGTTCGGGTCTGACGACGATTAGCGCCCATCCTCGCCGTCGTGCACGCGATCGTGAGCGACGGTTCGTTCTGCGGACGTGCTTGTCTCGAATTTCAACTTCCAGACGATCTCCGTTCAATGCATGATTGGCGTCGCTAGCCAAAGGCCGCGTCATGGGCGTAGCGCTGTTAGCTTGGGGTCGCTTCTTCGCGCCGTACCGCGAAGGCGTCACCGTGCCGACGCCGGTTGATAGAGCCGGCATTGCCTGGCTGCTCCACTTTCTCGCGCGACACGCGCGGAATCGCGGCTTCACCGCGCTGCAATGGCCCTCGAAGGCGGACGACGGGGCGGCCTTCTCGACTGACCTCACTTATTTCGCATTGCAAACCTTTTAGAGGTTTCCATGTCGATACATCTGTTGTGGACGTCCGCGGACAGTCTCATCGTGGCCTTTGCGCTCGCACTCATCGTTCCGCAACCGCATGTGCTGCCGCTCATTCTGATGTTCGGCGCTTGCGATGCGCTGGGTTCCGCGCTCGGCGTCACGATGCCGGTCGCGGGCGGGCTCGCAGCGATCCTGTTGATCGCGTGCGGCGCATCGCTGGTCGTGCGCCACCCCATCGCGCAACGTCTTTTGAATGCGCCGGGCTGGTTCTATGTGCTGCCACCGCTGCTGGCGATCGACAATCTCGTGTCGCGCACGCCTGATGCGCCGGCCGTTGCCGCACTGTCGAGCGCGATCATGGCCGGGCTCGGCTTTGCCTGCGGAGCCGCCGTGTCGAGCGGGTGGCGCGCAGGCTTGCGCGACGTACGACCGCTTGCGGCGGCTTGCCTGATTGCGGCCGGAAGCCTCCTCGCCTACGGAGCCTGACCATGGTCGCCTCCGTCACGACCCGCAGCTACGACCGTGCCCGTACCGGTGCGAACAATTCCGAGACGGTGCTGACGGCGACCGCCGTCCGCAGCAGGGGCATCGTCAAACTCTTCAGCCTTCCGATTCCCGACGATCCCAGGCTCGAGGCGCAGCCGCTGGCGGTCGGCGGCGTGCACACGGCCGACGGCAAGACCCGCGACCTGATCTTGCAGGCCAGCATGGGCAATTGGGTTTATGCATTCGACGCTGTGACCGGTGAGAAGATCTGGGCGACCAACTTGGGGCGTCCCATCGTCGGAACGAGGGTGATCGACGGCCACATGACCAACGTCCATTGGGGCATTCTCTCGACCCCGGTGATCGACGAGGGGGCGAGCATTCTCTATGCCTGCGCCTGGATCAGCGACGACGGCAGCGTCGCCAAGGGGCAGCATTTCCTCGCGGCGCTGCGGATCCGCGACGGCTCGAAGGTGCACGGGCTGCTGAACCTGGAGGGCGCGGTCTACACGCCGCCGAACGGCCTGCCGGTGCAGAAATTCGTCTCGGCCCAGCGCAAGCAGCGCAGCGCCCTGACGCTGACGCGGAACCACGTGCTGATTCCCTTCGGCACGATCGCCGAGACGTCGAAGACGGCGCGCGGCTGGCTGCTCGCGGTCGACGTCCATGCCTGGCGGCTCGCTGCGTCGTGGTGCTCCACCGTCACCGGCTCCGGCGGCGGGCTGTGGCAGAGCGGGGCCGGCCCGGCCCTCGCTCCCGACGGTTCAATCTACGTCATCACCGGCAACGGAGCGTTCTCGCCGCAGCATGGCGATTTCGGCGAGAGCATCGTGCGGCTCGCCTTGCACACCGGAAGCCATGCGCATTTCGAGGTCATGTCGTGGTGGGCGCCATGGACCGACGCCAACCGGGTCGGCGCGGCCGCGGACGCAGCAGCCGCCGACGACGACAATGACGAACTGGCGTTGCCGTCGAATGTTTCCCTGCCCTCTGTGATCGCGCATGCAAGGCGCATGGGAATGACGCTGAAGCCTCGGTATGCGCGCGAGATGCCGCATGTCGCGGTCACCTCGGGTCGCAGTGCAACCGATGCGCAGATCGCGCCGGTCGTGGCGCATCACATGGAGGCGATGAACGAGTCGATGTGGGGCGACCAGGATTTCGGTTCCGGCGGTCCGGTCTACGTCGCCTCCGCCCATGCCATTCTGGCCGCGGGCAAGGACGGCATCCTCTACACCGGCAATGCCAATGCGCTCGGCAAGACGCAGCCGGGCGAACTTGCGGCCGGCCATTTCGCGGCGAACTACAACAGGCTTCTCATGCCACCGATCCTGTACACGTATTTCGATCCCGCCGTGCCGCCGGCACCGGCGTCACCGATGGAGCTGAACGTGTTTCCCGGCGGCGCGACGCGGCATCTGCATGGCACGCCGCTGCTGTTCCAGTCCGCCACCCACGGCACCATGCATTTCGTCGGCGGCGAGAACAGCGCCTTGCGGGCCTGGTCGATTGCGGCCGACGGGAGAACGACCTATCTCGCCGGGGGCAACGAGATCGCCTCGCCGCAATCGCCGCGTCCGCCGGGCGGCATGCCTGGCTGGAGCATCACGCTTGCCGCCAACAACGGCACCGATGGCATCATCGTGGCGATGGTGCCCTATCAGGACAGCAACATGATTCTCAGTCCGGGCCGCTTCCTGGTCTACGACGCGCAGAATTTCGCCACCAATCCGGATGGCTCCAAACGGCTCCAGGTGATCTGGGACAGCGAGGACTGGGGCCCGGAGCACGCCTTCATGCATCCCAAGTTCAACCGTCCGATCGTCTGGAAAGGCCGCATCTATCGCCCGACCTATGACGGCCGCATCGACGTCTATGGCCTGACGAATTAGCTGCTGTCCCCCTCCCTTCTTCGCGGGAGAGGGTGGCTCGCGGTAGAGAGTCTCTGCTCTGGGTGCGTCGAGGCAGCTCTCATCCGCCTTGCCATTGGCAAGGCACCTTCTCCACAGGGGGAAGAAGATCACCCGCCGTGCGACTCCACCACCTTGCGGCAGGCGTCCGAGAGCTTTGTCTTGTTCTCGCGCAGGCAGGCATTCATCTGCGGCGGCTTGCCGACATGTTCGGCGCAGAATTTGCCGGCGTCGCCGCGGCAGGCCATCTGCTCCTGCGGCGTCGGACCGGATTGCGCAGCGGCGGGCAGGATGGCGGCAGCGAGCAGCAGCGCGGCAAGAACTGAAGTCTTCATGAAACACCTCTTTGGGATTGTGACGGGTCCCGCTGGGATCGGGTGAGCCGGACCATCTCGCGGAGGGCGTTGCCGGTCCATGCCATGTTCATGGCATCGGCTCGCCCGCCACACCCCCATCTTCATGGCATGTATCCGCGCGCCGTCTTTTGCCATTCAGGCTGCACGTCGGCTGCGAAACCCGGTGATTGCATCGGGGCGCCGAACGGGAAGCAGGAGAGCAAGATGTCGAAAAACGTGGGAGCGCTGAGCGCCGGCCTGACGGTCATGATGCTCGCGGGTGCGGCGATGGTGTCGCTGGGCACGAGCCCGGCGCAGGCGGTGGTCTATTGCAAGACGGTCGGCGTGCCCAAGGGCTGCGTGGTGCGGCCGACCGGGGCGGTGGTGGTTGCGCCGGCCGCCGCGGTCGCGGTGGCGACGCCCGGGGTCGGCGCGCCCGGCGTCGGCGTTCGTGCGGGAACGCCGATGAATCGCGGAGGCCCGGTCAATCGCGTCGGCGTGCGCTGACGATCTCGTTTGATTGAGTTGATTGCATCGCTTCGGGCGAAAGGATGACTTGCGGACGAACCCCCCGTCCTCCGCATGACGATAATCCGGCCCGTTCCCTCTCTCCGTGCGTCCCACACGTTCGGGGAGGGGGCTTTTCAGCCCGTGGCGGCGGCGTCGCTATCGGGAAAGATTTTCGGTAGTTGCAGCCGTACGCGCGTCCCCGAGGAATCCGAGGCCAGATCCAGCACCGCGCCGCAGCGCGCGGCGCGGCTTCGCATGTTGCGCAGACCCCGCGCGGTCTGGCCTGCACTCCCGGCTTCGCCGTTGCCGGACAGGGCAAAGCCCATGCCGTCGTCCGCAACGCTGATCACGCCACACGGCCGGTCACCATCTCCTTGGCCATCGTCGCGCGTCTCGATGGTAACAACGATATGGCGCGCCTGCGCGTGCTTGACCGCGTTGGTCACGGCCTCGTCGAGAATGCGCACGATCTGGATGACGTGCCATGGCCGCAGTTCGGGATGGAGCGGCAGGCCCTGCGGCGTCGCCACGTGCCATTCGAGTGCGACGTCGTGTGGCCGCAATTGTGCCGCCGCACGCTCGCGCCAGGAGCCGAGCGCAAGCATCAGGTCGCCGCCGATGTCGTCCATGGAATCGATGACCAGGCGCAGATCCTTCAGCGCGGCGCGCGCAGCGTCCGTGATGGTCGCGCCCTCGTGTCCACGCTCGGAGAGCGCGACGATGCTGACGAGCTGGCCGCCGAGGCCGTCATGCAGGTCGCGCATCAGCCGCGTGCGCTCGTTGGCGAGTGCGGCGGCCCGCGCCCGCTCTTCTTCGCGGGCGAAGCTTGCCTTCAGCCGCTCCTCGGCCTCGCGCACGCGTGCGATGAGCTGGCCGGCGAAGCTGTCGACCTCGTTGAGCGCGCGGGCGAAGCGCCAGGTCAGTCCGGCGCCTATCGCCACCAGCATCGCGGAATAGGACAGCCGCGTGACGAAGGTGCGATCGTCCGGCACGAATTCGAACGCCGAGAGCATGTCGTGAAACCAGCAGGTCAGCACGATGGTCACGGCGCAGCCGAAGGTAAAGCTCGCCGCGTCCTGCCGCCTGATCACCGCCCACGTCAGGATGACGACCAGCAGCATCAGGCACAGGCCCACGGTCGGCACGCCGAGGAACAGGAAGGTGATGCGCGGGATCGGCTGGCCCGCAAAGAGCCCGACCAGCAGGATGACGAGCCCCGGCGCGAACAACAGCAGCCCGTAGCGCGGCCAGCGCCAGCCGAAGAACAGCACCGCGAACGTCACGACCAGCGCGCTCTCGATCGGCGCGGACGCCAGCAGGATGGCGGCCAGCCGCGGATAAGGCGCGGGCGGCAGCGGCGCCGGCGCGAAGGCCTGCATCGCGCCGACGAGCATTCCTGCCGCCAGCACGCCATAGACCGGCTCGCGGCGTCGCATCAGCCACATGATGGCGAGGATCACCGCCAGCAACGATTGCCAGGCCGAGAACACCACGGGCAGCGTCACGAACAGCAGCGTGCGCGTCTCGTAGGCTCCCCGCAGGCTTTCGTCCGGCCCGACATAGACGGTGTCGAGGAAGCCTCGCAGCGGACCCCACACCAACAGCCGCACGGTGATCTCGTTGCTGCCGTCGCGCAGCAGCGACGACGGGATCAGTGCGATCTCCGGCGTGTTGCGGTCGGGCCGGTTGGCGGTGGGATCGCGCCGGGAGTCCAGGATCGCGACGCCGTTGACCGCGACCTCCACGCCGTTGCTGAAGCGCGGCAGAAAGACCGACCAGGCCGTGTTTGCCGCATCGGGCTTGAAGACGAACGTGCCCGAATAGAGCGGCGGGTCCTGGAGCGCGTAGCGCGACGACGTGAAATGCGGCAACGTCACCGCCCGGGTCGTGCCGTCCTCCCGCAGCGAAAATTCGCTCACGGCATAATCGTCGGGGTCGCTGGGCTGGAGCAGCCGCAGCCCCTGGATGGTGACGATCACGATCAGCGCCTGTAGCAGCAGATAGGGCACGAGGCGCGCCGCGATCAGCCGGCGCCGCGGTCGCGCAGGTGCTTTCACCGCGATCTCGCTCACAGCTTGATCAGGCCCTGCTGCACCGCCTCGAACACGGCTTCACTGCGCGTGTGCACTTCGAGCTTGCGATAGATGTTCTTGATGTGGCCGGGCACGGTCTGCCTGGAGAGGCCGAGATGGCTCGCGATCTCGGCGTAGCTGAAACCCTTTGCGATGCCCCAGAGGATATCGATCTCGCGCGGGGTGAGTCGTGCGGTGTTGAGTACGGGACCCCGCGGCGGCTCGACCGAACTCGGCGCGACGCCTTGCGTTCTGCGCACGATGAAACGGGCGATCGAGGCCGAGATCGGCGAATGGCCGGCGACCAGATCGCGCACGGTGGTGGCGATATCGGTCGGGAAGGCGTCCTTCAGGAGATAGCCGGTGGCGCCGACGGTGATCGCCGAGATCACGCTCTCCTCGTCGCCGAGCGCCGAGATCACCATGATCTCGGTGTCGGGAAAGCGCTGCCGGGTCTCGCGGATTAGCTCGATGCCACGGCCGTCGGGCAGCCGCAGATCGGTCAGCAGCACGCGCGGCGCGCCGCCGTTCAGGGCCTGGCGCGCCTCGCCGAGCGTGCCTGCGCTGCGCACCTTGTAGCCGGCCTTGACCAGCGCATCCTGGAGCCGCCAGCAGGTCGGCGCGTCGTCCTCGACGAGGAGGATGGTGATGGCCTCACCCGTCTCGCCCTGTTCGCTCATGTTCATCGTCCCGCACCGCGTGTCCCCCGCGGCGCGAGGCCAAGTTTAGCCGCGGCGCGGACGCCGCGACACCCATAATCATGGGGGCGTTGTCACTCTTCCGCTCCGTTGTGGCCGGCGCCTACTGCTTTGCCGCAGCCGATGGCGTCGGCGGCGCGGGCAGACGCTGTACCGTGATCCGCGCCGTGCCGCTGTTGTTCTTGTAGTATTGTTCGTCCGGCCCGAAATAGTCGGCGTATTTTGCCGGAGCCAGCCATCGCAGGAAGCCCGGGACGATCTGCACGGCGTCGTTGACGTAGAAGAACAGCTCGCCGGAATCAGGTGCGGTGAATTCGGCCACCATCCGGTCTGCAAGTTTCTGCGTGTCCCAGACCTTGCGTGCCGACTCGTCTGGCGGAAGCGCATCGAATGTGCCCATCTTCGCGATATCGGCCTTGAGTTTCGTCAGCTTCGCCGCATCGTCCGTGCTCGATTCCTCAGCGCTTTCGATGCGGACGGGATATCTGTTTTTTGGCTCATCCTGAGCATTTTCCTCGGGAAGGGTCGGGTCAATGCGGCGCGGCAGTTCATCTGCCGACATCACGTTCATGGCCTGCAGCGGCCGATCGTTCAGGCCCTTCTCGCCGACGCGTACGACCGGCTGGAACCAGTCCGCGCCGAACAGTCGCCGGGTCGGGAGAGCGAGGTAATGGTGGTTTTCGTAGGTCTGGAATCCGTTGACGCCGGTCATGATCGTACGGTCAAACCAGCGTTGGTCGATATCGATCCAGACCCGGTATTTGCGGCCCTTCTCCACGGCGAGCCTGCTTGCCCAGCAGAACTGGTTGACGTTGAAAAGCTCGGTCGCAGGAAGCGCGTTGTCGCCCACCGGCTTGGCTGGCGGAATGTCTATCGCGACGTTCGCTCCCTTTTTCTGCGCCTCTGCGGCTTTTGTTTCCGGGGCTTCACAAACCTGTCCGGTCGCGACGCGCCAGGTGAAGAAGCTGCTCGAGGCGATCAGCAAGGCCGCGGCGTAGATGACGACGATGGAGACGACGGGAAAGATGATCTTGGTGAACGGAAAGCTCATCCACCGCGCATTTCGCTGCATCAAACCGCCAAACCTGAACAACCAACTCATCCGGCTGAGGTTTTTTGCGCTCGCCTTCCGTTCCGGCCGGTACCAGGCGAGCCGCGCCCGCTCCTGGATGCCATCACGCAGCGAGGCGTTGATGCTCCAGACCCACCACGTGACCAGCACGACGAGTGAGGTCGCGACAGGATAATAGAGTGCGATATTGAGCCATGGCCCCGCATAGGAGGGCAACACGTTCTTGAGCAGGTTCGCGACGGAGCCGAGTATGGCGCTGAAACCCCAGTCGATGTTGCTGACAAAATCGCGCAGGCTCTTGCCGGATGTATCTATGATCTTGTGGGCGATCCACGGCCAGGCGGCAATGATGCCCGTCATGATCAGGAGCGCGAAATAGGCCACGCGTCGCCACCACACGGCGCCGCGCGCCAGATTCGCCATGTCCGCGTCTGGCGCTTTCATTCCAGTGAAGGCGTCGGATTCCTCCTTGCTTATCGGACGCCTCGCTTTCTTCGCGTAGGCGTCATGCATGGCCTGGTGCGCGCCGTCGTTGGTGAGCTCCTTGATGCTTCCGTCGGGCATCAGCACCCGCGCGTTCGCCGGCAGCATGATCGGCGCATAATCGTCGCATCCGAACAGCATTCGTTCGACCACGGCGAAGTGAACGACCGGTTTGCCGCCGTTCACATCGCCTTCGAGGATCGGCCGCGGACCGTAGCGGTAAAGCACGGCGGCGCCGCTGCGTGAATCGTGCTTTGGCCCGATCGCCGATTGATACTCGCGGAAACGCTCGATCGTGCCGTTCTGAAAGCGCAATTGGCCACCGAGCTGCTCGGTCATCCAGACCAGCGGAACGAAGGAGAGGGTGGATTCCGGGTAACCGCCGCCAATGTCGGAATGGACGCCCGCGAACCACACCTCCTTGACAGTCTGGTCATTCGCTAGACGGCTCTGGTCGATCCGCAGCGGATGAAAGGTGGTGCGCTCGTCGTCGAGCGCGAGCGCGTGACAGATGTGCTTCGCCTTGCGCGAGGGCCGGTGATTGCGGAACGAAATCGGCCAAATTGCCCAGTCGATCGCGACGCGCAGCTCCTCGATCGGTACGCCGAAAGCCTCGACCGTGTCGAACAGCCCAAGGAATTCGATCTTGACGTTCTTGCGGCCGGCCATGGCCTTGCGGACCGTGCAATAGGAGCGGTGCCCGCAGACGAAATGGTAGATGATGAGCAGCAGGTCGCGAATCCAGCGCGTAATCCAGATCGTCGGCAGGCTGCGATAGCCCACCGATTCCTTGCGGTATTCCCGCCATGCGGACATGGCGTTGCGCTCCATCTCGGCATGCGAGACCGGCTCGCCCTTGATTTCCGCCGGCACCAACCCTTGGCTCGCGATCAGCGCCGCCAGCGTGCGCGCGGTGAAGGCGCCGCGGCTGAAGCCGAAGATGTAGATCTCGTCGCCCTCGCGCCAGTTCCAGCACAGGAAGCGGTAGAGCTTGCGGACGTTGGAGGGAACGCCGATGCCGGTGGCGCCGTCGATGGCTGCGAGCGGCGCCCAGCCGGCGGTGCCGACACCCTTGATGTAGTGGGCGATCTGGTCCGGCTGGGTGTGGTCGAGCGCTTCATAGAGCCGCCAGACGCTGGATTCCTGGGCGGTGAACGCGTTGCCCGTGCCGTCGGCGAACAGCACCAGCTTGCGCTTCGACAGGGTGGTGGCGGTCGGCCCGCCGGCGCTTGCATCGTCATGCGTGTGCTTGGGTCTGGCAGAATCGCCATTCTGCGCGCCATCATGGTGGGTCATGGGGCCCCTCTGGCAATCGACGGTGAAGCACTTCAGGCCGGAGCCGTTCAGTACTCCACGATTTCAATCAATGGTTGCGTTATGAAAACAGGTGCATTCTGTGCATAGTCCCGTTGAGGTAGCAAGCGGGATCGCGCCGCCGCCCTGCCGCGGTCGGACGCCGCGGCATGACGGTTACGAAAACGTTTGGTCTTGCTGGTGCCGGTGGCGAGAGGCGCGATGTCGGCGGACGCCTCTCCCCTGCGAGCGGGGAGAGGCGGAATGTTCAGCTCCTACCTGCCATTGCCGCGGCAAGCGCCGCCGGGGCCGATATGGTAGCCGCGCGGGCAGGCATGCGCGGCGGGGTTGGCGTAGTTCCTGAGGCAGCCGCCATAGGGGCCGCGGTGCCAGCCGGGGCCGCAGCCGCCGGCGACCGCGATGACGTCGCCGTTCGCGGCTGCGTTGAGCAGGGTGAGCGGCATGGCCTGGGCAACGCCCGTGATCGCGCCGAGCGTGAGAGCCGTGGCAAACAGGGTGCGTATCATGTCTTCCTCCCGAATGCCGTTGCTTCAATGGCCGGCGGCGAACGCGATGCCGGCGCGTACTTCGGCGATCGCCTGGTCGATCATCCCGATCGCCTTCTCGCGATGACCGCCCTTGTTCGGCTCTGCCTTGCCGAGCTCGGCGCGGGCCGATTGCAGGATCGCGATGGCTTCGTCCATGTGCGGCTGCGCGCCAAGCGCGTAACCGATGCAGAGGCTGGTCGCGATGGCGCCGCCGAGCACGAGGCTGCGGGGTAGAGAGGTTCGCATGTCGTTGTCTCCTCCAGCGGGCGTCAGGCTGGGGCCGCCCGTTTGCCCGGATGCAGTCCCGTCTGTGCCGGGATGCCGCATCCGCGGCCTGAATAGGGCCCGCCTGTGCGGGGCGTCTTGGACTGACCGGCGCCAGCGCCGTCGCAGCTTGGACTGACCGGCGCAGCTTGATTCACGTTGGCGTGCTGATAGCTTGCGGTATGCTGGTCTTCTGCGGGCGTCCGTTTGGCGTGCGAGGTTCAGCGAGCGCCAAGTCTTTTTTTGAAGAACTTAGAAAAGCCATTCTCGAAAAGTCGTTCTCGATGTCCGTCATCAGGAAGTCGCTCTCGACCGAGATGCTGCCGCAGGACTTGTCCGACCGGCAGCGCTTCATCCGCTTCGCGGAGCTGTTCGAGCATTTCTCCAACACCGGCGAGCTCGATCCGGCGTCCGACGTGCCGTTTCGCGCCACGATGAACTCGATCCATATCGGCACCACCATGCTCGGCCGTTGCGACGGCAGCTTCGTCACGGTCCGGCGCGAGAAGCGCCAGGTGATCGAGACCGGCGACGACCGCTTTTGCCTCGCGCGCAACACCGGAGATCTTCCGTCTCAGGTGATCCATCGTGGCCGCGAATTCACCATGCGGCCGGGAGCGATGGTGCTGCTCAAGCTGGACGAGCCGTTCTTCGCGGCCGACGGCGCGAGCCAAAAGCGTTTCACCAACGTGCATCTGCCGGTCGATACGCTGCGCGCGATGGTCGCCGACATCGACGATCTCGTCGGCTGCGAGCTCGAGCCCGGCGGCGCGCTGTCGCTGGCGATGGATTACAGCGATCTCCTCCTCCGCAATCCCACGGCCGCCGACGAGGCCGGCATGGCGATCGCCGGCCATCTGCTCGACCTTGCCGCGATCGGTCTCGGTGCCCGCAGCGATATCGCCACTGCCGCGCGACGCGGGGGCCTGCGCGTCGTGCGGCTCAAGGCCGTGCTGTCGATTCTTGAGGCGCGCTTCCACGAGCCGGGTTTTTCCGCCCAGAAGCTTGCCGCCGCCGCCGGCCTTTCCGAGCGCTACGTCAACGAACTGCTGTTCGAGGCCGGCGCCAGCTTCACCACCCGCCTCACTGAGCTGCGTCTGCGCAAGGCCGCCGACCTCCTGGCGCACCGCGAGGGCCGCATCAGCGACATCGCCTTTGCCTGCGGCTTCAACGATCTCTCTTATTTTAACCGCTGCTTCCGCAGGCGGTTTGGGTTGACGCCGACCGCGGCGAGGGGGAAGTGAGAGAGCGCTAGGTCTCCACCCGCGGCGGCGGATAGCGGCGCGCCAGCGCCGACAGCGGCAGGTGCCGTTCGCCTTCCGGCAGCTCCAGAAAGGCCAGCACTTGCGGCCGCTTCCAGTCACCGATGCCGAAATCCATCGCCATCCATTTCTGCGGCTCGGGGCCCTCGAGGCCCCGGACCCAGACGAAATAGCGGGGGAGGTCGTCGGCGTCCGCTTCCGTCGTGCGTCTCCTGGCCATCAAAGCTGCTCACTGCATCACCATTTCGTTGCGGTAGGATATAGGTATCGGCTCGCCGAAGTCGAACTCCCGGCTGCGGGTCCTGTGAGGCTGGACCGGTTGGTTGATGTGCAGGTCTGAAGATATGAACGAAGTCATGATCGATTTTTGGGGTGACGCCTCGGACGTCACGAAAAAGCTGATCGGCTCGTGGTCCTTCGACCGTGTCATCGAAGGCCAGGCTACGATGCAGGGTATCGCGATCTTCACGCCACTGGACGGGGGGCGGTTGGCCTATCGTGAGCAGGGACATCTGAAGCTCGCGAACGGCACCATTGTGCAGGCCGAACGCGAATACGTCTTCAGCAACAGCGACGGAGGATTCAAGGTCTTCTTCAGGGAAGATCCGCCGCGGCTGTTTCACGAGATTTCACTGTCCGCATCTTCCGGGGGAGTGCTGAGCGGACGTGCGAGCCATCTTTGCAAGCACGACGACTATCAGTCGGCCTACATGTTTCGGCCGGATGGAACGTTCGTCGTCCGTCATGTCGTATCGGGTCCACGCAAGGACTACACGATGAACACGACCTACACGCGTCTCTCGTGATCAAGCCGGGGCGATGGCGACGGCCGTGCCGCCTCTCACCGCCAGAGCTCACTCTCCGCCACGCGGTTGATGTCGGCGAGCCGGCGGTCGGCGTCGCCGTGAAGATCGATGCTCTCGACCAGCGTTAGCAGACGCTGATATGCGCCATCGGCGATTTCGACCGGCAGCGGCTCCTCGTCAAAGGCCTCGACATAGCTGCCGACGAGGCCGCTCAACAGGCGGCAAAGACCGCGCTGGGCGGGATCGTCCCGGCCGAGCGTCTCGAGCTTTTGCTGAAATGTCCGGAAGGTGCGCAGGCCGTGGTGCTGTTGCGAAAGCCACGTATGCAGGTCGTTCATGTGAGCTCCTTCGAGTTACAGAAGAAGCTACCGGTTTATACAGGCGGGATGTGACGATTGGAAGGGGAGGGAAATACCGGATTCGTTGATCTAGTCCGCCTTCGCCAAGGCTTCGGCGGGACAGCCTTCCCTGCTTCGCATGGATAGACTGGAGCCTGGCTCGCCCAGCCGTAGCTGCGAAGCAGCGAAGGCTGGTGCCCCTGGCCGGAATCGAACCAGCACTCCTTGCGGAACTCGATTTTGAGTCGAGCGCGTCTACCAATTCCGCCACAGGGGCTCCCGGTCGGCCCTGGAAAGGGCCTCGCAAAGCGGGCGGACTATAGCCATGGACAGGGCAGGGTCAACCCGCGCCAAAGTGATCCCGGCCGTTCTCGACAGCCGCCTGGGCCGGGGTTAGAGCCTTAAGAAAGCGACCCCATCGGAAGAGGCTGCCGTGACGACCCAGAGTGCCGCAATACCTGCATTCAGGCCGGCTGGGACCGGTCCCGCGCTGACTGCCTCGGTGCTCGTCACGCTGATTGCCGCCGCGACCATCGCCGGCGCCTGGTTCTTCCAGCTCGTGCTGGAGATCCTGCCCTGTCCGCTGTGCCTGGAGCAGCGCTACGCCTATTATTTCGCGATCCCGGTCGGTGTGCTCACGGCGCTTGCGGCGCGGAGCGGGGCGCCGCGGCCGCTGCTGCTCGCGGGCCTTGCGATCCTCGCGCTGGCGACACTCGCCAATGCCGGCCTCGGCACCTACCATTCCGGCGTCGAATGGGGGTTCTGGAAGGGCCCGACCGATTGCTCCGGTCCCGTCATCAATCTCGGCAATGCCGCCGACCTGCTGTCCAAGCTCGATACCGTCAAGGTGGTGCGCTGCGACGAGGTGCAGTGGCGTTTCCTCGGTCTCTCGCTCGCCGGCTACAATGTGCTGATCTCGCTGTTGATGGCCGCGATCGCGGCGTGGGGATTTTTGCGGACGGCGAAGCGCTAGGCAAGCGCCGTAGGGTGGGCAAAGCGACTTGTCCGCCGTAGCTCGAAGAGCGATGGCGGAAGCGTGCCCACCATTTTTAGCGATAGTGCGGGAGCATGGTGGGCACGGCGCTAGCGCGCCTTTGCCCATCCTACGAGACCGGAGCTCCGCTACGACTGCGGCGCTTCGCTAATCATCCACATCGTCCTGCGTGCGGCCGAACAGGTGCACGATGCCCGGGGTCGCGATCGTCACGAACACGAAGCGCGACAAATGATGGGCGCCGACGAAGATCGGGTCGATGTGCAGCGTGAGCGCGAGCGCCAGCATCGCATCCATCGCGCCCGGCGCGAAGGCGACGACGACATCCGATAATTTCACCTGCGCGGTGAGCGCGATGATGCCGACGAAGATGGCGGAGACGGCGATGGCCACGGCAAACGAGCCCAGCGCCGCATGGATGTGGCCGGCGAGCGTCTTGATCCGCATCCGCGCGAAACGGCTGCCGATCAATGCGCCGATGCCGATCAACGCCACGCCGCGCACCCAGTTCGGCAGGCCGCCCTCGACCCAGTC
Source organism: Bradyrhizobium sp. 482_C4_N1_8 (assembly GCF_052075965.1). NCBI lineage: Bacteria > Pseudomonadati > Pseudomonadota > Alphaproteobacteria > Hyphomicrobiales > Nitrobacteraceae > Bradyrhizobium > Bradyrhizobium sp. 482_C4_N1_8. Next base: position 8,353,865 of record NZ_CP197231.1, on the reverse strand, counting down.
TGCGCCATGCAGCACGCTGGAGGCGATCATCGCGCCGAACATCCAGCTCGCCGGAAACCTGATCAGCCGCAGCAGGAGCGCCGCGGCCAGCGAGGCCGCGACCAGCTCCACGAGCTCGAGCGGTGAGGCGATCGTCGTCGTCAGCGACGGTGCGACGGAGGGCGCCACGCCCGCGAACGCGAGCACCATCGGTAGCGCCGCGGTGAGGATGATGACGCGCATGGTCTGCACCACCGCGATGCCGGGCAGGTCGGCGCCGCGCTCGACCGCCAGGATCGTGATCTGCGACAGCGCCCCGGGGCTGCCGGCGAGGAAGGCCGAGGTGCGGTCCCAGCCATGAATGCGCTGGAGGTAATAGCTCGAGCCGAAGGTCGAGCAGAAGGTCGCGAGCGCAAGCAGGCCGATGGTGAGGGGATAGGCGCTGACCTGTTGCAGCAGGTGGCGCGAGACGACCGAGCCCAGTGAAATGCCGAGCAGCACCAGCACGGTCTGGGTCAGGATCGGCGGCAGCGCCAGCTGGCGGCCGGCGATCGCGGCGATCCCGACCGCGATCATCGAGCCCGAGATCAGTCCCCCGGGAAGTCCGGCGACCAGAAACACGAGGCCGCCGACGGTGCCGATGACGAGCGTCTCCACCGTGCTCAAGATCTTGGCACGGCTTGGCCATTCGAACGGCAGGGAGGCGGTGATTTGCTTCACGCCACCTTATCGCAAATCAGCGAGAGGCACACAATTGCAGCTTCGTCATGCCGCAATGCGCGCGCCTCTCACGGATGCTCGCGAGCCGTAGTGTGACGGATTTACTTCTTGTCGGCGGCGGGGGCGGCGGGGGCGGCGGTGCCGGCCTTCGCTTCCTTCATGCACTCACGGCGAAATTTTTTGCGCTCCTTGCCCTTCAGCGCCTTGGCGTCCGCTTGCTTGGAGCATTCGAGCGACTCCGCCGAGCGCTCCTTCGACGCCTTCTTGTCGGCGGGGGCGGCGGCAGTTGTGGTCTTGGCGTCGGTCTTGGCAGCCGGCGCGGCGGTCTGCGCGAAGGCGGTGCCGGTGGCGAGCAGGGAGGTCAGGGCGACGATGGCGAGGCGAGACGTGAAGGTCATGGTGGTGCACTCTTGCGAGATTGCGGAGGGTTGGGAACGTCGGCTCGCCTTGCTGAACGCGACATGAATAATCCGAGCCGGGGGATCACTATATTTTGGCGGCAGGAGCCATCGCTTCCTTGTCGCGGCCGGGCGGCACGCTAGGATAGCAATCCTCGTTTCGCTTCCGTCGGGGAAGACCAAGGAGGAGGACCAAGGATGACCATTCAATCAAAATTGCTGTGTGCGGTTGCATTGACGGGCTTTGCCGCGCTGGTCGCGAGCGCGCCGGCGCAGGCGCTGACCTCGCAGGAGTGCAGCGCGAAATACCAGGCCGCCAAGAAGGACGGCTCGCTTGGCACAACGAAGTGGAATGACTTCCGCAAGGCCCAGTGCGGAGCGGATGCGACGCCTGCCGCCGCGCCGGCCGCCGCTGCTCCGGCTGCGCCCGCCGCTCCTGCCGAGCCGAAGCAGGCGAAGAAGGAGGCGGCCCCCGCTGCCGCGCCAACCCTGCCGGCCGGACCCGCAATCTATCCGAATGCGGTCGACCCGAAATACGCCAAGGAGACCGCCGGCAAGGCCCGCCTCCACACCTGCGTCGACCAGTACAACGCCAACAAGACCACCAACGGCAATGGCGGCATGAAGTGGATCGAGAAGGGCGGCGGCTATTACAGCGAGTGCAACAAGAAGCTGAAGGGCGCCGCCTGAGCTTCGACATGATGCGATGGCCGGAGCAAAGCTCCGGCCATTTCGCTAGTCGAGCAGCTTCTCGGCCGACTTCGCCACGAGCTGCGAGCGTTTGCGTGGACCGCGCTCGACGAACAGCAAGCTCTGGCCGAAGATGAAGCAATAGAACAGGAAGGCCTGCGCCTCGGCCGCCTCGGCCTCGAGGCCGGTCGCGCGATAAAGCTCGGCGACGTGCTTGAGCCGCGCCGCGTCCACGCTCGCGACCGCCGCGGCGGCGTTTTCGTCCGAGCGGGCCCATTGCCGGATCGCGAGCTCGATCGCCATGCCCTCCGGATTGAGCCGCTCGGAATAGAGCTGGATCACCGCCTTCAGCCGCTCGCGGGGCTCTTGCCCATCGAGGCTTGTCTGCTGCGCGATTGACGCCGCACGTCCCTCGCGCCAGCGTTCCAGCATGGCATCGAGCAGCGCGGCACGGTCGGCGAAGCGGCGGTAGAAGCCGCCCTTGGTGACGCCGAGGTTCTTGGCGAGCACCTCGACCCTGACACCCTCGACCCCCGAGCGGGCGAGCTCGGTAAACCCTGCCTCGACCCAGACATCGCCCTTGCCGTCGTTCATGAAGGAAGCCTCACCGGTTCTTGATACGGTACCGTATTGCTAACGCGCGGAGGCGTTGATACGCTACCGTATCAATGATCAGAGGGCGGAAAAACGGCAGGAGGAATTGCGATGCAGGAGGCGACCTATCGCGGCACGGTCTATCCGTGGCAGTGCGATCATGTCGGCCACATGAACATCATGTGGTATGTCGGAAAATTCGACGAGGCCAACTGGAATCTGTTCGCCCGCCTCGGGCTGACGCCGAGCTATCTGCGCTCTTCCGGCCGCGGCATGGCCGCCGTCCAGCAGAACATCACCTACAGGCGGGAGCTGCTCGCCGGCGACATCGTCGAGATCCGCAGCCATTTGCTGGAGGTCCGCGACAAGTCGATCCGCTTCCGGCACGACATGACCAATGCCGAGACTGGCGAGATCGCCGCGTTCTGCGACATCACCGGCGTGCATATGGACCGCAGCCAGCGGAAGTCGGCGCCGTTCACGGATGCGATCCGCGCGGTCGCTCTGCAACATCTTGCCGAGCCGGCCGAGGCCTGAGCCATGGCCGCGTTCGAGCCGAAAAATCCGGGCTATCGCGCTGCCGCCATTGCCATGTTCGACGGCCAGCCGGCGATGCGCACGCTCGGCATCGTGATCGTCCGCCTCGCGCCGGGCGAGGTCGAATTGGCAATGCTGCATTCGGCGGCCTTCACGCAGCAGAACGGTTTTATCCATGCCGGCATCATCACGGCAGGCCTCGATAATGCCTGCGGTGTCGCCGCCTTCACCCTGATGCCGCGCGAGGCCGACATCCTGACCGTCGAGTTCAAGACCACGCTGCTGGCACCCGCCCGCGGCACTCGCTTCGTCTTCAAGGCCGAGGTGGTCAAGCCCGGCCGGACGCTGACCTTCTGCGAGGCGAGGGCCTTTGCCGAGCACGAGGGCAACACCACGCTGATCGCCACCATGACCGGGACGCTGATGGCGATGCTGCCCCGCGCGGCGGCTTCGCCAGCGCCGGCGGCGATCCGCGCATAGCATGGCGATGACATCGCGCCCGCAACGCTCTATATGACGCGTAACAGTTCCCGGTCGCGAACCGTATTTGCAGCGATGGGACCGAAACGGGACGAGATATGGCTGGATTCAGGAACAAGGGCCTCGTGGCGACGCGGCGTGCGGCGCTGACGCTGATCGGGGCGGGTGCCCTTGCGGCAGGTCGGATCACCTCTGCGCGCGCGGCCGCCGCCGATGACGAGGTGCTGACCGAAGCCAAGGTGCTGCGCGACCCCGATGTTCCCGTCGCCGGTAATCCCGACGGCAACATCAGCATCATCGAATGGTCCGACTACAACTGTCCCTATTGCCGCAAGCTCGAGCCGGAGCTGCGCCAGGTGGTCCAGGACGATGGCAAGGTCAGGCTGGTGATGAAGGATTGGCCGATCCTCGGGCCGGTCTCGGTCACCGCGGCGCGGATCGCGCTCGCGGCAAAATTCCAAGACAAGTACCATCAGGCGCATGACGCCATGATGGGTGTCAGCTCGCGCCTGACAGAGCCGCGCATCAACGAGCTGCTCGCGGCCGCCGACGTCGACATGGACCGCCTGAAGCGCGATCTCACCGACCGCGCCAATGACATCGACGCCGTCCTCAAGCGCAACAACGAGCAGGCCGAAGCCTTCGGCTTCAGCGGTACCCCCTCCTTCATCGTCGGCAAGTATCGCGTGCCGGGCGTGCTCAGCATGACCGAGTTCGAGCAGGTCATCGCCGATGCCCGCAAGGCCAAGATGAACTGACGCGACCGGATCGATCGCCGTCAACACAAAGGCGCCGCCGCGGACCCGCGACGGCGCCTTGTTCGTGATACGGCGTCGTTACTTCGACGAGATGCGGACCCAGTCCTTGTGCGCGCGATCGCGCAGCGCATCCCAGTCGGCCTTGGCGACGTCCCAGTTCACGATGGTGCGATTGGTCGTCGCGACCTCGCCATTGGCGACCGACGACGTCTGCATGGAGTCATAGACGTATACGCCGCAACCGAGCAGTAGCGCGCCCAAAATCATTCCGAAAAACGTCTGCATCTGCGAACCTCCGGTGACGGGCGATAACGTCGGCCCGGAGTGATGGTTCCGCGGCAGTACGGCGCAGATAAGGACGACCCGTTCATCCGCGGTTCAGCCACTCCAGCAGCTCTGCGTTGATCTCGCGCGGATAGGTGTGGCTGAGGTCGTCGATCTCGCGATAGGTGACATCGGCGCCGGCGGCGGAGAGGGCCGCCTGCGTCTGGCGCGCGGTCTGTACCGGAAACATCCAGTCGAGCTTGCCGTGGGTGATGAAGATTGGCAGTCCCTGCAGGCGCACGGCGTCCGCCATCTCCGCCATCAGCGGATGGAAGGTCGCCGACACCGGCGCGAGATGCGTGAAGGGCGAGGCGCCGTCGAGCCCGGTGACGTAGCAGAAGGTGCCGCCGTCACTCATGCCGGTCAGCAGCAGGCGCGAGCCGTCGATGGTCCAGCGGCTGCGCACCGTATCGAGAATGCGCATGAGGTTCGGCGTGTCGCTATCGTCGCCCATCAGCGCCCATGTCGGGCCGGTCGCGGTTGGCGCCACCAGGATCGCGCCAAGGCAGCGAGCATCGCGCAGCCAGCTCCAGAGAAAGCCGCGGCCGTTGCCGCTGCCGCCATGCAGCGCCATCACCAGCGGCATGGCGCGCTCCGGCGAGTAATATTCTGGCACATAGACCGAGAAGCCGCCGCGGCTGCCGGGCTCGTTGTGGTCGTGGAAGATGCCGGCGTGTTCGCCCGCGCCGGCTTCCAGCCGCGCCAGCAGATCGTCATTCTCGCGATTGGCGGCGTTGAGGAAGAAGCTGCTCACCGGCGGGAACTGGGTCGACAGCGGATACAGCGCCTCCTGTGCACGAGGCAGATGGCGCAGCGCGCGGAAGACCGCGACGAGATCGCCATTGCCGCGCTCGACCTCGCGTATGGCGGCAAAGGCGGCGATCGTCTCGTTGCAGGCGCGGTCGAGCCGCTCGCGCAGCCCCGTGAACTGCTCGGGCCAGGCACCAATCGCAGCGTGCGCCGCCTGCAGCGCCGCGTCGGGCGCGCCGATCGCATTCATCACCGAGGCAAAGGCCGGCGGATGCAGATTCCGGGTGAAGAAGCCGAGTGCTTCCAGCGCGTTGAGCAACGGCGGCAGCACGGTCACGATGTCGTCAACGACGGCCTCGGTCATCGCCGCTTCCTTGCCTGATGTCGGTTCGATCTCGTCAGTGGAGCTTCGGCGCCTTCAAGAGCTTGAAGCGGTCGGTCGACGTCACCGTGACGTCGAAGGTGACACCTTCATGATGCACGGTGAGCGGCACGTCGACGCCGGCGGCGCCGAGCGCCCACATCTTTTTGTAGAAGGCGGTCTGGCTCGTCACCTCCTCGCCGTCCACTGCAAGGATGACATCGCCGGTCTTCAGCTCCGCGCGCGCGGCCGGGCCGTTGGTGGAGATCCCGATCACCACCAGGCGGTTGTCGATTTCGGTCGAATAGAGCCCGAGCCAGGGGCGCGACGGCTTATTGACGCGGCCGAATTTGCGCAGATCGTCGAGCACCGGCTTCAACAGGTCGATCGGCACGATCATGTTGACGTGCTCGGCCTTGCCTTCGCGTTCGCGCTCGAGCTGCAGCGAGCCGATGCCGATCAGCTCCCCGCGCTCGTTGAGCAGCGCCGTGCCGCCCCAGTTCGGATGCGCGGGATAGGTGAACACGGCCTCGTCCAGCAGATATTCCCAGTAGCCGGCGAATTCCTGCTTGGCCACGATCTGGCTCGCGACCGAGCGCGTGCGCCCGCCGGCGCCGCCGACCACGACGCGGTCGCCGACCCTTGTTTTCGCCGAGTTGCCGAGCGGCAAGGGTTCGACGTCGAGCTGACCGAGCGCCTGCACGAGGCCGAAGCCGGTGACGGAATCGAAACCGAGCGCATGCCCCTCGACGACGCGCCCGTCGGCGAGATGCAGCCACACCGATTCCGCCTCGGTAATGAGATAGCCGATGGTCAGCACCAGCCCGTTGTCGATCACGACGCCGTTGCCGGCGCGTTCGGTGCCCAGCGTTTCGGCACTGAAGGCATCGGGCGGGATGATGGCGTGCAGGCCGACGACGGACGCGAGCGAACGGTCCAGATCGAAACCGTAATCGCTCGCGCGCGGCTGATTGGCCGGCGGCACTCTCCATTCGGTCAGGGCGGGCATGGAGTTCTCCTGGCTGAGAGCATTGCTCCGCCTTGGCCGGCGGAACGACGCGCGAAGCACTCATAATTTAGGCTGGAGGAGGCCGTCTTGAAAGCCTCGTTCCCAACTATTCCGGAGATCGCCGCGTGAAATCTTCGACAGGCACAGGACGCCCGCACAGGTGGCAAGCGGCCGCGCGATCCAGCACCGGCCGCATGGCTGCTGTCCCGCGACGTGCTAGGCGGGGTGCAATGAAGCTGCTAACCATTGCCGCTTCGTTTGACCAAGAGATCACGGACCGAAGCATGGATAATCGCAGCGACATCTGGCGTGGCGTCGACACGATCAAGGCGCGTTTCATCGACCTCAGCGACAGGGTCTGGGGCATGCCCGAGGTGTGCTACACCGAGGCGCGGTCCGCCGCCGAGCATCTCGCCGAGCTGCGCCACCAGGGTTTCCGTATCACCGAGAACGTCGCGGGCATCCCGACCGCGGTAATGGGCGAGTGGGGTGAGGGCGGTCCGGTCATTGCCTTCATGGGTGAATATGACGCGTTGCCGGGCCTCAGCCAGGAGGCCGGCGTCGCCGAGCACCGTCCGGTCGAGACCGGCGGCCACGGCCACGGTTGCGGCCACAATCTGCTTGGTTCCGCGGCGCTGCTCGCCGCGACCGCGATGAAGGACTGGCTCGCCGAGAACAAGGTGCCCGGCCGCGTGCGCTATTACGGCTGCCCGGCGGAAGAGGGCGGCGCAGCCAAGGCCTTCATGGTGCGCTCGGGCGCGTTTGAAGACGCCGACATCGCCATCACCTGGCATCCGCACAGCTTCTGGGAAGTCGCGGTGACGCCGTCGCTTGCCAACACGCGCGCGGATTTCATCTTCACCGGCCGCACCTCGCATGCGGCGGCCTCGCCGCATCTCGGCCGCTCTGCGCTCGACGCAGTAGAGCTGATGAATGTCGGCGTGAACTACATGCGCGAGCACATGCCGAGCGACGCGCGCGTGCATTACGCCCTGCTCGACACCGGCGGCATCGCCCCCAACGTGGTGCAGGCGCATGCGCGCGTGCGCTATTCGATCCGCGCCCGCGATCTGCCCGGCATGAACGAGCTGGTCGGACGCGTCAGCAAGATCGCGGAAGGCGCGGCATTGATGACCGAGACCAAGGTCGAGATGAAGATCATCTCCGCGGTCTCCAACATCCTGCCGAACACGCCGCTGGAGCAGGCGCTGCACCGGGTGATGGAAGAGCTGGGGCCGCCGCATTTCGACGACGCCGACAAGGGCTTTGCCAGCCAGATCCGCGCCACGCTGACCGACAAGGACATCGCGTCGGTCTATTACGCGATCGGCATGGAGCCGACTGATCGGCCGCTGGCCGACTTCCTGGTGCCGCTCGATGCCAAGCGCAACCCGCTGGTCGGCTCGACCGACGTCGGCGACGTGAGCTGGGTGGTGCCGACCGTGCAGGTTCACGCACCCACGGTTGCAATCGGCACGCCGTTCCACACCTGGCAGGTGGTGGCGCAGGGCAAGAGCGGACACGCTCATAAGGCAATGGTGCAGGCGGCGAAGGCGATGGCCGGGATCGGCATCAAGGCGTTGACGGATCCGGAGCTGATTAAGGCCGCGAAAGCGGACTTGCAGAAGCGGACCGCCAAGACACCTTATGTCTGCCCGCTGCCGGACCACGTCGCGCCGCCGCTGACCATGTCCGTGGCGTAGAATTTCGCCTCGATACTTCGTCTGATGCCGCGAACAAATTTTCCGCAGTGCAACGTGGATTCCGGCGCGATTTAGCGCCGGATTGCCGAACGCTTGGGCTGCGGAACAGAGTTTTGCCCAACAGACAGCCAGAACACCGTTTGCATACACATGGTCGCAGTTGACGCGCGGCCTATTCGGTGTGCCATCTACCGCCAGCAAAACCCGGCGGCCGCGGTGCGGCTGCCTGCATCCATACGGGAACCAGACGGGGGACAACCATGCTGGATAAAGAACTGCGTTCGATGATCGGTGACGTGAAGGACGGCCGGATGGACCGCCGTGCCTTCATCATGCGTATGGCCGCGGTCGGCCTCACCGCACCCCTCGCCAACCAGATCCTCGCGCTCGGCGGCGTCGCCATGGCGGAAGGTGCCCAGACCTACAAGCCGACCAAGCGCGGCGGCGGCGGTGCGCTGAAGCTGCTGTGGTGGCAGGGGCCGACCCTGCTCAATCCGCATTTCGCCACCGGCACCAAGGACCAGGACGGCGCGCGCCTGTTCTACGAGCCCCTCGCTTGTTGGGATCCCGACGGCAACATGAAGCTGGTTCTGGCGGCCGAAATTCCCTCGATCGAGAACGGCGGCCTCGCCGCCGACGGCAAGTCGGTGACCTGGAAGCTCAAACCAGGCGTCAAATGGCATGACGGCAAGCCGTTCACCGCCGATGACGTCGTGTTCAACTGGGAATACGCCAGGGATCCCGCGACCTCCGCCCTGACCATCGCGACGCTCCGCGACATCACGGTCGAGAAGGTGAATGACCTCACGGTTCGCATCCTCTTTAACAAGCCGACGCCGTTCTGGGCCGACGCCTTTGTCGGGGCTCCCAACACCATCATCCCCAAACATTTGTTCGCCGACTACAAGGGGTCCAAATCGCGGGAAGCGCCCACCAACCTCTCGCCGGTCGGCACTGGCCCCTACAAGTTCGTCGAGTTCAAGCCGGGCGATCTCGTCCGCGGCCAGCTCAATCCCGATTACCACATGCCGAACCGGCCTTATTTCGACACGGTCGAGATGAAGGGCGGCGGCGACGCCGTCTCTGCGGCGCGCGCGGTGATCCAGACCGGCGAATATGATTTCGGATGGAACATCCAGGTCGAGGACGACGTGCTGCTGCGCCTCGAAAAGGGCGGCAAGGGCAAGACCGTTTATGCCGTGGGCGGGGACACCGAATTCATCGCGCTCAACTTCACCGATCCGAACACCGAGGTCGATGGCGAGCGCTCCTCGATGAAGACCAAGCATCCGCTGTTCTCCGATCCGGCGGTACGCAAGGCGCTGTCGATGCTGGTCGACCGCGAGTCCATCAAGAAGGCGATCTACGGCCGCGCCGGCCGCACCACCGCCAACTTCCTCAACGGTCCCGAGAAGTTCGTCTCCAAGAACACGACCTGGGAATTCAGCATCGAGAAGGCCTCGAAGCTGCTCGACGACGCCGGCTGGAAGCCCGGCGCGGATGGCATCCGCGAGAAGGACGGCAAGAAGCTGAAGCTTCTGTACCAGACCTCGATCAACGGACCGCGTCAGAAGACCCAGGCGATCGTCAAGCAGGCCTGTCAGAAGGCCGGCATCGACGTCGAGCTGAAGTCGGTGGTGGCGTCCGTGTTCTTCTCCTCCGATGTCGCCAACCCCGACACCTACGCGCATTTCTACGCCGATCTCCAGATGTTCCAGATCCCGCTGAGCCAGCCGGATCCGTCTCAGCATATGCGCCGCTATCTGTCGACCAACGTCGCCACGAAGGAGAACAAGTGGCAGGGCACGAACTTCCCGCGCTGGGTCAACAAGGACTATGACGCAGCGATCGAAGCAGCCGAAGGCGAAATGGATCCGGTCAAGCGCGCGGCGCATTATATCAAGGCCAACGATCTCATGTTCCAGGACACCGTGTTCATCCCGGCGCAGCATCGCCTAAAGGTGGAAGCGGCGGCCAACAATCTGCGTCCTATCATCAGCGGCTGGGCCAACGAAACCGACAATCTGCACGATTGGTATCGCGAGGAATGATCCCCCAGCTCTAGACGGGGTCTTTCCCTATGAGTCAGTACGTCCTGCGTCGCCTCCTGATCGCGATTCCGAGTCTTCTCGGAATCTCGGTCGTGCTGTTCGTCGTGCTGGCGCTTGCGCCAGGCGATCCGTTCTCGGAACTGGCGACGAACCCGAACGTCCCGCCCGAGGTGCAGGCCGCACTTCGGGCCAAGTTCGGCCTCGACGATCCGATCCACCTCCGTTACCTGCACTGGCTCAACGCCATGCTGCACGGTGACTGGGGTTTCTCCTTCGTCAGCCGGATGAACGTCGACACGCTGATCCTCCAGCGTTTGCCGGCGACGCTCTACGTGATCGGTTCGGCGCAGATCCTGGCGCTCCTGATCGCGATCCCGGTCGGGGTCTATGCGGCGACAAAGCCCTATTCGCTGTTCGACCAGATCGCCAATACGCTCGCCTTCGTCGGCTTCTCGCTGCCGACCTTCTTCACCGGCATCCTGTTCATCCTGATCTTCTCGGTCACGCTGGACTGGCTGCCTTTCGTCTATACGACCGACATCAAGGGCACCGGCATCCATTGGGTGCTGGAGATGATCCGGCAGGCGATCATGCCGGTGGCGGTGCTCGGTCTGTTTCAGGCGGCGTCGATGACGCGTTTCGTTCGCTCGGCGATGCTCGACGTGATCCGGCTCGACTATGTCACCACGGCGCGCGCCAAGGGGCTTGGGCAGGCCACGGTCATCGTCAAGCACGTCATGCGCAACGCCATGATCCCGGTCGTCACCCTGATTGCGTTGCAGATGCCGGCCGTGTTCGGCGGCGCCATCGTCACCGAGCAGATCTTCCGCATCCCCGGCATCGGCTCGCTGCTGATCTCCTCCATCCTTTCCAACGACACGCCGGTGGTGATGGCCGTTACCTTCGTCTTCGCGTGCCTCGTCGTGCTGTTCAATCTCATCGCGGACGTCCTTTATGGCTGGCTTGACCCTCGCATCTCCCTCCGCTGAGCGGCGCGTCTACTCGCCCTGGCGCGAGATGTGGCGGCGCTACAGCCGCCACAAGCTCGCCGTGGTCAGTGCGTTTCTGCTCCTCATTCTGATCCTGGCGGTGGTGGCCGGCCCCTTCGTCTGGCGGGTCAAGATCGACGACATCGATATCGTGGCGGGCATGCAGGGGCCGTCGCTTGCCCATCCGTTCGGCACCGACGATCTCGGGCAGGACATCCTGGCCCGCATGATCTATGGCGGCCGCATCTCGCTCGCGGTCGGCCTTGCCGCGATGCTGGTGTCCGTCTTTATCGGTGTCCTGATCGGCGCGCTCGCCGGCATGTCGCGCGGCGCGCTCGGTCACGGCCTGATGTGGCTCACCGATCTCTTCCTGTCCCTGCCGCAACTGCCGCTGCTGCTGCTGCTGATCTATCTCTTCCGCGACGGGCTGAAGCAGATGTTTGGTCCCGAGGGCGGCATCTTCATCCTGATCGTGCTCGTGATCGGCGGCTTGCGCTGGATGCCGGTCGCGCGGCTGGTGCGCGCGCAGTTCCTGTCGATCCGCGAGAAGGAGTTCGTCGAGGCCGCCCGTGCGCTCGGCGCAAGTCCGGTGCGCCAGGTGGTGCGGCACATCCTGCCCAATGCGCTCGGTCCCGTGATCATCGCCGGCACCATCGACGTGGCTGCCGCCATCATCGCGGAATCGACGCTGTCCTTCCTCGGCCTCGGCTTTCCGCCGGATACGCCAACCTGGGGCCGGCTCTTGTACGACGCCAAGGATTTCCTCGACATCGGCCCGCACTGGGCGCTGTTTCCGGGCGGCGCGATCTTCATCGCGGTGGTCGCCATCAACTTCATCGGCGACGGCCTGCGTGACGCGCTCGATGCGCGACGGGTGATCTGATGGCGCCGCTGCTGGAAATCAAAGGGCTGAAAACCCACTTCTCGACCGACGACGGCATCCTGCAGGCCGTCGACGGTGTCGACATCTCCATCAACAAGGGCGAGACGCTCTGTGTCGTCGGCGAATCCGGCTGCGGCAAGACCGTGACCGCGATGTCGATCCTGAAGCTGATCGCCATGCCGCCGGGCCGCATCGCGGCGGGCCAGATCATCTTCGAGGGCCGCGATCTCGTGCCGCTGACGAGCCGTCAACTCGACGAGATCAGGGCCAAGGAGATCGGCTTCATCTTCCAGGAGCCGATGACCTCGCTCAATCCGGTGCTAACCATCGGCGAGCAGATCGCCGAGAGCCTGCGCCGCCATGAAGCGGTGACGAAGAAGCAGGCGCTCGAGCGCACCATCGAGATGCTGAAGCTGGTGCAGATCCCCAACGCCGAGGGACGCGTGCACAATTATCCGCACCAGTTCTCAGGCGGCATGCGCCAGCGCGTGATGATCGCGATGGCGCTTGCCTGCAGGCCGAAGCTGATCATCGCCGACGAGCCCACCACCGCGCTCGACGTCACCATCCAGGCGCAGATCCTCGACCTCTTGCAGGACATGAAGGAGCGCTTCGGCATGGCGGTGATGCTGATCACCCACGCCATGGGCGTCGTCGCCGAGACCGCGCAGCGCGTCGTCGTGATGTATGCCGGCAAGGTGGTGGAGGAAGCGCTCGTCGACGACCTCTTCGGCAATCCCGGCCATCCCTACACCCAGGGGCTGATCCGCTCGATCCCGCGCATCGATCTCGACAGCGAGCACAAGACAAGGCTCGAAGCGATCGGCGGCTCGGTGCCGATCCTGATCAATCCGCCGGTCGGTTGCCGCTTCGCCCCGCGCTGCAAGTTTGCCATGAACGTCTGCACCGAGAAGGAGCCGCTGCTGCGCGAGATCGCGCCCGGCCATCGCATGGCCTGTCACCTCGGAGATACGCAGTTGGGAGGCACGGCATGACCGAGCCCTTGCTCCGCGTCAGCGGCCTGAAGAAATATTTCCCCGTGCACGGCGGCCTGTTGTCGCGCCAGGTCGGCAGCGTCTATGCGGTCGACGGGGTCTCGTTCTCGGTCAACCGCGGCGAGACGCTCGGCCTCGTCGGCGAATCCGGCTGCGGCAAGTCCACCACCGGCCGCTGCGTGCTGCGCCTGATCGAGCCGACCGACGGCGAGGTCGTGTTCGACGGCCAGGACGTGCGCCAGCTCAGCGGCAATGATTTGCGCGCGATGCGGCGGAACATGCAGCTGGTGTTCCAGGATCCGTTCGCCTCGCTCAATCCGCGCATGACGGTCGGCGCCATCCTCGGTGAGGCCCTGATCATCCATAAGCTCGGGTCGTCGGCCAAGGAGCGCGAGGAGCGCGTCGCCAGCCTGCTCGTGAAGGTCGGCCTCAAGGCCGAGCACATGCGCCGCTACCCGCACGAATTCTCGGGCGGCCAACGCCAGCGCATCGTGATCGCGCGGGCGCTCGCGGTCGAGCCGAAGCTGATCGTCTGCGACGAGCCGGTGTCCGCGCTCGACGTCTCGATCCAGGCGCAGGTGATCAATCTGCTGGAGGATCTCCAGGCCGAGCTGAACCTCACCTATCTGTTCGTCGCGCACGACCTGTCGGTGGTCGAGCACATCTCCGACCGCGTCGCCGTGATGTATCTCGGCCGGATCGTCGAGCTGGCGAAAGCGAGCGATCTCTACCGCAATCCGCAGCATCCCTACACCAGGGCGCTGTTGTCGGCGGTGCCGGTGCCCGATCCCAAGCTCAAGCGTGAACGCATTCGCCTCAAGGGCGACGTGCCAAGCCCGATGAAGCCGCCATCCGGCTGCCACTTCCACACCCGCTGCCCGATCGCCCAGCCGCGCTGCGCGGAAAGCGCGCCCGTACTGAGGGAAGGGGCGGGCGGCCATTTTGTGGCGTGCCATCTCGCCTGACGTCGCGCGAGGCGGTGCGCCCGTTCATCCGTCCCTGAGCAGGCCGTGGGCCGAAAGGGCCTGCCGGAAAGCCTCCACCGACGTGTGATGATGCGCGAAGAGGCCCGCTTCCCGCGCGCCGGCGACATTTGCCGCGAGGTCGTCGACGAACAGAACGGTCTGCGGCGTCGTCTGTAGCTCCGACAGGCAGAGGCGATAGCAGCGCGGGTCCGGCTTGGCGGCCTTGAACCGGGCCGACGTGTAGATGCGGGAGCCGAACAGCGGACGCAATTCCGGCAGCAGCGCGTCGATATGGTCGGCGACCAGCGTGGTATTGTTGGTCAGGACGGCAACATCGATGGTCTCATGCAGGCGGCGCGCAATCTCCAGCATCGCGCGATCGGCCTTCATCGAACGGCGGCGCGCCTCCACCCACTCATCGAGCGAGAGGGGATAGCCGATGCGCTCGCCAAATCCCCGCAAATAGTCGGCGGCATCGAGCGTGCCGGAGTCGCCGAGAAGCTCGAATCCGCTCTCCCAGATCGCCTTGTAGACGAACTCACTGGTGGTCCCCGCAAGCTCCGCCAGAAACGCGACGCGCCTTCCTCTGTCGTATTCGCAGAGGACATTGTCCATATCAAAGAGGACAAGCTTGATCTCGTCAGGCACGGGAACGCTCCCGGCCGGACCGAAACATCCGGCCGTGCTCAAAGTCATATCCCACTGGAGCGCGGGCGACAAATCCGGGCGCCAAGGCCGAACGTTGCGATACTGGTGTCGAGCGTCGCAGCTTCATGGCTACGAGGTGCGGCGGCGGGCCAGTTGATGCAGCACCGTGTCGATGGTCGGGACCGCACCAGTCTCGCGGAGCCAATTGTCGGCCAGCTCCCTCAGTTCGCCCGGCGTCAAGCCGAACTTGCGGCGGAATGCGCGAATGAAGGTGGAATCGCTGCTGAAGCGCATGCCGACGGCGAGGTCGATCAGCCGCGTGTCCTCCGCGGACGGCGATATCAGCTGGCGGAAAGCGAGATTGAGCCGCTGCTCCCTCACATAGTGCGAGAGCCCGCCATCCGCCTCAAACAGCCGATAGAGGGTCGCGCGCGAGATCTGGAAGTGGCGGCACAACTCGTCTGCGGTGAGCGCGTCGGTCTCGAGATTGTCCGCGATGCGGCGCTTGATCATCGCAAGATAAAGATGCCGCTCGGCGCGTTCGACTCCGGCTGCAATGTCGGCGGTCCCGCCGGCGGCCGCGGCAACGATGTCGGCGATCGCTTCGATCGTGGCCTCGGCGCTGCCGGCCTCAGGCTCGGGTGGCAGCGTAAGCGCCGCGTAATGGCTGGCAAGCAGGCGCGTATGAGGATGGTTTGACGGCAGCAAGGTTGCCGTGGCCGAATCCGGATGAGCAAGCCGTGGTGCCAGCATGGCGCGTTGCAGGATGATCGCCATCAGACGGGTACGACTGCCGCCGCCGCGCAACACCGTCCGGTTCGGCTGCGCCATGTCGATCAGGCAGATGGCGCCAGGCCCCATCGTCACCTCGCGCCGGCCGGAGCTGAACCGCATCTCGCCTTCGACACACAAGGTGATCTGAAAGTGATCCATCGCACCGCGGGCGACGTGTGCAGGCGTCCGGTCGTATTCCTGATCGGTCGCGCGCGTATCGACCAGCAACGCATTGCGGGTCATCATCGTCACGGTGGTGACATGGAAGTTGTCCTCCGTGGTGAGCGGAACGACATCGCAGATGTCGGCCGTCATGGCGCGCAACTGTCTCAGCGCGTCCACCCCGCGCCCCGGGATGTCCGCCGGCATGGTCTCGTTCACGGCCGTCTCGTCTGCATTGCCCCACGATGAGGCCGTACCGCATGGACCCGATCGAAGAAGTCCGGCGGCCCCCCAACATCGCCTCGGGATGTAGCCATTCAGAAATCGGTGCGCAAGCGATGGTGGGCAGGAATTGGCGCGCGCCGATGTGCCGCATGTGCACGCCGCGCTAGCCTCGCTTGCCTGCTACGCAGGAAAGGGCGGCGTTCGCTACGCCTGGCAGAATTCGTCACGCGCTCTTCGCGGGCCAGGGCACGACCTGTCCCGACATCACCATACGGTCACGGCCGCTGTCCTTGGCGGCGTAGAGCGCGCGGTCGGCGCCGGCGACCAGCGTGTTGCAGTCCAGCGCGGTCTGAGATGGAAGGCTTGTCGCAGCGCCGATGCTTGCCGTAACCAGCCGGGAGGGCGGATTCTGCGCATGCAGCATGGCGAGGTCGTGCAGTGCCTCGCGAATCCCTTCGCCGACTTCGGCGCAACCATCCGGGCCGGTGTTCGGCAACAGAACGGCGAATTCCTCGCCGCCGTAGCGCGCCGCGAGGTCAGCCGGGCGCCTGGCCTGAGCGGACAGGATCCGGCCGAGTGCGCGCAGGCATCCGTCGCCCGCCTGATGTCCGTAATGATCGTTGAATTTCTTGAACTGATCGACGTCGATCAACAGGAGCGAGATCTGCGTGCCGTCGCGCCGGGCGCGTGCCCATTCCTCCGCGAGGCGTTCGTCGAACGCGCGGCGGTTGGCAAGGCCGGTCAGGCCATCGGTGGTCGCGAGCGATGCCAGTTTGTCCTGCAAGTCCTTCTGCTCGGTCATGTCGCGCACGACCGCGACGACACCGTCGACTTCGCCGCTGTCGGAGGCTCGGGTCACGTGCAAGGCCGCCTCGGCCCAGATATCGCCCTTGTCGCGATGGCGCTGGCGATAGACGAACCGCGCTTCCTCGGCCTCGCCGTTCTTCAGCGCTGCGATGGCCTGCTCGACCCGCTCCATGTCGTCCGCGTGGATACCGGCCACCGCTGACGTGCCGAGCAGCTCCTCGGGAGACCAGCCGATGATGCGCACGCACGAGGGCGAGACGTAGAGCAGCCGGTTATCCAGCCCGATCCGGGATACCATGTCGCTGGATTGCTCGGCGAGCAGGCGGAAATGGGCTTCATTCGCGACCAGGGCCTGCGCCATTCGCTGCCGCTGCCAGAGCTGGCGGACCAGGTAGAAGCCGATCACCGCGATCAGCGCGACGAGGCCGAGCACGAAGACCGTGCGTACGGCTGCCGCGCGCCGCCAGGGCGCCAGCACGTCGTCCTGCGACTTGCTCGCCAGCACCATCAGCGGATAGCGGTTGCTGCGCTGATAGTAGCTCAGCCGCTGCACGCCATCGAGCGGCGACTTGAAATAGTAGACCGCAGCCGCCGGGCGACTTTTCCATTCCCTGAACAGCGGCGCATTGGAGAGGTCGCGCCCGATGAAGGCGCCGCTCTCGTCGTGGCTGCGCGCCAGCATGATACCGGCGTCGTTGAGCAGCGATGCCGAGCCGTTCGACCCGACGTCGAAGCGCTCGTAGAATTTCGCGAAATAGGCGACGTCGATCGTTAGCAGCGCGACGCCGGCAAAGCTGCCGTCGGGGTGGTTGATCCGGCGTGACGCGGTGATGATCCACTGGCCGCCGGCGCGGCTCTTGATGGGCCGGCCGATCAGCGTGTCCTTCGCCCGGGAATCACGGTGCTGCCGGAAATATTCGCGATCGCTGTTGTTGAGCTTGGCGAAGTCGAGATGCTCGGTCGTAGCAAGCCATCGGCCGGTCTCGTCATAGACGAAGATGCCGCGGATGCGGTCCGATGATTTGCGGGTCGGCAGGTAAGTCTGGAGCTTCGCGATCGTGTCCGGGCCGGTTCCGTCGAGTTCGAGGCGATGGACCAGTCCGACCAGGATCGTATCGGCAAGCTCGAACGTGTCGTCCGCGTGCTGGACCAGGGAATGCGCGAGGTTGGCGACGTCGATCTCGGCGTTCCTGAGATCGGCGTTGTGCGTTTCCCATTCGCGCCAGACGCTCAAGCCGAGGATCGCCACGCAGATCAGCACGACGAATCCCGCCGCCCAGAGCGGAAGGCGCGTCTTGCCGAGCTCGCGGGCCGTGACCATCGGCTTGCTCCAAATCGGAGCAAACCTCTCACTTTGGTCTTAACGGCCTGTTGCAACTTCCGCGATGATTTTGCGCGTCCGTAGTCAGCCAGAGGAGATCGTCGATATTTTGATCGACTCTCATCGTCGGATGTTAACCACGCCGCCGCGGCAGGATGTTTCGCGCGGCGTCTGTCGCGTCAGTCCATCAGCGTGAAGCCGACGCGCAGCGTCACCTGGTAGTGGCGGACGGCGCCATTCTCGATGTGACCGCGTGTCTGCACCACCTCGAACCATTTCATTTCGCGAACGGTCTTGGCGGCGCGGCTGATCGCATTCTTGATCGCATCCTCGATGGAGGTTTCGGATGATCCGACCAGCTCCAGGATCTTGTAGACGTGATCCGTCTCGGCTGTGGGCATGGTACGTCTCCCTCGTTTGCGCTGCGGCACCACCGCCACCCGCTCCCATTTGAACGGGTACCGGCGTTCCCGGTTCCATCGTCCGCCATGGCCCGCATGCGCCAGCCGAGGTGGAGTGCGCCGCACCCGCCTGCTA
The DNA here is from genome assembly GCF_052075965.1 of Bradyrhizobium sp. 482_C4_N1_8. Classification (NCBI taxonomy): domain Bacteria; kingdom Pseudomonadati; phylum Pseudomonadota; class Alphaproteobacteria; order Hyphomicrobiales; family Nitrobacteraceae; genus Bradyrhizobium; species Bradyrhizobium sp. 482_C4_N1_8. Next base: position 8,335,205 of record NZ_CP197231.1, on the reverse strand, counting down.
AGCGCTGTCCATGGATTCGGCGCGGCGCGACAGGACGATCGGCTCTCTCTGCCTCGGTGTGACCGCGTTCGGCTGGGCGCTGAACTGGCCATTGATGAAGCTGCTGCTCCAGCAATGGCCGCCGCTGTTCGCGCGCGGGCTGGCCGGCGTCTGCGCCTCGCTCATTCTCGGTGTGCTGGTACTGAGCCGGAAGGAATCCTTCGCCGTTCCGCGCGAGGCGATTCCGCGGCTGTTGTTTGCGACCCTCACCAACGTCCTTGCCTGGATGGGGCTCGGCACGGTCGCGATGAAATATGTGACCGTGAGCGAGGGGGCTCTGCTCGCCTATACGATGCCGATCTGGGCCATGCTGTTCGCCTGGCCGGTGCTGGGTACGCGGCCGACCATGCGGGATATTTTGGGTCTCGTCCTCGGCGTCGCCGGCGTCGCGCTGCTCCTCGGCGGCCATGGCTTTGCGTTCGGCGCCGACAAGCTGCTCGGCATCGCGCTCGCACTGCTCTGCGCCATCCTGTTCGCGCTCGGCAATGTCCTCAACCGGAAACCGCTGCCGATGCCGCCGCTCGTGGTCGTCGCCTGGCAGGTTGGGCTCGGCTGCGCCACGATGCTGATCCTCGGCATCCTGTTCGAGCATCCCGACATCACCGCGATCACCCCGCTGGGACTCGGCTGCTTCGTCTATATGACGCTGGTGCCGATGGGCGTCTGTTACGTCACCTGGTTCGAGACGCTGCGCCGCCTGCCGCCGACCTCGGCTTCGACCGGCATGCTGATCGTTCCCGTGATCGGCGTCGTCTCCGCCGCGATCATCCTGGGCGAGCCGCTGGGCCTGCGCGAATGGGCGGCGATGGCGCTCACGCTCGGCGGCGTGACGCTGGCATTGCAGCGGACGTAGAGGCTTTATTCCGCGGCCTGCGACAGGATGGGCGCCGGCTGCGTCCCGCGCCACAGCAGCCGCAGCAGCAGGACCAGGAGCGCCATCAGGGCGAAGCCACCCAGAGCGGGCGCGAAATGTTGGTCGGGATCGGCCTTCTGCCCGAATTGCACCGCGAGCCGCCCCGACTGCAACAGCCCATAGGCTCCGGCGAACAGGATCAGCCCGTATATGACGCTCCGCTCGCGCGGGCTTGCCATCCTGGCGAGATCGGGCAGCATCAGGGCCAGACCGATCCCGACCATCGGCAGATCGTAATCATACGCATAGGGGCTGATCATCACGGATACCATCACGGCGGCACCGAGCGTGAAGGCCGGTGAAGCGCCCCGCGCCGCACCGAGAAGGACGGCGAACAAGGCCAGCCCGGCAACTGCCGTCTGTCCCCAGAAGGCGGCGCTTGCGGGAAGGCCGGCCTTGTACAGCGCCGCATAGGTCGAGATCATGCGGAAGAGTGGGTAGAAGCCCTGCTCGAGATAGCCCGCCGATTCCCTGATCGCTCCGAGCCACGCGAGCCAGATCTGCCACCCGAAGAGGAGCGTGCAGAGCAGTGAGCTCGCCAATACGACGGCCGCGGCCGTTCCGAGCGCAATCCAGCGCCGCGTCACCAGCAGATAGACGCCGGCGGCAATCGCCAGGTGCGGCTTGATTACCATGGCGCCGAGCGCGAGGCCGGCCAACAGCTGCCGCCGCTCCACGTTGAGGCAGACCAGCCCGATCAGCGCCCCCGTCAGAAAGCCGTTCTGCCCGCAGCCGATGGTGATCGCCATCGCCGGAAACAGGATCACCAGCACCTGCGCGAAATTCCGGCCGGCGATCGCCCGGAGCGTCACGAGATAGAGTGCAAGCGTCGCGGCGGTGAAGAGGAGATAGCCGACGCCGACCGGCAGGAATGCGAACGGCGCGAGCAAGAGGTCGTATTGCGGCGGATAGGTCCAGGGCATGAAGCCGGTGGCGCCGCCGGCTGCCTCCATCTGCATCTTCAGCAGGGCATCGAAATGATAGACCTGGTCGAGATCGCCGCGCCAGACATGCTGCGCTACGATGTGGAAGGCATCGAAGTCGGAGAGCTCGCGATCCGTCCAGCCGCCGAAGCGTGCGAACCAGAAGGCCTTGAAGACGGCGATCGACGCTAGCGCCGCCAGCACGAAGCGGACATAGGTAGTCCGCTTCGATGGCGAGGACTGAACCGCTTCCAGCGTCTCGGCAAACATGAGCGACGACCTTGGACCTGATGGATCGGCGGTTGGACGGGCAGGGCCGCGGATCCCGGCCAAACTGCCATCGGAGGCTTAAGGGACGGTAACGAATGCGGAAGGATTTGGCGCCGGCGCCTCTCTGGCGGAGCCGGGGCGCGCGGAACTGGCCCGGTTAACCGCCGATCTTGCGCCCGGGATGACGCGATTTCCGGGCGAACCTGGATGCGATGTCGAGATGACCTTTTCGAAATCGCCCGCCCGCACAGATGGCCGTGCTTGCCCGCTCGAAGACAGGCGAGCTAACCTGCGCATATCCTGCCAAATTTTCTGCCAAGTTCGATGTGCGGTGATGATCGACAGTTGGACGAAGGGCGCTCTGGTTGCGATCGGCCTGTCTGCCGTGCCCGCGCCGGGCGTCGCGCAGGACGATCTCGATGCTGCGCCCGGCACGATGACGCTGCAAGTGACCACCGATCCCTCCATGATCGAGTGCCGCAAGCTTGAGACGGCCAATCCCGCCTTGCGCGCCTTCCTGCCGCTGCGCCGGACTTTCAACGATGACTTTGACGAGCATCCGCTTGCGACCGGTCGCTGGGTGCCGCATTACGCCGGCGGTGCGGCGTGGCCGGAAGCGCGCTATTGGGGCGGTGACGGCTCCGACTTCAAGCGCAAGACCAGCGCCAATGGCGAGCAGCAGATCTATGTCGATCCGCGCTATTCGGGGCGTGCGGGGACGCCGCTTGGGTTAGATCCGTTCAAGGTGAAGGACGGCGTGCTCTCGATCGTCGCCAGCCGCACGCCGCCGGAACTGAAGTCCGTTCTGTTCAACAACGAGTACATCTCGGGAATCCTGACCACGCAGGGCACGTTCGCGCAGAAGCACGGCTATTTCGAAATCCGCGCCAAGGTGCCGGTCGGCCATGCGGTCTGGCCGGCGTTCTGGATGCTGGCGGACGACGGCGGCTGGCCGCCGGAGGTCGACGTGCTGGAAGGCCGCGGCGAGCGGCCCGGCGATCTCGTGATGACGACGCATTGGCGGATTCCGTCGACCCAGAAGATCCAGTCCTGCGGCTTCGACTATGCGGTCGGCGATGCCTCCAGCATGTTCCACAATTACGGTGTGCTGTGGGAGGAGGATCGCCTGGTCTATTTCATCGACCGCAAGCCGGTCTCCGACATCAAGGTGCCGATCGGCTTCGATGATCCCATGTACATGATCGTCAATCTTGCGATCGGATCGAAATTCTTTCTCGGCGTCGGTCCGGTTGATGCGGAATCGCCGCCCACGGTCGCATTCGAGATCGACCGGATCTCCGCCTATCAGATCGACATGGAGCAAGCTCGGAGATAGCGATGTCAGCTGATGTCTCGCGGCGCGATCTTGCGAAGCTCGCGGGGCTCGCCGCGCTTGGTGCAGCGGCGGGTGCCAGGGCTGCGGATAACAAGGTTGCAGATAACAAGGCTGCAGATAATGAGGCGCCCGCATCGGCCGATCGCCACGCGCCCTTTCCCAAGGATTTTTTGTGGGGCACGGCGACCTCGTCCTACCAGATCGAGGGCGCCGTCGACGAGGACGGCCGCGGCCAATCGATCTGGGACATTTTCAGCCACACGCCCGGCAAGATCGAGGACGGCTCGACCGGCGACCGCGCCAACGAGCACTATCACCGCTACAAGGACGACGTCGCGCTGATTAAGGCGCTCGGCGTCAAGGCCTACCGCTTCTCGATTGCGTGGCCGCGGGTGTTTCCGGATGGATCGGGCCAGCCCAATCCGAAGGGGCTCGATTTCTACAACCGGCTCGTCGACGAGCTGCTCGCGAACGGCATCGAGCCCTATGCGACGCTCTATCATTGGGACCTGCCGCAGGCGCTCCAGGATCGCGTCGGCGGCTGGCAGTCGAGCGACACGTCGAAGGCTTTTGCAGATTACTCCGCCTATGTCGCCGCGCGCCTGACCGATCGGGTCAAAACCATCTTCACCGTGAACGAGGTCGGGCGCTTCGTGAACTTCGGCTATGGCTGGGGCATCGACGCGCCCGGCCTCAAGCTGCCGACCGCGCAGCTCAACCAGGCGCGCCATCACGTCGCGCTGGCGCATGGGCTTGCCGTGCAGGCGATCCGCGCGTCGGGCCGCGCCGGCACCCGCGTCGGTGCCGCCGAAAACATCGCGGCCTGCGTGCCGGCCATCGCGACGCCGGAAAATATCCGCGCTGCCGAGATCGCAACGCGTGAGCTCAACGCCGGCTTTCTTGGCGTGGTGCTGGAGGGCAAGTACACCGACGGCTTCCTCGCCTATGCCGGGGCGGATGCGCCGAAATTCACCCCTGACGAGTTGAAGATCATCGGCACGCCGAACGATTTCGTCGGGCTCAACATCTACGCGCCGCAATACTACGTCACGGCCTCCGAGCGCGCGTCGGGCTTCCGCGTGCTGCCGTTCCCAGCCTCGTTCCCGCACATGAACTCGGAATGGCTGCGGGTCGGCCCTGAGGTGATCTACTGGGCCCCGCGTCTCGCCGCAAAAATCTGGAACATCGAGACCATCTATATCAGCGAGAACGGCACCTCGTCCGAGGACAAGATCGCTACTGACGGCCAGGTCTACGATCTCGACCGCATCATGTTCCTGCGCAATTACCTGACCCAGATGCAGCGTGCGATCGCCGAGGGCGTGCCGATTCGCGGCTATTTCCTGTGGAGCCTGATGGACAATTTCGAGTGGATCTACGGCTACGGCAAGCGCTTCGGCCTCTACCGGGTCGACTTCGAGACCCAAGCGCGCCTGCCGAAGCTGAGCGCGGCGTTCTATCGGGACGTGGTGATGCGGAATGCGATCGGGGTGTGAGCTGGACGCCTAGCCCCCGCTACTCTCCTGGCCCACAATAGACCCGCGCCACGGCGCCGTTCGTTTCTCCTTGAAGCGCGCATCGCGGCCGCTCCGTTGCAATCGAAACAAAGATCTCGCGATTGGAAACATTCCCGTAGTGCGGTCCACGCACAGAAAGGTGGTGAATCGAACCAAAGGAATAAGTATGAGCCGTCATTTTGGGCAACGCGCGGTTGTCATCGGAGCGGGGATTGGAGGATTGTCTGCCGCCGGTGCGCTTTCTTCCGCCTTCCAGGAAGTCGTCATTCTCGAACGCGATGTCCTGCCGGCTTCGATCATGTCCCGCGCCGGCGTTCCCCAGGATCGGCATCCGCATCTTCTTCTGGCCGGTGGGCTGCAGGCCCTCGACTCCCTTTTCCCGGGTTTCGCGCAGGATCTTGCCGCCGCCGGTGCAGTTCCCGTGAATGTCTTCAAGGACGTCCAGTACGAGCGGCCAGATGTCGGCGCGCTGCCAAGGCGCGACTGCGGGACGTCGCTGCTGTGTGGCTCGCGGCCGCTGATCGAGCATACGCTGCGCCGAAAGGTGACTGCGATCGCCAATGTCAAAGTGCAATCGCAGAGCCGCGTGACGGAGATTGTGCCGGCTGCAACCCGGCCGATGGTGAAGTTCGAGAACGACGCAGGCGTTGGTGCGGCGATCGAGGCGGATCTCGTGGTAGATGCATCCGGCCGCGGTGCGCCGACGCTCGGCCTGTTCGATGCCCTCGGCTGGGAACGGCCGCAGGAGACCGCCGTGGGCGTCGACATCAGCTACACCACCGCGGTTCTCCGTCCGGGGCGCACCTCGTTCGACTGGCTCAATCTGGTCACGTTGCCCGATCCCGCCACGTCGGCGACGGCCGGGTTGATCATCCCTCTCGAAGGCGGGCGCTGGTTTACATCGATCTCCCATCACGGCGCGACGAATCGCCCCGGCACGTGGGAGGACTATCTTGCGGCTGCGCGCCAATTGAAGACGCCGGCGATTTACAACGCAGTCTACAAGCTCTTGCCACCCGGAGGCCTCCGGCATTTCGTGTTTGACGCGAGCCGCTGGCGGCATTTTGAACGGCTCAAGCGGCTGCCGCGCGGGATTCTCCCCGTGGCGGACTCGCTGTGCCGGTTCAATCCGGTCTACGGGCAGGGCATGACGGTCGCCGCGCGAGAGGCAAAGTTGCTGCGCGAGATCCTGGATCGCGTCGCCGGGGAGGCGGACCCGATCGAGGCCCTCCAGGCTGGGTTCATGTCCGAAGTGGGCGCGCTGCTTCAGGCACCCTGGAACATGGGCGTGAACGCTGACTTCGCCTATCCAACCACACGGGGCCAGCGCCCGGAGCGGTACGAGGAAAGCCGGCAGTTCGAGGCGGCTCTATTCCGGGCCGTCGTGGCCGATCCGGTGGTTCAGCGCGCGTTCTCTGATGTCGTGCAACTCGTCGAGCCGTTCGACCTGATCAATTCGCCCGATATCCGCCAACGAATCGAGGCTCATTCGCTGGCGCAGAATGCGTGACGTTCGATGAAACGAACCGAGGACCCGACGGGTCCTCGATCTTTCGATTTCAGCAGGTCGCACGAACGGCCGAGCGCGAACAGCGTCGCCCTACGGATCCAGCTCCGTATCCCAGTAGAGATAGTCCAGCCAGCTATCGTGCAGATAATTCGGCGGGAACAGGCGGCCGTTGCGGTGGAGCTGGTGCACGGTCGGCGCGAACGCGCTCTGGCGCGGAAACATCTTTGCCTGCGCCGGCGTGAGATTGCCCTTGCGCAGATTACAGGGCGAGCATGCCGCGACCACGTTCTCCCAGGTGGTCTGGCCGCCTTTGCTGCGCGGGACGATGTGGTCGAAGGTGAGGTCTTCGGGCGAGCCGCAATATTGGCAGGCAAAACGATCGCGCAGGAAGACGTTGAACCGGGTGAACGCGGGATGCGTGGTCGGCTTGACGAAGGATTTGAGCGAGACGACGCTCGGCAGCTGCATTTGCAGCGTGGGACTGTGGACCGCCTGATCGTAATGCGCGACGATGTTGACGCGGTCGAGGAACACCGCCTTGATCGCGTCCTGCCACGACCAGAGAGACAGCGGGTAGTAACTCAGCGGCCGGAAGTCCGCATTCAGCACCAACACCGGCCAACTGCCTTGCGAGACATGTGCGTTCAAGTAACGCTCCTGGCCTCCAATATACGCTGCGAAGCAGCATGTACTGACATACTACATGCAGCGTGACGGGATTGTGAAGCCCGCTGAGCGACTTATTCAGATGCAAGCAATGCGGCGGCGGGGTGGCAAAGCGCTCAAAACCGCCGTGATTTGGGGGGCGAGGACGACGCCGGGGGGAGGCAGGGTCGACCCGACAGCGCATCGCGGCCTCGCCCGCCCAGCTATTCCCGCACCCGCTCCAGCTTCTGCAAGCATCGCGTGGCGCGCACCACGGCCGGCATCTCCTGGTCCGGAAAACTCGTCTTCCAGTCGGTGACGCCGACCTCGCCGACATAGATGTCGCCCTTCGAATCCAGCGCGATGCCGTGCGGAGCCAGGAATTTTCCGCTGGCGACACCCGGCCCTTCCTCGCCGCCGAGCCGCGCGATGCGTTTGCCTTGCGCGTCCACGATCGACAGCCGCGGGCCGAGATTGGGCACCTTGCGGTTGACGGCGAGGCCCGGGCCGAGCTCGCCGATCACGAATGTCGGGCTCTTGCCGCCACCGCAGCAGCACAGCGCGCAGGGCCGGTGAAGGTTGTTCCACTGCGTCTCGTACTTGCCCTCGCCATCGAACACCTGCACGCGGTGGTTCTCGCGGTCGGCGACATAGACAAAACCGTCGGCGTCGGCGGCGATGTTGTGCACGATGTTGAACTGGCCGGGGTCGGTGCCGGGCTCGCCCCAGCTCTTGAGCAGCTTGCCGTCCGGCGTGAACTTGTGCACGCGCGCATTGCCATAGCCGTCGGAGACGTAGATATCGCCCTTCGGCGACAGCGCGGTGTGGGTGCAGCGATGGAACGGCTCGCCGCTCATGAACGGCGACGGCTTCTCGGGGATGCCGATCGTCAGCAGCACCTTGCCGTCGGTGGTGCATTTGCGCACGGTGTGGTCGCCGTCATCGGTGCAATAAAGATGGTCGTCGGCATCGATGTGCAGGCCGTGCGCGCGGGAGAACAGGCCTTCACCCCAGCTCCGGAGGAAATTGCCCTCGCGATCCAGCACCACCATCGGATGGGCTCCGCGGTTGAAGACGTAGACGCGGTCCTTGCTGTCGACGGCGACCGAGGCGACGTCGGTCAGTGTCCAGCCGTCGGGCAGCTTTGCGAAATTTTCGACGACGCGGTAGCGGTGCTCGCCGGTGCCGAGAATGGCTGGCATTTGTTTTTCCTCTTCTTCGTTTCAGCGGCGCGATCGTCTCTACACTGTCATTGCGAGCGCAGCGAAGCAGTCCAGACTGTCTTCGCGGAAAGATCCTGGATTGCTTCGCTGCGCTCGCAATGACGAGGCTTAAGCGGCGCCCGCCTCACGCCCCAAAATCCCTTCCTCGACCGCCTTGATCTGGAGCGCGAGATATTTCGAGTTGATCCGGCATTGCGCGAGGCTGCCGGCGATGAACCAGAGGCCGGACTGCCCGGTGCGGGCATACATGTTGCGCAGCTCGAGGCCGTCGCCAAAGCCCCAGACCGGGCCGACGCGGTCGGCGACGCCGTCGCCGAACAGTTTTCGCACCAGATATTCCTGCGGCTTGTAACCGGTGGAGAGCACGATGAGGTCGGCCGCGATCATCGAGCCGTCCTTCATCCGAGCGCCTTCGGCCGTGAAGCTCTCGATGTCCCCAAACTGCCTGAGCCCGATCGCGCCCTCGACGATCAGGTTGGAGCAGCCGACATTGAAATAATAGCCACCGCCGCGGGTGAGGTATTTGAACTGCCAGCCGGTGCCGGCCTCGCCGAAGTCGAGCTTGAATCCGACGTTGCGCAGGCCGTCGAGCAGCTCCTTGTCGAGCTCCTTCGACTGCTCGGTCAGCATCACATGGGTTTTCTTCGCGAGCGGCGTCGGCATCGAGGTCGCGATCAGGTCGTTGTCCTCGAGGGTGCCTTCGTTGTAGGTCGCATAGGCGAGCTGCGCCGACGGCTCGATATTGGTGACGAGCGTCGGCGAGCGCTGCACCAGAATCACCTCGGCGCCGCTGGAGCAGAGATCCTGCGCGATGTCGTGGCCGCTGTTGCCGGTGCCGATCACGATGGCGCGCTTGCCGGTCCAGTTCTCGCCGTCCTCGTAGCGGCTCGAATGCAGCAGCGTGCCTTTGAAATTGGCGAGGGTCGGAATATCAGGCACGTTCGCGATGCCGCTGACGCCGGTTGCCATCACAACATGGCGCGGCTGCATGGTGCGCTTGCTGCCGTCGGTGCGCCGCAGCGTGACGGTCCAGCAGCCCTTCGCGTCGTCGTAGCTACCGCCCTCGAACTCGGTGCCGGTCCAGAAATCCAGCTCCATCGCGTCGACATAGGCTTCGAACCAGTTGGCGAGCTTGTCCTTCGGGATGTAGGTCGGCCAGCTGGGCGGGAACGGCATGTAGGGCATGTGATTGACCTGCACCTGGTTGTGCAGGGTGAGCGCGTGATAGCGCTTGCGCCAATTGTCGCCGATCCGCGTCTCGCGATCGACGATCAGTGTGTCGATCTTCAATTGCTTCAGCCGTGCTGCAATCGCAAGGCCGGCCTGGCCGCCGCCGACCACCAGCACGGCAGGATCGCGATCGGCGTAGTCGCGGGCTGCGTTACGCAAATCGAGCCAGTTCGGCCCGCGGAAATCGCGTGAATAGGCCTGCCCTCGCGGCCGCGACGTGCCGAGCTGTTCCTCGAACCCTTTGAGCTCGTCGAGCGCGGTGAGCAGTGTCCACGCCTTCAGCCGGTCGCCATCGGCGGTATCGGGCACGAGCCGAACGATGCCGCTGCCGCGACCGATCACGGTCTCGAAATTGAAGATGACCTCGATATTGCTGGTGCCGGCGCGCGTGACCCAGCGCGGCGCCGCGCGGTCGGGCGCGATCGTGAAGTTGGTCGGCGCCGCCTGTGGCGCGAGCGCCCTCAGCGCTTGAGCAATCCGGTCGTGGCCCGCGATCGTCTGCAGGTTCCAGCTCAGCGCCAGCACATCGCGCCAAAAACTGTCGGCGAGGAAGAGATGGTCGAGTGCGGCCGGATCGGGCTTGCCGAGCGTGCGCTCGAACTCATCGAGCCAGGCTTGCGCCGAGACGGAAATATCCTTCGTCTTGTCCAGCATGCGCGACCTCGTGGCCGTCTTCGCGGCGTTTCCTCTGAGGTTGACGCTATACCGGTTCGACGGGCCTCGAAAGCGGTTTACCCGAGCAGCGAGAGCATGTGGCCCTGCTCAGGCGGAATACGCCCTTTCAGCGTATCGAGAAACACCTGCCGCACCGCGTCTGGGCCGCGGCTCTCGACCACGGTCAGGCTTCTCTCCAGTAGCGGCACAAAGCCGGACCATGCCGCGCCAAAGCGCTGCTCGATGCCGCCCGGGCCCCATTCCTTGGCGCGCTTGCGGATCTGGTCGGGCGCGAAGAACCAGCGCGGCTTTGCACCGGGCAGCTCGCCTTCGTCGGGCTCGGTGGCGCGATGCGTCAATCCGACGCGTACGGAGCATTTCATCCGGTCGCCGAAGTGCTGATGCAATCCGGCGCGCAGCGCGCTGTTGCCGGCCATGTCAACGAAGGCGACTGGCGCATCCGATGGCAGCGACGCAATGCGGTCATAGGTGACGACCTCGTCATAGCAACCGAGCGACGAGACAAAGCCGCTGTTGCCGGCGGACGTCAGCCCGATCACCTTGCGGCCGCGCACATGCAGCATATGGGCGAGGCCGAACGCGGTCTTGCTCGAGGCGCTGGAGAGCAGCACGGTGCGTGCGCCGAAGTCGTTGTTCTCGGCCAGAAAGTCGTCGACCAGGAACGACAGCATGAACAGCGGCCGCAGCAGCGCCTGGTAGTCGCCCTTCCGGCCGGCGTAAGCGGGATCGCCGCTGACGCGGGCATAGGCGTTGTAGACCGGCGCCACGCCCTGCCGGTGTGCGGCACCGTCGCGAAGGCCGCGCTTGCTGACGTCCGTCGCCTCGATGACGAGATGCGTCGCCATCGGGAAATAGCCGAACAGGCGCTCGCCCACGGCGATGTTCGGATGACTGGACGCGACCACCTCGCCAAAGCCCCATACCGGAATGTTGCCAAAACCGTTCGGCGCGGGAAAGAGCTGCCAGTATTTCAACTCGTCGCCCATCACCGCATAGGTGATGTTGTTGGCGGTGAAGGCGAAGCGGTCGACCCTCACGAGCAGGGCGTCAGGCGGCAGCGCATCCGCGCCGGGAAGCTCGGTCGTGACCACCTTGCACTGGTCGAGGTCATTTTTCGCAACGACGAAGTCGATCGATGTCATGGCTTTGATCCCGGCTTTGTCCGCGCCGGCATTTCATCGTTCACCCATGATCCTTTTGCAACAGCAACATAGTTTAAAACGCCGTTCGCAGCCGTTCGTTACGCGCCGGCGCGCGCGTGGCCCGCCCAATAGGGCTCCCGCAGCTTGCGCTTGAAGATCTTTCCCGTCGCCTCGCGCGGCAGCGCGTCGCGGAATTCGACGTCCTTCGGCACCTTGAAATTGGCGAGCCGCTCGCGCAGGAACGACTGGACCGCGGCGGACGAGAGCGCTGCGCCCGGCTCCGGCTCGACATAGGCGCAGAGCCGCTCGCCAAATTCGGCGTCGGGAATGCCGAACACCGCGCAATCGCGCACGCCGGGCATTCCGATCAGCGCATTCTCGATCTCGGCGGGATAGATGTTGACGCCGCCGGAGATCACCATGTCGCGCTTGCGGTCGCACAGGAACAGATAGCCGTCCTCGTCGAGATAGCCGACGTCGCCGACGCTGACGAGCCCGTCGCGGCCGGCCTCGGCGCGCGCTTCGGCCTTGCCGTGATAGTCGAAATCCGGCACCGAGGCCTGCCGCATGTAGATTTCGCCGGGTTCGTTGACGTCGCACAGGCTGCCGTCGGCGCGGAAGATCTTGACGACGCCGCCCTCGATGGCGCGGCCGACGGTGCCGGGCTTCTTCAGCGCCTCCGCCGCGGAGTGCCACACCGGAATCCCGGTCTCGGTCGAGCCGAAATATTCGTTGATGACGCCTCCCCACCAATCGATCATCGCCTTCTTCACGTCGGGCGGGCAGGGCGCCGCGCCATGAACGACAAAGCGCAGCGAGGACAAGTCGTAACGCCGCTTCATGTCGTCGGGCAGCCGCAGCAGGCGCACGAACATCGTCGGAACCATGTGCATGTGCGTGACGCGATGGCGCTCAATCAGTTGCAGCAGGTCTTCGGGATCGAAGCGCGGTTCCAGCACGATGGTGCAGCCGCTGCGATAGGCCAGCATGCCGTAGGAGTGCGGAGCGGAATGGTACATCGGGCCGTTCATCAGCACGACCTGATCCTCGTTCGGCTTGACGCCATAGGCGATCGCCCCGACGCGCTCGGACGCCGCGATCTGCTCGGGGCGCATCGGCATGCGCCGCACGCCTTTCGGCATGCCGGTGGTGCCCGACGTGTAGAACATCGGCGCGCTGCGACGAGGCGGCTGGGTGAGTTCCGCCTGGCTGTCGCGCCATTTGTCCCAATCGGTCAATCCGTCCGGCACCTTTGTGAGCGCGGCGGGGATGTCGAACGCGCCGGCAATCTCCGGCGGCGTCGGCACGACCATGAGCGCCAGTTCCTCCGGCAGGCCGTCGCGAATCTGCGGCAGCAGGTCGGCATGGCAGATCAAAATGTTGGCGCCGCTGTCGGCCAGGATATAGCGGACTTCGGCGGCCTTCAGGTGCCAGTTGATCGGCACCACCGGTCGGCCGAGCGCGGCGGAAGCCGCGACGACCTCGAACAGGGCGAAGTCATTGCGCAGCATCATGGCGACCGGCGTGCCCTCGCGCCCGCCGAGCGTGCTGATCCCGCCTGCGGCCCGTCTGATCCGCGCATGGAGGTCTGGATAATCGATCCGGCGCTCGCCGCTGATGATCATGGGATGTTCTCTACCGGTCATCGAGAATGCCGCCGAACGGCACCCAGCTCTTGCCGCTGAAGCGGCGGAGCTGAAGCTGCTGGAACGGCAGATAGTCGTCCGGACCAGTCGACACGCTCATTCCGGGCAACAGCAGCGGCAGCTTCACCTCTTTCAGCGACGCGGCCTGCTTCAAGATGTTGTCGCGGCTGACATCGTCCTTGCAGGCGCTCAGCACCGTCATCAGCAGCGTGGCATAGTGATAGCCCGCGGCGTAGTTGGAGTTCGAGAGATCCGCGGTCGGCATGTATTGCTTCATGAAGGCGAAATAGGACTTCACGCCGGGATCGTCGGCCCATTGCGGGTCCATCGTGTCCTTCTGGTTGCTCGACGAGATCAGCCCGACCGCATTGTCCAGCCCCGCCGGCTCCAGGAACGAGATCGAGGAGGCCGAGGTCGGCACGAAGAACAGCTCCGGCTTCCAGCCGATCTCGGCTACGCCCTTGACCATCTGCGAGGTGAACTTGCCGAGCACGACGCCGAACAGCACGTTGGCGCCTGACGCCTTCAGCGTCGAGAGCTGCGAGCTGATCGTCGGCGCGCTGGTCTCGTAGCTCGCCTCCGCGATGATCATGCTTGCGGCCTTGGGCCCGAGCGCGCGCTTGAAGCCCGCGACATAGTCGCGGCCGAAATCGTCGTTCTGGGACAGGATCGCGATCTTCGCGTCGGGCTTGGACTGCAAGATATACTTGGCATAGACGACGCCCTCGGATTCGTAGGCCGCCATGCCCGGCATCGTCCAGGGATTCTTCTGCGGATCGGCCCATTTGGTGGCGCCCGAGAGCACGAACAGCTGCGGCACCTTCTTGGCGTTGAGGTAACGCTGCACGGCGCTGTTGGTGGCGGTGCCGAGCGAGCCGAACATCATCAGCACCTCGTCCTGCTCCACCAGCTTTCTCGTCTGCTCGACCGTCTTCGGCGGCGAGTAGGCGTCGTCCAGCGTGATGAACTTGACCTTGCGGCCGTTGATGCCGCCCTCCGCGTTGACCTTCTCGAAGAACGCCTCCTGCGTCCGTCCGATCGCGCCGAAGCCGGAGGCAGGGCCACTATAGGGCAGGGTCTGCCCGATCCGGATCTCGTCCGCACCGGCGCTGCCGGCGGCAAGCGTCAGCAACGACAGGCCTGTCAGCGCGGCTGTCAGCTTCATGATGTCCTCCCGTTTGTCTTGTCAGTCCAATTTTCCTGTCGGACCAAGCCGTCAGGCGCTGGCGCGCATCAGGAAATCCTGCCGGGCCTGATCGAATTCGCCCTTCATCCGGTCGACCAGCTCGGCGACCGGAGGCGCATCCAGGATCTGGCCGATGCCCTGGCCCGAGCCCCAGATGTCGCGCCACGCCTTGGATTTCATGTTGCCGCCGGAGCCGAAATTCATCTTCGTCTTGTCGGCAACCGGGAGATTGTCCGGATCGAGCCCGGCGGCGGCGATCGAGGGGCCGAGATAGTTGCCGTGCACGCCGGTGAATAGGTTGGTGTAGACGATGTCGTGCGCGGCGTGCTGCGTCAGCGCGGACTTGTAGGCTTCGTCGGCATTGGCTTCCTTCGTCGCGATGAAGCGCGTGCCCATATAGGCGAGGTCGGCGCCCAGCGTCAGCGCGGAGGCGATGCCAAAACCGTCACTGATCGCGCCCGACAGCAGGATCGCGCCGTCGAACCATTGCTTGACCTCGCGCACCAGCGCGAACGGCGACAGCATGCCGGCATGTCCGCCGGCGCCGGCGCACACCAGGATCAGTCCGTCGACGCCTTGCTCCGCGGCCTTGCGCGCATGCTTGACGTTGATGACGTCGTGGAACACCAGCCCGCCATAGGAGTGCGCGGCCTCGACGATCTCGGCGGGCGGCCGCAGTGAGGTGATGATGATGGGCGCCCTGTGCTTCACACAGGTTTCCATGTCCTTCATCAAGCGGTCGTTGGAGGCATGGCAGATCTGGTTGACGGCGTAGGGCGCGACCTTCTTGCCGGGATTGCGCGATTTGTATTCGCCGAGCTCGTCCTCGATGCGGCTCAGCCATTCGTCGAGCTTTTCCACCGGACGGGCGTTGAGCGCCGGAAACGAGCCGACGACACCGGCCTTGCATTGGGCGATCACCAGCTCCGGCCCGGAGACGATGAAGAGGGGCGAGCCGACGACGGGCAGCTCCAGATTGTTCTTGAGCAGAGCGGGCAGTGCCATCCGATCCTCCTGACAAAGCACTTCGCCAGCCTGCCGGCCGGGGTGAGCGCTTCCATGTCGATTGTCGCGTCGGCGGGGTGTCCGCCGCTGGCGTGTTTGACCCCACTATAGGGTTGGACGGCGGGCGGGGATCGTTCAATATTGAACAAGCGGATATTCAGATTTGTACGGAGCCGACGTGGATTGGGATCTCTGCAAGACCTTCGTTGCGGTCGCCGACACCGGCAGCTTCACTGCGGCGGCAAAGCGTCTGCACGCCAGCCATCCGACCGTCAGCCGCAAGATCGCGGCGCTGGAGGCGCAGCTCGGCACCAAGCTGCTGGCGCGCGCCGCTGACGGCTTCGTGCTCACCGCCGACGGCCGTACGCTGCGTGAGCATGCCGAGGCGATGGCCGCTGCCGCGCTCCGCGCCGAAGCCGCCGTTGGCGCCGGCGGTCGCAAGGCGCGTGGCACGGTCAAGCTGTCGATCGGCGCGACGCTGGCCTCGCACTGGCTGATGCCGCGGCTGCGATCGTTTCTCGGCGCACATGATCACATTCGGCTCGAGATCATCACCCATCCGTTTCCGGCCAGCGTGCGGCGGCGGGAGGCCGACGTCGTGCTGCGACCGGTCGACAGCGGCGAGGAAAATCTGGTCGGCCGCAAGATCGGCCGTCTCGGCACCGGCTTCTATGCCTCGCGCGACTATGCCACGGGCCGGTCCTTGCCGGAGCGGAGCGGCGAGTGGAAGGGGCACAGCGTCATCGGCTTCGCCGACCAGGATTCGAACGCACAGCTGGCGCGCTGGAGCGATGCGATCACCCGGCAAGGCACCATGGTGATGCGTTGCTCGTCGCAGGGCGACATGCTGGCGGCGGTGCGTGCTGGAATCGGAATCTCCGCGCTGTCCTGCTTCGTCGCGGAGAGCTATCCAGACTTGGTGCGCGTCGCGCCGCAAAAACTGGTCAGCGTCGCCGATCTCTGGCTGCTCGCCCATCCCGATCTGGTCGAGTTGTCTGCGGTGCGCGCCGTCGTCGACTTCGTGGCCGAATGCGCCCGTGCCGATCGCGAACGGCTGCGAGGCTAGGGCTGGTTGCTGATGACACCTTCGCGCTTCTTGATCACGCGATAATAGCTCCACCACAGATGCGCGGCTGCTCCGCGCAGGGGACGCCAGGGTTCGGCAAGCGGCGCCATCTGCTTCTCCGTCGGCCGCGCCTGAAGGCCCAGGCCAACTTTGATCCCCTCCTGCACGGCGATGTCGCCGGCCGGCCAGGCATCGCCGTGCCCGAGGCAGAACAGCAGATAGACGTCGGCCGTCCATGGCCCGATGCCGGGCAGCGCGATCAGCGTATGGTGCGCGGCCTCGGCGTCTTCCTCGGCAAGCACATCGAGGTTCAGCCGCTGCGCATTGATCTCGCGCGCGAGATGTTTCAGCGTCTTGATCTTGGCGGCGGACAGGCCGAGCCGTCCCAGCCGGTCGGTGCGGGCGCGGCTCACGGCCTCATGGTCGAACGGATCGAACGCGGCCGACAGCCGCCCCCAGATCGCTGCGGCGCTCGCGGTCGAAAGCTGCTGCCCGCAAACGATGTGGGCGAGCCCCGTAAAACCCGGCTCACGCCGCCGCAAGGCGGGCATGCCGGCGATCTCGAGCACGGGCTTGAGGCGCGGGTCGCGCTTGATCAGCGCGTGGACGGCGTCTTCGAGATCGGACTGGGTTTCGAGGTGGATGGTCATTTGGGTCGGCAAACTCTCTCCGGCGTCATGGCCGGGTTTGACCCGGCCATCCACGTCTCTCTAACCACACGACATGTCTAGCATGGGTGACAGTGTTCGTATCTGTCCACGACTTGACACGATCGCTGTATCGCACCGAAGAACGTGGATGGCCGGGACATAGGCGAGCGGAAGCGACGCCGTCCCTTCGGACGGCTATGCCCGGCCATGACGAGTTTCACCGCATGGCGCCACCCGTTTTCCGTTTTGCCCCCAGTCCGAATGGCCTCTTGCATCTCGGCCACGCCTATTCGGCGCTGCTCAATTTCGACCGCGCGCGCGAGACCGGCGGGCGGCTGTTGCTGCGGATCGAGGACATCGACGCGACGCGCTGCCGGCCGGAATATGAGACGGCGATCTACGACGACCTCGCCTGGCTCGGCATCGCCTGGGAAACGCCGGTGCGGCGGCAGTCGGAGCATCTCGCGGTTTATCGCGCCGCGCTCGAAAAACTCTCTGCACTTGGTCTCGTCTATCCCGCGTTCGAAAGCCGCGCGGAGATCGCCAGGCTCGTGACCGCGCGCGAGGCCGCCGGGCCATGGCCGCGCGATCCCGATGGCGCGCCGCTTTATCCGGGTGACGCCAGATCGCTGTCGGCCGGCGAGCGCGACCGGCTCATTGCATCTGGCGTGCCTTACGCGCTCCGGCTCGACATGGCGGCCGCCTGCCGACGCGTTGCCGGCCTGAGGTGGACTGAGCTGGGCGTGGGCCCCGACGGCGAGCATGGTACCGTCCCCGCGCGGCCCGAGGCCTGGGGCGACGTCATCCTGGCCCGCAAGGAGACGCCGACCAGCTACCATTTGTCCGTCGTCGTCGACGACGCGCTTCAGGGCATCAGCGAGGTCGTGCGGGGGCAGGACCTGTTTCACGCCACCTCGGTTCACCGCCTGCTCCAGGTCCTGCTCGATCTGCCGGAACCCGCCTATCGCCACCACGCCCTGATTCTGGACGAGGCGGGCCGGAAGTTGTCGAAATCGGACCGCTCGACCGGCCTGCGCGAGCTGCGCGCTGACGGCGCCACGCCCGCCGGCATCCGCCGGTTGGTGGGATTAGGTTAAGTTTCTCTGGGGGTTAGCAAAACGCCGCCGTGACTCCAGGGGTTCCGCCGTGCGATGCTTGCTTGAGAGCCTGGGGATCGAAGGGGACCCTTCGAAGGGATTCATGGCGGCGAAAACGCGCTCAGCGCGCACCACGCGAACGTCCAGGCGACCGCCTCGGAAGCGGTCCGGGGCGACCGGCCGGTTGCGCAAGCGCAGCGCCAAGGCCGTGGCGCCGGACGTGGTCCAGGCCGCGCTCGCCGCCTTCGCCCATGAGGTCCGTACCCCCCTGACCGGGATTCTTGCGATCAGCGACCTGCTCGCCACTTCCGATCTCGGCGAGCGCGAGCGGCGCTGGGCCGACACCATCAAGGCCGGTGCCGAGCATCTGGCGAGCCTTGCCACCCTGTTCGTCGATGCCGCCAGGACCGGCAAGGGGGCGGGCAAGGGTGGAAGTGCCTTGCGGCAGGATTTGTTCGATCTGCGCGCGCTCGCCCGCAGCGCCGGCGATTCGCTCGCCGGACGCGCCGCGGCCAAGGGCCTCCAGGCCCAGGTCGATATCTCCGAGAAGCTGCCGGGGCTGGTGGTCGGCGATTCCGTCCGCCTGCGCGCCGCGCTCGAGAACCTGATCGACAATGCCGTCAAATTTACCGAGCAGGGCGGTGTCGCGCTCGCGGTCGCGCCTTGGCGTCCCGCCAAAGGCAAGGCCAGAGACAAGGCGAAGGGCAAGGTCGGCGTCGCCTTCGCGGTGTCCGACAGCGGCATCGGCCTGACCATGGCCGAGATCAAGCGGCTGTTCCGCCCCTTCACCCAGGCAAATGTCACCATCGCCTCGCGCTTCGGCGGCGCCGGCTTGGGCCTTTCCTCGGTCAAGCAACTGGCGCGCGCGATGGGCGGCGACATCACGGTCGCCCCGCGGCGCGGCGGCGGCGCCACCTTCACGTTGACGATGTCGCTCGACGCGACGGAATCGCGCAAGTCCCGCAAGTCGAAGGGCGAAGCCGAGGCGGATGCGATGGCCGCGCTGCGCGTGCTCAGCGTCGAGGACAATCCGTTCGGCCGCGTCGTGCTCAACACCATCCTGACCGAGCTCGGCCACCATGCCGAGTTCATCGGGCGCGGCGAGGATGCGGTGAACCGGCTCGCGCAGGGCGCGTTCGATGCGGTGCTGATGGACATGGTGCTGCCTGGCATCGACGGCGTCGAGGCCATCAGGCGGATCCGGACCATGCCGGCGCCGCTGGCTCAGATACCCATCATCGGCGTGTCCGGCCGTGGCGAGGACGAGGCGGCCTCGCGCGAGGCCGGCGCCGACGCCTTCCTGGTCAAGCCTGTTTCTCCGCGCGCTTTAGCGACTGCGCTGCTTGAAGCGAAACGCCGTGAGGAAGCCGCGACTTGATGATCGCGGCGTTGAGCTCGCCGCCGTAGACGAAGATCGCGGCGATGAAATACAGGAACACCAGCGCGATGATCACCGAGGCGAGCCCCGCATACATCGTCACGTAGTTGTTGGCGAAGCGCGCCAGATATTGGCCGAACACGATGCCCGAGATCAGCGACGCCACGATGGTGAAGACGATGCCGGGCAGGATCTGGAGGAAGGCGCGCCGTCCCGCCGGCAGCCAGGCATGCAGGATGATCAGCGCCACCACCAGCGCACCCACGGTGATGCCGTAGCGCAGCCAGGTGAGGATGCTC
Organism: Bradyrhizobium sp. 482_C4_N1_8; assembly: GCF_052075965.1. Lineage (NCBI taxonomy): Bacteria > Pseudomonadati > Pseudomonadota > Alphaproteobacteria > Hyphomicrobiales > Nitrobacteraceae > Bradyrhizobium > Bradyrhizobium sp. 482_C4_N1_8. Next base: position 8,315,455 of record NZ_CP197231.1, on the reverse strand, counting down.
TCGTTGGACTCGACGAACAGCGGGATATGGCGCCGCGCCGCCTCGATGAAGAGCGGCCCGAGCACGATCAGGAACGCCATCGCGAGCGCGGTGAAGGCCGCGACCAGCGTGTAGCCGATCGATTCAAGGCGCAGCCAGTACCAGCGCCGCATCTCCACCACCGCATAGGCGCGGTTCAGCGCGACGCGGAGCGCCTCGACGCCGTTGGAGGCGAAATACACCGACAGCGCTGCGCCGATCGTCAGCACGCCGGTGCGGGTCGTGGTCAAAACGTCGTGGACTTCTCCCGAGATCGAATCGGCGACCTGCTTGGGCCAGACCTGAAGCATCAGGCTTGCGGCCTGATCGGCAAGTTCCTTGGAGCCGAAGAAGCCGGCGAGCGAGGTCAGCACGATCAGGAACGGGAACAGTGCCATCAGCGTCGACAGCGCGATATGGCTCGCGATCGCCCAGCCGTCGTCGGCGAGGAAGGTGTAGAAGGCATCTTCCACGACGACGTAGATGGTGCGGATTGCCCTCACGCGCCCACCTACACGACAGATGCCGCTCGCTCGCCCCGTGCGCGGGGAGAGGCGAAAAAGCCGGGCAATTGGCGCAGACCAGAAATCATCGCACTACCATCTGATATTATTGACCTAAAAGCCAGATCGCGAAGCGCCCCCGTCGTCATTCCGGGCTCGATGCTTCGCATCGCCCCGGAATGACGGCGGCGGCTGCCGCGGCACCATGGCGCATCCGCAAGCACGGTGTTATCTACCCCAAATGGCATCTCTCCTGAGTACTTTCATCCTGCCGGTAGCGGCCGGCGCCGTGGCGGTGGTGCTGCTGCTCGGTCTCGTCAACATGATGCGCGGCGGCTCGCCCAACACCTCGCAGAAGCTGATGCGCTGGCGCGTGCTGCTTCAGTTTGTGGCGATCGTGATTGCCATGCTCGCGGTCTGGGCGATGGGGCGTTAAAAATGGTCACGCTGAATCGCATCTATACGAAGACCGGTGACGACGGCACGACGGCGCTCGGAACGGGCGAGCGCCGTCCGAAATACGATCTGCGCATCGAAGCCTATGGCACCGTGGACGAGACCAATGCCGCGATCGGCGTTGTCAGGCTCCACACCCATGACATGTCCGAGTTCGACGCGATGCTCGGCCGCATCCAGAACGATCTGTTCGACCTCGGCGCGGACCTCGCGGTGCCCGAGCGTGAAGGCAAGGCCGAGCGGCTGCGGGTGGTGGCAAGCCAGGTCGAGCGGCTCGAGCGCGACATCGACGCGCTCAACGACAAGCTGGCGCCGCTCACCTCCTTCGTGCTGCCGGGCGGCACGCCGGCCGCCGCCTACCTCCACGTTGCCCGTACGATTTGCCGCAGGGCGGAACGCGTGATGGTGGAACTGGCGGCCCGGCCCGGCGAGCCCGTGGGCGCCGCTGGCATCCAGTATATGAACCGCCTGTCCGACTTCCTGTTCGTCGCCAGCCGTGCCGCCAACCATAACGGCGCCGGCGACGTGCTCTGGGTTCCGGGCCAGAATCGCTGACCCATTGAGGTCGATATTTCTAAGGTCTAAAATTTGGCCCTGTCGCGCGTTGACCGGGCCGGATCAGGCCTTTAGGTTCCGCGCCAGTTGATAACCCCCCTCCCAAATTGAGTGAAAGAGGATCGATGAAGGTCTTGGTGCCGGTAAAGCGGGTGGTTGATTACAACGTCAAGGTCCGCGTCAAGGGCGATGGATCGGGCGTTGAACTCGCCAACGTGAAGATGTCGATGAACCCGTTCGACGAAATCGCGGTCGAGGAAGCGTTGCGCCTGAAGGAAGGCGGCAAGGCCACCGAGGTCGTCGTGGTTTCCATTGGACCGGCGCAGGCCTCGGAGACGATCCGCACCGGTCTCGCCATGGGCGCCGACCGCGGCATCTTGGTGAAGGTCGAGGGCACCGTCGAGCCGCTCGCGGTCGCGAAGATTCTGAAGAAGATCGCCGACGAAGAGCAGCCCGGCCTGATTATCCTCGGCAAGCAGGCGATCGACGACGACAGCAACCAGACCGGTCAGATGCTGGCCGCGCTGCTCGGCTGGTCGCAGGCGACGTTTGCTTCGAAGCTCGAGGTCGAAGGTTCTGACTTCAAGGTCACCCGCGAAGTCGACGGCGGTCTGCAGACCGTCAAGCTGAAGGGACCGGCGATCGTCACCACGGATCTCCGTCTCAACGAGCCGCGCTATGCCTCGCTGCCCAACATCATGAAGGCCAAGAAGAAGCCGATCGCGGAGAAGACCGTCGCCGATTACGGCGTCGACGTCGCCGCGCGTCTCGAGGTTCTCAAGACGACGGAGCCGGCGGGCCGCAAGGCGGGCGTCAAGGTCAAGGACGTCGCCGAGCTGGTGTCGAAACTCAAGAACGAAGCCGGGGTGCTCTGATGACGACGCTTCTGATTGCCGAACACGACAATGCGTCGCTGAAGGACGCGACCAACAAGGCCCTGACCGCGGCTGCCGCACTCGGCGCGGATGTCGACGTGCTGGTGGCCGGCCAGAACGCCAAGGCTGCGGCGGATGCCGCCGCCAAGCTTGCCGGCGTGAAGAAGGTGCTGCTTGCCGAGGGCGAGACCTACGCCCACGATCTCGCCGAGCCGCTGGCCGCGCTGATCGTCTCGCTGGCTTCCGGCTATGACGCGATCGTCGCGCCCGCGACCTCGCGCTTCAAGAACGTGATGCCGCGTGTCGCAGCCCTGCTCGACGTCATGCAGGTCTCCGAGATCACCAAGGTGGTCGCCCCCGACACCTATGAGCGCCCGATCTATGCCGGCAACGCCATCCAGACGGTGAAGTCGAAGGACGCCAAGAAGGTCATCACGGTGCGCACCTCGACCTTTGCGGCGGCGGGTGAAGGCGGCAGCGCCGCGGTCGAGAACGTCGCTGCGGCGGCCGATCCGGGCCTGTCGTCCTTCGTCGGCGAGGAAGTCGCCAAGAGCGACCGCCCCGAGCTGACCTCGGCCAAGATCATCGTCTCCGGTGGCCGTGCCATGCAGAGCCGCGAGAACTTCGCCAAGTACATCGAACCGCTCGCCGACAAGCTCGGTGCCGGCGTCGGTGCCTCGCGCGCGGCGGTGGATGCCGGCTATGCGCCGAACGACTGGCAGGTCGGCCAGACCGGCAAGGTGGTGGCCCCCGAGCTCTATGTCGCGGTGGGCATTTCCGGCGCGATCCAGCATCTGGCCGGCATGAAGGACTCCAAGGTGATCGTCGCGATCAACAAGGACGAGGACGCGCCGATCTTCCAGGTCGCCGATTACGGCCTGGTCGCCGACCTCTACCAGGCGGTTCCTGAGCTCACCGAAGCGCTCGCCAAGCTCGGCAAGTAAAAACGCGCTAAAAACACCGGCCGGAGTGGTACACTCCGGCCGGTTTTTCTTTTTCAAGGCGTTTTCTTTGGCGTGGGGCACGCCGGGGAAGCGATCCAATCTAGGTTTCGAGCCAGGATTCTGATCTAATCGAGTTTCTGATTAAATCGGACCTCCCGGCTCGGGGGATGAGGCAGGCGCGATCTGCGCGCCGTTCCGGTGGATGACATTATGGCGGCAGTGATCAAGAAGGTCGGCGTGATCGGCGCGGGTCAGATGGGCAATGGCATCGCGCATGTCGCGGCGCTGGCCGGTTTCGACGTGGTGCTCAACGACGTCTCGGCCGACCGGCTCAAGTCGGGCATGGCCACCATCAATGGCAATCTGGCGCGCCAGGTCTCCAAGAAGGCCGTCAGCGAGGACGACAAGACCAAGGCGATGGCGCGCATCAAGCTCGCCGAGAAGCTCGACGACCTCGCCGATTGCGACCTCGTGATCGAGACCGCGGTCGAGAAGGAAGAGGTCAAGCGCAAGATCTTCCACGAGCTCTGCGCGGTGCTGAAGCCGGAGGCGATCGTCGCCTCCGATACCTCCTCGATCTCGATCACGCGGCTAGCCGCCGCCACCGACCGGCCCGAGCGCTTCATCGGCATTCACTTCATGAATCCGGTACCGCTGATGGAGCTGGTCGAGCTGATCCGCGGCATCGCCACCGACGACCAGACCTTCGAGGCGTCCAAGGAATTCGTCTCCAAGCTCGGCAAGCAGGTCGCGGTCTCCGAGGATTTCCCGGCCTTCATCGTCAATCGTATCCTGCTGCCGATGATCAACGAGGCGATCTACACGCTGTATGAAGGCGTCGGCAATGTCGAGGCCATCGACGCGGCGATGAAGCTTGGCGCGCATCATCCGATGGGCCCGCTCGAGCTCGCCGATTTCATCGGCCTCGATACCTGCCTGTCGATCATGCAGGTGCTGCACGAGGGCCTCGCCGACTCCAAATATCGCCCGTGCCCGCTGCTGGTGAAATACGTCGAGGCCGGCTGGCTCGGCCGCAAGACCCAGCGTGGCTTCTACGACTACCGGGGCGCCAAGCCGGTTCCGACGCGCTGATCCAATTTCCGGTGCCGTAGGGTGGGCAAAGGCGCAAGGCGCCGTGCCCACCATCTCTCCAATGATGCGGTGGAAATTGGTGGGCACGCTTCCGCCTTCGCTCTTCGAGCTACGGCGGACAAGCCGCTTTGCCCACCCTACGGCGCTATCGCCCTCCGGCCGTGCATCCGCACCGTGACAATTCATGTCGCATTAACCCATCGCCCCTAGGCTGCGCCCGGTAAGAGGGTTTGCGTAATGGACATGATGGCGATGGTCAGCACCATGCTGGCCGCTCAGCAAGGCGCGCTACAGTCGAATATCTCGGCGACGCTGATGAAGCAGAACGCGGATATGGAGAAATCCACCGTCCTGACGCTGCTCGGCGCCGGTCAGCCTTCGCTCGCCAATGTCGGCGCCGGCGTCGGCGGCAACCTAAACGTCACGGCTTAGTACACACCGCCTAGAGCGACGCGGCGGCCTTGCCCGTCGCAGCCCGGATCAGCTTGAGCGCGTCCTCGCTCGCCCATTCCGCCGGCCCCGCGATCGTCGCGATCTCGCAGCCCTGTGGGTCGACCAGCACCGAGGTCGGCATGCCCAGGGCCCGGCCTATGGCTTTAAGGTCCTGGAAAACCTTGGCTTTCTGATCGCTAAAATAGCCGAGCCGGGTCAGGTTGGCCTCTTTCAGGAACGTCTTGGGCTTCTCGGCGTCGCGGGTGTCGATGTTGATCGCCACCACCTCGAAATTCGGGCCCGAAAGCTTGCCCTGGAGCTCGTCCAGCGCCGGCATTTCCTTGCGGCAGGGCACGCACCAGGTGGCCCAGAGGTTGACCAGCAGCGTCTTGCCGCGGAAATCGGACAGCTTCTTCGGCTTGCCGTCAGCGTCCTCGAAGACCAGGTCGGGCAGTATTAGCGGCGCGCTCGCCACGGTCAGGGCGGCCAGTTCGCCATGGGCGAGGGGAGCGATTTTTTGCGCCGTTGCCACCGCGGCCCGGCAGGCCGGATCGCCTGAGGGCGCCCGGTTCAGGCCCAGCCCGTACAGCGCGGCGAAGCCGGCCAGCCCCCCGATCGCCACAGTGGCGATGACGAGGGGGATCCGGCGCGTGGCGGAGGGCGTCTTGTCGAGCATATCGTTTGTCATCCGGTCGCAGATATGGCTATCAGGGGCCTCTTAATACGGCTGGCTCCGGCCAGCAAACGTGCGGCAGCAGCGGCAAGCAAGGCGTGAGCAGGGGATCATGAGCAACAAGATGTGGGGCGGCCGGTTCTCGGAGCGCCCCGATGAGATCATGGAAGAGATCAACGTCTCCATCGACGTCGATCGTCACCTCTTTGCCCAGGACATTGCCGCATCCAAGGCGCACGCCGCGATGCTTGCCGCGCAGGGCATCATCACGGGCTCTGATGCGAAAAATATCGGCAAGGGTCTAGACACGATTTTGTCAGAGATCGGCAAGGGCGGCTTCACATTCAAGCGTGCCCTCGAAGATATCCATATGAACGTCGAGAGCCGCCTGTCCGAGCTGATCGGCCCCGCCGCCGGCCGGCTGCACACCGCGCGCTCGCGCAACGACCAGGTTGCGACCGATTTCCGTCTCTATGTCCGCGACGTTCTCGACGAGACCGATGCGGCGCTCGCCGCGTTCCAGGCCGCGCTCGTCAATCGCGCGCTCGAACATGCCGCGACTGTGATGCCCGGCTTCACGCATCTGCAGACCGCGCAGCCCGTGACCTTCGGCCATCATCTGCTCGCCTATGTCGAGATGGCGGCGCGTGACCGCGGCCGTTTCCAGGACGCCCGCAAGCGGCTCAATGAATCGCCGCTCGGCGCCGCCGCGCTCGCCGGCACCTCGTTCCCGATCGACCGCCACGCCACCGCGAAAGCGCTCGGTTTCGACCGCCCGATGGCGAACTCGCTCGATGCGGTCTCCGATCGCGACTTCGTGCTGGAGACGCTGTCGGCGGCCTCGATCTGCGCCGTGCACATGTCGCGCTTTGCCGAGGAGATCGTGATCTGGACCTCGCCGCTGGTCGGTCTCATCCGCCTCAGCGACAAGTTCACCACGGGATCCTCGATCATGCCGCAGAAGCGCAATCCGGATGCCGCCGAGCTCGTGCGCGCCAAGACCGGCCGCGTCATCGGCGCGCTCAACGGCCTCCTGATCGTGATGAAGGGCCTGCCGCTCGCCTATCAAAAGGATATGCAGGAGGACAAGCAGGGCGCGATGGAGGGCTTTGCCGCCCTGTCGCTCGCGATCCGCGCCATGACCGGCATGGTCCGCGATCTCATGCCCGACGAAGCGAAGATGAAGGCGGCGGCGGGCGAGGGCTATGCCACCGCGACCGACCTTGCCGACTGGCTGGTGCGGACGCTGAAGATGCCATTCCGCGACGCCCACCACGTCACCGGCCGTATCGTGGCGAAAGCCGCCGAGGGCGGGGTGGCGCTGCACGAGCTGCCGCTGAAGGAGATGCAGGCGATCGAGCCCAAGATTACCAAGGACGTGCTCGGCGTGCTCTCGGTCGAATCGTCGGTGAAGAGCCGGACCAGCTTCGGCGGCACCGCGCCGAAGAACGTGGCGTCGCAGGCCAAGGCCTGGGCGAAGCGGCTGGAAAAAGAGCGAAAATTGGGCTGAGGGCAAAATTTCGCTTATGTTTCATGGTCATCCGGCTCTCGCCAGAGCGTGCCAATCTCTGTATGGTGCGGCCCGCGTAGTGGGGATTTCGTCGTGACGTCAAAGTTTCGCCCGGCCGGCTCGGGGTGGGCCATCATTGTCTTGAGCCTGACGGCGCTCGCGCTTGCCGGCTGCGGCCGCAAGGGCCCGCTGGATCTGCCGCCGACCGCCTCCAGTGCATCCACGGCCAATGTCGCAGCTCCAACCGACACCGAGACGGAAGCCCAGAGGACGCCGAGCGTGTTCAATCCCGGGTACGGTGCGGACGCGGCGCCTGCCGCCGCCAAGGGCAAGAAGAAATCGTTTATCCTCGACCCGCTCCTGGACGAACCTCCCGGCAAAAAATGAGCCGGGATAGCTGAGCTGACGCCATGAACCATTTCGACTATCGCAACGGCGTGCTGCACGCCGAGGCCGTGAACCTGTCCGAGCTGGCCGCAACCGTCGGTACGCCGTTCTATTGCTATTCGACCGCGACGCTCGAGCGGCACTACCGCGTCTTCGCCGACGCCTTCGCCGGCGAGAAGGTGCTGGTCTGCTACGCCATGAAGGCGAATTCCAACCAGTCGGTGCTGCGCACGCTGGCCAAGCTCGGGGCCGGCGCCGACGTCGTCTCCGGCGGCGAATTGAAGCGTGCGCTGGCCGCCGGCATTCCCGCCAGCAAGATCCTGTTCTCCGGCGTCGGCAAGACCGAAACCGAATTACGTGCCGCGCTGGCCGCCGACATCCTCTGCCTCAACGTCGAATCCGAGCCCGAGCTCGAGCTGTTGTCGCGGCTTGCGACCGAGATGGGCAAGACCGCGCGCATCTCCGTGCGCGTCAATCCGGACGTCGATGCTGGCACGCACGCCAAGATCTCGACCGGCAAGTCCGAGAACAAGTTCGGCATTCCGATCGCCTATGCCCGCGAGGTCTATGCGCGCGCCGCAAAGCTGCCGGGTATCCAGGTCACCGGCACCGACGTGCATATCGGCAGCCAGATCACCGATCTCTCCAAGATGGAGACTGCGTTCCGCATCCTCTCCGAATTCGTGCAGACGCTGCGCAGCGACGGTCACAACATCAGCCACGTCGATTTCGGCGGCGGCCTCGGCATTCCCTATTACATGGACCGCGAGGCGCCGCCGGCGCCCGACGCCTATGCCGCCATGGTCAAGCGCGTCAGCCACAATCTCGGCTGCACGCTGATGTTCGAGCCGGGCCGCATGATCGTCGGCAATGCCGGCATCCTGGTCGCCAGGGTGATCTACGTGAAGCACGGCGACGGCAAGAATTTCGTCATCATCGACGCCGCCATGAACGATTTGATCCGCCCGACGCTGTACGAGGCGCATCACGACATTCTGCCGGTGACGCAGCCGGCCGCGGGCGCCGCCACGATCATGGCCGACGTCGTCGGCCCGGTCTGCGAGACCGGCGACTATCTCGCACTGGATCGCACGCTGCCGACGCCGAAGCCTGGCGATCTCATCGCCATCATGACCGCGGGCGCCTATGGCGCGGTGCAGGCCGGCACCTACAACACGCGGCCGCTGGTTCCGGAAGTGCTGGTAAAGGGCGATCAATACGCCGTCGTGCGCCCGCGCATCGAGGTCGAGCAGCTGATCGCGATGGACACGCCGGCGCCGTGGCTGTGAGGGATTGAGGGGCGGTAAGGCCGCGCCTCATCCTCGCTGTCGTCCCCGCCTAGTGCGCAATTGCGCACGAGGGGCGGGGACCCATAACCACAAGAAGTGGTTGTTTGGCTGAGCTGTAACTCCGAGTCCCCGTAACCACATCCGCCTGTGGTTATGGGTCCCGGGCTCGCGCCTCGCACGCCCCGGGACGACGAGCGTGCGGGGCGGCTACTTCCCCGCCAATCCACCCTTCGTTCCGCCGACCACAACTCCCGCCTTCTTTTCGATCGGCTTGATCGCCGCGGTGAAGTCGGACTCGGCGCCTTCCGCGCTGATCACGGTCTCCCATAGCCGTCCGACCGCGTCGGCGACCTCCATCGACAGGCCGAGCTGCTTCATCTCCTCCAGCGCCAGCCGCACGTCCTTCACCATCAGCCCCGTGGCGAAGCCGAAGTCGAACGTCCGCGGCAGCACCGAGCGCGGAAACTTGTCGCGGCTCGCGGTGTTCATGCCGGAGCCGGCATTGATGACGTCGATCATCACCGCGGGATCGAGCCCCGCCTTGACGCCCATCACCACCGCTTCCGAGGTCGCCACGATCGCGGTCGCCGACAGGAAATTGTTGGCGAGCTTCATGGTCTGCGCCGCGCCCGGCTTCTCGCCGATGAAGAACACTTTTCCGATCACGTCGAGCGCGGGCTTGAGCAGCTCGAACTCGGCTTTGGGCCCTGAGACCATCACCGCCAGGGTGCCCTTCTCGGCGCCGCCGACGCCGCCGGAGACGGGGCAGTCGATCTGCACGATGTCGCGTTTTGCCAGCAGGCCGTGGATCTTCGCCGCCATCGTCGAGCCGACGGTGGAGAGATCGATGAAGCGCTTGGCGCGGCTCCCTTCGATCACGCCGTTCGCACCCGTCGCGACCTCGAGCGACGCCTGCAGCGAGGGCAGGCTCGCCATGACCGTCTCGACCTGATCGGCGACGTCCTTCGGCGAGGTTGCAGCGGTGGCGCCGCGCGCCACGAGCTTGTCGACGGCCTCCTTGCGGGTGTCGAACACGACGAGCTTGTGCCCGGCCTCGATCAGCCGCCGCGCCATCGGGAGACCCATGTTTCCGAGGCCGATGAATCCGATGTGCATGGTGTTTCCTTCTTTCTTCTTCGTTGTTCGTTGGATGTGAGGCGGCGAACAGAGGCGGCCTCACGCCTTGCCGTCGATCTCCGCGAACACCTCGCGCGCGATGCGAAAGCTGTCGACTGCGGCCGGCATGCCGCCATAGATCGCGACCAGCATCAGGATCTCGCGGATCTCGTCGCGGGAGACGCCATTGGTCAGCGCGCCCTTCAGATGCGCGCGAAACTCGTGCTGGCGGTTGAGGATCGCGATCATGGCGATGTTGAGCATGCTGCGGGTCTTGCGCGGCAGTTCCTCGCGGCCCCACACGGTGCCCCAGCAATATTCGTTGAGCATCTCCTGGAACGGACGGTTGAAATCGTCGACGTTCTTCAGGGCATTGTTGACATAGGCCTCGCCCAGCACCGCTTTGCGGACTTCCAGGCCCTTGTCGTGCATCTTCTTGTCCATGGCGTTCCCTCTATTTCCTTGCGTTTTCCTCGGAATGGCGCGTGGAAATTACGGTGTTGCGCCCGGCCAGTCACGTCCTCGTGTTATGCGGGAAAAGGGGTCTCTCCCGTACCGGAACGGATGCCTCAGTGCTGCCGTTGTGATACGCTTCTCTACCGGGCAACCTGGAGAATTGATTGAACGGCGTCACCCCCGACCCGTCAGACCCGATCCGCGATGGCGACGCTCTGTCGCGGCTGAAGCTGGCGCAGGCCCTCGATCGGGCCATTTATGCCATCGCGTGGGAACGTGCCTGGCCACATCTGGCGCGGGTGCTGACTGTCGTCGGCCTGTTCCTGGTGGTGTCGTGGGCCGGCCTCTGGCTGGTGCTGCCGTCCGTCGTCCGTGCCATCGGTCTCGTGGCTTTTGCCGGCATCGCAATCGCCGCTCTGGTCCCCCTGATTCGTTTCCGCTGGCCGGGCCGCGACGAGGCTCTGAGCCGGCTCGACCGTGGCTCCGGTATCCGTCACCGCCCGGCGACGACGCTGACGGACACGCTGAGCTCGAAAGACCCGGTCGCGCTGGCGTTGTGGCAGGCGCAGCGCGAGCGCACGCTGGCTTCGCTCAAGCGCATCCGTGCCGGCTTGCCACATCCGCGCCTCGCCCTGCACGATCCCTGGGCGCTGCGCGCGCTGGTCATGGTGATGCTGGTCGCGACCTTCTTCGCCGCCGGCGACGAGCGCGCGATGCGGTTAGGTGCCGCGTTCGACTGGAACGGCGTGCTGGCGCCGACCAACGTCCGCGTCGATGCCTGGATCACGCCGCCGCTCTACACCGGCAAGCCGCCGGTCATCCTGTCGGCCGCCAACAAGGAGGCCGCGGCGCTGCCTGCCAGCGGCCCGCTCGCAGTTCCGGCCGGCTCGACCCTGATCGTGCGCTCCTCCGGCAGCAGCCTCGATGTCGTCATCTCCGGTGGCCTCAAGGAGGTCGCGCCCACCGAGGCCGCGCCGAAGGGCACCAACGAGAAGCATTTTACCATCACCGGCGACGGCACCGCGCATGTCCGCGCGCCCTCCGGCCAGCCGCAATGGGCGTTCGCGGCGACGCCCGACCGCCCGCCGACGATCGCGCTCGCCAAGGATCCCGAGCGTCAGGCCTACGGCGCGTTGCAGCTCTCCTACAAGATCGAGGACGATTACGGCGTCACGGGCGCCGCCGCGCAATTCGTTCCGCGCGCAACCGAAGACAAGGACGGAACCAAGGACGCGGACGGCAAGGCCGCGCGGCCGCTGTTCCAGCCGCCGCAATTCGCGCTGACCCTGCCCAATGCGCGGACCCGCAACGGCGTCGGCCAGACGGTGAAGGACCTCAGCGAGGATCCCTATTCCGGCGCGGACGTGACGCTGACGCTCACTGCCAAGGACGAGGCCGGCAACGAGGCGAAGAGCGAGCCCTTCAACATGCGCTTGCCGGGCCGGCTGTTCACCAAGCCGCTCGCCCGCGCGCTGATCGAGCAGCGCCGCATCCTCGCGCTCGACGCCAACAAGAATTCCGACGTCTACGCCGCGCTCGATGCGCTGATGATCGCGCCCGAGATGTTCACGCCGGAAGCCGGGCAGTATCTCGGCCTGCATAGCGTCGCACGCCAGCTCGAGGCGGCGCGCACCGACGATTCCCTGCGTGAGGTCGTGGCGAGCCTGTGGGCGCTTGCGGTGACGATCGAGGACGGCAACATCAGCGACGTCGCCAAGGCGTTGCGCGCGGCGCAGGACGCGCTCAAGCAGGCGCTTCAGCGCGGCGCCAGCGACGAAGAGCTCAAGAAGCTCATGGACAATCTGCGGACCGCGCTGGACAATTATATGCGCCAGTACGCGCAGCAGATGCGCAGCAATCCGCTGGCGCGGCCGGCCATCGGCCTCGACGACCAGATGAAGCGCATCGAGCGGCTGATCCAGCGCGGCAACCGCGAAGCGGCGGCGCGCGAGCTGGACCGCCTGGCCCGCGCGCTGGAAAATCCTCCGGGGCCGCCCAGCGCCGAGCAAAAAGAGATGGACGAGATTGCGCGCGAGCTGAACGATCTGCTCCGGGAGCAGAACGCGCTTCGCGACGAAACCGACCGGCAGAGCAAGGACTCCAAACGCGGCCAACGCACCAAGCCTCTGCCGCCCAAGGTCGCGGAGATCCTGCGTAAATCGAGAGAGCTGCGGCAGAAGACGCGCGGCGCGACCAGCGATCAGCTGGAGGACCTGGCAAGGCAGCAGGATGCCTTGCGCGAAGAGCTCAGGACCTGGCGTGAATCCCAGGGAGCGAGATAGCTCATGAAACACACCTCAATCTGGCAGAACGGCAAGGTCACGCGCGGAAGGCTCGCCACGGCTTGTCTCGTGCTTATGCTGTCCTGTTCCACGGCTTCGATTGGTCTCGCCCAGTCGTCGCGCGCCGACCAAAAGAGTCTGGATGCACTGCTCGACAGCGCCGAGCGGTCGATGAAGCAATCCGCCGACAACCTGAAGGACAAGAACTCGGACGAGAGCATTGGCCAGCAGTCCCGGGCGATCCGGGACATGGAGAAATATCTCTATCCCGATCCGAACGATCCCTCGGCGTCGCGCGAAGGGTCGCAGGATACGCAGGGCCGGCAGGAGCAATTGAAGAAGCGGCTGGAGGCCCTCAAGAAGAAACTCGCCGAGATGGGCTTGCAGCAGGATGGCCAGAAGGGCCAGCGCGGGCAGAAGCAGCCGGGGCAGCAGGGCCAACAAGGTCAGCAGGGCCAAGGTCAGGGTCAGGACGGCGACCAGGATGGCGATGACGGCTTCGACGCCGCCGAGAACGCCATGGGAGACGCCGGCAATCAGATCGGCGAGGGCGATGCCGACGGTGCGACGACATCGCAGGGCAAGGCCATCGACGCCCTGCGCAAGGGCATGCAGGATCTCGCCGACGCGCTCGGCGGGCAGCAGAACGGCGAAGGCCAGGATCCGGGCGACGGTGACGGCCCCGGTCAGGCTGTCGGCCGCCAGCAGAGCGGCGGCGAACGGACCGACCCGCTGGGCCGGCCGCTGCGCGGCAAGGAATACAGCGACGACTACACGGTCAAGATTCCCGGCGAGATCGATGCCCAGCGCGCGCGCCGCATCCTCGAAGAGCTCCGCCGCCGCCTGAGCGATCCCGCGCGTCCGCAGATCGAGCTCGATTACCTCGAGCGTCTGCTGAAGGATTTTTGACGTCACACTCGGTGTCATCGCCCGCGCAGGCGGGCGATCCAGTATTCCAGAGACGGTTGTGATTGAACCGAGAGGCCGCGGCGTACTGGGTGCCCCGGTCAAGGCCGGGGCCTGACAGCGGAATACGCCGCGCCCCTACGCTTTCTTCGCTGCCAGCGCGTCCGCGACCGCCGTACGGATGTCGGCCACCGAGAACGGCTTGGTCACGACGTCATGCACCAGCGCATTCAAATTCGAGGCGCGCTCGCGCTGGTCGGCAAAGCCGGTCATCAGCAAAATGGTCAGGTCGGGGAAATCGCGCGCGGCGGAGAGCGCCAGCGCGATGCCGTCCATCACCGGCATCTGGATGTCGGTGAGCAGGAGATCGAACGCGCCGTTCTCGCGGGTCAGGATTTCCAGCGCCTCGGCGCCGTCCTGTGCAGTGACGGTCTCGTGGCCGTCCATGGCGATGGCGCGCGCCACCAATTGGCGCATCGAGTCCTCGTCGTCGGCGATCAGGATTTTCGGCATGAGACCAACCTTGAGACCAGCCTCCCGTGCGGGATATGCAAAATCGATTATACGCTGCCGCCGGCAATGTCGCGCCGGTTGAAGAAGCGGACGTCGATATTGCGGCCCTCCGGCGGCGGCGAGGCCAGGCGCGAGCGGAAGAAGGCGCGCTCACCCGGCTGCAGCACGGTCTGCTCCAGCACGGTGTTCCAGGCGTAGATTTCCGCTCCCTGCGCGTCGCGCACCGCAAAGCGCAGCCGCGGGATATCGAGCGGCTTCTTGCTTTGACCGACGATCACGCCCTCGATCACCAGCACCTGCTTACCGTCCACGGTCTCGCTGGAGAGCTTGACGTCCTTGAACGCCAGCCCGCGCAAATTAACTTCGAGTCCGACCATCTTGTAGAACGCCGCCGTCTGCGGCAGCAGCCGGACCATGTCGCCGCGCCAGATGACCAGCGCCAGCACCAGCGCGCCCATGGCGGCGCAGGCGGTCGGCAGACCGAAATGGGATTTTCGCGGAGCCTCGGTGGGGGCCTGGCGCCTCACCCGCGCCCCGCGGCGGCTGAACAGGCTGCGGAACCAAGACTGGTGCTGCGCGCCGACGACGTCATCCTCGGCGGCACGGGCCGCCGCTGACCATTCGTCCTCGGTCGCCTGGGCGTCCTCGGCCGGCCAGTCGCTGGCGATCGAGGGGCTGTCGACGACAGGCGTGTCAGCGGCGCCGACGTCCCTGGCGTAGGAGTTCCACTGCTCGGCGAGGTCGGACTGGTCGTCGGCCTGGCTGGCGGCCGCCATGGCCGGGACGGACGCCTCCTCGATGGCATCCTCGGCATAGGCGACCCAGGTCTCCTTGCAGCGGGAGCAGCGGACCGTTCGTCCGTTCGCCCCCAGGCTCGCGGGCTTGATGGCGTAGGATGTCGTACAATGGGGGCAGACGATATGCATGGACACGAGCCTTGATGCACGGACTGGTCTTGACGATGCTTCGGTCGCGGAGAACCGGGCATCCCAGATGCTACAGAGCGACCGTTAACGAACCGGAAACCATAACGGTCGCAAAACCCGTTGATCGCGTGTGGCGGAGCGCAGCAGCGCGGCCCGCGCCCCCTCTCGAACGGAGCTGAGCTTGGTTCGGTTCGAAAATGTCGGATTGCGTTACGGACTGGGGCCGGAGATTCTGCGCGACCTCAGTTTCGAGATTCCGGCGCATTCCTTCCAGTTTCTCACCGGCCCGTCCGGCGCCGGCAAGACCTCGCTGCTGCGTCTGTTGTTCCTGTCGCACCGGCCGACGCGCGGCCTCGTCAACCTGTTCGGCCACGACATCTCGCAGCTCGGCAAGGACGAGATCGCGGATCTGCGCAAGCGCATCGGCATCGTGCTCCAGGACTTCCGCCTGCTCGACCACATGACGACCTATGAGAACGTCGCCTTGCCATTCCGCGTCATGGGCCGCAGCGAGTCGAGCTATCGCAAGGAGGTGATCGACCTGTTGCGCTGGGTCGGCCTTGGTGACCGCATGGACGCGCTGCCGCCGATCCTGTCCGGCGGCGAGAAGCAGCGCGCGGCGATCGCGCGCGCCGTGATCTCGCGGCCGCAGCTCCTGCTCGCCGACGAGCCGACCGGCAGCGTCGATCCGACGCTTGGCCGCCGGCTGCTGCGGCTGTTCATCGAGCTCAACAAATCGGGCACCGCCGTCATCATCGCCACCCACGACATCGGCCTGATGGACCAGTACGAGGCGCGACGCTTCGTGCTGCACCAGGGGCGGCTGCACGTCTATGAGTAGGCCCGACGACCGCGGCGTGCTGGTAGATCTCGGACAGGAGCGTCCGCAGCTTCCGCCCAAGGCGCGCAACATGTCGCCGATCGTGCCGCGCGCCTCGATCCACGGCCGCGCGCTGGTTGCTGTCGTCGCCATCATGACCTTCCTCGCCTCGATGACCACGGGCACGGTGCTGCTCGTCAGTGCCTCCGCCGCGGAATGGCAGTCGGACGTTGCAAGCGAAATCACCATCCAGGTCCGCCCGCAGACCGGCCGCGATCTCGATCGCGACACCGCGGCAGTGACAGAGGCCATCCGCGCGCAGGCCGGCATCATCGAGGTCAAGCCGTTCACCAAGGACGAGAGCGGCAAGCTGCTCGAGCCCTGGCTCGGCACCGGCCTGTCGATGGATGATTTGCCGGTGCCGCGCATGATCATCGCGCGCGTGCAGCCCGGCACGCCGCTCGATCTCGGCGCCTTGCGCGCGCGCGTGACCCAGGCCGCACCAAGCGCCAGCGTCGACGATCACCGCGCCTGGATCGAGCGGATGCGCTCGATGACCAACGCCACCGTCCTCGCCGGCATCGGCATCCTCGCCCTCGTCATCATCGCGACCATCATCTCGGTCTCGTTCGCGACCCGCGGCGCCATGGCGGCGAACCAACCGATCGTCGAGGTCCTGCATTTCGTCGGTGCCGGCGACCGGTACATCGCCAACCGCTTTCTGCGTCACTTCCTCAGGCTGGGCCTGGAGGGCGGCGTGATCGGCGGCGGCGCCGCCATGCTGGTGTTCGGCTTCTCCGAGTCGATCGCCGGCTGGTTTTCCGGGACCCCCGTCGGCGACCAGTTCGCAGCCCTGCTCGGCACCTTCTCGCTGCGGCCGTCGGGCTACATCGTGCTCGCCGTGCAGGCGGTGCTGATCGGCGCCATCACCGCGGTTGCCTCGCGCCAGACGCTGTTCGCGACGCTGAATGATGTCGATTGAGCCCGATAAACCGGACTCCACTTCGCCTCAAAACGTCCTAAAATCATCCGGGGAAGGGATCACCGACATCATATGACCTCGCCGACCGACGATCGATCGCCGAAATTGCCGCGCGGCTGGCTGCGCGCGGCATTGGTATCGACGATCGCGTTCGTCTTCGTCGGCGCGGCGGCGGGCTTCATCGCCTTCCTGGCGCAATTGCGCGGCGCTGAGATCGCGCCGGACCGCAAGGCGGACGGCATCGTGGTCCTGACCGGCGGCTCCTCGCGGGTGTCGGATGCGATGGAGCTCCTGGCGGCCGGCTACGGCAAGCGGCTCCTGATCTCTGGCGTGCACCCGACCTCGACGGCGAGCGACATCTCCCGGACGCTGCCGGAGAACCAGTCCTTCATGCATTGCTGTGTCGATCTCGACCGCACCGCGGTCTCGACCCGCGGCAACGCGGCGGAAGCGCGGCGCTGGGCCGAGGGGCGCGGCTTCAGATCGCTGATCGTCGTCACCTCGAACTATCACATGCCGCGCGCGCTGGTGGAGTTCTCGCATGCGATGCCGGAAACCACACTGATCCCGTTCGCAGTGGTCGGCGAAAAATGGCGTGAGGAGCCGTGGTGGACCTCGGCCTCCACCTTGCGGCTGCTCCTGTCCGAATACGTCAAATACATCGCCGCCGAGCTGAGGGTGCGGCTGGAGGATTTCGGGATTGACCTTTCGCCCGAGATGTCGGAGCAGCCTGCTGGCGTGGCGCCGAAGCGGCCCGCCACGGCACAGGCCAATTGATCGGACCATCGATGTTTTTGATTTTCCTGCGCTCGCTCCTCTTCAACGTGCTGTTCTATGCTGTGCTCGTATGCCTCGCGATCGTGGCGCTGCCGACCTTCGCATTGCCGCCGCGCGCCATGCTGACGGTCGCGCAATGGTGGGCGAAGGCGACGCTGTTCCTGATGCGCGTGATCTGCAACATCAAGGTCGAATTCCGCGGGCAGGAGAAGATCCCGGCAGGGCCGCTGGTGATCGCGGCGAAGCATCAGTCGTTCTGGGAGACCTTCGTGCTGCCGGGCTTCTTCAACCGTCCGATCTTCATTCTCAAGCGTCAGCTCATGCAGATCCCGGTGTTCGGCCAGTTCCTGGTCAAGACCGGAATGATCGCGATCGACCGCAAGGCCGGCGTGAAGGCGCTGCTGGACATGACGCGGCGGGCGCGCGACGCGGTGCGCGCAGGCGGGCAGCTCGTGATCTTTCCGGAAGGCACACGCCGGGCGCCCGGCGCCGCGCCCGATTACAAGACCGGCTTTGCGCAGATCTATTCGTCCTGCGGCGTGCGGTGCCTGCCGATCGCGCTCAATTCCGGCCTGTTCTGGCCGCGCCGCACCTTCATGCGCTATCCCGGCACGCTGGTGGTCGAGTTCCTCGATCCGCTGCCATCAGGCCTGCCGAAAGACGAGTTTCTCTCGCGCGTGCAAACCGCCATCGAAGACGCGACCGCTCGCCTCGTCGAAGCGGGCCGGAAAGAGCAGGAGCAGTTGATCGGCTCGTCGCCGAGCTACGCTCCGTCGCAGAGCTAGCGGTTCTCTCGATCTTCGGCGGGAGCCGGCGCGTGCAGGGAATGCGCATCACCATGCAGCATGGTCGCGAGCTTATGCAATTGCGTGTCGCGAAAACCTTCGGCCTCGATCGCCTTCACCGTTGCCGTCACGTAGTCGCGGTTGGCGCCGGACTGGCCATGGCCCTGGACGACATGGCGATGCTGGTCGGCGAACGAGAGTCGGCCGGCATATTGGACGTGGCCGCGGTCGACGACATAGGCGAGCGCGGAGACGCGCTGTCGCGCATCGTTCTCAAGCCACACCGAGCGCATCACCTCGCGATAGACGGACGTGACCTGCTCGCGCGCCCGCAGATAGGCGACGACGTCGGCGCGGTCCTTCTCGGCGACGCGAAAAGCAATGCCGCGGCAGGCGCCGCCGCGGTCGAGCCCGAGCACCAGGCCCGGCTGCTCCGGCGTGCCGCGATGCACGAAGGAGTAGACGCAGAGCGCGCGGTGCTCGCCGACCAGCCGCGCCGGGACGCGTTCCCTGAATTCGAAGCCCGGCCGCCACATCAGCGAGCCATAGCCGAACACCCAGAGGTCGCCCTTGGCTGTGGTGACGGAGGGGAGGGTGATTTCCGACATTTCGGGCACGGCTACCAGAACGACGCCCCCAAGCGAAGTGAATTCTCGGCCTTTCGGCGCGGCCGAACCCCGCTTACATTTGACAAAATCTGGGGTCAAAGGGTCGCCGCATGTCAGATATGACCGTTGCCACAGGCCGCCGCCCCCGCTGGGGCCTTTTCATCGCCCCCATTATCCTCCTGATCCTCGCCGTCGCGTGGAGCTGTTTCTGGTTCTATGCGGCCTCGCAGGCCGAAATCGCCGCAGACGCCTGGCGGGCGCAGGAGGCCAAGTCCGGCCGCATCTACGATTGCGCCAAGCGCTCGATCGCCGGCTTCCCGTTCCGCTTCGAGGTCCAGTGCTCCGGCGCCAGCGTCGCCCTGGTGTCGCAGAACGCCAGCAAGACGCCGTTCACGGCGAAGCTCGACAACATCCTGGTCGTCGCCCAAGTCTACGATCCCAAGCGCGTCATCGCCGAATTCTCCGCGCCGGCGACGCTCACCGACGGCGTCACGCAAAACACCTTCGTGGTGAATTGGAGCAAGGGCCGCAGCAGCGTGTTCGGCCTGCCGGCGGTGCCGGATCGCGCCTCCATCGTGTTCGACGATCCCGTCATCAATCGTCTCGACGGCAGCGTGCAGGTGCCGCTCGCGCGCGCCAAGCAGGTCGAGCTGCACGGTCGCCTCGCAGACGGGTCGCGGTCGGATCATCCTGTGATCGAGACCGTGCTGCACGTCGCGCAGGGCAGCATCCAGGGCGTTCATCCCTTGCTCGCCGAGCCGTTCGAGGCGGACACGCGTGCGAAGATCACGGGCCTCTCCGACCTCACCCCAAAGCCGTGGCCGCAACGCTTCCGCGAGATCCAGGCCGCCGGCGGTCACATCGAGATCGTGCAGTCGCGCGTCCAGCAGGGCGAGATGATCGCGGTTGCGGCCGGCACGCTCGGCCTCTCGGCCAATGGCCGACTCGACGGCGAATTGCAGATGACCGTGACCGGCCTCGAGCGCGTGATCCCGGCGCTCGGCATCGACAAGATGCTGGAGGAGGGGGTGCCGCAGGCAACCCTCGACCGCGTTGCGCCGGGCGTGAAGTCGCAGGACCTCAACAATCTGTTCGGCGCCCTCGACCGCGCCGTTCCCGGCCTCGGCAAGGTCATCAAGCAGAACGCCAATGCCGGCGTTGCGGCCGGCATCAATTCGATCGGCACCGAGAGCACGCTCGAAGGCAAGAAGGCCCGCAGCTTCCCGCTGAAGTTCGTCGACGGCGCCGTGCTGCTCGGCCCGGTCAAGGTCGGGCAGATTCCACCGCTTTATTAGGTGTCTCCCGTAGCCCGGATGGAGCGAAGCGCAATCCGGGGCAGGTCGCGCCGCGCTGAAAGAGATCCCGGATTACGCTTGCGCTCCATCCGGGCTACTTGAACGTTACGGCTTCTTGCCGAGCTGCGCATGCGGCCGGCCGAAATCCGGCGCTGCCGAATCCTGGCCGATCTCGACGATGCCGCGGCGGATGGCGCGGGTGCGGGTGAAGTGGTCGAACAGCGCCTCGCCGTCGCCGCGGCGGATCGCGCGGGTAAGCTTGGCGAGATCCTCGGTGAAGGTGCCGAGCATCTCCAGCACGGCCTCCTTGTTGGCGAGGAAGACGTCGCGCCACATCGTCGGGTCGGACGCGGCGATGCGGGTGAAATCGCGGAAGCCGCCGGCCGAGAACTTAATCACCTCGGACTCCGTCACCTGCGCCAGCTCGTCGGCGGTGCCGACGATGGTGTAGGCGATCAGATGCGGCAGATGGCTGGTGATCGCGAGCACGAGATCATGATGATCCGGCGTCATGATCTCGACCTTGGCGCCCATCGCCGCCCAGAACGCGCGCAGACGATCGGTGGCCGCCGCATCGACGCCTTCCGGCGGCGTCAGGATGCACCAGCGGTTGATGAAGAGCTCGGCGAAACCGGAATCGGGACCCGAATGCTCGGTGCCCGCGACGGGATGCGCCGGCACGAAATGAATGGTCTTCGGCAGATGCGGCGCCATGTCCCTGACGATCGCGCCCTTGACCGAGCCGACGTCGGAGACGATCGCGCCCGGCTTGAGATGCGCCGCGATCTCCTGCGCCACCGGCCCGCAGGCACCGACGGGAATGCAGAGGATGACGAGATCGGCATCCTTCACCGCTTCCGCATTGGTCGCCACGACCTGGTCGACGATGCCGAGCTCCAGCACCCGCGCGCGCGTCTTCTCCGAGCGCGCGGTGGTGACGATCTCGGAGGCCAAGCCCTGGAGCTTCGCAGCGCGCGCGATCGAGCCGCCGATCAGGCCGAAGCCGATCAGCGCAACGCGCTGGAAGTGCGGTGTGGTGCTCATTTGCCGGCCATGAAGTCGCGCAGGCCCTCGACGACGAGGCGGTTGGCCTCCTCGGTGCCGATGGTCATGCGCAGCGAATGCGGCAGGCGGTAGTTCTTCAGCGCGCGCAACACCAGCCCGCGCTTGGTAAGATATGCGTCGGCCTCGTCCGCGGTCTTGCCATTTTCCGGGAAGTGGATCAGTACGAAATTGGCGACGCCCGGCGTCACCTTCAGTCCGAGCTTGCCGATCTCCTCGGAGAGCCAGTTGCGCCAGGTCTCGGTGAACTGCTTCGACATCGCCTGGTGCGCAGTGTCCTCGATCGCCGCGACCGCGGCATACATCGCCGGCGTCGACACGTTGAAGGGACCGCGGATGCGGTTGACCGCGTCGATGATGTGCTCCGGACCGAACATCCAGCCGACGCGCAGCGCGGCGAGGCCGTGGATCTTGGAGAAGGTGTGCGTCACCACGGTGTTCTCGGTGGTGGCGACGAGCTCGATCCCCATCTCGTAGTCGTTGCGCGAGACGTAATCGGAATAGGCGGCATCGAGCACCAGCAGCACGTGCGACGGCAGGCCGGCGCGCAGCCGCTTGACCTCGTCGAACGGCACATAGGTGCCGGTCGGATTGTTGGGATTGGCGAGCCAGACCAGCTTTGTCTTCGGCGTCACCGCCTTGAGGATGGCGTCGACATTGCAGGTGAGGTTGGTCTCCTGCGCGACCACGTTCTTGGCGCCGACCGCCATAGTCGCGATCGGGTAGACCAGGAAGCCGTGCGTGGTCGAGATCGCCTCGTCGCCGTGGCTGAGATAGGTGTGGGCGAGCAGATTGAGGATCTCGTCCGAGCCGGCGCCGCAGATGATGCGGTTGGGGTCGAGCCCGAAAGAGCGCCCGATCGCTTCGCGCAGCACGCGCGAGGTTCCTTCCGGATAGTCTTCCAGATGCGCCGCCACGTTCCTGAACGCCTCGATCGCCTTGGGCGAGGGCCCGAACGGCGTCTCGTTGGCCGAGAGCTTGAACACCTTGCGGCCCGGCTCAGCCACCGGGCTCTTGCCGGGCGTGTAGGGCGCAATATCGAGAATGCCGGGATTCGGCACGGGGCGGGACATCTTCAACTCCGGAAGTAGCTTTAGGCGGTTCGCGATCTACGATTTCGACCCGGTCGAGGGCACCGTATAGCGCGTTGCGTGGCTGCCGACGAGGGCCGTGGAGCGCACCGAGGCCCCCGCTTCGATCAGGGCAGCCTTGATCTTGTCGATGCTGGTCGCGCTCGTGACCGAGACCAGCAGCGCTGCGCCGTCGAAGGCGGTATCGGGCACTGCCACGATCTCGGCGAGCGGCGACAGGGCGCGCGCGACCTCGGCGTTCCACCCGGACACGCGCACGCTGAAGGTCTCGACCTCCGTCACCACGGCGCTGTCGGCGACGCGGGAGATCGCGAACACCGGCAGCGCGGCCGGATGGTCGGCGCGCTCGACGAAGGGCATCCGCGCGATAATCTTCGGCGCGCCGTCTGCTTCCAGCTCCAGCCACCATGGCGTGCGGCTCGAGGTCGCCGAGACCAGCGCCAGGTCGCCTTTGGACTTCGCCACCGCTTCGACCGCGGCCTGCGCGCTGAAATGCGCGACGTAAGGTACCGTGAAGCCGAAATGGAAGCGCACGGAATCGCGCATCGCCGGCTCGCTCACCGAGATGTCGGCATGCACGGAGAACGGCGCTTGGACGTAAGTGAACGTCGAGATGATGACGCGCCAGATGCTCTCGACCGTGTCGAGCGGCAGGATGCCGCGATGACGCTGGACGATGTCACGCATCATGGCGGCCTCGCGCGCCGGGCGGAACGCCGAGCCGACCTCCTGGGTCTGCTTCACCTGGATCAGGCGGTCGATGATGTCGCCGCGCTGCATCAGGAGACGATGCATGCCCTCGTCGATCGCGTCGATCTCCTTGCGCAATTCCTGGAGCGATGGTGGCGCGGGCGGACGTTGGGACATATCTGCGAGATGCTGGTGAGAGGCGTTCCAATGCGGGTCGGCCAAGGCCCATCGGCAAGGCCGGATCCGCTGCGATCGACGTCCTGATTAGGCAGTCGGCGCGGCGAAAGCAAAGAGAAATGCAAAGGGAAACCGGGCCTTTTCGGCCGGCCTTTCAGGGATGAATTTGGCTAATCCGGACCGTGACTTGACGAAAACCGCCCAAGACAGTAGCTTTTGCCCGTTCCGTGGTCATTTGAGCCGGCCGGCTTGCAGCCACGTTAAAAAACTCGCTAAACAGGCCGGGGACGCTTCCGATCCCGGCCGAACCTATCGTTCAGGCCGGGTTTTTCATGGCCTGATTCCAGCGGCAGCCTGACGGGTGCCGCAAACGAGGTCGATGATGGTTGGCGTGAAGCCCGTGCCGAGTCCCGCGATCAGTGCCGACGACCGGTCGCATGAGGCGGATCATCCGAATTCGCAGGTCGCGCAGTTCGGCGCCGAGCAACCGCTGCGGCTCGATTGCGGCATCGATCTCACCCCGTTCCAGATCGCCTACCAGACCTATGGCGAGCTCAACGCCGATCGCTCCAACGCGGTGCTGATCTGCCATGCGCTGACGGGAGATCAGCATGTCGCCAACGTGCATCCCGTCACCGGCAAGTCGGGCTGGTGGGAGACGCTGGTCGGTCCCGGCCGACCTCTTGATCCTCAGCACTACTTCATCATTTGCGCCAACGTGATCGGCGGCTGCATGGGCTCGACCGGGCCGGCCTCGATCAATCCCGCCACCGGCAAGGTGTGGGGCCTGGATTTCCCTGTCATCACCATTCCCGACATGGTGCGCGCGCAGGCGATGCTGATCGACCGGCTCGGCATCGACACGTTGTTCGCGGTGGTCGGCGGCTCGATGGGCGGCATGCAGGTGCTGCAATGGACCGCGGCCTATCCCAAGCGCGTGTACTCCGCGCTGGCGATTGCCTGCGCGACGCGGCACTCGGCGCAGAACATCGCTTTCCACGAGCTCGGTCGCCAGGCGGTGATGGCCGATCCCGACTGGCACAACGGCCGCTACACGGATCAGGGCATCCATCCGCATCGCGGACTTGCGGTGGCACGGATGGCCGCGCACATCACCTATCTCTCCGACGCCGCGCTGCATCGCAAGTTCGGCCGCCGCATGCAGGACCGCGAGCTGCCGACCTTCTCGTTCGACGCCGATTTCCAGGTCGAGAGCTATCTGCGCTACCAGGGCTCGTCCTTCGTCGAGCGGTTCGACGCCAACTCCTATCTCTATCTGACCCGTGCGATGGATTATTTCGACATCGCCGGCGACCACGGCGGCGTGCTGGCGAAAGCGTTCGCGGGCATCGAGACGCGCTTCTGCGTGGTCTCCTTCACCAGCGACTGGCTGTTCCCGACTTCGGAATCGCGCGCGCTGGTGCATGCACTGAACGCGTCGAGCGCGCGGGTGTCGTTCGCCGAGATCGAGACCGATCGCGGCCATGACGCCTTCCTGCTCGACGTGCCCGAATTCTTCGATATCGCCCGTGCCTTTCTGCAATCGGCAGGGAAGGCGCGCGGGCTCACCGCCAGGATTGACTGACAAGGACGGCTAGCGATGTCTGTGCAGGAAGTGCTGCCGCTGGGCGGCGTTGCGACGGAGCAGTCCGGCCAGTTTCGCGCCGATCATCTGCTGGTCGCCGAGATGGTCAAGCCCGGCTCGAAAGTGCTCGACGTCGGCTGCGGCGAGGGCGATTTGCTCCAGCTTCTGGAGACCCGCGGCATCGACGGGCGCGGCATCGAGCTGTCGCGCGAGGGCGTCAATCGCTGCGTCGCCAAGGGCCTCGCGGTGGTGCAGGGCGATGCCGACACCGATCTCGTCAACTATCCCGACGACGCCTTCGATTACGTCATCCTGTCGCAGACGCTGCAGGCGACGCGGCAGCCGCGGGTCGTGCTGGAGAATCTGCTGCGCATCGGCCGCCGCGCCATCGTGTCGTTCCCGAATTTCGGCTTCTGGAAGATGCGACTCCAGCTCCTGGTCGGCGGCCACATGCCGCGCACCGAGAATCTGCCGGCGACCTGGTACGACACCGCCAACATCCATTTCTGCACCATCAAGGATTTCGTCGAGCTCTGCGACGCGATCCACGTCAAGATGGAGCGCGCCGAGGCGCTGGATCTCTACGGCCGTCCGTTGCGGCTGCGATTGCCGTGGTGGGTGTGGAACATGTTCGGCGAGCAGGGCGTGTTCTTGCTCACGCGCGGGCAGGGGAAGTAGTTTCCGTCATTCCGGGCCTGTGCCTGTCGGCGCATCCCGGAATGACAGCGACTGGCAGTCTAATGCGCCGCCAGCGACCGCGGATCGCGCACCGGCCAGCGCCCGGCTTCCACCAGCGTCACGAACCGCTCCACGCTCTCGTTGAACAGCGCGGGTTCTTCGAGATTGAGCACGTGGCCTGATTTCGGAAACATCGCGAGGCCCGCCGCGGGCAGGTGCTTCTTCAAGAACAGGCTTGCCTCGACGCAGGGATCGTCTTCGTCGCCGCAGATGATCAGCGCGGGCGTTGCCACACCTCGAATGGCATCCGGCATCGTGTAAATCGATGGCCTGCCGCCCTGGAAGCCGCGCATCGTGTTCGCGGAGCCCTTGGCATCGTGGCGCGCCAGCGCGGCGTAGAAATCGGCGTGGCCGCGCGGGTCCTTCACCAGGAACGGAATCCGGCTCGGCGCCTCGCGCGTGACCTTTGCGACCTCGGCGGAGCCGAGCGTCTCGAACTGCTCGGCATTGGCGCGGCACTGCTTGCGCCAGTTGTCTAGATTCTCGATCTCCGATCCTGAGCCCACGCCGGCCAGCGTCATCGACAGCGCGCGCTGCGGCGAGTTCAACCCGATCTGGAGTGACGAATAGGCGCCCATCGACAGGCCGACGAGATGCGCGCGCTCGATCTTGAGATGATCGAGCACCGCGAGCGCGTCGGTGTAGAAATGCTTGTAGGTGTAGACCTCGCCATCAGGTACGTCCGACGGCGTGTAGCCGCGCGCGGAATAGGTGATGCAGCGATGGCCGCGCGAGAAGTAGCGCATCTGCGGCTCCCAATTGGTGTAGTCGGCCGCGAACTCATGCAGAAAAATAATCGGCGTTCCCTGACCCGCTTCTTCGAAATAGATGCGGACGTCGTCCCTGGTCGTGGCGTGGGGCATTAACTGTTTCCCTCTCTTCAAGCCGCCTTTGGAGAATTGCAGTTAACGTTGTTGTCCGCAATGCGGCAGCCTCAAGCCAGCACCGGCACAAAATCATCGCAGCTATTCGCGGGCGTGGCGTCTTTTTCTCGCCACATCCGGCGGCTTAACGGCCAGACGGATGCCGGCCATCGCACGGGCCGATTGGGGAAGTGGGGTGTCAAGAAGGATGAAGTATGTTGGAGTTGTTTGCGTCTCGCCTGTCGCGTTGTGTTGTCGCGCTGGCGATTTTCTTCGCGGCGGTTGCCGCGTTCGTTTCTCCGGCCTCAGCGCGGCCGCATCATCGTCATAGCGCAGAGCGGCACGCTTACGTGCACCACGCCAGACATCATCATTACCGTCATTATCGCCACCATGCCCGCAGCTCGCGCTTCGAGCGCGGCGCGGCGCAGTTGCAGGCGAGCGGCTTCGCCGACACCCAGGCGAGCTACAATCCGAACGCCAATGTCGGCGGCATGGCCAACAACGGAATGACCAATCCTGGAATGGCCAATAGCGGTGGCGGCTTCGGCGGCGGATCGGGCCTCGTGTCCGAGGCGCGCCGTTATATCGGCGGCAATCCGACCGGGCGCGGCAGCCTGTGGTGCGCGCGCTTCATGAACATGGTGCTGCAGCATACCGGCCATCAGGGCACCGGCTCCGACATGGCGAGCTCGTTCGCGCGCTACGGCACGCGCGTCTCCGGTCCGCAGGTCGGCGCCATCGCGGTCATGTCGCGCGGTCGCCGGGGCGGCCATGTCGGCATCATCACCGGCGTGGACGCGCAGGGCAATCCGATCATGATCTCCGGCAACAACGGCAATCGTGTTCGCGAGGCGCCGGTCTCTCGCGGCCGGATCTATGCGTATGTGATGCCGAACTGACGACGGAGCCGTAGGGTGGGCAAAGGCGCGCAAGCGCCGTGCCCACCGGCGGTGCAGCGGAGTTCGATGGACCGGAGTGGTGGGCACGCTTTCGCTTTGCCCACCCTACGGCAGCGTCGGACGGCTCACACCAGCTTCGGCGCTTCCACCGCGATCGCGTCACCGACGCCGATCTCGCCGTCGGCGATGACCTCGGCATAGATGCCGCAATCCATGTGGCCGAGATTGCGCGAGAGCGTCGGCGGTATCTCGAGATCGCGCTGCGCGGTCTTGGGATCGACGTTGACCGCCGGGCAGCGGACGATGCGCTTGACCACCTTGAGCCGGGCCTCGCCGATCGCCAGTGTCTCGCCGACGAGGTCGAGCTCGGACCAGGCCGGCCAGCCCTTCACGTAGAGATTGGCGCGGAAGCGCAGTGGATTGACTGCGGCGCCGCCGAGCATGGTCTCGATCGCCCGGACGCTGTCGAGATTGATGATCGATACGACCTTGCGGGCGACGTCGGAAAAGCTGTGGTCGCGGCCGGACAGAACTTTTGGCGGGCCCTTCAGCTCCGGCTGAAAATTCTCCGTGAAATAATCCTCGATGGCGGCGCGCCCGGCAGTGGTCTCGATGTCCCCGCTGGCGACGATCTGGCCGTCCTTGCGGATGGTCAGGCGGTTGGTCGCGTCCTCGAACCGGCTGTCGAGGGACGCCAGCCGCTCATTACGCGCCAGCATCAGGAACTGGATTTTCGGCTTCCAGGCCGGCGCCTCCGGATCGAAGCCGCTGGGTCCGTTCTCGATGGCGTAGCGGCGGTCGGCGGGCAGGGTCTGGCCGATCCGCAAGGGGACCCGGGGCAGGGATTCCGGCGTCAGGCCCTTGATCGGGTAACGGTAAAGGCCTGTGATTTCGGCAGTCTGGCTGGCTGTCATGTCGCTACTTAAGGGATTCGACCTGCTGGCGCCAAGCAGGCGGACCCGTGCACGAAATTGTGAACGCGCCTCTTCCGATCCGAGGCCAAGCTTCCCACATCTGGGTCAGGCCGGCGCCAGCGCCGGCTGCTAACGACCGCTGCCGGTTGAGGAACGTCAACGCGTCCAGCGGAAACCCAATGAAGATGCCGTTTGGAGTGCCTTAGAGGGCTCCAGGGGCAGGCCGAGGGAAAGAAAAGACATGAACATCGACAAATATACCGAACGCTCCAGGGGCTTCGTTCAGTCCGCGCAATCGCTTGCGGTGCGCGAGGGGCATCAGCAGTTTTCGACGCTGCACGTCCTGAAAGTTCTGCTGGACGACAATGAGGGCCTCGCTGCTGGTCTGATCGACCGCGCCGGCGGCAATTCCCGCGCCATCCTGAAGGCGACCGAGGATGCCCTCAACAAGGTGCCGAAGGTCTCCGGCGGCGGCGCCGGCCAGATCTATCTGGCGCCCGAGCTCGCCCGCACTTTCGACGCCGCCGAAAAGGCCGGCGAGAAGGCTGGCGACAGTTTTGTCACCGTCGAGCGGCTGCTGCTCGGCCTCGCGCTGGAAAAGACCAGCGAGGCCGGCGCGATCCTGGCCAAGGGCGGCGTCACCCCGCAAAACCTCAATGCCGCGATCGAGGCGCTGCGCAAGGGCCGCACGGCGGACTCCGCGACCGCCGAGAATGCCTATGACGCGTTGAAGAAATATGCCCGCGACCTGACCCAGGCTGCGCGCGACGGCAAGCTCGATCCGGTCATCGGCCGCGATGAGGAGATCCGCCGCACCATCCAGGTGCTCTCGCGCCGGACCAAGAACAATCCCGTCCTGATCGGTGAGCCCGGCGTCGGCAAGACCGCCATCGCCGAGGGCCTCGCGCTGCGCATCGTCAACGGCGACGTGCCCGAGACCCTCCAGGACAAGAAGCTGCTCTCGCTTGATCTCGGCGCGCTGATTGCGGGTGCGAAATATCGCGGCGAGTTCGAGGAGCGGCTGAAGGCCGTGCTCCAGGAAGTCACCGCGAGCGAGGGCAATTTCATCCTGTTCATCGACGAGATGCATACGCTGATCGGCGCCGGCAAGGGCGACGGCGCGATGGACGCGTCCAACCTGCTCAAGCCCGCGCTCGCGCGCGGCGAGCTGCACTGCATCGGCGCCACCACGCTCGACGAGTACCGGAAGCACGTCGAGAAAGATGCGGCACTGGCGCGGCGCTTCCAGCCCATCTTCGTGAGCGAGCCCTCCGTCGAGGACACGATCTCGATCCTCCGTGGGTTGAAAGACAAGTACGAGCAGCATCACGGCGTGCGGATCACCGATTCCGCGCTCGTGGCGGCGACGACGCTGTCCAACCGCTACATCACCGACCGCTTCCTGCCGGACAAGGCGATCGATCTCATGGACGAGGCCGCTGCGCGGCTGAAGATGCAGGTCGATTCCAAGCCGGAAGAGCTGGATTCGCTCGACCGCGAGATCATCCGGCTCAAGATCGAGCAGGAAGCTCTCAAGAAGGAGAGCGATCTCGGCTCCAAGACCCGTCTCGAGGGGCTTCAGAAGGAGCTCATCGAACTCGAAGAGAAATCCGCGGCCCTGACGTCGCGCTGGAGCGCAGAGAAGAACAAGCTCTCCAACGCCCAGAAGCTGAAGTCAGAGCTGGACGCGCTGCGCGTCGATCTCGCCGACGCACAGCGGCGCGGCGAATTCCAGAAAGCCGGCGAGCTGGCCTATGGCCGGATCCCGCAGCTTGAGAAGCAGCTCGCCGATATCGAGGCGCGTGAAGGCTCTGGCGATATGATGGAGGAGGCGGTCACCGCCAACCACATCGCGCAGGTGGTCTCGCGCTGGACCGGCGTGCCCGTCGACAAGATGCTGGAAGGCGAGAAGGAGAAGCTCCTGAAGATGGAGGAGCAGCTCGGACAGCGCGTCGTCGGCCAGGCCGAGGCCGTGCGTGCGGTCGCAACCGCCGTGCGCCGTTCGCGCGCAGGCCTGCAGGATCCGAACCGGCCGACCGGCTCGTTCATGTTCCTGGGGCCCACCGGCGTCGGCAAGACCGAGCTGACCAAGGCGCTGGCGGAGTACCTGTTCAACGACGAGACCGCGATGGTCCGCCTCGATATGTCCGAGTACATGGAGAAGCACTCGGTCTCGCGGCTGATCGGTGCGCCTCCCGGCTATGTCGGCTATGACGAGGGCGGCGCGCTCACCGAAGCGGTGCGGCGCCGGCCCTATCAGGTGGTGCTGTTCGACGAGATCGAGAAGGCGCATCCTGACGTCTTCAACGTCCTGTTGCAGGTGCTCGACGACGGCCGCCTGACCGATGGCCAGGGTCGCACCGTCGATTTCCGCAACACGCTGATCATCATGACCTCGAACCTCGGTTCGGAGTATTTGGTGAATCAACCGGAGGGCGAAGACACCTCAGCGGTGCGTGAACAGGTGATGGGAATGGTGCGTGGGCATTTCCGGCCCGAGTTCCTGAACCGTGTCGACGAGATCATCCTGTTCCACCGCCTGCAGAGGAGCGAGATGGGCCGGATCGTCGAGATCCAGTTCGCCCGGCTGCAGAAGCTGTTGACCGATCGCAAGATCGTGCTGACGCTCGATGCCGCGGGCCGCGACTGGCTTGCTGCGAAAGGCTGGGATCCCGCCTACGGCGCAAGGCCGCTGAAGCGCGTGGTCCAGCGCTACCTCCAGGATCCGCTTGCCGAGATGATCCTGGCTGGAGACGTCAAGGACGGGGACAACGTTGCGATCTCGTCCGAAGGCAACGTCCTGACCTTCAACGGCAAGGCGCCGCAGACCGCGGAAATCACCCAGTTCGACGCGCCGGTGTCGAAGCGGAAGCTGAACTGATCGTCGCGCTCACTGCAAAACGAAAAATCGCCCCGGAGAGGCCAACTCTCCGGGGCGAATTGCTTTGACGAGGTTCGCTCTAGCTGACTGCGGATGTTGAGCCGGGTTCGGCTGGACCTTGCTCGTCGCTGTCCTCTTCGAGCTCCGACAGGATGTCGACAAGCTCGCGCACGCGTCCGTGCGCCAGCGGGCGCAAATCATTGATCATCGGCTCGTCATTGGCGAGCCAGGCCTGGGCTTCGGCGAGTTCCTCGACCGTCGCGCCGGTTCCGATGATCTGGGCGATGGTGAATTCGTCGGCCCGATCCACTGTCTTGACGACATCGTCGCGTGAGAGGCGCCGCATGGGGATCCTCCTGTTGGTCGGCTTCCGTCAGCATTTAACCGGCAAACTCGCGTGCCGGTTCCACCGGGCTGGTTTCCTCCGCGCTACTTCCTGGTGACCTTGTAGATCGCGTTCTCGATATCAGAGGAGAAGTAGATGACGCCGGAGGCGCCGATGGCGACGCCGGTCGGGATGTTGCTGGGCAGGCTCCCGGGTGCGCCCATCAGCCCGATCGGAAGATTGCCAGCGATCTCGGTGACCTTGCCGCCGTCCGGCGCGATCTCGATCAGTCGCCTGGCGCCCACTTCCGCCACGATCAGTCTGCCGTCGCTCCCGCGCGCGATGCCTTGATGCCGCTTTGGCAAACAAAACTTGACGTTGTGGCGCAGTGAAACGACGTCGCTTGACGACGTCGCCTCCTGATCATGTTTTCCAGAGATGTCCGGTCGATTTCGGCCGGTCTAAAGGATCAGCGGTTGGTGACCTGCAACGGGCCGCCGGTTGCGTCCGAAATGCGGGCGATGGCGCCGTTGCGGCCGCTCATCATGGCGTCGAGCCGGTCGCGTTCCTTCTCGAAGCCCGCCAGCACCGTGCCTTCCAGCGAACGGCCGCGCGGCAATTTTACGCGCAGCGGATCGACGAAGCGGCCGTTGACCAGGATTTCGTAGTGGACGTGAGGGCCGGTCGACTGGCCGGTTGAACCGACGAAGCCGATCACCTGGCCCTGCCGCACCTTCTTGCCGATCTCCATGCCCTTGGCGAAAGCCGACATATGGCCGTAGGCGGTCTCGTAGCCGTTGGAGTGCTTGATGCGGATATATTTGCCGTAGCCGCCTTCGGGGCCGACCTTCTCGAGCACGCCGTTGCCGGAAGCAAAGATCGGAGTGCCGTAGGAGGTGGCCCAGTCGACGCCGGTGTGCATCTTCACATAGCCCAGGATCGGGTGGCGGCGGCCGCCGAAGCCGGAGCGCATGATCGCGTTGTTGACGGGCTTCCTGACCAGGAATTTTTTCGCGCTCTTGCCGGTCTCGTCATAGTAGTCGACGACGCCGTCGTCGGGGCTCTGGTAGCGGTAGTATTTCTTGGTCTCGCCGCCGACCGTGAGGGAGGCGAACAGCACGTCGTTCTTTTCGTTCGACGTCGTGCCCTCTTCTTCGCCGGCGTAGAACACGTCGAATGAATCGCCCGGCGCGACCTTGCGCTGGAAATCGACGTCGTAGGAGTAGATCTTGATCATGTCCTCGATGACCGGCATCGGGACTTTGTTGCGCATCGCGGTCTCGTAGATGCTCTGGTAGAGCCGCACGCCGGTGCCGTCATCGTCGTCATCGTCGTCGCTGTTGGCGTTGGCCGCGGCATCGGCGACGGTGTTCATGCTGGAGACGTCGACCGCGACGTATTTGCCGAGATCGGACAGCGCCGCGATCGCCTCGACCATGGTGTCGTTTGCAACCACGACGCGATAGGGTTGGAGGCGGGCGCCGGGGCTTGCGGGCGCCATCAGGATGCGGAGCTTTTCGCCTTCCTTCAGGCCGCCGTCGCGGCCGCGCGGGCCGAGCGTCGCGGTGATCGCCTTGATCTCCTCGGCCGTCGCGCCGAGATCGCGCAGGACGGAGCCGACGCTGTCGCCCTTCTTGACCACGTGGACGCGCTCGCCATTGGGATTGCCGCCGGTGATCTGCTCCTTGGTCTTCGGCAGCAGCGTGACGTTTTCCGGCACCACGCGCGTCTCGAAGCCGGCATAGGGATCGGACGCCGACGCTTCGGTGGCGTAGGCCATCTTCATGTCGGAGGGGCCGGTCGCGCCGGAGACGTCGGCGGTGGCATTGGCGAGCGAGGCGTAGCGCACCCCGCCATTGCCGCGCCAGTTGGCGGCGTCGCGCACCCGCATCAGGATGTCGTCGAGCGCCACCACGGCGGAAATCTTGGCCTTCGGCAGCACCGGCGACAGGTCCTTGGTGACGAAGGAGACTTCGGCATCGGGCTCGACGGCTTCGGGATTGTTCGGATCTTCCGCCGCGGTCTTCGGATCGGAGCCGACATCGGTGAGCAGGCGCTGGGCGTTGAACGGCGGGATTTTCGCCGACAGATCGCTCGTCGTCATCGACAGATTGCCGGCGATCCGGACGAACGGGCGCACCCGCATCACGTCGCGGTTGCCGACGCGGGCGACGGTGGAGACGCGGACGATGTTGCGCGAGGCCGTGGATTCGTTCGGCGGCGGCAGGCGGTCGCTCTTGTGCAGCGTGGCGGCGCGATCGGCCGCGCCGAATGCGCCGCGCAGCGCGCCTTCGACGCGCTCAGGCACCTTGGCGAAGGTCATCTCACCGTCGAGAGAAGCGAAAACGGCGCCGCCGATCAGGGCTGCGCCGCAGAGTCCGGTCAGAATTGTCCCGCTGAACCATTGCACGGAAACGCGTCGGCGATCGATGACGGCGGCCTCGGAACCATCGACGGACAGCGGCGGTTCGTGGCCGAGATCGATGATCCCGGTCTCACGCCCGTAAGCGCCGCGCGACGTCCTGTGGTTCAAACCAAGTCCCCCAATCAACGACCCAAGATGCCTGATTTCGAACCTCTCCTGGCCGCCCTCTTGAAGGGGGATCGCCGGAAAAGGCAAGCCGCACAGGCGCC
Source organism: Bradyrhizobium sp. 482_C4_N1_8 (assembly GCF_052075965.1). NCBI lineage: Bacteria > Pseudomonadati > Pseudomonadota > Alphaproteobacteria > Hyphomicrobiales > Nitrobacteraceae > Bradyrhizobium > Bradyrhizobium sp. 482_C4_N1_8. Next base: position 8,281,393 of record NZ_CP197231.1, on the reverse strand, counting down.
CGCGCTCAGAAAGCCCTCGATGGGGCCGGCCGAAATTACGAACAGCTGGACGGGTAAAGGTCTCTCGATGTCTCTCGAATGTCGGAGGAAGGCTGCGTCATCTGCAAGATCGCCTTCCTCTGACCCAATGAAAATCGCCGGCAGCCCCCACTGGCATCCCGCGATTCAAGCTTGTCTGTACCAGAACGCCGCGGGATTGTGGCTCTAGTACGGCGCCTAATATGGAAAAGTTTCCTGAACGGCCGGGCGCAAGAAGCCCGTCTGGCAGGCGCCGGGGGACCAGGTCTGGCCTTGGCTGGAGCTCGGTCCGGCCTTGGATGGGGCTCGTCTGCCGTGAACGAGGGCTCGGTCCGGCCTGGATGGGCCTCCGCCTGCCAGGGCTTCCGGAGCCCGCCGGCGGGCAAATTTTTTTTGAGATCTTTTGCGGTGCAAATTCGATCCGGCCGTTAGCGGCCTTTCTAATTGGCTGGAATCGCTGGATTTTTTTCGATGATCCACCGTGCGACGATTTGTTGACAATGGGCGTTGACAATCCCGGGCGGGGGGGCCTATAACCCGACCACTGAGCGCGGCGCCGCCGGGTCACTGACCAAGGCGAGCGAACGCGCCACTGATGCTCCTCACCTTGTTGAGTGACACAACAGTCGACGTAAGTCGATTGGAGTTCATTCATCGTCGGTGAGGGTGTCGGGAACCCTTCCACTCTGGAAGGTAGGGGCCACCTGGTCCCGGGCTGTTTGACAAGTGAAGATGAAGAAAGAGAAACGTGGACGGCGGAGTCCTTGCGCCTCTCGGACACTGAAGAGCTTCGGCTTTTGAGTTCTGAGAGGGGACGAAAGACTTCGGCGGTACACGTTTTAAAGGAAACACCATCGCTGCCAGCGATGTGAATCGCGGGCAGCTCGACGACTTCGGTTGTCGAAATAATGGTGGGACCTCGTCAAACGTTGTGATCAGCCGGTTCAAAGTTCAAGTCCAACTTGAGAGTTTGATCCTGGCTCAGAGCGAACGCTGGCGGCAGGCTTAACACATGCAAGTCGAGCGGGCGTAGCAATACGTCAGCGGCAGACGGGTGAGTAACGCGTGGGAACGTACCTTTTGGTTCGGAACAACACAGGGAAACTTGTGCTAATACCGGATAAGCCCTTACGGGGAAAGATTTATCGCCGAAAGATCGGCCCGCGTCTGATTAGCTAGTTGGTGAGGTAATGGCTCACCAAGGCGACGATCAGTAGCTGGTCTGAGAGGATGATCAGCCACATTGGGACTGAGACACGGCCCAAACTCCTACGGGAGGCAGCAGTGGGGAATATTGGACAATGGGGGCAACCCTGATCCAGCCATGCCGCGTGAGTGATGAAGGCCCTAGGGTTGTAAAGCTCTTTTGTGCGGGAAGATAATGACGGTACCGCAAGAATAAGCCCCGGCTAACTTCGTGCCAGCAGCCGCGGTAATACGAAGGGGGCTAGCGTTGCTCGGAATCACTGGGCGTAAAGGGTGCGTAGGCGGGTCTTTAAGTCAGGGGTGAAATCCTGGAGCTCAACTCCAGAACTGCCTTTGATACTGAAGATCTTGAGTTCGGGAGAGGTGAGTGGAACTGCGAGTGTAGAGGTGAAATTCGTAGATATTCGCAAGAACACCAGTGGCGAAGGCGGCTCACTGGCCCGATACTGACGCTGAGGCACGAAAGCGTGGGGAGCAAACAGGATTAGATACCCTGGTAGTCCACGCCGTAAACGATGAATGCCAGCCGTTAGTGGGTTTACTCACTAGTGGCGCAGCTAACGCTTTAAGCATTCCGCCTGGGGAGTACGGTCGCAAGATTAAAACTCAAAGGAATTGACGGGGGCCCGCACAAGCGGTGGAGCATGTGGTTTAATTCGACGCAACGCGCAGAACCTTACCAGCCCTTGACATGTCCAGGACCGGTCGCAGAGATGTGACCTTCTCTTCGGAGCCTGGAACACAGGTGCTGCATGGCTGTCGTCAGCTCGTGTCGTGAGATGTTGGGTTAAGTCCCGCAACGAGCGCAACCCCCGTCCTTAGTTGCTACCATTTAGTTGAGCACTCTAAGGAGACTGCCGGTGATAAGCCGCGAGGAAGGTGGGGATGACGTCAAGTCCTCATGGCCCTTACGGGCTGGGCTACACACGTGCTACAATGGCGGTGACAATGGGACGCTAAGGGGCAACCCTTCGCAAATCTCAAAAAGCCGTCTCAGTTCGGATTGGGCTCTGCAACTCGAGCCCATGAAGTTGGAATCGCTAGTAATCGTGGATCAGCACGCCACGGTGAATACGTTCCCGGGCCTTGTACACACCGCCCGTCACACCATGGGAGTTGGTTTTACCTGAAGACGGTGCGCTAACCCGCAAGGGAGGCAGCCGGCCACGGTAGGGTCAGCGACTGGGGTGAAGTCGTAACAAGGTAGCCGTAGGGGAACCTGCGGCTGGATCACCTCCTTTCTAAGGATGGTTCTTCAGAAGCTTGCTTCTATCGAACCGTTTTAGAAACATCAGTGGCCAACGATCGTCAGGATTGTTGAGCTGCATTGGCGGGATTTCGCCGTCTTCGTTTCTCTTTCTTCGCGGACGAACACGCGCTGGGGCTGCAAGCTTGCAGAATCCCTGGTCCTTGACTGGATATGCGTTAGGGGCTTGTAGCTCAGTTGGTTAGAGCGCGCGCTTGATAAGCGTGAGGTCGGAAGTTCAAGTCTTCCCAGGCCCACCACACTCATCGAGTGAGCATTCGTCTTCTGGTTACGGGGCCATAGCTCAGCTGGGAGAGCGCGTGCTTTGCAAGCATGAGGTCGTCGGTTCGATCCCGTCTGGCTCCACCAGATGGTTTGATCATCGACTGATCGTGCACCTAAATCGTCCGCGAAACATCACTTCGCACTTACTAGTCCGGATGGACAGTAAGCTGCGTGATTTCTGACATCGTAAAGAGGAGATCGATCCGAGTTGGATCGGGCAACAAGCAATTGTTGCGCGATACTTCATTATCTCCGGATCATTTCGGCGCTCGTGCGCCTTTCAATGTAGCTCACAAGGCTGCGTCTGAGAGGAATGCGAGTTGTAAATGATCCTTTTAGCGAAGCTTGACCGCCTCGCTATCGGAACGATCTTACGAAGCAAGCTGGTCTTTCTAATCATTGTCCGGCTGCAGATAGCGTTCATCGAGGGCGCGTGCCGCAAGGTAATTCTGCAGACAACATTCTGCCGAGTGTGTGGACATTGATAATGAGAGCAATCAAGTGCCTTAAGGGTGTTCGGTGGATGCCTTGGCGCTGAGAGGCGATGAAGGACGTGCTACGCTGCGATAAGCCGTGGGGAGCTGCGAAGAAGCTTTGATCCATGGATTTCCGAATGGGGAAACCCACCTTCGATAGCCGGAACTCCAAGACCTTTGTCGAAAGACATTGGTGTGGGGTTCGATCAGAAATGAGAGATGCCTAGGCCTTTAGATTTCGATCGAAGAGGTTTTGGATTTCCGGTTATCAAGAGAAGGTATGAGACTTCTGAATACATAGGAGGTTTCAAGCAAACCCAGGGAACTGAAACATCTAAGTACCTGGAGGAAAGGACATCAACAGAGACTCCGTTAGTAGTGGCGAGCGAACGCGGACCAGGCCAGTGATACATCAAAGACAATCGGAACCGGTCAGGAAAGCCGGGCCTTAGAGGGTGATAGCCCCGTACGAGTAATGCGATGATGTATCCACGAGTAAGGCGGGACACGTGAAATCCTGTCTGAACGCGGGGGGACCACCCTCCAAGCCTAAGTACTCCTCAGCGACCGATAGTGAACCAGTACCGTGAGGGAAAGGTGAAAAGCACCCCGACGAGGGGAGTGAAATAGACCTGAAACCGGACACCTACAAACAGATGGAG
>NZ_CP197231.1:7557500-8272500 GCF_052075965.1 Bradyrhizobium sp. 482_C4_N1_8 | reverse complement strand
GTATCCCTCCGTTGTGCCGATTGCTCGACTAAGGGAACGATCTTCGTGTCGTCTTTTGCTTCGCCGAGAACCGAACTTGTCTTTGGTGAAGGTGTGAGTGTGTCCGACGGCCCTTCAGGGCTCTTTGTGGATCCCGTACGTTGCGGTTCCGGCCATCAGGATGACCGGTCGCCTTGCGATAATCAAGCGTCGTCGGAACGCTCGCAGTTGCGAAGCCGATGGGGACAACCAGGTTTGGTCCGAAACCAGAACCAAAGCACGTAAAACCCCGGAGATGGCAGCATCTCCGGGGCTTCTCCGTCTTTAGTCGTGTGAGCCGCTCAGCGCCTCACGTCTTGGTCCGCATCCGCGCCATGAAGCTGTCGTAGCTCAGCTCGGCCACCTGCGTCCAAGGCAACGAGTCATTCTTGAACGCGGTCATGCTCGCATGCATCTTGCCGAAATGCGGATTGGTCTTGGACAGGTCCGCATAGATTTCGTTGGCGGTGTTGTAGCACGCCTCGAGCACTTCCTGCGGGAAGCCCCTGAGGATCGCGCCGTTCACGATCAGCCGCTTCAGCGCCGGAGCATTCACCGCATCGTACTTGCCGGTGATCCAGGTGAAGGTGTCGCGTGACGCCGCGTCGATCGCCGCCTGATAGTGCTTGGGCAGCGCGTTCCACTTCTCGATGTTCATGATGTTGTGGCCCTGGCTCGTGCCTTCCCACCAGCCGGGATAGTAGTAGTACTTCGCGACCTTGGCGAAGCCGAGCTTCTCGTCGTCATAGGGACCGACCCACTCGGCCGCGTCGATGGTGCCCTTCTCCAGCGCCGGATAGATGTCGCCGCCGGCGAGCTGCTGCGGCACGCAGCCGAGCTTGGCGAGGATCGTGCCGGCGAAGCCGCCGATGCGCATCTTCAGGCCCTTGAGGTCGTCGACCGTCTTGATCTCCTTCCTGAACCAGCCGCCCATCTGCGCGCCGGTCGATCCGGTCGGGATGCCGTAGACGTTGTGCTCTTTCAGGAGGTCGTTGACGAGATCCTGTCCGCCGCCCCACAGCAGCCAGGAAATCTGCTGGCGCGTGTTCAAGCCGAACGGGAGGGCAGTTGCGAACGTGAATGCGGGGTTCTTGCCCCAATAGTAATAAAGCGCGGTATTGCCGATCTCGACCGTGCCGTTCGACACGGCGTCGAGCACCTGCAGGCCCGGGACGATCTCGCCCGCCGCAAAAGGCTGGATCTGGAATTTGTTGTCGGTAATGTCGGCGACCTGCTTGCAGAAATATTCGCAGCCGCCATAGAGCGTATCGAGGGCTTTCGGCCAGCTCGTGGCGTAGCGCCACCTGACCTCGGGCGACGACTGCGCGATCGCGGGCGCAGCCACTGCTGTGCTCGCGGCCAGGCCGACGCCTGTCACCTTCAGAAAATCACGACGTTTCATGCGCATCCCTTCCATTGCGTCGATGCATCGACCAGGGAACGATCTTGCTGTCGTCTTGTCTTCGTCGAGGATCGACGTTCTCTTGTTGAGATTTGTTTGAGCGTTTCCGAATGGCCCTGATGGGCTCTTGTTGCTGGAAGCCGAGCGTTGCGGTTCCGTCAGCAAGGATGACCGGACGCCCTGCGATAATCAAGCCTGATGCCTTCCTCGCAAGTGCGAACGCGGGCCAGACGCAAGTCGGAACCATCAGCGATCTGCTACGCGATTAGGCAATAACAAGGGAGGCTCGCGCATGACGGGCAAAAAGGTCGTGGTCGCTGGGGCAACCGGTCTCGTCGGCAACGCCGCGTTGCGACACTTCGGCACATCCGAGCCTTCAGAAGTTGTGGCGCTGTCGCGACGCAAGCCGCGCCACCTCTACGGCGCCCGCCACGTCCCGATCGACCTTACCAGCGAAGCCGATTGCCGCCGTGCCGCGGCCGAGCTTCAGGGCGCCACCCATTTGATCTACGCCGCGCTCTACGAGGCGCCACAGCTCGTCGATGGTTGGCGCGATCCGCAGCAGATCAAGACCAATGATCTGATGTTGCGCAATTTGATGGCCGCGCTCGAGCCGATGGCGCCAGACCTCAAGCATGTCGCCTTGCTGCAAGGCACCAAAGCCTATGGCGTTCACGTCCGCCCCTTGACGGTGCCGGCGCGCGAAGGCCGCTCCGAGATGTACGAGCAGCCCAACTTTTATTGGGCGCAGGAAAATTTCCTGCGCGAGCTCCAGGCCGGGAAAGCCTGGCACTGGAGTATCTTGCGCCCCGTTCTGATCGTCGGCCTCGCCATGGGCGGCGCCATGGATCTGATCCCGCCACTCGGCGTCTATGCCGCGATGCTGCGCGAGCAGGGCAGGCCGCTCGACTTTCCCGGCGGCGCCGCGCGGGTGGCGCAGGCCGTCGACGTCGATCTCCTCGCGCGCGCGATCGCCTGGTCGGGCGAGGCCAAGGCGGCACAGAACGAAGCCTTCAACGTCACCAATGGCGATGTCTTCACCTGGGAAAACATCTGGCCCGCGGTGGCCGACGCGCTGGAGATGAAGCCCGGCAAGCCGATCCCGCTATCGCTCGCCAAGGAGTTTCCCAATTGGGTCTCTTCTTGGGACGCGTTGCGACGCAAGCATGACCTTGTGTCGCCGGACCTCGCCGACTTCGTCGGCCTGTCGTTCCAATACGCCGATTACAGCATGCGCTACGGCCAGACCGAGTCCGGTCCGCCCTCGATCGTCTCGACCGTGAAGATCAACCGCGCCGGCTTCACCGAGATGATGGACACCGAGGACATGTTCCGGAAGTGGTTCAAGCAAGCCAGGGAAGAACGGCTGCTTCCATAGAGATCGCTACCACGAAGGCCCGCCGCCCGCTCGAAGCACTGGTGACGGTACGCGACCTCGATCCGGAGATCGGGGTCGTTCGTACACCCAGTCGTGCACCCACCGCGCGATCTGGATGCTAATTCTCGGCGAGAGCCACAACTCCGGCACGAAACAGGCGGCCCCTTTGGGGCCGCCTGAGCTGTTTAACGTCAGAGCAGATGACCTACTGGCAGAGATGCTGGAGGCCGTCGCTACCCTTGAAATAGGTGCCGGGCCGGCAGACGATGCCGTTACGGGCAGCATACGTACTCCAGCTGCCCTGCCAGCCCATCTCGCCGTACGACATGCCGGGCGACATGGCGTAGGAATTGCCCCAGTTGCCGACAGTCGCGTCCGCCGCTGCCGGCTGGCGATATGCCGTTCGCCGAGTTGATGGCCGAACCCGATAGTCGGGGGTGGTCCCCGTTCCAAGACCCGTGCAGCTGGCGAATTCAGCTTGGCATGCGTCCGGATTGGAGTTGTACCACTGCGCCTGTACAGCAGAGCTGGACAGGGCAGATGCCACAACAACGACCGCACCAAGAATTTTCAGATTTATCATGGATTGCTCCTTACGGTTGGACCGTGGTGCAAGATGCCACGTGTGTCAGTACCCGTTTTTTTTGCGCGCAAAACATCAAATCGACGTGACACGTTGGGCGAGCACGAACAGAACGAGCATCCCGGTGTCATCCTTCGCGACCATCCTGACACTGCTCGGCCCGGCCATTGGCTTCTCGGGGCTATCAATCGCTGTGACCAGCGCAAGAATTTCGAGGAGGCCGAAGCCAAGGTCATCGTGGTCGAAGAGGACGCAACCTGCTGCGATCATGAGTCCGCATATGGTTGGACATGGCGCGGGCTGCGGCCGATGCCGGCTTTTGATCGAGAAGCCGAACTCACGGTTCAACATTCACCGCTTTGGCATAGCTACACTTCATCTATAATTCTCTCCCGTGGATCAGCTACAGGAGGCAAGAATGAAGCGATCAATTGCCTTGTCAGCGTCGCTAATTATTGGCTTCTCAATTGGAAGCAATGCAGGCGCGAGTGCTGCAACTTACTGCCGACACGTTGGCTATCCCGCCAATTGTGGCGTTCGGACCGGCGTCATAGTCGCGCCAACCCGTGATGTTCGCGGAATGCCACCATCAATTGATGCGGGCCCGAGCGGCGTTATAAGGCAGGACTTGTTCGCAAGGAATAATCCGAACAATTTGCGATCGGATTGGCCCAGTCCACCCGCTCAACCGGGGCAGTTCTAGCCGCTATTTCGCGAATGCCGTCTCCATTACCTTTCGCGTCTTGATCGTCTCGTTGTTAGCGTCGAACTCGACGTCGCTCCAGCGCACGATCTCGCCATGGGCGACGTCGTGCTTCAGCTTCAGGCGATGTGCGAGACCGATCGGCAGGGCGCCTGCCTTCAGGCTCGCGGCCGCCGGCACCAGCTTGCCCCACACGGTGTAGCCGCCTTCGCCGTCCAGCATCTCGCCGGCGCGCAGATTGCGCTTGGCCACGGCGGCAACGTCGCCGCGGAAGCCATAGGGCTGGCCGGTCGGCTCGCCCCGCAGCGCCGCCGACAGGATCGAGATGTTCAGCTCGAGCCCGATCAGATGGTACGGCTTGTACATCGCCGCGAAGCGTCCGCTGCCGTCGGTCTTCAGGCCGTATTGCCTGAAGCAGTCGGCGGCATAGTCGTTCGGCGCCTCCAGCACGACATAGACGCCCCACCGCAAATCGCGAAACACCGGCCGGCCGTCGCGCTCGAGTGACGACACCACCTCCACCACGCCCGACCGTTCCAACACGCCGCCCTTGTCGCTGGGACGCATGACGTGTGGCAAATCGTCGACGCCGCAGGGCGGAAACAGCAAGCCGCTCGCGGGCACGTCGAGCCCGCAGGCATTGGCGATCGCGGCCATCTCGATCGCGGATTTGGTGCCGTCGAGGAAGGAGTTGAACATCTGCGGATTCATGCCGGCCGACTGTGCCTCGCCCGCGGTGAGACCATAGTGCTGCCAGACGCCGTCAGGTGTCACGTCGTGATAGGCTGGCAGATATTTTGTCCCTTTGCCGGCTGCGACCACGCGAAAACCGGTGGCGCGCACCCAGTCGACCATCTCGGCGGTCAGCGCCGGCTGGTCGCCATAAGCGAGCGAATAGACCACGCCCGCCTTCCGTGCTTCCTCGGCGAGCAGCGGGCCCGCCAGCACGTCGGCCTCGACATTGACCATCACGATATGCTTGCCCGCCGCGATCGCAGCGCGCGCGTGCTTGATGCCGACGGCCGGATTGCCGGTCGCTTCAACGACGACATCCATCGCGCCGCCCGCAATGGCGCGTGCGCCATCATCGGTGAAGACGGTGGCCGCGATCCGCTCGGCGCTCCAGCCCACGGTGCGGCAGGCTTCGCGCGCACGGTCGCGATCGATATCGACGATGATGGGCACCTCCAGCCCCGGCGTGTGCGGCACCTGCGCCAGAAACATCGAGCCGAACTTGCCGGCACCGATCAGCGCGACACGGACAGGCTTGCCAGCGGACGCGCGGGCCTGGAGGAGGCGGAAGAGGTTCATGGGGGATGTCCTGAGCGCAACAATCAAAGCTCGTCATTCCGGGGCGACGCGCAGCGTCGAGCCCGGAATCCATAACCACGATCGGGAGTATGGATTCCGGGCTCGCGCCCAAGAAGGCGCGCCCCGGAATGACAGTGAGAACTTACTCCGCCGCCTGTCGCGGCGCACGTGCGAGCCGCACCAGCGCATCATCGTCCACCGTCTTGATCGGCGCAAAATCGCGATGCGCGATGTACTCAGGCCGCGTCGGGGTGCGGATGTAGTTCGAGACCGCGTTCAGCGTCAGGTACACGATCTTGCGCGGGTAGGGCGTGATGTTGCCGGCCGAGCCATGCACGAGATTGCCGTGGAACATCAGCATGCCGCCCGGCTTGCCTGTGGGCGCGACGATGCCGCCCTGCTTGACGAGGCGCGTCACGGTCTCTTCGTCGAGCGTCCACAGTGGATAGGAGGTCGTCGCAAGGTCATGCGAGGCCTGGAGATCGCCGGCATTCTGGCTCTGCGGCACCAGCATCAGGGGGCCGTTGATCGGCATCACCTCGTCGAGGAAGATCGCGATGTTCATCGCGCGCGGCTCCGGCATGCCGTCGTCGCGCTTCCAAGTGCCGTAATCCTGGTGCCACTGCCAGACGTCGCCGGTGAAGGCCGATTTCGCGTTGATCTTGAACTGGTGCATGTAGACCGGCTCGCCGAACAATTGCTCGACCGGGTCGATCATGCGCGGATGCGCACCCAAGATGCGGAATGCCTCGTTGTAGAGATGCGCGGCAAACGCCGTGCGCGGCGCGCCGCTCTTCTCGCGCCAGACCTCGGGCCGATTCGCGTCATAGATGCCGATCGCCTCGCGCGCGAGGAAGTCGACTTCCTCCTGGCTGAACAATTCGGGGAGGAACAGCCAGCCCTCGTGGTGGAAGAACTCCAATTGCTCCTGAGACAGTTTCATGGGTCGTCCTCCTGTTTTGATTTGTTGTTTTCTCTCGTCATGGCCGGGCTTGACCCGGCCATCCACGTCTTTGCTCCACGTTCGCGAGAAGAACGTGGATGCCCGGGACAAGCCCGGGCATGACGGGGGGCGCGATAGTCGCTACGCCGCCGCCTCGTCCGTCGCCCTCAATTTCTCCTCGGTCATCCGTCCCGCCGTCTGCGCATGGGCCAGCGCTGCGCGCTCGGCGGCTTTCGCATCGCCTGCGAGAATGTGTCCGGCAATCGTCGCATGCTCGGCCCACGCGCTGCCGCGATAATCGAGCTCGGAGAGCACCGTCGCCATCGAGCGGCGCATATGCGGCCATTGCGGCGCGATCGTCTCCTCGATCACGGGATTGCCCGCGAGCTGATAGATCGCGCGGTGAAAATCGACGTCGAGCACGATCAGCTCGGCGAGCGAAGTCTTGCGGTCGATGCGGCGTCCGGCGGCGAGGGCTGCGTCCAACCGCGCGCGTCCCGCCGCGTCGCTTGCGGCGCGCTGAGCGGCGAGCCGCGCGGCCAGCGCGTCGATGGCGCCTCGCACCTCGTAGAGCTGGCGGATGCGCGAGGGGTCGAGCTGGGTGACTTCAAAACCGCGACGGCCGCTCTCGGCGACGAGACCCTGCCGGTGCAGCAGATGCAGCGCATGCGACACCGGCTGGCGCGACACGCCGAGCTTGTCGGCGAGTTCGTTCTGCCGGATGCGCTGGCCGGGTTGAAGCGTGCGGTCGGAGATCGCCTCCAGGATCCGCGCATAGACCTGGTCGATCAGGTTCGGGAGCGGGTCGAGAGGGATCACGCCGGCAGCTCCGAGACACAAAAGGGAATACGGAATTCCGTATTCGAAGGTATCGCAGGAGGGGGAGGGCGTCAAGGCGGTCCTCAAGCCGCCGTTTTGGCCTCGCTAAGCCATTGATATCGCTAGGGCCGTCTACTGTGCATGGGGTTGTTTTCGCCGAAATGGCTTGGCCGGCCCCGGCGCCTACTTCTTCTTGCCCTGCTCGATCAGTATCCGGCTCACCAGATAGAGCCGCGGCACGATCGAGTTGGTGTCGATGAACTCGTCCCGGGCGTGATAGCCGAAGCCGGCGAGGCCAAAGCTCTCGACCACGACCGCCTTGCCGCTGCGGTTGGCATAACCGGCATCGGTGGCGCCGCCGGTCATCTCGGCGATGTCGAGCTTGCGGTCGATCTCGGCATAGATCGCCTGCCCCTCCTGCGCGAGCGCGCGGCCGCGATCGCTGGCGACGAAGGGCGGGCGGCCCGCAATGATCGTCACCGTGGTTTCGGTGTCGGGCACGAACTTGTCCTTCACCTTCGCGTCGAGCGCCGCCTGCAATTTGGCGATGCCATCGGGGATGGTCAGGCGGATATCGGCGCCGGCCTCGGCCTTTTCCGGAATCTGGTTGCGCACCGTGCCGGCCTGCGCCGTGGTCCAGTTGAGCTGCGTGCCCGGGATCGACTTGGCGACGTCCTTTGTCTGCTGCAATTGGTGCGCGAGCTCGATCAGCGCGTTACGGCCGAGATCGGGCGCGGCGCCGGCATGCGAGGCGCGGCCCTTCACCTCCATTTTCGCCGTGGCAGTGCCGCTCGCGCCCAGCAGCAGCCCGTCATTCTTGGCGATCGGCGCGGCGACCGTGGGTTCGCAGGAGAGCACGACGTCGTGCTGGTCGGCGAACTCGGCGATGATCTCGCCCGACCCGATCGAGCCGACCTCTTCATCCGGATTGAAGGACACGGTGAGCCTGGCGTAGTCCTGCCAGCCGGCGTCCTTCAGGATCTTGAGCGCATGCAGGACCACGGCGATGCCGCCCTTGTCGTCGGCGATGCCGGGGCCGTAGATGCGGTTACCGTCGACACGGTACGGCTCGCTTGCGAGAATGCCGCGCTGATAGACCGTGTCCATATGCGCGATCAACATCAGCTTTCGCGACCCGGTGCCCTGGAAGGTGGCGATCACCATGTCGGCGCCCGTACCCGCGGTGGTCTTGCGCCGCTCGATGGTGGCGCCCAGCGCCTTCAGGCGCGCTTCGGTGAATTCGGCCATCTTCTTCAGGCCCTCGGCATCGCCGCTGCCGCTTTCGATCATCACCATGTCGTGCAGGGTCTCGATCAGCGGCGCCTTCTCCTGCTCGGCCGCGGCCTTCAGCTTTTCGTCGGCGGCCGCAAGCGCGGTGGTGCTGCCGGCGGCGAGGCCGAGCAGGGACAAGGCGAGCAGGGGAATGAAGCGGGCTGTCATGGAAATCGTCCTTTCGCGTCTTGAGCGCTGGCACCGCGCGATTGGACTTCAGCGTAACATCCGGGCCGTCCGGATGCCACGTCCCGCTAGCGCTCCAGCACCTCCACCTCCATCGTCGCGATCTGGTCCGCATCGGCCACCGCCTCGATCCCCGCGATCCGGTCGCCGTTGAACGTCACGCGCAGCGCGATGCGCAGACGTCCGCCGAAGATGACGGCGACGCCGATCTCGCCATCGACCAGCGCCGTCCGTGCAGCCTGCGCACGGCCCTTGTAGAGCTGTGCGACCGCATCCGCGCCGCGGATCTCCGGCAGCGTGCCGAGCCGCACCGCAGCCTGGTCGGCACGGAACACGACGTCGGGATCGAGCAGGGCCAGCAGGCCCTCGAAATTGCCCTCGCGCGAAGCCCTGAGGAAGGCATCGACGATCGCGCGCTGGTGCGAGATGTCCGCCTCGGGCACCGGCGCCCCCTGGACGCGCCGTCGCGCGCGGCTCGCCAACTGCCGCGAGGCGTCGACCGAGCGTCCCACGATCGGCGCGATCTCCTCGAACGGGACTGCGAACATGTCGTGCAGCACGAAGGCGAGCCGCTCTGCCGGCTGCAATGTCTCGAGCACGACGAGGAGGGCCGCGCCGACGGAATCGGACATCTCCGCCTCGCGCTCCCGCGTCTCGTCGACCGGCTCGGGCACGTGCGGGCCCATCGGGTCCTCGCGGCGCGATTTGCGCGCGCGCAGCATGTCGAGGCAGATGCGCGCGACCACAGTGGTCAGCCAGCCGCGCAGGTTCGCGACATCGGACGTGTCGTAGCGGCTGACCCGCAGCCAGGCCTCCTGCACGGCATCGTCGACCTCGGCACTGGAACCCAGCATCCGGTAGGCGACCGCGCGCAGATGGTCCCTGCTGGCCTCGAATTGGCGGCTGAGAAAATTTTCTTCGAAGTTTTTCTGGGTCATCGGTCACATTCCCTCATCGCAATCCGTCATGCCCATGACGAAGCCAATCCGGCCGATGTGACCGGAACCGTCCAAATTCTCTAACGGAGACGCAAGATGATGCACGCGCGCATGAACCACCCCGTCATGGTCCTGCCTGAAGCCATGAACCACCTTCAATCCCTCGGCAATTTGACCAAGCAGGGGCTGCCGGAAAAGCTCCTGGAACTGGTGCACCTGCGCGCCAGCCAGATCAACGGCTGCAGCGTCTGCGTCGACATGCATCCGAAGATCGCCCGCAAGCTGGGTGAAACCGACGAGCGCCTGTTCGCCGTCTCGGCCTGGCGCGATGCGCCCTATTTCAGCGACGCCGAACGCGCCGCGCTGGCGCTGACCGAAGCCGTCACGCGCCTTGCCGATCGCGAGGACCCGGTGCCGGATGCGATCTGGAACGAGGCCTCCAAGCATTTTGACGAGCGCGAGCTCGCAACCCTGATCCTCTCGATCGCGACCATCAACGTCTGGAACCGGCTGAATGCGACGATCAAGATGCCGGTCGGCGTTTGGAAGGTGTGAGTTTCTGTGCCCTCTCCCCTTGCGGGAGAGGGCAGCGCCGCTGGGAGACACGAACTCACTTGGGTGAGGGGTATTTCTCCGCAGACTCATTTGCAGATGTGATCTCTCCCACATCCGCCTTCGCCTGAAGGCTTCGGCGGACAAGAGGGGAGAAGGAAAAAAGAAAGCTACTCCGCCAAAAACCTGTTCACCACCTCGCCGAACTCAAGCGGCGCCTGCTCGAACATCCAGTGGCCGGCATTGGGGATCACCGCGGTCTTGCTGCCCGCGATGTGCTCGGCCAGCACGCGCCACATCACCGAGAGGCTGCCGGTGGTTGCACCGCCGCCGATCAGCAGCGTCGGCGTCCTGATCGCCTGCGCATCAGCGAGCGTGTAGGGCCGGCGCTGCTCGTTGATCTGGCCGAGGAAGGTGAGCGTGTTGTCGCGCAGCTGTTGCTTCGCCGCCGCCGGCACGCGCCGCCACGAGCCGTCGCCTTCGATGCCCTCGTAGAAATTCTGCAGCGCGCCGTCGAGATCGCCGGCGCGGATCATCTCGACCGAGCGTATCGTCTTCGCAGCGAGCGGCGGATGCGCGGGCGTGCCTTCGGGCACCGACAGGCTGGCGTCGAGATCGCCGCCCGGCTCGGCCAGCACCAGCTTGCGCAGCAGGTCAGGCCGCGCTTGCGCGACGCGAAACGCGATGTGGCCGCCGCGCGAATGCCCCATCAGGTCGACCGGCCCGGGTTTGACCTGCTCGATGAAGGCGATCGTGTCCGCGACGTGCTGCGCCATCTTGTAATCGTCGCCGATGGCGTCCCAATGCTCGGGAAAGAAATGCCGCAGGCTGACCGAGATCACGCGATGGGACTTCGACAGTGGGCCGAGCACTGAATACCAGGTGCGGAAATCACCTAGCGTGCCATGGACGCAGACCAGCGGCGGGCCGTCCCCGACTTCGAGATAGGCCATGTCGTAACCGTTGACGCGAAAGCTCTGCATGATCAGCTCGCCAGGAAATCCAGAACCAGTTCGGAGTATTTTTGCGGCGCCTGCTCGAACATCGGATGGGTCGCGTTCGGGATGATCGCCGTCTTGGAATAGGGTACGTGCGCGGCCAGCGCATGCAGCACCTTTGGCAGCAGGCCTTTGGTCCGCGCACCCAGGATGAACAGCGTCGGCATCCTGATCGATTCCGCATCCGCCTTCGAGAAGGGCGGACGGTTGTCGCGGACCTGCCCGATCAGGGTATAGGCGTTGTCGCGCAGATTCTGCTTCACCATCGCCGGCAGCCGCGGCCAGGTGCCGGCGCCCTCCAGCGTGTCCACGAAGACGGCAAGGCCGCCGTCGACATCGCCGGCCGCGATCTTCTCGGCCGAGGCCGTGAACCGCGCCAACAGCGGCGAGGGGCCGCCGACGTAATCGGGATCGAGGCTCGCATCGAGCTCGCCGCCGGGTTCGGCCAGGATCAGCCGCCGCAACAGGTCGGGGCGCGCCTGTGCCACGCGGAAGCAGATGTGCCCGCCGCGGGAATGGCCCATCAGATCGACCGGGCCGACGTCGAGCTTCTCGATGAAGGCGATGACGTCCTGGACATGCTGGGCGATCGAATAGGTGTCGCCGACGCCATCCCAGCGGTCCGGGAAGAAGTGCCGCAAGCTGACGGCGATCACCCGATGCCGCTGCGTCAGCGGTCCGAGCACGCAGCCCCAGACGCGGAAGTCATTGAGCGAGCCATGTACACAGACCAGCGGCGGCCGGCTCCTGTCTTCGCCCACGTCGAGATAGGGCATGTCGTATCCGTTGACGTGGAGGCTTTGCATTCGGGGCTCGCGGGAGGGGGCAGGAACTCCTGTGCAAGATTCCCGGAAACCGGGTGGATCGCAACTATTTCCAAGCCTAGATTTAGGCATGGATCACAATGGGGGCATGCGACGAGGGCGCAAGCCAGGAACCAAGCCATGACCGACCAGCATTTTGCCCTGTTCGACACCAGGATCGGCCTCTGTGCCATCGCCTGGGGCCCGCGTGGTATCAACGGCACGCAACTGCCCATGGGCGGCGAGGAGAAGATCCGCACCCGCATCAGCCAGCGCCATGCCGACGCCACCGAGGCCGAGCCGACCGCCGAGGTGCGAGAGGCGATCGACCGCATCACAAAATTGCTCGCGGGCGAGCCGGACGATCTCACCGACATCCCGCTCGATCTCGACGGCGTGCCCGACTTCAACCGCGGCGTCTACGAGATCGCCCGCGCCATCCCGCCCGGCAAGACCATCACCTATGGCGACATCGCCAAGCAGCTCGGCGGCGTCCAGCTGTCGCGCGATGTCGGTCAGGCGCTCGGCCGCAACCCGTGCCCGATCGTCGTGCCCTGCCATCGCGTGCTGGCCGCCGGCAACAAGCCCGGCGGCTTCTCGGCCAATGGCGGCGTGGTGACGAAGCTGAAGATGCTCGAGATCGAAGGCGCGCTGGTGAACCACACGCCGAGTTTGTTTGATTAATCTCCGCTTCACCCTCCCCTGGAGGGGGAGGGTCGATGCGCATGCAGCGAAGCGGAATGCGCAGCGGGGCGGGGTGACAGTCTCTCCGAGTGGAACAGTGCCCGAGTGGAGAGATCACCCCACCCCGTCGCTTCGCGCCGACCCTCCCCCTCCAGGGGAGGGTAAGCAAGTGGCTAAATCTTTGCCGTCGTCTTCGGCCAATACCGGTCGCGCAGATGCCGCTTCACCAGCTTGCCCGTCGGCGTGCGCGGCAGCTCGGCTTCGAAATCGATCGAGCGCGGGCATTTGATCGCCGAGAGACGTGTCTTGCAGTAGGCGATCAGGTCGGCTTCGAGCGCCTTGCCGGCGCGGCTCATGTCGTGTGGCTGCACCACCGCCTTCACCTCTTCGCCCATCTCCTCGTTCGGCACGCCGAACACGGCGACGTCGGCGATATCAGGGTGAGTGATGAGCACGTCCTCGGTCTCCTGCGGGTAGATGTTCACCCCGCCGGAGATGATCATGTAGGACTTGCGGTCGGTGAGGAACAGAAAACCGTCCTTGTCGAGGTAGCCGACGTCGCCAAGCGTCGACCAACCCTTGGCGTTGTAGGCCTTCTTCGTTTTCTCTGGATCGTTGTGATAGGTGAAAACAGGCGCATCGGCGAAATAGACCGTGCCGATCTCGCCCACCGGCTGCTCCTCGTCGTTCTCGTCCAGGATCTTGATCTTGCCGACCACGGCGCGGCCGACGCTGCCGCGATGCTCCAGCCATTGCTGCGAATTGCAGACGGTGACGCCGTTGCCTTCCGAGCCGGCGTAATACTCGATCAGGATCGGTCCCCACCATTCGATCATTTTTGCCTTGACGTCGACAGGGCAGGGGGCAGCGGCGTGGATCGCGCCCTTCAGCGTGGAGACGTTGTACTTGCCGCGAACCTCGTCCGGCAGCTTCAGCATGCGCACGAACATGGTCGGTACAAGCTGTGACTGCGTGACCTTGTACTTCTCGACGAGCTTGAGAAAATCCTCGGCGTCAAAATGCTCCATGATGATGGAGGTGCCGCCCAGCACGATCGCCATCATGTTGAAGCGCAGCGGAGCCGCGTGATAGAGCGGCGCCGGCGAGAGATAGGTGCTCTCCGCATTCATGCCGCACATGTCGGCGCAGAGGACGCGCAGGAAGGCGTTCGGCACGTCGATCTTGTTGCCTTCGAAGGCCCTCTTGATGCCCTTCGGTCGGCCGGTGGTGCCGGACGAATACAGCATGTCGTAGCCGGCGACCTCGTCCGCAATCGGCGTTGTCGGCTGTGCCGACGCTTCCTTGTCGTAGGAGCGGAAGCCGGGCTGGGGTTCGTCGACCATGTAGAAGATCGGCTCGCCTGCGGTCCCCTTGATCAGGGCCCTGATCTGGTCGGCGCATTTCGGCGTGGTGATCACGACCTTGGCGCCGCAATCGCCGATGATGTAGTCGATCTCGTCCTGCTTCAGATAGCGGCTGATGGCGGTGTAATAGAGCCCGCTGCGTTGCGCGGCCCAGCAGATCTCCATGAACGCGAGACGGTTTTCCATCAAGAGCGCGATGTGGTCGCCGGCCTTCAGGCCGAGCGAGCGGAACAGGTTTGCGCCCTGGTTCGAGAGCTCGTCGAGCTCGCGATAGGTGATCGCCTTGCCGGTCCCGGCCATCTGGTAGGCGATCTTGTCGGGCGTGGTTTTGGCGTAGACGGACGGATGGGTCATAAGCGTAGGTCCCAAGGCACACGAGATGTCGTCCCGGCGAAAGCCGGGACCCATAACCACAGGGCGTCGTTTGGCAGAGGATTGTCGTTCGGTACTGCGACCAACCACAATCGATAGATTTCGCGGTATGGGTCCCGGCTTTCGCCGGGACGACACCGTTAGTGTGGCAGCAGCAGCTTACAGCCGCTCCACGATCGTTACATTCGCCATGCCGCCGCCTTCGCACATGGTCTGAAGACCATAGCGCTTGCCGCGCTGGTGCAGGGCGTGGACCAGTGTGGTCATCAACTTGGTGCCGGAGCCGCCGAGCGGATGACCGAGCGCGATGGCGCCGCCATTGACGTTGAGGCGGGCTGGATCGGCGCCGGTGGTCTTGAGCCAGCCGGTCGGCACCGAGGCGAAGGCCTCGTTGACCTCGAACAGGTCGATGTCGTCGATCGTCATGCCGGCCTTCTCCAGCGCGCGCTTGGTGGCGTGCAGCGGAGCATCGAGCATGATGACGGGATCGCCGCCGGTCATGGTCATGTGATGGATGCGCGCCAGCGGCGTGAGGCCGAGCTGCTTGAGGCCGCGCTCGTTCACCACCATGACACCGGAGGCGCCGTCGCAGATCTGGCTGGCGCTCGCCGCCGTCAGCTTGCCGTTCTCGGCAATCAGCTTGACGCCCTTGATGCCGTCGAGCGTGGCGTCGAAGCGGATGCCTTCGTCGATGTGATGGGTGTCCTTGCTGCCGTCGGCGCGGGTGATCTCGAGCGGCACGATCTCCTTCTTGAAGTGGCCGGCTTGCGTCGCTGCGATCGCGCGCTGATGGCTGTTGTAGGAGTATTCGTCGAGATCATTCTTCGACAGGCCGTACTTCTCGGCCATCATCTCCGCGCCGGTGAACTGGCTGAACACGATGTTCGGATATTTGTGCTCGATGCCCGGGCTCTTGTAATTGCCAAAGCCGTTCTTGGCCGGAAGCTGCGAGGACAGGCCCATCGGCACGCGCGTCATCGATTCCACGCCGGCGGCGATCACCACGTCCATCGTGCCGGACATCACGGCTTGCGCGGCGAAGTGCAGCGCCTGCTGCGAGGAGCCGCACTGCCGGTCGATCGAGGTGCCCGGAACGCTCTCCGGCAGCTTCGAGGCCATGATCGCGTTGCGCGCGACGTTGTTGGACTGCTCGCCGACCTGCATCACGCAGCCCATGATCACGTCCTCGACCAGGGCGGGATCGACCTTGGTGCGATCGACCAGTTCGTCCAGCACCTTCGCGGCGAGATCGGCCGGATGCCAGCCGGCGAGGCGGCCCCCCTTGCGCCCGCCCGCGGTACGCGCAGCGGCGACGATGTAAGCCTCGGCCATGTCGGTCTCTCCCTGGATTGTTCTCTATCGAGTTTGGATTGTCGCGGCGGATTTAATGGGCGCGATATCGTTTAGTCAATCGATCAATTAACTCTTGTGATGAGGCGCTGCTTCGGCTTATCTGCGGCCGCTTCAAGCGGCGAGAACAGGGAACTCCGTGACTACCAGCGTACCGAACAGGCTCCCCAGCGGAAAGAATTCCACGGCAGAGAAATTGCTCGTGGCCGCGAGCGAGCTGATGATCGAACGCTCGTCGATCGAGATCTCGCTGTCCGACATCGCCCAGAAGTCGGGCGCCAATGCCGCGCTGGTCAAATATCATTTCGGCAACAAGGACGGCCTCTTGCTGGCGCTGCTCGCGCGCGATGCCGCGACCGAGATGTCAAATCTCGAATATCTGCTGGCGCAACCGATCACATCGACGGCGAAGCTGAAGCTGCACATCGCCGGCATCATCCGCGCCTATTACCGGTTCCCCTACATGAATCGGCTGATTCACTATCTGCTGCATGAGACCAATGCCGGCTCTGCCGACGAAGTCTCAAAGTTCTTCGTCGCGCCGCTGCTGGATTTCCATCGCCGCCTGCTCACTGAGGGCGTCAGCCGCGGCGAGTTCCGTGCCACCGATCCGGTGCTGTTCTACACCAGCCTGATCGGCGCCTGCGATCACCTGTTCTTTGGCCGGCACGCGATGTCTCGCGCGACCGGCGTCGGTCCGGTCACCGATGACGTATGCCGGCAATACATCAAGCACATGGAAACGCTGATTTGCGGTGGCATCCTCACGCAAGCCGAGGAAGCTGCCGCGGCCGGATAATCCGGCCGAGACGTACAAGTCTAGAGAAGAAACGCCCAAGGAAAGGTAGCCTGTCATGGAATTGAAAGACGTAGCCGTTCTCATCACCGGTGGTGGTTCGGGTCTTGGTGAAGCGACCGCGCGCGCCATGGCCGCCAAGGGCGCCAAGATTGGTGTGATCGATCAGAACAAGGACAATGCAGAGAAGGTCGCTACCGAAGTGAAGGGCGTCGCGCTTCATGCCGACGTCACCAGCGAGGAGCAGATCAAGGCAGCAATCGCGAAGGCGGAAGCCGCGCACGGCGTCGCGCGCGTGCTGATGAACTGCGCCGGCATCGGCGGCTCGCAGCGCATCGTCGGCCGCGACGGCATCTATCCGCTCGAAAAGTTTGCGCGCATCATCAACGTCAATCTGATCGGCACCTTCAACTGCCTGCGTCTGTTCGCCGAGCGCCTCGTCACGATCGAGCCCGTCGGAGAAGAGCGCGGCGTCATTATCAACACTGCCTCGGTGGCCGCCTATGAAGGCCAGATTGGCCAGATCGCCTACTCGGCCTCGAAGGGCGGCGTCGTCGGCCTAACGCTGCCGGCCGCGCGCGACCTCGCCAGCCAGAAGATCCGCGTCAACACCATTGCGCCCGGCCTGTTCTTCACGCCGTTGTTGATGGGTCTGAATGAAGAAGCCCGCAAGAGCCTCGGTGCCCAGGTGCCGCATCCCTCGCGCCTCGGCGATGCCAAGGAATACGGCTCGCTCGCGGTGCATATCGTCGAGAACGCGATGCTCAACGGCGAGACCATCCGTCTCGACGGAGCCATCCGTATGGCGCCGCGGTAGTAGATGCGCTCTTCCTTCTCCCCTCGTGGGAGAAGGTGGCGCGAAGCGCCGGATGAGGGGTCTCTATCCGCGGAGACAGACCCCTCACCCCGGCGAGTATGTGGCTAGCGATGTACATGCCCTCTCCCGCAAGGGGAGAGGGCACAATAATCGGCACCGCCAAGACCGGTAAGCAGGAGCGCACCATGTCCCAACCGCTGCTGATCGAGCACAACGACGGCGTCGATACGGTGACGCTCAATCGTCCTGAAAACCTCAATGCCCTCGATCCCGCGCTGATCGATGCGCTCAACGTCTATTTCCAGGGCCTCCAGCGCAACCGCGACACGCGCGTCGTCGTGCTGAAAGGCGCCGGCAAGAATTTTTGCGCCGGCCTCGACCTCAAAGCGGCGATGGCCCGCCGCGCCGGGCAGCAGGAGCCGCCCGGTGTCACCGAGTCGCTCGACTCGCAGCGCCGCATCGCCGACATCGTGATGCTGATGCGGCGTTGTCCGCAGCCGATCATCGCTCTGGTACAGGGCGCGGCGGCCGGCGGCGGGTTCGCGCTGGCGCTTGCCTCCGACATCCGCATCGCGACGAAGTCGGCGCGGATGAACTGCGCCTTCATCAAGCTCGGCCTCGGCGGCTGCGACATCGGCACCAGCTACTTTCTGCCGCGGCTCGTCGGCGTCTCTGTGGCGTCCGAATTGATCCTGACCGGACGTTTCATCGGCGCCGAGCGCGCGCTCGCGGTTGGGCTCGTGTCCGAGGTCGTCGATGAAGATAAGCTCGATGCTGCTGCTGCGCCCTATGTCGATGCGATGATGACGGCGTCGCCCGTGGGACTGCGCCTGTCAAAAGAATGTCTCAACATGAGCGTCGATGCGGGATCGCTGGAAACCGTTATCGCGATAGAGGACCGCAACCAGGTCCTGTGCAGTCGCTCCGAGGAATTTTCGGAAGGCATCAGGGCCTTCCTTGAGAAGCGAAAGCCTGTCTATATCAGGCGCTGAAACGAGAACGATCCGCAAAGGACGATAATTCCGGGAGACGCAAAATGAGTGGAAGTGCGGCGGCCGTGATGACGAAGCCCGCCTTTCGCAAGGTCGAGTGGCTCGCGCGCGACATCGACGTCGAGCGGCGCGACGACGGCACGGTGGTGCTGAAGTCGCGCATTCCGCTGCAAGCCTACGAGACGCATCTTCCGGCCTCGCTGGCGAAATGGGCCAGGCAAGCGCCTGAGCGCATCTGGCTCGCGCAGCGCGGCGGAGCGAACCGCGAATGGCGCAAGGTCTCCTACGGTGAGGCCAAGCGCACCGTGGATGCGCTGACGCAGGCGCTGCTTAATCTCAGGCTCGAGGGACGCCCGGTCACGATCCTCTCCGGCAATTCGATCGAGCACGCGCTGATGACGCAGGCCGCGATGCAGGCGCGCTTGCCAGCAGCGCCGGTGTCGCCGGCCTACTCGCTGATGAGCCATGACCACGTCAAGCTGAAGTATCTGTTCGACCTGATCAAGCCGGCCGTGGTGATGGTGCAGGACGGCCCGACCTTCGAGAAGGCGCTGAACGCACTCGACCTCACCGGCGTCACCGTCGTTCACGTCGCTCGTCCCTGCGACGGCATCACGAGCGTCAGCTTTGCCGAGCTCGCGGCAACGTCCGTGACCGCCGATGTCGAAGCATCGATCGCGAAGATCACGCCGCAGACCGTGGGCAAGCTGTTGTTCACCTCCGGCTCGACCGGCATGCCCAAGGCGGTCATCAACACGCAAGAGATGATGTGCGCCAATGCGGCGATGATGATGCAGGTGCGGCCGCGCGATCCCGGCGGTCCGATCTCGACCATGCTGGACTGGATGCCATGGAACCACACCATGGGCGGCAATGCGGCGTTTCACCCGGTGCTGGTCGACGGTGGCACGCTCTATATCGATGACGGCCGGCCGATGCCGGGCCAGTTCGAGGAGACGCTGCGGAATCTGCGCGAGATCTCGCCGACCTATTACGCCAACGTGCCGGCCGGCTATGCCGCGCTCGCGGCGGCCATGGAGAAGGACGATGCGCTGTGCCGCTCGTTCTTCAAGAACCTGTCGATCATGGCCTATGGCGGCGCGCGGCTGCCCGACGATCTCTATGAGCGCATGCAGGCGCTCGCGGTGAAGACGACCGGCGAGCGCATCGTGTTCTACACCGGCTGGGGCTCGACCGAGACGGCGCCGACCTCGACCGGCACCTATTGGGACACCGAGCGCGTCGGCCTGATCGGCCTGCCGTTCCCCGGCGTCGAATTGAAGATGGTGCCGTGCGGCTCAAAATACGAGCTGCGCCTGCGCGGCGTCAACGTCACGCCCGGCTATTTCGGCCAGCCGGACCTGACGAAGAAGATGTTCGACGAGGAAGGTTTTTACTGCATCGGCGATGCCGGCATCTTCGTCGACGATGCCGATCCGGTGAAGGGCATCATCTTCGCCGGCCGCGTCGTAGAGGACTTCAAGCTCACCACCGGCACCTTCGTCCATGTCGGATCGCTCCGCACTGACGCGATCGCCGCGGCGACGCCCGTTGTGCATGACGCGCTGGTTGCCGGGCAGGATCAATGCTCGATCGGTCTGCTGGCATGGCCGAACCTGCACGCCTGTCGCCAGCTCGTCGGCAATCTCGAGCTGAGCTTCGAGGACGCGGTGAAACATCCCGAGGTGATCGCCTGCTTCAGACGTGGCCTCGAAGCACACAACACGGAGTGTGGCGGCGCCAGCAGCCGCGCTATCGCGCGCGCAATGCTGATGGCCGAGCCGCCCTCCATCGACGGCAATGAACTCACCGACAAGGGCTACATCAACCAGCGCGCCGGCCTGGAGCGCCGTGCGGCGCTGGTGAAGCGGCTCTATGCGGACAAGCCTGATCAGGATGTGATCGTGCTGCGATGAATGCGCAACTCTCTCAACTCGTCATTCCGGGATGGCCCGAAGGGCCAGGCCCGGAATCCATAACCCCGGCTGGTGGATATGGATTCCGGGCTCGCGCTCCGCGCGCCCCGGAATGACGGCGCAAATAAATGACAACGAATAAATAAGGGTAGCCCGCCATGAACTTCGATTTCTCCGACGACCAGAAACAGCTCCGCGACCAGGCGCGCAAATTCCTCACCGAAAAATGCTCGCCGAAGGCGGTGCGCGTCGTGCTCGACGGCAAGGCGCCCTACGACAAGGACCTCTGGAAAGGCCTCGCCGAGATGGGCTTTCTCGGTGTCGCGATCCCAGAGGAGTTCGGTGGCGCTGGCGCGGGCCATCTCGAGCTCTGCGTGATCGCGGAGGAGATGGGCCGGGCGAATGCGCCGGTGCCGTTCTCCTCGACAGTGTATCTTGCCGCCGAAGCGCTGCTGATCGCGGGCAGTGATGCCCAGAAGAAGAAATGGCTGCCGGCGATTGCCTCGGGCGAGGCGATCGGCACGCTGGCGCTGTTCGAGGGCAAGGGCAATCCGTCGCCGAAGAACGTCAAGCTCACCGCTGCGAATGGCGTGCTCAACGGCGTGAAGAAGCCGGCCGCGGATGGTGCGATCGCCGACTTCGCTGTCGTCGCCGCGCGCACCGGATCGGGCGGTCGCGACGGCGACATCTCGCTGTTCCTCGTCGACCTCAAGGCCGGTGGCGTCGAGGTGAAGAGCCTCACCAATCTCGATCCGACCCGCGGACAGGCCGAGATCACGTTTAAGGATTGCAAGGCCGAGCCGCTGGGAGCTGCGGGTGAAGGCTGGAGCATTTTGACCCAGGTGCTCGATCGCGCGGCGGTGCTGTGCGCATTCGAGCAGGTCGGCGGCTCCGACCGCGCGCTCGAAATGGGCCGCGACTACGCGCTCGACCGCATCGCCTTCGGCCGCCAGATCGGCTCGTTCCAGGCGGTCAAGCACATGCTCGCGGACATGTATGTGTCGGCGACGCTGGCGCGCTCCAACAGCTATTACGGCGCCTGGGCGCTCTCGACCAACGCGGCCGAGCTGCCGGAAGCCGCCGCCGCCGCGCGCATCAGCGCGACGCAGGCGTTCCAGCATTGCGCCAAGAACAACATCCAGGTTCACGGCGGTATGGGATTCACCTGGGAGTTCGACTGTCACATGTACTACCGCCGCGCCAACGCCATGGCGCTCGGGCTCGGCAGCCTGTCCTATTGGGAAGACCAGTTGATCGACCGCATGCGCAAGAAGAACGCGGCGTAACGACAGGTGATTTGTAGGATGGGTAGAGCGTAGCGAAACCCATCATGACGCGGGTGGTCTGACAGATGGGTTTCGCTTCGCTCTACCCATCCTACGACGCCGGCGAAGGATGACAGACCATGAATTTCGACGACACCCCGCAGGAAGCCGAATTCCGCGCCACCGCCCGCGCCTGGATCGGCGCGAACGCGCCCAGGCAGTACGAGGAAGAGCTGCGCAAATCCTCGCTCGGCCGCACCCAGCTCAAGAACGCCAATATTCTCGAGGTCGCCAAGGCCTGGCAGAAGAAGAAGGCCGATGCCGGCTGGGCCTGCCTGCACTGGCCGAAGGAGTATGGCGGGCGCGGCTCGTCGCCGATCGAGCGCGTGATCTGGCAGCAGGAAGAGGGGCCGTTCGGCCAGCTGTCCCGCATGTTCATCATCGGCCATGGCATGTGCGGGCCGACCATGATGGCGTTCGCCCGCGAGGAGCATAAGCGCACGTACCTCCCGCCGCTCGCATCCGGCGAAAAGGTCTGGTGCCAGCTGTTCTCCGAGCCGGCCGGCGGCTCCGACGTCGCGGGCCTGCACACGCGCGCGGAAAAGGACGGCGACGACTGGGTCATCAACGGCCAGAAGATCTGGACGTCGGGCGCGCATTATTCCGACTATGGCATCCTGCTGACCCGCACCGATCCGACCGTGCCCAAGCACAAGGGCCTCACCATGTTCTTCCTGGACATGAAGAGCCCGGGCGTCGAGGTGCGGCCGATCAAGCAGGCGAGCGGTGCATCCGACTTCAACGAGGTCTATTTCACCAATGTCCGTATTCCCGACCATCAGCGCCTCGGCGAGGTCGGTGACGGCTGGAACGTCTCGCTGACCACGCTGATGAACGAGCGCAGCGCGATCGGCGCGGCCGTCTCGACCGGCTTCCCGGAGCTGTTCGAATATTGCTCCAGCCTGATGCTCGACGACGGCCCGGCGATCGAGGATCGCGCTGTACGCTCGAAGCTCGCGAACTGGGCGGTGAAGGCGAGCGGGCTGAAGTACACCAGCATGCGCGCGATCTCGGCGCTGTCGAAGGGCGAGCGCCCGGGTCCGGAGAATTCCATCGGCAAGCTGGTGGCGGGCTCGATGATCCAGGACGTCGCGACCTACGCGCTGGACCTGCAGGGTGCGAACGGCGTGATCAGCGGCGAGGATGGCGAACTCGCCGGCCGTTTCCAGGCGATGCTCTTGCGCGCGCCGGGCACGCGCGTCGAAGGCGGCACCGACGAGATCATGCGCAACATCATCGCCGAGCGGGTGCTGGGCCTGCCCGGCGATATCAGGGTCGACAAGGACGTGCCGTTCAACAAGATCCCGACGAAGGGAAGAGGCTAGAGTCGTAGGGTGGGCAAAGGCGCGTAGCGCCGTGCCCACCAATTCTGTCGAGAACGAGGGAAGGTGGTGGGCACGCTTCGCTTTGCCCACCCTACGCACCGAGCAAGAATTGAGAGGTTCGCCATGAATTTCGACGACACCCCGCAGGAAGCCGCTTTCCGCGAGACCGCGCGCAAATGGGTCGAGGCCAATGCGCCGAGGGAGTTGCATGCCGAGCTGTCAAAATCCTCGCTCGGCCGCATCCGGCTGGCCAATCATGACATCGTCGATGTCGGCAAGGCCTGGCAGAAGAAGAAGTTCGAAGGCAATTGGGCCTGCCTGCACTGGCCGAAGGAATATGGCGGCCGCGACGCCACGCCGATCGAGAAGGTGATCTGGCAGCAGGAGGAGGGCGTCTACGGCAAGCTGACGCAACCGTTCCAGATCGGCGAGGGCATGTGCGGCCCGACCGTGATGGCTTTTGGCAGCGAGGACGCCAAGCGCCGCCATCTGCCGAAGCTCGCCTCCGGCGAGGAGATCTGGTGCCAGCTGTTTTCCGAGCCGTCCGCCGGCTCCGACGTCGCGGGGCTGCGCACCCGCGCGGAGAAGAAGGGCGACAATTGGGTCGTCAACGGCCAGAAGATCTGGACCTCCGGCGCGCATTATTCCGACTTCGGTCTGTTGATCGCGCGGACCGATCCGAACGTGCCCAAGCACAAGGGCCTCACCATGTTCTTCCTGGACATGAAGAGCCCGGGCGTCGAGGTTCGCCCGATCAAGCAGGCCAACGGCATGCAGGAGTTCAACGAGGTCTATTTCACCGATGTGGTGATCCCCGACAGCCAGCGCCTCGGCGCCGTCGGCGAGGGCTGGAGCGTGTCACTGACGACGCTGATGAACGAGCGGATGTCGATCGGCTCGCGGCTTGCGACCGGCGTCCCTGAAATGTTCGAGTTCTGCTCCAATCTGATGCTCGAGGACGGGCTCGCCATCGACGATCCCGCCGTGCGCTCGAAGCTCGCGAGCTGGGCGGTGAAGTCGAGCGGGCTGAAATACACCAGCTACCGCGCGATCTCGGCGCTCTCGAAGGGCGATCGGCCGGGGCCGGAGAATTCGATCGGCAAGTTGGTGTCGGGCATGATGCTCCAGGACATCGCGACCTACGCCATGGACCTCCAGGGCGCGGCCGGTGTTCTCACCGGCACCGACGAGGAGACGGTGCAGGGGCAGTTCCAGCAGATGCTGCTGTCCTCGCCCTCGATGCGCATCGCTGGCGGCACCGACGAGATCTTGCGCAACATCATCGCCGAGCGCGTGCTGGGATTGCCGGGCGACATTCGCGTCGACAAGGACGTGCCGTATAACAAGATCCCGACCAAGGGTCGGTGATCCAGCCTCTCGCTGTATCGCGTAGGGTGGGCAAAGCGAAGCGTGCCCACCATATGCAGATGCGCCGGGGTAAGTCTGTCGGTGGGCACGGCGCTATCGCGCCTTTGCCCACCCTACGAGGAGCGCGAGCTAATTCATGGATGCAAAAGTGAGCCAGACCCAGGACCGCATCGGCGTGCTCGAAGAGCTCCTCAACGAGCGCTACTCCGTCCGCGCCTTCTTGGCCAAGGAGGTCGACCGCGCGACCATCGAGCATGTGCTGACCACCGCGCAGCGCACCGCGTCCTGGTGCAACAGCCAGCCCTGGCAGGTCATCATCGCCAGTGGCGCGGCCAAGGAGCGCTTCCGCCAGGCGATCTACAAGGAAGCGTCGGGCGGATTGGGTGACGATTACGATTTCACGCCACCTCGCGAGTATGCCGGCGTCTATCTCGAACGCCGCCGCGAGAGCGGCTTTCAGCTCTACAACACGCTCGGCATCGCCCGCGGCGACAAGATGGCTTACGCAAAACAGGCGCTGGAGAATTACAATTTCTTCGGTGCGCCGCATGTCGCGATCATTCACACCGACGAGCCGCTCGGCATCTACGGTGCGATCGATTGCGGCGCTTATGTCTCGAATTTCATGCTGGCCGCGCAGGCGCTCGGGCTCGGCACCATTCCGCAGGCGGCGCTCGCGCGCCATTCCGGGCTGATCCGCCGCCACTTCAATCTGCCCGACGACCGCCGCGTCGTCTGCGGCATCTCGTTCGGCTATGCCGACGACGCCCACAAGGTCAACAGCTACCGCACCTCGCGCGCGAGCGTCGCCGACACCGCCACGTTCGCGGACGAATGATCCCGTCTCGCGCGCGCCATCCGGCTTTCACACACGCGCAAAGGCGGCCGCAGAAACGGCCGCCTTCACATTCGTCTCGGTCCGGTTGACGCGGCCGCTATCCGCCGCTGCCGCCGATCACGGCGCGCACGGTCTCGTCGGGCCCGAAGTCCTCGGCGCCATCGACATAAAGCAGCGCAGCGAGCTTCGAGCGCGCGCGATTGACGCGGCTCTTGATCGTGCCGACGGCACAGCCGCAGATCGAAGCTGCGTCCTCATAGGAGAAGCCGGAGGCGCCGACCAGGATCAAGGCCTCGCGCTGGTCCTGCGGAAGCTTCTCGAGCGCGCCGCGGAACTCCTCGAACTCGAGATGCGCGTTCTGCGACGGCTGCGTCTTCAGCGTCTTGGCATAGTTGCCCTCGGCATCCTCCACCTCCCGCCGCCGCTTGCGATAGTCGGAGCGGAACAGATTGCGAAGGATCGTGAACAGCCACGCCGGCAGGTTGGAGCCGGGCTGGAACGAGTCGATGTTGGCGAGCGCACGCAGAAGCGTTTCCTGCACCAGATCGTCGGCGCGGTCGGCATTGCCGCTCAGCGAGATCGCGAACGCGCGCAGACTTGGCACGGCCGCGAGGATGTCGTCACGAAGGGAGTCCGTGAGAGGCATTAATCCCTCCCATTGTTGTCGTTGGAGCCCCTGTCAGGTTCCACTTGGGGTGCGCCTCCGGGCGCATCAAGCTTCTTGATCAGTTCCGCGAACCGGTCCGGAACCCCCTGCCGCACCACGTCGTCGTACATGGCGCGCAGCTGGTGGCCGATCCGGGACTGAATCTCCGGAGTGAGGCCTCCCTTGCCGGGGGTCGTGCTTTTGCTGGCTTGAGACTTGAGATCTTTCATGACCTGTTCCACGTTTCCCCGAGTTAAGTAACTGTAAAATCGAGAAGTTCTCTCAACCGGGAGCCGTTCCCTGAATAGGCACAATTCCAGGTTCGACAAAAAGTTCCCAGATAAGCGGAACTTTTCTTGGCGTGAGGCGTAGACAGCCCAGCAGGGGAACCCGGGCCTCCCCGCTTGTTGCCTGGTTCGTCAAGGTTGGCCCGAAGATGAATGGAGTGGGGATGTCCCGTTCGCAGCTTGTTGCTGAACACTTGCCGTTGTTGCGCCGGTACGCGCGCGCCCTGACGGGCAGCCAGGCCTCCGGTGACGCCTATGTCGCAGCCATGTTGGAAGCGATGCTCGGAGATCCGTCCGTGCTCGACGAGAGCCACGGTCCGCGCGCCGGCCTGTTCCGGCTGTTCACCCAGATATGGAATTCGGTCTCCGTCAACGACGATGCCGAGGTAACGACCTTGCCGATGCCGCCGGAGCGGCGGCTGTCGAACATCACGCCGCTGCCGCGGCAGGCATTCCTGCTGCTCTCGCTCGAAGGATTCTCGGAAGAGGAAGTCGGCTACATCCTCGGCACCGACGTCGCCGAGACGCGGCGGCTTGCCGATGCCGCGGGACGCGAGATGGCGGCCGAGATTGCGACCGACGTGCTGATCATCGAGGACGAGACCTTCATCGCCATGGACCTCGAGAGCCTGGTGAAGAATCTCGGTCACAATGTCGTTGGTGTCGCGCGCACCCATGCCGATGCGGTGGCGCTGGCCAAGAACAAGCGGCCGGGCCTGATCCTCGCCGACATCCAGCTTGCCGACGGCTCGTCGGGCCTGGACGCCGTCAACGAGCTGCTCCGCACCTTCGAGGTGCCGGTGGTATTCATCACCGCCTATCCGGAGCGCTTCCTGACCGGCGAGCGCCCCGAGCCGGCGTTCCTGATCTCAAAGCCGTTCCAGCCCGCGATGGTGTCGGCGGTGGCGAGCCAGGCGCTGTTCTTCCAGCGCAATTCGCGCAACCGCGCGCCGAAGGCGCCGGCGGCGTAAGCAAGCCTCTATCGGACTAAGGAGACGGCGCGTCGCAAGGCGCGCCGTTTTTGCATCTGGCAGAGAGTTGTTCTGCTCTGCTTCAGCAGCCGCGGCAGATGCTGCGAAGCATGGAATTCAGCTTGGTATCGTCTGGCCCAGGGGACTTCGCATTCAGCCTGGCCTGGTCCTCGATCCAGGATTTGAGCAATTTTTCTCGTTCCGGCGACGGCCCTGGGTTTAGCCGCGTTCCGTCGAAGCTCATGAGGACGGTCACTCTCTGCAGGTCGTCCTTCGCCTCAGCGGGCGGTTTCGGGAATGGCACGGATCGCTCGACCATGGCGAGCGTTGCGGCATCTAGCGGCGCGAAGCCTGTGCTTTCTACCAGCACGTTCGAGATCAATTTGCCTGAACGATCGACCACGAACGTGACGCCGGTATCGCCCCTCTGACCGATCGCCTCCGGAGGAAATGCCCTGTGGCGCCAGACGTGTTGGGTGACCGTCTTGCGCCAGGCGGCCATGGGATCGGCCTCCGTGGAGGCGGGATCCGTGGAGGCGGGATCCGGCCTGCTCAGCACGACCCCTAAGGGCGGCACCTGAAATTGACGGCCGCTGAAGACAATCTGCACCGTGAAAGGGAACGAGTCCTCCTTGAGCTCCGAAGGTGGCGCCGGAAACGGTTCGGCGCGGGCGATGATCGCCAGCGCAGCATCGTCGAGCGACCGCGAGCCGGCGCTTTCAGCCAACGCCCGCGAGATCAACGTGCCCGACCGGTCGATGACGAATGTGACTCTGGCCTTGCCGGTTTGCCCCCGTGCTCCAACTGGAAAGAACCTGTTGCTTGCAATATGTGCCGACAGCCCCGCCTTCCAGGCTTTGACGGTCTCGCTCTGCGGTTCAGTCTGCGCATGTGCGGGGAACGCCGCCAACAATCCGAGAAGCGCGGCCAACAAGGGGAATTTCGTCTGCATCGGTGCGGATACTAATCGCGGTCAGGTTGATTGCAAGGCTCCCTACCCGTATCGCGCTCGCGCGGCTGTGGGCAATTCGAAGGGCTGGGAAGCCCGCTTGACGGCGGCCAAATTGCCTCGTTCATACGTCGGGTCGATGACATCAATCGCGACCTCGAGCTGCCAGGAGATTTTTCATCATGGACCAGCAACTCCTCGACCGCCTCGCCATCCGCGACCTCGTCGAGAACTGGGCGGTGTGGCGCGACGCCGGCGACTGGGAGCGTTTCGCCACGGTCTGGCATGACGAGGGCTGGATGTCCGCCACCTGGTTTCAGGGGCCCGCGCGGGATTTCATGCGGGTCAGTCAGGAGGGGTTTGCCAAGGGCGTGCGCATCCTGCATTTCCTCGGCGGCACCAGCATTGATCTCGCAGGCGCGCGCGCCATTGCGCAAACCAAGATGACGATCTCGCAGCGTGCCCTGGTGCATGACGTGCTCTGCGACGTCGTCTGCACCGGACGCTTCTACGATTTCCTGGAGAAGCGGCATGACCAATCAGGCATTGGCAAATGGGGCATCGTCCGCCGCCAGCCGATCTACGAGAAGGACCGGATCGACCCGGTCGATCCCGCCGCAACGCTTCAACTCGACCAAAAAGCGCTCGCTGCGCTCCCCGAAGGCTACCGCCACCTCGCCTACATGCAGGAATTGATCGGCTACAAGGTCAAGCGCGACATGCCGGGCTTGATCGGCACTGAAGTCGAGAAGCTCTATGGCGAAGGGCGGGACTGGCTCGCGGGGAAGCCGAAGTGAGGCTCAGACAAAAGTAAGGCGCGACTGGCATCACCACAGTCGCGCCCTACGTCGCCGGCTTATGGGGCAGGGGGGAATAGCCGGCTGTTGAGACGACTCTCGGGCCTGAGAGTCGTTCCAGGCGGGTGAAAATTTTTTTGTGCGGCATTTTTATGCGGCCTGCGGTGAATTTCGCACACGGTTAAGTGATCTTAACAGCTGAGAACTGCCGGTCCTCCCATCGCGTTGTTCCCGCGATCGCCATGGGGCGAGGGATCGACAGCCATGTTGCAGATGCAAAAGGTATTTTTGGGTGTTGTCGCGATTGCCGCGACGCTTGGTGCCGTCCAGGTCGGTGCCGTCCAGCTGGCCTCCGGCCATGATCTGGCCGACCGCTGGCAGGCGGTCGCCGACAGGCCCACGCAAG
The DNA here is from genome assembly GCF_052075965.1 of Bradyrhizobium sp. 482_C4_N1_8. Classification (NCBI taxonomy): domain Bacteria; kingdom Pseudomonadati; phylum Pseudomonadota; class Alphaproteobacteria; order Hyphomicrobiales; family Nitrobacteraceae; genus Bradyrhizobium; species Bradyrhizobium sp. 482_C4_N1_8. The sequence goes on along the minus strand of NZ_CP197231.1, from coordinate 8,243,391 downwards.
ATGCGGGTCACAACGTCAACCGTTCCGGCAAGGCCGACCGGTTCGCCGACGTCAAGCAGGCCCCGGTTCCCACCCGCACCGTGTCGATGCGGCTGAACGATCTGGCCGAGACGTCGGTGCTGCTGCGGGTCCGCGCGGTCATCGAGACCGGCAACGCCAAGCCGCCGGTGCTGCTCCAGAACCGGAAGCAGGGTCCCAAGAGGCCGACGATTGCCTGCGAGCCGATGGTCAGCTCCCTGACCGAGGTCGCAAAGCTGCTCCAGCCCGGCCGCTGTGTGACCTGATTCTTCTTCGCCGCCCTTGGCCGCCACGGACAAATCGCCTTCCCGCCGGGAGGGCGATAGTTCACGTCCACTTGATCCCCTATCCCCTCGCGTTATATCCCGGGTTTCTTTCCCCTTGATTGACCGGGTAAACGCATGACGACGTCAGATACGGCCGCGCATACGCAGCCTTTCCAGGCCGAGGTTTCCGAGCTTTTGCACCTCATGGTGCACTCCGTCTATTCCGAGACCGACATCTTCCTGCGCGAGCTCGTCTCCAACGCATCGGACGCCTGCGACAAACTGCGCTATGAAGCCATCGCCAGCCCGGCGCTGCTGGGCGAGGGCGACGCGCTCAAGATCCGGATCATCCCCAACAAGACGGCCGGAACGCTCACGATCGCCGACAACGGCATCGGCATGGAGCGCCAGGAGCTGATCGACCATCTCGGCACCATTGCCCGCTCCGGCACCAAGGCGTTCGTCTCGAAGCTGAAGGAGGCCAAGGACGGCCTCGGCCTGATCGGCCAGTTCGGGGTCGGCTTCTATTCCGCCTTCATGGTCGCCGAGAAGATCGTCGTCGTCAGCCGGCGTGCCGGCGAGAGCGACGTGTGGAGCTGGACGTCCTCCGGCGGCTCCGGCTTCGAGATCGCGCACGCAAGCGATGAGGAAGTGGCGCGCGTGGCACGCGGCACCGAGATCGTCCTGCACCTGAAGGACGACGCCAAGAAGTATCTCGAGACCTACGAGATCGAGCGCATCGTCAGTGCCTATTCCGACAACATCCTGTTCCCGATCGAGCTGGTGCCGGAAGAGGGCGAGCCGCGCCAGATCAACTCGGCGAGCGCGCTGTGGCAGCGTTCCAAGTCCGAGCTGACGGCCGAGGACTACAAGAAGGCCTATCAGCAGATCGCCTCCGCCTTCGACGATCCCGCGATGACGCTGCACTACCGCGCGGAAGGCCGCTATTCCTACGCCGTGCTGCTGTTCGCGCCGTCGACGAAGCCGTTCGACCTGTTCGAGCCGAACCGCAAGGGCAGGGTGAAGCTTTACGTCCGCCGCGTCTTCATCACCGACGATGCCGATCTGCTGCCCGGCTATCTCCGCTTCATCCGCGGCGTGGTCGACAGCGAAGATCTCCCGCTCAACATCTCGCGCGAGATGCTCCAGAACAATCCGCAGCTCGCGCAGATCCGGAAAGCCGTGGCGACCCGAGTCGTGTCCGAGCTGGAAAGCCTTGCCGACAAGGACCCGGAGAATTTTGCCAGGATCTGGGACGCCTTCGGCGCAGTGCTGAAAGAAGGCATCTACGAGGATTTCGAGCGGCGCGAAAAGCTGCTGTCCTTGTCGCGCTTCGCCACCACCTCGGGCGAGAAGCGTTCGCTGAAGGACGTCATCGCCGGTTTCAAGCCGAACCAGACCGAGATCTATTATCTCGTCGGCGACAGCATCGAGCGGCTGAAGTCCAATCCGCGGCTGGAAGCCGCGACCGCGCGCGGCATCGAGGTGCTGCTGCTGTCGGATCCGGTCGATGCCTTCTGGACCTCGATGCCATCGGAGTTTGACGGCAAGCCGCTGAAATCGCTGAGCCAGGGCGATCTCAATCTCGACCTGATCCCGCGCACCGACGAGGCCGACGAGGCGAAGAAGGACGAGCCGCAAGCCGACGAGGCCGCCACCATCGCGGTGATCAAGGCCGCGCTCGGCGAGCGCGTCAGCGACGTCAAGGTCTCGACGCGCCTCACCAGCTCCGCCTCCTGCCTCGTCGCCGACAGTCAGGGCCCGAGCCGCGAGCTCGAGCGCATCCTGTCGCAGCAGAACCGCGGCATGCGCACCAAGCCGATCCTCGAGATCAATCTGCGCCATCCGCTGGTGACGGCGATCACCGGGGCGCAGGCCGGCTCCAGGGCGGTCGACGATCTCAGTCTGATCCTGCTCGAACAGGCGCAGATCCTGGACGGCGAATTGCCCGAAGACCCTGCCGCGTTTGCGGCAAGGCTGAACCGGCTGGTCCTGCAGGGGCTGGGCGGGTAGCGCGCGCAGCGCACCCCGCTCACCTTGCCGTCATCCGCCGGAGGAACAGTCGCCTCCGGCGTGGTGTTATGCCATAGGAGGACGTCGGCATCAGATCCGACGCCGCCATCGATTCGAGGATGTCTCCATGCGCCTGCCTGTCCTGACCCTCACCGCGATTGCCACGCTGTTCGTGGCGGCAGATGCCGACGCCCAGACCTATGATCCGCGCTATCCGGTGTGCATGCACGTCTATACTTCGGGCGGCCGGGGCGGTGGCGGCGACTATTACGACTGCTCCTTCACCTCGATCCCGCAGTGCCGGGCCACGGCGTCGGGCCGCGCGGCGAGCTGCGATGTCAATCCCTATTACGCCTACAACGAACCGCCGCCGCCCCCGCGCAAGCGTCACAAGAAGGTGCAGTAGTTGTTCGCGATGCGGCACGCAGCAACATCCCTCATGCGTTTCTCATCCGGCCTGATCATCACCGTCGGCGCGCTGACCGCAGCTGCGCCGTCGCATGCGCAGACCTTTGATCCCAGCTATCCCGTCTGCATGCACGTCTATTCCGGCGCGAACGGCGGCGGCGGGGAGTGGTACGATTGCTCCTTCACGTCGCTGCCGCAGTGCCGCGCCACGGCGTCGGGCCGCGCCGCGACCTGCGATCTCAATCCGTATTATCCGGTCAATGTTGCGCCGCCGCGCCCACGCTACAGGCGAAGCGGCTAGCGCCCGCCACCCGTTCAGCTGCGAATCCGGCGGAGCGCGCAGAGCTAGGTGCCGTGAGGCGCCTTGTTGGCAGCGGCGACGATCGCGTCGGTCAATTGCCACGTCATCTTGTCCGTGGTCCAGTCGCTGGCGTGCAGTCTGCTATCATCGCCCGGGTCGACCATGCGGTCGAACGAAATCCTTGCGACATCGTACCAGCCCTTCATCAGCCCGAAGCGACCAAAGACGTTGACGCCCTTCACATGCGCGATCTCGCTGATCGCCTCGACCATGGCCTCCGTCTTTTTGAGCTTGGCCGGTGTCAGCAGCGCCGGCACATATTGAAGGTCCATCAGGATCACGTCGATCCGCTCGGCGTCGAGCAGCCGGTCGACACCTTCGCGGATGGCCTTCGTGGTGTCTGCGAACGAGGGAGGATTCTGATCGGCGGGTTGCCATACTGAATTGGTGCCGACCTGCCAGATGACGAGATCGGGATTCAGATCGAAGACGTCATGGTCGAACCGCTTGAGCTCAGCAGGGGCCTCTTCGCCGCCGACACCCCGGTTGATCACCTCGATTCCGACATTTGGATATTTGATCCGAAGATCCGCCAGCAGCCGCTGCGGATAGGGAGCGATGCCTCCTTCGCCCGCCGTGGTCGACGAGCCGATCGCAACCACCCTGGCCTGCCCACCCTTCACGCGGCCGGCGAAATTCGTCAGGCGCTGCTCGAACGGCGCGGCCTGGACCGGAAACTCTGACGGATCGTGAGCCACGGGACGTCTCCCTTTCGTAGCCATGACAACGCAGGGTAGAAAAGCATAGCCCGTTTGCCAGGGAGCGCCTAGCCTCGGCGAGGCCGGATCGCTACGCCTTCCTGATCCCCGACAACTCGATCACCTTGCGCCGGCGGTCGGTCGCCGCCGTCTGCATGCCGCCGAACTCGCCCGCGTCGGATGGCCAGAGTTAATCACGTACTAACCTGGCTTTACCTTGTCTCTTAACACCTGGGCAGGGCGCGCGAGCTAAGCTTGGGGAAGCAGCAGATACGTTCCGAAAGAATGGACGGCATGACCACCGGCGTCATCGAGCAACCGAAAGTCGCGCGCGCACCTTCGGCTTCAAAGATCTGGCTGAAGGCGATCGAGCTCACCGCGCGCATCGAGACGCTGCCGGGCCGGCTGTTCGCCGACGTCGTTGACGATTGGGCGCAGCGTCAGCCCGCTCGCACCGCGCTGGTCGCAGATGAGACAACGATCGACTACGCAGGCCTCTCGAAGCGCATCAACCGCTATGCGCGCTGGGCGCGCTCGGTCGGCGTGGCCAAGGGGGATACCGTCGCGCTGATCATGCGGAACGGCATCGACTATGTTGCCGCGTGGCTCGGCATCAGCCGGGTCGGCGGCGTGGTCGCGCTGATCAACACCAGGCTCGTCGGCCAGTCGCTCGCGCATTGCGTCGATGTCGCCAGGCCGTCGCATGTCATCGTCGCGCACGAGCTCATGGAAGCCTTGGACGGCGCGTCGCCGCACCTGAAGACAGAAGCAAAAGTCTGGACCCATGGCGATGCCCGCAGCGAGCGCGCGATCGACGTCGCACTTGCCGCGCTCGAGGACGGGCCGCTCTCGCCGGACGAGCATGGCGACGTGACGATCAACGACCGGGCCCTGCTGATCTACACCTCCGGGACCACCGGCCTGCCGAAGGCGGCGAGCATCAGCCACCGCCGCATCCTCAACTGGGGCTTCTGGTTCGCCGGCCTTACCGGCGCCACCCCGCAGGACCGGCTCTATGATTGCCTGCCGCTGTTCCACTCGGTCGGCGGCATTGTCGCCCCGTGCAGCATGCTCGCCGCCGGCGGCTCGGTGGTGATCGCGGAGAAATTTTCGGCCTCGAACTTCTGGCCCGACATCGTGCGGCACGATTGCACGCTGTTCCAGTACATCGGCGAGCTCTGCCGCTATCTTCTGAAGGCGGCGCCGTCCGAATACGAGAACCGTCACCGCCTGCGGCTCGTTTGCGGCAACGGCCTGCGCGGCGACATCTGGGAGGATTTTCAGGGTCGCTTCGCCATTCCGCGCATCCTCGAATTCTATGCGGCGACGGAAGGCAATTTCTCGCTGTTCAACGTCGAGGGCCAGCCGGGTGCGATCGGCCGCGTTCCGCCGCTGCTCGCGCATCGCTTTCCGGCGGGTCTCGTCAAGCTCGATCCTGATAGCGGTGCACCGCTGCGCAACGAAGAGGGCTTTTGCGTTGCGTGCGCCAGGGGCGAGGCCGGCGAAGCCATCGGCCGCATCGGCACCGCGGATGAAGGCGGTGGCCGTTTCGAGGGCTATACCGACGCCGGCGAGACCGAGAAGAAGATCCTGCGCGACGTCTTCGCCAAGGGTGATGTCTGGTTCTGCACCGGCGATCTGATGCGGCTCGATGACAAGGGCTTCTTCCATTTCGTCGACCGCATCGGCGACACCTTTCGTTGGAAGGGTGAGAACGTCGCGACATCGGAGGTCAACGACGCCGTGCGCGATTTCACCGGCGTGATCGATGCCACCACCTATGGCATCAGCATCCCCGGCACCGACGGCCGCGCCGGCATGAGCGCCATCGTCGTCAACGAGGGGTTTGACATCGAGGGGCTACCCGCCCATCTGGCGCAGCGCTTGCCGGTTTACGCCCGCCCTGTCTTCATTCGCATCTCGCGCGAGCTCGATGCGACCGAGACGTTCAAGCAGAAGAAAGGCGAGCTGGCCCGGGACGGCTTTGATCCGGCCACGATCAACGATCCGCTGTTCATGCTCGACCCGAAATCCGGCGGCTACATCGCCTTGGACGCGGATGTGTACGCAGGGATCATCGATGGCGCGATCAGGTTCTAGCCGCACGAAAATCCGCCAGATAGGTCCAATTTTATCTGAATTGTCCAAGAAGCCATTTACTTCTGTCGGGTAAACAACACGGGCCTTGGGGAGGCGGTCATCAAGAGCCGCTGCAACACGAACCATCAATAACAAGAGTGAGCCAGCCATGTCGGTAAGGTCTAAGGTCATCGAAGCGATCCAGCAGATCGCCAAGGAGCAGCACGTCACGCTTCCCGCACTCTCGGACGATCTGTCCCTGCACGAGACGGGTTTCGATTCCCTCGCCTTCGCAATTCTGGTGGCGCGCCTCGAGGACGAGACCGGCGTCGATCCCTTCACCATTTCCGAGGACGTAGCGTTCCCCGCCACCGTGGGCGATTTCGTGCGGGCCTACGAAAATGTCCCCGCGTGAGATTTTTGCGCTCCGCGACTATCTGAGCCCGGAGCTCAAGGGCCGCACGATCTCCGATGCCCATCATGTGGTGTCGCTGACGGATGTGCTGCCGCATACGGTTCTGGGCGGCCGCCTGCGTGAGCTGGCGGGCCGCTCTGTCCTGCTGAAGCTGTCGGACCAGCTCAAATCGGGCCTCGCCATGGTCGAGCTCGACGGTGTCGCGCGGCGCATGCTGCTGTGCCCGCCCGATCTCAATCCGGCGCATCTCGATGCGCTGATCGCGGACGCCGAGATCGATGCCGTCGTCACCGACGAGCCCGCGCAATGGGCCGCAAAGACAATCGCGCTCGTCGTCACCGCGCAATTGCCGCTTCAGGCCGCCACGCCGGCCAGGACCGAACGCGCCACCGAATGGCTGATGCTGACGTCCGGCACGTCGGGCGTACCAAAAATCGCCGGCCATACGCTGGAAGCATTGACGGGCGCCATCGTCGCCGAAGGCCCTGCGCGCGGACCCGCGCCGGCCTGGGCGACATTCTACGACATTCGCCGCTATGGCGGCCTGCAGATCTTCCTGCGCGCCATCCTCTCCGGCGGCTCGATGGTGCTGTCCGATCCGCATGAAGCGCTCGGCGACCACGTCGCGCGCCTGAACGCGCGCGGTGTCACCCATATCTCCGGCACGCCATCGCACTGGCGCAAGCTCTTGATGAGCGGCTCGGCTGCACAGTTCGCGCCGGGATACGTCCGTCTGTCCGGCGAGATCGCCGACCAGGCGGTGCTCGACGGCCTGAAGGCCGCGTTCCCGAATTCCTCCGTCGGTCACGCCTATGCCTCGACCGAGGCGGGCGTCGGCTTTGCCGTCAATGACGGGCTGGAGGGCTTTCCGGCCGATTATCTCGGCAACCGCAACGGCGTCGAGATGAAGGTCGTCGACGGCTCGCTGCGCATCCGCTCGACGCGCACGGCGCATGCTTACATCGGCCGCAATGCGGCCGCGTTGACCGATGACGACGGGTTCGTCGACAGCGGCGACATCGTCGAGCTGCGCGGTGACCGCTATTATTTCGTCGGCCGCCGCGGCGGCATCATCAATATCGGCGGGTTGAAGGTTCACCCCGAGGAGATCGAGGCGGTCATCAATCGTCATTCCGACGTGCGGATGTCGCGGGCGAAATCGCGCCGCAGCCCGATCACCGGCGGCATCGTCGTCGCGGACGTGATCCTTGCCGACGGCACCGATCAGGCGCGGGTGAAGGAGATCCGGGACCAGATCCTGGATCAATGCCGCGCGCAGCTCGCGTCCCACAAGGTGCCGGCGGTGATCCGCTTCGTCGATGCACTCGACGTCACCCCGGCCGGAAAACTGGCGCGCACCGATGCATAATGTCCTCGTCACCGGCGGCAGCCGCGGCATCGGCCTTGCGATCGGCAAGCGGCTGGCTGATGCCGGTTATAATGTGATTGCGGCGGCACGGCGCGAGAGCGAAGAGCTCAGGGCGGCGATCGGCCCCTCCGAAGGGCGCCTGCATTTCCGCGCCTGCGACCTCGCCGTGATCGACGCGATCCCGGCGTTCGCAAAGCTTATCCGCGACGAGTTCGGCCCGATCTACGGCCTCGTCAACAATGCCGGCCTCGGCACCGAAGGCCTGCTCGCCACCATGCACAATTCCGAGATCGAGGCGCTGGTGCAGCTCAACGTGCTGTCGCCGATCATTCTCACCAAATATGTCGCGCGCCAGATGATGGCGGACGGTGCCGGCCGCATCATCAACATCTCCTCGATCATCGCGACCACGGGCTACAACGGCCTGTCCGTCTACGGCGCGACCAAGGCCGCCGCCACCGGCTTCACCCGCTCGCTCGCGCGCGAGGTCGGCAAGCTCGGCATCACCGTGAACGCGATCGCGCCTGGTTTCATCGACACCGAGCTGACCCACAATCTCTCCGACGAAGGACGCAAGCGCATCGCCGGCCGCAGCGCGCTACGTCGCCTGCCGGAGACCGACGATGTCGCGCGCATGGTGGAATATCTGCTCGGCGAGGGCGGCCGCAACGTCACCGGCACCGTGTTCACGATCGATGCGGGGAACACGGCGTAAGCGGAACTCCGCCGCCACGATTGAGTTGATCCGACGCAATGACATCGAGCCGGATTTGGTCGTAAGATGCCCCGCAATCGATTGGCTTACGTCAATCGATCTGCCCTAATCGAGAGGGAGCAGTCGATGGCCACTTCAAACATGACCGCTTCAAATCAAGCCCGGATCGAGGAGCCTCGCGCGAAGCCGGACGATGTCCATTGCCCCCCGATGACGCATCAGAATTCCGGCGGACACGGTCATGAAATGTATCCGCAGCAATTCGTGCGCCTGGTCGGCTGCCACGATCTCTCTCTCGACGCCCTGCGCAAGCGCGAGGACGAAAAGCTCCACTAGGCGTTCACTTCGGCAGGTCAATCCGCTCGCGTGAAAATTCCGGCGGCCCTTCGGTCAGGCGGCGTATGCGGCGTTCGCGTTCGTCCGTTGGCAATGCGGGGTCGAGCAGCCGCTCGATCTCGTGCACGGCCAGCGCCTCGATCCTGGTGGCGTCGGATGCGACCGGCTGGGCCGACGAGAATGCCGGGGGCGCGACCTTCAGGCCCAGTTCGACCAGCTTGCAGATCGCAGCCGAACGCGACAAGTGATGAGCTTCAGCCCAGGCGTCGACGGCCGCGGTCAGTGCTTCCGGCATCTTCACCGCGCTGAGCGGATCGAGCCGCGTGCGTCGGCGCACTGGAGCCGTCGAGTCCTTGTTGCCGAAGTCGGGCACTTCGATCATCCCATGTAATCTCTGGATATGCCCCGACCATAGCCGCTCTTCCGGCCGGCTCTTTGACGCCGATCAATGACGGACTGCGGCATTTGCAGCGTGCGCGATCTTGTTGTCCGGGTGCATTTCGGCCAATGATCGGGAATCGAAAGAGGGGACGCCGGGCGGCGAACCCGGATCGATCCTGCCTCGTATCTTCCTCGGACGCGCTTCCCAACCATCCGGCATCACTCGATGACATCAGGCGAATCCTTCTACGGCAGCATTCCCGTCTTTCGCGGCTTCACCAGCCTGATGGACCCCGCGCTCTATTCGCGATTGCCTGACGACTGGAGCATCGGCGTTGCCGACATCGTCGATTCCACCAAGGCGATTGCGGCGCAGCGCTACAAGGCGGTCAACATGGCCGGTGCCGCCGTGATCGCGGCGGTGACCAACGCGCTCGAGGGACGCGAATTCCCCTTCGTGTTCGGCGGCGACGGCGCGAGCTTTGCGGTCGCGCCTTCCGATGTCGAACGTGCCCGTGAGGCGCTGGCCGCGACCGCAACCTGGGTGCGGGAAGACCTCGATCTGAAGATGCGCGTCGCGCTGGTGCCGGTGGGTGCAATTCGCGCGCAGGGGCTCGACGTGCGCGTCGCACGCTTCGGTCCGTCGGCCAATTTGTCCTATGCGATGTTTTCCGGCGGAGGGCTCGCCTGGGCCGACGCCGCCATGAAGCGCGGCGAGTTCGCGGTCGCCGAGGCACCCGCCGGCACGCAGCCCGATCTTTCCGGCCTGTCCTGCCGCTTCGAGGTGATGCCGTCCGCGCGCGGCCTGATCCTGTCGGTGCTGGTGATGCCGGCGCGCGGTGTCGATCCGCACGCCTTCCGCAAGGTGATCGAGGACATCATCCATCTCGTCGAGCGCAGCCCTGATGGCGGCCGCCCGGTGCCGCCGCAGGGGCCGCCGCTGAAATGGCCGCCGCAGGGGCTGGAATTCGAAGCCCGCACCAAACGCGGCGGTCCGCTGGTCGCGCGCCGCGCCCGCGTGCTGGCCTACACGCTGTTCGTCTATCTGATCATGCGTTTCGACCTCAACGTCGGCGGTTTCGTGCCAAACGTCTACAAGCGCCAGGTGGTCGAGAATTCTGACTTCCGCAAATATGACGACGGCCTGCGCATGATCCTCGACTGCACCCCGCAGCTCGAGCGCGCGTTGAGCGACCGTCTCGCGGCTGCGGCACGCGACGGCGTCGTGCGCTACGGCCTCTACCCGCAGGACGCCGCGATGATGACCTGTTTCACGCCATCGGCCCTGCGCAGCGACCACGTCCATTTCATCGACGGCGCGCGCGGCGGCTACGCGTCGGCGGCAACGGCGTTGAAGGCGATGATGGCAGGCGCGAGCTAGCGTCCCGCGCGCGTCCAGGTCTCGCCGCCGCAGAGCGCGCCGACGCAACCTTCGACCCGCAGCGAATCCGCACCAGTCACGGAGACGTTGCTCGCATAGGTGCTGCCGTCATCGGCATTGTAGATCTGGCCCGACCATTTGTTCGGCCCTGAGGGCTCCATGCCGCTGAACAGCGGCAGCCCGATCATCGCGCGTTTGGCGAGCGCTGGATTGGGATTCTTGCTGTCGATCGCAGGCTGGCCGGTCGCGGTGTCATAGGGCTCGCGCAGCCAGACGATATGGCCGCAGATGCCGCCGCCGCACTTGCTGATCTTGACGCGCGCATCGCCGGCCTGCGTCAGCCAGGTCCCATCGGCGCTCTGCGCGTGGGCGGCGGTCGCACCAAACAGTGCAGTCAGGATGATGGAAAGGATGGCGAATCTGCCGAACATGGAAAGTGCCCCCGAAAATGGAGGCGCCTCCATAGCAGTCCGGCAGGATAGTGCAACGCTGGATGGAATCACATTCCCGCGCTTATTTGCCTGCGCTCATTTGCCCCAGCGTGCGAAGGCGACCGAGGCCGCGGTCGAAAGCCCGAACACGACCATGGCGCCGCCGACCAGTGCGAACAAGGTCCAGGCCGGCGCCTGCGCCGTCATGAGACCGACGCCGCCGATCGCGACGATCAGCAGCCGCGCCGTGGAGGCCAGCACCGGACCGCCGACGCGCGCTGCGCCTTGCGAGGAAAAATACAGCGACACGCCCATGCCGAAGAACACGAAGGCCGGACCGGCCCAGTGGAAATAGCTGTGCGCCGCCGCGGTGACGCCGGGATCCCCGGTGAAGAGCGATACCCACAACGCCGGATCAAGCGCGATGACGAGGCCGATCAGGCCGACGGTCAATCCCGAGGCCGCGGCCGCGGTCCAGGCGACACGCCGCGCGCGTTTCACATGCCCGGCGCCCATCGCCATGCCGACCATCGGCACCGAGGCGATGCCGAAGGCGAAGGTGATCGGGATCAGCAGGAATTCCAGCCGTGACCCGATGCCGTAGCCGGCCAGCATCTCGGTGCCGAAGGTCGCGAGGATTTTTGTGAAGATCAGAATCGTGAGCACGGTCTGGAGCGGCGACAGGCAGGCGACCGCGCCGACCTTGAGGATGTCCAGGAACATCGCGCGTTCGAAATGGAAGGTGCGGACCTTCAGCGGCAGCCGGCTGCGGCCGGACAGGAGATACCAGAGGAAGAAGATCGCCGCGCAGGTGAAGGCGATCAACTGGCCGGCAGCGACACCCGGCATGCCGAATTGCTTCAAGCCGAATAGGCCGAGCCCCAGCGTGCCGCCGAGCGCGATCTGGAGCGCGCTCGCCCCGATCAGAATCATCGAAGGCAGGCGCATGTCGCCGGTGCCGCGGATCACCGAGGCCAGCGTGTTGACGAGCCAGATCGCGACCGCGCCGGAGAACAGCATTTGCGAATAGCCGCTGGCTTCCTCGAGCACGCGCTCGCGTCCGCCGAGCAGCGTGAAGAAGCTGCGGCCGAAGGCGAGCATCATCACCGTGAAGAACAGTCCGCCGCAGAGGCCGATGATGGCGGCGTGCAGCGCCAGCGTCGCGGCGCGGTCACGATCGCCTGCGCCGAGCGCGCGGCTGATCGCGGACGAAACGCCGCCGCCCATCGCGCCCGCGCTCATCATCTGCGTCAGCATCGCGAACGGAAACACCAGCGCGATCGCCGCCAGCGGAATGGTGCCGAGCCGGCCGATATAGGAGGTCTCGGCAATCGCAACCAGCGTGCTGCCGACCATCGCGATCATGTTGGGGATCGCGAGCCGCAGCAGTGTCGGCAGGATCGGCGCCGTCAACAGGCTCGCAATGGGGGAAGCGACCGGTGCACGTGGCGGCGCGGCGTCTGCGGAGGCGTCGATCGTCATGTTCACCGGGCGGAATATTGGATGACGATCGACATCTTATCGGGCGCAGCATCTTCGCGCCAGTCCTCCCCTCACGCAGGGCTCACCAGGGCAGGCCGCATAGGTCGATGGTGCCCAGCGTCGGCGCGCGGACGATGTTGAAGACGTAGGGCGCCATGTAGTCGAAGCGGATCCGACCCTCCGGCTGCTCGCAATAGACCTCGCCCTTGAAGGGGAGCCAGCTGCGGGCCTCGTAGAACGCAAAATTGTTCGATTCGGAGAACAGCAGCCCGAAACGGACCGCCTCGTTGGCGCGCATGGTGTGGATGGCTGCGTCGATCGCCATGGTCGCGTAGCCGCGGCCGCGCCGGTCCTCGCGGGTGCAGACCCCGCCGATGCCGCCGATGTGAACCTTCTGTCCATTCCAGGTGACGGTACGGAAGTAGATGCCGACGTGGCAGACGAGGCCGTCCTCGGGCGTCTCGATCAGCACGCGAAGGTCGGCATTGGCCCATTTAACGTGGCTCCACGACGGCTTCTCGGCGGCGTCGCGTCCCCAGACCGCACTGAGCAGGGGCTGTGCGATCCGCCACGAAGCGTCGCCGTTCAGGATGTCGATCTCGATGCTCATTGCTTTCTCTTTTGCATCTCCGCGCCATGGTGCGTTCGTTCCGCCATAAGCGCCTCAAAGGCAATGATATTTTACGGCCTGTCGAAGCGCGCCCCACATGCGTCGATTTTATGCAATCCGGCCAATCGGCCGCATCACGCAATTTCGCAAATTGGCGGTATTTAACGGCGGTGGAACCTTCTATAAGAGTCCCCGTTAAGCCAGTTCCCCATCAGTCGCGGACAACAACCCATGACCTTTACGCTGCCCCCACTCCCTTACGCCTATGACGCCCTCGGCCAGTTCATGTCGAAGGAGACGCTGGAATTCCACCACGACAAGCATCATCAGGCCTACGTCACCAACGGCAACAACGCGCTTAAGGGCACCGAATGGGAAGGCAAGTCCCTTGAGGAGATCGTCAAGGGCTCGTTCGGCAAGAACCCGGCCGTGTTCAACAATGCCGGCCAGCACTACAACCACATCCACTTCTGGAGCTGGATGAAGCCCAATGGCGGCGGCACCAAGCTGCCGGGCAAGCTCGAGAAGAAGATCAACGAGGACCTCGGTGGCTTCGAGAAGTTCAAGACGGACTTCCAGGCGGCCGGCGTTGGCCAGTTCGGCTCCGGCTGGGCCTGGCTCCAGGTCAAGAACGGCAAGCTCGAGATCGCCAAGACCCCGAACGGCGAGAATCCGCTGGTGCACGGCGCCACCCCGATCCTCGGCGTGGACGTCTGGGAGCACTCCTACTACATCGACTATCGCAACCGCCGTCCGGACTATCTGAAGGCGTTCGTCGAGAACCTCGTGAACTGGGAATACGTCGAGTCCCTGTTCGACAAGGCCTGAGCCATCACACTTTCCGGGTGCGGCGTCGCCGCTCCGGGATGACGAACTCGAAAAGGCGGTCGCATGCGCGACCGCCTTTTTGCTGTGCGGAATTCGACTGCTGCTTCGCATGGCCCTGCGCGAGGTGCGCATCGCTTCCCGCCATCGTACTGTTTGCATCGCATGGGCGGCGCCCTTAATCAGGATGGGCATCACCCTCGAGCCCACCGAGCCCGTTGTCAGAGCCTTCCCCGAACAATCCGGCGCCTGCCGAGGACGCGGAGTCCGAGCCGCGGCCGGGGCGTGTGCGCGAGCCGATCGGCTGGTCGACCATCATCATCGCGGTGCTGGTGGCGGTGAGCGCGGGCCTGGTCTGGCGGCGTGATGGCACGGACGGTGTCCTGGAGATTCTCACGCACGACCTCTCGCTGTTCGGCGGCATCCTGCCGCGCGTGCTGGCCGGCTGCCTGCTCGGGGCCTTCATCTCCGAAATCCTGCCGCACGAAAAAGTCTCGCGCTCGCTCGGGCCGAAATCCGGCCTGATGGGCCTTTTGATCGGCACCGCCTTCGGTGCGATCCTGCCGGGCGGACCCTTCACCGCCTATCCTGTGGCGAGCGCGCTGCTCGCCGTCGGCGCCGATTTCGGCGCCACCATCGCCATGGTCGTGAGCTGGACCCTGATCGGCTACGGCCGCGCGGTGGCCTGGGAAATCCCGATCATGGGCACCGACTTCACGCTGTGGCGGATCCTGATCTCGCTGCCGCTGCCGGTGCTCGCCGGCGCGCTCGGCCGCTTCGTCTATGTTCGGATCTATCCGCAGCCGGCCGCGAAGGACGACGAGAATTGAGCGCCGCGCTTCTGATCGACATCCTGTTGTGGGGCTCGGTGTTCGGCGTCGGCCTGATCGCCTTTCGCCGCGGCCCACCGGTGTTCAAGGCCTCGCTCCGCGAAGGCTCCATGGACTTCATCAACATCGTGCCGCGCATCGCGCTCGGGGTGATCGGCTCCGGCTACATCGCCGCCATCATCCCGCAGGAGGTGATCACCGGCTGGCTCGGGCCGGACAGTGGCTGGCTCGGGGTTGCGACCGCCGTGGTCGCCGGCGCCGCCACGCCCGGCGGACCCGTGATCGGCTTCTCCATCGGCACGGTGGCGCTGAAGTCGGGCGGTGGGGTACCGCAGGTGGTTGCCTATGTCGTCGCCTGGGCCTTATTTGCCTTCCAGCGGGTGATTTTATGGGAAATCCCGTTCATGCCGGCCCGGTTCGTCTGGTTCCGCTGCGCCGTCTCGGTGCCGTTCCCGTTCGTCGCCGCAGCCATCGCGATGGTGATCGGCAAGCCTTGAGCCGGCCGTGGACAGGGGTAATGTTATAATATAACGTCGCTGGCATGGTTCCCGCCGCGTCCCACGCTCATCACCACGACCACGTTCATGGCCAGTCCCATGACCATTCTCATGGCGACGGGCATTCGCATGGACACGATCATACCCACGCCCATGTCCATGATGCGGCCTCGCCCCATCCGGCCCAGGACGCGCCCTGGTCGATCCTGCGCATGACCATGGCCGGCCGCCTCGCGGCCGCGCTTGCCGTCTGTGCCGTGCTCTGGGGCGTGGTCTTCCTGGCGATGAGGTGACCATGGCGGCCGTGCACTTCCATAATGTCACGCTCGGCTACGACCGGCATCCGGCCGTGCATCATCTCAACGGCGAGGTCGCCTCCGGTGCGCTGGTAGCCGTGATCGGCCCGAACGGCGCCGGCAAGTCGACGCTGTTGCGCGGCATCGTCGGCATCCTCCGGCCGCTCGACGGCAGCATCCATCTCGGCGGGCTCGATAGCCGCGATATCGCCTATCTGCCGCAGAGCGCGGAGATCGACCGCAGCTTCCCGATCTCGGTGTTCGACTTCGTCGGCACCGGGCTGTGGCGCGACGCGGGCCTGTTCGGGGGCATCGGCAAGGCTGCGCGGGAGAAGATCCTGCGCGCGATCGCTTCCGTCGGCCTCAACGGCTTCGAGAACCGCCCCATCGGAACGCTCTCGGGCGGGCAGATGCAGCGCATCTTGTTCGCGCGCGTGCTGCTCCAGGACGCGCGCCTGATCGTGCTCGACGAGCCCTTCAACGCGATCGACAGCAAGACCACGGCCGATCTGCTCGCGCTGGTGAAGCACTGGCACGGCGAGGGCCGCACCGTGCTCGCCGCGCTGCACGACATGGAAATGGTGCGCAACCATTTCACCGAAACACTGGTGCTGGCGCGCGGTCCCGTGGCCTGGGGGCCGACGGCGGAGGTGCTGACGCCGGAAAACCTGCTGGTCGCGATGCGGATGTGCGAGGCTTTTGACGATAGTGCCACGGCTTGCGCCGAGGACGGACGCTCGCGGGCGGCGTGATCGCAGATGATCTATGACGCGCTGATCGGCCCGTTCACCGAATTCGAGTTCATGCGGCGCGCGCTCGCCGCCGTGATCGCGCTGTCGCTGGCGGGTGCGCCGATCGGCGTGTTCCTGATGCTGCGGCGAATGAGCCTCGTCGGCGATGCCATGGCGCATGCGATCCTGCCCGGCGCTGCCGTCGGCTTCCTGCTCTCCGGCCTCAATCTGTTCGCGATGACCGCCGGCGGCCTGGTTGCAGGATTTGCGGTTGCGATCCTCGCCGGCGTGGTCGCGCGTTCGACCGGGCTCAAGGAGGACGCCTCGCTTGCGACCTTCTATCTGGCCTCGCTGGCGCTGGGTGTGACCATCGTCTCGATCAAGGGCACCAACATCGACCTCTTGCACGTGCTGTTCGGCAACATCCTCGCGATGGACGACCAGACGCTGCTGGTGGTGGCCTTCAACGCCACGGTCACGCTGCTGGTGCTCGCGGTGATCTATCGCCCGCTGGTGATCGAGAGCGTCGATCCCTTGTTCCTGCGCACCGTCAGCCGTGCCGGCGGCCCCGCGCATCTCGCCTTCCTCGCGCTCGTCGTGATCAACCTCGTCAACGGCTTTCAGGCGCTCGGCACGCTGCTCGCGGTGGGCCTGATGATCCTGCCGGCCGGCATTGCCCGGTTCTGGTCGCGCGATCTCACTGTCATGATCTGCATCGCCGTCGTCGCTGCCGCCGTCTCGGGCTATGCGGGCCTCGTGCTGTCGTTCCAGACCCGCGTGCCGTCGGGGCCTGCGATCATTCTGGTGGCGACGGTGCTCTACATCGTCTCGGTGCTGTTCGGCCGCGTCGGCGGCATCGTCCGGCAGATGTTTCCCGGCCGGCATCTGGAGGCGTGACGATGCGGCGCCTCCTGCTTTGTGTGCTCCTGCTGATCGCCTCGCCGCTGCATGCGGCTGAGCGGCTCAATGTCGTCGCGAGTTTCTCGATCCTCGGCGATTTCGTCCGGAACGTTGGCGGCGATCGGGTCGACGTCACGACGCTGGTCGGCCCCGACAGCGACGTCCACGTCTACACGCCCGCGCCAAGCGATGCGAAGCGGATTGCGGATGCAAAGCTCGTCATCGTCAACGGGCTCGGCCTCGAAGGCTGGCTGCCCCGTCTGGTGCAGTCCGCAGGAAGCAAGGCGCAGGTGGTCACCGTGAGTGCCGGCATCGCACCGCTGAAGCTCGGCTCGGCCGCGGATCCACATGCCTGGCAGTCCGTCCCCAACGCCAGGATCTACGTGAGCGACATCGCCAATGCGCTGGCTGCGGCCGACCCTGACGACGCCGAGTTCTTCCGCGCCCGGGCAAAGGCCTATCTGGACAAGCTCGAAGCGCTCGACCGCGAGGTGCGGGAGGCCGCGGCGAAAATCCCGCCGGAGCGGCGCAAGGTGATCTCCACCCACGACGCCTTCGGCTATTTCGCCGCCGAATATGGTGTCCAGTTCGTGGCCCCCTTGGGGGTCTCCACGGAGACCGAGCCCAGCGCGCGGGACATCGCCGCCATCATCGGCCAGATCAAGGCCCAAAAGATCCCGGCCGTGTTCCTGGAAAACATCAGTGATGACCGTCTGATCCGGCGGATCGCGGCCGAGACCGGGGCCAAGGTCGGCGGGACCCTGATTTCGGACGGTCTGACGGGCGAAAAGGGGCTTGCCCCCACTTACATTGACATGGTCAGGCACAATATAAAGGCCCTGACCAGCGCGCTTGACCACTAGGGCAGGGGGCCACCCCGCCTCGCGTCGCGCGGAAAAGCCCGATGTCGGAGTTCTTATGTCTGAAGCGACTTCCCCGAAAATTCCCGTGACCGTGCTGACCGGCTATCTCGGTGCCGGCAAGACCACGCTTTTGAATCGCATCCTGTCGGAAAACCACGGCAAGAAATACGCCGTCATCGTCAACGAATTCGGCGAGATCGGCATCGACAACGACCTCATCATCGGCGCCGATGAGGAAGTGTTCGAGATGAACAATGGCTGCATCTGCTGCACCGTGCGCGGCGACCTCGTGCGCATCATGGACGGCCTGATGAAGCGCAAGGGCAAGTTCGACGCCATCATCGTCGAGACCACCGGCCTTGCCGATCCCGCGCCTGTCGCCCAGACCTTCTTCGTCGACGAGGACGTGCAGAAGAACGCGCGGCTCGACGCCGTCGTCACGGTTGCCGACGCCAAATGGCTGTCGGACCGGCTCAAGGATGCGCCCGAGGCCAAGAACCAGATCGCCTTCGCCGATGTCATCGTGCTCAACAAGACCGATCTCGTCACCAAGCCGGAGCTTGCCGAGGTCGAGGCCCGCATCCGCGCCATCAATCCCTATGCGAAGCTGCACCGCACCGAGCGCTGCTCGGTGGCCTTGGCTGACGTGCTCGACCGCGGCGCGTTCGACCTCGACCGCATCCTCGACATCGAGCCGGACTTTTTAAATGCCGATGATCATGACCATGACCATGATCATCACGGCCACGACCATCACCACCATGATCACGGCCACGGCCTGAAGCACTATCACGACGAGGACATGCAGTCGCTCTCGCTCAAGACCGACAAGCCGCTTGATCCGAACATGTTCATGCCCTGGCTCCAGAACCTGGTGCAGGTGGAGGGCGGGAAGATTTTGCGCTCCAAGGGCATCCTTGCGTTCCACGACGACGATGACCGCTACGTCTTCCAGGGCGTTCACATGATGCTGGAGGGCAACCACCAGCGGAAATGGAAGGACGGCGAGCCGCGCCAGAGCCGCCTCGTCTTCATCGGTCGCGAATTGCCGGAAAAGGCCATTCGCGAGGGTTTTGAGAGCTGCATCGTCTCGTGATGAAAGAGTTTACGCCGGCCCCCGATTCCGCCTCGATCGTCTCCGTCACCGATCGCGTCAAGCCTGTTACGCTCGGGATGGGCGTGACCTCGGTGTATTTCCTTGGGCCCCGCGCCGCCTTCGTCGGCGGCGAGGAGAATGTCGCGTTCGTCGACGCCAAGGGCGAGATCACGACGGTCGCCGTGCATAGTAGCGGCATTCTGTCGACCGCCTCCGACGGCAAGCGCCTCATGATGGGCGGCGACGATGGCAAGGTCGTGTCGCTCGACGCCAAGGGTGAGGTGACGCTGCTCGCCACCGATCCGAAGCGGCGCTGGATCGACGCGGTGGCGCTGCATCCCGACGGGGCCTATGCCTGGTCGGCCGGCAAGACGGCCACCGTCAAGAGCGGCAAGACCGAGGAGAAGTCGCTCGAGGTGCCCTCGACCGTCGGCGGTCTCGCGTTCGCGCCGAAGGGCCTGCGGCTCGCGATTGCCCATTACAACGGCGCGACGCTGTGGTTTCCGAACATGGAAGGATCGGCCGAATTCCTGCCCTGGGCCGGCTCGCATCTCGGCGTCACCTTCAGCCCGGACAACAAGTTCCTGGTCACCACGATGCACGAGGCGGCGCTGCACGGCTGGCGGCTTGCCGACAACAGGCACATGCGCATGACCGGCTATCCCGGCCGCGTCCGCTCGATGTCATGGAGCGCGGGCGGCAAAGGATTGGCGACTTCGGGTGCCGACACAGTCATCATCTGGCCGTTCGGCAGCAAGGACGGCCCGATGGGCAAGGAGCCCGCGATGCTCGCGCCCCTGCAGGCGCGCGTGTCCGTGGTCGCCTGCCATCCGAAGAACGACATCCTCGCCGCCGGCTACAGCGATGGCACCGTGCTGATGGTGCGGCTCGAGGACGGCGCCGAGATCCTCGTTCGCCGCAATGGCACGCCTCCGGTCGCCGCGATTGCCTGGAACGCCAAGGGCACGCTGCTGGCCTTCGCCGACGAAAATGGGGACGGCGGTCTACTGGAGCTATGAGGCCGACTATCCACAGCCTCTCCCTGTTATGTTATTTTTGTTATCGTGTAACATAACCGACAAGCAGCCTCTGTAGGGTCGCAGATGTAGAGAGCACGGCGTGCAATTTCGAATTGCTGCCGCGCGATCGAATGTGCCTGGCGCCGGTTTGTCCGGGGCCAGTGTGCATTTCGAATCCCCGCATCAACACGCGCCACCGCAGGGAATTCAGATGCCCGTCATCCCCGATCTTCCGACCATCACCAGCATCACAGCGACCGATCCGACCCAGACCGACGCCGGAACGGTGCACTACACCGTCACGTTCTCGAAGCCTGTTCTTGGCGTCACGATTGATCAGTTCAGCCTTGCAACGAGTGGCAGCATCGGCGGCGCGGGCATCACCGACGTGACACCGGTCGCCGGCAGCAACCTTTCGAGCTATACGGTCACGGTGAATACCGGATTCGGCTCCGGCTCGGTGGCGCTCCAGTTCACGGGAAGCAACGTCCACGATACCAATGGTTACTATGTCGGACCGTACCAATCCGAATCGAAGCTGACCGTAAACAGCCCGACGTCCTTCGCGATCGGCGACGTCAACGGAGACGGGAAGCTGGACGTCGTGATGGGGACAAACTTTTTCGTCAACCCGAGCTACGTCAGCGTGGCGCTGAACGACGGCACCGGTCACTTCTCCTCAGCCTCGAACACCTCGAGCCCAGGCCTATTGCCCTTGCTGGCGCTTGCCGATCTGAATGGCGACGGCAAGCTGGACATCGCACAGGTCACCCTCGACGGTACCGTGACTGTTCGTCTCGGCAACGGTAACGGCACGTTCGGGGCCAACACGAGCTATTCCGCCGGCAGCGGCGTCTATCAAACACCTAAAGTGATCGACGTGACCGGCGATGGCGTGCTCGACATCGTCGTCGGCAGCACGGTCCTGCCAGGAAATGGCAACGGTACGTTTGGGACTGCCATCACCACGAATCTCGGCGTCGGCTCCATCGCCTATGGCGACTTCAATGGAGACGGCAAGCTCGACCTCGTGACGAGGAATTCGACCAATCTGGCAATAGCGCTGAGCTTCGGCAATGGTGACGGCACGTTCCAGGCTCCGTCGTCCCCGGTCAAGACGGCGACATCTGTCCTCACCGGCGATTTCAACGGTGACGGCAAGCTCGACATGGCGGCCGTCAGCAGCGCCACAATCTCGATCCTGCTCGGCAACGGCGACGGTACTTTCACCTCGTCCGGGACGACTCTTCAGGCGGCGGGTACGATCGGATCCGGCGCGGTCGCCGACATCAACGGCGATGGCGTGGCTGATCTCGTGGTCGTCGGAACCAACAACACGCTCTCGACCTTCTTCGGTCACGGCGACGGCACGTTCGGGCAAGTGAGGATCTCGCCGCTCGACAAGACCGCCGGGCAGATCGGCGTCGGTGACCTGAACGGCGACGGCAAGGCCGACGTTCTGGTCGGATATCAATTCGGCACCAATCCTTTCACTCAAAGTTCGGGCACCGATATCCTGCTGACCGGTTCATCCAGCGAGACGGGACCGGCGTACACGATCGCGCGGACGTCGCCGGCGCTGACCATCACCGACGGGGACGTCACGCTCGGCGCCGACGGCAACAATTACATCAACGCGGCGCATTTCCATGGTGGGGCGACGATGTTGGCCGGCACCGGCAATGCCGGCGACACCATCTCGGTCACCGACGCCATGACTCACGCAGTCGTCGGCACGGCCACGGTCGGCCAGAACGGCACGTGGAGCCTCGGCGTGTCCGGCCTGCAGGACGGCACCACTTACAGCTATGTCGCGGCTGCGACCGACTCCCACGGCAACAGCAGCGTCGGCCCGGCGTTCACCTTCACGGTCGATGCGACCGCATCGCTCGGGATCACGGGCATCAATTTGTCGGCCGACTCGTCGGTGTCAAACCCGAAGGTCACCCTGCAGGGGACGACCGACGTGCCGGCGCAGGTGACCGTCTCGATTGGAGGGACCGACGTGATCGTCTCCAGCGCGACCGGATCGTGGCAGTTCAATAGCCAGGTCGTGCCATACGGATTGACGACGATCGTGGCTAGATTCTCGGATGCCGCAGGCAATGTCGGCGCCTCGCCGACCTATACGCTCATCAGGGGCAACTATACGCTTGTCTCCAGCACGCAGCTCGCCAACGCGGTGGTTGTCGACAGTTTCTTCACCGTGGATTCCAACGCCGCGGAGACCGGCGCGATCGTTCTCTCTGGCGCGGGCGAAATCGTCCGCGGGACCTCGACCGGGGCAACGATATACAATGGTGGGAGCCAAGGGCTCGAATACGGCACGGCGACCGGGACCCTGGTGCAGGCTGGCGCCACTCAGCTCGTGAGCTTCCAGGGGACCGCCAAGGACACGGTGCTTTATGGCACGCAAACGGTCGGCAACACGGCGATCCACACCACGATCAAGTCGGGCGGACTCCAGAACATCTACGTCAACGGCAGCACCTACGGCACCGTCATCGAGGCTCTTGGCACCCAAAGCACGGCCGGCGCCGACCACGATGCGACTGTCTTCGGTACGCAATATGTGACGGGCAGCAGCGCGAATGCCACGATCGGCTCGGGTGGCAATCAATACGATTACGGCACAGCGACCGGCGCAATGGTCCAGAGCGGCGGCTCCCAACACGTCTATCAGGGCGGCAGTGCCAGCGGCACCACCGTTGCTGCGGGCGGCTATCAGGACGTCTACCAGGGGACGGCCACCAACACCGTGCTCGCCGGCAATCAGCAGGTGCTTGCCGGTGGCCAGGCTGCCGGCACCGTCATCAATGCCGGTGGCCGGCAATATGTCGGCTCCGGTGGCGCGACCACCAATACGACCATCGCGATCGGCGGCTTCCAGTATGTCGACGCCGGCGCCACCGACAGCGGTGCGACCATCGCTGGTGGCC
Organism: Bradyrhizobium sp. 482_C4_N1_8; assembly: GCF_052075965.1. Taxonomy (NCBI): domain Bacteria; kingdom Pseudomonadati; phylum Pseudomonadota; class Alphaproteobacteria; order Hyphomicrobiales; family Nitrobacteraceae; genus Bradyrhizobium; species Bradyrhizobium sp. 482_C4_N1_8. The sequence goes on along the minus strand of NZ_CP197231.1, from coordinate 8,220,432 downwards.
GGCAGTACATCGTCGGGTCAACGACGAGCGCGACCGTTGGCGCAGGCGGCGTTCAGTACGACTACGGGACGTCTATCGCGGTTCTTGTCGAGAGCGGCGGCATCCAGCATGTCTATCAGGGCGGCAGTGCGGATGGCACGACCGTTGCGGCGGGCGGCTATCAGGACGTTTCCCAGGGGACAGTCACCAACACCGTGCTCGACGGTGAGCAGCAGGTGCTCACGGACGGCCATGCCACCGGCACCACCATCAATGCCGGCGGGCGGCAATATGTCGGTTCGGGCGGCGCAACCACCGCCACGACCATCGAGACCGACGGCTTCCAGTATGTGGACTCCGGCGCCACCGACGGCAGTGCGACGATCAATGGCGGCTATCAGTTCGTCGCAGGTGCTGCGACCGCCGCAGCCGTCAGCGGTGGTGGCGAGCAGGAAGTGGGGGCGGGCGGCATCGCCTCGAACTCGCATCTCGACGGCGGCAGCGAGCATGTCTACGCCGGCGGCCTGCTCCAGAACGTCGATTTCGGCGGCTCGAACGGCGCAACGCTGGTGCTCGACGCGCCGACGGGCCTGTCTGGCGCGATCGCCAATTTCGGCGCTGACGACACCATCGACTTCCGCAACACGGTGGTCAGTAGTGTCGATGTCGACAGCGCGAACAATCTGACGGTCACGACCGACGGCGGCCAGAGCTACTCCTGGGCGCTGCTGGCGCAGTACGCAGCTTCGTCCTTCGTGCTCGCGGCCGACGGCAACGGCGGAACGATGCTGAGCTATGTGCCGCCACAGCAGACCTTGCTCGCGGCCGCTCACTAAGGCAGGCAAAACCAAGACGGACGGGCATTGGCTTCCATAGCGCCGATGCCCGTTCAAATTGACCGCGGCGCAACTCTCGCATGGATCGTCTGTCGATCTTGCGAGGGACCGGTTTCTGCGAGGCACAGGCTCCCTGCGTTATGTTGTTTATCGTTAATGTGTAACATAACCGACAAGCAGTCCCTGTAGGGTCGCAGATGTAGAGAGCACGGCGTGCAATTTCGAATTGCTGCCGCGCGATCAGTTGCGCTTGGCGTCGGCCTGTCCGGAGCCGGCGTGCAATTCGAATCCTCGCATCAAGCGCCACGCCAGGGAATCCCCATGCCACTCATCCCCGATCTTCCGACGCTCGTCAGCATCACAGGCACCGATCCGTCGTCGACCGACGCGTCCGTCGTGCACTACACCGTCACCTTTTCGAAGCCGGTGTCCGGCGTCACGGTCGATCAGTTCACCCTCGCCACGACGGGGAGCATCAATGGTGCCGGCATCACGGACATCACGCCGGTGGCTGGCAGCAACGGCGCGAGCTACACGGTCACGGTCAACACCGGCTCGGGCAGCGGTTCGCTGGGGCTGCAACTGACCGGCACCAATGTGCACGATTCCAGCGGCTATTATATCGGGCCATTCCAGTCCGAGTCGCAGATGGCCGGCCCGCGCTTCAGCATCATCAACACGGCGGCGGTCGGCGACGTCAACGGCGATGGCAAGCAGGATATGGTGTACATCCGAACCGTCAGCGCTTCCGCATATTTTCTCGATGTCAGGACCAATGACGGCACGGGCCAGTTCAAGCAAACCTCGCTGACCGGCGCCTCGGAGCTGGAATCGTCGATTCGACTCGGCGACGTCAACGGCGACGGCAAGCTGGACGTCCTGATGGGCAACATCTTCACCGGGACCCTGGACGTCAGGCTGGGCAATGGCGACGGCACGTTCGCGGCGGCGACGAAGTATGCGACGGGTGGCAGCACTGGCGGCAATATCAGGGCGTTTGCCGACTTCAACGGCGACGGCAGGGCCGACGTGATCATGTCGAACAACATCGGCACGTCGCTGCTGCTCGGTAACGGCGATGGTTCTTTCGGATCGCCCATTGCCACGAATGCCTCCAACGCCTTCGCAAGCGGAGATTTCAACGGCGATGGAAAGATCGATCTGCTTGTGCAGGACTCGTCAAGTTCGCCGGTTGCCGTGCGGCTTGGCAACGGGGATGGCACGTTCCAATCCCCGATCACGGCCGGCACCTCATCCAGAACGATCAGCGGCGACTTCAACGGCGACGGCAAGCTTGATCTTGCACTCGGAACCAACAACTCGATTGCGATCCTGCTCGGCAACGGCGACGGCACCTTCGCGTCGCCACAGACCTTCCTGACACCGGCGCCCATCTGGAACTTGGCGGCCGCGGACTTCAATGGCGACGGTAAAACGGACCTCGCCGTGGTCGCTAGCAGCAACAATACGCTTTCGACCTTCTACAGTCGCGGTGACGGCACGTTCGGCCCGGCGGTGACGTTGCCGCTCGCTTCGGGCGCCAACGGAATCACCGTCGGTGACCTCAATGGAGACGGAAAAGCCGACGTGGTGGTGGAGTGGACAACGAGCAACTCCTCGACCGGCGAGGATGTTTTCCTCACCGCGCCGAATTCGACCACCACGCAATATACGATCAGCCGCACGCCTCCGGCCCTGACGATCGTCGATGCGGACGTGACGCCGGGTGCGGACGGCAACAATTACATCAACGCGGCGCACTTCCATGGCGGGATGACGACCCTGTCCGGCTCCGGCAATGCCGGAGACACCGTCACGGTCACGAATGCCGGCGACAATTCCGTCGTTGGCGTCACCACGGTTGGCAGCGACGGCAGCTGGAGCCTCGGCGTGTCCGGCCTCCAGGACGGCTCGACCTACAGCTACGCCGCGACCGCCACGGATAGCCTGGGCAACCATAGCAACCCCGGGCCCGCATTCACCTTTACGGTCGATGCGACCGCCCCCGTCCTCGCGATCACGAGCATCGAAAATTCCGATGCAACGCCCTTTTCGATCACCGTCCGGGGCACGCTCGACCTGGCTGACGCGACCTCCGCGCTCACCTTGTCGTTTGGTCCAACGGATCACGCAGTCACCAGCGCCGCCGACGGCACCTGGCGGCTGGACAATCTGTCTCCGGCAACCGGACTTTCCTATGTGACGGCCCGTCTGCGCGACGCCGCCGGCAATACCGGCGTGTCGCAATCGATCCCTCTCGCCTTTGGCTACACGCTAGCGAGCGGCGCCTCACTTGAGAACGCGATCGTCGCGGCGGCCTCCTCGTCCTTCAACCCGAGCCTTGTTGTCCGCGGCACCTCGGTCGGGGCGACCGTCTTGCGCAACGGAATCGAAGAAGACTACGGCATCTCGACCGGATCGGTGGTCAAGAACGGCGGCCAGCAGCATGTTTTTGGCACCGGCACGACCGGCGCGATGATCGAAGCCGGCGGCTATCAGGACATCCGCGCCGGTGGGCGTGCGACAGATACCCTGTTGTACGGTTTCGGGCAGGTCTACGCTAACGGCACCTCGGCCCACACCACGATCAAGGCTGGCGGACAGCAGTCCGTTGCCGCCGGCGGCCGCGACGTCAACTCGACGATCGACGGCGGAACGCAATATCTGAGCGGAACGGCGACGGGCACGACGGTGGGCGCCGGCGGCAATCAATACGATTACGGCACGGCGAATGGCGTCCTCGTCGCGAGTGGCGGCTCCCAACACGTCTATCAGGGCGGTAGGGCCGCCGGAACGACGGTCGCGGCGGGTGGCTACCAGGATGTTTACCAAGGTACCGTCACCGACACCGTGCTCGACGGCGATCAGCAGGTGCTCGGCAATGGCCACGCTGCCGGCACCGTCATCAATGCCGGTGGGCGGCAATATGTCGGCTCCGGTGGCGCGACAACGGGCACGACGATCGCAGCCGGCGGCTTCCAGTACGTGGACGCCGGCGCTACCGACGGCAGCGCGACGATCAATGGCGGCTATCAGTTCGTCGCAGGCGCTGCGACCGCAACGACGGTCAGCGGCGGTGGCGAGCAGGATGTCGGGGCGGGCGGCAACGTCTCGAACGCGCATCTGGATGGCGGCAGCGAGCATGTCTACGCCGGCGGCCTGCTCCAGAACGTCGATTTCGGCGGCTCCGACGGCGCAGCGCTGGTGCTGGACACGCCGGCGGGTCTGACCGGCTCGATCGCCAATTTCGGCGCCGATGACACCATCGACTTCCGCAACACGGTGGTCAGCAGTGTCGATGTCGACGGCGCGAACAATTTGACGGTCACGACCGACGGCGGCCAGAGCTACTCCTGGGCCCTGCTGGCGCAATACTCGGCCTCGTCCTTCGTGCTCGCCTCCGACGGCAACGGCGGCACCGTGCTGAACTACACGCCGCCCCAGCAGATGTTGCTCGCGGCCGCTCATTAAGGCGGAGAAAGCAAGACGACCGGGCATCGGCTTCCACAGCCGGTGCCCGTTCAAATTGACCTCGTCGGCACTCTCGCATAGATCGTGTGCCAACCCGTGCGAGGGACCATGCGGTTTTTGACGACCTTCCAGATTGCTGACTTCGCCGACACGCTGGTCAGCCTGTTCACAGCCTTCGTGCTGGGCACGCTGATCGGCGCCGAGCGGCAGTACCGCCAGCGCACCGCGGGTCTGCGCACCAACGTGCTGGTCGCGGTCGGTGCTGCCGCCTTCGTCGATCTCGCCATGCACCTGACCGGCGCCGACGGTGCGGTCCGCGTGATCTCCTATGTTGTCTCGGGCATCGGCTTCCTCGGCGCCGGCGTCATCATGAAGCAGGGCATGGACGTGCGCGGGCTCAACACCGCGGCGACGCTGTGGGCCTCGGCCGCCGTCGGCTCCTGTGCCGGCGCGGACATGGTCGCGCAGGCGGCCGCGCTGACCGTGTTCGTCATCGCCGGCAACACCATGCTGCGCCCGCTGGTCAACGCCATCAACCGCATTCCGCTGAACGAGAAGACCTCGGAGGCGACCTACTATTTCAAGCTCGCCGTCGCGGCCGACGCCCTGCCCGACATGCGCGACCGTCTCGTCGACAAGTTGGAGGCCGCGAAATATCCGGTGGCCGATATCGACGTGGTTGAGACTGGGGATGACCTGATCGAGATTGTCGCAAAGCTGGTTGCGACCGCAGTCGATCCGAACGAGCTGAACGCGGTGGCGACCGATCTCCAGCACCTGCCGGGCGTCCGCCACGCGGAAGTCAACACCTCCGACTGAGCGTGGCGTTTTGGCGCGCGAAGGCACGGTTCCCGCCTCGTCCGCCATGGAACCGCAGTCGGGCAAGTTCGTTGGTCCCGCGGACAAAGGCGGTGATCGACATGCCCGGCCCAAATGACAAGCGCAGACTGAAACGCGACCTGATGATCGCCTGCTCGCTGTTCGCAGCAGGCGTCGTGGTGTCAGGTCTATCGCTGGCGCAGATCCGGGCCGAAAGCCGGACGCAGACGGCGCAGGCGACGCAACCGCTCCAGGGCACGCCGTCCAGCGATCAGGACAAGACGCCCGCGCAGGCCAAGCCCGGTGGCGACCGGCCGACCACGCCGGCCCCCGAGCCCGCGCGCCCCGATCCGCAGACGCAGGGTGCGGCGACCAAGCCGGCACTGCCGGCGGCGCCCGCGGAGAAGATCGCGCCGCCGATCAAGGAGAAGTAGCCCGGCGGCCGGCGTATTGTGACGCGCATTTGATCTCGCCTCGGCAGACGGCCCGTTCCATAATCTGTCGCGCCAACGACAGATGGGGCCTCCCATGAAGATCGAAGACGTCCGCCGCACCGCTTATTCGATGCCGCTCACCAACCCGGCATTCCCGCCGGGGCCATATCGCTTCTTCGACCGCGAATATTTCATCATCACCTACAGGACCGATCCCGAAGCCCTCGCCGCCATCGTGCCCGAGCCGCTCGAGGTGGCGGAGCCGGTGGTGAAATACGAATTCATCCGCATGCCCGACTCGACCGGATTCGGCGACTACACCGAAACCGGGCAGGTGATTCCGGTCCGCTTCAAGGGCGAGGAGGGCGGCTACACCCACGCGATGTATCTGGACGACGAGGCCCCGATCGCCGGCGGCCGCGAGCTGTGGGGCTTTCCGAAAAAGCTCGCAAGGCCCAAGATCGAGATCGAGAGCGACGTCCTGGTCGGCTCGCTGCATTACGGCTCGGTCCTCTGCGCTTCGGCCACGATGGGCTACAAGCACCGCAAGGTCGACCACGACATGGTGCTGAAATCGATGGCGGCGCCGAACTTCATCCTGAAGATCATCCCGCATGTCGACGGCAGCCCGCGGATCTGCGAGCTGGTGCGGTTTCATCTCGATGACGTCGTGCTGAAGGAAGCATGGACCGGCCCTGCCGCGCTCGGCCTGTTTCCTCACGCACTCTGCGACGTCGCCCGCCTGCCGGTGCGCGAGGTGGTCTCGGCGCTGCATTTCAAAGCGGACCTGACGCTCGGGCTCGGCAGCGTGGCGTTCGATTACTTGGCGAAATAGGTCGGCAAAAAGAAATGCCCGGCACAAGGCCGGGCATCGCTATCAACCGGAAGCGCTGAGAGGTCAGCGCACCAGGACATTCCGGAACTGCCAGGGATCGCTCGTGTCGATGTCTTCCGGGAACAGTCCCGGACGATCCGTCAGCGGCGTCCAGTCGGTGTAGTAACCCTTCACCGGGCCGAGATACGGCAGCTGGATCTCCAGCAGACGATCGAAATCCATCTCGTCGGCTTCGACGATGCCTTCGTTCGGGTTTTCCAGCGCCCACACCATGCCGCCGAGCACGGCGGAGGTCACCTGCAGGCCGGTGGCGTTCTGATAGGGCGCGAGTTGGCGGGTCTCTTCGATGGAGAGCTGCGAGCCGTACCAATAGGCATTGTTGTCGTGGCCGAACAGCAGCACGCCCAGTTCGTCGATGCCGTCGACGATTTCGTTCTCATCGAGGATGTGGTGCTTTTCCTGCATCTTCGCGGCACGGCCGAACATTTCGTGCAGCGACAGCACGGCATCGTCGGCCGGATGGTAGGCGTAGTGGCAGGTCGGCCGGTAGACCGCTGTGCCCGATGCGTCGCGCACCGTGAAGTAATCGGAGATCGAGATCGACTCGTTGTGGGTGACGAGAAAGCCATACTGCGCGCCGCGGGTCGGGCACCAGGTGCGCACGCGCGTGTTGGCGCCGGGCTGCATCAGATAGATGGCGGCGCCGCAGCCGGCTTCGTGGGTCCGCGCATTCTCGGGCATCCATTTTTCATGGGTGCCCCAGCCGAGTTCGGACGGCTGCACGCCTTCCGACAGGAAGCCTTCGACCGACCAGGTGTTGACGAAGACATCAGGCTCTTTCGGCGACTTGGAGCGCTGGGTGTCACGCTCGGCGATGTGGATGCCCTTGATGCCGGCCTGCCGCATCAAATCGGCCCACTCGGCCTTGGTCTTCGGCTTGGGGGCATTGAGCTTCAGGTCGGCGGCGACGTTGAGCAGCGCCTGCTTGACGAAAAAGGAGACCATGCCGGGATTGGCGCCACAGCAGGAGACGGCCGTCGTCGAGCCCGCCGGGCGCGCCTTCTTGGCGGCCAGCGTCACTTCGCGAAGCGCGTAGTTGGAACGCGCTTCCGGGCCCTTCGAGGAATCGAAATAGAAACCGAGCCAGGGCTCGTTGACGGTATCGATGTAGAGCGCGCCGAGCTCATTGCAGAGCTCCATGATGTCGGTGGAGCCGGTATCGACCGAGAGATTGACGCAAAAACCCTGGCCGCCGCCTTCGGTGAGCAGCGGGGTCAGCAACTCCCGGTAATTGTCCCGGGTCACGGCCTTCTGGATGAAGCGGACGTTCTGCTTCTCGCAATGCGCCTTGCGGCCCTCGTCCTTGGGATCGATCACGGTGACGCGCGACTTGTCGTAGTCGAGATGCCGCTCGATCATCGGCAGCGTTCCTTTGCCGATGGAGCCGAAGCCGACCATGACGATGGGACCAGTGATCTTCGCGTAGATCTGCGAGGGGTGGCTCATGGGATGGTTTCTCCGGAACGTGCTGGCAGACAAAGGGTGGGGGGGTGGATCAGGCGCTGCGGCGCTTGTCAGACGCTGCGGCGCTTGGCGGTGACTTCGATCTCGACCTTCATCTCGGGCTTGGCGAGGGCGCTGACGACCAGCAATGTCGCAGCCGGCCTGATATCGCCGAGAACCTCGCCGCAGACGGCGAAGTGGGCATCGATGTAGCTGGCGTCGGTGACGTAGTAGGTCGCACGGACGATATCGGCCATCTCGAATCCGCCCTCCTTCAGGGCGGCTTCGATGGTCTTGAAGCAGTTGCGTGACTGGCTCGTGACATCTGATGGCATCGTCATCGTCGTGTAGTCATAGCCGGTGGTTCCGGCGACGAAGGCGAACTCGCCGTCGATCACGGCGCGGCTGTAGCCGACAGTCTTCTCGAGGGGAGAGCCGGTGGAGATCAGGCGACGGGACATGGTCGTGGGCCTCGACTGAACGGGGTGTTGGCGGGTTAAAGGGCGTTTCTCAGGCCCGCGCAACCCCAAAGGAACGGGCACGCGCGAGCATCGCCGCGGAACGCGGCTTAAGTCGTCGCCATCATGGCAATCCCTTAGGCCGCGTGCGCCTGGAGGGCGCGAACTACCCTCCGTTTGGGCAGGGCCGTGCCGGTCGGCACGATCATCCCCTCAACGCCATCCAGCGCACCGGCCTGGAATTCGATCGCCAGCAGGCGATCGCGCTCGAACGGGCCGGGCAGCATCAATGCGCCGGTCTTCTCGGGCGAGAAGCCGAAGCGGGCGTAATAGGGGGCATCGCCGAGAAGGATCACGGCGGCATGCCCGCGCGCCCGGGCGGCGGCCAGCGCTTGATGCATCAGCGCGGCGCCGATCCCGAGCTCGCGGAAGGCAGGGTCCACCGCCAGCGGTCCGAGGACCAAAGCGGGCCTGCCTCCGGCGCTGACGTGCCACAGCCGCACGGTTCCCACGAGTGTCCCCTCGCGCACAGCCGACAGGGCAAGGCCTGCGGCAGGTGCACGTCCGTCGCGCAGGCGCTGGCAGGTGCGGCCGTGGCGGTTCTCGCCAAAGCTTGCATCCAGCAGCGCTTCACGGGCGGCGACGTCGGCAGCACGTTCCGCACGGATCGCGAACGGAGCGGCTTTCGAAGTGAGGGCGACTTGTGGCTTCCGAAAAGCAGTCATGGCGCGTCAGTCCCCGCTTGAACCCGCGTGCGAGAAGCACGCCGGCTCAAGACGTCGTCAGAATGGCAATGTCAGGAAGGGAGCCGGCGGACCGGCTCCCGGGTTCGTCAGGCCTCAAAACGAGAGGCGGATCAGATGTGGCAAATCAGATGTGGTACGTCTTCAGCGGCGGGATGCCGTTGAACGCCACCGCCGAGTAGGTCGACGTATAGGCCCCGGTGCCTTCGATCAGCAGCTTGTCGCCGATCTCGAGCGTGACGGGGAGCGGATACGGGCTCTTCTCGTACAGCACGTCGGCGCTGTCGCAGGTCGGGCCTGCGAGCACGCACGGCGTCATGTCCGCACCGTCATGCGGGGTGCGGATGGCGTAACGGATCGACTCGTCCATGGTCTCGGCGAGACCGCCGAACTTGCCGATGTCCAAATACACCCAGCGCACCTCGTCCTCGTCGCTCTTCTTCGAGATGAGCACGACTTCGGATTCGATGATGCCGGCATTGCCCACCATGCCGCGACCCGGCTCGATGATGGTCTCCGGAATCTGGTTGCCGAAGTGCTTGCGCAGCGCGCGGAAGATCGAGCGGCCGTAGGTGACCACCGGCGGCACGTCCTTCAGGTACTTGGTCGGGAAGCCGCCGCCCATGTTGACCATAGAGAGGTTGATGCCGCGCTCGGCGCAGTCGCGGAACACCTGCGAGGCCATCGCCAGCGCACGGTCCCACGCCTTCACCTTGCGCTGCTGCGAGCCGACATGGAAGGAGATGCCGCACGGCTCCAGGCCCAGGCGCTTGGCAACGTCGAGCACGTCGACAGCCATTTCCGGGTCGCAGCCGAACTTGCGCGACAGCGGCCATTCGGCGCCGGCGCAGTCATAGAGGATGCGGCAGAACACCTTCGCGCCGGGAGCGGCACGGGCGACCTTCTCGACCTCAGGAACGCAGTCGACCGCGAACAGCCGGATGCCGAGCGCGAAGGCGCGCGCGATGTCGCGCTCCTTCTTGATCGTGTTGCCGAAGGAGATGCGGTCGGGCGTAGCTCCTGCGGCCAGCGCCATTTCGATCTCGGCGACTGTCGCGGTGTCGAAGCAGGAGCCCATGGATGCTAGCAGGGACAACACTTCCGGCGCCGGGTTCGCCTTGACGGCATAGAACACGCGGCTGTCGGGCAGCGCCTTGGCAAAGGTCTGGTAATTGTCGCGCACGACCTCGAGGTCGACGACGAGGCAAGGCTCGGTGTCCCGGCCCTCGCTGCGGCGGTTGCGCAGGAATTCCTGAATACGTTCGGTCATAGCACTCTCCCAAACGGCCCAGCGACGGGGATCCGTTCAAAAAATGTCGTCGGATAAGAGCGCTCCGGCCAGATCGCGCGATGGAGGCGCGACGAGCCAAAGACTCAAACCAGACTGTGCTGCCGTGGATTGGTTGGGATTGTTCCCGCCCGCACACCTGGCAATGAAGGACAAGCCTTTTCAGTAGCCCGCGCCGGCGTTGGACTGCCGGTAGAGACCAAAAAAGCCCGATCCGTCGTTGCTTTAAGTCGCGTCCCCCGTTGAGAGCGGGGTGCGCCGGTTCGCCTCCGGCTGCCAGTCACGGTTGCAAAAAGTGAAGTCACCTTCGACTAGGCATCTCTTTGAGAGAGATGCTGGACGCTCCGGGTTTGCTTCCTCGTCCGACCTTTCGGTCTCGCGACTTCCGCACTTCCGAAGAGCCCCTCGGCTTCTTCACCCCTTGGCGGCTGTCCGGCCTCTTGTCCGGATACCTACCGACTGACACACGACCACAGGCACGTGCGAAATTGGGCAAGAGCGCACATAAGCGTTTTGACTCAGCTTCGCAAGAATTTTTTTAGGCTGAGGACAGAATTGCCTAACATCTGCTTGCGCAGTGTTGCACGAGCGGCGCGGAAGATGAACGCGCGTTAAGTTTTCTCAGCCGTGCGCGCGTCTTGCGCGCGCGAGGAAGCGTCAGCGGCGCTTCGTGAACGGCTCGACGCGCTGAGCCGCGCGGATGAACGCGGTCATCACGAGCACGCCGAGCGCGAACAGCACAGCCTGCAGGATGTGCGTGCCCTGCTCGCCGAGCCCGAACAGGATCGCGAGCGCCCAGCCGCCGGCGAACGCGGCGCCGAACACCTCGGCGCCGATCAGGATGGCGGCGCTGACGACAGTGATGACGCTCGGCCAGACGATCTGACGGGAAGAGGAGACAGGCGCGTTCATGAGCTCTGGGGTCCGTGGCTTCGAGGGCCGCAATCTCCCCGAAAAGGCGGCCGGGAGCAAGGGCAAATGGCCCAAAAAAGCCCCATCGCGTGCTATAGCTGACCCCAACAATCGAACCACAAAAACCGGGACTAGCGATGTCAGACCCCCGCCAAACCACGGACCCCGAGACCAACCCGCTGCTGAAGGCCTGGGTGACGCCGTTTGCGACCCCGCCCTTCGACGAGGTCAAGCCCGAGCACTTTCTGCCCGCCTTCGAGCAGGCCTTCGCCGATCACTCCGCGGAGATCGCGGCGATCACCAACGATCCGGCGGCCGCCGACTTCGCCAACACCATCACGGCGCTGGAGCGCTCCGGCAAGCTCCTCACCAAGGTCGCGGCGGTCTTCTACGACCTCGTCTCGGCGCATTCCAACCCGGCCATCCTGGAGATCGACAAGGAGGTCTCCTTGCGGATGGCGCGGCACTGGAATCCGATCATGATGAACGCCGTGCTGTTTGGTCGCATCGCCCATCTGCACGAGAACCGCGCCGGTCTTGGTCTTTCGCCGGAGCAGCTCCGCCTGCTGGAGCGCACCTACACCCGTTTCCACCGTTCCGGCGCCGGCCTCTCCGAAGAGGCGAAGGCGCGGATGGCGGAGATCAACGAGAAGCTCGCCCAACTCGGCACCGGCTTCAGCCACCACCTGCTTGGCGACGAGCAGGAGTGGTTCATGGAGTTGGGGGAGGCCGACCGCGAGGGCCTGCCGGAGAGCTTTGTCGCCGCCGCCAAGGCTGCGGCGGAAGAGCGCGGCATGCACGGCAAGGCCATCGTCACGCTGTCGCGCTCCTCGACCGAGCCGTTCCTGAAGAGCTCGGCCCGCCGCGACCTGCGCGAGAAGGTCTACAAGGCCTTCACGGCGCGCGGCGACAACGGCAATGCCAACGACAACAACGGCACCATCGTCGAGATCCTGCAACTGCGCGAGGAGAGCGCCAAGCTTCTGGGCTATCCGACCTTCGCCGCCTACCGGCTCGAGGATTCCATGGCCAAGACGCCGGATGCGGTGCGCGGCCTGCTGGAGCGGGTCTGGAAGCCGGCGCGTGCGCGTGCGCTCTCCGACCGCGACGAGATGCAGGCGCTGATCACGGAAGAGGGCGGCAATTTCAAGCTCGCGCCCTGGGACTGGCGCTTCTATGCCGAAAAACTCCGCCTCCAGCGCGCCAATTTCGACGACGCCGCGATCAAGCCGTATCTTACGCTCGATCACATGATCGCCGCCGCCTTCGACTGCGCCACCCGCCTGTTCGGCATCACCTTCGAGGAGCGCAAGGACGTGCCGGCCTGGCACCCGGATGTAAGGGTCTGGGAGGTAAAGGGGCCGGACGGCAAGCACAAGGCGCTGTTCTACGGCGACTACTATGCCCGGCCGTCGAAGCGCTCCGGCGCCTGGATGACCTCGCTGCGCGACCAGCAGAAGCTCGACGGCGAGATCGCGCCGCTCGTCATCAATGTCTGCAACTTCGCCAAGGGCGCGAACGGCGAGCCCTCGCTGCTGTCGCCCGACGATGCCCGGACCCTGTTCCATGAGTTCGGCCACGGCCTGCACGGCATGCTCTCCAATGTGACCTATCCGTCACTCTCGGGCACCGCGGTGTTCACCGACTTCGTCGAGCTGCCGTCCCAGCTCTACGAGCACTGGCAGGAGCGGCCCGAGGTGCTGCAGCAGTTCGCCCGCCACTACCAGACCGGCGAGCCGCTGCCGGACGATCTGCTCCAGCGCTTCCTCGCCGCACGAAAGTTCAACCAGGGCTTTGCCACGGTCGAGTTCGTCTCCTCGGCGCTGGTCGATCTCGAATTCCACACCCAGCCGGCTTCCGCCGCGCAGGATGTCCGCGCCTTCGAGAAGAAGGAGCTGGAGAAGATCGGCATGCCCGAGGAGATCTCGCTGCGCCACCGCCCCACCCAGTTCGGCCACATCTTCTCCGGCGACCATTATGCCTCCGGTTACTACAGCTACATGTGGTCGGAGGTGATGGACGCCGACGCCTTCGGCGCCTTCGAGGAGGCCGGCGACATCTTCGATCCTGCAGTGGCAAAGCGCCTGCACGACGACATCTACTCCTCGGGTGGATCGGTCGATCCCGAGGCCGCCTATGAAGCCTTCCGCGGCCGCCCGCCGGAGCCCGACGCGCTGCTCCGCCGGCGCGGCCTGCTCGATGGCGCAAGGGCAGCCTGATGGGCATGCGTGCCCTGTTCGGCCTGTTGCTCGCCGCTGCGATGACGTTCGCAGCCGGCGCGGCGCGGGCGCATCCGCATGTCTGGATCACCGCGACCAGCGAGCTGCTCTACGCCGCCGACGGCTCGATCACCGGCGTCCGCCACGCCTGGACCTTTGATGACATGTTCTCGGCCTATGCCCTGCAGGGGCTCGAGAGCAAGACCAAGGGCGCCTATACGCGCGAGGAGCTGGGGCCGCTGGCGCAGACCAATGTCGAGTCGCTGAAGGAATACGCCTACTTCACCTTCGCGCGAGGCGACGGCAAGAAGGAGCGTTTTAACGAGCCGGTCGACTACTTCCTCGACTACAAGGATACCGTGCTGACCCTGCACTTCACGCTGCCGCTGAAGAACCCGGTCAAGCCCAAGCAGCTGGTGCTCGAAGTGTTCGACCGCTCCTACTTCATCGACTTCCAGATGGCCAAGGACAATCCGGTCAAGCTGGTCGGCGCGCCCGCCGGCTGCCAGATGAAGCTCGATCGTCCCAACGACGGCTCCGCCGCCGCGCAGAAGCTCAACGAGCAGACCTTCCTGAACGGTGAGAACTCGAATTTCGGCATGATGTTCGCCAACAAGATCACGGTGGATTGCCCTTGAAGCCGCAACTCTCCCCGTTCGCACGCGGGCTGCTTGCCTGCGCTGCGGCTGTCGTCGTGCTCGGTGTGGCGGACGCCGCGCTTCACGATCTCCTCGCGCAAAATCCGTTCGGTGCACCACGCCCGGCGCAGGCCGCGGAGCCCGAGGCCAGCGGCGTCATTGGCTGGCTGTTGGCAAAGCAGTCGGAATTCTATCGCCAGATGTCGGCGACCATTCGCGCCGCGAAGTCCGACGGCTCGGCGGTGTGGACGCTGCTCTTCATCTCCTTTGCCTATGGCATCTTCCACGCCGCCGGCCCCGGCCACGGCAAGGCGGTGATCGCCTCCTATCTCGTCGCCAACCGCGAGACCGCGCGGCGCGGCATCGCGCTGTCGTTTGCCTCGGCGCTGATGCAGTCGCTGGTGGCGATCCTGATCGTCGGCATCTCGGCCTGGGTGCTGAACGCCACCGCCAAGACCATGTGCAAGGCGGAAGGCGCGATCGAGATCGCGAGCTACGGCCTGATCGCGCTGTTCGGCCTGCGGCTGGTCTGGGTCAAGGGCCGCACCTTCATCCGCGCGCTGCAGGCGGTCCAGCCGGTGCCGGCGATCGCCGGCGTGCCGCATGACCATCACGATCACGGCCATCACCATGATGTCCATGATCATCACGACCACGATCACGGTCATGATCACCATCATCACGACCAAGGTCACGCCAACGCCCATCACCACCACGGGCACGACCACGTCCATGACGAGCATTGCGGCCATTCCCACGGCCCCACGCCGAGCGAGCTCGCCGGTCCCGGCGGCTGGCGGCGCGGGTTCGCTGCGATCCTGACCGTCGGCATCCGGCCCTGCTCGGGCGCGATCCTGGTGCTGGTGTTCGCGCTCGCGCAGGGCCTGTTCTGGGCCGGCATCGCCGCGACCTTGCTGATGGGACTCGGTACCGCAATTACGGTCGCGGCTATCGCCGTCGTCGCCGTCTCCGCCAAGGACATCGCCGCCCGCCTCAGCGCCGGGCGCGACGGCGGCGGTGCGCTGTTCATGCGCGGCATCGAATTCGGCGCCGCCGCTCTCGTGCTGCTGTTCGGCGCGGGCCTGCTGTTCGGCTACATCGCCGCCGAACGGACGACGTGTTTTTAAGGTTGCTCTTTCCCTCCCCCCTTGTGGGTGAGGGTGGCTCGCCGCGTAGCGGCGAGACGGGTGAGGGGTATCTCTCCGCGAGCAAACCTCTCACGATTGAATCGTGCGGAGAGATACCCCTCATCCGTCGCGCTACGCGCGCCACCTTCTCCCACAAGGGGAGAAGGAAGAAAGATCACACCGGCAAAAACCGCTTCAACGCCGGCATGAAGAAGATCCCGAGATTGATCGCAAAACCGATGCTCCAGAGGATCGAGCGCAGTGTCGGGCGGTTGCCGAGATAGGTCAGCACGTAGGCGATCCGCACGATCAGGAACAGCACGGCGAGCTCGTCAATCAGCCGCTGCGGCGAATCCCGGAATTCGGCAAGCAGCACCGCGAAGGCGAAGAACGGAAAGGTCTCGATGCCGTTCTGGTGGGCACCAAGCGCGCGCTGCGCCAGCGCATCCTCGAAGAAGGCGGGGTCGCGCGGCCGGGAATTGTCGAAGATGCGAAACCGCGTCCATTTGATCGAGACGATCGTCGCCAGATAAAGCAGCAGCGCTCCCAATACGCAGAATTCCGCGAGTGTCATCAGCCCCTCCCCGCTTGGGCGCGACCCTAGCGAAATCGACCTCATCTTGACAAGTTCGGAGCAACGCGCGACGCAACTGATCATGACGACAATTGCCCCCATCGCAGCGCAAAAGCCCGCCGTCCGGTCCAGCCTGCGGCGCGTCGGCGTGCTCCTGGTCAATCTCGGCACGCCCGATACGGCCGATGCGCCCGGCGTGCGGGTCTATCTCAAGGAGTTCCTCTCGGACGCCCGCGTCATCGAGGACCAGGGGCTGGTCTGGCAGTTCGTGCTCAACGGCATCATCCTGCGCAGCCGTCCCCGCACCAAGGCGCTGGACTATCAGAAGATCTGGAACAATGAGCGGAACGAGTCGCCGCTGAAGACCATCACGCGCTCGCAGAGCGACAAGCTTGCGGCCGCACTGTCTGACAGCGACCACGTCGTCGTGGACTGGGCGATGCGCTACGGCAATCCCTCGATCAAGTCGGGCATCGATGCGCTGATCGCGAAGGGGTGCGACCGCATCCTCGCCGTGCCGCTCTATCCGCAATATTCCGCCTCGACCTCGGCGACGGTCTGCGACGAAGTGTTTCGCGTGCTCGCCCGCTTGCGGAATCAGCCGACGCTGCGGGTGACGCCGCCTTATTACGAGGACGAGGCCTATATCGAGGCGCTCGCGATCTCGATCGAGACGCATCTAGCGACGCTGCCGTTCGCGCCGGAGCTGATCGTGGCATCCTTCCACGGCATGCCGAAATCCTATGTCGACAAGGGCGATCCCTATCAGTCCCACTGCGTCGCCACGACCGATGCGCTGCGCCGCCGACTCGGCATGGACGAGACGAAACTGCTGCTGACCTTCCAGTCCCGCTTCGGCAATGACGAGTGGCTCCAGCCCTACACCGACAAGACCATGGAGCGGCTGGCCAAGGAAGGCGTGCGCCGCATCGCGGTGGTGACGCCGGGCTTTTCCGCCGACTGCCTGGAGACGCTGGAGGAGATCGCGCAGGAGAATGCCGAGATCTTCAAGCATAATGGCGGCGAGCAGTTTTCCGCGATCCCCTGTCTCAACGACAGCGATCCCGGTATGGACGTGATCCGCACCCTGGTGCTGCGCGAGCTTCAGGGCTGGATCTGATGGCGTGTCCCATGAACCGCCGCGAGACTTTGGCGCTTCTTGGGACGATCGCCGCGCTGCCGGCCTCGGTGCTGGCGCAGCAGCCGAACGCGACGCGGCGGCTCGGCGTGCTCTCGGTCACGGCCGCGGATGACGCGATCGGGCAGGCCCGCAGCACGATCCTGGTCGAGACGCTCGCCGCCCATGGCTGGAAGGAGCACGACAACCTCAGGATCGATTGGCGCAGCGGCGCCGGCGACCGGGCACGCATCGCGCGCCTCGCCGACGAACTCGTGGCGCTCAAGCCGGACATCCTGCTCGCGGTCGGCACGCCGTCGGTCGAGGAGCTGCGCCAGCGCACCACGACGATTCCGATCGTCTTCGCCGTCGTCACCGATCCCGTCAGCCAGGGCTTTGTCAAAAACCTCGCTCATCCCGGCGGCAACATCACCGGCTTCACCGATTACGACGGCCCGCTCGCCGGCAAATGGCTGGAGATGCTGACGCAGGTCACGCCAAAAGTGTCCCGCGTCTTCGTCGTCTACAATCCTGCCACCGCGCCGTTCGCGCCCCTGATGCTGCGCACGATCGAGGACGCCGCACGGACGCTTCACGTGTCGGTCGAGGCAGCGCCGGTTCACGACGCTGGCTCGATCGCCGCGCTGGCTTCGCGGAAGGACGGCGGCCTGCTGGTGCTGCCTGACTTCTTCACCATGGCCAATCGTGCCCAGCTCCTGGCTGCAATCGGTGAAGCCCGCGTGCCGGCGGTGTTCTGGAGCCGCACCTTCGTCGACGAGGGCGGGCTGATGTCCTACAGCACCGACAGCGCCGAGCAGCTCCGCCGCGCCGCCAACTACATCGATCGCATCCTGAAAGGCGCGCAGGCAGCCGACCTGCCGGTCCAGAACCCCACCAAGTTCGAGCTGGCGATCAACCTGAAGACGGCGAGGGCGCTGGGGCTGACCATGTCGCCCTCGCTGCTTGCGCTCGCCAACACCGTGGTTGAATAGGGGCGCCGAAGCTACCTTCGACTGGTGATTCCGGAATTCCTGGGGCAAAATGACGGTGGGGATGTTGCCGCGAGCGATGCGGCTCGAACGGGGCGGGCGCGATTACATGCGGGGATTGTTGCTTGTAGCTGTCGTGGCCTGCGGACTCGCTGGCTGCAACACGACCGGGGACGTAGCGTCGACCATGTATCCGGAAGCGGTGCGGGCCGGCGGTGCCGTCAAGAGCGATACGGCCATTGTCCTGGTCGCGAACGGCGGCAGCGAGACGATCAACTATCTTCAGTTCGTTCACAACGGTTTTCCCGCGATCAATGCGCGAGGGATCAGCGTTGCTCCGGACGGCTTTGTTGCGATTCCAGTCGCGGTCGGAACGACGGGGCTTGAGCTGCAAAACTATACGACGACGGGGCGCCCGGGCACCTATCTCCCGAATGGCGCGTCGATGGGATTCGTGCCGGTGCATACGCCCAAGATCGATCTTCCCGCCCCCGGACTGTATTACGTTGCGACCGTCTTTCCGGGGCAGCAACGCAGTTTCGAGACAAGGCCGACGGCCGTCCAACTGGCGAAGCTGCGAAAGGAGCGGCCCGAGCTCGCCGCGCTGAAGCCGGTGAATTTTACATGGTCCAACTAGGACACCGGCCGTTGCTAGGTTGCCTCCGTGCCCTTTCAAGGGCTTTCTCACAATACTTATCGGCGATCGTTCCGCCTCCGTACTTCTTGTGGAAATGTCGCTCCGCGCCGACGTGAATGGTGACCGCTGAACCGGTAAGGTCGCGTTCCCGACCAATGACAGCGCGGGAAAGGGCTTTCCCGCCTTGGAGGAAATATGAGCGGTTTCGATGTTTTCGCGATTGTTCTGGTGTTGCTCGTCATCGTCACGCTGGTCGCCGGCGTGAAGACGGTGCCGCAGGGCTATGACTGGACCATCGAGCGGTTCGGCAAATACACCCAGACGCTGAGCCCCGGGCTCAACCTGATCGTGCCCTATTTCGATCGCGTCGGACGCAAGATCAACATGATGGAGCAGGTGATCGACATTCCCGAGCAGGAGGTCATCACCAAGGACAACGCCACCGTGACGGTGGACGGCGTCGCCTTCTACCAGGTGTTCGATGCCGCCAAGGCGAGCTACGAGGTCTCCAACCTGACCCAGGCCATCACCGTCCTGACCATGACCAACATCCGCTCGGTGATGGGCGCGATGGATCTCGACCAGGTGCTGTCGCATCGCGACGAGATCAACGAGCGCCTGCTTCGCGTCGTCGACGCCGCGGTCTCGCCCTGGGGCCTCAAGGTCAACCGCATCGAGATCAAGGACATCGTGCCGCCCGCCGACCTCGTCGAAGCCATGGGCCGGCAGATGAAGGCCGAGCGCGTCAAGCGCGCCGACATTCTGGCCGCCGAAGGCCAGCGCCAGTCCGAGATCCTGCGCGCCGAGGGCGCCAAGCAGGGCCAGATCCTCCAGGCCGAGGGCCGCAAGGAAGCTGCGTTCCGCGACGCCGAGGCTCGCGAACGTTCCGCGGAGGCCGAGGCCAAGGCGACGCAGATGGTCAGCGAAGCGATTTCCAAGGGTGATGTCGCCGCGCTGAACTATTTCATCGCCGACAAGTATATCAAAGCGTTCGGGCAACTGGCCGACTCGCCGAACCAGAAGGTCATCATGCTTCCGGTCGAAGCGATGAGTATGCTGGGCTCGCTCGCCGGCATCGGCGAGATCGCCAAGGCAACGTTCGGCGAAAGCGCGGCGTCCGCGGCCGCTGCCGCCCGCCGCGGCGGCTCGGTGCCGACGACCGGCCCCACGCCGCCGGCGGTGCCGCCGCGACAGGGGTAATCAAAGCGCATGCATTTTCGAAAAGTGCATGCGGCAATTTAAAGCGCATGCCCCGGAAAAGTGGGGACCGGTTTTCCGATCAGGGCATACGCCAGCATAAAGAGGTCGTGTCATGACCGACATGTTCGTATCGCTCGGCACCTGGAATTGGCTGATCTTCGGTTTCATCGTGATGGCGCTGGAGGTGCTGGCGCCGGGCGTATTCCTGTTCTGGCTCGGGCTCGCCGCGCTGCTGGTCGGCCTGATCTCCTTTGCTGTCGCCGTGTCGTGGCAGATCCAGCTGGTGATGTTCGCAATCTTCGCAGCCGCCGCCGTGCCGGTGTGGCGCCGGCTCGCGCGGCCGAAGCTGGACGCAAGCACGAGCCCCTTCCTGAACAAGCGAAGCGAGGCATTGCTCGGCCGCGAGTTCACGCTGGAGAAGCCGATCATCGACGGCAACGGCACCGTGCGCCTCGGCGACACGGTGTGGCGCGTGGCCGGCCCCGATACGCCGGCCGGGACGCGGGTGAAGGTGGTGCAGGTTGACGGTGCAAATTTGACGGTGGCCGCGGCGTAGTTCTCTCTTCCCCTCTCCCCTTGTGGGAGAGGGTGGCTCGCCGCGTAGCGGCGAGACGGGTGAGGGGTCTCTTTCCTCCAACGCTGCGCTATGTTTGCGGAGGCAACCCCTCATCCGGCGCTTCGCGCCACCTTCTCCCACAAGGGGAGAAGGAAGATCGGAGCGTGTGGCTGCGTCCAGATTTTACCTCTTCCACCTCTCCGCAAACCGGTGCAGCGGCATGAACGTCTCGCACAGCTCGCGCCCAAGCGCTGTCAGCCCGTAACCTCCACCGTCGCCCAGCTCCACGAATCCCGCATCGCGCAGCTCCGTCAGCCGCGCTTGCAGCACCGTCGGCGAGGCCTCGTCGCAGGCGGTGCGCAACGCGCGGGAGGTGAGGGCTTGGTCGCGCAATTCCCACAGGATCCGCAGGCTCCAGCGTCGGCCGAGCAGGTCGAGCAGCGCCATGATCGGCCGGCCGGTGCGTGAGCCGCGCACGGTCCGGCTCCCTGATGCTGCCTGTTTCGCCATCCCGGCCCTCTTGCGCGGTGCTACAAATAATGTAGCGTGTTGCTACGATAATTGTAGCAACGGAGACAGCTGATGTCCCAGGCCGCGCCGCGTATCGCCCCGCTCGTCCCGCCTTATCCCCCGGAGATCCAGGCGCAGTTCGACCGCATCATGCGCGGCGCCCCGCCGCTGGCGCTGTTCCGGGTGATGGCGGGCCATACGCGCGCCTGGGACAAGTTCCGCGCCGGCGGCCTGCTCGATCCCGGTCCGCTGTCATTGCGCCAGCGCGAGATCGTGATCGACCGCACCTGCGCGCTGACCGGATGCGAGTATGAATGGGGCGTGCATGTCGCGATCTTCGCCGGGCCGGCGAAGCTCACCGAAGATGAGGTGCATGCGACCGCGCGGGGCGATGCGACGTCACCGTGCTGGTCGCCGGCGGAGCAGGCGCTGATCGCGGCGGTCGATGCGCTGCATCACCGCGCGACGTTGGATGACGCCAAATTCGCCGCGCTGTCGGCGCATTACGACGAGGCCCAGATCCTGGAGATCATGCTGCTGTGCGGCTTCTACCGCACAGTGTCGTACCTGGCGAACGGGCTGAAGCTGCCGCTGGAGGAGAAGGCTGCGCGGTTTCCGGTGTAGCCCCAACCGCCGTCATTGCGAGGAGCGTCTCACCCCCGCCGTCATTCCGGGGCGCGACGAAGTCGCGAGCCCGGAATCCATCGGGCCGCAACCTCGGAGATGAATGGATTCCGGGCTCGCGCCAAGTGGCGCGCCCCGGAATGACGGGTGGAAAGAGCGCGCCCTAAGCCACGCCCGCCCGCAGCAGATCGTGCAGGTGCACGATGCCCACCACCTTGTCCGCTTCGGTCACCACCAGCGTCGTGATCTTGCTTGTGTTCAGCACCTCGATCATCTCGGTGGCGAGCATCGAGGGCGGCACGGTCTTCGGCTGCCTGGTCATGATGTCGTCGACGGATGCCGTCAGGAGATCCGGCCGCATGTGGCGGCGCAGATCGCCGTCGGTGATGATGCCCGCGATCCCGCCGGCATCGTCGACGATGCAGACGCACCCCAGGCCCTTGGCGGACATCTCCATCACCGCGTCCGACATCTTGGTGCCGAGCGGCTTGAGCGGGATCTCCGCGCCCGTGCGCATGTAGTCGCGGACGAATTTCAGCATCGCGCCGAGCTTGCCGCCGGGGTGGAAATGCGCGAACTCCAGCGCGGTGAAGCCGCGGCCTTCGAGCAGCGCGATCGCGATCGCATCGCCGATCGCGACCTGCATCATCGTCGAGGTGGTCGGCGCCAGATTGTGCGGGCAGGCCTCGCGCGCCTTCGGCAGCTCGATCACGATGTCGGCGGCCTGACCCAGCGAGGACGCCGCGTTCGACGTCACCGCGATCATCGGGATCGCGAAGCGCGCCGAATAGTTCACCAGCGTCTTCATCTCCGGCTGCTCGCCGGACCAGGACAGCGCCATGATGACGTCGTCGGCGGTGATCATGCCGAGGTCGCCATGGGCGGCTTCGGCGGTGTGGACGAAGAAGGCCGGCGTGCCGGTCGAGGCCAGCGTCGCCGCGATCTTGCGCGCCATGTGGCCGGACTTGCCGAGGCCGGTGACGATGACGCGGCCCTTGGCGTTGCGGATCAGGTCGACCGCCTTGGCGAAGGTCGCGCCCAGCGGACCGCGCAGGGCGGCGGCGAGCGCGTTGATGCCGCCGCTCTCCGTCTCCAGCGTGCGGAGCGCGGATTCGACGCTGTCGGGAGTAGGGCCGGATGATGGGGTCATCAGCGGTTTCGAGCTCGACATGTTCAGGTCCAGGGAGGAGGGGCGCGCGCCCGTTGGCCCTGCTTAGCATGCCGAGACCGGCGAGGCGACGAGAGCGCCAGGGCCCGAAACGGGTCATTAACCATAATTGTTTTAACTCCATTAACGATGGTTCCCGCTCGCTGGCGGAGGTCGTCGTGAAAGTCTTTGATTTCGTTGGAGTTCTTACATCGTGGGGGCGCCTCCAGGCACGAGCCGGAGCAAACGCGGGCATTTCCTGCGCGCGGCTTTGCCGTGCCTTGCGCTGACCGCCCTCGGAAGCGCGCCGGCGGCCGCCCAGAGCCTCACGCCCGACCTGTTCAATCCCAACCGCGGCGGCTTTGCCGCGCCCGACACGCTGCCGACGCGCCGCACGGCGGGCGTGCCGCAGGCGCCGTTGGATGCGCTCCCGGCGCTGCCCGATCCCAATGCCGATCCGCGCAAGCGCCAGCAGGCGCCGGCGACCTCGCGCGTCGGCCAGGTGCCGACGTACGGCCTGCCGGCCGCCAACGGCGCCAGCGGCTCCGGCTACGACTCGCTCAACCGCAAGCGGCAGCAGCCAAAGCTCTATCCCGGGCAGCCGAGGCCGAAGCGCCCGGTCGGACCCGGCTCGCCGGTGCCGCCGGCAACGCCGGACCGGACGCTAGGGCCGCCGCGCATCGCGCCGCCGCCGTCGGAAACCGCAAACAAGGCGCCGGTGCCGCGGGCGATGGCGGGCACCGTGCCCGGCCAGCCGCTGCGCCGCCGCCTCAAGGCCGACGACGATGCGTTCGGAGCGGTCGGCGACTATGCCGGCAGCTTCCTGATCAAGGGGGGGCTCGAGCTCTCGGCCGGCTACGACACCAATCCGGCGCGCCTGAACAAGCCGGTCGGCTCGCCGGCCTATGTCGTCGCGCCCGATCTTCTCGTGATGTCCGACTGGGAGCGCCACGCGCTGGTCGCCGATCTGCGCGGCTCGTTCTCCGGCTACACCAACAACATGCCGGCGACGATCGACGGCTTCGCCTCGCCGTCGCCGGTCGAGATCGACCGCCCCGACTTCACCGGTCATGTCGACGGTCGTTTTGACGTCAGTCGCGACCTCAAGCTCACCTCGCAGTTCCGGCTGCGGGTCGCGACCGACAATCCCGGCAGCCCGAACGTGCAGGCGGGCCTGCAGAAATATCCGATCTACGCCGCTTACGGCACCACGCTCGGCTTCGACCAGACTTTCAATCGCTTCCAGGTGGCTGCCGGCGCCACCGTCGATCGCACCGCCTACACCGATTCCAAGCTGACCGACGGCTCGACCTTCAGCAACGACGACCGCGACTTCAACCAGTATGGCGGCATCGGTCGTTTCTCCTACGACCTCAAGCCGGGGCTGAAGCCGTTCGTCGAGATCGAAGGCGACAGTCGCGTGCACGACCAGCCCGCCGACCGCAACGGCTATTTCCGCGATTCATCGGGTGGCTACGCCAAGGTCGGCTCGAGCTTCGAGTTCTCGCGCATCCTGATCGGTGAGATCTCGGTCGGCTATACCGCGCGTAACTATGTCGACCCGCGCCTCAGCCAGCTCGCGGGCTTCCTCACCGCGGGCTCGCTGATCTGGAACGCGAGCGGCCTGACCACGGTGAAATTCGCCACCGACACGCAGATCGCGGAGTCCACGGTCCCCGGCTCCTCCGGCGTGCTGGTGCGCACCTACGGGATCGAGGTCGATCACGACTTCCGCCGCTGGCTCACCGCGGTCGGCAAGTTCACCTACGGCACCTACGACTACCAAAACCAGAATCGCAACGACAAAACCTACTCACTCGAAGGCAATCTGATCTACAAGCTCAACCGCAACATCTGGATCAAGGGCACGCTGCGCCACGACATCCTGAACTCGAACCAGCCGGGGTCGAGCTCGCAGGGGACGGTGATGTTGGTGGGGGTGAGGTTGCAGAATTGAGGGCGGCGGTGCGTCGCGTTTGAGCGTATGCGGCCTAGTTCGGCTCCGCTCTCGCCACCTACTCCGCTGTCATGCCCCGGCTTGACCGGGGCATCCAGTACGCCGCGGCCTATCGTTTCGATTACAACTGTCTTTGGAATGCTGGATCGCCCGGTCAAGCCGGGCGATGACACCGTTTGCTAATCTGGCAGCAGAACCAGCCGCGGTTACCGCGGCAGATCTGTCTTCCCCATCAGGAACGTGTCGATCGACCGCGCACACAGCCGGCCCTCGCGGATCGCCCACACCACCAGCGACTGGCCGCGGCGCATGTCGCCGGCGGTGAACACGTTCGGGCGCGAGGTCTGGTAGTCGAGCGTGTTGGCCTTGACGTTGCCGCGCGGGTCGAGATCGACCGAGAGCAGCTTGAGCAGGCCCTCGTGCACGGGATGCACGAAACCCATCGCGAGCAGGATGAGCTCGGCATCGAGCTCGAACTCGGTGCCGGCAATCGGCTTGAACTTGTCGTCGACGCGCACGCAGTGCAGCTTCTTGACTTGGCCGTTCTCGCCGGAAAACTTCTGCGTCAGCACGGCGTATTCGCGGACCGCGCCTTCGGCCTGGCTGGAGGAGGTGCGCATCTTGAGCGGCCAGTTCGGCCAGGTCAGGCCCTTGTTCTCGCGCTCGGGCGGGGCGGGCATGATCTCGAGCTGGGTGACCGAGAGCGCACCCTGGCGCAGCGAGGTGCCGATGCAGTCCGAGCCGGTGTCGCCGCCGCCGATGACGACGACATGCTTGCCGCCGGCCAGGATCTCCTGGACGCCGCCGAGCGGCTCCTCGGAGACGCGGCGGTTCTGCTGCGGCAGGAAGTCCATGGCGTAGTGGATGCCTTGGAGGTCGCGGCCGGGGATCGGCAGGTCGCGCGGGGCTTCTGCGCCGCCGGTCAGCGCGACGGCATCGTAATCGTTGAGCATCTCGCGCGGGTCGACATTGCCGTCAGCGCCGACATGGCTGTTGTAGTGGAAGGTGACGCCTTCGCCTTCCATCTGCTTGACGCGGCGGTCGATGACGCCCTTCTCCATCTTGAAGTCGGGGATGCCGTAGCGCAGCAGGCCGCCGGCCTTGGCGAACTTCTCGAACAGATGCACGTCGTGGCCGGCGCGCGCGAGCTGCTGCGCGCAGGCCATCCCGGCCGGACCCGAGCCGATCACCGCGACCTTCTTGCCGGTCTTGACGGTCGCCACTTCCGGCTTCAGCCAGCCATTGTCCCAGGCGCGGTCGACGATCGCGCATTCGATGGTCTTGATGGTGACGGGGTTGTCGTCGATGTTGAGCGTGCAGGACGCTTCGCACGGCGCCGGGCAGATGCGCCCCGTGAACTCCGGGAAATTGTTGGTCGAGTGCAGGTTGCGCGAGGCCTCTTCCCAATTGCCCTGATAGACGAGGTCGTTGAAGTCGGGGATCTGGTTGTTGACCGGGCAGCCGGGCGTGCCGGGCGCCACCGAGCCCGTGCCGTGGCAATAGGGGATGCCGCAATTCATGCAGCGCGCGGCCTGATCGCGCGTTTCCTTCTCGGTCAAGGGAACGACGAACTCGTTGAAATGCTTCACGCGCTCGGCGACCGGGGTGTACTTGCGGTCATGCCGTTCGATTTCGAGAAAACCCGTGATCTTGCCCATTAAACCCGAAGTCCCTGCCGCTTAAATTCGTCTTCTCTCTAGCCAGACCCTCATCCTGAGGAGCGGCGCACTGGCGCCGCGTCGCGAAGGATGAAAGGCCCCGCTGGTGACCTCATGGTTCGAGACGCAGCTATCGCGCTCCTCACCATGAGGGCTTATCGCTCTACGCGCCGATCGCGATTTTCGGCTCGGCGTCCGCGTTGGCGGCCATTTCGCGCAGCGCGCGCCGGTATTCGACCGGCATCACCTTGCGGAATTTGGGCAGCCAGTCCTTCCAGTTGGCAAGGATGTCGGCGGCGCGCTTGGAGCCGGTCGCTTTGGCATGGCGCGAGATCAGGACGTGCAGGCGCTCGACGTCGGAGTCGAGCAGGTTCTTGAACACGTCGACCCGGCCGTGCGCCTCGAGGTCACCCGAGTGGTTATAGGTGCCGGCGTTGATCAGCTCTTCCGACAGCACCGGCTCGAGCTCGACCATCGACATGTTGCAAAGCTTGTCGAAGTCGCCGGTCTCGTCGAGCACATAGGCGATGCCGCCGGACATGCCGGCCGCGAAGTTGCGCCCGGTCTTGCCGAGCACGACCACGATGCCGCCGGTCATGTATTCACAGCAATGATCGCCGGCGCCTTCGACGACCGCCACCGCACCCGAGTTGCGCACGGCGAAACGCTCGCCGGCGACGCCGCGGAAGTAGCACTCGCCCTGGATGGCGCCATACATCACCGTGTTGCCGACGATGATGCTCTCTTCCGGCACGATGCCGCTGTTGGCGGGGGGCTTGACGATGATCTTGCCACCCGAGAGGCCCTTGCCGACATAGTCGTTGGCTTCGCCTTCGAGCTCGAAGGTGACGCCTTGCGCCAGCCACGCGCCGAATGCCTGGCCGGCGGTGCCCTTGAGCCCGACATGGATCGTGTCGTGCGGCAGGCCGGCATGACCGTAGATCTTGGCGACCGCGCCCGACAGCATCGCACCCGCCGAGCGGTTGGTGCTGTTGATCCTGGCCTCGATCTTCACCGGCGCGCCGCGGTCGAGCGCAGGCGTCGCCTTCTCGATCAGCGTGCGGTCGAGCACCGCCTCCAGATGATGGTTCTGGCGCTCGGAATGATAGATCTTCTGGCCCTTCTCTTCCTTCTGCTTGACGAAGAGCTTCGAGAAATCGAGGCCCTTGGCCTTCCAGTGCGCGACCAGCCTGGTCTGGTCGAGCAGCTGAACCTGGCCGATCATCTCGTTGAAGGTGCGGAAGCCGAGCGATGCCATGATCTCGCGGACTTCCTCGGCGACGAAGAAGAAGTAGTTGATCACGTGCTCGGGCTGGCCGGTGAAGCGCTTGCGCAGGACGGGGTCCTGGGTCGCGACGCCGACCGGGCAGGTGTTGAGGTGGCACTTGCGCATCATGATGCAGCCGACCGCGATCAGCGGCGCGGTGGCGAAGCCGAACTCGTCGGCGCCGAGGAGCGCGCCGATCACGACGTCACGGCCGGTGCGGAACCCGCCGTCGACCTGGACCACGATGCGGCTGCGCAGCCGCTCGCGCACCAAGGTCTGGTGGGTCTCGGCAAGGCCGATCTCCCAGGGCGAGCCGGCATGCTTGATCGAGGTCAGCGGCGAAGCGCCGGTGCCGCCCTCGAAGCCCGCGATGGTGACATGGTCGGCGCGCGCCTTGGCAACGCCGGCGGCGACCGTGCCGACGCCGATCTCGGAGACCAGTTTGACCGAGACGTCGCCCGTCGGGTTGACGTTCTTGAGGTCGTAGATGAGCTGCGCCAGATCCTCGATCGAGTAGATGTCGTGATGCGGCGGCGGCGAGATCAGGCCGACGCCCGGCGTCGAGTGACGGACCTTGGCGATGGTCGCGTCGACCTTGTGGCCGGGCAGCTGGCCGCCTTCGCCGGGCTTGGCACCCTGCGCCATCTTGATCTGCATCATGTCGGAGTTGACGAGATACTCCGTGGTGACGCCGAAGCGGCCCGAGGCGACCTGCTTGATCGCCGAACGCATGGAATCGCCGTTCGGCATCGGCTTGAAGCGGTCGGCTTCCTCGCCGCCTTCGCCGGTGTTCGACTTGCCGCCGATCCGGTTCATGGCGATCGCGAGCGTGGTGTGCGCCTCGCGCGAGATCGAGCCGAAGCTCATCGCACCGGTGGCGAAGCGCTTGACGATGTCCTTGGCCGGCTCGACCTGGTCGATCGGGATCGGCTTGCGCTTCTCCTCGTCCGCGTTCTTGATCCGGAACAGGCCGCGCAGCGTCAACAGCCGCTCCGACTGCTCGTTCAGGATCCTGGCGAAGGCGCGGTAGCGTTCCAGCGAATTGCCGCGGGCGGCGTGCTGGAGCAGCCCGACCGACTCCGCGGTCCAGGCATGGTCCTCGCCGCGGCTGCGATAGGCATATTCGCCGCCGACGTCGAGCGCGGTCTTGTAGACCTGCGCCTCGCCGAACGCGTCGGCATGACGGCGCACCGCTTCTTCCGCGATCTCGGCAAGGCCGACGCCCTCGACACGGGTGTGGGTGCCGGCGAAGAACTTGCCGACGAAGTCCGCCTTGAGGCCGACGGCGTCGAAGATCTGCGCGCCGCAATAGGATTGGTAGGTCGAGATGCCCATCTTGGACATCACCTTGAGCAGGCCCTTGCCGATCGACTTGATGTAGCGCTTGACGATCTCGTAGTCGTCGAGCGAGCCGGGCAGGCGGTCCTTCATCGCGATGATGGTTTCGAACGCCAGATAGGGATTGATCGCTTCGGCGCCGTAGCCGGCCAGGCAGGCGAAGTGATGCACTTCGCGCGGCTCGCCGGATTCGACGACGAGGCCGACCGAGGTGCGCAGTCCGACGCGGATCAGATGATGATGCACGGCGGCGCAGGCCAGCAGTGCCGGGATCGGCACCCGGTCGCTGCCGACCATGCGGTCGGACAGGATGATGATGTTGACGCCCTCGCGGACGGCGGCTTCCGCACGCGCGCAAAGCTCGTCGAGCACCTGGTCCATGCCGGCAGCACCGAGACCGGCGTGGAAGGTGGTGTCGAGCGTGCGCGACTTGAAGTGCGACTCGGCGACGTCGGAGATCGAGCGGATCTTCTCGAGATCCGCATCGGTCAGGATCGGCTGGCGCGCTTCGAGGCGCTTGGTGGTGGCGAGGCCTTGCAGGTCGAACAGGTTGGGCCGCGGTCCGATGATGGAGACGAGGCTCATCACCAGCTCCTCGCGGATCGGGTCGATCGGCGGGTTGGTGACCTGCGCGAAGTTCTGCTTGAAGTAGGTGAACAGCGGCTTGGCCTTGTCCGACAGCGCCGAGATCGGCGTGTCGTTGCCCATCGAGCCCGCGGCTTCCTCGCCGGTGGAGGCCATCGGCGTCATCAGGATGGAGATGTCTTCCTGGCTGTAGCCGAACGCCTGCTGGCGATCGAGCAGCGACAGGTTGGAGCGCACGCCGGTGGTCGGCACCTTCGGCAGCTCTTCCAGCACGATCTGGGTCCGCTCCAGCCACTCCTTGTAGGGATGGCTCCGGGCGAGCTCGGCCTTGATCTCGTCGTCCGGGATCAGGCGGCCCTGCTCGAGGTCGACCAGCAGCATCTTGCCGGGCTGCAGCCGCCACTTGGTGATGATCTGGTCCTCGGGGATCGTCAGCACGCCCATCTCGGACGCCATCACGATGCGGTCGTCTTTGGTCACGAGATAGCGCGCCGGCCGCAATCCGTTGCGGTCGAGCGTCGCGCCGATCTGGCGGCCGTCGGTGAAGGCGATTGCGGCGGGGCCGTCCCACGGCTCCATCAGCGCAGCATGATATTCGTAGAAGGCGCGGCGCTTCTCATCCATCAGGGGATTGCCCGCCCACGCCTCCGGAATCATCATCATGACGGCGTGCGGCAGCGAGTAGCCGCCCTGCACCAGGAATTCGAGCGCGTTGTCGAAGCAGGCGGTGTCCGACTGGCCTTCATAGGAGATCGGCCAGAGCCGGTTGATGTCCTTGCCGTAGAGCTCGGAGCTCACGGAAGCCTGGCGCGCCGCCATCCAGTTGGTGTTGCCGCGCAGCGTGTTGATCTCGCCGTTATGCGCGATCATGCGATAGGGATGCGCCAGCGACCACGCCGGGAAGGTGTTGGTCGAGAAGCGCTGATGCACCAGCGCCAGCGCGCTCTCGAAGTCCGCCTCGTGCAGATCGGGATAGTACTTGCCGAGCTGGTCGGCGAGGAACATGCCCTTGTAGATCACGGTGCGGCACGACATCGAGCAGGGGTAATAGCCCGCGAGGCCGCGGTCGCGGCGCTGGTAGATCGCCTGCGAGATCGACTTGCGCAGGATGTACAGCCGGCGCTCGAAATCGTCCTCGGTCTTGGCGGTGCCGTTGCGGCCGATGAACACCTGCATGCAGGCGGGCTCGGTCGGCTTCACGGTGACGCCGAGCGAGGAATTGTCGGTCGGCACGTCGCGCCAGCCGAGCAGGGTCAGGCCCTCTTCCTTGATCTGGTCGGCGATGATGCTCTTGATGACGTTGCGCCAAGCGGTGTCGCGCGGCATGAACAGCGCGCCGATGGCGTATTCGCCCGGAGCCGGCAACGTGAAGCCGAGCTCCCCGGCCTTGCGGCTGAAGAAGGCGTGCGGGATCTGCACCAGGATGCCGGCGCCGTCACCGGCGCGCGGGTCGGCGCCGACGGCGCCGCGATGCTCGAGGTTGCAGAGGATGCTGAGCGCGTCCGCGACGATCTCGTGGGACTTCTTGCCCTTGATGTTGGCGATGAAGCCGACGCCGCAGGAATCCTTCTCCAGGCTCGGATCGTACAGACCTACAGCCGGCGGGCGCGAATTGTGTTCCTGAATCGGATCAGTCGTTTTCGAGGCGACCGTCGCCGACAGTTCTTCTGCCACGATGTTTGCGCGCTCGAATTGCGACCCGGTCATTGTTCCAATCCTCTCCATGCGGCAAGCTGCCTCACCGCTATCTTCGGCGCACCTTGGGCGTTCCGCGGCACCCGCCTCTGGGTCACCGCTCGTCCGCTGCGAGCCGCATTTTCTTAAATTCAGGCCAAGGCGTTCTTCGTCCCCGAGAACGGCTTTGCCTGTTGCCTTCCTGGCGCTCGAAAGCACCGACTTTCGTTGCAATCCGTATGCCGGAACTGCAAGCAAAATTGAGACAGTCTTCCTGTCCTAACCATCACCTTGCCAAATTTTTGTCTATCACACAAGCGCGCGGAAGTCCCGATTCCCAGAGTGTCAATCAGCGCTTTCCGCATGGCACGCGGCCCCGGTTTTGAAGCAAACGCGCCCTGATCCGGCCCTGTAGACGCCGAAATCCCGAATGAAGCTTCGGATCAGCCCTTCGAAAGGCGCGCCACGCCGCAAGAAGCGAAAGAGCGCGAGGTATTCGGGGGCCTGACAGGAGCGTGTCGACCATGAAGTTTTTCACAGGATGTGTGGCCGCTGCCACGCTGGCGCTGGTGGCGACGGCCGCCGAGGCACAAGTTCCGGCCAACGGCGCTGCGCGGGCCGCCTATATCGCGGTCTCGGATTTCGACGGACCCTATGGGCCGCCGGAAGCCGCGCCGCCGCCGCCCCGTTACGGTTACGGCTATGGCTACGAGGAGCGCGGTCCGGCGCCGGCGCTGCTGCCGTCGACCGAGGTCTACGCTGTGCTGCGCGACAACGGCTTCTCGCCGCTCGGCATCCCGCGCCTGCGCGGCGGCGTCTACACCATCGCGGTGATCGACCGCCGCGGCGACGACGGCCGGCTGGCGATCGATGCCCGCGACGGGCGAATTCTGCGCTTCATGCCGGCCGCCGACGCCTTCGGCATGGCGCCCAGCGATGAGGTGCCGACGGTTGCACCTTACCGTCCACAAAGCGCGCTGCCGCCGCCGACCATGGTCCGCAGCGGCCCGCCGCGTCCGCCGGCCTCCATCCCGCATGTCGCCAGCCGCACCGTGCCGCTGCCGAAGGCCGCACCGCGCCGCGGCGAGGCGCCTGTCGCCGCCGCCAAGCCGGCCGCGGCAGCTCCGCAGCAGGCACAAGCGCCGCAGGCACAGCTCACCCAGCAGACCGCCGCCGTGCAAGCAAAGCCCGCCGAAGCCGCACCGCAAACCGCCGCGCCAACCGTCGGTCAGGCCAAGCCGGCTCCGACGATCATGCCGACGCAGGAGATGCCGGCGGCGCAGGGGCTGGACTAGCGCGCTCGCTTGACGCGACTGCGCGCCACGCGCTGGACGGAGACCTGAGCAAAACAAAAGCGCCCGAAGAGCTCGGGCGCTTTTTCATTGCGGCGATCG
The DNA here is from genome assembly GCF_052075965.1 of Bradyrhizobium sp. 482_C4_N1_8. Lineage (NCBI taxonomy): Bacteria > Pseudomonadati > Pseudomonadota > Alphaproteobacteria > Hyphomicrobiales > Nitrobacteraceae > Bradyrhizobium > Bradyrhizobium sp. 482_C4_N1_8. The sequence continues at coordinate 8,187,943 of NZ_CP197231.1, read as the reverse complement.
CGCGCTCAGCTGCGCGGATACCCCGCCGCTTCCAGGATCAGATTCGCCACGTCCTTCGGATGCGACACCAGCGAGAGGTGGCCGGCATCGAGCTCGATCGTGGTTGCGTTCATGCGCTTGGCGAGGAAGCGTTCGAAATCGGGATTGATGGTGCCGTCGTTCTTCGACACCGCGTACCAGCTTGGCTTCGTGTGCCATGCAGCTTCCGTGGTGCGGCCGGCGAAGATCGAGGCGGCCGTCGGCCATTGCACGGCGTAGAGCTCCCTGGCCTGCTCCGGCTTCACGCCATTGGCAAAATACTTCAGGAAGGCGTCTTCCGAGAGCTTTGTGTAGCCGTCGCGTTCGACGATGCCGGCGCGGGCCGGGCCTGCCGGAAACTGCTTCGACAGCGCGACGAAGTCTTCGTTCGCATCGGGCGCGCGTGCGGCGACGTAGACGAGGCCGGTGACCTTCGGGTCGTTGCCGACCTGGCTGATCACGGTGCCGCCCCAGGAATGCGCGACCAGCACGGTCGGGCCATCCTGTTCGGCCAGCGCGCGCTTGGTCGCCTCGACGGAGTCCGCAAGCGACGACAGCGGATTTTGCACGGCGGTGACGTGCAGGCCCGCGGCCTGGAGGATCGGGATCACCTCCGACCAGCTCGATCCGTCGGCCCAGGCGCCGTGCACCAGAACGACGTTCTTGGCTTTCACCGTCTGCGGCGTCTGCGCGTGAGCCAGGCTGATGGGGGCCGCCAGCAAGCTCGCGGCGACGAAAAGGCTGCGCCAAAGTGACATGATCGTGCTCCGTATTGTTTTTGCTGCGATGCCCAAAGGACGGAGCGTGTGGTCGCGGCGTTACATGTCCTCACCGTTCTGTGATGCAATGCAAAACAAAAAAACGCCCCGGGGCACCGGGGCGTTTTCGCAACTTGGCGGCTGTCGGCGTGCTTAGGCGGCGACCGAGCTCTCGATCACCTGCGCCTTCGGCGCGCCCGCGTTGATGGCGATCTGGCGCGGCTTCTTGGCTTCGGGAATCTCGCGCACGAGGTCGACGTGAAGCAGCCCGTTCTCGAGCGAGGCGTCCTTCACCTGCACGAAGTCGGCAAGCTGGAAGGCGCGCTCGAAGGCACGCGCGGCGATGCCGCGGTAGAGCACTTCGGACTTCGAGTTCTCGTTGGCGACTTTCTCGCCCTTGATCGTCAGCGTGTTTTCCTTCGCGACGAGGGAGAGCTCGTCCTTGGCGAAGCCGGACACCGCAACCGTGATGCGGTAGGTGTTCTCGCCGGTACGCTCGATGTTGTAGGGGGGATAACCGGGGCTGCCGTCCGAACCGGCCTGGTCGAGCAGGCTGAAGAGGCGGTCGAAGCCGACGGTGGAACGGTAAAACGGAGTCAGGTCGTAGGTACGCATGGTCTAGTCCTCCATTGAGCGACTGTTGGTAACCCGCCCGCCAATCGGGCCGGGCTTTAGTCTGTGTGCAGCCTAATGTTCCGGTTCCGAAACACTGGTAGCGGCCTGCACCATGGTGATATGGGTTCAGGGGAACGGCGTTCAAGAGGGCGGCAAGTTGCGCCTTTTCGGCGCTCCAGCCCCTTGATTTGCAGCATTTCTCGCCCAATGACGCTGATCTCGATTCCGTCCAATCCCGTTCCCGAAGACGTCGTCAGCGGCACCATCAAGACACCCGATGGCGCCGAGCTGCGCTTTGCGCGCTGGGCGCCGCCGGCGAACCGCAAGGGCACGGTCTGCGTCTTCACCGGACGCAGCGAGCAGATCGAGAAATATTTCGAGACCGTGCGCGACCTGCGCGACCGCGGTTTCGCGGTGGCGATGATCGACTGGCGCGGGCAGGGCCACTCCTCGCGCCGCCTGCGCGATCCGCGCAAGGGCTATGTGCGCGACTTCTCCGATTTCGAGATCGACGTCGAGACCTTCGTGCAGCAGGTGGTGCTGCCGGATTGCCCGCCGCCCTTCTTCGCGCTCGCCCATTCCATGGGCGGCACGGTGATGCTGCGGGTGGCGCACGCGGGCAAGCGCTGGTTCGACCGCATGGTGCTGTCGGCGCCGATGATCGACCTGCCCGGCCGCGCCACCTCGTTTCCGGCGCGGGCGCTGCTGAAGACGATGCGCCTGATGGGGATGGGCGGTCGCTATGTCCCGGGCGGCAGCGACCACATCACCGGGCTCAATCCCTTCATCAACAATCCGCTGACCAGCGATCCCGTGCGCTATGCGCGCAATGCCGCGATCCTGGAGGAGGATCCGACGCTCGGGCTCGCGTCACCGACGGTCGCCTGGGCCGATACCGCCTTCCACGCCATGAACACCTTCAAGGGCAAGAACTACCCTTCCCAGATCCGCCAGCCGATCCTGATGCTGGCGGCCTCCAGCGACACCGTGGTCTCGACCGCGGCGATCGAGGAGTTCGCCTACCACCTGCGCGCCGGCTCCCATCTCGTGATCGCCGGCGCCAAGCACGAGATCCTCCAGGAGCAGGACCGCTACCGCTCCCAGTTCTGGGCCGCCTTCGACGCCTTCGTGCCGGGCACGCCGCTGTTCAAGTGAGGAAGCAGCGGCGGGGCGAGGTAAGAAGACCAGCTCACAGCGTCTTCAGGTACTCGATCAGGTCGTAGCGCTCTTGCTCCTTGAGCACGCGGCCGATGGTGCCGTCCTTGCCGGGGCCCGGCGTGCCATCGAACGAATGGCCGGCATTGCTGTTGCCGAAGGTCTCGGTGCCATCAGACGCTCGCGTCGAGAAGTGCGACTGGCCGGTCTTGCAGCTCTCGCCGTCGACGACCGCGAAGCCGACCTGCTTCGGATCGTAGTCGCGACCACCACCCATGCAGAACGATTTGGGGCGCTCGGCCGCGGGGCTCAGCATCCAGTAGAGCGAGGGCACCGATCCGTTGTGCAGGTAAGGCGCGGTGGCCCAGACGCCGTTGAGCGGGCGCGCGCGATACCAGGGCGGCGGCTCCTTCGCCTCGGCCGGCTGCGGACCGGGATTCGGGCAGTTCTTGCGCTCACCCCACCAGGCCTGCTGAACCTTCGGGTCGATCTTCGCATCGTCCATCGCTTTGCGGCTGACGATGTCGACGAGCACCATCAGCCCGACCGAGTACGGCATGTCGGTCGAGGAAATAGCCGGCAGATTGCAGCTCCACCAGGCATTGAGCTTCTGCGTGGGATCGAGCTCGAGAAAGCCCGGGACCTGAACCGTCCGCGTCTGCAGCACGCTCGCCTGAGCGGGATCGGTCCCCATGCCTTTGACGCTCTTCTGGACCTCGTTCAGGAATTTGTCTTTGCCGATGGTCTCCCAGCGCGACGAGGACCAGATGCTCTGGTCCGGAAACTCGGTGTCGAACACGGGATCGTTGACCGGCCCGAGATGGCATTCGACGCAGATCTGCGCGTAGAGCTTGCGGCCGTTCTTGACGCGCTCACCATCGATCTTCCAGGCATTGTCGCCGAAGATGTCCGACGGCCATTTCGGCGATGTCAGTCCGGAGAGCTGCTTTTTCGGATAGGGCGCCGACCCCTTCAGCAGATCCTCGATCCAGTTCAGATTCTTGATATCCATCGACGAGCGGAACAGCGTGTCCTTGGGGGTATTGTCGGACAGATTGAGCAGCGCCGTCACGCCCAGCGCTTCGCCGGCGTTGCGGATCAGCGGTTGTTCGATGGACGCGTCATATTGCGCGAATTTGAGCCAGGGCACGGTCCAGATCGGCGGGAAGCTGACCGGCGCGTCCTTGGCATGCAGATTCTTTTCGAAGCCGCTGAGGCCGCTGAGCGTCATGTCCTGGGCGAAGACCTGATTGCCGATGCGGTTGAGCGCGTCGAGACGGCCGTATCCTTCCTCGGTGTCCTGCTGCTTCTCTTCCCGCTTCGTCTTCTCGTTGAATCTCGTCTTGCCGTCGATGGTTTTCGCGTAGGTCTTCTCCCAGTCGATCAGGAACGTGCTGATCGTGCGCAGCTTCTGCTTCAGCGCATCGCGATCCGCACCGCTGGCGGAGGGGCCGAGCACACGGTCGGCGAAGCGGGTAAAGCGACCCGGCACGAGGAGCGTGTAGGCGATCGACAGACCCGTCGTGACCTCGAGCTTCCTCAGGTCGGTCATCGCCGGGCCGCCGTCGAAACGGATGTCGATGCCTTTGTAGTGAATCTGGCCGGTGTGGCAGGCGGCGCAGGTCAGGCCGATCCGGTCGTCGCCGACCTGGCCGGTCGCAGGATCGGGTACGCCGGTCATGCGCGCAAAGCCGACGGGCAGGCCGTCGACGTTTTCGGCCTGGGTGCCCCAGTTAACCGGCGGATCCCAAAGTCGCGCCGGCACCGGCTTGGTCTTGTCGTAGACATTGGCGTAGCCGAACCGGCGCAGCGTGGCGTCGTCGGTGTTGATCGTCTGCGGGCTCGGGATGAAGCCGAAGCGCTGGAGATGGTCGCTGTCATGCAGCATCCCGGGCTTTGCGAAGAAATGAAGCCGCGGCTGCTCGAGCGCCATGAACCAGCTGTAGGGCACCGGGAAGGTCGCGGTGCCCTGGCTGGCGTGATGAAACCAGTGCCGGTCCTCCAGCGCCCAGTTTTGCTCGAGCCAGTACGCGGCCTGGGGTTCGACAAGCTTCGGCAATGGCGGCGCCACGAGGTCACCGAGGATGCCGGGCAGCATTGGCTGGAATTGATCCGGAAAGCGCAGCGCCACGACGCCAAAGACGAGCAGCGCGGCGACTAACCCGCCGGCAACGCGCAATATGAGCGAGGGCGGTTTGACCGGCTGGCTGACGACCCGCTGCGTGATCCTCTCAGGGAATTTGCGCTCGTTGAACAGCGTACGCACGTCGGCGATGGCGAGATAGCGGTTCTCGCCTTCACCCTTGCCCATGATCTTCAGCAGGATGGGCCATTCGAACTGCATCAAGATCCGGTAATACCAGCGCGCAGCGCTCCCGGCGCGCTTGAAGTTGTCGCGCATGTAGGTCTGTATTTCCGACGCGTTGATGCCGGGCTCGGTGCCGCCGCCGTTCGGATCGGTATAGTCCCTGCCGAAGCTGGCCAGGCGGGCGATCTGATCCTCGTTGACCTTGCCGTCGACGCCGAGGATGCGCGAACCGGCGCCGCGCTTGTCCAGGGGGCCGCCGCGCAGCGCATCGAGCTGTGCGCCCGAAAAGATGCTCTTCAGGATGTGACCGAAGCCGTTGGCGATCAGTGCGATGCCGCGGGTCTCGACACGGGCCACCGTCTTCATCAGCCCCTTGTCGCCGCTCGCATTCGCGATCGTCTGCGATAGCTTGCCGATCGGGACGGTCCCGCCGTCGACGAAACCTTCGCCAACGAGGCCGCGCAGGAAAGGGCAGGGATTGTCTGGCGAGACCTGGATCGAGGGATCGAAGGGAGGCTTCGAGGCGGGGTCGTTCATGGCCCAAAATCCTGAAAACAGCGAATCGTGAAATGAAGACGCGCCGATAGAGCGCGGAAAGTCCTAACAAACCGACAGCAACTTATACTACTTCAGCGTGTAAAGAAGTGTGGCTGAATTCACGGTCCTGTCAATAAAAGCCGGCCCGAGGTTGCGAGGGGACGGGGGCGGGACCGAGAAGGCCTGCCTGTCAGGACTCGGCCGCGCGTTTGACGTCGCTTTGCACCAGGGTCAGCTTGCTGAGCGGCACGCCCGCGTTCAGAAGCCCCTCACGGTAATGGGCGAGGTCCTCGGGCCGCTTCCAGTGGAAATTGCGCAAGTGACGATCGACATTCAGCGTCGGGTAGTTGCGCATCAGCACGCCGACGGCCTCGCCCGCCTCATCGTCCCGACCCAACTGTGCCAGCGCCGCGGCACGGATCGCCAGCGCCTGCATGTGGTTCGGGTTGATGTAGAGCTGCTCGCGGGCCCAGGACAGGGTCGCGTCGTATTGCCCCAGCAGATAATGGCTGAAGGCGTTCAGCGCGGCCCATTGGTAGCGCGGGTCGCTGTTGTCGCGCTGCGCGGCCATCGAGAACAGCTCGATCGCCTCGCGGTGCTCGCCGATGACGAAATGGCAGATGCCGAGCACGCCGCGTGCGCCGTTGTCGTAGGGGTTGAGCGCGACCGCGCGCTTGGCGGCGTCCATCGCGGCCTCGTAATGCGCCTCCATGGCATGCGCCCAGGACAAGATCGAGAAGGCGAAGGAGGAGCGCGGGTCGAGCCGGACGCTGGTCTCGGCGAGGGCCATCGCCTCGGCCCACATCTCGCGTGTGCCCTTGACCCACCCGAACTGGATGCTCTGGATCTGGATCGTGGCGAGATAGGCGTGCGCGATCGACAGTTTGGGGTCGAGGCTGATGGCTTCGCGGAACAGGTCGACGGCGGTGGCCAGGTCCTCCTTGGTCTGCCGGTAGTAGTGCGACAGCCCCTTGAGGAAGCGGTCCCAGGCGGTCACGTCGGTGGAGAGCCGCGCCGGCGCCGAGGCCTCCGCCCGGACGATCTCGGTGGCGATGGCGGCGGACAGATTGGTGGTGATCTCGTCCTGCATCGCGAACAGTTCGCCGATGTCGCGGTCGTAGCGGCCGGTCCAGAGCTGCTCGCCGGTCTCCGGCGCGACCAGCTCGGCGGTGACGCGGATCTTGGCTCCGGCGCGCCGCACCGAGCCCTGGATCAGATAGGTGGCATCGATCTCGCGCGCGATCAGGCGGGTGCTGGTGTTCTTGCCCTTGAACGCGAAGGTCGAGTTGCGGCTCAGCACGCGATAGAAGGATTGCAGCGACAGCGCGTGGATCAGATCCTCGGTGAGGCCGTCGGAGAAATATTCGTCCTGGGCGTCGCTGAGATTGGCGAAGGGCAGCACACCGACGATCGCTGTGCGGTACTGCTGCGACAGCACCGACGCCTCCCGGAGCTCGGGCGCGAGCGCTGGCGCACCCTCGGGCATCCAGGTCCAGACCCCGATCGGGTCCTTGATGTTCTTGAAGCGATGGTTGCCGGCATCGACCAGCAGCGCGGTCAGGTGCTTGCTCGCCTCCCGGTAGGCCTTGGCCGAGATGGCGAAGCCGCCGGGGCTCGCCACCGCTTCGAGGCGGACGGCAATGTTGACGTCGTCACCGAATACCTCGTCCTCGTCGGCGATGACGTCGCCCATGTGGATGCCGAGGCGAAACTGCATGGCGCGCTCGGCAGGCAGGTGATGGTTGCGCTCCGCCATCAGCGTCTGCATCGCGATCGCGGCCTCGACGGCGCCGACGATGCTCGGGAACTCCAGCAGGAAGCCGTCGCCGGTGTTTTTGACGACGCGGCCGCCATGGTTGAGGATGATGGGATGGATCGCGCTGCGATGGGCCTTAAAGGCGGCATGGGTGCCGGCCTCGTCGCTGCCCATCATGCGCGAATAGCCGGCGACATCGGCGCAGACGATGGCGGCCAGACGTCTTTCCATAGCCCGGAGCTCCAAGGGATCGATGACCGGCCCCCGCGTGGCAGTCGCCTCGAATCCCGCATTTCCAAGAACACTGCCTTTATAGAGCAGATAAGGCCGAGCGAAAGCATGATCCGCATTGCAAATTTGAGGTAAATTCTCCGCAATCCTGGCGGTGGACGGCGGCGGCCGAACCGAATAAGCCCGCCTTTCAAGGCTGACGGGGGCACCTCACATGCTGGGCATTCACGAGATCTGGCTCTTCATCCTGTCGGGCATATTGCTCAACATCACGCCTGGCCCGGACTCGGTCTACGTGATCGGCCGCAGCATGCAGATGGGCTGGCGGGGCGGCGCCGCGGCCGCGCTCGGCATCAGTTTCGGCTGCTTTTTCCACGTTGCGGGCGCGGCAATCGGCCTTTCGGCCCTGCTGATGGCCTCATCGACCGCCTTCTCGATCCTGAAGCTGGTCGGCGCGGCCTATCTCGTCGTGACGGGACTTCAGATGCTGTGGTCGCGCCCGGCGCTGGCCGCAGCCATCGACGAGCCGGAGCGGAGCCCGCTGCGGCGGGTCTTCCTCCAGGGCGTCTTCACCAACGCGCTCAATCCCAAGGTCGCGCTGTTCTTCCTGGCCTTCCTGCCGCAATTCGTCGCAGCCGATTCTCCGCACAAGCCGCTCGCCTTCCTGACGCTCGGCCTGATCCGCCTCCACGTCTTCACCTCGTCGCGCGCACCATGGTGGACGATCCAGGACGATCTGCCCCAGCACGAAAAATGGGTGCCTGGCTACGAACCCAAATCGTAGGCCTCAGGCGAACTCCTTCAGCAGCGCGCTGCCCGCGAGATAAACGCCGAGCAGGATCATCGCGATCAGGAACCAGCGGCGAAACGCTTCCGCCGGCATCCGCGCCCGCACCGACTGGCCGACGAACATGCCGGCGAAGGCCATGGCCATGCCCACGGCGCCCGGCACTGCGTTCGCCGGCGTCAGCAATCCGCCGGCGGTGAGATTGAAGGCGAGCGCCAGCGTCGCCGTTGTGAAGAACACGCCGAGCGCCTGCACCAGTTCGTCCTTCTCCATGCCGATCGCCTGCATGAACGGCATCGAGGGGATCACCTGCACGCCTGTCGAGGCCGAGATCACGCCGGTGATCACGCCGACCACGCCGCCGACCCATTTCTCGTTCTGCGGCGCGACGTGGAACTTGAATTTGCTGAGCCCGATGATCGCGTAGATCACGAGCAGGATTCCGAGCACGATCGTGCCGTAACGGGCATGCGGGCCGGTCAGCGCGCCGGCATTGAGCCAGCATCCGATCACGGTGCCGATCATCAGCGGCCAGAGCCGCCTCAGGATGTCGCGCAGATAGGGGCCGGCGAAGGTCTGCCAGATATTGGTGACGATGGCGGGCACGATCACGATGGCGATCGCGCGGCTCGGCGCCATGTTCACCGCGAGCAGGCCCATGGACACGGTCGGCAGGCCGAGCCCGACCACGCCCTTGACGAATCCGGCGATCAGGAAGACGGCGGCGATGAGGATGAGGAGCGGGTCAATCATATCTTGCACATTGACCGAAGCCGCGCGCCGGCACAATCTGGAGGTTACGGAGACAGCCTTCGTTCTTGGCGGAGGCTGAGGAGAATCCGGCCATGCGCTTCGACCTCGTTGACCTCCAGCTCTTCATCGCGGTTGCCGACCAGCGCAGCATCACCCGCGGCGCCGAGCGATCAAATCTCGCCTTGGCCTCTGCCAGCGCGCGCATAAAGGGGCTCGAGGACGCGCTCGGCGTCGCGCTGCTCAAGCGCGGGCGGCGCGGTGTCGAGCTGACTGCGGCGGGCGAGAGCCTGCTCGATCATGCACGGGTCGTGATGCACCAGGTCGACGCCATGCGCGGCGATCTCGCCGGCTTTGCCAGCGGCGTGCGCGCGAGCGTGCATTTTCTCGTCAACACCTCGGGGCTGTCGGAGCATCTGCCGAAGGCGCTGGCGGGCTTCCTGCGCGAGCATCGCGACGTCGCCATCGACATCGAGGAGCGCGAGAGCACCGATATCGCGGCAGCAATCACCGCCGGTGCCGCCGATCTCGGCTTTGCCGCCGAGCACGCGCTGCCCGACCATATCGAGCGTTTCGTCTTCAGCGAGGACCACCTGACATTGGTGACGTCCAGGCGCGGTCCGTTCGCCGGCCGCCGCCAGATCGATTTCCAGGAGGCGCGGGATTGTGATTTCGTCGGGCTGACCAGCGCCACTGCGCTCCAGATGCACATTTCGAAGCACGCCGCCCGGCTCGGCATGCGTCCGCATTACCGTGCGCGTCTGCGCGATTTCGATGCGATCTGCCAGATGGTCGCCGCTGACGTCGGCATCGCCCTGGTGCCGATATCCGCCGCCCGCCGCTGCGCCAAGCTGATGCCGCTGGCCATGGTCCGCCTGCGCGATGCTTTCGCCAACCGCAAGCTCGTGATCTGCGCCCGCAGCTTCAAGGCGCTGCCAAGGCCGGCCAAGATGCTGGTGGAGCATTTGCGGGCGGCGGCGGTGTAAGAGGCCTGTTGATGTGAGCCTGCGCTGCGGCTGTGCGCACAACTGCGCTCCCTCCCCCCTTGCGGGGGAGGGCGGGGGAGAGGGGTGGCCCAGGAAAAGGTATCGCTGTCGCGAAGAAGAGAGATCGATGGAGTCCCCGTGTGGACCCCTCTCCCTAACCCTCCCCCGCAAGGGGGGGGAACGCACCTACCTCGTGGCGGCGTCACGACTCAAGCCGTTGATCACTTCGCCGTCTCGACGCCGGCGTCCTTGATCACCTTCGCCCACTTCGCGGTCTCGTCCGCGATGAAGCTGCGAAAATGCTCCGGCTCGTCGCCGATCAGCGTCGCGCCTTGGGCGGCGAGCTTTTCCTTGACGGCCGGATCCGCCATGGCCTTCGTCGCCAGGCCATGCAGCGCGGTGACGATCTCCTTCGGCGTGCCCTTCGGCGCCACCATGCCGTACCAGTTCTCGATGCGAAGATCAGCAAAGCCCGCTTCCGCGGTGGTCGGCACGTCGGGCGCGGTCGCGGAGCGCTCGGCCGAGCCGACCGCGATCGGCTTCAACGCGCCCGCCTTGACCTGCGGCAGCAGCACCGGAAGATCCAGGAAGGTCATCTGCACCTGCTGGCCCAGGAGATCGTTCACCGCGGGAGCAGCGCCACGATAGGGCACGTGTACGATGTCGATCTTGGCCGTCAGCTTGAACAGCTCACCGGCGAGGTGCGGCAGGCTGCCGGGGCCGGAGGAGGCGAAGTTGAGCTTTCCGGGCTGCGCCTTGGCGAGCGCGATCAGCTCGCCGATGTCCTTTGCGGGCACGTTGGTGGCAACGACAAGCATTTCCGGCACGGTCGCAACCAGCGTCACCGGCGTGAGGTCGCTCGAGGTGTCGTAGGCGACCCGCTCCATGCTCGGGCTGATCGCGAGCGCGCCGGCCGAGGAGATGGCGATGGTGTAGCCGTCAGGCGCGGCCTTCGAGACCGCGTCGGTGCCGAGCACGCCGCCCTGGCCGCCGCGATTGTCGATCAGCACCGGCTGCCCTGACAGCTCCGACATGCGCTGGCCGATCACGCGGGCAATGATGTCGTTGGGCCCGCCGGCCGGGAACGGCACGATCAGCTTGATCGGTTTTGCGGGGAAATTCTGCGCGGAGGCGAGGGCGGGAAACAGGAGCAGGAATGCGAGGAGGAGCTTAGGCCAGTTGTTCATGCAGGCTCTTTTCATGCACGCTCCTTGGGGCGCTTATCCGTTGAGCAGTTTCAGTGCTTCTTCGTGAACTCTAGCGTCGCCGGCCGCGATGATGCGGCCGCCGCCCTGGGCCGGCTTGCCTTCCCAGGTGGTGACGACGCCGCCGGCGCCGGTCACGATCGGGATCAGGGCTGCGATGTCGTAAGGCTTCAGCTCGGTCTCGACCACGAGATCGACGTGACCGGCCGCCAGCATGCAATAGGAGTAGCAGTCGCCGCCATAGCGCGACAGCCGCGCGCCCTGTTCGATGCGGCTGAAAATGGCGCGGTCGCGTTCGTTCATCAGCAGCGGGCTGGTGGTATAGCTCGTTGCTTCCGACAGCGAGGCGCAGCGGCGGACCTGAAGCCGGCGCTCGCCGGACGGGCCCTTATAGGTGGCCGAGCCGTTGTCGCCGGAGAAGCGCTCGCCGATGAAGGGCTGGTGCATCATGCCGTACACCGGCGCGCCCTTGTGCAGCAGCGCGATCAGCGTGCCCCAGATCGGAAAGCCGCCGATGAAGGATTTCGTGCCGTCGATGGGGTCGAGCACCCAGACATAATCGGCGTCCTCGCGCTCATTGCCGAATTCTTCGCCGACGATGCCGTGCTGGGGGAAGCTCGCCTTGATCAGCCGGCGCATCACCGCCTCCGCGGCGCGGTCGGCCTCCGTCACGGGGTCGAAATCCTTGGTCTTGCTCTTGTCGTCGATTGACAGCGAGGTGCGGAAGAACGGCAGGATGGTTTCGCCGGAGGCGGTGGCGAGCCGTCCGATGAAGGCTGAGAAGTCGATCACCGTCACGGCGCATCCTCAAAACGAAAGTCGGGTGAAGCTCGCTCCTGCCTAGCTCAATTCGCTTCTCGCGTGCAGCGCTGAGTTGGTTTGCTCCCTGGTATTTTGGATGCCGCAACCGGCTGCCCCGTCCCAGTCATATGCTGGCCAAATATCGATCATAGAGTTGAAAACTTAGTTCCGAGTATGCCTCGTTCGTATGCAAACGGTTATCAACCCATTGAATTTCCTTATCAAAGAAACTGAATCTGGGTTTCGCTATAAGCAATTGAGCCATGTGCATATTGCATGGGAAACGGCTCAAAAGCCCTTGCACTTTGTGCGTCGCGGCCGCATATTGTTGCGGTGCGGTAGCGCTCTGCGTTACCGCTGCCCTCCTTGGGCGTTTCCTCCCTAGACTTGGGCCGCTTCTTCATCAGAAGCGGCCCTTTTTTCTTTGAGCCTCGATCTTCACTTCGAGCGCGCGAAAACGCGAAGCGAAGATTCGGCGCACGATACGCTGGCAGCTTGATCTGATGTTTGATCGGCGACGCGATCGCGCGGCGACGGCTCGCGTCTATTCAGCCGCGGCCTGGAACGGGCCGAGATCGCCGAACGGGATCGTCGTCGCCAGCACGTCGGCGAGCACGCCGAAGTCGCTTGCCACTTGCGCAAAGCGCGGACTGCGCTCGCGCCGCCGCTCGTCCATGTAGATCGCGCGGTTGAGCTCGAGCTGCACCGCGTGCAGGCCGCTTGCGGGGTTGCCGTAATGCTCGGTGATGAAGCCGCCGGCATAGGGCTTGTTGCGGCCGATCGAATAGCCGAGCCCGCCCATGGTCTCCTCGACCCTGTCCGGAAGCAGCGGTGTGCAGCTCGTGCCGTAGCGGTCGCCGATCACGATGTCGGGCCGCCGCGGCTCGTCCCTGCTGACGCCGACCGAGGGCATCGAGTGGCAATCGACCAGCACCACGGTGCCGAACATCTGGTGCACCTTGTTGATCAGCCGGCGCAGCGCGCGATGATAGGGCTTGTAGAGCGTCTCGATCCGCGCCAGCGCATCGTCGACCAGGATGCGTTCGCGATAGATCTCCTGGCCGTCGCCGACCACGCGCGGGATGGTGCCTAACCCGCCGGCGACCCGCATCGAGCGGGTATTGGCAAAGCTCGGCAGCCGTCCGGTGAACATGCGGGGATCGAGCTCATAGGGCTCGCGATTGACGTCAACATAGGAGCGGGGAAAGTTGACCCGCACGGTCGGAAAGCCGCGCTCGCTCAAATGGCCGATCAGCTCGTCCATGAAGGAATCTTCGGACCGCCGCAGCGTCGTCAGGTCGATCCTGGAGGCGCTGAGGAATTCGTCCGGATAGGTCGAGCCGGAATGGGGCGAGTTGAAGATGACAGGCGCGCGCCATTGCGCGGGCTCCACGATCTCGAAGGCGGGCGACACGTCGCCGTCAAACCGGGTCATCTTCTCAGGCTTCGTCCCTTCGCGCCGCGGGATCCGGGTCTCGGATCGAATTGATTCGGCCGGTGGAGCGGCTCTTATGTGTCGTCATTGTCTGGAATCGCAACCATTCTGCCAAGCGAAAAGATGTGATCTGCGCTGGAACATGTCTTAACCGTGTGGGCAGGGAAGCGGGGATGCGCCGGCGCGGCTCGATTGATTCGTGCCGCATTCGGGTTCACAAGGGACCGGCAGCGCAGCCAGCCCAGGGTAAAGATTTTCACCCCAAATTTACCCTCTGTCGGGCTTAGTAACCTCTGCTGATATCCTCTGGGGATTTGACGTTTCCTGCCATGCCCAAAATCCTGCTCGCCGAAGACGACAACGACATGCGCCGTTTCCTGGTCAAGGCGCTGGAAAACGCTGGTTTTCAGGTCTCGTCCCATGACAACGGCATGGCCGCCTATCAGCGGCTCCGGGAAGAGCCGTTCGAGATGCTGCTGACCGACATCGTGATGCCGGAGATGGACGGTATCGAGCTCGCCCGCCGGGCCTCGGAACTCGACCCCGACATCAAGATCATGTTCATCACCGGCTTCGCCGCGGTCGCCCTGAACTCGGATTCGGACGCCCCCAAGAACGCCAAGGTGCTGTCCAAGCCCGTGCATCTGCGCGAATTGGTCAGCGAAGTGAACAAGATGCTGGCGGCCTAAATCGGCCCCCTTCGGTCCTTGCACCGGCTCCCCTGAGCCGTTATAGGGACCCGACCCGATCTAGAGACATCTAGGGCGCGTAGCTCAGCGGGAGAGCACTACCTTGACATGGTAGGGGTCACAGGTTCGATCCCTGTCGCGCCCACCATCCTTCGCTCGCGATAGCGAGAGAAGGATGCCACGCCGAAGCCCAAAGGGCACAGGCGGGCTGCCCGCCGCGAGCTTCGGCCAGGCAAGCCCAAACAATCCGCGATTGCGAAGCGTGCGTGTAGCCCGGATGGAGCGAAGCGCAATCCGGGATTTGCCCCGGTTCTGCAGCGAGCCACGCCCCGACAATACTCGATCGCAGCTATTTCAGTTCCGTGTTCGCGACCGGCAGGACGGAGGCGACGGACCAGCCGTTCGCATCCCGCACGTAGGTCTGGCTGATCAGAAACGTATTCTGTTGGGCTGGCTTGCCGGGAAGGCCGCGCGTGAAGACGATGGGAACGAGGACCTGCATGACCTCGTTCGAGATCACGGCGACGTGGAATTTCGACATGTCGGGTTCGAGGTGCCAGGTGCCCTCGTAGTAGCCCTTGAAGCGGTCCGCGACCGCATCACGGCCTCTCGTTTCGATGCCTCTCGCAAACAACAGCACGCCGGGCGAATTCCACAGCATGGCCTTCACATCGTCCGCGTTGTGCGCATTCTGCGCGGCAATGAATTTTTCGAAGATGGTTCGCGCCTGCGCATCATCTGCCGCGGCCAGCGCCGGCCCGGCCGACCAGGCTGTCGCGGCGAGAAACAGCGTTGCGGCAATTGCCGCAAGATGACCGCGCCGTACAAACGGTCGTAGCCTGATGGAGCCGCGAGACATCTTGGAAGGGGGCATGATCATCTCTCTTTTGGATGACAATGATCATACCATTGATCGCCGCGCCGGCCTTTCAGGATCGCGCGAGCGGCGGTCACCGTTGCATCACGGATGCGTTGGTTCACGCCACGTCCGATACCGCGGACGTGGCGCATCGTCGTCACACCGCCATCCGCCTTACGTCAGCGGCAACAGATGATCCGGGATCGGCACGGGTGCGGCCGGCACCAGCGATGCGACCGAGACGTGCGGCCAGGTCAGCCCGGCGAAATCCAGCATGACCTTCTGTGAATACTGGATCTGCGTCGTCGCCACCCTGACGTGGCCGCCCTTGAATCCCTTGTTGGGCACGAACGGGATCGCGGCGACGAAGCTCGGAACCAGCGGCACGTTGCTCCTCCGGCGCGGTTGCAGGATCACCGGCGGCGTTCCGGGCGGCAGGGCCGGCACGTCGATGTCGTAAACCACCGTCTCGATCCAGAACACCGCGTCCATCTGGAAGGCGTTGGCGTTCGAGCCATTGCCGCCCGGCGTCGGAACGGGCAAGCCCTGAAGGAACGCGATGTTCGCGGCGCCGCCGGCAAAGCTCGGCGCCTGCGGATGCGGGCCGGGCGAGGGGATGGCCGGCAACGGGCCGCCGGTCAGCGGCGTGCCAGGCTTCGTCGATGTCTCGATGACGATGGTCTGGGTGATGGTCTGATGCGCGATCTGATCGCGCAGCACCGTGTTTGGGTCGGTGATCATCGCCTGGGTGAGCTTGCCGGAAGCCATCAGTGCGGTCAGATCCTGAGGTAGCCTGCGAGTCGTCTTGTTGGTCGCGGTCTGGTTCTGGAATGTGATCTTGTTGCCCGGATTGCCGCCGATGAACGGTGTGATGTCGATGGCCGCGATGGTTGGCTTACCGGCGACCGGAGGCAGCGCGGTGCCTTGCGCAGTGATCGTCGTGCCGTGCGGGATCGACGCCATGCGCGCGACGGTGAACGGCTCGTGCGGATTGGTGGTGGCGGGCACCGCCAGCCAGATGCCGGGTTCGAAGTGAATGCCCACGGGCGTTCCCGTGGTGATGTCGTTGATGGTCTGGAGATACGGCACGCCGTTGAGGAATGCATCTGCCTGCTGCAGCGAGCCGCGATTGGGGATCGAGCCAAGATTGTTCGAGAACGACATCGTCTCGTCGGTGAGATTCAGCTCCAGCACGTTGTCGTCGGGGTCGGTGGTGCTGATCGGCCCCGGCATCGGCGTCGGCGTGATCTTGCTGTCGGGCCGGAAGATCGTATTGAATCCCTGTCCTGTGAAGGTGCCCGTGAAGGCCGACAGCGGACCGAGGATGGGCGGCAAGGTGACCGGCGGACGCGCAGCTCGCGCGGCGGCCCCCGCGGCGGGCTGCGCGGCGTCCCTGAACACCTCGTCGACCTCGTGGATGGAGAAATTCGCGGTCTTGGTGAATGCACTGGTGAGTGGTTTGGGCTCGTCCATGGTGATCCCTCGCGGTGCTGCAACTGTCGATGCCGGCATTTCCCCGGGCCGGTTGTCCGGGCAGGTGAGTCCTGCGCTATTGCGCCTCGTGATCCCGATCGCGTCTCGTGATCCGCCCGATGCCGGGCATGACAACATCGTTCACGCGCGCTCATGCGCGCGTGCCGACTACGAACATTGATCGGCCCTACGTTGTTGGCCGGGCCGGATACTGAACGGATCTGCGTGAATCGATCGTGATTTTCAACTTGCGGTTCGGGCAAATATGCGGTCGGGAAATCGGCGAGCCCTGCGAACTGAGCGAAGCATTGCTTCCTTCTTCGTGCTCGAAAATGAGATCATCAAAATGGATGTCGGGCGCCTGGCCGGCTTCGGTTATGCTGGGCTATCATACAACCTTAAGATGGTCGCAAATGTGTGCCAGGTCACAGGGCCAAAGAGTCGCAGCAACGAGAGACGAGCGAGGCTGCCCATGAGCGTTTCCGTCATCGAGCAAGCAAAGATCCAGGCGCAGGTGCTGGTGCCGCTGGTCAAGGCATTGCAGGCCGAGCTCGGCGAGGCGCGCGCCAACGCGCTGGTGCGCAAGGCGCTCGGCGATCTCTATCGCGGCTTCGGCGAGGAGTTCTGGAAAACGAAGAACGAGACCGAGAACAAGACCGATCTCGGCAAGGCCGTCTCGTCGGCGTTCAAGACCTATGCCCGCGACGACGCGCTCGCCTATGACATCGTCGAGCAGACGGCTGACACCTTCGCGTTCGACGTGACGCGATGCGCCTATGCCGAGTTCTACAAGGCACTGGGCGAACCGGAGCTCGGCTTCCTCCTGGTCTGCACTGCCGATTTCGCGACCGCGGAAGGGTTTGGTCCCGACGTCAGGCTCACGCGCACGCAGACGATCATGCAGGGCGCCAGCCATTGCGATTTTCGCTACCGGCGCGACGCCGGGGGATCACAGTGAAGGGAATGCAAATGATGCGGGCAAGCTGCCTTGCCATGGCAATGCTGGCGCTGATGGCGTCATGCGCCGACGCGGCGATCATCGACTGGCAGGCCGAGCTCCAGCGCTGCCGCGTGCTGCGGCAGAACGTGGCGCCGCTGCTTCAGGCCGGCGAGGGAATATCCGCCGTCGGCCGCTCCAACAGATCCGTCCGTCGCTGCGTCTGGATCCAGCGCATCGCGGTGCGAAAGAAAATCCCCGGCGCGGAGGCGTGGTAGCAGGCGCCCGTCAGGTGGACTGGCTCTTCTGCCGGAGCAGCAGGTCCTTCAGTCCTGTCGGATAGAGGCTCGGTCCGCCCTGCGGAGCGGCGTCTTGCGTCGATCGACAGTCTTGCGGGCGTCGCCTCAGCCGGCGGACACGCCCGGCTTGAACAGGGCTCCGACCGGCAGCTTTTCCTGGAGGTCATACGAACTCGGGCGGTTCTCCTTGACCCATCTTTTTTCGGCGTGGGATTCGAATGGCGGCGGAATTTGCCCCTGAATCGACCAAAGGTCGGCCGGTAGCTCGTCGATGGTGACCTCCCAGTCGTATCCCCGGTCCTTGACGTAGGGCGCGATCAACTTGTCGACTGCTTTCACCCACCATTCCCTGATGACGGGGCCGGGCATCGTCCTCGCCATGTGGTCGATCTTGAAGCGGACGAATTTCTCGTGCGAAGCTCCGCCGACATAGACCGAACCTGCGGCGACTTCCTCGAAGATCATCACGGCGTAGAATTTCGGGATGGGAATCCTCGCATACATTGCGGTGACCTTCTCTGCGAATTCCTTCTTGTCATGAGCCGAGTAGGCCCCGACGGGGTGATAGACTTTCCACAACGGCACTCGAGTTCTCCTTGACGTTGGCTGGTCCTTAGGGAAGCCCGCGCAGCATTTGGTATGATGGGGATAATATCACTGACTGCGCCGTCGACTCTTCAGGATCTGGCGATCCGCGGTAACCGCTGAATCACGTCTGCGTTGGCTCAGCCTTGTTGGGCCGCCACAGCTGGGCGAGCCGGAGCTCGGCTTTTCTCCTTTGTCTGCACTTCCGACTTTGCGACTGCGGAAGGGGCCGGCCCCGACGTCAAGCTGACGCGGGCGCAGACCATCATGCAAGGCGCGCGAGCCATTGCGACTTCCGCTACCGGCGCGACGCGGGGGGATCACAGTGAAAGGAATGCGAACGATGCGGGCGACCTGTCTTGCAATGGCTGTGCTGGCGCTGATGGCGTCATGCGCGGATGCAGCGGTGATCGACTGGCAGGCCGAGCTCCAGCGCTGCCGGGCGCTGCGCGCGAACATCGCGCCGCTGCTTCAGGCCGGCGAGGGGATATCCGCCGTCGGCCGCTCCAACAGATCCGTCCGTCGCTGCATCTGGATCCAGCGCATGGCGGTGCGCAAGAAAATCCCCGGCGCGGAGGTTTGGTAGCACGATGTGGAGACAGCGACGTCCTCAGGGTGACGGAGTAGAAACCTTCCGCCGGAGCAGCACATCCTTCAACCCGTTCGGATAGAGGTTCGGTCCGCCCTGCACGTCGAGATCGGCAAGGTCGAACCATCGCGCGACGATCTGCTCCCCGTTATCCTCGCGGAAATCGATGCGGTCCTGGCCGCTGAACGCGCCGTCTGGAAGCGCGACCTCCGCGATGAACATCACCTCATGCCCGGTCGATCCCTCGTGCATAAAAATGTTCTCCATCACCAGCGGCTCGCCCGTGATGGTGATGTCCACGCCGAGCTCTTCGCAAAATTCCCGCACGAGCGCCGCTCGCCAGCTCTCGCCGAACTCGATCTCGCCGCCGAGCGGGCGCACGCCCTTGATCCGCCCCGCATCGTCACGCACCTCGGCCGCCAGCAGCCGCCCGTCCCGCCAGTGCAGGCCGAGCGCGACGACGCGGATGTGAGGGTGGGGCCGCCATGTGGACATGGGGGCATCGTTATCGTGCCCGCCGCCGCTACGCAATGCGCGGTGGCGAGACCTTGTCGGGCCGGATGCGCACTGCCTTCGGCATGCAAATGCTTCGCAGCCTTGATCCGTGACTCGCCGCCTGCCATTGTCCGGTCCTCCATTAGGGCGACGAGCCTGGTGAGATACAATTTGCGGCGTTCGGCAAAACGTGTCGCTTCGCCGGACGTGACGAGAAGGCAGGTTTTCGAGATGAACAGCGTGAACAAGCCCGGCGGCAACTATTTGCCGGTGATCATCCATGGTGGAATTGCGTATGTCAGTGGTCAGCTGCCGCGTCGCGGTGAGGACCTGCTGTATGCGGGCAAGGTCGGCGCAAATGTCGATATCGCGGCCGCGCAGGAGGCCGCTGCTCTCTGCGCCGATCTCTGCATTTCGGCCATCAACCACGCAACAGGCGGAGAGGACAGGATCGTCCAGGTCCTGCAGCTCGTTGGATACATTGCTTCAGCGCCTGGATTTACCCAGCAGTCGCAAGTCATGAATGGGGCCTCCGACCGGCTGATCGAGCGCTTGGGCGATCGCGGTCGTCACACGCGCACGTCTGTCGGCGTCGCCGAGTTGCCGCGGGGCGCTCCCGTCGAGCTGAGTATGATTGCCGCTGTTCGGTCGTAAGAGGCGGTCTTATCAGACGAGATACTTCTTCACCGCCGCCTCGTCCCACGCGATCCCGTTGCCGGGCTCCTCGCCCGGCAGGGCAAAGCCGTCATTGATTTGCAATCGTGTCGCCAGCACCGCGTCGGCCCAGTCGACATATTCCAGCCAGTGCGCGGTCGGTGTCACGCAGAGCAGGTGCGCGCTGACCTCCGAGAACAGGTGCGTCGACATCTCGATGCCGGCGGCCTGCGCGAGCGCGGCGGCGCGGAGCCAGCCGGTGACGCCGCCGATGCGCTGGACATCCGGCATCACGTAGTCGCAGGCTTCCGCGGACAGCGCTGATTGCATCGAGAAGGCACTGTCAAAATTCTCTCCGATCTGGACCGGCGTGCGCAGCGCATCCGCGATGCGGGCGTTGCCCTCGTAATCGTCGTGGCGGATCGGCTCCTCGATCCAGGTCAGCCCCTCGTCGTCGAGCATCTCGCCGCGGCGGATGGCTTCGGTGACCGTCAGGGCCTGGTTGTAGTCGCACATCAGCGTGACCTGATCGCCGACGGCCTTGCGCACCGCGCGTACCACGGCGAGATCCTCCCGCGCATCGGGCCGGCCGACGCGGATCTTTGCGGCGTGAAAACCTTCGGCCAGCAGCTTGTGGGCCTCGTCCACCGCGGCGCCCGCCGGCATGATGCCGAGCCCCTTCGAATTGTAGGCCCTGACCGGCTTCGGCGCACCGCCGAGCAGGCGCGCCAGCGGCAAGCCCTTGCTACGCGCCAGCGCGTCCCATGCCGCCATGTCGATGCCGGATTGCGCCAGCCGCTGCAGGCCGGCGAGGCCGAGCAGGGTGAAGCGCTGGGTCAGCTTGCGCTCGATCTCGAACGGCAGCAGCTCGTCGCCGGCGACGAGCTCAGACATTTCCGCGACCATCGTCGTCAGCGGCTTCAAGGCCGAAGGCGTGATCGAGAACAGATAGGCATGCCCCACCGCGCCCTGGTCGGTCTCGCAGTCGATCAGCACCAGCGGCGCCTTTGCGACCGTGCCGGTCGAGGTCTTGAGCGGCAAATTCATCGGCACGATCACGGGGCGCGCATTGAAGCGCGTGATGCGGATGGTCTCGGTCATATGGAGGATCTCCGGGCGGAGTGAATGCAGGTTAATGCCGATCTTAAACATTCGCCATGAAACGAAAAGCCATTTGCTGCGACCCACCATGAAATGGGGTTGCGCGGTCTCGCATTTGCGGGCTCTGTGCCGCCGCAAGCTCTTGCCGCGAATTCCCGGGGTTTGCGACAAGATCGCACACGACGGAGCCACAGGGTGAAACAAGAGATCTCCGAAGAACAGCGCAAGAGCGGCATCCTCACGGGGGCCGTGATCGCCTTGCTCCTGCTCGCTTTGCCGGTCGCGGTGTGGCTGGACCTGACCGACCTCAGCAAGACCGCGCTGCGCCGGCAGGCCGCCGACCTCAACTCGGTGATCACGAGCGTGCGCAGCTACTATGCGTCCAACGTCGTCGGCCGCATCCTGGCTAACCCAAACGGCACCACCAGGGTCGTGCACAATTACGAATCCGTCCCCGGTGCGATCCCGATCCCGGCGACGCTGTCGCTGGAGCTCGGACGGGTGATCGGCGCGCAGCAGGAGAACATCACCTACCGCTTCGTCTCGGACTTCCCGTTCCAGAACCGCGCCGCGCACCAGCTCGACAAGTTCGAGAAGGACGCGCTCGACGCGCTTCGGAAGGACCCCGAGCAGAAGATCGTCGAGACCGAGACCTCGCTGTTCTCCGACAAGGTCCGGCTGGTCGCGCCCGTCACGATGGGCCCGGCCTGCGTCAGCTGCCACAACAGCCACCCCGAGAGCCCGAAGAAGGACTGGAAGGTCGGCGACATCAGAGGCATCCAGGAGGTGATCATCGCGCAGCCGATCGCCGCCAACATCTTCTCGTTCAAGTTCCTGCTGGCCTATTTCCTGATCGCCGCGGGCTGCGGCCTGTCGTTCCTCTCGCTCCAGCGCCGCCAGGCCGGCCGCATCAAGGGCATGAACAAGGAGCTCGAATCCGCCAACGACTTCCTGGCTTCGCTGTCGATGAAGATCTCGCGCTACATCCCGCCGCAGGTCTACAAGAGCATCTTCAGCGGCCAGAAGGACGTCACCATCCACACCGAGCGCAAGAAGCTGACGATCTTCTTCTCCGACATCCAGAATTTTACGGCGACCGCCGAGCGGCTGCAGCCGGAGCTGCTGACCCAGCTCCTCAACGAATACTTCACCGAGATGTCGGCGATCGCCCATGAATATGGCGGCACCATCGACAAATTCATCGGCGATGCCATGCTGATCTTCTTCGGCGACCCCGAGACCAGGGGCGACCGTGCGGACGCTGAGGCCTGCCTCCAGATGGCCTGGCGGATGCAGCAGCGTCTTGCCGAGCTCAATGCGAAGTGGCGCGCCTCCGGCATCGAGCAGCCGTTCCGCTCGCGGATGGGCATCAATTCCGGCTATTGCAATGTCGGCAATTTCGGCAGCAGCGACCGCATGGATTATACGATCATCGGCGCCGAAGCGAACCTCGCCGCGCGCCTGCAATCGATCGCCGAGCCCGGCGGCATCGTGCTGAGCTACGAGACCTTTGCGTTGGTCAGCGACATCGTCCGCGCGCACGCGCTGCCCGCGATCACGATGAAGGGCATCAGCCGCGAAATCATTCCCTATTCGGTCGACGCGCTCAACGACGCGGCGGCGGAGAAGAGCGGTGTCATCACCGAGCGCGCGCCCGGCCTCGAGCTGTATCTCGACCCTGCCGTGGTGAAGTCAGGCGATGCCGCGCGCGTCCGCTCGCTGCTGGAAAACGCGCTGGCCGCGCTCAAGCCGGCGTGAGGGTGCTCTTACCCTCCCCTGGAGGGGGAGGGTCGATCGCGCGCAGCGCGAGCGGGGTGGGGTGATCTCTCCACGCGGGCAGTGTTCAATGAGGATAGACCGTCACCCCACCCCGTCTCATGTCTCGCTTCGCTCAACATGAGCCGACCCACGGGCGAGCTACGCTCGTCCCGGACCCCTCCAGGGGAGGGTAAGCGCCGACCTCTTACAACGCGAAAGGTGAAGTCCCGCGTCAGCGGGTAGGTGGGCCAGCAAAAGGTCCACGTGAAGCCTACCGCGCCGCCCCTTCCGTGAACGCGGTCTCGATCACATCGCCAAAAGGCTGCCAGGAACGGCCGTCGAACTGGACAAGCCGCATCTGCTTGATCGGCAGGTAGCTGTTGGGCGAGGTGCTCATCCTGATGTTGGGCAAGGCAACGGAGGGCTGCTGATCCCTCAGCGAAGCCGCCTGACGCATGATGTTCTCGCGCGACAGGTCGTCGCCGCATTGCTTCAGCACCTGTGTCAGCGCCTCGGCTGCGCCGTAGCCGTAGACCGCGGCGCTGTTGTTGGTGCTTTCGACGTGATGGTACTTGTCCATGAAGGCGAACCAGTCCTTCATGGCGGGGTCGTTCTTCCATGCGGGGTCGCTCGGATCCTTCAGGAAGGCCGCCGAGATCACGCCGGACGAATTCTCCAGGCCCGCGGGCGCCATCGCGTTGGCGATCGAGGCGGAGGCGTCGTTGACGATGATGACCGGGCGCCATTTGAGTGACGCCGCCAGCTTGATCACCTTGGACGCCGTCGACGGCACGCCGAGGAAGACGAAAATATCCGCGCCCGCGCGCTTGAGGATCGAGACATGCCCTTCGAGATGCTCATCGGCAATGTCGAAGGCGATGTCGACGAGCACGAGGCGGTTCAGGTCGCCAAGACCTTCCTGGATGCCCCTGTAGAGCATGCGTCCGAACTGGTCGTTCTGCCAGAGCACCACGATCTTCTTCTTGGGGTAATAGGCCTGGATATAGTTGGCATAGATGCGCCCCTCCGACCGGAATGAGGGCTGCCAACCCATGGTCCAGGGAAACGCCTTGGCCTGGCTCAGCTCCTCGTCGCCGGAGGCGACGAACAGCTGCGGGATTCTCTTCTCGTTCAGGTACCAGCGCGTGGCGATATTGCCGGGCGTGCCGAACGAGCCGAACATCAGGTGCACGTCGTCCTTCTCGACCAGGTTGCGCGTCAGCTCCAGCGCGGTGGCCGGATCGGAATTGTCGTCGCGCGTGATGAAGCGGATCTTGCGGCCGTTGATGCCGCCGCGCGCGTTGATCATGTCGAAATAGGCGGCCTCCGCCTGGCCGATGGCGCCGAACTCCGAGAGCGGTCCCGAATACGGCATGACATTGCCGATGCGGATTTCATCGCCGCTCGCGGGTTGTTCTGCGTGTTGCTGGGACATCGCGCCAAGCGACGCGATAGCGATCATCGAAACGAACAGCATCCTGCCGATGACGCGCATGCTCGATACCTTGATATTGGCCCCTCCAAGAGGTCGGCTCAATCCGCACCAAGTCCGCTTGATCTACGTCAAGCGTTTGTCAAAGCTGTGGCTTGATCGCCCGCTTCAAGGCGACGCATCGCGAACGAAACGACAGCCGTGTTGACGGGCCATCAATCGACAGAGCTTGCCATGTGGCACCCCTCTCCCTAACCCTCCCCCGCAAGGGGGGAGGGAACGCACCTTTCGTTTGGCGAGTGACTCCATTCATTAGCGCGTCGGCGATGAGGGCACAGCGTGGCCACGTGCTCCGCTGCGCTCCCTCCCCCCCTTGCGGGGGAGGGCGGGGGAGAGGGGTAGCTCAGCAAAAGGTGCGAGTGGATCGGCACGCCGCCCGTAACGCACTGCTACGGCAGCTCCCGCGCCTCGAGCTGATGCACCAGCAGCAGGGTCGGTTCGGCGAGGCTGTCGCCGGAGCCGTCGAGGCCGAAGGCGGCGGCGATGCCGTCGCGGCTGCGCAGCAGCGTGCTGCGCGGGCAGTGGCCGGCGCCGCAGAGGGTCTTCTTCAAGGTCTCGCCCTGCGCCACGAGGTTCGCGGGATCGTTCGCGGCCCAGGCCAGCACGATCGGCGCGTCGACGTTGAGGATGCCGGGGAAGACCGACCGCTTGTCGTATTGGGTGGGGTCAGTGCCAAGATAGGCCTTCTCGCTGTCGCTCGCGTCCTTGCCCGCGCGGTAGATCCCGGACACCAGCACGACGGCGGCGACATCGGCGCGGTCGGTCTGGAATTCGGGATGCGCCAGCAAGGTGGCGACATGGAAGGCGCCGGCGCCGTAGCCGACCGCGACGATCTCGCGGGCATCGCCATTGAACAGGTCGATATTGCCGTGGACCCAGGATAGCGCCGCCGCGACGTCGGTTGCACCCATCGGCCAGGTCGCCGCAGGCGCAAAGCGATAGTTGACGCGCACGCCGATCATGCCGTTGCGCGCGGCAAAGCACATCGCCTGGTCCTGGATCTCGCGGGACAGGTCCGGCGCGCCGCGATCGCCGGTAAAGGTGTCGCCCCCCACGAACAGCAGCACGGGCCGGGGCGTATCCGCCTTGGTCTCGCTGCTGGTGGCGACGTCGAGCACATTGGCCTCGCTGTCGCCGTAGCGCAGCCCGCGCGAGAAGGAGATCTGCTCGCACAGGCGCGCGGTGCCGCCGGCGGTCGTGTCGTTGTCGGTGAGGCCCACCCGGACGAGATTGGACGGCCCCGTGAGCCGCGCGGGCGACGGACCGTGTGCGGAGGCTGCCGTCATGCCCAGGATGAGGAAGAAAGCGAGATAATTCTTCATGTTGGTATGTTGGTGCCGGCCCTGCGTGCCCGATATGGGTTCGCGCGTTTGACCTGTCTTTTCAATTCGCCTTATTAGTTAGTTCGTCTTGAGGCGATTTCACGGCACCCGGTTTCTTGCCCATGTTCTTGCCCATGCGCGGTTCAATTCCCCGGCTGGAACGTGCAGTCGGCTCCGCTGCCATCCTTGCGACGGATGGCATTGGGGTCGATCGTGCAGCTCAGCTTGCTCAGGCTCTCGAAGCTCGATCCCGCCGCACCATCGGGCGGAATGCCAGCGAGCGCTTCTGTCGCGAAAATTTCATTGGCCGTCGAGCCGTTCACGGTCCTGCTCTTCTTGCCGAAGGTCAGCTCGCAATTGCGTAGCGTGATGTCGACATTGCCGGTGCGGCAGACGATTCTGTCCACGGTCACCACGATCGGCTTCTTGTAGGGAATCTCGGCATTGGCGGCGAACAGCATCGCCACCGCCTTCCTCTCGGCGCCGGTCAGGTCCGGCGACAGCGGCGCGATCACGCCCGCGAGCGCCAGCGCCGTCGAGCCCGAGACTTTTGCAGGCGTTGCCCCCGAGGCTCCGGCGACGTTGAAGGCGCCGGCAAAAGCGAGCGCGGAGATGATGCGGGCCCAAATCCTGGATCGGGCCCTTCTCGTGAATGTCATTCGCGTCGCTTCCTCTCCGGTCACGGCTTCGCCGCCGCAAGGCGTCCCGAACCTATGACAGAATTGCTAGTCCGGGCAGAGCCATTCGCTTCAGGCTGCTTGTCGATGGCCTTGATGATCGCCGCCGCTGCCGTCTGGCCGGACTGGAGAGCGCCTTCCATGTAACCGAAATACGCAAAGCAGGTGTGCTCGCCGGCAAAGAACAGGCGGTCCTCGAAGCCCTTGGCCAGCAGCGGCCCGGCGAGGCACACCTCGCCGGGGGCGGGACAGGAGTAGCCGGCGGCGGTCCATTCGTCGCGCGGCCAGGCCATGAACTCCGGCTGATCGGCCAGATGGGCGACATAGCCCTTGTAGACGCTGCCGATCTGCTGCGCGTAGAACGCGTCGACCTGCGTCTGGTCACCGGGCTGGTAATGCTTGAGAGCTTCCGCAGCGACGTCGGCGCCGGCGAACAGGCTGAGCTCGACCGGATGATCCGGCGGGGCGATCTGGTTGTCCGTCCCTTCCCAGGTGACACCGAACTGGTTCGAGATGGCCGTCGGGGCGAGGCCCTCGCCGATCCAGAAGCGCTTCTTGAGCGGGCTGAGATATTTCACCGCCGTCCCCATCGTGACGTAGTAGTCGTGCGGCAGGTGGGGCGTGATCGTGATCTTGGCGTTGGGCGAGTCCGGCCACAGGCTCGGGGGTATCGCGAGCACGGCATAATCGGCGGCGAAGGACGCGCGTGCCGTCCCGTTGCCGCAGGGGCTGAACTCCAGGGTCACGCCTTCGCTGTCGATGCGGATGGCGCGCACCGGCGTCGACAGGTGGGTGCTGGCGCCCTTGTCCTCGATGTCCTGCGCGAGACGAATGGCGAGCTCCTGATTGCCTTCCGAGCAGCGCAAAGTCTCGGTCTGGGTGAAGAAGGCGTCGATCTGGTCCTTCATCCGTCCGCCCGCGACGACGGCCAGATTAGCAAGAAGGCTCTGCTTGGTGGTCGGCTGGCCGGCGTCGTTGGAGAACTGCTCCTCCATGGCGTGCTTGGTGAGCTTCGAGCAGTCGAGGCTGGCGATCCACTCCGCAATCGTCCTGGCGTCGAGCTTCCTTGCGCCCTTGGCGCGCCAGGGCTTGTCAGGCTTGACCCTGCCGGCCCACCGACTGAGCTTGCCGAAAGCATCGTCCATCTCGTGATAGACCCGCTTCATCTGGCCGTCGGAGAGCTTGTGGCCGTCGAGAAACACCGGCATGTCGAGCTCGAGCGCGTCGAAATTGGTGTCCGAGGTGATGACGGAGAGGCCGAGCTCGAACCGCTTGGCATATTTCAGCCAGAGCGGATGATTGTAGCCGATCAGCTCGCCGCCGGCCTCGACGATCCCGCTCGGCTTCTTCTTGCTGAGAACCCGGCCGCCGAAGCGGTCGCGGGCCTCGAACAGCGTCACCTCGCAATGGGCGACGAGCTCGGAGGCCGCGATCAGGCCGGCGAAGCCGCCGCCGATGATCGCGACTTTCGGGCGTCGCACCGCCAGCGCGCGGAGCGCGGTGGGTGAGCGGATTGTGGGCGGGGTGGGCTGAAGGGCGAGCTTGTCCTTGACCCGCCGCTGGCGCTCCGCCCCCGAAATCCTGGGCCCGTAACGCCGGTGCAGCCGCGCAAACAGCGAACGCATCGCGAGCTTCCCTTGAAAATGTCTTCTGCCGGGAGGCGCCGTGCGGCGCCCTGAAATGCTGCAACATCGGCTAAAAATGGACCGGCCGATAGAAGCGAGATTAACTTACAATCTTGCGGAGAGTCGAGTGGCGGCTTCTCTTCCGCCCGACATCTTGCCCTTGGCCCGCAACTGAGGGGAAAATCCGCGAACCGCGCGGCGATTGCGCGGTGCGGCTGTTTTGGTCCGACGTGTCAAACGGTTGCGGCGCGCGACCGCGGCCGCATGCCGGCCGCGCGTTCTACTGTGCATGGGGTTGTTTTCGCAGTTTTAGTTTTGGACCGGCCGTTACACCCGCTTCATGGTCCGGAAGGTGATCGAATAGCGGCGTGCCTCGACCGGTGGGATGCTGTGCTCCCATCGCGACCGCGCCTCGCCGTCCATCAGGTAGAGCGAGCGCGGCAGGGCTTCGAGCGCGTGGCGCTCCCATTTGTCGCCGCTGCGGCGGCGGAAGCGGAATTTGCACGGCGAGCCCAGCGACAGGCCGAGGATCTCCTTGAAATGCGGCTTGTCGCGGTGCCAGCCGATGCCGACGCCGGTGTCATATTCGGTGCAGAGCACCTGCCGGACGCTGCCGGCGGCGAGGCCCGCCCAGGCCTCGACCTGCCGCGCGACGGGCAGGACCCAGTCCGGGATCGGCTCCGCCTCGGCCAGCCGTTGCAGCGAATAGTCATAGCGATAGCCGAACGACGCCACCCGGCGGTTGCCCTCGAAGGCACCAAACTGGAAGCGCTGCAGCGGCAATGCTGCGATGCGGCCGATCAAGTCCTGCTCGACGGCGGCCTCGACGAAGTCATCGGTATAGCGAAGCCCCGCAGGGCCGGCTTGCGGGTCGGCGAATAGACCTAGCTGCGTCATTGCTCGCATTTCCGTGATGGAACCTATTGGCGGCTGAAGCGACTTACATAGGACACGGAAAAAAACGTGCGAGGCTGTCATGGCAGAGAAGCATACCGCCGATCCGGCAGAGATCATGCGGGCGACTGGTCATCCTGAGCTGGAATATGCCGCCGGCTGGACCATCGCCGGTCTGGTCACCATCGGCACCATCGTCGCCGCCTGGGTGTTCGCGATCTAGGCGATCGGAAACTGGAGCTCGAAGGCCGCGCCCTCGTCGGTCGGCTTGAGCCTGATCGAGCCGCCATGGCTCGCCATCACCGCGCGCGCGATCGCCAGCCCCATCCCGGTGCCGCCCTGGTCGCGGCGGGTGGTGAAGAACGCATCAAATATCCTGTCGCGGTTCGGCGCCGAAATCGGCTCGCCGTCATTGCTGACCGTCACAAGCAGGGTCGTCCGCTCGTCCTCCGCCTCCAGCCTGATGGTCCTCGCTCTGTGCCGCATCGCGTTGTCGGCGAGATGCGACAGCACGATCAATGCCTTCTCGCCGGACATGCCGATCGCCCGGTCGAGGCGGCCGCTGGCCTCGATTGAGCTGGCCGGAAACCGGCTCCGGAGGTCGGCGATCACGGGCGCAAGCTCGGTGCGCTCGTTCTGCGGCAGGCTCTCGGCGCGGGCGAGTTCGCGCAGCCGCTGCGCCATCGCCTCCAGCCGCTGCGTGTCCGACAGGATGTTGGCGATGAACGTCTTCTGCTCGGCAGGGGTCAGGCCTTCCGGCTTTCCTTGAAAAGAATCCTGCAACAGCTCGGCCGCGCCCTTGATCGAGGTCAGCGGCGATTTCAGCTCGTGGGTGAGGTGGGCCGAGAACGTCGCGATATAGTCGGAGCGCCGCGCCAACTGTTCCGCCATGCCGAGAAAGCTGTGCGAGAGCTGGGCGAACTCGCGGGTGCCGTAGTGCCGGAGCGGCCGAAACGCCTCGCGGTCGCCGCGGCCGATCCGCGCGGCGCGGTCGATCAGCTCGCGCATCGGCAGCGTGATGGTGCGCGAGAATACGAGGCCGATCGCGATGGTGCCCAGGATCACGGCGAGCCCCGCCAGCACGAACTTGGCCCGCTCCTGGTAGAGATGGTCAAAGATGTTGCTTGGCGTCCGCGTGGTGTAGATCACCCCGGCAACGCGGTTGTTGACGATGACGGGCATCGCCGAGAACACGTGCACGCCGAGGCCGCGACTGAAGGAATAGATTGGCGGCGGCGGCTTGTCCGGCACGCGGTTGCGCAAGGTGGCGCGGTATTGCCCGTGCAGCGCGTCCGCGACCTCCTCGATATGGGCGAGCGACTGCCCGACCTCCTGCCGCCCGGCGATCACCACGCCCTGCGGATCGAGGATGCGAAAGCCCGCCAGCGTCACCTTCTGGGTCTCGCGGATGATCGGCGTCAGTCTTGCGCCGATCTCGACATAGGCTGGCTGCGCTGCTTGCGGCGCGGCTTGCGCATCGGGTCGCCGCCGCAAGAGATCGTTGGCGGTGAGGTCGAGCGCGGGACGGATCGGGGTGACCTGGTCGCCGGGGTCGGGCAGCACGTTGGGCGGCACCTCGGCGCCGAGCGTCAGGCCGCTGTCGAGCCGCGCCGTGACCTCCTGCGCATAGATCGTCGCAAGCACGCGGCTCTGCGCGATCAGCTCGGCCTGGGTCTGGCGGATCAGCTGGTTGTCGTAGAGGCGGAAGAAGAACAGGCCGACCAGCGGCAGCACGCCGACGGTCGCCAGCACCGTGAAAATCACGAGGGTGAGCGACGGCCGCCATTTGTCGGGCGCTGCGCTCATGCCTCTTTCTCGCAGCGGCCGAGCTTGAAGCCGACGCCGTGGATGGTCTCGATCACGTTCTCGCAATTCAACGCCGCGAGCTTGGCGCGGATGTTGCGGATGTGGCTGTCGATGGTGCGGTCGGAGACCTGGATGTTGAGCTGATAGGCCGCCCGCATCAGCTGCTCGCGGTTGAACACCGAGGTCGGCCGGGTCAGGAACGCGCGCAAAATGCCGAACTCGATCGCGGTCAGCTTCAGCGGCGTGCCGGCGAAGGTCGCGACATGCTGCTCGGGATCGATCAGCAGGCCGCCTTGCGACAGCGCGGCCGGACTTGCTTTGGCCTCGCCACTGCGCGGGCTGAGGCGGCGCAGGATGACGTTGACCCGCGCCACCAATTCGCGCGGGCTGAACGGCTTCGTCACGTAATCGTCGCCGCCGATCTCGAGGCCGAGGATGCGGTCGATCTCCTCGTCGCGCGCCGACAGGAACAGGATCGGCGCGTCGGACGTCTTGCGCACCTCGCGGCAGACGTCGAGCCCGTCGAACTCGGGCATGCCGATGTCGAGCACGATCAGGTCGGGCCTGTCGGCGGCAAAGCGGGCGAGCGCCTCCTTGCCGTCGCGCGCCTCGATCACGTCCATGCCGGCCTTCTTCAGGGCGACGCGGATGACCTCGCGGATGTGGCCCTCGTCGTCGACGATGAGAATGCGATGCGCCAAGAACCTCTCCGCTTCCTCAGCCTGCCTGCTGAACCTTCGCCTGCGCGTCCAGCCTGCGCTGGAGCCGCCAGCTCCGAAAGCCCCAGCTCCGCCAGGCCAGATCCTGGCGCTGCTGTTCTACAAGGCGGTCGCGGCGCGACACAAGGCAGCTCTCGGGGGCGCCGGGCCGGAGCAAGATGGCCTTGTCGATGGCAGGCAGCGCCTGCGGCCCGAGCGTCAGGAGATAGTTGATGTCGATCTGCACGCCCTTGCCCGATGCTTCCCGGCTGTGGGCGACATTGTAGTCGGCAATGAACGCATCGAAGTTCACGAGCGAGCAGCCATAGAGCACGATCGCCAGCGCGATCAGATTGGCACCGACGAGCCACTGGTTGGACCGGTTGAGCGCGATGCGCGCCACGATCAGGACCAGCCCGAGCGCCACCAGACCCATCCAGATGAAGGCCGCGATCCGCCAATAGGTCAGCATGTAGATGTCGACATAGAGATCGAGGCGGAGGATGGAGGAGGCGACGAGCAGCACGTTCTGCCCGACCCAGAGATAGACCAGCGGCCGGATCACCTTCGATTTCTCGGCCGCCCCGCCCGGGCGCATCGCGACCAGCACGAAGGCAGCGGCGAGCAGCGCGGTCGCTATCAGCGGATAGGCGCCGCGATGGGCGTAGGCCGCATAGGTCAAATTGTCGGGCAGCGCCACATGGCCCCAGAGATAGATGCCGTCGAGGATGGACTGCGCGGCGAACAGCAGGTTGAACAGGATCAGCGAGCGCAGAATGGTGGAGGGGTTCAGAAATTCGGCCGAGACCAAGGGCGGGAGCGGGGGCGGCACGGGGCCGTCGGCAACGGCGGTGGTGACAATCGTCCTGCGCCGCCAGCGCACATGGATGAACGGCCAAACCAGCGCCAGCATCATGGCCCAGAACAGCAGGCGCGGGATGCTGATATATTCGAGGATGAGCTTCGGATTGAGCAGGGACACCCACTGCTCGATCACCGGATTGGCCGCAGCGAACAGCGCGATGAAGACGGTGCTCAGCACGGCAGGCATCAGCCAGAGCGTGAGGCCGCGGGTGAACGCCGACATGTTGAAGATCTGGAGCGCCTCAAGGAAAAACCTGAAGGGCCCGAACAGGACAAAGTTGCGCAGCGCGCGGGCTCGCTCAGCGAACCCGGTCGTTTCCGGATTGGTCGCGAGCAGCAGCGCGATCGTCAGCGATGCGACGAGGATCAGGAAGGACAGCATGTTGAGCTCCTCGACGGCCGGGACGAGGCCGGCGACAAGAATGGCCGTGCCGATCATGGTGCGCCGCAGATCCAGGGCCGCATGATTGAAGAGCACCGACACGCAGGCCATCGCGATCGCAAAGAGCGTCAGCGACAGCCCGATCCGCTGGCCGTAGAACAGCCAGTCGGCGAGCGCGGCCAGCACCAGCGCGAGGCCGACCTTGGCCGGGATCGAGGAATGTCTGATCGGCTGGATTTCCGCTGCTATCGTCGAAGCCAGGCTCGTCATGTCCAAATGACCTTTCGTGATGGGTGGCATCACGAAGTCTGAACGGCGCTTGTGCAGAAGGCGGGACCATCGTCTGCACGGTTTCAGGAGTCTTTTGCAGTTTTCGTGCAGGCGCGCGTTTGCCTCTCGCACAGCGTGATTCGCTTTGATAGGTGCGAAGCATTCGCCACTCATAGCGTGTGACGCATCATGCAATTCCTCGGTCGTATTGGTCTCATCCTGCTCTGGCTGGCCGCGCCGCTCGTCGCATTCGCGGCCGCCAACAAGAACGATCCCTATCTGGTCCCGCTGCGTGGCGCGGGAAACCTCGCGCTTGTCGTCGCAAGCCTCGCGATCGTCATCCTCCTGCTCCGCAGAGGGCGTTGGCGTACCGTCGCGGGCAAGCTGCTCGTCGTGCTCTGGTGCCTGCCGCCGGTGCTGATGTCGGCGGCGCATCTGAAGTTCGAGCTGCGCAAGCACGAGGTGCTTGCCGCGAGCGCCACCGAGACGCGTCAGCTCGGACCTCACTTCATGGTGGGCTATTCCTCCTTTCCCGAGGTTGCGCGCCTTGCCGAGCAGGGCTTGATCGGCGGCGTCTACGTGACCCGGCGCAACATCCGCGGCCGGACCGTCGAGACGTTGCGCACCGAGATTGCGGCGCTTCAGGACAAGCGGCGCGCCGCCGGCCTGCCGCCGCTGGTCGTTGCGGCAGACCAGGAGGGCGGCATCGTCGGACATCTCGCGCCGCCGCTGACGAAGCTGCCGGCGCTGGCGACGCTCAGCGGGCTCGCTCCCGACGAACAGCAGGCCAAGGCCGAAGAGTTCGGCCGCATCCACGGCCGCGAGCTCGCCGGGCTCGGCGTCAACCTCAACCTCGCGCCGGTGCTCGACCTCAAGCCGCCGGTCCGGCGCAATCGCCTTGATTTTCATACGCTGATCGGTCAGCGCGCGATTGCGACCGACCCTGCCGTCGTCAGCACGATCGCGAGCGCCTATGTGCGCGGGCTGGAAGAGTCAGGCGTCGGCGCTACGCTGAAGCATTTTCCCGGCATCGGCCGCGTCCGCACCGACACGCATCATTTCAGCGCCAAGCTCGATACGCCGGTTAGGGAATTGGAGGCAACCGACTGGCTGCCGTTCCGCGAGGTGCTGTCGCATTCGCGCAGCGCGCTCATGGTTGGGCATGTGACGCTCACGACCGTCGATCCCGATCGCGCGGCCTCGCATTCGAAACGCGTCGTCGAGGGGATCATCCGCGACAAGTGGGGTTACCAGGGCACGGTGATGACCGACGACCTCGTGATGGGTGCGATCTACCAGCACGACGTCTGCAAAGCCGTGGTTGAGGCGATTAACGCCGGCGTCGATGTGCTGCTGGTTGCCTATGACGGCGCGCAATTCTACCGGGTCTTCGCCTGCGCGCTGGATGGGGCGCGGCAGGGCAAGCTCGACGCCGCGATGCTGCGCACGAGCGCGGTACGGTTGGCGCGGGGCTTCCCGACCGAGCAGGCGCGAGCCGCCTCGGACGTCGTCCGCGTTGTCGAGCGGCATTAGCCCTTCGCGAACTGGCGGTAGTCGGGTTCGCGATGAAACCAGAACTCGTAGCCGGTGATGGCCTTCTGCATGGCGACGTCGTGGATCGGCTGGTTGAGCGGAACGACGGGGACGTCGCGCATGCAGAGCGTGATGAAATCCTTCACCGCTTTTTCGTATTCCGCCGCATTCGCCGTAAAGCGCGCCCTGTCGATCAGCGCGTCCATCGCCTTGTTCTGGTATGAGGAGATGTTGAAGATCGAATTGTTGCCGTGGAAATTCCAGTAGAAATAGTACTCGGGATAATCGAGCCATCCGCTGAAGCGGTTGAGCGCGAGCGGCAGCTCCTTCTTGTTCAGTGTCGTGCGCCAGTTCGCGCCTGGGATTTTTTCAATCGACGCCTTGATACCGATCTTGGCCAGACTTTCCTGGATCAGGATGGCGGTCGGCTCGCCGACGGTCGCAGTGCCTGTGTCGAGCGACAAGGTCGTCTCCAGGCCGGACTCAAAGCCCGCTTCCTTCATCAGCGCCTTGGCCTTGTCGAGATCGGTGACATAGGGAGAGGGCTGTGGCCACACCGGTTTTGAGACATCGGCGGCGCCGCCGTACATGGGAACGGCGCGGCCGAAGAACGCGCTGCTCTGGATCTGCTCATAAGGCATCGCCCAGGCGATGGCCTGCCGCAGCTTCACATTGTCGAACGGCGGCTTCGCCGTGTTCAGCGCGACGTACCAGAGCGCATTCGGGATCGGCACGCCTGATACCTTGACCTTGCCCTCCTTGATAATCTGCTCGAAATCGCGCGGGGCAAAGCCGCTGGAAATATCCGCATCGCCCCGCTCCAGCATCGCGCGGCGCGTGCCGGCCGAGGGGACGTCGCGCGCGATCACGCGCCTGATCTTCGGCAGCGGTCCGCTCTTCCAGTCGTCGAAACGGGCCAGCACGGTCTCGCTGCCTGGCTTCCAGCTTTCGATCCTGTAGGCGCCGCCACCGGCCTCGTTGGTCCTGAGCCAGGCGAGCGCCCATGGGTCTTCCGCCGTCGCGTTCTTCTTGGCGAGTTCGGAATTGATGATGAAGGGCACGACGACGGCCACGTTGAACAGCAGCATCTTGTCCTTGCGGACATAGTCGATGCGGAGGGTGTGGTCGTCGACCACCACGAACTGCTCGGGCTTCTCCAGCGAACCCGCCGACATCTGGAAGGTCGGAAAGCCGCCGACCTTCACGGCGCGGTCGAACGACCATTTGACGTCCTTGGCGGTAACAGGCGTGCCGTCGTGGAATTTCGCGTCCTTGCGAAGCTTGAAGGTGCAGGACATGCCGTCGGCGGCGACCTCCCAGCTCTCGGCGAGTTCGGGCTCGAGCTTCTCGCGATCATAGGACACGGTCCCGTCGGGCAGCGTCCTGGAGGCGTAGGTCAGCAGGCGGTCGTAACAGTTCCAGGACAGGCCGTTCACGGTCTGGTTGGAGCCGACGCCCTGCATGTCGAGCGAGTTCGGCCCGAGCTCCTGCACCACCAGCAACGTCTCGCTACGCCCCTGCGCCCTGGCGAAGGAGGGTGTGATCGCCGTCAGTCCGGCCGCGCCAAGGCCACCGAGCACCAAATCGCGGCGGTTGATGTCGAAAGGTGATGCGCTCATCGGTGCCTCTTTTGCCGGAGATCTGCAAAGAAGCAAGGCGCATGCCATCAGCGGCGCTTCATGACGTCGCATCCGCGCTGGCCTATCTCAATTCCTCCGCCAGGAAGTCGACCAGTGTGCGCACCTTGGTCGAGGGGCGCGGACCCGCCGGGAACACGGCGTACACCTCGACCGGCGCGAGCTTGTAGCTCTTCAACACCGGCACCAATGCGCCCGCCTCGATCTCGGGGCCGGCCATCACCGGCGACGTCATCGCGATGCCGAGCCCCGCCAGCACGCTCGCGAACACGCCGGGACCGGAATCGGTGGTGATGCGGCCGCGGACATCGACGGAGGTCTCCGCGCCGTTGCGGGTGAACGACCAGGTGGTACGGCCGAACAGGCCGGGGCCGAAGATGCAGTCGTGCGAGGCGAGGTCGGCCGGCGTCTTCGGTGTGCCGCGCTCGGCAAGATAGGATGGCGCTGCGACGAGAAAGCGCGACACGGTCGCAAGCTTGCGTGCGCCGAAGCCGGAATCGTCGAGGG
The DNA here is from genome assembly GCF_052075965.1 of Bradyrhizobium sp. 482_C4_N1_8. NCBI lineage: Bacteria > Pseudomonadati > Pseudomonadota > Alphaproteobacteria > Hyphomicrobiales > Nitrobacteraceae > Bradyrhizobium > Bradyrhizobium sp. 482_C4_N1_8. The sequence continues at coordinate 8,151,455 of NZ_CP197231.1, read as the reverse complement.
GGCCGAGGCGAATGGCGACGTCGGTGCCTTCCACAACGAGGTTCTGCCGTTCGTCGGCGACGGACAGCTCGACGCGCAAGAGGGGATGGGCCTTAAGGAATTTCGGCAGGCGCGGAATGATGTTTCGCGTGCCGTAGACGATCGGCATCGTGATGCGCAGCGTTCCACGCAAGGAATCGACGCCGCGCGCGGCGTCCTCGGCATCCTCGATATCAGCCAGCACTTCGCGCGCACGCGTCAGGAACAGCGCACCGGCGTCCGTGACCGTGATGCTGCGCGTGGTCCGCAGCAACAGCTTGACGCCGAGCCGCGTCTCCAAGTCGCCGATGATGCGCGACACCGAGGGCTGCGACAGGCCGAGCTCGCGCGCGGCCTTCGAAAAGCTGCCGCTCTCTGCTGCGCGGACGAACACAGTCAATTCCTGCAATCGGTCACTCATTCAAAATCCGGATAAATGTTGTCCTAATTGACCATATACCCCTTCATTTTCGAATGATCCAGATAGGACGGGCCAACAGCAAAAGATGGAGCTACCCATGGCCCTTCAAGACAAACTCGATGCCTTCAAAGCCGACTTCGAAGCCGGCCGCTTCCCGCTCAAGCCCAACCAGGAGGCGCTCGACACCATGCAACGCGCCACCGCCGAACTGATCGCGAGCGGCCAGGCGCAGCGCGCCAAGAAGGCCGGCGACGCCGCGCCGGAATTCGTCCTCAGGGATCCCGACGGCAAGCAGGTCGCCTCGCGCGACCTGCTCGCGAAGGGTCCGCTGGTCGTGTCGTTCTATCGCGGCGTCTGGTGCCCGTATTGTAACCTCGAGCTCCAGGCGCTCCAGGAAGCGCTGCCGGAGATCGCCGCGCGTGGTGCGAGCCTCGTTGCGATCTCGCCGCAGACCGCGCCGAACAGCCGCAAGTCGGAGCGCGAGAACAAGCTGTCGTTCCCGATCCTGAGCGACGTCGCGAGCGGCCTCGCCGATGCCTTCGGCATCCGCTTTGCGCTGCCAGCCGACCTGGTCTCGCTCTACCAGTCCTTCAAGAACGACCTGCCGACGTTCAACGACAATCCGGCCTGGGTGCTACCGATGCCCGCGCGCTACGTCATCGGCCGCGACGGCATCATCGCCTATGCGGAGGTGAACCCGGATTACACGCATCGCCCCGATCCATCCGAGCTGTTGCCGGTGCTCGACCGGTTGCGGGCCGGCAAGGCGGCCTGATCAAGAACCGGCCGGCTCACGGGCCGGTCACTCTCTCTTCCTCAAAAGGTCAACGGCGTGCGCGTGCCGAACGCCCGCGCGCGCCCAAACCAAAGGACTGTGTCATGTCAAAGCTCGAAGGAAAGATTGGCGTCATCACCGGCGGCTCCAGTGGTATCGGTCTTGCTGCGGCGAAGACCTTTGTGGCCGAAGGCGCTTATGTTTTCATCGTTGGACGGCGTCAGGGCGAGCTCGACAAGGCCAAGGCCGAGATCGGGCGCAATGTCTCCGCGATCCAGGCCGACGTCGCCAATCTCGACGATCTCGACCGGCTCTACGCCCGGGTGAAGGATGAAAAGGGTGCGCTCGATATCATCGTCGCCAGTGCCGCGTTCGTCGAGCGTAAGCTCACGGTGGACGTCACTCCGGCGCATTTCGACACGACATTCGGTATCAATGCGCGTGGTGCCTATTTCACGGTACAGAAGGCGCTGCCGCTGATGCGCAAGGGTGGCTCGATCGTGCTGGTGTCGTCCGGTCTGCACCTGAAAGGCCTTCCCGAGCACGGCACCTACGCCGCCACCAAGGCCGCGCTGCGCTCGTTCTCGCGGACCTGGGCGATGGAGCTGAAGGATCGCGGCATCCGCGTGAACACGTTATCACCGGGCGCCATCGATACGCCGATCATCGACGGCCAGTTCAAGACCCCAAGGGAGGCCGAAGGTGCCCGCGCGTTCTTCGCCTCGATCACGCCGCTCGGCCGGATTGGTCGCCCGGAGGAAATGGCCTCCGCCATTTTATTTCTGGCCTCGGACGACAGCAGCTACAGCACGGGCATCGATCTCGCGGCCGATGGCGGTATTACGCAGGTTTGAGGTAACCCTACGGCGTGACCGCGCCGCGTGCGACCGCGCGCGGGGCGGTCAGTTGTTTCCATGTCGAGTTGGCGACGTGTACCGGCGAGAACGCCGGCCGCTCGATGTAGTGACCGTCGCCGGCCTCGGCGCGGAGATCGCCAGCCTTCCAGACGACGCGGCCACGCGACAGCGTCGCGGCCGGTCCGCCGGTGCAGGCAAAGCCTTCGAACACGTTGTAATCGATCCGGCTCATCTGCCGCTTCGCGCTGATGGTCTTGCTCGCCTTGGGGTCCCACACCACGACATCGGCATCCGAACCGACGGCGACGGCGCCCTTGCGCGGGTAGATGTTGAGGATGCGCGCGATGTTCGCCGAGGTCACGGCGACGAATTCTTCCTTAGTGAGCCGTCCCGTGGCGACGCCCGCGGTCCACAACAGTGCGAGCCGATCTTCGAGGCCGCCGGTGCCGTTCGGGATCTTCCTGAAATCGCCGAGCCCGAACCGCTTCTGCTCGGTGGTGAAGGCGCAATGGTCGGTTGCGACCACCTGGAGCGAGCCTGATTGCAGGCCGGCCCAAAGACTGTCCTGATGCGATCTGTCGCGGAAGGGCGGCGACATCACGCGCTGCGCGGAATGGTCCCAGTCCCTGTTCTGGTACTCGCCGGCATCCAGCAGCAGATGCTGGATCAGCGGCTCGCCATAGACGCGTTTCCCAGCAGCCCGTGCGCGGGCAATCGCCTCATGCGCTTCGCGGCAGCTCGTGTGCACGATGTAGACCGGCGTGCCCGTCATGTCGGCGATCATGATGGCGCGGTTGGTGGCTTCGCCCTCGACCTCCGGCGGCCGTGAGTAGGCGTGGCCCTCGGGGCCGGTGACGCCGCGCGCGATCAGCGCTTCCTGCATCAAGGCGACGACGTCGCCGTTTTCCGCATGCACCACCGGCATGGCGCCGAGATGGGCGCAGCGCGCGAACGAGTTGTAGAGCTCATCATCGTTCACCATCAGCGCGCCCTTGTAGGCCATGAAATGCTTGAAGGTGTTGATGCCGTAGGTTTTGACCACAATCTCCATCTCGTCATAGATCTGCTTCGACCACGACGTCACCGCCATGTGGAAGCCGTAGTCGGTCGCCGCCTTCTCGGATTTGTGCCGCCACTCCTGATAGGCCGCGAGCATCGACTGGCCGGGATCGGGCAAGCAGAAATCCACCACCATGGTGGTGCCGCCGGTCAACGCCGCCTTCGTTCCGGATTCGAAATCGTCGGCGGTCACCGTGCCCATGAACGGCATTTCGAGATGGGTGTGCGGATCGATCCCGCCCGGGATGATGTAGGCGCCGCCGGCATCGACGATCTCCGCGCCCGTCGGTGCATCGAGCGATGTTCCGATCGCGACGATGGTCTCGCCGTCGATCAGCACGTCCGCACGGCGCGAATGATCATGATTGACGACGGTGCCGCCGCGGATGAGGAGGGGCATGGGAGACTCCGGAGAGAGGACGAGACGCGGCGAAAGCTAAGCGTGCTGCCAGCGATGCGACAGGCGAAATTTTAGTCAGGCATCGCTGCGCTCTCTCGGCTTCTACGCCGCCCGCGCGATCAAGCCGTCGATCATCGCCCGCACCAGGCCCGCGATTTCCTTCCGCAGCGCCGGCAGCGGCACGGCGACCAGCCTCTGCTCGAGCCCCAGCGCCACCATGCCATGCACGGCCGAGAACAGGCTGCGTGCGGTGATGCCGAGCCCCTCTGTCCCTCTGTCTGGAAATAACGATGCCAGTGGCGCGTAGATGTGGCGGAACAGCTGCAACTGGTCGTCGACGGACCAGTCGGGGACTTCCTTGCCGGGCTCCATGCGATGCTCGAACATTGCGCGCCAGAGCTCGAGATTTTCTGCGGCGAAATCGCAATAGGCGATCGCGATGCGGACCAGCGTCTCCTGCGGCGATGGATTGCCCGCGCTCACCGCCGCGCTGAGCACCTTGTCGAGCCGGAGCAGCGTGCGCGAGCCGACGCGCAGGACCAACTCGTCCACGTCGGCGACGAGATTGTAGACCGCGCCGTTGGCGCAGCCGATCTCGCGGGCGAGATCGCGGGTTTTGAGACCCGCCAACCCTCGCTCAGCGATCATCCGCTCGGCCGCCTGAATCAGGTCGACCCGCAGTTTCTCTCGACGTTCCAAGGCTTTAGTCATCTATTAATCAAATTCTTGAGCGACGCTCAAATATTTATTGAACGATGTTCAAGGTCTCTGCTACAAACCATCTGTGAGCAACGCTCATAACAGGGAGCAGCAAATGTTCAAGACCGTATTGACACTTTTCCGCGGCAGCGTGGCGGCCGCGGGCGAGGAACTGGAAGACCGTACGGCCCTTCTGATCCTCGACCAGCAGATGCGCGATGCAGCCGCTGCCGTCGAGCGCAGCAAGCGGACGCTGGCGCTGGCGATCGCCCAGGACCAGCAGGAAGGCCGCAAGCTCGAGGCGACCGTCGCCCGCATCGCCGATCTCGAGACCCGCGCGGTTGCGGCGCTCGACGGTGGCCGCGAGGACCTCGCCAAGGATGCCGCCGGGGCCATCGCGGGCCTGGAGGCCGATCGCGATGCGGCGATGACCGCACGCGCATTGTTCGCGACCGAGATCATCCGGCTGAAGCGCCATGTCGCAAGCGCGCAGGCCCGCATCACCGAGCTCGATCGCGGCCGTCGTGTCGCCCGTGCCTCGGAAGCGGTGCGCTCGCTTCGCCGCAGCGGCATCGAGGCGGCACGCCCTTACGAATCCACGCTGCCGGAAGCGGAGAGCACCTTGAGGCGCCTGCGCGACCGGCAAATGGAAGCCCAGGCCGCTGACGACGCGCTGGTCGAGCTCGATGCGGCCAGCGGTCCGCTCGCCACCGCCGAACGGCTCGCCGAGCAGGGCTTTGGCCCCCGGCTCAAGACGACCACGGACGACGTGCTGGCGCGGTTGAAGTCCAAGCGCATGCCGACTGCCTGACCCCAAACCCATCATCATTCGAACCGACAGGAGACCATCATGAACCAGAACGGCCAGCCCCACAGCAGCGCCTGGGTGACCTTCACTTACGCGTCCTTCGCAGCCTCCGCGTTCCTCGTCGCCATCGGCATCTTCTTCCTGCCGATCGATCTCTGGATGAAGGGCTATCTCACCATGGGCATCGTGATGCTGATCCAGACCTGCATCACCCTGACCAAGACGGTGCGCGACAATCACGAGAGCAGCCGGCTGGTGAACCGCATCGAGGATGCCAAGGCCGAGCGCCTGCTGATGGAAGTGTCCAAGGCGGCCTGAGGCGAGAGCGCATATAAGCGCAAAGCTACCTGCAATATGGAGCGGAGGATGCCCCGGCATCCACCGCTCGCGCCGTGAGACCATCCACCCTCGAGCGGTCGCCCCGTTCGGCGATCGCGGATCTTCGTATCGCGCCTGCGAAATGCAACCGAGCCATGACGGATCGCGCGGGCGGGCGACCTTGCGCGCCAGCGCGGGCAGGGGCACTCTGCGCAAGCGGCGCACAAGAACACCGCCAATAAGATTGCGCGAGGAAGCTCCATGGCGGTGACGCGGATCGATTGCGACATCCACCCGGCGGTTGGTGGTACGCGCACGACGCTGCTTCCCTATCTCAGCGATCACTGGAAAGAGCAGGTCGTGAGCCGCGCCATCGACGGGCTCGATCTCACGTCCTATCCACCAAGCATGCCGCTCACCGGCCGCGCCGACTGGCGGCCGGCCAATGGCGCCAAGCCCGGCTCCGACCTCGCCATGGTGCAGAAGGGCGCGTTCGAGCAGTTGGGTGCGAGCCACGCGATCCTCAACGTGCTCTACGGCGCGCAGGCCGTGTTCGATGCCTACATGGCGGCCGACTTCTGCAAGGCGATCAATGACTGGATCGCCGCCGAATGGCTGTCGCGCGATCCCCGCCTGCGTGCCTCCATCGTGGTGCCGATGCAGGACCCGGATCTGGCGATCGAGGAGATCGAGCGCCGCGCCGGCGACAATCGTTTCGTCTCCATCCTGGTGTTGGCGCAGGGCGAGACGCTGCTGGGACGGCGGCATTACTGGCCGGTGTACCGCCTCGCCGAGAAATACAAGCTGCCGCTCGCGATCCATGCCGGCACGCAATATCGCCAGGCGCCGAGCTCGGCCGGCTGGCCGTCGCACCGCTACGAATATTACTTCGTCGAGGCGCAGGCGTTTCAGGCGCAGATCCTGAGCCTCATTTATGAAGGCGTTTTCGGCAAGTTTCCCAACCTGAAGGTCGTGCTGATGGAATCCGGCGTGAGCTGGCTGCCGGCCTTCATGTGGCGCGCCAACAAGACCTGGCGCGGCGTGCGCGTCGAGGTTCCCTGGGTCGAGCGCGAGCCGGCAGCGATCATCCGCGACAATTTCCGCGTTACCATGCAGCCGTTCGATGCGCCGACTGATGCAAGAAGCGTCGAGGAGATCATCGACCAGATCGGCTCGGAAAAGATGTTTCTGTTCGCGTCCGACTATCCGCACTGGCAGTTCGACGGCAACGATCCGATCCCGCCGAACCTGCCGAAGAGCATCATCGCGAAGATGTGCGTCGACAATCCGCTGGAAACGTTTCCGCGGTTGTCGATCAACTGACGCATGATCCGGAAAAGTGGGTACCGGTTTTCCGATAAGATCATGCGCAAACAAAAAGTTTGGAGGATCGCATGAGTGACGTCATCGACCGCCCGCTGCTCGACGACGAGAAGCCTGCCGCCTCACGGCTGCGTATCGTCGATTGCGACGTGCATCCGAGCCTGCACTCGTTCGACGACCTCAACGAATTCCTGCCAAGACGCTGGCAGCAGCATCTGAAGGAGTATGGCAGCCATCTGCGCACGCCCTATCTCTTCACCACGCCCTATCCGCGCTCGTCCCCCCTGATCGCACGGCGCGATGCCTGGCCGCCGACCGGCGGGCCGCCGGGCTCCGATCTCGCTTTCATGCAGAAGCAGCATCTCGATCCGCTCGACGTCGAGTTCGGGATTTTGCAGGTGCTCGACCTCTTCATCTTCTCGCAGCAGAACCTGGAATTCGGCGCCGCGATCCAGCGCGCCATCAATGATTGGCAACTGGCGTTCTGGTCGCATCGTGATCCGCGCCTGAAGGCGTCGATCCTGGTCGGGCAGGACGGCACGGACCTGGCGATCGCCGAGATCGAGCGCTGCGCGAAGGTCGGTGAGTATATCCAGATCAACGTCTCGCCGCGCGCCAACGAGCCGCTCGGCCGCCGCCGCTACTGGCCGATCTACGAGCGTGCCGAGGCGCTGGACCTGCCGCTCGGCATCCATGTTGGCGGCTATGGCGGCCATGCGCCGACCGGTGGTGGCTGGCCGTCCTATTATGTCGAGGAGCACCAGTCCAACGCGCACACCATCGCGGCGCAGCTCGCGAGCCTCGTCATCGAAGGCGTGCCGGAGCGGTTTCCAAAGCTGAAGATCGTCTTCATCGAGGGCGGCTTCGGCTGGATCCCGTCGGCGGTGTGGCGAATGGACCAGCATTTCGAGCGGTTCCGCAGCGAGGTGCCTCATCTCAGGCGCAAGCCGTCGGAATATGTGCGCGAAAACTTCTGGTTCACGACGCAGCCGATCGACGAGCCCGACGAGGCGCGGCATCTGCGTTCGCTGATCGAATGGGTCGGCATCGACCGTCTTCTGTTTTCGTCGGACTATCCGCACTGGGATTTCGACGATCCGCGCTTCGCCTTCAAGACGCCGCTCTCTGAAGCCGAGCGGAAGAAGATCTTCAGCACCAATGCCCGCGCGGTCTACAAGTTCTGAGCAAAGAGGTTCTGAACGGATATGGCCCGTCACATCGTCGCGCGCACCTCGGAGATCCCGCCCGGCGGCAACAAGGTCGTCGATATCGCGGGCCGCGACATCGTCGTGTTCCACGTCAACGGCGAGTTCTTCGCGCTGTTGAACCGCTGCCCGCACGAGGGCGCGCCGCTGGAGAAGGCGGCCTGCGTAGCGCGGCTGACCTCGCCCGAGCCCGGAATCTATGAGCGCTCGCGCGTCGGCGAGATGCTGCGCTGTCCCTGGCACGGCTGGGAATTCGACATGCGCAACGGCCAGTCCTGGTTCGATCCGAAACGGGTCAAGATCCGGTCCTATCCGGTCGCGGTGGAACGTGGCGAAGAGTTGCAGAAGGGCCCGTATGTCGCCGAGACGTTTCCAGTGCATGTCGAAGACAGCTATGTGATTGTCGAGGTCTGAGCCGGCATTGCCGATTGAGATTCCAACGCAGGTGCGTTATGGCTCTCGCGCTTTCCAGAGGCGGAGATGAGCTTTGTCGAAACAATCCCTGCGTGAGGAGGCCGAGCGCCTGATCCGCGAATCGATGGAAAAGAAGACCATCGTCGTCAAGCAGGGCTCGACCCGCATCGAGGCCGTCTGCGGCAAGTGCGGTGCGCCGAACCGGGTGCAGGCGGAAAAGGGCCAGAGCCGGGTCAAGTTCGCCTGCAAGAATTGCGGGCATCAGCAGGAGACGCTGTAGGGCGCTTGCGCGGTATTGCCGCGCCGCGAGGCTCTAGCTCCTCCTCATCCTGAGGAGCCCGCTGAAAGCGGGCGTCTCGAAGGATCGAGGCCGAGCTGTCGCAGCGGGGCCTTCATGGTTCGAGACGCGCGTTCCGCGCTCCTTACCATGAGGGTCTGATAGTCACTCCCCCTTCACGAACTTCGCGAACGCGTCGGCATAGTCCGGGTGCCAGCGCGACAGCGGCGGGCGGTTCTCGACGATGTCTCCCGCCGCCCACAGCATCCGCTTCTCGTCGAGCGCGCGCGGCACGTCGTTGTCCGGGCACAGGATGTAGAAGTCGCCGGCTTCCAGCCGCGCCAGCATGAAATCCACGGTCTGCTCAGCCGTCCAGGCCCCGGCCGGCTTCTCGGTGCGGCCCTTCGCGGTCAGGCCGGTGAAGACGAAGCCGGGGATCAGCAGATGCGTGGTGATGCGGCAGTCCTTCGTGTTGCGCAACTCGTGCTGGAGCGCTTCCGTAAAGGCCTTCACGCCGGCCTTGGAGACGTTGTAGGCGGGATCGCCGGGCGGCGTGGTGATGCCCTGCTTCGAGCCGGTGTTGATGATGAGGCCGCGCCTGCCGCGCGCGATCATGCCGGGCGCGAAGATGCGCGAGCCGTTGATGATGCCCCACATGTTGACGCCGATGATCCGCTGCCAGTTGTCGGGCTCGCCGAACAGCGTGCTGCCGGGCTGGATGCCGGCATTGTTCATGAGGATGTCGGTGCCGCCGAAGCGCTCGCGCACGGCGCGTTCCAGTTCCGTCACGCTCTCGGCCTTGCTGACATCGACCGCGAACGTCATCACATGTGTGGCAGGCGTGACGGATGACAGTTTTGTTGCAGCTTCCGCCAGCCGCGCCTGATCCACATCTGCGATGCAGACCTTCAAGCCGGCGCGCGCGAAGGCCAGCGCGGCAGCCAATCCGATACCGGATGCGCCGCCCGTGATCACGGCGACATTGTCTTTGACGATGGCGGAATGTGGCATGTTTGGGTCTCCGGGGAAGGGCTCGGTCGAGCTATAACATGGCACTCGCGCGACCCTGCACAAGTCGGCATGGGAGGTCTTCGTTCCACGCCGCCTTTACGCCTTTCCGGCGGCGCTGTATTCTATTCGACCTAACGATCCCGCCCAGATCGAACCAATCAATCATTTGACAGGGAGTGCAGCCATGGCTGTGTCGCAGGCTATTCCGATCACGCGCCATCCGTTCGCCAACGGGTCCTACAAGCAGATGCTGATCGACGGGAAGTGGGTTGATGCTGCCTCAGGCAAGCGCTTCGAGACCCATAACCCCGCCACCGGCGAATTGCTGGCGACGGTCGCCGAGGGCGACAAGGAGGACATCGACCGTGCGGTCGCCGCCGCTCGCCGTGCCTTCGAAGGCCCCTGGAGCAAAGTCAAACCATTCGAGCGGCAGAACCTGCTGCTCAAGCTCGCCGACCTTGTCGAGAAGAATTTCGACGAATTGTCGCAGCTCGACACGCTCGACATGGGCGCGCCTCTCAGCCGCACCCGCGCCTATCGCCTGCGCGCCGTCGGCATGCTGCGCTATTACGCTGGCCAGACCACGGCGATCCATGGCGAGACCATCGAGAACTCGCTGCCCGGCGAAATCTTCTCCTACACGCTGAAGGAGCCGATCGGCGTCGTCGGCGCCATCATTCCCTGGAACGGCCCGCTGACCGCGACCATCTGGAAGATCGGCCCGGCGATCGCGACCGGCTGCACCGTGGTGCTGAAGCCCGCCGAAGAGGCGCCGCTCACCTCGCTGCGCATCGCCGAGCTCGCGATGGAGGCCGGCGTGCCGTCGGGCGTCATCAACGTCGTGCCCGGCTATGGCGAGACCGCGGGCGCTGCGCTTGCCTCGCATCATGATGTCGACAAGGTCGCCTTCACCGGCTCGCATGTCACGGGACAATCGATCATCCGCGCCTCGGCCGGCAACCTCAAGCGTGTCTCGCTCGAGCTCGGCGGCAAGTCGCCGGACATCGTGTTCGCCGATGCCGATCTCGATGCCGCCGTCCCCGGCGCCGCGATGGCGGTGTTCGCCAATTCCGGCCAGATCTGCAGCGCCGGCACGCGCCTGTTCGTCGAGCAGTCGATCTACGAGGAATTCGTCGGCCGCGTCGCCGAGTTCGGCAAGAAGCTGCAGGTCGGCAACGGCCTCGATCCCAATGTGCAGATCGGCCCGCTCGTGTCCGAGGAGCAACTCAAGCGCGTCACCGGCTATCTCGATATCGGCCAGAAGGAAGGCGCGCGCGCTCTCGCCGGCGGCGGCCGCGTCACCGAAGGCGCGCTGTCGAAGGGCTTCTTCGTCTCGCCGACGGTGTTCGCAGGCGTCCAGGACAACATGCGCATCGCGCAGGAGGAGATTTTTGGTCCCGTCATCTCCGCGATCGCGTTCAAGGACATGGACGAGCTGGTCAAGCGCGCCAACAACACCACCTTCGGCCTCGGCTCGGGCCTCTGGACGCGCGACGTCACCAAGGCGCATGCGGTCGCGAAGAGCCTGCGCGCCGGCTCGGTGTGGGTGAATTGCTACCAGGCGATGGACCCGGCCGTACCCTTCGGCGGCTACAAGATGAGCGGCTATGGCCGCGAGTCCGGCAAGCAGCACGTCGAGGAATATCTCAACGTGAAGGCCGTCTGGATCAAGACAGCGTAGGGCCTGCTCTCTCCGGCGTTCCGCGAGAGGGAATATCTGCTTTTAATGGGGCGGCGCCTTTTCCAGGGGCCGCCCCTCGCTATATGATCCGCATCCTTCCATAGCCGTCTGAGGCCCACATGAAATTCGAGGCGTTGTTCAAACCGTTGCAGGTCGGTCCGTACAAGCTGGCGCATCGCGTCGCGTTGGCGCCGCTGACGCGCATGCGCGCCGAGCGCGAGAGTTTTTCGCCGCGGCCGCTCAACGCCGAATATTACGGTCAGCGCGCCACGCAAGGCGGCTTGATTATCGCTGAAGCGTCCCCCGTGCTCTCGCACGGCCGCGGCAACCCCGCGACGCCCGGCATCTATTCGGAGGCGCAGATCGCCGGCTGGCGCAAGGTGACGGATGCCGTGCACGCCAAGGGCGGCATCATCTTCCTCCAGCTCTGGCATGTCGGCCGCGTCTCGCATTCGTCCTTCCACGGCGGTGAGCCGCCGGTCTCGGCTTCGGCGATTGCGATCAAGGCCGAAGGCATGAAGGCGATGACCGCAGACGGCAAGATCGCCGACTACGAATCGCCGCGCGCGCTGGAGACTGATGAAGTCAAGGGCATCGTCGAGGCCTTCCGGCAGGGCGCCAAGAACGCGCTCGCCGCCGGCTTCGACGGTGTCGAGATCCACGGCGCCAACGGCTATCTGCTCGAGCAGTTCCTGCAGTCGCGCAGCAACCAGCGCACCGATCAATATGGTGGCGGAATCGAGAACCGCGCGCGGCTTCTGCTCGAAGTCACGCAAGCGGCCATCGACGTCTGGGGCGCGAACCGCGTCGGCGTGCGGCTGTCGCCCCACGGCATCGCCAATGATTCCGGTGAGCCCGATCCGATGCCGCTTTACACGCACGTCGTGAAGGCGATCGACAAGCTCGGCCTTGCCTATCTTCACTTCATCGAGCCGCGCTCCAGCGGCGCCGGCCGTGCCGACGTCCACTGGGAGAACGTGCCCTCCGCAATGGTGCTGTTCCGCCCGCTCTACAGCGGCGTGCTGATGACCGCCGGCGGCTTCACCGGCGAGACCGCGAATGCGGCGATCGCCGACGGCCACGCCGACATCATCGCCTTCGGCCGCATCTTCATCTCCAACCCCGATCTGCCGCGCCGCCTTCGGCACGACTATCCGATCACGCCGTATAACCGCGCGACGTTCTACGGCGGCGAGGAGAAGGGGTATACGGATTACCCGGTGTATGACGAGCTCGCGACGGCGTAGAGACCTTCGTAGCCCGGATGGAGCGCAGCGAAATCCGGGTTTCTCACCTCGCCGATAGACTTACCCGGATTGCGCTTCGCTCCATCCGGGCTACAGGTCTATATTCGTAGCTCCGACGAGCCCACAAACTCCGTCATTGCGAGCGTAGCGAAGCAATCCAGAGTCTTTCCGCAGAGGCAGTCTGGATTGCTTCGCTGCGCTCGCAATGACGACGGAAGGACCTACCATGGCCAAAGCCGCAGTCGCCGCAGGAACCGCCACCGGCCAATGCCTCTGCGGCAAGGTCACCTTCGAGATCGACGTCCCCGCGCGTTGGGCCTGGCATGATCATTCGGCCGCTAGCCGCCGCGCGCACGGCGCGGCCTATGCGACCTATGTCGGAAGCTGGAAGAAGCGCTTTCGCATCACCTCGGGGAAAACCGCGCTCGCCCGCTACGAGGACAAGGCGACCAGGACCGCGCGCAGCTTCTGCGCCCATTGTGGCACGCCGATCGCGTACGAGCGGCCGCGCGGACCGCACATGGTCAACATCCCCCGGGCGCTGTTCAACGAGCGCACCGGCCGCCAGCCGCTCTATCACATCGCGATCGAAGAGCTCCAGGAATGGGCCTATACCGGCGAGCCGCTGGTGCCGCTGAAGGGCTTTCCCGGTGTGGTCTGGCAGCGCTCGAAAAAGAAGAAGCGCGCTAGCGGCGAAGACCCTTTCGAGCTCGGCCGCGAGGAGGTGCTTTAGCCTTGGCGGCGACCTTGGTCTTCGCCGCAACAGCCTTCCGCGGCGCCGCTTTGCGTCCCGTGGCATTCGCCGCCACGAAGTCGAGCCCGCGCTTGACCCATTTTTTCAGATCGGCATCGCTCTGATAGCCGTCCGGCGCGACGCGTACAAAGCCGGTCATGATGCGCCCGCGCATTTCCATCGGGCTTGTGTGCGGCTCCTGCAGCATGCGTGCATGCGCTTCCGGGCCGACACGGATCAGCATGCCGCCGCGCCCGCTTACGGTGCAGCACATGGTGTTGTTCACCATGAAGCAGAGGCCGCCCATCATCTTCTTTTCCGCGACGTCTCGCTGACCCGCCAGCAATTTGCGCACCCGCGCCGCGGTGTTCTCGTCATAGGCCATCGCGTCTCCCCGTGCAGGTTTACGCCCGAGCATGTTCCCAGCTTGCCCGCGCCGACGCAAGTCTGCCATGACGGCGCTTCCTTGCGTGCCTCGGCCAAGTTCGGCCATCATGCCTCACCTTGCGGCAGCGCCCGCGGGGCCTGGAGGAAACATGAAGAACAAGATTACCGGCCGCTCCGCTTTTCTCGCGCTGCTCAAGGACGAGGGCATCACCCATCTGTTCGGCAATCCCGGCACCACCGAGCTGCCGATCATGCATGCGCTGAAGGACCATCCTGATCTCACCTATGTGATGGCAATGCAGGAGAGCCTGGTGGTGGCGATCGCGGATGGCTACAGCCGCGCCTCCGGCAAGCTCGTCGCCTGCAACGTCCATGTCGCGCCGGGGCTCGGCAACGCGATGGGCTCGCTCTACAACGCCCAGTTCACGGGCACGCCGATGATCCTGACCGCCGGCCAGCAGGAGCAGGGCCACGGCCTGATGGAGCCGGTGCTTTATGGCCCGCTGGTGCGGATGGCCGAGCCGCTGGTGAAATGGGCGGTCGAGGTGACGCGGCTGGAAGATCTGCCGCGCATCGTGCGCCGCGCCGCGAAGGTCGCGATGACGCCACCGACCGGGCCGGTGTTCATCTCGCTGCCGGGCGACATCCTCAACAGCGAGGCCGGCATCGATCTCGGCCGCTCCACCCGGATCGACGCCCGCGTAAAGTCGTCGGACGAGGCGCTGAAGGCGTTTGCCGCGCGGCTGCTCAAGGCCGAACGTCCCGTCATCGTCACCATGGACGAGGTGGTCAAGAGCGATGCGCTGAAGGAGGCCGCCGAACTCGCCGAGCTGCTTGGTGCGGCCGCCTATCAGTCCTCGACGCCCTACGGCTCGCATTTCCTCTCGGAAAGCCCGAGCTTCCTCGGCACGCTGGCCCGCGTGCAGAAGGTCGCGCGCGACATGCTTGCGCCGTATGACCTCCTGGTCGCACTCGGTGGCGATCCCTTGCGGATGTCGGTCTATAGCGAGGTCGATGCGCTGCCTGACGGACTCGGCATCGTGCAGATCGGCCTGGTCGATTGGGAGATCGCCAAGAACTACGGGGCTGAAATCGCGCTGAAGGCGGATCTGAAGGAAACGCTGCGGGCGCTGATCCCGGTGCTGAAGGAGATGGGCGGCGCTGCGCTGGCAAGCCGTGCAAAGCAGCGCCTCGCCGAACTCGCGCCCAAGAACTGGACCGCGCGGCGTGCCGCGCTGGTCGAGCAGATCGGCAAGAGCGCCGGCCGCAGCCCGATCGATCCGGATTTCCTGGTGCTGCAAATGATCGAGGCCATGCCCGATCATGCGATCCTCGTCGACGAAGGGCTCACCTCGAGCCGCCAGATCACGGCGCTGCGTCCGCATCGCGACCGCTTCGGCTATCATGGGCTTGCCTCCGGCGGCATCGGCTGGGGCCTGCCGGCCTCCGTCGGCGCCAGCATCGCCAATCCGGATCGCCCGGTGGTGTGCTTCTCCGGCGACGGCAGCGCGATGTATTCGATCCAGTCGCTGTGGACGGCGGCGCATCACAAGCTGCCGCTCAACGTCGTCATCGCCAACAATGGCGGCTACCGCATCATCAAGCAGCGCCTGCTCGCCTTCCATGGTGACGACAATTACGTCGGCATGGATTTCGTCGATCCGCCGGTGGATTTCGCAGGGATCGCGAAGGCGCTCGGCTGCGAGGCGATCAAGGTGAGTGATCCCCGTGAGCTGAAGGCGACGCTGTCGTCGGCGTTCAACCGCCCCGGAACGAAGCTGATCGAGGTAATAGTGGACGGGAAGCTGTAGCGCAGCGCGCCATCGCGTCGGTGCTCGCCACGTTCTCAGCTGTCATCGCCCGACTTGATCGGGCGATCCAGTATTCCAGAGACGGCTGTGATTCCTCGATAGGCCGCGGCGTACTGGATGCCCCGGTCCCGGCTCCGCCAAGGCTACGCCGGGGCCACAAGGGTGCTCGGCCGCCGAAGCCTTTTGGCGAAGGCGGCAAGCCGGGGCATGACAGCGTACCTCGCGGCTAACCCTTCTTCCCCACCCGATACCCCGCAGCCGGATGCGGCGCACCGAGCCTTGCGCGGCCGTCGCCGAACAGCTTCTCCCGCAATGTGCCCTTTGCGTATTCCGGCTTGTAGCGGCCGCGCTTGGTCAGCTCCGGCACCAGCATGTCGGCGATGTCCTCGAAATCGCCGGGCGAGATCGCGAACGCGACATTCAGCCCGTCGACGTCGGTCTTCTCGAACCAATCCTCGATCTTGTCGGCGACGCTCTCGGGCGTGCCGACCACGACCGGGCCGGCGCCACCGATGCCGACATGCTCGATGACGTCGCGGACGGTCCAGACGCGGTCGGGGTCGCCGCGCGTGACGTTGTCGAGTGCGCTGCGGCCGGCATCGTTCTGGACGTGACGCACCTGCTGGTCGAGCTCGTAGCCGGAGAAGTCGATGCCGGTCCATCCCGACATCAGGGCCAGCGCGCCTTCCGGACTGATATGCGACCGGTAGTCGGCATACTTGGCCGCCGCTTCGGCTTCCGTGTTGCCGAGGATGATCGTCATCATGTTGAACATCAGGATCTCCGCCGGGTTTCGGCCGAGCGCGGCGGCTTCCTGGCGGATCGCGGAGACGCGCGGCGCAATGATCTTGGCCGACGGTCCCGACATGAACACGCATTCGGCATGCTTCGCCGCGAACTGCCGCCCGCGCGGCGAGGTGCCGGCCTGGTACAGCACCGGCGTCCGCTGCGGCGACGGCTCGCTGAGGTGGATGGTGTTGTTGATGCGGTAATTCGCGCTCTCATGATTGATGCGATGAACCTTGCTCGGATCGGTGAAGATGCCGCGCGCCCGGTCGCGCAGCACGGCGTCGTCCTCCCAGCTGCCTTCCCATAGCTTGTAGACCACCTCCATATATTCGTCGGCGATGTCGTAGCGGTCGTCGTGTCCGGTCTGCTTGTCCTTGCCGGCGCCGCGCGCGGCGCTGTCGAGATAGCCGGTGACGACGTTCCAGCCGATCCGTCCCTCGGTGAGATGGTCGAGTGTCGACATCCGCCGCGCGAACGGGTAGGGCGGCTCGAAGGACAGGTTGCTGGTAACGCCGAAGCCGAGATTTTTCGTCACCGCCGCCATCGCCGAGAGCAGCAGCAGCGGCTCGTTCGACGGCGTCTGCGCTGCATTGCGCAAGGCCGCGTCAGGGCTGCTGCCATAGACGTCGTAGACGCCGAGCACGTCGGCCAGGAACAACCCGTCGAAACGGCCGCGTTCCAGCGTCCTGGCGAGATCGATCCAGTAGGGCAGGCGGTTATATTCGGCGGTGCGATCGCGCGGGTGGGTCCACAGCCCGGGTGATTGATGCGCGACGCAATTCATCGCAAAGGCGTTGAGCCTGATCTGCTTGGCCATGATGATCCCCCGGCGCCCTGTACCGAGCGCTCTTCGAATGATAAACGTGCGCCTCAACTTGGCGAAGTTCTTGCATATTCTTGGCCCTTGGCAAGGGCCAAGAATAGAAAGGCTTGCGCTTGGCAAGGCCAAAATCAGCGGCGCTCCCGCTCTTGGCAAGCCAATCTCAAGAGAGCAAGAACGAAATCGCAAGAGAACTACAAGAGAACTCCAAGAACTGTCCAAGTCCCCGCCACTTTCGAAGGGCTACCTGTCTCAGGTAAGGTCCTTCGTCCCAACGCCTCGAAAAACCAGCCATGACCAGAGCCGACGCCATCTCCCGCGCCCGTGAGGATTTCAAATCCGGCGCGTTCCTCGCTGAACTCGACCGCCGCGTCGCCTTCAAGACCGAAAGCCAGAATCCGTCGCGCGGCGCCGAACTGCGTTCCTATCTGGAACAGGAGATGATCCCCTCCTTTGCTGCGCTCGACTTTACCAGCCGCATCGTCGAATCCCCGAGCGGCAAGGCGCCGTTCCTGTTCGCCGAGCATCATGAGAGCGCGTCAGCGCCAACCGTGCTGATCTACGGCCATGGTGACGTCGTCGACGGCATGGAGGGGGAGTGGCGCGACGGCCGCGATCCCTGGCGCACGACGGTTGCGGGCACGCGGCTCTATGGCCGTGGCACCGCCGACAACAAGGGCCAGCACAGCATCAACATGGCGGCACTCCGCGCGGTGCGCGAGGCCCGCGGCGGCAAGCTCGGCTTCAACGCAAAATTCATCGTCGAAATGGGCGAGGAGATCGGCTCGCCCGATCTCGGCAAGGTCTGCGACCTCAATCGCGATGCGCTCAAGGCCGATCTGTTCATGGCGTCCGACGGACCGCGCCTGTCGGCCGACCGGCCGACCTTGTTCCTGGGCTGCCGTGGCGGCATCCGCATTCATCTCGACGTCAATCTGCGCGACGGCGGCCATCATTCCGGCAATTGGGGCGGCGTGCTCGCCAACCCCGCGACCATTCTCGTCAACGCGATCTCGACGCTGGTCGACGGCCATGGCCGGCTTCAGCTCGACGCGCTGAAGCCGCCGCGGCTCACCAACCAGATCCGCAGCTATCTCGCCGACGTGCAGGTGGTGCCGACCGAGGACGAGCCGGCGCTCGCGGAGAACTGGGGCGAGGAAGGGCTGTCGGCCGCCGAGCGGCTCTATGCCTGGAACACGCTCGAAGTGCTGGCGATGTCGTCCGGTAATATCGAGAAGCCCGCGAATGCCATCCCCGGCCACGCCAATGCCGTGCTGCAACTGCGTTTCGTGGTCGGCACCAAGGTCGACGGCCTGATCGATGCCGTCCGCGCGCATCTGGTGCAAAAGGGTTTTCCGATGGTCGAGGTACGGGCCGCCCAGAGCTTTGCGGCGTCGCGCACCGATTTCGACAGCCCCTGGATCACATGGGCGGCGGATTCGGTGAAAGAGACCACCGGCAAGGCGCCGGCCGTTTTGCCGAATTTCGGCGGCTCGCTGCCCAACGACGTGTTTTCCGAGATCCTGGGCCTGCCGACGATCTGGGTCCCGCACTCCTATCCCGGCTGCTCCCAGCATGCGCCCAATGAGCACATCCTGCTGCCATTGACCGAAGAGGCCTTGACGGTGATGGCCGGGCTGTTCTGGGATCTCGGGGAATTGCCCAAGCCACTCGGCTGAGCCATTAACCTGAGCCGCAATCCAGCCGAAAGTCACATTCTAATCCGGCCCAATCTGTGCTTGCATCCGGGCCGCATCATCCTGAAAGGGGAATAAAAAAGTGAGACATTTCCGTAGCATCGGCCTCGCGCTCGCCGCGACCTTCGCCGTCAGCCAGGCCGGGGCCCAGGAGCTGACCGGCACGCTGAAGAACATCAAGGACACCGGCGCCATCACGCTCGGCTTCCGCGATTCCTCGATCCCGTTCTCCTATCTCGACGACAACCAGAAGCCCGTCGGGTTCGCGATGGACATCTGCTACAAGATCGTCGACGCCGTGAAGAAGGAGCTCAAGCTCGACAAGCTCGAGGTCAAGCTCAATCCGGTGACTTCGGCGACCCGTATTCCGCTGATGGCCAACGGCACGATCGACCTCGAATGCGGCTCGACCACCAACAATGCCGACCGCCAAAAGCAGGTGGCCTTCACCAACACGCACTATCTGACTGCCAGCCGCTACGTCTTCAAGAAGTCGAGCGGCCTGAAGTCGATCGACGATCTCAAGGGCAAGACGGTGGTCTCCACCGCCGGCACCACCAACATCAAGCAGCTCACCGAGGCCAATGTCGCGAAGAGCCTGGGTGCCAATATCATCCCGGCCAAAGACCATGCCGAGGCCTTCCTGATGGTCGAGACCGACCGCGCGGTCGCCTTCGTGATGGACGACGTTCTGCTCGCGAGCCTCGTTGCCGGCTCGAAGACGCCGGACGACTATGTCATCTCCAAGGACGCGTTCTCCAAGCCTGAGCCCTACGGCATCATGCTGCGCAAGGACGACGCGCCGTTCAAGAAGGTGGTCGATGCAGCAACCGCTGCGCTCTACACCTCCGGCGAGGGCCTGAAAATCTACGATAAGTGGTTCACGGCCAAGATCCCGCCGAAGGGCCTCAACCTCAACACCCCGATCTCGGCCGAGCTGAAGAACGAGTTCGCGAAACCTTCGGACTCGCCGAACCCGGACGACTATAAGTAAGATGCTGTTTGCCTCTCCCCGCGTGCGGGGAGAGGCCGGAATTCGCGCGGGACGCGCGGATTCCGGGTGAGGGGGACTCTCCACGAGTCCAACTATCACCTCCCTGGTGGAGAGCCCCCCTCACCCGAACCCTCTCCCCGCAAGCGGGGAGAGGGAAGATACTCCGGCCATTCTGGAGGGAGAGTGGCCGGACATTTGCATAGGCGCCGGGACATCCATAGCTGGCGCGTTCGCGCGGGGGACACGTGAACTACCACTGGAACTGGGGAATCTTCTTCGAGCCGAACCCGATGGGGACCGGCACCTATCTCGATATGCTGCTGTCGGGACTGGTGTTGACCCTCAAGACGGCGGCGCTCGCCTGGATCATCGCGCTGATCTTCGGCTCGCTCGTCGGCGTCATGCGCACGCTGCCGTCCAAGGGCGCCTACTGGTTCGGCTTCTGCTGGGTCGAGTTCTTCCGCAACATGCCGCTGCTGGTGCAGCTGTTCCTGTGGTTCTTCGTGCTGCCGGAATTGCTGCCGAAGGCCGCCGGCCTCTGGCTGAAGCAGCTGCCGAACGCGCCGTTCTGGACGGCCGCGATCGGCATCGGCTTCTTCATGTCGGCCCGCGTCGCGATACAATTGCAGGCCGGTATCGGCTCGCTGCCGCGCGGCCAAAAAATGGCGGCGACCGCGCTCGGGCTGACCACCGTGCAAGGCTATCGCTACGTGCTGCTGCCGATGGCGTTCCGCATCATCCTGCCGCCGCTGACCTCCGAGTTCCTCAACACCATCAAGAACACCGCTGTCGCCATCACGATCGGCCTGATCGAGTTGACTGGTCAGGCGCGCTCGATGCAGGAATTCTCGTTCCAGGTGTTCGAGGCTTTCACGGCCGCGACCTTGCTCTATCTCCTTGTCAACGCCATTGTCGTGACGGCGATGCGCTTCCTCGAGCGCTGGGTCGCGATCCCCGGCTACATTACGGGGAAATAGCACCATGTTCAGCAATCTCGATTTCGAGGTCATCCGCCGCTCGCTGCCCTATCTGTTCTACGAGGGCATGACCTTCACGGTGACGCTGACGGCGCTCGCCGCCTTCGGCGGCCTGATCTTCGGCACGGCGATCGCCCTGATGCGGCTGTCCGGCTACAAGACACTCGGGCGCATCGCGGGTGTCTATGTCGACTTCATGCGCTCGCTGCCGCTGGTGCTGGTGATCTTCTGGTTCTATTTCCTGGTGCCCTATATCGGGCAGTGGGTGACCGGCGCCTCGCGTCCGATCAGCGTCGGCGCGTTCGCATCCTCGCTCATCACCTTCATCATGTTCGAGGCGGCGTACTTCTCCGAGATCATGCGCGCCGGGATCCAGTCGATCTCGCGCGGCCAGCCGGCCGCCGCCAACGCGCTCGGCCTGACTTACGCGCAGACCATGCGCTACGTCGTGCTGCCGCAGGCGTTCCGCAACATGCTGCCGGTGCTGCTGACGCAGACCATCGTGCTGTTCCAGGACACCTCGCTGGTCTATGTGCTGTCGATCCCGGACTTCCTCGGCGCGGCCAGCAAGGTCGCGCAGCGCGATGGCCGTCTGGTCGAGATGTATCTGTTTGCCGCCGTCGTCTACTTCACCATTTCCTGCATCGCGTCTTTCGGCGTTCGCCGCCTCCAGTCGCGCATCGCCATCATTCGATAGAGCGCATCGGTCATGATCGAAATCAGCCACGTCAACAAATGGTACACCCCGACCTTCCAGGTGCTGACCGACTGCACCACCAGCGTGACCAAGGGCGAGGTCGTCGTGGTCTGCGGCCCCTCGGGCTCGGGCAAGTCGACGCTGATCAAATGCGTCAATGCGCTGGAGCCGTTCCAGGAGGGCGACATCAGCGTCGACGGCACCAAGGTCAATGACCCCAAGACCAATTTGCCGAAACTGCGTTCGCGCGTCGGCATGGTGTTCCAGCACTTCGAGCTGTTCCCGCACCTGAAGATCATCGACAACCTCTGCCTCGCGCAGCAGAAGGTGCTGGGACGGTCGTCCGACACGGCTGTGGCAAAGGGTATGCAGCTCCTGGACCGCGTCGGCTTGAAGGAGCAGGCGCAGAAATTTCCGGCGCAGCTCTCCGGCGGCCAGCAGCAGCGCGTCGCGATCGCCCGCGCGCTTGCCATGGACCCGATCGTCATGCTGTTCGATGAGCCGACCTCGGCGCTCGACCCCGAGATGGTGAGCGAGGTGCTCGACGTCATGGTCGATCTCGCCCGCGAAGGCATGACCATGATGGTCGTCACCCACGAGATGGGCTTTGCCCGCAAGGTCGCCAACCGCGTCATCTTCATGGACCGCGGCGAGATCGTCGAGGACGCGGCGAAGGAGGACTTCTTCGGCAAGCCGCGCAGCGACCGCGCGCAGAAGTTCCTGTCGAAGATTTTGTCGCATTAACCTCTGCTGTCGTTCCGGGACGCGCCTCGTGGCGCGGGTCCGGAATCCATAACCACCGGCCGGGGTTATGGATTCTCTGATGCGCAATTGCGCATCAAAGCTCGTCGCTTCGCGCCGCCCCGGAATGACGGGTTGAGGGTTTCGTGGCCCCAACAAATCCCGTATACGAACTGGCAAATTCCCCACTCCCGCCAGGAGACCTGCCTTGGACTCGATCGCCTACGTCAACGGCTCATTCGTCCCGCTCTCGGACGCCAAGATCTCGGTGCTTGATCGCGGCTTCCTGTTCGCCGACGGCATCTACGAGGTCTCGGCCGTGCTCGACGGCAAGCTGGTCGACAATGCTTCGCACCTGACGCGCCTGGAGCGCTCGGTCGGCGAGATCAAGCTGAAGTTGCCGGAGACGGTCGAGCGCATCACCGAGCTCCAGAAGGAGCTGATCGCGCGCAACAAGGTCGAGAACGGCCTCGTCTATCTGCAGGTCACGCGCGGCGCCGACAAGGGCCGCGACTTCGCCTTTCCCAAGGGCGACGTCAAGTCGAGCCTGGTGATGTTCACCTCCGAGAAGGACATCATCAACGCCGCCTCGGCCAAGACCGGCATCAACGTGATCACCGTGCCTGACATCCGCTGGGAGCGGCGCGACATCAAGAGCGTGGCACTGCTCGCGCAGGTTCTGGCGAAGCAGGCCGCGGCCGAAGCCGGCGCCGGCGAGGCCTGGATGCTGGAAGACGGCTACGTCACCGAGGGCGGCTCGTCCTCGGCGTTCATCCTGACCAAGGACGACGTCATCGTGACCCGCAAGAACTCCAACGCGATCCTGCCGGGCTGCACCCGCAAGGCCGTGGTGGCGCTCGCCGAAGAGCGGCAGCTCCGCGTCGAGGAACGTTCCTTCACGGTCGCCGAGGCGCTCGCCGCCAAGGAAGCCTTCGCCACCTCGGCGTCGCTGTTCGTCCAGCCGGTGGTTGCGATCGACGGCAAGAAGGTCGCCGACGGCAAGCCCGGCCCGATGGCCACGCGTCTGCGGGAGATCTATATCGAGTTCGCCAAGGCGACGGCGGTTTAGGCCGCAAACTCCGCTATCGTAGGGTGGGCAAAGCGAAGCGTGCCCACCACTCCTTCAGCGAAGGCGTCAGAAGACGTGGGCACGGCGCAAGTGCGCCTTTGCCCACCCTACGAGATTTGCGCGCAAGGCGGCGTTGCGGCCTACGCCACCGACGCCTTCACCTTCACCGGATGGACCGCGCGGAACGCGATCGCGATTCGGTTCCAGGCATTGATGGCCCCGATCAGCATCGTCAGGTTCACCGTCTCCGCATCGGAGAATTGCGCGCGGACCTGCTCGTAGACGTCGTCCGGCGCGTGGGTCTCGGAGATCAGCGTCACTGATTCCGTCCAGGCCAGCGCGGCACGCTCGCGATCGGTATAGAGCGGGGATTCCCGCCAGGCGTTGAGCAGATAGATGCGCTGTTCGGTCTCGCCGCGCTTGCGGGCGTCCTCGGTGTGCATGTTGATGCAGAAGGCGCAGCCGTTGATCTGCGACGCCCGGATCTTGACGAGCTCGATCAGCGATTTCTCGAGTCCCGTGGACTGGATCTGCTCCTCCAGCGCCATCAGCGCCTTCATCGTGTCGGGGGCGGCCTGGTAGAAGTTCATGCGGGGTTTCATGGTCGTTCTCCTTTGCTTGAGTTAGTCTCTTGGGTTGATCTCAGTGAGCTCCGCCAGCCGAGGTCTGGCCGGGTTTCTTCAGGAAGAATACGGCGATCAGGGCCACGATCAGCGCCATGCCGAGCAGATAGAAGGTGTCGCTGAAGGCGAAGATGTAAGCCTGCTTCTGCACGGTGTGGCCGATCGCGACATAGGCGCGATGCGCGGCGTCGGCGCGGTCGAGCACGCCGTGATTGATGAAGTACTGCGTGAGCTGCTCCAGCCGCGTCCGCGTCGCCTGCTCGAACACCGAGACCGACTGCATCAGCACGTTGGAGTGATATTGCTCGCGCTTGGTCAGCAAGGTCTGAAGCAGCGCGATGCCGACGGCGCCGCCGAGATTGCGCATCATGTTGAACAGGCCCGAGGCCGAGCCAGCATTCTCCGCTTCGATGCCGGCGGTCGCCACAGCCGACAACGGCGCCATCACGAGCGCTTGGCCGATCGCACGGACGACATTGGGCCACAACAGCTGGTCGGCAGCGTAATCGTTGGTCATATAAATGTTCAGGAAGTTCGAGGCCGCGAACAGGACGAAGCCGACGCCGATGATGATCCGCGCGTCGAACTTCTGCATCAGGCGCGGCACCAGCGGGATCAGCACGAGTTGCGGCAGTCCGGTCCAGGCCAGCACCATGCCGATCTGCTCGGCATTGTAGCCCTGGATGCGCGCCAGATATTGCGGGAGGATGAACACCGAACCGTAGAGCGCGACACCGAGCAGGAAGTTCGCGAGCATGCCGAAGCCGAAATTGCGGCGCACCAGCAGGCGCAAATTGAGCAGCGGCTTCTTCGCCGTGAGCTCGATGATCAGGAAGGCGGTCAGCGCAGCGGCCGCGATGACCGACAGCTTGACGATGAAAGGCGAGCCGAACCAGTCGTCCTTGTTGCCCTCTTCCAGCACGGTCTGAAGCGCCGACAGGCCGATCGCCATGGTGATGATGCCGGCCCAGTCGCCCTCGCGGAGCAGCGCAAGCTTCATGGGCTTGGCGTCGAGTGCGTACCAGAGCATGCCGACCATGATCGCGCCGGGCACGAGGTTGACGTAGAAGATGTACTGCCAGCCGAAATTCTCGGTGAGATAGCCGCCGATGGTCGGGCCGATCGCCGGTGCGAACGTCGCCGACAGCGCGAACAGCGCGAGGCCGACGGGCTGCTTCGCCCGAGGCAACAGCGTGATGATGAGCGTGAAGGCCATCGGGATCAGCACGCCGCCGGTGAAACCCTGCACCGCGCGCAGCACGATCATTTGCGGCAGGTCCTGCGCTAGCGCGCAGGCCGCGGACAGAACCAGGAACAGGACCGCATTGGTGAGCAGATAGATGCGGATCGAGAACACCTGCGCGAGCCAGCCGGAGAGCGGGATCACCACGATCTCGGCGATCAGATAAGAGGTCGAGATCCAGCCGCCATCGTCGATACCGGCGCCGATCGCGCCCTGAATGTCGGCGAGCGAAGCGTTGACGATCTGGATGTTCAGCACCGCCATGAAGGCGCCGAGAGTCGCGCCGATCACCGCGATCCAGGTCTTTGCGGAAACGGCCGGCGTCGCGGGCGCAGCAGGGGCGGGAATGCTGGCAGCGGAGGCGGCGTCGGCGGTCGGTTGGAGCGTGCTCATGGAAGCCTCGTCTCGGTCATGGAGACAGGATGCATTAGGCGGTTGGTTTCGATAATCGAGGAAGCGTGGGAAGGATCGTCCGGCAGGACTTGATAATCCTGCCGGTCTTCCTCGCCTCAGCCGCCGTTCGGGCGGGGTGTGTTGTCGGCGAGGCGCTTGGCCGTCTCGCGCTCGGCCAGCACAGTCGCCTTGGTGTCGATGGTCGGCACCGCCGACATGCCGGGCCTGAGCAGGCCGGTCAGGCTGTGGTCGTCGAGCACGATCTTCACCGGCACGCGTTGCACGATCTTGGTGAAATTTCCGGTGGCGTTATCGGGCGGCAGCAGCGCGAATTCAAGTCCGCTGGCCGGCGAAAGGCTGTCGACGTGACCGCGCAGCGTGCGGTTGCGAAAACTGTCGACCTGCAGCTCGACCGGCTGGCCCGCACGCACATGCGTGAGCTGCGTCTCCTTGAAGTTCGCGACGACATAGACCGCATCGAGCGGCACCACCGCCATCAATTGCGTGCCGGCCTGCACATACTGGCCGACGCGTAATGAGCGTGCACCGACCGTGCCGTCCACCGGTGCGGTGATCTCGGTGTAGGACAGGTTCAGCTCTGCCTGCTGTGCGACCGCGCGCGCCCGTTCGAGCTGCGCCGTGGCCTGGGCGCGCTGGGTGGTGAGCACATCGACCTTGCGCTGTGCGGCCACCAGGCCCGACTTGGCGTGCTGCAATTGGGCGTTGCTGGCGCGCAGCGCCGCATCGGTCTGTTGCGCACGCTGGATCGTGCCGGAGCCCGACTTCATCAGGTCGTCGTATCGGGCGCGTTCCTCCTGGGCGAATTTCAGATTGGCGTCGGCCGCGGCCACGTCGGCCGTGCTCTGCTCGATGATCGGCTGCTGCAGCTCGAGCTGGGCGTCGATGTTGCGCACCGAGGCTTCGCCGGCGGCGACGTCGGCGCGGGCCTGGTCGAGCGCGGCTTTGAAGTCGCGGTCGTCGATCTTGGCGAGGAGCTGGCCGGCCCGGACCTTCTCGTTGTCGCCAACCAGCACCTTCGCGATGTAGCCGGAAACCTTGGGGGCGACGATGGTGGAATCCGCCTTCACATAGGCGTCGTCGGTGGATTCGAGATAGCGGCCGGTGCTCAGGTAGTTATAGCCGAAGTCGCCGGCCGCGGCGATTCCGAGGGCCAGTGCCAAGCCGATGGCCGCCCGCTTGATCGCCTGCCGGGACGGGCGAAAGCTGATTTTCTGATTGGTTTCAGTGACATAAGAAGCGTTCGACATGGCATCCTCGGAATTCCAAACCGCCCCGGTCCGAACGGTGCGCCGTTGATGCCGGCAAGATGCGCTGTCTTCCCGCTTGTGATAATCCCGGAAGAAATGGAAGCATTATCCACCCATAGCGGATAATCCGGAGCCAGACCGATGGACCGCTTCACCAGTCTCACCGCCTTCGTCCGGGTGGTCGAAAATGGCGGATTTTCCGCCGCCGCCCGCCGGCTCAACATGTCCACGACCATGGTGAGCAACCACGTCCAGGCGCTGGAGGACCGGCTCGGG
The DNA here is from genome assembly GCF_052075965.1 of Bradyrhizobium sp. 482_C4_N1_8. NCBI lineage: Bacteria > Pseudomonadati > Pseudomonadota > Alphaproteobacteria > Hyphomicrobiales > Nitrobacteraceae > Bradyrhizobium > Bradyrhizobium sp. 482_C4_N1_8. The sequence continues at coordinate 8,124,424 of NZ_CP197231.1, read as the reverse complement.
GTTCGGCTGCTGAACCGCACCACGCGAAAAGTCAGCCTCACCGAAATCGGCAAGGCCTATTACGACCGCTCGACGCAGATCCTCGCCGATCTCGAACAAGCCGATGACATCGCCGGCGCGCTGCAATTGACGCCGCGCGGCACGCTGCGCATTCACACCGCAACCCACATGGTGCCGTTCGTCGCGCCCGTGATGGCCGAATTCCTCGCGACCTATCCGGAGGTGAAGGTCGATCTGCGCATGGGCGAGACCAATGTCGACCTGATCGAGGAGGGCTTTGATCTCGCGCTGCGCATGGTCGCGCCGCCGGACTCCAGCCTGATCGTGCGGAGCCTGGCGACCTGGCGGCACGTGCTGTGCTGCTCGCACGGCTATATCGAGGCGCATGGGCGCGTGCAGACGCTCGAAGAGCTTGCCGGGCACAATTGCGTGCGCCACATCAACTATCCCTTCGACGAGTGGCGCTTCTTCGATCGTAAGGGCACGCCGGCGTCGGTGCGCGTCTCCGGCAACCTGATCACCAACAGCGGCGAAGCGCTCCGTGAGGCGGCGCTACAGGGCGCCGGCATCAGTCTTGCGGCCGGCTTTCTGGTGGGGGATGACCTTGATGCGGGCCGGCTGGTGCGCCTCCTGCCGGAGTACCGGCCGGTCGAGATGTCGATGAACGCGGTCTATCCGCATCGGCATCATCTGTCGGCGAAGGTCAGGACCTTCATCGACATGCTCGTCCAGCACAGCGCCGAGCAGCAGAAGCTGATCAATCCGTATGCGTGAGACGTCGTCGTTCCTCATCCTGAGGAGCGCGGAGCGCGCGTCTCGAAGGATGAAGGCCCTGCTGGTGGCCTCGCCCTTCGAGACGCTTGCTTCGCAAGCTCCTCAGGGTGAGGAGATAGATATATGTTCGCCTCAAGCGGCAGAGCCGTAGGGTGGGCAAAGGCGCGAAGCGCCGTGCCCACCACCCATCAATGATAGGTGGTGGGCACGCTTCGCTTTGCCCACCCTACGAGAGCGTCAACGCGGTGCGGGCAGTCGTCCGAACACGCTGTCGAGCGCCACGCCGATCGCGAGCAAGCGGCGATCGCTTCCCGCAGGACCATCCAACTCAAGTCCGATCGGCAATTTGCTTGTCGCGCCAAGCGCGATCGGGATCTGGACACCGGGAATGCCGGCATTGCTGCCGGGATCGGTGTTCTGGATGCTCAGGCCGAAATTCTCGAGACTGCTGGCGTCCGGATTGGAGGCAATTGCAACGCGCGGCGTGGTCGGGAAGGCGACGGCGTCGAGCTTGTTGCTGGCAAACGTATTGCCGTAGAGCGCCTGAAGCGCGGGGCGGGCGGTCTTGATTGCGGCGTCATAGATCGGCCTCGCGTCGAACAGCGCGTTGTCGGGGCCGGGCAGTTTTCGCGGGATCACCATGCCATCATAGATGCTTTTCACGTCGGCGCTGGAGATCTTCTCTGCCAGCGCCTCGATGCTGAGGCCGGTCCCGGTGTGCTTGAGATAGGCGACCATGTCGTCATAGGCCTCATACAGCGCGACGGGAAAGCTGACCTGGCCGTTGAGTTCGGCGAGCTCAGGCATCTCGATCTCGACGACCGTGACGCCCTTCGCCTTCGCTTTTGCGATCGCCGTGTGGAACGCGGCTTCCGTATCGGCGTCGAGATTGGTCAGCATCGCGTTCGCGATGCCGATCCGCACCTGCTTCAGATCAGCCGGCGCAACCTCGTCGCCGCCGGCGATCACGCGATCGAGCAGCGCGACATCCGCCATCGTCGCGGCCATGGGCCCCGCGGTGTCGCGGGTGTGCGAGATCGGCGCAATACCCTCTTGCGGATAGCGCCCGACCGTCGGGCGCAACGCGGCGCATCCGTTCAGCGCGGCGGGGACACGGACCGATCCGCCGGTGTCGGTTCCGAGCCCGCCCGTGACGATTCGCGCGCCGAGCGCGGCGCCCGTGCCGGACGAGGAGCCGCCGGCGATCAGCGTGCGGTCATAAGCGTTGCGCACGCCGAACTCCGCGCCGGTCTTGAACGCGGTGTTGTAGCCGGAGATGCCGAAGGCGAGCTCATGCATGCTGGTCTTGCCGATGATGACGGCGCCTGCAGCCCGCAGCTTCGCAACCACCGGTGCGTCAGCATTCGGAATGTAGTCCTTCAGTGCCGGTGTGCCGGCGCTGCAGGGCAGTCCCGCGACCTCGATATTGTCCTTGATCACGATGGGCACGCCGCCGAGCGGCTTTGTCCTGTCGCCCGTCGCGTCGAATGCGGCGGCGGCTTTCAGGGCGCCCGCTTCGTCCAGGGTGACGAAGGCATTGAGCTCGGCATGGGCTTTGGCGCGGCTCAGTGCTTCCGTCGTGAGTGCGGTACTCGTGACTTTCCCGGCGCGCAGGTCGGCGACGGCCTGACTCAGGGTCAACTGGTCCAAATCCATGATGCGTCATCCGATTGCAGGGGCGCCAACAGGGTGCCGCCTAAAGTCCGGAGGCTGAGGCCTCACTGGTGCCGCGTCAACCGTGGGCGTGCATCTTTTGCGTTACCGACGTCGTCAAATTCGTGAGCAGCCGCTCGACCTCGGGCTTCACCTTGGCGATCGCGGTGTCCTTCACTGGTCCGTAGCCGCGGATCTCCATCGGCGCTTTTGCGACGGCAACGAGGTCGGGAAGATGTGCTGCCTCGAGCTGGCCGAGCATGCGTTCGATCAGGCCTTCATACCAGGCGATCAATTCCCGTTCAGTGCGCCGCTCATTCGTGTAGCCGAATGGATCGAACGGCGTTCCGCGTAATCCCTTCAACCGCGCCAGCATGGCGAGCGGCATCTGGATCCACTGGCCGAAAGCGCGCTTGCGCGGACGGCCGCGTGCGTCAGGTTTTGACGGCAGGAACGGCGGCGCGAGATGATATTGGATGCGAAAACCGTCCTCGAACTCGCGCTTCAGCTCGCCGAGGAAGCCGCTCTGCATGTGCAGACGCGCCACCTCGTATTCGTCCTTGTAGGCCATCAGCTTGAACAGGGCGCGCGCGACCGCCTCGGTCAGCACCTCACTGCTCAGAGCGGCTTCGGCCCGGCGGACCCTCGCGACGGTCGCCCGAAAGCGCATCGCATAGGCGGCGTCTTGATAGGCGGCGAGGAAATCGGCGCGGCGATCGATGATCTGATCGAGCGTCTCGGCTTCGAGCGCTTCGTCACTCCCCGGCAAAAACTCCGGATCGGCCGCGGCGATCCGGCCCCAGGCAAAGGCCTGCTTGTTGCGTTCGACCGCGACGCCGTTGAGCTCGATCGCGCGCAGCAGCGCTTGCAGCGCGACCGGCACAAGCCCGTGCTGCCAGGCAAAGCCGAGCATGATGATGTTGGCATAGACGGCATCGCCGAGCAGCCGCTCGGCGAGCGCGTTGACGTTGATGGTGTCGAGATTGTCGTTGCCAATGACTTGTCGGATCGCGCGCAGGCGGGCGGGCGAGGCAAGGTCGGCGTCGCGGAAGCGGACGACGTCGCCGGTCGGCATCTCCGCGGTGTTGATGGCGGCGCGTGTGCCGCGGTGATAGGTGCCGGACGCCTTAGGTGAGGAACTGACGACGAGGTCGCAGCCGATCAGCGCGTCGGCCGCGCCCTGGTCGATGCGGACCTGGTGCAACGCGTCCGGACTTGACGCAAGGCGGATGAAGCTCAGCACGGGACCAAATTTCTGTGCAAAGCCGGTGAAATCCAGCACGGAGACGCCACGCCGCTCCAGATGCGCGGCCATGCCGATCAGCGCGCCGACCGTGATCACGCCGGTGCCGCCGACGCCGGTCACGAGCAAATCGTAGGGACGATCGAGCGTGGCGGGAGCGGGCAGGGGAAGCGTAGCCGCGCGACCGACGGCGTCGGTCTCGCTCGCGGTCTTTTTCCGGCGCGTCGCGCCTTCGACGGTGACGAAGCTTGGGCAAAAGCCGTTGAGGCAGGAAAAATCCTTGTTGCAGGACGAGAGGTTGATCTGGCGCTTGCGACCGAACGGCGTCTCCTTTGGCTCGACACTGAGGCAGTTGGATTCGACCGAGCAGTCGCCGCAGCCTTCGCAGACGAGATCGTTGATATAGGCAAAGCGCCTTGGGTCGGCCATCTGTCCGCGTTTGCGCCGGCGACGCTTCTCGGTGGCGCAGGTCTGCTGATAGATCAGGACGGAGACGCCGGAAATGTCTCGCAGCTCGCGCTGCACGGCGTCCATCTCCTCGCGCGGATGGATGGTCACGCCGATCGGCAGGTCTGCCGGCAAGAACTGCGCGGGATCGTCCGACACCAGCGCGATGCGTCCCACGCCTTCGGCGCGAACGCTGTGGGCGATGGCATGCACGCTGATGGGACCGTCGACCGGCTGGCCGCCGGTCATCGCCACGGCATCGTTGAACAGGATCTTGTAGGTGATGTTGGCCCTGGCGGCGATCGCCTGCCGGATCGCCATCGAGCCGGAGTGGTAGTAGGTGCCTTCGCCGAGATTCTGGAACACGTGCTTGTGGCCGGTGAAGCGTGACGACGCCGCCCAGTTGACGCCTTCGCCGCCCATCTGGATCAGCGAGGAGGTCTCGCGGTCCATCCAGCTCGCCATGAAATGGCAGCCGATGCCGGCTAACGCCTTGGAGCCTTCCGGCACCTTCGTCGACGTGTTGTGCGGACATCCGGAGCAGAAATACGGCGTGCGCGTCGCACCGCTGACGTTGATCGTGCGCGCGGCCTCGGGCATCAAGGCGGCCGCGCGCGCGGCGAGATTGAGGCCTGGGAACATCGGGTCGAGCCGGCGTGCGAGCACGCCAGCAAGCGCACGCGGCGACAATTCGCCGATCCAGGAGATCAGCCGCGCCCCTCGCTCGTCGTGCTTGCCGACCATGCGCTCGGGCTTTGAGCCTGGATAGTCGTAAAAATATTCCTTGAACTGGCTCTCGATGATGCCGCGCTTTTCCTCGACGACGAGGATCTCGCGCTTGCCCTTCACGAAGTCCATCGCGTCATGCAGCGCCAGCGGCCAGACCATGCCGACCTTGTAGACGTCGATCCCGATGTTGCGGCAGGCCGCTTCATCCAGGCCCATCAGCCGCAGGGCCTCCATCAGGTCGAGATGCGCCTTGCCCGTCGTGACGATGCCGTAAGTGGCGTTGGGAATATCGTAGATGTGGCGATCGATCGGATTGGCTTTTGCAAAGGCGTAAACCGCGTGCTTCTTCGCCTCCAGCCGCTCCTCGATCTGGGGGCCCGGCAGGTCGGGCCAGCGATAGTGCAGTCCGCCCGGTGGCGGCGTGAAATCGGGCGTGTTGAAGACGCGTGGCGGGCGCAGCGCGACGGATGCACCTGACTCCACGATTTCCGAAATCGCCTTGAAGCCGACCCACATGCCGGAGAAGCGGCTCAGCGCGTAGCCGTATTCGCCGAACTCCAGATATTCGCTGACGCTTGCGGGGTGCAGCGTCGGCATGAACCAGCTCATGAAGGCGACATCGGACTGGTGCGGCATCGAGGAGGAGACGCAGCCATGGTCGTCGCCGGCGACAACCAGCACGCCGCCACGCGGCGAGGAGCCATAGGCGTTGCCGTGCTTGAGGGCGTCGCCGGAGCGATCGACGCCGGGGCCCTTGCCGTACCAAAGTCCGAACACGCCATCGACTTCGCGATCTGCCTGCGTCTCTACCTGCTGCGAGCCGAGCACTGCTGTTGCCGCGAGGTCCTCGTTCACCGCGGGGAGAAATTCGATGCGATCCCGCTTCAGCCGCTCCTGGATGCGCCAGAGCTCGAGATCGACGCCGCCGAGCGGCGAGCCGCGATAGCCGGAGATGAAGCCGGCGGTGTTCAGCCCGGCGGCGCGGTCGCGCCGCGCCTGGTCGAGCGCGATGCGGACGATCGCCTGCGTGCCCGTGAGGAAGACGCGCCCCTCTTCGCGGTCGTAGCGGTCTGAGAGCTCGTAGCTGTCGAGTGATGGAACGGCGTCCATGGCGGACCTCGTGCGGCATCCTGCCTGATGACGGAAGGGTATGCCGGGGAGGCTGGTAGGTCTTGCCTATTCACCCTGTCTTGATCGATAATTCGGTAAAATTTTGCGGAGGATGGCATAATTCGGTAGAAGTTACCGAATCGGGGGCTTCCATGATTGAAGAGCAGGACGCGCGGATTCTCGCCCATCTCCAGACGGACGGCCGCGCCACCAACCAGCAGCTCGCCGACGAGGTCGGCATGTCCACCTCGGCGTGCTGGCGCCGGGTGCGTGCGCTGGAGGAGGCCGGCGTCATCCAGGGCTATGCCGCGCTGATCGCGCGCGAGCAGGCGGGCTTTGCGATGTCGGCCATCCTGCATGTCTCGCTGGAGCGGCACGATGCCAAATTCGTCGACGAGTTCGTCGCGCGGGTGACCACGCGGCGCGAAGTGCTGGAGTGTTTCGCGACCACGGGCGACGCCGACTATCATTTGCGCGTCGTCGTGCAGGACATGGCGGCCTACAACAGATTCCTCGACGAGTTCATGTTCCGCATTCCCGGCATCCGCTACGTCCGCAGCAACGTGGTGCTGAAGGAGATCAAGACGAGTGTGGCGCTGCCGTTTTGATTGCGCGGGAAGTGCCGTGGTGCCGTAGGGTGGGCAAAGGCGCGCTTGCGCCGTGCCCACCATCTCGCCTCCATTACGAATGCGGTGGGCACGCTTCGCTTTGCCCACCCTACGGCACTGTTGATTTCGCGGCGTATACAACTCTATCTCCTCACCCTGAGGAGGCCGCGCAGCGGCCGTCTCGAAGGGCGAGGCCACAGTCGGGCCTTCATCCTTCGAGACGCTTGCTTCGCAAGCTCCTCAGGATGAGGACTACCGCTGCTCCCGCACAAACCTGTTCCGCAACGTCCCTACGCCCGTGATGTCGATCTCCACCACGTCGCCGTGCCCGATGTCAGGCGAGGCGCCGTCCGTGCCCATCCAGATCACGTCGCCGGGCCACAGCGTGAAGTACTTGGTCAGCTCGACCAGGAACGGCACCACGCCGAAGATCATGTCGTTGGTGTAGAAGCGGTTGGTCTCCTTGCCGTTGACCCGGACGACGGTTTCCATTTTCGCCAGATTGGCCTCGGTTTCGATCCAAGGGCCCATCGGCTTGAACGTGTCGGCGTTCTTCGAGCGCCACAGGCTGCGGTCGGCCTTCTGCCAGCTGCGTTCGCTGACGTCGTTGCCGATGGTGTAGCCGAACACGCAATCCATCGCATTCTGCTTGGTGAGATGCTTCACCTTCTTGCCGATCACGACGACGAGCTCGCCTTCATAGTGGATCTTGTCCGTCGCAAAGGACGGGATCACGACGTCCTCGTCATGCGCGATCAGCGCGTTCTGGGCGCGGTAGCCGATCTCGGGTCTATCAGGGACGGCCGGCACCTCGCCGCGCTTGTCGGCGGCTTCCTTCAGGTGCTTCAGATAGTTCAAGCCGACGCAATAGAAGGTGCGCGGGATTAGCGGCAGCTCGATCCGAACTTGTGCCAGCGGATGCGTGCGCGAGGTGCGCTGCCATTCGCCAAAGGGATCGCCGTCGACCGCGATCACCTGGTCGCCCTCGACAATTCCCCAGGAGGTCTTGTCCGAGACAGTGAATCTCAGCCAGCGCATGCTCTGTCCTCGTTGTTATTCCGCGGCATCGCGCGGCTGCACCTTCCAGGCGCCGGCCGCGGGCCGCTTCAGCCCGAGATTTTCGCGGAGTGTCTTGCCCCGATACTCCTTCTGGAACAAGCCGCGCCGTTGCAGCTCCGGCACGACGTGTTGCACGAAGTCCGCATAGGAGCCGGGCACATAGGTCGCGGCGATGACAAAGCCGTCGCAGCCACGCTCGACGAACATCTCTTCCAGTCTGTCCGCAATCTCCTTGGGACCGCCGACCATGGCGTCGTGGACCTGGCCGCGGCCGGAAAAGGTGACGAAGTCGCGCGCGCTCGGATTGCTCTTGCCGGAATTCTTCAGCACGCCGTCGCGGAGGCCCAGAATGCCCTGCATGCTCTTCAGATCGTCCGTCGTCAACGGCTCGTCGAGGTCCTTGGAGGCGAAGTCGTAATTGAGCGCTTCGGCAAGTAGCGACAGCGCGTCGATCTCGAGCGGCAGTTTGTTGATCAGCGCCATCTTGTCCTCAGCCTCGGCCCTGGTCGCGGCGCAGACCGGCGTCGTCAAATTGCAAAGGCGCATCTGATCGGGATCGCGGCCAGCCTTGGCTGCCTCGTTTCGAACGGCGGCATAACCTTCCTTGGCACCAGCGAGATTGCGCGCGGCCGTGAAGATCACCTCGCCCCAATGGCCGGCAAAGCGTTGGCCGCGGCCGGATGCGCCGGCCTGGATGATGACGGGATGGCCCTGGTCCGAGCGCGGGACCGTGAAGGGACCACGGGACTTGAAGGCCGCCCCCTTGTGATCGAGCCGCTTCACCTTGGCCGGATCGGCAAAACGGCCGCTCTTCTTGTCCATGATGAGCGCGCCGTCTTCCCAGGTGTCCCAATGCCCGAGCACGACCTCCATGAATTCGTCGGCGCGGTCGTAGCGCGAATCATGTTCGGGATGGGAATCGCGACCCATGTTGAGCGCCTCGCCGTCATTGAGCGAGGTGACGACGTTCCAGCCCGCGCGCCCGCCGGACATCAAATCGAGGGTCGCGAAGCGGCGGGCGACGTCGAACGGCTCGTAATAGGTGGTCGAGCAAGTGGCGCCGAGGCCGAGCTTGTCGGTGACCATGCCCATCGTGGTCAGCACGATCAGCGGATCCATCTTCACGCAGCGGATGCCGTATTCGACGGTGTGGGCATGATCGTTGCCGTAGCGGTCCGGCATCGCCAGCCGATCGTCGAAGAACGCCATGTGGAACTTGCCGGCTTCGAGGATCTTGGCGATCTCCTGATAATAGTCCGCCGACATCGAATCGTCGCGCGAGTCCGGATGCCGCCACGAGCTCGGCAAATTCGTGCAGTTCTGCGCCTGGAGGAAGCCGACCAGTACCATCTGCCGCGTCATGCTGTTCTCCCAAATTCCGTCAGGCCAGATCAAGGACGGTGTCGAGCCGGTACTCGCGCGCCAGCGCGCGCAGCTTTTCCCAGGTCGCATCCTCGATCTCGATGCCGTCGCGCAGGCGTTGCTGCTCGCGCAACCCCTCGATCTCGCCGGGATAGTACACGCCCTTGCTGCCTTCGGAGGGCGGCGTCGATTTCAGATAGTGCGCGAATTCGGCGACCTCGCGCTTGAATTCCTTCAGCGGACGGAACGCGGCGACGTTGAACACCGCCATGAAGCATCCGTCATTGTGACGTCCGGTCGGTTCGACGCCGAAGCCGAGACCGGTCAGCAGGCCGCACAGCACCTCGACCATGGCGGCGAGGCCGCTGCCCTTGTAGCCCTCGGTGCCGCCGAGCGGCAGCAGCGCGCCGCCCTTGCGATATTGCGTGGGGTCGGTGGTGTGCCGTCCCTCGGCATCGATGATCCACCCCGTCGGAATCTCCTCGCCGCGGGCGACCGCGAGCTGGATCTTGCCGGCCGCAACCGCCGAGGTTGCCATGTCGAGATAGAACGGCGCATCCAGATCGGACGGCACCGCGATCGAGATCGGGTTGGTGCCGAGCCTAGCCTCCTTGCCCCCGAACGGCGCCACGTGCTTTGGCGAGCGGCCGGAATCCGCCGTCGCAATCCCGATCATGCCTTCGCGCATCGCCATCAACGGATAGGCGGCGAGGCGACCGACATGGCTTTGCCGGAATACGGTGCAGGCGGCAACGTTCGCCGTCTTCGCCTTCTCGATCGTCAGCGCCATCGCCTTGGCGTTGACGTGGAAGCCGAACCCCCACTGGCCGTCGATCACCGTCGTGGTCGGCGATTCCTGGACGATGGTCCATTTGGCGCCGGGCACGATGTGGCCGGCCTTGATGCGGTCGATGTAGGTCGGAACCGCGATCACACCGTGGGAGTCGTGACCGGCGAGGTTGGCGTTGACGCAGCCTGTGGCCACCGCATCGGCCTCTTCGTCGGAAGCTCCGGCGGCACGGAGCAGCGCGGCGCTGATGAGCGTGAGGCGGTCGGTCTTGACGACGGGCATGGCGTTCCCTCGGCATTCTGCCCTTAACGGGCTGCTTGTTGGGAGCCATCGTCTCAAAGCGTGGGAGCGATATCAATCTCCCGTAAACCAATACAGGGCTGCAAAATCGTAAAGAGAGCGCGCCTTCGTCGAAGAATCCTCCCGTGCGGCGGCATTCCCGACAGTTTGGCGCCGGCCGTTCGCAGCTCATTCACTTTGATCGCGGGTTTGCAGCGCGCAATAACGACCACTTAGGCCGTCGCCGTTCATAAAGCACCCGGGAGAATTAGGCAGAAATGCCCGGGAGCTGAGACCGTGCAGACGACCCTCGCGCGCACCTTTGCAGCGTTGAGCGCCATCAACGAAGCGATCCTTTACGCGAAATCGCCGGACGAGCTGTACCAGAAGGTCTGCGACGCCGGGTTTTCGAGCGGAGACTTTTTGGCCGTTGCGGTTTTCCTGGTGGGGCCGGATGGCCGGCGGCTGTGCTTTGCGGCCGGTTGCGGCGATGACATTGCGCGGCTGCGTTCGCTCGAGATCACGACCGACTCCGGCACGCCCGAGGGAGCGGGTGTCGGCGGCGAAGCCTTTCGCAATCAGAAGCTGAGCATCAGCAACGACTACCTGAATGATCCTCGCTCGCTGGCGTGGCGCGAGGGCGCAGCCAAGGCCCACATCGGCGCGGCGGCTGCGCTGCCGCTGCTCTGCAACGGCAAGAGCGTCGGCGTGCTGTATGTGACCCGCAGGGAAGCCGGCTCACTGAACGAGCAGATGGTGTCGCTGTTCGAGCGCATGTCGGCCAACATCTCCTATGCGCTGGACAATTTCGCGCGCGAGACCGCGCGGCAGACCAGCGAGCTCGCGACGCGGCGGCTCAACCGCATGTTCGGCGCGCTCAGCGCGACCAACGAAGCCATCCTGCGTGCGAAGACCGAGCGGGAATTGTATCAGCTCGTGTGCGACGCCTCGGTGCACGGCGGCAAGTCGCTGGCGACCTTCGTTCTGCTGAAAGAGCAGGACTCGCATTGGCTGAAGCCTGTCGCCGGCACCGGCGAGAATCTGGAGATCGTGGCCCGGACCCACTACTCCGTCGACCCCGAGAATCCCTATGGTCGCGGCATTTCCGGCGAGGTGTTTCGAACCCAGAAGCCCCATGTCGAACGTGATCTCGCGCGTCGCACCAGGGGAACGCCGTGGGAGCAGGCCAATCTCAACACGGGTGTTGCCGCCTGCATCGCGGCCCCCCTGATCCGGAACGGCGAGAGCATCGGCGTCATCCTGTCCTTCCTCAGCAAGTCCTGGGCGAAGGATGAGGGGGTCGTCGCGCTCATGCTGCGCATCGCCGAGAACGTCTGCTTCGCGATCGACAATTTCGACCGTGAGGCCGAGAAGGCGCGGATCGCCGAGGAGGAAGACCGCCTGGCGCGCATGTACGCGGCACTGAGCGCGACCAATGAGGCGATCCTGCGCGCACGCTCGCGGGCCGAGCTCTTCGACCTCGTTTGCGAAGCGACGGCGAAAGGCGCCAAGTTCACCTCGGCCAACATCGCGCTCGTCGATCACGATGCCGAGCTGCTTCGCGTCGTTGCTTGCTACGGGCCGAACGCGGATATGGTCCGAAATTTCAAATTCTCCACGTCCGACCAGGTGCCTGAAGGCCGAGGGCTGACGGGAACCGCTTTCCGCACGCGCCAGCCCTGCCTCAGCAACGACGTGCTGTCCGACGACAGGATCAAGCCCTGGCAGGCCAATGCCCGCCGCAACGGCATCGGCTCCTCCGCGGCGCTGCCGCTGTTCAATGGCGACAGGGTCGAAGGCGTCTTCCTCTTCAACTCGCCGGAACGCGGCACGTTCACGCCAGAATTCGTCGAGCTGCTGCAACGGCTCCAGGCCAATGTCGCCTTCGCGCTCGAGAACTTCGATCGCGCCGACGAGAAGGCGAAGGCCGAGATGCAGCGCAACCGTCTTCGGGGCATGTTGGAGGCGCTGAGCGCGACCAACGAAGCGATCATGCGCGTGAAATCCCGCGCCGAGTTGTTCGAAGCCGTGTGCGAGGCCGCCGTGCTCGGCGGAACGTTCTCATCTGCCACCATCGCCTTGGTCGATCCGACGGCGCGCTTTCTCGACATCGTCGTCACCAAGGGCGAGTGTCGCAGTCACGTCGAGAACTGGCGTTTCGCGACGTCCGCCGATGAGCCCGAAGGACGGGGGCTCGCCGGCACCGCATTTCGCACCAAGGCACCCTGCGTCGCGAACGAGCTCCTCACGGACGTTCGTGCGACGCACTGGCGTCGAATCGCGCGGGATCAAGGGACGAAATCCGGCGGCTGCTTCCCGCTGCTGAAGAACGGCACCGATGCCGTCGGCGTCCTTCTGTTCCTTTCGCCGGACGAAGGCACCTTCACGCCTGACCTCATCCAGTTGCTGGGGCGCCTCGCGGAGAACGTCTCCTTTGCGCTCGACAATTTCGCCCGGGCCGAGGAGCGGTCACGGGCCGAGGCGCAGAAGGAGCGCCTGACGCGCATGTTCGCCGCGCTGAGCGCCACCAATGAGGCGATCGTGCGGGCCAAGTCGCGCACCGAGCTGTTCGAGCTGGTGTGTCAGGCCGCGTCCACCGGCGGCAAGTTCACATCGACGACCATTGCGCTGGCCAAAGCCGACAGCGACCAGCTCGCGATCGTCGCGGCCGCAGGGCCGTCTGCCGAAACCACGAGGAACGTTCGCCTCTCCATCGACGCCGACCGGCCCGAGGGGCGCGGCATGAGCGGCACCGCGTTCCGCACCCGGCAGCCCTGTGTCAGCAACGACTATGTCAACGACAGCCGTGTGAGCGCCTTCCACGCCGTCCTGCAAGGCGACGGCGCGCGCTCCGGCGCGGCGTTCCCGCTGATCACGCACGGCCAGCCCGTCGGCGTCATGATCTACATGTCGACCGAGCAGGAGACCTTCACGGCCGAGTTCGTCGAGCTGTTGCAGCGCCTCGCCGACAACGTCTCCTTCGCGATGGAGAATTTCGATCGCGCCGACGAGAAGAACGAGGCCGACGAGCGGATCGAATACCTCGCCTCGCATGACGGCCTGACCGACCTGCCGAACCGCGAGACCTTCAACGGGCTGTTGCGGGAGGCGATCGACGAAGCTCAGCGCCACGATCATCGTTTCGCGGTGTTGTTCATCGATCTCGACCGCTTCAAGGTCATCAACGATTCGCTCGGCCATGAGGCCGGCGATCTGCTCCTGCTCGAAGTGGGGAGCCGACTGCGCGGCGCGCTGCGGGAAACCGACGTTGTCGCACGCCTTGGCGGCGACGAGTTCGTGGTGATCCTCGACCAGTGCGGTGAGATCGACGATGTCCAGCGCATCGCGACCGGGCTTCTCGTGGCGCTCGCCGAGCCCATGGAGCTGGCCGGCCACGAATGCCACACCACGGCCTCGATCGGCATCGCGATGTATCCGGCCAACGGCTCCGACGTTCAGACGCTGACCAAGAACGCCGACATGGCGATGTATCTCGCCAAGGAGGACGGCAAGAACGGCTATCGCTTCTTCTCCAAGGAGGTGAAGACGCAGTCGATCGAGCGGCTGTCGCTCGAGAGCGCGTTGCGCCGGGCGTTGGAGCGCGAGCAGTTCTCGCTGAACTACCAGCCCAAGGTGGACATGGAGACCGGCCAGATCACCGGCGTGGAAGCGCTGCTGCGCTGGACGCACCCGGATCTCGGCAGCATCTCGCCGGCCCAATTCATTCCGCTTGCGGAAGAGACCGGGCTGATCGTGCCGATCGGCCGCTGGGTGGTGAAAGAGGCCTGCGCGCAGGCCATGGCCTGGCAGCGTCGTGGCCTGTTGCCGGTGTCGATGGCGGTCAACCTGTCGCCGCGGCAGTTTGTCGACGAACATCTGTTGCAGGACGTCGACGAGGCGCTGGCGGCGTCCGGCATGTCGCCGGTACTGCTCCAGCTCGAGGTCACCGAGAGCATGATGATGCGCAATGTCGGTCGTGCGCTGAAGGTGCTCGACGCCATCCAGAGCCGCGGCATCCGCCTCGCCATCGACGATTTCGGCACCGGCTATTCGTCGATGTCGCTGATGAAGCATTTTCCGATCGACACCATCAAGATCGACCGCTCCTTCGTGCGCGACCTGCCGCAGGATTCGGAGGACCAGGCGATCGCGCAGGCGATCATCAGCATGGGCAAGGCGCTCGGCATGACCGTGGTCGCCGAAGGCGTCGAGAACGCCGAGCAGGAAGCGTTCCTGCGCGCCCATGGCTGCGACGAGATGCAGGGCTTCCTCATCTCCAAGCCGGTGCCGGCGCGGCAGATGGCCGAGCTGCTGCGGCCGATGGAGCTGCCTGTCGCGCCGCCGCTCCAGCCGGAGCCTGACCTCGCTGCGACCGAAGCCGCGGCGTTACGGCTGAAACGCGCTGTCATCTGACGGCTGCGGGTGCAGTTCGCGGACGTTGTCTTGCTTGATGTCCGCTTTGCGCGGAAAATCATCCGGCCAGGGCTGCGAGGTTTGCTCGGCGAACAGCTCAAGGAGGGCATGCGCACCTTCGGCAAAGCTTGAGCCGTCGCCGAGGCCCAGCTCACAACACCAAACCTGTCGCATCGGCTCGTGCGCGTCGACCACCGCCATCGCCGGTCCCCACCACCAGGCCGGTGCGGGCGAGCGTTCGTCCTCCGGCACGGCGTGCCATAGGACGAGCTCGTCCATCACGCGCTCGAATTGCAGGCTTGCGGCCTGATGCATTCGCTCCGTGCTCCCTGGGCCGCGCCTGAAAGCAGGCCGATGCCCGGACTCGATCGTGGCCTTCGCTGTGAAGAACAGGCTCGCGCTATTGGCGGAGCCTCACATGCCGCTTCCATTGGCGGCCATAAGAGCAACATGCGGCGGTCGGGACATGCGCCGCCGCCGGCTGTGATCATCTCTTTAGCCGCTCGGGGGCCCGACCGGCAAGCCGTAATACGGGTGTCTAGCGCGTCCTGAGCGGATGCGCTGTCTGGTGCCAGGCCCAGGCAGTCCGGATCACCGTCGGCAGGTCGGAATGGCGCGGCACGAAGTTCAGCACTTTTCGCGCGGCAGAGGCATCGGCGACCAGATAAGTGGGATCGCCGGCGCGACGCGGCTTCATGGTGTGCGGCACCTCGCGCCCGGTCTCCTGCCTGATGGCGTTCAGGATCTCGCGGACCGAAAAGCCGGAGCCGGTGCCCAGATTGAAGGTGCCGCCGGCATGTCCCGTTTCCAGGAGCTTCAGTGCTGCGACATGCGCCGCAGCGAGGTCGGTGACGTGGATGTAGTCGCGGATCGCGGTGCCGTCCGGCGTGTCGTAGTCGTCGCCGAACACGGCGAAGTCGACATGGCCCTGGAGCGCCATCATGGCGCGCGGAATGAGATGCGTTTCGTTGTCACGCAATTCGCCGATGCCGCCGGCCGGGTCGGCGCCGCTGGCGTTGAAATAGCGCAGGCAGAATGCGCCGAAGCCATAGGCTGCGCGATAATCGGCGAGCATGCGCTCGATCATCCATTTCGACGCGCCGTAGGGATTGATCGGCGCGCAGGGGAAGTCCTCCGGCAGCTCCTTGGAATCGGCGTTGCCGTAGACGGCGCCGGTCGAGGAGAACACGATGCGCTGGCAGCCTGCGTTGCGCATCGCCTGCAGCAGCGACAGCGTGCCCTGGACGTTGTTGATGTAGTATTTCTGCGGGTCGGTCATGGACTCGCCGACGAGGCTTGCCGCCGCGAAATGCATCACCGCCGTGACCTTGTGGTCGGCGAAGGCGCGCGCCAGCGCGGCGCCGTCGAGCAGGTCGCCCGTCACCAGCGGACCGGCGACGAAGCTGCGATGACCTGTCGAGAGATTGTCATAAACGACGGGCTGATAGCCGGCGGCAGACAGTGCGCGGCAGGCATGCGAGCCAATATAGCCCGCGCCCCCTGTGACGAGGACGGTCGGTCGGTCGGTCATGTCGTCTTCTACTCTTCTCTCAGCGATTGGAAGGCCGTTTGCGGCTGAAGAGAAGATAGAGCGCACGAGGGTTGGTGGTCAAATAGCGCCAGAGCAGGCGGCGCGGCTCGAGCCATGTGCGCCAGGCCCATTCGAGTCCGATCTTCTGCATCCACTGCGGCGCGCGGGACCGGCTGCCCGATAAAAAGTTGAACAAGCCGCCGGATGTCTTGATAACGCCAACATTGGTCAGCAGCGGCGTGTATTGCTCGACGAATGCCTGCTCGTTGGGCACGCCGAGCGCGACCCAGAGGTAATCCGGCGCGAGCGCGTTGATCTCCTCGACTTTCGCGCGCAGGGCGTCGCCGCGCAGATAGCCGTGGCTGTACCCGACGATCTTGAGGTTCGGATACAGCCGCTGGACATTCGCGACCGCCGCGGCGTTCTCTTCCTCGCTGGCACCGAACATGTAGAAAGTGCGGCCGACGGCTTCGGCCTTGCGCGCGACCACGTGGAACAAATCGGTGGTGGCGACGCGCTCCGGCAGCGGAAACCAGGATTGCAGCTTTGACGCCGCGACCAGCGGCTGGCCATCGGCGTTGATGAGGTCGGCGCCGCGGAACAGGCGTTCGGTCTCCGGTTCGGTCGAGCAGCGCGCCAACACCTCGCCATTGGCCGAGGTCAGGTGCAGCGGACGGCCGATGCGATGTCTGGGATCGGTGGCCTCGATCATGAAATCGGCAGTTGCTTCCAGGTCGAGCGCGGCCATGCGAAGGCCGCCGATAGTGATCCGCGGCACGTCGGCGGTTGCGGCCCGGCCGTCCAGATTGACGCGGCGCTCAAGCATATTGTCTGCCTCGCTGGCGCGCTTGAGTTGCGGGGGTGAGCTCGTCGAGCACGACGCCGACGAGCTTGCGCTCGGCGCGGCCGAGCGTGTTCAGGATTTCTTCCAGGCCGTCGTTGATGTCGAGGCTGGTCGGCAGCACTGCCACCAGCGCGTCGGCGTCGTCGAGCAGCTTGCGGCTGGCTGCACCAAGCGGCGTCACGGGGCCGTCGAGGATCACGAGATCGTAGCCGCCGGCGGCGCGCGCCTGCTCGATGGCCTTGCGCATGGCCTCAGTCGCCTTGCCGGCATCGCCGTCGGCGGCCGGCAGCACCGAGATGCCGTTGACCGTCTTGATCTCGCGCGAGGCCTTGCTGCCGATCGAGAGCCAGCCGAGCCGGCTTGGCTCGCTCTTGCCGGGGCGGCTCACCTTGTTCGAGAGCGAGTGTGCCTGATGGTCGGCATCGATCATCAGCACGCGGGCGCCGTCGCGCGCGGCCGCGAGTGCGAAATTCAGCGCGGTCACGCTGCGCCCGGTGGTCTCGCCCGCGCCGACCAGCGCGATGACCGGCATGGCCTTGCCGCCGGCACGCCCGGCCACGGCAGTGCGCATGTCGCGCCAGGCGTTGAGCAGCGTCGTCAGCGGAAAGCCGGGGCGGAGCGTCGGCCAGCCCAGCCGGGTCAGATCGACGCCGCCACCGGTGGCGAGGATGGCGCCGAGCGTGTGAATGACGTCGGCCTCCTGGAGGCGCGCGATCAGCGGCTTTCCGATCAGCGTGTTTTCGTCCATCTCAGGCTGCAGCGATGGCGCGGCTAGCTCCGGTAGAGATTGCGCAATTTCCGGAGCTCGCGGAGCCGGCTGCGGCTGGGCTGCTTCCGGTGTCCGCGAAATCTCCGGCGCTCGCGGAGCCCGCGGTGCCGGCGTGCGCTCACGACGGGCCGGTGTGGGCGCTGCCGGCGCGGTCGCACCGGCGGACAGCAGCTCGGCCGCGACGAACCAGCTTGCAGCAGCGAGCGCACCGAAGATGAAGCCGATCATGGCAAACATGCTCATCGCCGGCGGGAACGAGCGCCGCTGCGGCACGGTGGCTTCGCCGATGACGCGGGCCGCCGAGGTGTTCAGGGTCTCCTGCTCCTCGGTCTCGCGCGAGCGCTTGAGGAAGGACTGATAGACGTCGCGGCTTGCATCGGCCTCGCGTTCGAGCTCGCGCAGGCGCACGGCGGCCTGGCTGAGCTGAACGCTCTGCCGCTTCTGCGCTTCCAGGGCCCGGTTGAGCGAGGCTTCAAAGTCGCGGGCGCGTGTCAGATCGTTCTTGGCGGACTGCGCGAAGCGATCGATCTCTTCGTTGATGGTGCGCTTGAGATCCTCGACCTGCTTCTCGGTCTGGCGCAGCGCCGGATGCCGCGGGCCGAGCTCGCCGGCCTGCTCCGCATATTTCTTGCGGGCGTCGGCATATTGCGCGCGCAGGTTTGCGATGGTAGGCGATTGCAGCGCTTCCGAATTCGCGCCGGCATCGGCAGCGGTGCGCCGGCTCGCTTCGATCTGGTCGAGCCGCGCCTGTGCGTCCATCGTCGCCGCGCGGGCCGCGGAAAGCCGCTGGTTGCTGGCGGAGAGCTGCTGGTCGCTGATCAGCGCGTCCTGGGTGCCGACGAAATTGTTCTGGGCCTTGTAGGTGGCGAGCGCGGTCTCGGCACTGCGCAGCCGCTCGCGCAACTCCTTGAGGCGGCCGGAGAGATCGTTGGTGGCGCGTCGCGCGGCCGAAGCCTGCGAGTTGCGGGATTCGGCGAGGTAGGCATTTGTCAGCGTGTTGGCGAGCATCGCCGCTTTCGCCGGATCGGTCGACCAGACCTCGATGTCGACGATGAAGCTCTTCTCGGTCTTGCGGACCGTGATGTGCCTGTTCAGCGCGTCGAGCGCCGCGAGCTGCACTTCCTTCGTCTCCGCGGCGGAGGGCGCGCGGGGCTGAAGGCCGATCAGGCCGAGCAGCGACGACATCAGGCTCCTGGCGTCACCGCCGCCGCCGAATTCGGGATCCTTGTCCAGATTGGCCTGCTGGATCACCTGGAGCAGCACGCTGTTCGAGGTAATCAGGCGCGCCTGGCTCTCCACCACCATGGCCATGCCGGAGACGTCCTGCGCGCGCGGCGTGAGCTCGCGATCGACGAGCTGAAGCTCGCGCGGGTCGACATAGAGCTGGGCGGTGGCGGTGTAGCGGGGCGTCACGCTCTTGCCCGCGGTGACGGCAAGCGTCGCGCCGAGGAGCGCGGCAGCGGCAATCGCGATCTTTCGCCGCCAGAGCAGATTGACGAGCTCCAGCACGTTGAAGCCGGCTTGAGGCCTCTGCTGCGGGGCCTCCGGTCCGGCCCGATCTATCGGCTGGTTGTAGTCAAGCATAGTCCCCAGCTTTCATTCCAACGACCGCGGGCTGAGGGGTTACTCTTCGCTTTACGCCACGCACCCGGGATATAGATGCCCAATCAACGCAACAGGGAAAATTAACCATACTCATTGAGGGACTATTCACCGAAATGGCAAACAAAGCGTTTAAGCGCATGCCACTCTTCGACGCGTCGCGATGACGCTGAGGTCCCCAAGGAATTAACGGTTCGTTACCGCGCGCAGCGATGCCGCAAGGCTTCGCTCGTCCCGCGATGGACCGCGCGCGTGCCATGATCGTCAGCGCTTCCTCAGAATGACGTGGTAATCACCGCGGCGAACGTCGATCCTGCCCGGCAGCACGGCGTTCATCACGGCGGCGCCGGCATCGACCAGAGCGGCGAACAGCGGCTTGCGCCGGCGCATCTCGGGATAGCGCGGACTCTCGACCTCGCGGCGGTAGATCATCTCGAGGCCGTTGGCCGCGGCGAATGTTTCGAGCCGCGGCAGCGTCACCAGCGGATGGAAGAAGGTCGGGAACGGCGGCTCGCCGGGCAGGCCGGCATCCTTGATGCCTCGGATATTCCGGTAGAACCAGACATGAAACCAGTGCGGCGAGTATTTGGTGACGACGCCCGACAGCGAGCGCGGATTGGGTGCGCCGATCAGGATCATTCCACCGGGCTTGAGTGCGTCGCGGAAATTCAGGAGCGCGGCATCGACATGGGGCAGATGCTCGATCACGTTGTAGCAGATCACCAGATCGAAGGTTTCGCGTCCAAAGCTGTAAGTCTGCACGTCGCCTAGGATCGCCTCGTCGGCGTAAGTGTTGTTGCGGACCTGATCCTCGTCGATGTCGACGACGGTGACCTTGCTGCGGTTGAGCAGCTCCGGTGGCAGAACACTGCACGAGCCGCCGCCGGCCTCATAGGTGGCGAGCTGGCCCTGCGGCAGCTCGCGGCGGAGCACGTCGTGGACGGCGAGCAGGCTGTCGCGGGCTTCGCCGGGGACCAGATCGTGCAGCGCCTGGGTGCGTGCCGTGGCCGTTGGGATTTGGATCGCCGTGGCTGTCGCGAAATCGATCGAGGCTGGCTTGTTCATTTTTTCTGACCGCGCTTGTTCGACTCAAATTTACAGGAAAAATCTCGCATGCCCGAAGAGCAAATCCGGTGCCGGGCCGCTTCACCGGTCGCGGTGCTTACGGTCGGGTTAATGCGGGCAGGCGTTAACTACGGCATTGTCCATGTTGCGCTGTTGTGCGCGTGATGGACTGCGAATTGCACTATCACGTATGCAGGGACTTGCAGGAGAAACGCGCAAAAGCGGTTAAGTGTATGGAGGGCGGGAGATCGGCGGCGTTGCGCCGTCGCGAGCCTCGGGCCCGCCGTTCATTTTGGGGCTGATATGTCCCGCGGCGATGTGCCGTCGCAGGACAGCGCCGATTGCTGCGCGATTGACGCAGGGCTTTTTCAATACATATCGGACATCTAGGATGCCATGACGCTGATCCCGACAGACCTTTCCGCCAGCCGGATCTCGGATGCCGTGCGCGATCCCAACCGGGAGATCGCGGCGAGCTCCCGCGTCATCGACCTGTCGGTCGGCATCGTCGTCTGCATTCCATGCTTCCGCCGCCCGCACCATCTGCGGCTGACGCTGGACTCGCTCGCGAGCCAGCGCACGCCGCGCTCCTTCGCGGTGGTCATGGTCGAGAACGACGCGGTGGGGCGCGAAAGCACGCCGGTTGCCGCGGAGTATCTGGCCGACGACCGGCTCCAGGGCGTTTGCCTGGTCGAGAAACGGCAGGGCAATTGCCAGGCGATCAACGCCGCCTTCGAGACGGCCCAGGCGCTGTTTCCGGCCGCGACCCGCTTCCTGATGATCGACGACGACGAGATCGCCTCGCCCGACTGGCTCGAGCTGATGGTTCGCACCGCGGAGGCGACCGGCGCCGACGTGGTCGGCGGGCCGGTGCTGCCGGTCTTCGACGACGACAGCAAGCCCTGGCTGGCACGTCATCCCGCCTTCTGCCCCGCATATGATTACAGCGGCGCGGTGCCGCTGATCTATGGCTGTGGCAACTGCCTGATCACGCGCGCGGCGTTCGAGCGGTTCGATCGTCCCGCCTTCGACCTGCGCTTCAATTTCCTCGGCGGCGGCGATTGCGATTTCTTCGTGCGGTGCCGCGATGCCGGCATGATCTTCCACTGGACGGCAGAGGCGGTCATCACCGAGACCGTGCCGCAAAGCCGCACCAGCCTCGGCTGGATCGCCAAGCGCAGCCTGCGTATTGGCGCTATCAATTATCGCGTGCAGTACAAGGCCGCACAGAGCGCAGGCGCGCGGGCGCGGGTGTTCGCGCAGATGCTAGGACGGCTGCCGCTGTCGCTGGTGCGCTCGGCCCGTCTGCTCGCGACATCGAAGGCCGTCGTCGCCATGCATCCCGCGCTGGTCGCGCTTGGCTCAATGCTCGCGGCGCTCGGCTTCGCTCCGAAGCCCTATGAGGCCTCGAAAATCGTGTCGTGACGCGGGTTAGATGCCCAAACGGGCGAGGGCGACCCTGACCGCGGCGCGGGGCAGCGATTTGAGCGAGCGCCGGCCGACCATCCCGAGATAAGCCAAGGCGTCGCGATATCTGCCGAAGCGGACCGCCTGCATCGCCGAATAGGTGACGAGATGGACCTCGGCGGCCTGGCGCAGCCCGGCCGCCGTACCCTCGGGCAGTCTCGCCAGGATCAGCCCATCGTCGAACACCCGCGCGATCGCAGGGAAGAAGTCCTTCGGCGTCCGCACCGCCGCATTCATGGTGTTGGCGGTGTGCAGGCGATAGTCGAGCAGGAGCTTTGGTGCGAACTCGAACTCGCCGATAGCGGCGAGGCGGCACCAGCAATGCCAGTCCTCGCAATATCTGAGGGACGTGTCGAAGCCGCCGATGGCGCGGAACGCCTCCGCACGTGCGAGCGCGATGCCGCCATTGACGATGAAATTGCCGGCCGCGAGCCGCGCCAGCACGTCGCCTGACGGCTTGCGGCGTCCCTTCAGCAGGCCCCGCCGGCCAATCTGCCGTCCTTCGCTGTCGATCGTGTTGTAGTCGCCGTAGACGAGAACCGCGCGCGGAGCACCGCGGGCCGCCGCCAGCAGCGCCGCCACCGCGCCGGGGCGCAGGCGGTCGTCGGCATCGAGGAAGAGCAGCCATTCGCCGCTCGCATATCGTGCGCCGAGATTGCGCGCGGCGGATACGCCGGCGGAGTCGTTGGTCATCAGGCGCAGCCGCGGGTCACGAATGGCGCGGACAATGGCCGTGGTGGTGTCGCTCGAGCCGTCGTCGACGACGATCACTTCGGTGATCTCGCCTTGCGCCAGTGCGCTGGCGAGGGTTTCGCCGATATAGGCCGCAACGTTCTTGGCGGGAATGACGACGGACACCGATGTGGTTGAGCCGGCCGGCAGCGGGAGACGCGGCGCCGGAACGACGCGCGAGGTAGCCGGCAAATCGAGAACATCTTCGGCAGTGATCAGGGCCACGGCTCGCCTTTAAGGGTCTGTTAACCAGGGCGCATCTGCCGACTGGCATTGCGATCAATCGCGACATTGGCCCGCCGCGAATGATACTCGCATTACGGCCAAATCGTTGTCGCGAAGGCCTGCGTGTTTCTGGTTTCGTAGATTAGCGTTAAGCCGCGGGCATTAAGCCTGTCGCAAATTTGGAAGAGTGCGACAGCGGGTCCCATGCGAGAATGCGGACCTGTTTGCCGCGGATGGATCTAGTGCCCGCAAAGACGTTCGAACACGACCCCGATGCCATGGTCCTCAACCTCTTCTACGAGGACAAGGACGATCGCTGGTTTCCCGGCGACCGGCATCTGCGGCGCATGGCGCGCCGGATGCTGCTCGGTGAGCCGCGCATGAGCGGGCAGCTTCGCGTGTTCCTCAATCTCTGCGCAGGGCTCGACCGGCTCGGCATCCGCTACCGCGTTAACGATTACGGCTACATCGCGCAGCATCCCGACGAACTCGCCTGCATCATCGGTCGCACCTTCCTGCTCGACAAGTTCGCGTGGAAGAATCCGATCCTGCTCGGCGTCGCCGCCCACAATCATCCGCTGGACGATCCTGATCTGTTCAAGCGGCTGCCGGTGAAGAAGGTCGTGGTGCCCGGCCCTTGGTACGTCGACATGTACCGGCCGTACTGGCCCGACACGGAGGCCTGGCCGATCGGCATCGACACGGATCTCTGGGCGCCGTCGGCGCCGTCGCAAAAGACCGTCGACGTCCTGATCTACGACAAGGTCCATTGGGACCGCGAGCGCTATGCGCCGGAGCTGATCGAGCCCGTCCGCGCCCGGCTCCTCAAGGAGGGCCGCTCGTTCACGGAATTGCGCTACGGCAGCTACAAGGAAGAAGACTATCAGGCCGCGCTGGCGTGCTCGCGCGCGATGATCTTCCTGTGCCAGAACGAGAGTCAGGGCATCGCCTATCAGCAGGCTCTGTCCTGCGGCGTGCCGGTATTCGCCTGGGATCCCGGCGGCCCGTGGCGTGACCCGGATTATTATCCGCACCGCGTCCGGTTCGCACCGGTGTCGTCGGTGCCGTATTGGGACAACCGCTGCGGCGCCAAGTTCATCGACATCGGGGGGTTCGAGGCTGGCTGGGACCGTTTCTGGGCCGGCTGCACCGCTGATGCGTTCGATCCGCGCGGCTTCGTGCTCGACAATCTCACGCTGGAGCAGCGGGCGCTGCAATATTACGAGATCGCGCGCAGCATCGTGCGGCCGCAGGCGGCAACGCAGGCCTCGGCCCTATTGGTTGACGGATGCTTAACAAGGATGGGCTAGACTCAAAGCGTCCCCGGCTTCACCACCTGCCTTGAGCCATGGATCGAAGCATGGATCGCAGCGCCGCTGACATGACCGACGTGGAGACCCGAACGCTGGGCCGCGTCCTGCACGATGGGCTCGCGGGGCTGAATGCCGCGCGGGCGGCGCGCTGCCTCGTCGCGGTTGCGGCGCTGCTGCTGGTGCTGATCACGCTCGATCCGTTTCCTGACCTTCGCAACGAGGATGTGACCACGGTCGTCGGCGGGCGCATGGCGCTCACCTATATCTCCTGGGGTCTGCTGGCTGCGGTCGCGATGTTGTTCGTCGCCGCCACCGATGCGCCTGCGCTGAAGAGCCTGGTGACGCCGCTGCATCTTTGCCTCGTCGGCTGGCTGTTGATCAACATCGTCTTCTCCGAGAGCCGCGGCGTTTCGATCCAGCGCTTCGTGCTGGCGGTCAGCGTGACGTCGCTCGCCATGCTGTTGCCATTGCTGCCGCCGACACAGCGGGCTTTCAACCTGTGTCTAGGCGGCGCCGCGCTCGTGCTGCTGGTGCTGTGCTATCTCGGCGTCTTCCTCGCGCCGCAATATTCGATGCACACCGCGCTCGATCTCACCGAGCCGCAGCTTGCCGGCGACTGGCGCGGCAGCTTCGGCCACAAGAACATCGCTTCGCCGGTGATGACCATCCTGGTCTATGTCGGTATTTATCTCTGCGGCGTCGGCTCGTTCGTGATGGGGCCCGCGATCGCCGCGCTTGCCGGCATCTTCCTGATCTACACCGGCGGCAAGACGTCGACGGTGCTGTGCCTTGCGATCTACGCGCTCGCCTCGCTGGTCTATGCCACGCCAGGCCTGTGGCTGAAGCGGCTCATCTGCTTCGTGCCGCTGATCGTGATGAACCTGCTGACGGTCGGCAGCGTCTTGAGCCCGGCGCTCGGGGCGCTGACGCGGCTGCTTCCCCTCGATCCCACCTTCACCGGCCGGTCCGCCATCTGGGAATTCGCGCTCGCGGCCGTCGCCGAGAAGCCGATCATCGGTCACGGCTATGCGGCGTTCTGGGACGACGTGACCGCGCGGCAGACCGCCCAGGGGGCCGAATGGGCGACGTCCGCGGCGCACAGCCACAACAGCTATCTCGACCTCGCGGTCACCATCGGCCTGCCGGGGCTGATGCTCGTGATCCTCGTCTTCGTGCTCGCACCGCTCGGCAATTTCCAGTCGGCCCAGGCTCACAACCGTAGTCGCGCGCTGGCAAAACTGTTCCTCACCGTATGGCTGTTCGGCCTGTATTACGGGGCCACCGAGACGTTCCTGCTCGAACGGCAGAATCCGATCTGGTTCATGTTCGCGCTTGCAGTGGCTGGCCTGCATTTCCTCGCCAGGTTCCAGTGCGTCGAACAGACGGAACCGGAGCGCTGACAGCTTGTCGCAGCCGGAGCGATAGTGATGTTGGCTTAACGATAAGCCGTTACGTCACTTGTGGTCTGCGACAAACATAATCTATCTGGAAACATTCAGTAATCGCATGTCCCGCGGATGACGTTTCTCAGCGTCGAGCAATCAGATGGTCTTGTGTCCAGCACGTCGGGAATCGCTGTCGATTTCGTGCGTGACTGGCGGCAGGCCGCATCGCGCCTGAGCGTGGGGCATCGCACCGCATTCCAGCACGGTTACTGGCTCGGCGCATGGTACGAGGCGTTTCACGGCTTTGCACCGCTGATCGCATTGATCTCCGATGCCGCGACCGGCAAGGACATCGCGGTGGTGCCGATGATCAGCCACATCAGGCGCGGCATCCGCATCGTCGAATTCGCCGACCTCGGCGTCTCCGACAACAACGCGCCGATCCTGGCGCTCGATGCCGCGTTGGACGCTGCGGCGACGGATGCGATCGGCAGGGCGCTGGTCGACGCGGTGCGCGCCTTGCCCGACTGCTTCGATCTGCTGCGGCTGAAGAAGATGCCGGCCCATGTTGGCGACAAGCCGAACCCGCTGGTGTCGCTCGGACGGATCGGATCCTGCTCGCTCAACGGCAACCTCGTGCTGACGGGCGACGACTATGAAGCCTATCGGGCCTCGATCAAGCGCATGCAGATGCCGCGCTGCTGGCGGGTCTTCAGCCGTCATGCCGGCGCGCGGTTCGAGATCGCCACGGATGTCGCGCGTGCGCGCGAGATGCTGGACGTGATGGATGTCCAGCAGCAGGCCCGCATGCGAAAGCTCGGCTCGCGCTTCGTCCTCAACGACGACGCTCATGCCCGGTTCTATCGCGAGGTCACCCGCCAGGGTATCGCGGAGGGCTATGCCGTCATCTCGGCGCTGGTCTGCGACGAGGCCGTCGTCGCCACCACGTTCGGTGTCAGGTTTGGTGCGAGCTATTTCCTTCTGCGTATCAGCCACGCCGCCGATTCATGGCCGAACTGCTCGCCGGGGCTGCTCGTCACCGAACGGACCATGGCGGCGCTGCATGCAGAGGGCGTGCGCCGTTTCGATCTGAGCATCGGCAACCAGGACTACAAGCGCCGCTTCGGCGCCGAGAAGGTCGCGTTGACCGATGTCAGCATCGCGCTGTCCTGGCGCGGCGCTCCCTATGCATGGCGCGACCATACCGCGCAGAACCTGCGTCGCTATCCCAGGCTCGCCGCCTTCGCCAGCAGGGCGATACGCAAGATGCGGTGACGGAGGCCGTCAGTACGCGCGTCATCTCGAAAGGCCGGCACTGAAGGCGTCCAGCAGCGCGCGACCCTGCGGCCAGTCGCCGAGCCCGCTCGACGCATTGATGTGGCCAAGGGCGCCCAGCACGATCAGACCGGACTTCCAGGCACGCGCCCGCTGCTGCGTCTTATCGAGCCTGCCAAAGGGATCGTCGGTGCTGGCGATGATGAGCGAGGGGAAGCGCAGCGTGCGGTCCGGCACCGGCTTGAACGCAGCCGCCTCCGCGGGAAAATTGGCGCCATCGGGATCGGGCACCGCGACCAGAAAAGCACCCGCGATCGTGGATGGGAAGCGCGTGGCCCAGTGCGCCACCAGCAGGCAAGCGAGGCTGTGTGCGACCAGCACCGGCGGTTTCGCGCAGCGCCCGACCGCCTGCTCCAGGGATTGCTCCCAATCGGCGAGCTCCGGCCGGTCCCAGCTCGCCGGCTGAAACCGCGTGAAACGTGTATCGTTGCGCTCCCAGAGTGTCTGCCAATGAGTTTCTGCGGAGCCGCCGAGGCCGGGCAAGGTGATGATGTCGTGCATGATCGTCCCGTGATATCTGAGATGCACGTGCAGTGTGGCCGGTCTTGGCGCTGCGTCACATGGCAAGTCATCGGCGAAAGAGATCATCTGCCGATGATCTCAAGGTGGAATGGAGAATTGTCTTGGATCGCTTCGGAAGCATTGACACCAAGGATCTGAAGATCCTGGAGGCATTGCAGGTCAATGCGCGCGTGCCGCTGTCCGAGCTCGGCCGTTCCGTCGGGCTGTCTCAGCCGGCCATCTCCGAGCGCGTGAAGCGGCTCGAGGAAGCCGGGATTATCGAAGGCTACGGCGCCCGCATCAATCCGCGCGCGCTAGGGCTCGGCCTGATGGCGCTGGTCCGCCTGCGCACCTCGCATGAGCACATCAAGACCTGCCTCAAACGGTTCGGCGAGATTCCGCACATCGTCGAAGTCCATCGCGTGACCGGCGATGATTGCTTCGTGCTCAAGGTGCTGGTTCCGGCGCCGGAAGATCTGGAGACGATCGTGGATCGTATCGCCGGCTTCGGCACTGTGACGACCTCGCTCGTGCTGCGGAGCGAGCCGGCGCGACCGATCGGTAAAGACCTCATCAGGAAGAAGACCGAACGCGGTTGAGGCGTGGCCCGCGCGATCGACACGTCACCGGGCTGTCACAAAGCCTTCGATTGCGCCGAGCTTCGATGATCGCGCGCGTTGTGCTATCGTCGCCCCCGCTTTCCGGAGGCGACATGGAAGATCGTTCGGCGAAATATCGCGCATTCTATGCGCAGTTGATCTGCGCTGCGGCCAAGACGACGGATCCCCGTATCGAGCAGGCCTTTAGCACGGTCAGGCGCGAACCCTTCGCCGGACCCGGACCGTGGTCGATCTCCGTCGGTGGCCATCCCTATGTCGTGACGCCCGACGATGATCCCGCCTTCCTCTATCAGAACACGCTTCTGGCGCTGGATCCGGCGCGCGGCCTCAATATCGGGATGCCGGGCGCGCACGCCTATTGGCTCAGCGGCTGCGGTGTGCGGGAAGGCGAGACGGTGATCCAGATCGGTGCGGGCAGCGGCTACTACACGGCCCTTCTCGCCGAGCTCACGGGACCTTCGGGCCGTGTCCATGCCTATGAGATCGACGAAGGCCTGGCGGCGCTCGCGCGCGAAAATCTGAAGGACATCCCGCATGTCGAGCTGGAAGATCGCTCGGGCATCGCGTCCGATTTACCGGGAGCGGATGTGATCTATGTCTGTGCGGGTGCGGCGCAGCCGGCCACGGAATGGCTCGATGCGCTGCGGCCCGGCGGCCGGCTGGTGTTTCCGTTGGCGCCGGAGGGCATGCTCGGTGGCATGTTGATGATCACGCGCCCGGACGAGGGCACGGTCTGGCCGGCGAAATTCCTGAGTCGAGCCCAGTTCATCGGCTGCGCGGGACTGCAGGACGCGGATGCCGGCCGGCGATTGGCCGAGGCGTTCGCGAAAGGATGGGAGAGCGTACAGTCGCTGCGCAGAGGCGGCGCTCCGGACGAGACGTGCTGGTTTGCCGGTGAGGGCTGGTGGCTTTCGACGGCTGCAGCACCCGTTCCGACGGATTCAATCAAGCCCCACGCCGACCTCACGCAGGCGTGACGGACCGCTCGCGCCTTACGATTTCGCGCACCCGGCGCAATGCAACCGGCCGCGCGAGGCGCGGAACAGGCTGCGGCAATACCAGCGCCGCGCCAATGCTTGCGCAGGCCTGCGGATCATCTGCGCGATCAACAAGAGTTCGAAAGCCATTCGTATCGCTTTGGTCAAATATCCCGACCACGTAAATGGGGCGGCGTTCCCGAATGAGAACGCCGCCCGCGTCGCATCAGCCATGCAGTCGTTCGTGCATAAAGCCTAACTGCGCTCAGCCATGAAGTTCAGCCATGAAGTTTCTTGGCGGTCTCCGCGATCTGGCGGCCCTGATAGCGCGCGCCGGCGAGCTCGTTGGCGCTGGGCTGGCGGCTGCCGTCACCGCCGGTGATCGTGGTGGCGCCGTAGGGGGCGCCGCCGGTGACCTCGTCGAGCTTCATCTGGCCGGCAAAGCCATAGTTCAGACCGACCACGACCATGCCGAAATGCAAGAGGTTGGTGATGATCGAGAACAGCGTCGTCTCCTGGCCGCCATGCTGGGTCGCGCTCGCGGTGAAGGCGCCACCGACCTTGCCGTGCAGCGCGCCCTTGGCCCAGAGCCCGCCGGCCTGGTCCAAGAAGTTCGCCATCTGCGAGGCCATGCGGCCGAAGCGGGTGCCGGTGCCGACGATGATCGCATCGTAATTGGCGAGGTCCTCGATCTTGGCGACGGGCGCAGCCTGGTCGACCTTGTAGTACGAGGCCTTGGCGACCTCGGCCGGCACCAGCTCAGGCACGCGCTTGATGTCGACGGTGGCGCCGGCCTCGCGCGCGCCTTCGGCGACGGCATGGGCCATCGCTTCGATGTGGCCATAGGCGGAATAATAGAGGACGAGAACTTTGGTCATGGTGGTCTCCGTTGGGATCGATGTTGACTGTTTGTGGGGGACGTCATGTCCGGGCAGAAGCGCGAAGCGCGTCTTCGCGCTAGATGTCCCGGGCATCCACGTTCTTGTGCGCCCATGGTGGGGCGTGGATGGCCGGGACAAGCCCGGCCATGACGGATAGCGCTTAAGCCGCGTCGACGAGCACGAGCTCGGAATCTTCCAGAGCCGTGATCTTCAGCCTGTCCTCGTCGCGGATCGCGGCGCCGTCGCGGGCATTGACGCGCACGCCGTTGATTTCGACCGCGCCTGCCGCTGGCACGAGATAAAGGTGGCGCGACTTCTGAGCTGAATACTCAGCCGTTTCGCCGGCCTTGAGCGTGGTCGCCAGCACCCGCGCGTCGGCGCGGATCGGCAAGGCGTCCTTGTCGTTCTCGTCGCCGCTGGCGATGGTGACGAGCTTGCCGGAACGGTCCGCCTTCGGAAACGGCTTCGAGCCCCAGGTCGGCTGGCCCCCGCGCGCCACAGGCTCGATCCAGATCTGGAAGATGCGGGTCTTGGTCGGCTCCAGATTGTACTCGGAGTGGCGGACACCGCTGCCCGCGCTCATCACCTGCACGTCGCCCGCTTCGGTGCGGCCCTCGTTGCCGAGGCTGTCCTGATGGGTGATCGCGCCTTCGCGCACATAGGTAATGATTTCCATGTTGGCGTGAGGATGGGCGGGAAAGCCGGTGTTCGGCGCGATCTCGTCGTCGTTCCACACCCGCAGGGCGCCATGACCCATGTTGTTTGGGTCGTAGTGGCTGGCGAAGGAGAAATGGTGCTTGGCCTTGAGCCAGCCGTGATCGGCGCCGCCGAGCTTTGCGAAAGGTCTGAGTTCGATCATCTGCGTAATTCCTTTGTGTGATCCTTTGGGTTGAACGGGTGGCGCCTTGATCAGGCGCCGAACCCGCCGTCGACGTTGAGCACTGTGCCGGTGACGAAGGAGGCTTCCGGGCTTGCGAGGAACACGACGCCGGCGGCGACTTCCTCGGGGCGGCCGAAGCGCTGCAGCGCGTGCTGCTTGCGCTGCGTCTCGGCGAACTCGCCGCCGTCCTTCGGGTTCATGTCGGTGTCGATCGAGCCGGGCTGCACCACGTTCACGGTGATGCCGCGCGGGCCGAGGTCGCGTGCCGCGCCCTTGGTGTAGCCGACGACGGCCGCCTTGGTGGCGACGTAGTCGGCAAGCCCCGGGAACGAGGCGCGGTCGGCGAGCATGGAGCCGACGGTGACGATGCGGCCGCCTTCGCCCATCAATTGCGAAGCAGCGCGGATCGCCGCGATCACGCCGTGTACGTTGATGGAATCCTGCCGCTCAAGCGCGGCCGTGTCAGCCTTCGCATCATCGATAGCTCCGCCCGCGGCAACGCCGGCATTGTTGACGAGGATGTCGAGATGGCCGAATTCCTTGGCGACGTCGTTGACGAGCTGCGTCACGTCCTTGGCCGAGGCTTGGTCTGCCTTGAAAGCGCGCGCCTTGACGCCGCGGGCCTTGAGCTCGGTAACGACCGCCTCGGCCTTTTCCGGCGAGGCGACATAGCTGATGGCGACATCCGCGCCTTCATCGGCGAGAGCGCGGGCCGAGGCCGCGCCGATGCCGCGCGAGCCGGCGGTGACGAGGGCAACCTTGCCTGAGAGCTTCTTGGTCATTGGATTTCTCCATTCCTGAATGTCTGATGACCCTTGGATAAGCCTCCGTCTGTGGTATAGAAATAGAAACTGTTGAAACGCATTGTTTCCTGAAATACCCCAATTGGACCGGCGCACATGGCAAAACTCCCCGATTTCGAGGCGCTCGCGATTTTCGCAAAAGTCGTGGAATTACGGTCGTTTGCGGGGGCCGCGAGCGAGCTCGCGATGTCCAAGGCAACGGTGTCCAAGGCGGTCACGCGGCTGGAGGAACGACTCGGTGCCCGGCTGTTCAACCGCACCTCGCGGCGGCTGGCGCTGACCGATGCCGGGCACAAGCTCGCCGAACGCGCCACGCGCCTGCTCGTCGACGGCGAGGCGGCCGAGAACGAGGCGCTGGCGCAATCGGTGGCGCCGCGCGGCCTGGTCCGGCTCGCTGTGCCCATGACGTTCGGGATCAAGGCGGTGGCGCCGTTGCTGCCGGAGTTCTTCGAAACCTATCCGGAGGTCTCGGTCGATCTGCATCTGAGCGATGCGACGATCGATCTGATCGGCGAGGGTTTTGACATGGCGGTGCGGATCGCGCGGCTGCCGGACTCTTCGCTGATCGCACGGCGGCTCTTCACCATGCCGCGCTTCACGGTGGCGGCGCCGTCCTACCTCAAGAAACATGGCCGGCCGACGCATCCGATGCATCTCGCCGAACACAAATGCTTCAGCTACGCCTATCTCTCCACGCCCAATGTCTGGAACTACACCAATTCGGCAGGCGAGCAGGCCAGCGTCCGTCCGGGCGGACAGCTTCGCGTCAACAACGGTGAAGCGGTGATGCCGGCGCTGATCGCCGGTCTCGGCATCGCCGAGCTGCCCGAGTTCATCGTCGGCGAGGCGATTTCGTCCGGCGAAGTCGAGGTGATCCTGAAAGACTGGAAGCAGGCCGAAGGCGCCGTGCATCTGGTCACGCCACCCGGCGGCCCGCGCCCCGCACGCGTCGAGGCGCTCGGCGATTTTCTCGCGGCGAAGCTGCCGGGCACGTGCAAGCGGCGGCCGAAGAAAGGTGTCAACAAAGCGGGGTAGATCCCTTGGTGGGCACGGCGCGTTGCGCCTTTGCCCACCCTACGTGATCTCGCTAGTCTATCCTGCAAACGGCTATCGTAGGGTGGGCAAAGCGAAGCGTGCCCACGCCTTTGCCTGATGGGATCGCAGATGTCTCGATATCGGCGCACACAAGGCAGCACATTCTTCTTTACGGTCGTGCTCGCCGATCGTTCAAGCACTCTGCTCGCGGATCATGTTGATCGCCTAAGACGAATTTACCAAACCGTTCAGCAGCGCCGACCGTTCGAGACCGTCGCGATCTGTATCCTGCCCGACCATCTCCATGCCATTTGGTCGCTCCCGAAGAATGATTCCGACTTTTCGTCGCGTTGGAATTTGATCAAGGGCGGTTTCTCGCGAGGATTGGAAGCGCAGGAGCGCTCGGCAAGCAAGTCACTCAAGCGCGAGAAGGGAATTTGGCAGCGCCGCTACTGGGAGCACGCGATTCGAGACGACGCGGACTTGGAGCGCCACGTCGATTACATCCACTTCAATCCAGTGAAGCATGGCCTCGTCACGCGTGTGCGCGATTGGTCGCTCAGCAGCTTCCATCGCTACGTCGACCAAGGCACTCTCCCCGTGGATTGGGGAGGGGATATGCGGGATATCGCGGGGCAGTTCGGAGAATGATGGTGGGCACGGCGCGCGAAGAGCGCGCCTTTGCCCACCCTACGAGATCTCGCTCGTCGATCCTCCGCACAACTATCGTAGGGTGGGCAAAGCGAAGCGTGCCCACCATTTCAGATTACGACTTCCGATCACGACACCTTCACGCCGTTGATCGCGACAATGCGCAAGGCTGGCTTCAGCGTCTCCTCCAGCTGCGACTTCAGTTCATGAACACGCGGGTCGTTCGAGCGCGCCGCGCAGGCGGTGTATTGATGGACCGATTGCGCCAGGGCGCGCCGCGCTTCCGGCGTTCGCGTCAATTCGGGCTTTGAAAGCCGCAAGACGATCGCTGCGAGATTCACCAGCATCTCGTCCAGGGCGACGTCGATGGTCGCAAGATTCCGCATCACTCACTCCCTCAAGAGGGCAACAGCGGGTTCACGGAAGCGTTCCGGGCCGGACCGAACATGGTCAATACTTCGTAAACGCCTTGTTCTTGCCGCTCGGCCGGTTAGGCTGCCAGCGAAACAAAGATAATCGGGGGCGAGGGGACTATGATGGATCGACGCGATCTCTTGCGCGCCGCTGCGGCATTGCCGTTGTTGCGGGCTGCTTTACCTGACAAGGCCTTCGCGCAAGCCTATCCGGTGCGCAACATCACCATGATCGTGCCGTTTCCGGCCGGCGGCCAGGCCGATCTCGCGGCGCGCCCCGTCGCGATGGCGCTGGAGCGGATCCTCGGCAAGCCCGTCATCGTCGACAACCGCGCCGGTGGCGCCGGCGGATCGGTCGGCAATGCCGCGGCGGCGCGCGCAGAGCCCGACGGCTACACGCTGCTGATGACGCTGTCCTCGCTCGCGGTGCTTCCCGAGGCCGACCGTCTGTTCGACCGACCCGTTGCCTACGAAGTCTCGCAGTTCATGCCGATCGCGCGCGTCCTCGCCGATCCCACGCTGCTCGCGGTGCCGGCCTCGGCGCCGTGGAAGACGGCGCAGGATTTCGTCGAGGATGCGAAGAAGCGGCCGGGCCAGATCACTTACGGCTCGTCCGGTCCTTACGGGACGCTGCATGTCGCGATGGAGATGTTCGCGAGCAGCGCCGACATCAAATTGCTGCATGTTCCGTTCCGCGGCGCGGGCCCGGCGCTGACCGCGCTGCTCAGCGGCACCGTGCAGGCGATAGCAGCCGCGCCCGGTACCTTGAAGCCGCAGGTCGACGACGGCAAGCTGCGCGTGCTCGGCAATTGCGGCGCACAGCGCATCGCGAGCTTCCCCGACGTTCCGACCTTTCAGGAGCTCGGCTACAAGGACGTCGAGATGTACATCTGGGCCGGGCTCTTTGCACAGAGCGCTCTTCCTGCGCCGGTCGCGAGCCGCCTGCGCGAAGCGATGGCGAAGGTGATGACGAGTCCGGATGTGCTCAGGAGCTTCGAGGCCTCGGGCAGTCTGGCCGCCTATCAGGACGCGCCGGCATTCTCGCAATTCGTGGCGACGGACAGCGCGCGGCTGATCGCGGCGGTGAAGAAGATCGGCAAGGTGGAATAGGTTCCCGCCGCATTTTCACATTTTTTTGTTGGTTCAGAACCTGACCGCGTCTCATTGATTGAAGACAAATCAAGGGAATCGAGAAGGATCGGGATATGCGAACAGAGCGGATTGCGCTGGGTCTGGCGCTTGCAGTCAGCGGCATCGTCGCGCAGGGCGCGGCGTCAGCCCAGGACTATCGCGGCACAATGGAACAGCAGATGGCGTGCACGCCGGATGTCTGGCGCCTGTGCAGCGACCAGATTCCGGATACGAACCGCATTGTGGCCTGCCTGCAGCAGAACACGCCGCAACTTTCGAGCGCATGCCGGGCGGTGTTCCAGTCGAACAACCAGGCCCAGCCGCAGCAGCCGGTCCCGCGCGGCCGGTCTGTGCCGCCGCCGCGCTACAACAATGCGCCGCCGCCTGTCGCCGCGCCACCACGTCCCTATGATGATGACAACGACTAGAGCATGATCCGGAAAAGTGTGATGCGATTTTCCGAAGAGGTCATGCTCAAGTCATAACCTGAAGCGACCGTCTCACTCCCGACTCGTTTGGCGCTCCCGCTTGCTGTTCGGCTCGGGTCGCTGCCGGAGCGCTGTCCGCAAGAGGGCACCGAAGAGCAATGCTGCGACTGGCCAATGGAACCAGATCTTGTGCATGCCGGTGAAAACGTTGATCAGAATCAGAAAGCCCGAAACCGTGAGGGCCACTGCAACCGGGCGGGGCAGCTTCGCCAGCCAATCCGAGACGAAGCCCATCCAGGTGGATGGCTCGTGCCTGCTGTCAATCCATCGCGCGCCAGTTTCCGAATCTGCAACTGCCCGCCCCTGGGAAGGGAGGCTTTCGTCAACCGGGAAGCTCCGTCGCCCAGCGCTTTGGCCGCTCATGGCCACGCGATAGCTGGTCATGGGAGCAACGTTCTTCATTGGTCGCTGGCCGAGACAGTCGAAGCCAACGGACAATTTGTTGTGCACCTGATCGTAGACGGAGCTTGAGATCACAACGCCGCCGGGTTCGGCGAGCTCTTGCAGCCGCGACGCGATATTGACTCCGTCGCCGTAGATGTCGGACCCGTCCACCATCACATCGCCGAGGTTAATGCCGATGCGAAACCGCATCGGGTTCGCGTGAGGTGGGTCCGAATCCTGGTTGGAAATTTCCTGCTGAATTTCGACCGCACATTGCACGGCCTCGACGACGCTGGCGAACTCGGCGATCACAGCATCGCCCCAGGTATTCACGATCCGGCCGTCATGACGCTCCACCAGTCCCGCAAAGGCAGTGCGGTAGCGGCGCAGCGTCTCCAACGTTCCGGTCTCGTCTGCCTCCATGAGGCGAGAATAGCCCTGCACGTCAGCGCACAGGACGGTGGTCAATCGTCGTTTCACCTTGTCGTCGGTCATGGTCCATATGGTAGCCTCCCTGACCGGCAATTGCATCAGGCATCGCATCTGGCCCCATCGCGGCTCAACGACCGGTCGTCCAGTCCCGAAACCGTCATACCCGTGCAACGAATGCAGCCAGCCAGGTGCCAAAACCGACCTGGCGTGAGGTCTGCCTCCGCGCCGTGGTTCACGAGGACAGGCCGGAGCCGCCTTAAGGCCTGTGCTCGCAGACGTCGACCCATTCGGCCGCGGTGAGCTCCGCCATCCGCTCGGGTGTGATGCGCACGGCGCTGTGGGTCGAGCCTGCGGCCGGCACCACCACGTCGAACGCCTTCAGCGACACATCGCAATAAATCGGCAGCGGTGACTTCAGTCCGAACGGGCAGACGCCGCCGACCTCGTGGCCGGTGATCTCGGCAACCTCCTCCAGCCCCAGCATCTTCGGCTTGCCGCCGAACGCAGCCTTGACCTTCTTGTTGTCCATGCGCGAGGTGCCGGCGGCAACGATCAGGATCACACGCTCGCCGATGCGCAACGACAGGGTCTTGGCGATCCGGCCGGGCTCGACGCCATAGGCTTCGGCGGCCAGCGGCACCGTGGCCGAGCTGATCGGGGATTCGATGACGGAGATGTCGGGGGCTTTCTCGGCGAAGAAGGCGCGAACGGATTGAAGGCTCATTCCAAACAGCTCATTCCAGACTCATGGGCGGGCGGCGATGCTTAGGCGATCGTTGGCAGTTCCGAGAGCGCGCGGACACGATGATCCGGCGCGAACCCTAGCTCGTCCATCTGGGTCCGGATCGCCTTATACATCGTCAGCGGTGCCACGAGTTCGTTCTCGACGCAAGCCAGCGCCATCGCCTCGGGCGTCACGCGTTCGATCCAGGCGACGTTCAGCCCGAACGACTTCGCGCCGGCGACATCCCAGGGATTGGACGAGACGAACAGAACCTCATCCGGCTTGGTGCCGAACGTCTCGCCGATCAGCGTGTAGGCCTCTGGAGATGGCTTGAAGACCTTCTTTGCATCCACGCTGATGGTAGCGTCGAGCAGACGGTCGAGCCCGGAATTGCGCACGAGCGCATTCAGCATGTCCGGACTGCCATTCGAGAGGATGGCGAGCTTTCGCGGCTTCAGCGCGGCAAGCGCGGCGGCTGCATCGGGGTAGAGATCGAGATCCAGGTATTTCTCGATCACCCGCTCGAACGCTTCGCCTTCGTAGGCGAGCCCGAGCAGGCGCAGCGTATAGGCGAGCGAGTCGCGCGTGACGGCGGCAAAATCCTGGTAGCGCCGCATCAGCGAGCGCAACCAGGTGTATTCGAGCTGCTTGATCCGCCAGACCTGCGTGATGATCTCGCCATAACCCGGAAAAGCATCCTCGGTGATCTCTGCGACCGACTGGATGTCGTACAGCGTTCCGTAAGCGTCGAAGACGACGGCCTTGATGCTCATGGCTCGCTCCTTTGGGACTTTGCGGTGGCGCACGGACAATACCGAAACGGCCCGGTACTCGACAAGGTCGGAACCTTCTTCAAACAATCGTCACCCCGTCGACCTCGCGCAGCAGATTGACACTGCCGCCGGCAGGCGTTTAATTCAGGGTACGGGGATTTGCGATCTCCCCGCGAGGCGACATGCCCAAGTATCGCGTCCTGGTCACCAAGGACGCCGCATGTCTTCTTTCATCTCGATCTCATCAGAGAAATTGTCCCGTCAATTGGCGCCGCCAGCGCGCCGACCCTCGTCGATGTCCGTATCGACAAGGACCGCGCGGTCTATTTGCGCACTCGACAAGACGGCGAGCACCAAGAGCTAGCGAGCACACGGGGCAAGTCGGGGACGACGATGACGTGGAGGACTCCATGACGACGAATACCGACCGCCGAGACTTCATCAGGGGCGTGGGGGCCGCCGCGGCATCGACCGCAATACTCGCGGGGACGCAAGCCCTTGCGCAAGCCAATCAGCCAACAGGAGCCAGGCCAATGACATACCAGCCCAAGCCGATGCCGTTCGATCCGAAATCCATTGCCGGCATCTCGGAGAAGGTGCTCGTCAGCCACTACGAGAACAACTATGTCGGTGCCGTAAAGCGACTCAACGCGATCGGAACGCAACTCGCCGAGCTCGACTTCGCGAAAGCTCCGAACTTCGTCATCAACGGCCTGAAGCGCGAGGAACTCGTCGCGTCAAACTCGATGATCCTCCACGAAATCTATTTCGACGGGCTCGGCGGTGCCGGCAAGCCGAGCACACCACTTGCCGACGCGATCGCGCGCGACTTCGGCAGCATGGAGCGGTGGCGCGCGGAGTTCTCCGCCATGGGCAAGGCCGAAGGCGGCGGCTCCGGCTGGGTGATTCTTTCCTACTCACCGCGCGACAAGCGGCTGGTCAATCAGTGGGCCGCCGACCACACGACGACGCTGGCCGGCGGACGCCCCGTGCTGGTGCTCGACATGTATGAGCACGCCTATCATATGGATTATGGCGCGGCGGCCGCGAAGTATGTCGACATCTACATGGAAGCGATCAAGTGGGACAACGCTGCAACACTGTACGATCAATACAGGCGGGAAGCTTAGACGTCGTGCAAAAAATGAGCGTAGCGCTCTTGGGGGCGGCGTTGTTCCTATTGTTGGTGGGAGGAAACGCGATGGCAGAAACTGTAAATTTTGACAACGCAGCAACCGGCGCAGCGCCCGAAGGCTGGACTCTGACGATGACGGGTCGTGGCCAGCCCAAATGGACGGTCGAGGTGGAGTCGACGGCGCCAAGCAAGCCGAACGTCCTGAAACAATCCGGTCAGGCGACGTTTCCAGTGGCGCTCAGGAACGGTACCAGCATCCTGGACGGGTTTGTCGAGGTCAAGTTCAAGGCGATCGCAGGCTCCGAGGATCGTGCGGCCGGTATTGTCTGGCGCGCAAAGGATGCCGACAATTACTATGTCGTGCGGGCCAACGCGCTTGAAGACAATGTTGTGCTCTACAAGACGATCAAGGGTGTTCGCAGCGCGCTCGATATTGTCGGCCGGAAAGGCGGCTATGGCGTCAAGGTATCGGTGCCGTCAGGTCAATGGCATTCCCTACGTTGCGAATTCGCGGGAAAGCTATTCAAGGTGACGTATGACGGCAAGCCGATGTTCGAGGTGGAGGACGAATCGATCAGGGACGCCGGCATGATCGGCTTGTGGACCAAGGCCGACAGTGTCACCGTATTCGACGACCTGACATACGGTGCGCTGAACTAGGTTAACATCGGCGTCGACCCGCTCACGTCGGAGAAACCATGCTCGCTCGAACCCTGCTTGCGGCCACCGTCCTGTTGATGCTCGCGCACCCGGCAACGGCGCAGGAGCCGCTCGCGACCTACAAATCCCTGAGTCCTGAGCTGGCGCTTGATCTGGCCCGGGCATCGCTTGCCGATTGCCGATCACGCGGGTACCAGGTCGCCGTCGCGGTCGTCGATCGCTTCGGGGGGACACAGGTGATCCTTCGTGACAGGTTCGCAGGTGCTCACACCGTTTCAACGGCCTCGGGCAAGGCGTGGACCGCAGCAACATTCCGTACCAGCACCACCGAACTGAATGCCGTCAGCCAACCTGGCATGATGCAGGCCGGTATCCGCAATCTCCCCGGCACGGTCATTATAGGTGGCGGATTGATTGTCGAAGCGGGCGGTTCGCTGGTCGGAGCCGTCGGTGTGTCTGGGGCGCCCGGCGGTGATGCTGACGAAGCCTGCGCCAGGGCCGGAATCGACGCCATACGCGACAAGCTGGAGTTTTAGGGCCGCCTTGCCCGCCTCAGCGAGGCCTCGAGCGCCTGAGCGTGAGGGCTTCGGCAACCGGTCGAAGCCCTCAATGCGCCGTGGCGATGAGTACGCGGCTAGATCCCCAGCAGCCTGCGCGCGTTGGCCTTCAGCACCTTCGGCCGGATCTCGTCGCGGATCTCGATTTTTGCGAAGTCCGACAGCCAACGGTCCGGCGTGATCACCGGCCAGTCCGAGCCGAACAGCATCTTGTCCTGAAGGATCGAGTTGATGTAGCGCACCAGGATCGGCGGGAAATACTTTGGCGACCAGCCCGAGAGGTCGATGTAGACGTTCGGCTTGTGAGTCGCGACCGAGAGCGCTTCCTCCTGCCAGGGGAAGGAGGGGTGGGCGAGGATGATCTTGAGGTCGGGGAAGTCAGCCGCGACGTCGTCCATGTACATCGGGTTGGAATATTTCAGCCGCATGCCCATGCCGCCGGGCATGCCGGAGCCGACACCGGTCTGGCCGGTGTGGAACAGCGCGATCGCGCCGCCATTGTTGATCTCTTCGTAGAGCGGATAGGCCATGCGGTCGTTGGCGTAGAAGCCCTGCATGGTCGGATGGAATTTGAACCCGCGGACGCCGTATTCCTCGATCAGCTTGCGCGCCTCGCGCACGCCGAGCTTGCCCTTGTGCGGGTCGATCGAGACGAAGGGGATGAGGACGTCGAGATGGTCGGAGGCGATCTCCAGCATCTCCTCATTTTTGTAGCGGCGGAAGCCGGTCTCGCGCTCGGCATCGACAGGGAAGATCACGGCTGCGATGTTCTTGGAGCGATAGTAGGCCGCGGTCTCCGGCACGGTCGGCGGATGCTTGTGCGGCGACTTGAAATAGTCCGCCATCTGCGCCTGGAAGTCGTCATAGCCGTCGTCGGGATGGGTGCCGCAGGGCTCCTCGGCGTGGGTGTGGATGTCGATGGCGACGACATCGTCGATGTTGGGCAGCTTCAGCTTCGGCATTGGTTTCCTCCCGACGGGTTGTCGAATTGATTATATGATATAACGAATTTGGCAAGGCACGTCGTCGAAGCGAAGCCCCAAGTCGACAAATGCGTAGATCGGGCCGATCCGGCCGTTTCTACTTGCTTTCTACTTTGCATGGGGTTGTTTTCCAGAATTTGCTGGTCCGGAACCGGGCAGTTAACATTGACATCCGGTCCTCCCATGCCTTAAGAACCGCCCCGTCCCGGGCGGTCGGTCCGCCAGCGGGAAAGATCTCATTTTGCCACATTCGCGCGTGCCGAAACGGTAGTGCCGAACACGGCCTTTCGAACGTTCAGGATTCTGCCATGAAGGTCCGTAACTCGCTGAAATCGCTGCGCGGTCGCCATCGCGCCAACCGCCTGGTCCGCCGCAAGGGCCGGGTCTATGTGATCAACAAGGTGCAGCGCCGCTTCAAGGCTCGCCAGGGCTGATATTGCCCTCGCGGTCGCCTCGCGCGCGCCCCGCAAGACCACGGCTCACACGAGTTTGACGCCGCCTTTGCTTTGCAAGGGCGGCTTTGCGCGTCTAGACTTTGGCCATGGCAGTGAGATTCTTGGCAGTGAGCTTCCCTTTCGCGCGCACCCTGTGTCTGGCCCTTGTGCTGGGCGCCACTGGCCTTACGCCAGCCCTGGCGCAGAAAGAGCTGCCTGCCCCTCCCGGCAAGGAACAGAAGAAGCTGCCGGAGGCGCCGGCCAAGCTGCCCAAGGTCGACCGCAGCAAGAATCTCGATTTCCTGTTCGGCGCGCTGAAGGCCGCGCCGGACGAGGCCAGCGCCAAGCATGTGGAGGCACGGATCTGGGCGATCTGGATCCAGACCCCGAGCGACACCGCATCGCTGTTGATGGCGCGGGCCAAGACCGCGGTCGACGCGCAGAAGATCGACATTGCGATCAAGCTGCTGGATTCGGTCATCAAGCTCAGGCCCGACTACATCGAGGCCTGGAACCGGCGCGCCACGCTCTACTACATGCAGAATGACTACGGCCGCTCGCTTGCCGACATCCGCGAGGTGCTGATCCGGGAGCCGCGCCATTTCGGCGCGCTCGCAGGCCTCGGCATGATCATGCAGGAGGTCGGTGACGAGAAACGTGCGCTTGAGGCCTACCGCAAGGCGCTGGCCGTCAATCCGCACCTCGAGAAGATCCCCGAGCAGGTCAAGGCGCTGACCGAGAAGGTCGAAGGCCGCGACATCTAGCGGACAAGTTGATCATTTCCCGAGTGATTGCGGCGTGCGCGGATTAACCACGATCACATGTGCGGTGTTCTCAGGGGTATTGTTGAAGCGCGCGCAGGCCTACCTGCATGGCAGGAGCACGGCCATGAAGCGTTTGATCTTTGCAGGTGTATTGCTGCTCGCGTCGGGCTCGATGAGCCTCGCCGACGGCTTGTTCTGGGTGGTCGGCAATCGCGCCACCGGCAAATGCAACATCGTAACCAGCAATCCCGTGATCATCGGCGACATCTGGTTCGGCGACGGTCCCTACACGTCCAGGGCCGATGCCAAGCTTGCCCGTTCGACGATCCGCGCCTGCCCTGCGGTCACACCCGACGAGGAAAAGGACGAGGACGGAACGAACTAGCCTGCACTTAGTGCAGGACGCTACCGGCGCGCTCGACAAGGCCGTGATCGGCGGCCGCGGCGTAAGCCTTTGCAAGCTCCGTCTCGAGATGCTCGTTGATCAGAAGCAGTGCCCGCACTGCACCGCGCAGGTCACCGTTGCAGCTCGCCACGATCTCGTCGATCGCAGTGTCTTTGGATCTGAAGCTCATCGACATTCTCCGGTTCAAATCAGGACACATCCTGCCGGCCTTCCCGCATCCCCTTGGAGTTTGCGAGGAGGATCGGCGCCCACCCGCGCCTAGATGGCGGAACCGACCGTGGCGATTATATGGAAGCCGCGATGACGACTGCATGAAGCTGGTCCGAGGCTTGCGCGCTGTGGGGAATACCATTGATTTTATTGACTTTTTTCATACTCGAATTATGCACAT
This sequence comes from Bradyrhizobium sp. 482_C4_N1_8, assembly GCF_052075965.1. NCBI lineage: Bacteria > Pseudomonadati > Pseudomonadota > Alphaproteobacteria > Hyphomicrobiales > Nitrobacteraceae > Bradyrhizobium > Bradyrhizobium sp. 482_C4_N1_8. The sequence goes on along the minus strand of NZ_CP197231.1, from coordinate 8,081,666 downwards.
ATCCACAGCCCCGGCTTTTCAAGTGGAGCGCCGGGTTCCACGGAGCGAAACTGCCGCCCGCTAGTCTCGTAACTGCCAGGTGCCCTGGATCGCCCGGATTCTCTCCATGATCGTGATGTCAGTCGTGACCGCGCTGGTTCTGCTGGCGCTGGCCACGCAGGCCGGCGTCCTTGCCGTGCAACGCGCCTTTCCGCCTCAGGGCCGGATGGTCGAGGTCGACGGCGCTGTGCTTCACGTCGTCGATATCGGTCCGCGCGGTTCAGGCGTGCCGATCGTGATGCTGCACGGCGCGAGCTCCAATCTCGAAGCGATGCGGCGTCCGCTCGGCGACCTCCTGGCCAAAGACCATCGCGTCATCCTGATCGACCGTCCCGGTCACGGCTGGAGCACGCGGATGCGGCGGCAGGATTCGACGCCGCAGATCCAGGCCCGGATGATTGACGAGGCGCTTCGTAAGCTCGGGATCGATCGCGCGGTCTTCGTCGTGCATTCCTGGAGCGGTGCGCTCGGCGCGCGGATCGCGCTCGATCATCCCGGCCGCGTCGCCGGTCTCGTCATGCTGGCGCCGGTGACCCATCCCTGGCGCGGCGGCGTCGGCCGCTACAACGAGATCATCGCAACGCCGGTGATCGGCCCGCTGCTCGCCTACACCATCACGCTGCCGATGGGGTATTTCGTTGCCGAGGCCGGCGCGCGCAGCGTCTTCGTGCCGCAGACCATGCCGGATGGCTTCGTGCAGGACTCCGCGACGCCGCTATTGCTGCGCCCGCGCGAGTTCATCGCCAATGCCTACGATTTGGTGACGCTGAAGGAAGCGGTGACGGCGCAGGCTGCGCGTTACGGCGAGATCAAGGCGCCGGTCACGATCATCGCCGGCGAGCCCGACAAGACGGTGAAGACCGGCATCCACGCGCGTCCCTTCGCCGCGATGGTGCCGGGTGCAAAGCTGATCGTGCTGCCCGATCTCGGCCACATGGTGCAGAACGCTGTGCCGGATCTGGTGAAGACGGAGATCGAGACGATGATCGGGAAAATCGTCCCGGCGCAGGCGGCCGCCGATTAAAGCGTTTTCGAGCGAAGTGGATACCGGTTCGCGTGAAGAAAACGCGTCAAAACAAGAAGCCCGAGCTTCGGTTCTGACTCAATCAGAACCGAAGCTCGGGCGGCCGCCGTTCACGCGCTTACTGCTTGATTTTCCCGTCCTTGTCGAACTGCGCGACGAAGGACCAGAGATTGTTGATCTCGTTCTCATTCTTGATGCCGGCGAACGCCATCTTGGTGCCGGGGATCTTGGCCTTGGGGTCCTTGATGTATTCCTTGAACGTGGCTTCGTCCCAGGTGATGCCGGAATTCTTGTTCGCATCCGAATAATTGTAGTCCGGCGCGGTGCCTGACTTGCGGCCGTTGAGGCCGTTGAGCTCGGGGCCGACCTTGTTCTTGGCGCCTTCGCCGATGGCGTGGCAGGCCAGGCATTTGTTGAACGACGATTTGCCGGCCGCAACATCCTGCGCCATCGCGGCGGGTGCGGTGGCAGTCACGGTGAGGATCATCAGTGCGCCAAAAGTCAGTTTTGTCATCGGGTGCTCTTCGTCTCTTCCCTGGTGGGTCTAGGCTGGTCGGTCTTGCCTGGTCGGCAAACGACGGACCCGCCGGTTTTGGCAGGCCCGCCCGGCTTGGACAAGCCGCGAAACCATGACAGGTTTCATGCTGTCCTACTTGTCCCAGAGCGAACTCGCCGAAGATGGCCGCTCCGACTTTCGGATGGCCTACCCAAACAGGCGCGGACGTGGTTGATTTGCCGCGATAATTTGATCGTGGGCTACGAGTCGGAAGGATATGTTATGGCCATCATGATGCCCGCGAGCGACCAGACCGTGCTGGCGCGCCGCGCTGAGATCGTGGCTGCATTGCGCGCAATCGTGCCCGGCGAGGGCGTGATCGACAGCGCCTCCGAGATGCGGGCCTACGAATCCGACGGGCTGACGGCCTATCGGCAACCGCCGATGGTCGTGGTGCTGCCCGACACCACCGAGCAGGTCTCGCTCGTCCTGAAATATTGTGCCGGGCAGGGGATCAAGGTGGTTCCGCGCGGCTCCGGCACTTCGCTGTCCGGGGGCGCGCTGCCGCTGGAAGACGGCGTGCTGCTCGGGCTCGGCAAGTTCAAGCGGATCCGCGAGATCGATTTCGACAACCGCGTCGTCGTCACCGAGCCCGGCGTCACCAATCTCGCCATCAGCCAGGCGGTCGCGCATGCCGGCTTCTACTACGCCCCCGATCCGTCCTCGCAGATCGCCTGCTCGATCGGCGGCAATGTCGCGGAGAATTCCGGCGGCGTGCACTGCCTGAAATACGGCATGACCACCAACAACGTGCTCGGTTGCGAGATTGTCCTGATGAGCGGCGAGATCCTGCGCATCGGCGGCAAGTCGGCGGAGAACACCGGCTACGACCTGATGGGCGTCATCACCGGCTCGGAAGGTCTGCTCGGGGTCATCACCGAGATCACGGTGCGCATCCTGCAAAAGCCGGAGACGGCGCGGGCGCTGATGGTCGGCTTCGCGCAGGTTGAGGCGGCCGGCGAATGCGTGGCGCGCATCATCGGCGCCGGCATCATTCCCGGCGGCATGGAGATGATGGACAAGCCGGCGATCCACGCCGCCGAGGCCTTCGTTCATGCCGGCTATCCGCTCGACGTCGAAGCGCTGCTCATCATCGAGCTCGACGGTCCCAAGATCGAGGTCGACGAGCTGATCACGCGCGTCGAGACCATTGCGAATGCTTGCGGCTCGACCACCTGCCAGATCTCGACCTCCGAGGCCGAGCGCAATTTGTTCTGGGCCGGCCGCAAAGCGGCGTTTCCGGCCGTTGGCCGCATCTCGCCCGATTATCTCTGCATGGACGGCACGATCCCGCGCGGCGCGCTGCCGAAGGCGCTCGCCCGCATCCGCGAACTGTCGGAAAAGTACCAGCTCGGCTGCGCCAACGTGTTCCACGCCGGCGACGGCAATCTGCATCCGCTGATCCTCTACGATGCCAACAAGCCCGGCGAGATCGAGCGCGCCGAGGCCTTCGGCGCCGACATCCTGCGCGCCTGCGTCGAGTTCGGCGGCGTGCTCACCGGCGAGCACGGCGTCGGCATCGAGAAGCGCGACCTGATGCCGGAGATGTTCACCGAGATCGACCTCAACCAGCAGCAGCGCCTGAAATGCGCTTTTGACGCGCAGGGCCTGCTCAATCCCGGAAAGGTGTTTCCGACCTTGCATCGCTGCGCCGAGCTCGGCCGCATGCATGTGCACGCCGGGAAGGTGGCGTTTCCGGACATTCCGCGGTTCTGACGGTCGATACCCGGCATGGCGGCGACATGGCGGACGTTCGGATCAGTGTGACGAAAGAAGCGCCGGGCAGGCCGCTGGCGAAGTCGCGCCTGTTGTTTATCGACAACATCCGCTGGTCGATGATCATTCTCGTGCTGAGCATGCACGCAGCCGACACGTACAGTCCGTTCGGCAATTGGTACTATGTCGACCGGCGGGAGACCGGCTTCGGCACGGCCCTCTTCTTCGGCATCTATCAGAGCTTCCTCCAGGCCTTCTTCATGGCCGCGCTATTCTTCATCGCCGGCTATTTCGCTGTCGGCGCCTTCGATCGGAAAGGACTTTCGAAATTTGCACGTGATCGGCTGATCAGGCTCGGCTTGCCGACTTTGCTCTACATGTTGATGATCGGCCCACTGACGCAGTATTTTCTGTCATGGACTTGGGGCAAGGGCGGTTTCGGCCATCAATGGCTGACCCATCTGATGGACGGCGAATGGCTTTCCGAGACGGGACCGATGTGGTTTTGCGCGGTGCTGCTGTTGGTCTCGCTCCTCTATGGCCTGATCCGCCAGACCGGATGGCGGGAGCCCAAGGTTGCGCTGTGCGGCACGGGGATTGTTCTGTTCGTTGCGGCCATGGCGGCACTCACCTTCGGCGTTCGCATCGCCATCCACGCCGATACCTCCGTGCTCAACGTTCACCCCGGCGATCTCCCGCAATACGCTCTCATGTTCGCGGCCGGCGCCGTCGGCTCTCGCGGCAATTGGATGCTTGGGCTTGCCGAGCGCTCCTGTATCCGCTGGGGACTGCTCGCGCTGTCGCTCTCTGTGCCGCTGTTTGCAGCGCTCGTGCTGTTCGGGGGAGGCCTGCAGGGGGACACCGCGCTCTATGCAGGCGGCTTCAACGTCGTCAGTGCCGGGAAGTGCCTGTGGGAGGCGCTGGTCTGCGTCGGCATGGGTCTCTTGATGCTGGCCGTCTACCGCCGCTATTTCGACGAGCAAGGGCCGGTCGCCAAATGGCTCTCGGACAACGCCTTCGGCGTCTACCTGATCCATCCGCCGATCCTGGTCGGCTTTGCCCTGCTTCTGCACGCACTGCCGCTCTTCGCACTCACGAAGGCGCTCCTGCTGACCATGTTGGCCGCGATCGGCAGCTTGGCCGTCTCGGCACTGATCCTGCGCAGATCGCCGCTGCGCGCGATCATATAGTCGTATGCCGCGGTCCGGATCGAACCGCGGCGTACGAGCTGGTGCTTACATGAGTGCGTATTGAGCCCGTTCCCGCTTCGCCAGCAGCGGCAGGGCTTCGCCGGCGATCCAGGTCTTGAAATGTGCGCTCTCCTGATGCGCCTTGAAAGCCGCCTCGTCGCGGAACAGCTCGTAGAACAGGAACTGGGCCGGATTGTCCCTGGCGCGCGAGATCAGGAACAGCTTGACGCCGTCCTCGCGCTGCGCCTCCGGCAGGAAGCGGTCGAGGATCGCGGCGACCTTGTCGGCCTCACCGGGCTTGGCCTCCCATTGCGCGACGACGAGCAGGCCGCCGCCGTCGACGGCGTCGCTGAGGGATTTCTGCGTGGCATAGTGGTTCATGGTCCTTGCTCCTTGCTGCTGGGCTTGAGATGACGCCGCCGCCCATGGCGAGAGATAGATCGCCAGGACGGCTCCGAAGGCCCGGATCACCGACCTGCGGCTGAACGCTTCGTGGACGCGCGGCACCAGCCGCTGATGTGTCGATCGCATGCTTGTCTCCATCGGTTGGCCTCGATCGCGATCGGCGCAAGCTTGTAGCGAGGGCCTGCCGGCTTTGGTTCGCCGCTGGTCGAAGTGTCGATGTCGTGAACGCTTCGATCATGATCGAGGCGTCGTGGTCGCCCGTGCAGGATCCCCGACTGCACCGGCGCTGATCGCCAGCGTCACGCCGCATTTGATTTTGGCGGCGAATTTCGCTACCGCCTTTTCCCGTGGATACGCTCAGGGTCAGAGACGCCAAAGACGTCGAAGAGGTGGTGCGCGCGGCGATTGCCAACGAGCAGCCGCTCGAGATCATCGGTCATGGCAGCAAGCGCAGCATTGGCCACACGATGGCGACCAACGCCGTGCTCGACCTCTCCGCGCTGAATGCCGTCACCTCCTACGAACCCAACGAGCTGATCGTCACGCTCCAGGCCGGCGCCCCGCTGGCCGACGTGCTGTCGCTGATCGATGCCAAGAACCAGCAATTCGCCTTCGAGCCGATGAATACGGCGCCGCTGCTCGGCACGCCCGCGTTGGGCACCATCGGCGGCATGATCGCGGCCGGCCTCGCCGGTCCGCGGCGGATCAAGGCGGGCGGGGCGCGCGATCACCTGCTCGGGGCGCACGCCGTCTCCGGTTTCGGCGACAGCTTCAAGACCGGCGGCAAGGTGGTGAAGAACGTCACCGGCTACGACCTCTGCAAGCTGCTGGCGGGGTCCTGGGGCACGCTGTCGGTGATGACCGAGGTCACGCTCAAGGTGATGCCGAAGCCCGAAGCGGAGCGGACGCTGCTGCTGCGCGGGCTCGACGATGCCGCCGCCAACAAGGCGATGACCGCGGCGCTCGGCTCGCCCTTCGACGTCTCTGCTGCCGCGCATCTGCCGAAATCGGCGTTCCGGGCGAAGACCGACGGGCTTGGCGACATCGCCAGCCAGGGCGAAGCGCTGACCGTGCTGCGGCTCGAGGGCATCACGGCGTCCGCCGCGCACCGCGCCGGCTCGCTGCGCGAATTGCTGGCGCCGTTCGGAACCGCGACGCTGGTCGAGGATGTGGCCTCCGCCGCATTGTGGGCCACGATCCGCGACGTCCTGCCGTTCGCGGCCGGCGGTGCAGTTGGGGCCTGGCCGGTGTGGCGGATCGTCTGTCCGCCGGCTTCCGGCGCGGCGCTCGGGACCCAGCTGGCGCGCGAGACCGGCGGCGACATCATCTACGATTGGGGCGGCGGCCTGATCTGGGCCGCGCTGCCGCCGAAGGCCGACGCGCATGCCCCGGCCGTGCGCCAGCGCGCGGATGCGGTCGGCGGGCACGCCACGTTGATCCGGGCGGCCGAGGACGTCAGGCGCGGTGTGGACGTATTCCATCCGCAGGCGCCCGGCGTCGCCGCGCTGAGCGATCGGGTCCGCGCCAGTTTCGATCCGAAAACCATTCTCAACCGGGGGCGGCTGACGCGGGGCGCTGCGGCATGAAGACCGAATTCTCACTGGCGCAGCTCGCCGACCCCGACATCGCGGAAGCCGACAAGATCCTGCGCGCCTGCGTCCATTGCGGCTTCTGCACTGCAACCTGTCCGACCTATGTGCTGCTCGGCGACGAGCTCGATAGCCCGCGCGGCCGCATCTACCTGATCAAGGAGATGCTGGAGAAGGACCAGACCCCGACGGCCGAGGTGGTCAAGCATGTCGACCGCTGCCTGTCGTGTCTGTCCTGCATGACGACCTGTCCCTCAGGGGTGAACTACATGCATCTCGTCGACCAGGCCCGGGTCAGGATCGAGCAGCGCTACCAGCGGCCGCTGACCGAGCGGCTGTTGCGCCAGGTGCTGGCCTTTGTCCTGCCGAATCCGCAGCTCTTCCGCACCAGCATGTGGCTGGCGCGGCTCGCCCGTCCGCTTGCCGTATTCCTGCCGACGCCGCGGCCGTCGGCGACGCCCGGCCTGATCCAGCGCCTCAAGGCGATGCTGGCGCTGGCGCCGAACCGTCTGCCGTCGCCGGGCCCGCTCCCCGGCAGCGTATTCGCGGCACTCGGCAAGAAGCGCGGCCGGGTCGCGCTGCTGCAGGGCTGTGCCCAGCAGGTGCTGGCGCCGCGCATCAACCAGGCCGCCATCAGCCTCCTCACCCGCCACGGCATTGAGGTTGTCCTGGTCCGGGACGAGCAGTGCTGCGGCGCGCTGACCCATCATCTGGGCAACGACCAGGATGCGTTGGCGCGGGCCCGCGCCAACGTCGCGGCGTGGCGAAAGGAAGCGGCCGGCGAGGGGCTCGACGCCATCCTGGTGACGGCCTCCGGCTGCGGCACGGTGATCAAGGACTACGGCTATCTCCTGCGCGAGGACACGGCGTTTGCCGCCGATGCGGCGCAGGTGTCCACGCTCGCCAAGGACATCACCGAATTCGTCGCCGGCCTCGAGCTCGTGACCACTACGCGACAGGACAACATCGTCGTCGCCTATCACTCCGCGTGTTCGTTGCAGCACGGCCAGAAAATCACGGGCCTTCCGAAAGAATTGCTTTCCAAGAATGGATTCGTGGTGAAAGATGTGCCGGAGAGCCATTTGTGTTGCGGCTCGGCGGGGACCTACAACATTCTCCAGCCCGAGCTTGCGGGCCGGTTGCGCGACCGCAAGGTCGCCAACATCGCAAGCGTCAAGCCGGACATGATTGCCGCGGGCAATATCGGCTGCATGGTGCAGATTGCCAGTGGCACGTCAGTTCCGGTCGTACACACGATTGAGCTTCTCGATTGGGCTACGGGCGGGTCGCGGCCGGCATTGAATGCCTCGAGCTAGCCTTCGTCCGGAGGTGACGGCTGAAGACGCCCGATCGACCATTGTTCGGCGGCAACAGGAGGACCACGATGGCGAAAGCGAAGAAGAAAAAAAGCAAGAAGGCCAAAAAGGCCAAGAAGGCTGTAGCGGCGAAGAAGACCGCGAAGAGGGCAGCCAAGAAGTCCGCGAAAAAGTCTGCCAAGAAGTCTGCGAAGAAATCTGCCAGGAAGGCCGCCCCGAAGAAGGCCGCCAAGAAGGCTGCGAAGAAGTCGGCCAAGAAGGCTGCCAAGCCGGCTGCACCGAAGAAGGCCGCAAAGAAAGCGGCACCGAAGAAGGCGAAGGCAGCTCCTGCGCCGAAGCCCTCAGCGCCGGTGGCGGCTCCGGCTCCGGAGCCCGCCGCCGAGACAAGCTGGGCGATGCCTTCGTCTTCTGCGGAGCCGACGCCGGCTGAGGGGCAAGGTTAGGCCCCGAGGTAGGGTCCAAGGATAGGCCCAAAGTCAGGTCCAAGGTGAGGGCAAAGGCTGGGTCCATCCCGACGACAACGACCGACAACAGTAAGGCCGCAGCGGTGACGCTGCGGCCTTTTTGTATCGTCGCAATGGTCGCGGTCTGGTTGTCGTTTCTCACGTCAGTCCGATTCGTGGCACAGGCACCACTGCACCGGCGGCTCCCGTACTAATCCGGGCGGCTCTGTGCACTTTGGAATGCAAATAATGTGATCAAGAAGCAACACAGGCGGACAACCTTTTGTAGAAGTGTCAGAACGCCTAAAAAGTCGGCAGATGCTCGTGATTTTTGCTTCACGGTTCGCATCCTCCCAGCCAGATTGTCGCGGTAACGAAATTTTGCAGTCAGGTCGTACGGCCCGGGGGGCTTCCGGGAAACCGACTGGGTGGAACTGGTGATGGGGATTGAAATGAAAAAAGTGGCTTTGTTGGCAACGGCGCTGGCAATGGTGACGGGTTCGGCTTTCGCGGCAGACATGCCGGTCAAGGCTCTGAAGGCCCCGCCGCCGCCCGCCTTTGACCCCTGGGATGTCGCCTTCGGCGCCGGCATCATGAGCGATTACATCTTCCGCGGCGTTACTCAGTCGAACCACAATCCGTCGGTCGCCGCCTATTTCGAGCCGCGCTACAACGTCAACAAGGACCTCCAGCTCTACGTCGGTGCGTCCGCGGAGAGCATCTCGTTCCCGAACCGCGCCGCGGCTGAAGTCGACATCTACGGCGGTATCCGCCCGACCTTCGGCATGTTCGCCTTCGACTTCGGTATCTGGGGCTACCTCTATCCGGGCGGAAGCTGCTTCGGTTCGCAGGGCACCCTCGCCCAGGGCAATTGCGGCACCGGCCTCGACAATTCGCAGGGCGCGATCGGCCTGCCGATCAACGGCAACTTCGCCAAGAAGGACGCAAGCTTCTACGAAGTCTATGCCAAGCTGAATCTCAATATCAACGATCAGTGGGTCGTTGGCTTCAACGAGTACTATTCGCCGAACTTCCTGAACCTCGGCGCCTGGGGCAACTACGCCTCGATCACCGCCAAGTGGACCGCGCCGAGCACCACGTTCGGTGCCAGTGGCGTCGGCATGTATGTGTCGGGTGAATTCGGCCGTCAGTGGCTCGGCACGTCCGACATCTTCTACGGCATTGCCGGCGACCCGCTGTACTCCAACGGCATCAAGGAGCCGAGCTACAACACCTGGAACGTCGGCGTCGGCTTCACCTACAAGGTGTTCACGCTCGATCTGCGCTACTACGACACCGACCTCTCGAAGGGTAACTGCAACGCCTTCACCAGCGACTTCTCGGCCACCAACTCCAGCCCCGGTTTTGTGACGCCGATCAATGGCGGCGCGAACGCGGGCACGGCGTTCGGCTCCAACTGGTGCAGCGCGGCCGGCGTTGCCAAGCTCTCGGTCGACCTGACGGCGATGACCAACCTGAAGTAAGTTTCTTCCCGAGACGACCTAACGAGGGCGGCAGAGCAATCTGCCGCCCTTTTGCTTTGGGCGTAGGGTCGTCTGTGAGAGCGCTCGGCCTGCATTGGTTCGAGACGCGCCGTAAGGGCGGCGCTCCCCACCATGAGGGTCTAGGATCTTGCCGCGAGACAGACCTCATCCTGAGGAGCCCGCCGGAGGCGGGCGTCTCGTAAGGATGGCTGCAACGAAGGTCCTGTCGAGGCTAGCCTCAGGCTTGGTTGTGCCGCCTCAGCTCGCCACGGTCGGCTCCGCCTGGGCCGGCTCGCCGTCCTTGCCGAGAACGTGGATCTCGCCGTCCTTCACCAACGCCACCTTGCGGGTGTGGAAGGCGTCGAGCGTCGAGCGGTGGCCGATCGAGACGATGGTGGCCTGCGGCAGCTTCTCCGCCAGCAGCCGGTACAGCCGGGCTTCCGATGGTTCGTCCAGCGACGCCGTGGCCTCGTCGAGGAACAGATAATCCGGCACGTGCAGCAGGGCGCGCGCGAGCCCCAGGCGCTGCTGCTCGCCGAGCGAGAGCGTCCTGTTCCAATGACCGTCCTCGTCGAGTCGCTCGGCCAGCTTCGGCATGCCGACCGCAATGAGTGCGTCCCGGATTTTCTCCGATGCGACGGCGCCATGTTCTGCCGGGTAGATGACCGCGTCGCCTAGCGGGCCGATCGGGAAGTAGGGGCGCTGCGGTAGCATCATCAGCTTCGATTTCCCGGGTATGGCGATGGTGCCGGTGCCGAACGGCCAGACGCCGGCGATGGCCCGGAAAAGCGTCGACTTGCCGGAGCCCGACGGCCCGGTCACCAAGACCCGCTCCGCCGGTTGGATCGTGAAGGCATCGGCTGCGACCAGAGGCGCACCGTTCGGTAGCTTCACGAGCAGCTGCTTGAGCGCGATCGCCGTCGTGCTGCCAGATGGTGCAAGGCCGATGGTCGGCTCATGCGTCGGCGGGTGTGCGGCCGAGGCCACCGACATCTCGAAGCCGTCGAGACGGGCGACGATCGCGCGCCATTCCGCCAGCGCCCGGTAGGCCACCACGAAGAACGACAGCGCACCCTGGACGCTCGAGAAGGCCGATGCCGTCTGCATCATGTCGCCGAGCTGGATCTTCTTGGCGAAGAAGGCTGGCGCCACCAGCACGTAGGGAAAGATCACGGCAGCCTGCTGATAGCTCGCCGTGAACGCAGTGAGGCGCTTGGTCCGGCTCATGATGGCGTACCAATTGCCGATCACGAAGCCAAAGCGACGGAAGAGACCGCCGCGTTCGGCACCCTCGCCCTTGAGCAGCGCGATCTGCTCGGAATTCTCGCGGACGCGGACGAGGTTGAAGCGGAAGTCGGCCTCATAGCGCTGCTGCTCGAAATTGAGATTGACCAGCGGGGCGCCGATCCAGTGCGTCAACGCGGTGCCGAAGATCGCGTAGATCAGCGCGCCCCAGCACAGGTAGCCGGGGATCATGAGATCGGTGCCGAACAGGTGCAGCGGCGCGGCGTTGGACAGGCCCCAGAGGATGATCACGAAGGAGAACAGCGTCACGATCGACGAGAGCAGGCCCAGTCCGATCGTCAGGGTCTGCTCGACGAAGTTCTTGACGTCGTCGGTGATGCGCTGGTCCGGGTTGTCGGCCGCATCGCCCTTGAGCTGCATGCGGTAATGCGTCGAGCCGTCGAGCCATTCGCGGAGATAGTGTTGGGTGAGCCACTGCCGCCAGCGGATCTGGAGCCACTGGTTCAGGTACAGCTTGTAGACCGCCAGCGCGATCGCCGTGAAGGCGAGGCCGATGAAGATCCAGATCTGCGTGACGAAGGCGTCCCAGTCGCTGTTCTGGAGCGCGCTGTAGAACCGGTTCTGCCACTGGTTCACCAGCACGTCGATCGCGACCAGCGCCAGCTCGATCGCGATCACGGCGGCGAGCAGGCCGCGGCCGACCCACTTGTCCTCCGATCGGAAATAGGGGGCGGCGATTCGCCAGACGATCGCGAGCGTGGCGCTGATGTTCTTCACAGAGCTCTGTCTCCTGAGGGGATGTGCACAACGCCCATAGGCCAAATGGCTGTGGCAACGGCAGAAAGCGCTTAGACTAAAGTCGCAAGTTCAGCAATTTGCGTTGGCTTGTCGCAGCTTGCAACCCTAGCATGGGTACAACGGCGCGGGGTGGGGGCCTCCGGGACTTCGCGGGCTTGTGAGCGGACGGGAACCGCCGCACTCGCGAGGAATTCGCGTCCAGCTCGGGGGTTATCGCTTCCAGCGTCAAGCAGGCTCGGCTGTCCACGCGGGCCGCCTGCCGCAACAGGCGTGGGGGAGGAAGACCATGTGGAATCAAGTCTATGACCCGCTGCACAGTCCGGTGCTGTCGACGATCGCAGCGGCAATACCCGTCGTCACGCTGCTGATCCTGATCGCGAGCGGTCGCGTCCAGGCCCATATTGCTGCAATCATCGCCGTGATCGTGGCCAACCTGATCACGATCTTCGTGTTCACCATGCCGGCGAACATGTCGATCCGCGCCTCGATCCTCGGCATCGTGACCGGCTTCTTCCCGATCGGCTGGATCGTTCTCAACGTCATCTTCCTCTACCAGGTGACGGTGACCACCGGGCGCTTCGAGCTGCTCAAGCGCGCGGTCGGCGGCGTCACCGAGGACCGGCGGCTGCAATTGCTGCTGATCGCGTTCTCCTTCGGCGCGTTCTTCGAGGGAGCCTCGGGCTTCGGCACGCCGGTCGCCATCACGGGCGCCGTGCTGATCGGGCTCGGCTTCTCGCCGCTCGCGGCCTCCGGCCTGTCGCTGATCGCCAATACCGCGCCGGTCGCTTTTGGCGCGCTGGGCACGCCGATCCAGGGTCTTGCCTCGGTCACCGGGCTTGATCCCTACATCCTCGGCGCGATGGTCGGACGGCAGTTGCCGATCTTCTCTCTGATCGTGCCGTTCTGGGTGGTGTGGGCCTTCGCAGGTTGGAAGGGCATGAAGGATGTCTGGCCGGCGATCCTCGTCACCGGTGTGTCGTTTGCGGTCCCGCAATTCGTGATCTCGAACTTCATCAATCCCTGGATTGTCGACATCGGGGCGTCGCTGATCTCTATGGGCGCGCTGATCCTGTTCCTGAAGGTCTGGCAACCGAGGCAGCTCTGGCTGTCGCCGGCGCTGCGCGGCCGCGATGAATCGGCCGCCACGATGGCCGCGGCCAAGCCGCTCGATAAGACGCCGCTGACGCAGAGCGAGCTCTTCAGCGCGCTGCTGCCATGGATCATCGTCTGCATCGTGATGCTGGTCTGGGGCAACGGCGGCTTCAAGACCTGGGCGAACTCGATCTTCACCTGGAACTATCCCGTTCCCGAGCTGCATCAGATGATCAACAAGATGCCGCCGGTCGCGCCAGGGCCGACCAAAGAGAGCGCGGTGTTCGGCTTCACCTATCTCTCGTTCACCGGCACGGGCATGTTGATCGCCGCAATCATCTCAGGCTTCCTGATGGGCGTCGGTCCCGGCAGGCTGCTGATCCAATACGGCCGCACCATACGGCTCTGCGCGATCTCGCTGATCACGATCTCGGCGATGCTCGCAATCGGCACGCTGACGCGGCTCTCCGGCGTCGACGCAACGCTCGGCCTCGCCTTTGCCGCAACCGGCGTGCTCTATCCCTTCTTCGGCACGCTGCTGGGCTGGCTCGGCGTGGCGCTGACGGGGTCGGACACCGCTTCCAACGTGCTGTTCGGCAATCTCCAAAAGATCACGTCCGAGCAACTCGGCCTGTCGCCGATCCTGATGGCCGCGGCCAACTCGTCCGGCGGCGTGATGGGCAAGATGATCGACGCGCAATCGATCGTCGTCGCCTCCACTGCCACCAACTGGTACGGCCATGAGGGCACGATCCTGCGCTTCGTGTTCTGGCACTCGATCGTGCTGGCCTCTCTGGTCGGCCTGTTCGTGACGTTGCAGGCCTATGTCTGGCCGTTCACGGCGATGGTGCTGAAGTAGCAGACCACGCCACGCTTCAACGCAAATCCCCGCAGGGCTTCGCCGCCTTGCGGGGATTTTTGCATCTAAAGCATGATCCGGAAAAGTGCGAAGCGGTTTTCCGAAAAAATCATGCTCAAACAACAAGCTGAAGCACGATGACGATTCGTCCCAATCTCATCGCGCTTTAGCCTCCGCGAACCTTCTCAACGGCGCCGCCGTCTTATAGAAGGTGCCGCAAATCAGGTCGGTCGAGAGGTCTCATGGTTTCGCTAAAGCAGATGGCGTGTTTGGCGGTTGCAATGCTCGCGATGTCCACGCTGGCGCGTGCAGAGGACGGTTTTCCGTTCGGTACCGAGATGACGCTGGAGGCCCTGCCGCAGCCGGGATCGAAGCGGATTCCGAACATCGAGATCGGCGACAATGGCGAAGTCGTGCTGGAGCTCTGGTGCAAGGGCGGCAAGGGCCAGTTCTCGGTCGCCGGCAACACGGTGATCTTCGTCCCCGGCCAGATCCAGGACCGTTCCTGTCCGCCGGCCAGGGCGCAGGCCGACGACGAACTCGTCGCGTCGCTCAGCAGCGTCGAGACCTGGAAGCGTCAGGGCGACGTACTGACACTGATCGGTCCCAAGCCGCTGCGCTTTCGCACGACGGGGAATTAGGTCTCGTGTCCCGGACGCGCTGCAGCGTGCAACGCTGCTGCGCAGAGCCGGGACCCAGACTCGATCGGCGACTTCGCTTGCGGCCTCTGGGCCCCGGCTCAGCAGCGCATCACTGACGTGCTGCGCTGCGTCCGGGGCACGAGAGCCTACTTCCACACCGACTTGTCGGCGTCCCAGCGCTGGCCTTTCAGCTCTTTCGCGAGGGCCTCGATCGAGCCGTTGTCGTCGGGCTGATCGCCTTCCTCGTCGGCCGAAGCGTCGTCCGAGAGATTGAGCTTGGCGCCGCTGCTCTCATCGGCGGTCGTGGTCGAGGGGCTGCCGATCCAAAGCATCAGTTTGTCGGTCGTGCCGGGCTTGTCGGGCGAGATGAGGCCTGCAACCTCGATCGTGTCGGTGAGCTCGAGTGCCGGAAAATCCTGGTTCGGTCGCTTGAAGACGAGCTTGAGCTTGCCGGTGGCCGGGTTGAAGCTGTGCGAGACCTGCTTTGCCGCAAGCGTCCGGCTCATCACGCCGGCGACGGCTGAGGCGAGCTTGTCACGGCTGATCTTGTCGCCGTCGCGCCAGTCGGCTGCGGGAAAGCGGATGGTGCGGTCCATCTCGGTCATGCCCGCGGTCCAGCCCGCCGCGGTGACGCCGGGCATCGCCTTGAACTTCGCCAGCAGCGCGCCGGCGCGTTCCGGATCGACCGACATGTTGATGGTCTGCTCGCCGGCACGCAGCGCGTCGCAGCCGACGGTCAGGCTCGCCAGCGTCACCTCGACGTCCTGGCCCTTCAGGCTCTTCAGGAACTCGGTCGCCGCATCCAGCTTGACCTTGACCGCGATCGCTTCCGGAGAGACGTCGGTGAAATCCTTCGGCTGCGGCGTGATGCCGTCGTCGGAGGTCTGGTTGTCCTGAAATTCCTTCTCGCTGAGATCGGAATTGTCGGGCGAGGTGACCTCGGTCACGGCCTGGCCGATCGCGATCTGGCCGCGGAACTCGAACGTGTCGCCGGACTGTTTGCGCAGCAGCTTGACGGTGACGGGCGCCTTCTCGCCGAGGCTCTGCGTCGTGCCCGTCAGGTTCTGGCCCGCGACCTGGAGATTGACGACGAAGCGGTCCTTGCGGTCGGAATTCTTTGCGACGGGATAGCAGACGTCGAGCACGGCCGCCGTCACCGTCTTGCCCTGCCGCGTCTCCTTCAGGATCACGTCGGCATTGCCGTCCATCAGGCCGTCGATCGAGGTGAAATAGCGGGTCTCCGTCCCGCCCGGCGCCGCGGCCTTCGGCGACAGCTTCATCTGGGCCGATGCGACATCGGGCGAGACGGCAAGCAGGGCCGCCAAAAGGGCTGTCGAACAAACCAGAAGCGCACGCATCGATGAATCCTCGCGCAATCGAATCGGCGCGCCACCGTAGTGGGTTTTGGCCGCCGGTTGAATTGGAAAGCAGAAGGGGCAGGGTCGGCAAAAAAGAAGGCCGCCCGGAGGCGGCCTTCGCAACATTGTAACGGAACGGAGGCTTAGAAGCCGCCCATGCCGCCGCCGCCCGGCATGGCGGGCGGAGCTTCCTTCTTCGGCGTTTCGGCGACCATGGCCTCGGTGGTCACCAGCAGGCCGGCCACGGACGAGGCGTCCTGCAGTGCGGTGCGGACCACCTTGGCGGGATCGATGATGCCCTTCTCGACCATGTCGACATAGTCCTCGTTCTGGGCGTCGAAGCCGAAGGTCTCGGACTTGTTCTCCAGGATCTTGCCGACCACGATCGAGCCTTCCACGCCCGCGTTCTCGGAGATCTGGCGGATCGGGGCTTCCAGCGCCTTCAGCACGATGTTGATGCCGGCCTGGACGTCGGCATTGGCGTTGGTGAGACGGCCCACCGCCTTCTTGGCGCGCAGCAGCGCGACGCCGCCGCCGGGGACGATGCCTTCCTGCACCGCGGCGCGGGTGGCGTTGAGCGCGTCCTCGACGCGGTCCTTCTTCTCCTTGACCTCGATCTCGGTCGCGCCGCCGACGCGGATCACCGCGACGCCGCCGGCGAGCTTGGCGAGGCGCTCCTGGAGCTTCTCACGGTCGTAGTCCGAGGTGGTCTCCTCGATCTGGGCCTTGATCTGGCCGACGCGGGCCTCGATCTCCGGCTTCTTGCCGGCGCCCTTGACGATCGTGGTGTTCTCCTTGTCGATCACGACCTTGCCGGCGCGACCGAGCATCTTCACCGTGACGTTCTCGAGCTTCATGCCGAGGTCCTCGGAGATGAGCTGGCCGCCGGTGAGGATCGCGAGGTCCTCGAGCATGGCCTTGCGGCGGTCGCCGAAGCCCGGCGCCTTGACGGCGGCGACCTTCAGGCCGCCACGCAGGCGGTTGACGACCAGGGTGGCCAGCGCCTCGCCCTCGACGTCCTCGGCGATGATGACGAGCGGCTTGCCCGACTGCACCACGGCTTCCAGCACCGGCAGCATGGCCTGCAGGCCGGACAGCTTCTTCTCGTGCAGGAGGATGTAGGCGTCCTCGAGCTCGGCGGTCATCTTCTCGGCGTTGGTGACGAAGTAGGGCGACAGATAGCCGCGGTCGAACTTCATGCCCTCGACGATGTCGACCTCGGTGTCGAGTGACTTGTTCTCCTCGACGGTGATGACGCCCTCGTTGCCGACCTTCTGCATCGCCTGGGCGATCATCTTGCCGATGGCGGCATCGCCGTTGGCCGAGATGGTGCCGACCTGGGCGACCTCGGAGGAGGCGGCGACCGGCTTGGCGCGCTTTTCAATGTCCTTGATCACCGCTGCAACCGCGATGTCGATGCCGCGCTTGAGGTCCATCGGGTTCATGCCGGCGGCAACCGCCTTGGCGCCTTCGCGCACGATGGCCTGGGCCAGCACGGTCGCGGTGGTGGTGCCGTCGCCGGCGAGGTCGTTGGTCTTGGAGGCGACCTCACGCAGCATCTGGGCGCCCATGTTCTCGAACTTGTCCTCGAGCTCGATCTCCTTGGCGACGGTGACGCCGTCCTTGGTGATGCGGGGCGCGCCGAAGCTCTTCTCGATGACGACGTTGCGGCCCTTCGGACCGAGCGTCACCTTGACGGCGTTGGCGAGAATGTCGACGCCGCGCAGCATGCGATCGCGCGCGTCTCCGGAAAACTTGACGTCTTTGGCAGCCATTTCTTCAATCCCTCGTGTTTCGTGATGTGTTTGCCGCTTGCGGAATGACCGAATGCCCGGATCGCGCGATCCGGGCATGACATTCAGCGGCTGTTCAGGCTGACGGCCTTAGGCCATGACGCCCATGATGTCCGACTCCTTCATGATCAGGAGCTCTTCGTTGTCGATCTTGACCTCGGTGCCCGACCACTTGCCGAACAGCACGCGGTCGCCGACCTTGAGGTCGATCGGGATCAGCTTGCCGGCCTCGTCGCGGCCGCCGGGGCCGACGGCGACGACCTCGCCCTGGGACGGCTTTTCCTTGGCGGTGTCCGGAATGATGATGCCGCCCTTGGTCTTTTCCTCGGCGTCGATACGTTTGACCACGACACGGTCATGCAGCGGACGAAATTTGGATTTAGCCATGACGTTTCCCTTTGGAGGCTCGCTTCGGAAGGAATGGAAGTGGGTAGGGGCGGCGTCCGTCCACCCTCTTGCCGAGGATCGAACGGCGCGCTTAGCAATCGGGCTTTCCGAGTGCTAATAGTGCGCCCGGAAATATGGCTTGGCCGCGATCCTGTCAAGCAAGGGTGGTTAAGCGATTGGTGAGGCGGATATAGGATCGTGTCTAGAGAAACTTATTGGTCGCGCTGGCGTATAAAGGACGTCATTGCTCCGACAGCGGTTTTGCGCTTGGCTGCAGGAGGGATGCGGTCGGGGTCTCATTTGGGGGACGGTTTGCTCGGGGGAATGTCATGATCAGGTCAGCTCACGCACGCACGGTTGCCAATCTGGCGGCCGCCTCCTGCCTGGCGCTGCTGCTTGGCGCCTGCGGCGGCGGTATGAGCCTGCCGTCGTTCTCGTCGTCTTCGCCGCCGCCCGAGGCTGAGCCCGGCACCGGCCCGGAAATGCCGGCGAGCATCCGCGCCGACGAGATCGTCGGCCGCTGGGGTCTCGCCTCGTTCCAGAACCCGGCCGACCGCGCCCGCACCGAGGCCGCGGCCCGGGCGCAGTGCAAGAATCCCTACGTGATCACCGCCGGTTCCTCCGGCGGCGTGATCATGCATCTCGCCGACCAGGCGACGCCGCAGGAGCTGCGGCTGAAGGGCTCGCCCAGCGGCAAGAACTACATCGGCCCGGCGGGTCCCACCCCCGGCGAGCAGGACCGCGAGATCGTCTCCTTCGACGGCCGCGTCCTGATCACCCGCTTCATCGACAAGGACGCCGCCACCCGCTACGGCAACATGGTCTACGTCCGCTGCGCGCCAAGGGCGTAGTTTCTCCTTCGTCATGCCCCGGCTTGACCGGGGCATCCAGTACGCCGCGGCCTCTCGGCTCAATCACCGCCGCCTCTGGAATACTGGATCGCCCGGTCAAGGCCGGGCGATGACAGTGGAGGGGATGGCCCCAAAAACAAAAACGCCGGCTCTCGCCGGCGTTTTGTTTTTCCGTAATGCCGCGCCCGATCAGTCGAACAGCGCGTCGATGTCGTCCTGCGAGGCGTGGCCGACGTCGCCGGCGAGCTTGGGGCCGTTGAGGAGCTTTTCGTCGTCGCTGCGGGTGTCGGCCGGCGCGGGCACATGGGCCTTGATCGCGTCGACGCCGCCCCAGATCTCCATCATCGCATTGATGTGCTGCTCGATGAACTTCATCGTGGTCATGACCTTGCTGATGCGCTGGCCGGTCAGGTCCTGGAAGTTGCAGGCTTCGAAGATCGAGATGACGCGTTCCTGGATGTCGTCGGCGAGCCGCTTCTGCTGGTCGGCCGATTGCACCTTGGACATCGCGCTGGCCGCCTGGTCGATCGATTCGGCGGCTTCGAGGATCTGCTGGGTCGCCTGCTCGGTGCCGCCGACGACCGCGCCGAGCTCGCCATTGACCTTGGCCATCTCGCCGCCGTCGAAGCTCTTGCCGTGCAGCGTCGCGATCTCGCGCTTGGTGCGGTCGATGGCGTCGTGGATGAGGTCGAGCTCGACCTTCAGCTTCTCGCACTGCTCGATCTGCGCCCGGTAAGTATCGAGCATGGTACGAGCTTCGGAGAGCTCGTGGGCGGTGGAAG
This sequence comes from Bradyrhizobium sp. 482_C4_N1_8, assembly GCF_052075965.1. Taxonomy (NCBI): domain Bacteria; kingdom Pseudomonadati; phylum Pseudomonadota; class Alphaproteobacteria; order Hyphomicrobiales; family Nitrobacteraceae; genus Bradyrhizobium; species Bradyrhizobium sp. 482_C4_N1_8. The sequence continues at coordinate 8,062,098 of NZ_CP197231.1, read as the reverse complement.
CGTCGATCGCCGCCATGGCCGCGCTGCCGGACAAGGGCACGGTGCCCTTCGCCATCTGTGCGCGGATCGCACGCAGCTCCGCCATGATCTCGTTATGCATCGGCGCAGCCTCCTCAATCATTTCGGGGCTGGGCATCTCGCCGACAATAGCCTCCTCGACACGAAAACGTTTGCGGTGAATAGCCATCAGGAACTCCCCCCACCTCACTCACGCGTCTTTGTAGACAGAAGCAATTTAACACGAGGTTCACAGCGGGAACTGTTGCGCGGCCGCACGCGACGGCGCGAAAAGAAGCGATTAACCATGGGCCTGCGGCGTTCATGGAAAATAAACGCTGATCGCCAAATTGCACCCTCGCTCGCGACGTGGTGAATCGAAACGGCTGATACGTTTACCAAACAAAACGGCTTTTGCTCTTTATTGACCACGTCGCGGTCGCCGGTCAGCCATCGGCTCTGCACGACGCATGGGATCTAGACGAAACAGTACAGAGTACGTCGATGTTCAAGAAAATGTCTGTCGCGCTGCTCGGCAGCGCTTGCACCTTCATTGCCGGCGCGAACAGCGCCAGCGCCTTCGACAATAGTGTGCCGAACGATCCGCCCGCGGTGCTCTACCAGCCGCAGGTGCAGCCGGCGCCGGTGCGTGTCGCCTCCAATGCGAATATGGGCGGCGGCTTCATCGAGTTCCTGTTCGGTGACGGTCCCGGCCGCGGCCCGGCCTACGCGCCGCAGCAGCCGGTTTATCAGCAGCAGCCCGGCTATTACGACCAGCGCCGCCTGCCACCGATGGGCGAGCCGCAGATGCAGGGTGGATATCAGCAAGGCGCAGGTCTCCAGCAGGAGGCGGTCGATCCGCGCCAGCGTCCGTTCGATCCGAGATTCGAGAAGCAATCCGTCGACTATAGCGGCAAGGAAACTGCCGGCACCATCGTGGTCGATACGCCGAACAAGTTCCTCTATCTGATCGAGGGCAACGGCCGGGCGATGCGCTACGGCATCGGCGTCGGCCGTCCCGGCTTCACCTGGTCCGGCGTGAAGTCGATCACGGCCAAGCGCGAATGGCCGGACTGGACGCCGCCGGCGGAAATGATCGCGCGCCGGCCCGACCTGCCGCGGCACATGGAAGGCGGCCCGGAAAACCCGCTGGGCGCGCGGGCGATGTATCTTGGCTCGACGCTCTACCGCATCCACGGCTCCAACGAGCCCTGGACCATCGGCACCAACGTCTCCTCAGGCTGCATCCGCATGCGTAACGAGGACGTCATCGACCTCTACGGCCGCGTCAATGTCGGCACCAAGGTCGTGGTGATGTGATCGTCTGACGCTCGACATGAAAACGGCCGCCTCCCGGGCGGCCGTTTTTGTTTGTCGCGCTGATCGGGCAGCCTCACGCGTAGTCGCTGCCGCCATCGTCTCCGCCGCCGAAATCGCTGTCGTCGTCGGCTACGTCCATATTGCCGTTGTCGTGGTCGTTGTCGTCGTAGTTCTGATCGTTGTTGTTGTTGTCCCGGTCGTTCGACGCCTGGTCGGTGAAGCCCTGGCGGGAACCGTCGTCGCGGTCGCGGTTGGAGCCGATGTCGTTGAGACCGGCATCGCGCGCGAGCGAGCCGCCGGACTGGTCACTGCCGCCCCAGGGACTTCCACCAGCGCTGCGGTCGCCGAGCGCGTTGGTGTCGCCGAAGGCCTGCTGGTGCGATCCGCCCATCATGCCGCGGATGCTGGAGAGCAGCAGCGAGCCGCCGACGACGCCGGCCGCGGCTGCCGCCGCGGTGCCGAGGAACGAGCCGCCGCCACCGCCCATCGGCGGAGCGCCATAGCCCTGACCCGGAGCTTGACCGGGACCTTGACCTGGGCCTTGGCCGTAGGCCTGTCCATAAGGAGGCGGCGCGCCGTAACCGGGCTGCGTCTGCGGCATCGCCTGACCGGTGTTCCAGACCGGCCGCGCGTCACGCGGCGGCACGTTCGGAACCGAGCCGCGCGAGGGGCCTCCGCCGAACAGCGAGTCGCGCATGGTATCGAGGAAGCCGCCGGACTGCGCCTGCTCGGGCGCATGGGCCGCTTCCAGCTCCTGGATGCGGTTATGAGCACGCTTCAGCGCTTCGTCCTGCAATAGCGTGGTCTGCACCAGTGCGTAGACCGCGCCGGGCGCCTTGCGCAGCCCGTCGGAGATCGCGGCGATCGCGTCGGGATCCCGCGGTGCATTTTCCAGTTTCGAAAGCCGGTCGAAAAGCTCGTCGACGAGCTGGCGTTCCTGCGGCGTCATGATCAGTCTCCCTCGCTCAAACCAAGCGCGAGGCAGATGTAGGGTTCCATTGTGGCCCCAACAGTGCCGGCCGGATTAAATTTCGGTATGCGACAAGCTGCCCAGCGGCTTGCTTTCCGCCGGTTTCACCCCAGCGTGACGCCGCTGTCGGCCAGCAGGCGCGCAAACCCATCGCCTGAAAGATAAGCATGCTCGCGTTCGCGGACGTCGGTCATCGGATCGAGGCCGGTGAGGACATCGTCGACGAAGCCGGGGTGGCACATCACGAGGCCGCCATCGGGGAGGCCTTCCAGAAACTGCCGCATCAGCGCGCCGAAATCGGCCTCGCGCGTAAAATCATAGGCGCCGGCAAAGCCGGGATTGAAGCCGAGGCCGGCGCTGGCGGCGCGGCGGCGGAATTGCGCGCTCAGGATATCGAGCACCATGGCTTTTGGTGAGGCCAGCCGCTGCACGAGCGGCAGGTCGCGCCCGCCCTGGCGGACCCAGGCTTTCGGCGCGGCTTCGCTGACCGCATCGACAAAGCCGTCACGCACCTGCGGATACAGCTGCACATGCTGGTGGCCGTCGACGAAGTCGGGCGCGCGCCCGAATGCTTCCGCGAACGCCGCCAGCTGCGCCTTGACCTCATTGCGAAAGAATTCGCGGTCGAGCCGGCGCGCAAGGCCGGCGCGCAGCAGCTTCGGGAACGGCACGAACATGTCGCCGTCCAGCGGTCGGAAATGCATGGTGAGCGGCCGGAACGGCGCCGACAATGTCACGTGCAAGCCGATCGCGCAGCGCGGGCTCGCTTTCGCCGCCGTCTGGAGCGCCTCGATCTCGCCGCGCTCGATCGCCGGTCCCACCATCATCACCGAGGTGGCATTGAGACGCCCGCGTTCGATCAGGTCGCGGATGGCCCGATTGACGCCCGGGCTGATGCCGTAATCGTCGGCGCAGAGCCAGATCCGCCGCAGGCCCGCGGCCGCGCTCATTCGGCGGCCGTCCTCTTCGAGGCGTCGTCGGCCTTCCCGGTCTCGAAATGCTTTTCGCTGTGCTCGGCGACGAAGTAGATCGGGCGCGCCTTCAGCTCGGACAGGATCTTGCCGATATATTCGCCGACGATGCCGATCATGATGAGCTGCACGCCGCCGATGGTCATCAGGCCGATCACGAGCGAGGGATAGCCGGGCACCTGCTTGCCCGTGGTCCAGACTTCCCAGAGGATCGAGAGGCCGAACAGGAAGGCGCCGCCGGCGAGGATCACGCCGAGCAGGCTGGCGAAGCGCAGCGGTGCCACCGAGAACGAGGTCACCCCTTCGATCGAAAGACCGAGCAGGCGCGCGGCGCTGAAGGTCGTCACGCCATGGGTGCGCGGCGCGGGCTCGTAATCGACGCGGATCTGGCGGAAGCCGATCCAGCTCGCGAGGCCCTTGAAGAAGCGGTTGCGCTCCGGCAGCTGCCTGAGCGCTGCGACCGCGCGCGGCGACAGCAGGCGGAAGTCGCCGGCGTCTTCGGGGATCTTCTGGCGCGCGCCCCAATTGATCAGCGAATAGAACCCGCGCACGGCGACGCGGCGCAGGAAGGGCTCGTTGTCGCGATGCGCCTTGGCGGTATAGACGACGTCATAGCCGTCCTCGATCCAGTGCCGCACCAGCTGCTCGACCAGGGCCGGCGGATGCTGGCCGTCGCCGTCCATGAACATCACGGCGCCGAGCCGGGCATGGTCGAGGCCGGCCATCAGCGCGGCTTCCTTGCCGAAATTGCGCGACAGCGACACCACCTGAACGTCGACCGCGTCGGCCGGCAGCGACCGGGCGATCGAGAGCGTCGCGTCCGCGCTGCCGTCGTCGACATAGACGACTTCGCAACGCAAGCGATAGCGCTGCTGCAAGGTCTTGGCGAGATCGCAAATGCGCTGGTGCAGGGCGGCGAGGCCCGCCGCCTCGTTGTAGACGGGGACGACAATCGACAACCCCTTCGCGGCGGCACTGGCCGCGGTGGTCGTCATGCCGGAAACGTCAGAGCCCAGCGTCATTGATCAAGGTTCCAGAGGCGTCCATGGTTCTCAACAGCATATGGTAGCTGCCGTTTGCTGTCGCTACGCTGAACGGACCTGAGGCTCACTGCCGCAGGAATGCCTCGAGCTTGGCGAACAGCGGGTTCTCCCGGTCGAACACATAGTCGAGCGAAACCACCGAGACGGTCTCGGCGCCATGCTCGCGCAGGAAGCTCGCCAGCGCATAGAGCTGACCCGGCGGACAGTGCAGCGTCAGCATGCCCGACGAGGTCGGCCCGCCGAACGGGGCTTCGACACCGAAGCGCTCGTGGGCTTCGCCGAGCAGGGCGGCGTCGCATTGCTGGAAGCGGGTGCGGACCTCGCGGTATTTGTTGGCCCGCGCCCTTGCTGCGATGTGATCGAGGATGACGCGCGCGGTCTCCCGCGCCTGCGGCGACCAGTCGGCATCCTTCGAGGCGACCAGATTGGCCTGGCTGCGCAGGATCACGCCGTCGTCGAGCACCCGCAAGCCATTGGCGGCGAGCGTCGCGCCGGTCGTGGTGATGTCGACGATCAGCTCGGCGCTGCCGGCCGCCGGCGCGCCTTCGGTCGCGCCCGCGCTTTCGACGATGCGGTAATCGGTGATGCCGTGGCTCTGGAAGAAGGTGCGGGTGAGGTTGATGAACTTGGTCGCGACCCGCATCCGCATGTGATGCTGCTCGCGGAAGCCGGTGGTGACGTCGTCGAGGTCGGCCATGGTGCGGACGTCGATCCACGCCTGCGGCACCGCGACGACGACGTCGGCATAGCCGAAGCCGAGCCCGTCGATCAGGGACACGCGCTTGTCGGCATCCGCGATGTTCTCGCGCACCAGGTCTTCGCCGGTGACGCCGAGATGCGCGAAGCCGCGCGACAGTTGCGATGCGATCTCGCTCGCCGAGAGATAGGCGACCTCGACATTGTCGAGGCCCGCGAGCGTGCCGCGATAGTCGCGCGCGCCGCCGGCCTTCGACAGCTTGAGCCCGGCGCGGGCGAAGAACGCCTCGGTGTTTTCCTGCAGGCGGCCCTTGGAGGGAACGGCCAGGACGAATGGCGCGCTCATGACTTAAGCTCCCACCTTGCGACCGATCCGGGTCAGCGCGTCGACCCAGACCGAGAAGCCGACCGCGGGGATCGGCTCGGCCGATCCGAGCTGGGTCATCAGCCCGTCATAGCGGCCGCCGGCGACCAGCGGCTCGGCGCCGTTGCCCCTGTGATGCAGCTCGAATTCGAAGCCGGTGTAATAGTCGAGGCCGCGTCCGAACGCGGTCGAAAAGCGCGTCTGCTTCACGTCGATGCCGCGCGCGGCCATGAAGCCGACCCGGCTTTCGAACTGGTCGACGGCGGCGCTGAGGTCGAGCTTCGCGTCCGTGGTGAGCGCGCGGAGCTCGGCGACGGCATCGTCGGGATTGCCTGCGATCGACAGGAAGCGCTTGAGCACGGCGATCGCCTCGCGCGGCAGCGCGCCGCCCTTCAGCGTCGACTGCTCGAGGAAACGGTCGGCGATCTCGGCCGTGGTGCGGCCCCCGACATTGGTGGTGCCGGCGATCGACATCAGATCGGTGACGAAGGCGAGCGCCGCCTTGCGGTCGGAGCCGGCGAGCGCGGCCAGCACACCCTCATATTCGCTGCGGGTCGCGGTGGTCGCGGCCGCCAGCTTCTCCAGATCTTTTTCCAGGCTGATCTTGCGGTTGAAATCCTTGACCAGGCGGCGGCGCCAGACCGGATAGAGGTCGAGCGCATCGAGCAGGGCGTTGAACAGCGCCACGTCGCCGGTGCGAATCTCGACATCGCGGACACCGAAGGCTGCGGTCGCTTCCAGCGCCAGCGCCAGCATCTCGGCGTCGGCCGCGGCGCGGTCCTGGCGGCCGAACGATTCGATGCCGGCCTGCAGAAATTCGCTGGCCTGGCCGCTGCGGTAGCGGAACACCGGGCCGAGATAGCTGAACCCGGCCGGCTGGCCCGCGCGGCTCGAGGTGAGGTAGTCGCGGGCGACGGGAATGGTCAGGTCCGGGCGCAGGCAAAGCTCTTCGCCGGACAGGTCCGTCGTCAGGTACAGGCTCTTGCGGATGTCCTCGCCGGAGAGGTCCAGGAACGGCTCGGCCGGTTGCAGGATCGCGGGCTCGGCCCTGACATAGCCGGCCTGCGCGAACGACAAGAGCAGCGTGTCCGCCCAGGCGGCGGAGCCGGCAGCATTTGAGGTGGCAGTCGCGGTCATAACAGGGGTCCATCGTCCCGGTGGAACCGGGCAGGGCGAAAGAAGGGAGGCGAATTGGCGCAGGCCTTAGCATGGCGCGAAAGCGGTTTCGACCTCCAAAGGATCAATCGCTTAACGGCTTTGGAGGCGGGACGCAGCGATCTGTCAGAAAGTATTTTAGGTATTTTAATACCTAGGGCGGGAGGGGCCTGGCTTTCACTCAGTTTGGCCAGGGAGATCTCTGGGCGCATCGCCAAGCGATGCATCGGTCGAGGCGAAGGCAATCCCTGCGGTTTCGGACGCGGCGTGATCTGCGAGCTCCTCGGCAAGCTCGAGAATTCTCTGCCTCCTGCTCGGGTCCCTTATGCCGAGAAATGCCTTGATGAGCCCTAGCTCCTCGCGTCGCCGCCTGTCCGATGCAACATCGTCGTCCATGGCCATGTCGTCCTGCGCGACAGCCTCATTGCCCGTCGCTGATTCCTGTCCGGGCATGCGACTCAATGCAGCAACCGCAAGCTCAACGTCACATTGAGAAATTGAGGAGGACAGGCAAGTCGTCGCATACTCATATTGGGTATGGCGGATGACCCGTTCGCTGCTGCCTTCGCTTACAATGTGAATGTTGGTTTCGATTCATGCGCAATGCATCAGATGCTATCCGGACGGTCTCGCGACACACGCTGGCCTATATGCTGTTTTCGATCAGCGAGCTGTTCCGGCACTACGACGAATTCGATCCGCTGGACCTATTGATCGTTCATGCGATTCTCAACGCAAACGTGATCAATGTGATGAACGATCCGTCGCTGGACGAGAGATTCTCCAGCATTCACGCGGTCGAGCCGGATGCGATCAAGCAAGGGGTGTCCCGCGCGGCGCTCTCTCGCTTCCTCAGCCTGCCGCTCGAGACGGTTCGCCGTCGCGTGACGGGACTTAAGAGACGAAAGATTCTCGCCGAAACCAAGGCCGGGCTCATCGTGACCGAGCAGAACGCATTCAGGTTTGGAAACAATCACGAACTGCAGAAGACTAATATGCTGCTGCTCACAAAACTGCTTCGCGATCTCAAGCGCGCCGGCATCAACGGGCCGGATGATCTGCGTGCCCCCAAGGGCGCTGCATCGACAAGGAAGGCGAAGTAAGCGGCAGGATATGGATCAAAGCCTTCTCGATACTGCTCGCGATGGAACGCAAAGAACAGCATTAGACGGCTTGCTGTCGTTTCAGGGCCTCAAGCCATCCGCGGCTCTCGAGCTCCGATCGTACGACATCGATCATTTCGGAGAGAGTGAGAGATATGCCGGCGCATCCAGCATGCCGCTGTCGGCGGGGGCGACTGCAATCAAGCGTGCCCAGCTCAGCCTGCCGGTCCTGACGCTGTCTCTGGTGAAGACCTTCCCGCGGATCATCCGCGGTTATGATCTGGCGCACGCCATCGCGGTGGCGGTGCCGATGGACCATGTGACCTCCACCCGCATCAACGGGCAATCAATTGGCAGCTCCATACTCGTTCTCAAGGGGAGATCCGATTGCCTGGTCTATGAGCCGGCGGGGCGTTTGTGGGCTGTCGCCTATTTCAGCCCGCCCGAGCGCGAGCCCTGGTCTCAGCTGGATGACGGCTATCATTTGCTGAGTCCGGCATCGGAAGTACTTGCCTCCCTGCATGGCTCGATTTCCACGACGCTTGAAACCGCGGCACATGATCCAGACTTCCTGAACGAGCCGACGTCGCGAACGGCGGTCGAACAATCCCTGTTCGCCGCAATGGATGCTGCCATTCGGTCCAACGTGAAGCGCGGGCCCATGCACTCCACGACGGACAGCTATCAGCGGATCGTCGCAGAGATGGAACGATTGATCCGCCACGATCTCGCGATCTGGCACAAGACGACCGAACTGGCAGAGCGGGTGGGAGTGTCCGTTCGGACCCTCCAGAGTGCGACGCAGGCCATCTGCGGCATGAGCCCTCATCGCTACAGCCGGGTCTTGCGCCTCTGGTCGGTACGAAAGCAGCTGCGCACCGGCCCGGCTCGTCGCAGTGTGAAGGCCTGCGCAATCGGCCATGGCTTCTGGCATCTGAGCGAGTTCGCAGCGAGCTATAGGGCGGCTTTCGGAGAGCTGCCGTCCGAGACCCTGCATCGGTCGAAGCGAGAGATCATCTAAAGCGCGAACCTGTAGAGCCGCCGCGCGTGAATCGACCTTAGGTTCGCCTGACTAGGTTAGGTGCCGCCCCAGTCGCCCAGCACCGCCTGCACCAGCGCCAGCGCCGCCACCGCGGCCGTGTCGGCCCGCATGATTCGGGGTCCCAGCGCCAGCCGCAGGATTTTCGGCTGCCGCAACAGCAGGGCGCGCTCCTCCTCGGCAAAGCCGCCTTCGGGGCCGATCAGCACGTCGATGCCAACGCTGCCTTGGTCATGTCCGGCTTCGCGCGCGTCTTGCAGGCTCTGAATGGGGTTTTGGACCTCCGCCGCTTCATCGCAGAAGATGAGCAGCCGGTCGGCAGGGCGCTGACTGAGATACCGGTCCAGCGGCACCGGCTCGGCGACCGTGGCGATGCTGAGGATGCCGCATTGCTCGGCGGCCTCGACGACATTGGCGCGCATCCGCTCGGTGTTGACCCGGGAGGCCTGGGTGAAGCGGGTCAGGACCGGCTGAAGCGTGGCAGCGCCCATTTCGATGGCCTTCTGGACCATGTAGTCCAGCCGGGCATGCTTGAGCGGGGCAAAGACGTAGGTGAGGTCAGCGAGCCGGTCCTGGGGCCGGGCCTGCTGGAGGATGACGAGGCCGTCCGGCCGCTTGCGGCCTTCGATCGCGGCCTGCCACTCGCCGTCGCGGCCGTTGAACGCCAAAACCTCGGCCCCGGCGGTAAGCCGCAGCACATTGCCGAGATAATTGCTCTGGTCGCGGTCGAGCGGAACCCTGGCGTCCTGGGCAAGGGGGACATCGACAAACAGGCGGGGGGCACGAAAATCGTGGGAGGGCATCGTTCAAAGGTCCAATTTGCCGCCGTTATTAACCGAAAGCCGCCATTTCGGGGGTAAATATTGCCAAATCGGTGCGTCGGCGCGCCGCGCTCTTGCCCTATTCGACGGGTTGTTAAGGGCCGGCGGGAATCGTAAAATCGCGAGCACGCTGGTTGCGCTTCAATTGGGAAGACGCCAAGCCCCGTAAGCTCCTGCCGGAGAGACTGCCTTGATGATCCGTCATTTGATGGTTCCGATCACTGCCGCCATGGTCACCTTGGGCGCCGCGGGTGCCCACGCGCAGGGCTTCCCTGCGCCGCTGCCTGGCCAAGCCCCAACCAGTTCCGCGTTTCCGCCCGTGAACGGCTCGGCGCCGAGCGCTTCGGTCGGTGCAGCGCCCCAAGGATCGTTTCCCGTGAACGGCGCCGCGCCCGTCGGTGGCGCAGGTGCCTTCAGCGCCGCCCCGCCGACGCAAGGCGGTCCCGGCGAGGACTGCATGAAAACCTTCATGCCGCTGCGCGAGGAAGCCGAGAAGCGCGGCAAGCTGATCAAGGCCGCGAGCGATCGTCACGCCTCGCCGGACGAAGCCTGCAAGCTGATTCGCAATTTCAGCCAGGCTGAGACCAAGATGATCAAGTACATCGAGGTCAACGCTTCGAAGTGCGGGATTCCGGCGCAGGTCAGCGCGCAGATGAAGGACGGCCACAAGAACACCGAGGCCATGGCGACGAAGGTCTGCAACGTCGCGCAGCAGATGCAGAACCAGCCGCGCGGTCCGGCCGGTCCGTCGCTGAGCGAGGTGCTGGGCTCGGGCTCGGCGCCTGAAGCCAATGCCGGCAAGAAGGGCGGCAGCACCTTCGATACGCTCAACGGCAACGTCCTCACCCGATGAGTGATACATCCGCCCGCGTTGCCGATTCCACCGGCAACTGGGTCGATACGCTTGCGCCGCAATGGGCGCGGCCTTATTTGCGCTTGTCCCGCTTCGATCGTCCGATCGGCTCCTGGCTCCTGTTGATGCCGTGCTGGTGGTCGGCGGCGCTCGCGGCGGGCATGGCGCATGATGTCCGCGGCCTGCCCCTCACCATCGTGCTGTTCTTCATCGGCGCCTTCGTCATGCGCGGAGCAGGCTGCACCTGGAACGACATCACCGACCGGGATCTCGACGACAAGGTCGAGCGCACCCGCTCGCGGCCGCTGCCGTCGGGCCAGGTGACGACCAAGCAGGCGCTGGCCTTCATGGTCGCGCAGGCGCTGACCGGTCTCGTGGTGCTGCTGCAATTCAACCGCTTCGCAGTCCTGACCGGCATCGCCTCGCTTTTGATCGTCGCGATCTATCCCTTCATGAAGCGCATCACCTGGTGGCCGCAGATCGTGCTCGGCCTCGCCTTCTCCTGGGGCGCGCTGATGGGATTTGCCGTCACCTTCGGGCGCATCGAATTGACCGCGCTGGTGCTCTATGCCGGATCGATTTCGTGGGTGATCGGCTATGACACGATCTATGCGCACCAGGACGCCGAGGACGACGCGCTGATCGGCATCAAATCCACCGCGCGGCTGTTCGGCGCGCACACGCACCAGGCGCTGATCCTGTTCTACGGGCTTGCGGTGATGCTGATCGGCGTCGCGCTGGCCTCAGGCGATGCGCGCTGGCCGGCCTGGCTCGGGCTTGCGGCGTTCGCCGTGCATCTGGCCTCGCAGATCGTGCGGCTCGATATCAGCGACCCCTTGCTCTGCAAGCGCCTGTTCTTCTCGAACAAGTATGCGGGCTTCCTGCTGTTTGCGGGATTGCTGGTCGACGCGGTGATGCGGGCGGCGTAGCCCGTAGGGTGGGCAAAGGCGCTCTTGCGCCGTGCCCGCCATCTTCCCGGGATTGAGATAAAAAAGGTGGGCACGCTTTCGCTTTGCCCACCCTACGGCACTGTGCGTGCCGTTCAATTCCTTGCGATGATCTCGCGTTCGCCCTGATGAACCGACAGCTCGCGCGTCATGGCGGTGCGCCGGCGCATCAGGAATTTCGGACGGCGGGCGCGGATCGCGTTGGCGCGACGACGGCGCGGCGTCGGCTTGCGGGCACCTTCGTCGAGCTGCGGAAGCGCAAACAGCTCGCTCCAGATCGCCCAGGCCTCGGCGAGCTCGTCGCCATCGTTGCTGACCAGCAGCGGAACGGACAGCGAGGGATCGCGATGCACGAGGACGAGGGTCTGCGCCTCGTCATTGCCGCGCAACGCAACGCCGATGAAGTCGCTGACGCGGACGTTGATCGCCATCTGCATGCCGCGGACGGCACGGCGCAGCACGACACGCTCGCGATGAAGCTCGATCTGCCTGGTGTATCCGTCGGCGCGCGGATCGTGCGCATCGAAGCGGACCGGAAGGGAAAGAGGGTCGAGCCGCAAGCTGCGGCCCGACCCGGCGGGAGCGATCCCGCTTGTTGCTGTTTGACGCCTCACGGCTTTAGTTCTCCCCGCCGGGATTATGTTCCCGGTCGATGCGAGGACCTTAGCGCGCGCCGTTCCGAAACCACTTAAAAAGGCTGGTTAATCCAGCGTCACCGCCGCTCATGATTGACAAGACCTTGGCACGCATGATTGACGAGACGTTGCGCTAGACTTGCGAATCTGAGCTTTTTGCGGGCTGAAAACGCTTGAAGTCCGTACCAATTGGGCACATCTGGTGTTCAGGGCCGGTATCGCCCCGAAACCTCCCGCCGCAACAGGATTTCGTTTGTGAACCCTTCACCAAGCTCGACGCTTTCGCCCCAGGATTCGTCCAAAGCCAATCGCGACCTGTTCGATCAGACCGCGCTCTCCGATCTCGCGCAGCGGCTGGTCGAGGCGGCCAAGCGCGCCGGTGCGGATGCGGCCGATGCCGTCGCCGTGCGCGGCGTCTCGCAGGGCGTCGAGGTGCGTGACGGGCGCGTCGAGGAATCCGAACGCTCCGAGGGCGACGATGTCGGCCTGCGCGTGCTGGTCGGCCAGCGCCAGGCGGTGGTCTCGACCAACGACGTCAGCGGCGATGCCGTGACCAAGCTTGCCGAGCGCGCGGTTGCGATGGCGCGCGTCGCGCCCGACGACAAATATGTCGGCCTGGCCGATCCCGCGCTGCTGGCGCGCGACTTCCCCGATCTCGATCTGCTCGATCCCGACGTGCCCGCGACCTCCGAGCTCGAGCGCCGCGCGCTCGAAGCCGAGGCTGCCGCGCTCGCCGTGAAGGGGGTGACCAAGTCCGGCGGCGCCTCCGCCTCCGCCGGCATGGGCGGCATGGTGCTCGTCACCAGCACCGGCTTTCATGGTTCTTATTTGCGTTCCAGCCAGGGCATTTCAGCGACCGCGATATCGGGCGAAGGCACCGGCATGGAGCGTGATTACGACTTCACCTCGGCGCCGCACGGCGCCGATCTCCTGTCGCCGGAAATCGTCGGCCGTTCCGCCGGCGAGCGTACCGTGGCGCGTTCCAATCCGCGCAAGGTCGAGACCTGCAAGGTGCCGGTCGTGTTCGATCCGCGCGTTGCGGGCTCGCTGGTCGGCCACGTCGTCGGTGCCATCAACGGCGCCTCGATCGCACGCAAGACCAGCTTCCTGAAGGACAAGCTCGGCCAGCAGCTGTTCGCCAGGAACATCCGCATCATCGACGATCCCCTGCGCAAGCGCGGCCTGCGCTCGCAGACGTTCGATGCCGAAGGCGTCGCGGTGAAGAAGATCGCGCTGGTCGACGAGGGCGTGCTGACGACCTGGCTGCTCGACTGCGCGACCGCGCGCGAGCTCGGCCTCACCACCACCGGCCACGCCCATCGCGGCGTCTCGTCCTCGCCGTCGCCCGGGCCGTACAATCTGCATCTCGAACCGGGCACGCCGACCCCGGCCGAGCTGATCGCCGACATCAAGCAGGGCTTCTACGTCACCGACCTGATCGGCTCCGGCGTCAACGGCGTCACCGGCGATTACAGCCGCGGCGCCTCCGGCTTCTGGATCGAGAATGGCGAGCTGACCTATCCCGTCAGCGAAGTCACGATCGCGGGCCATCTGTTCGAGATCTTCAAGTCGATGCAGCCGGCGAACAATCTCGAGTTCCGCTACGGCATCAATGCGCCGACGGTGCGCATCGAGGGTTTGACGCTTGGCGGACGCTGACGCGCATGCAACTGACGAAACCATCCTGACGCGCGACGCGGCGCTGCTGCAGGACGCGGTGCGGGAGGCAGGCAGCCTCGCGCAGTCGATGTTCCGCACCGAATTGAGGACGTGGACCAAGGGCGCGTCCTCGCCGGTGTCGGAAGCCGACATTGCCGTCAACGATTTGCTCGAAGCGCGCCTGCGCTCGGCGACGCCCGATTATGGCTGGCTGTCCGAGGAGAGCGCCGACGACGAGGTGCGGCTGTCGCGGCGGCGGACCTGGGTGGTCGATCCCATCGACGGCACCCGCAATTATCTCGGCGGTCATGACGAATGGTGCGTCAGCGTCGCGCTGGTCGAGGATGCCTCGCCGGTGCTGGCTGCGGTGTTTGCGCCCGCGACCGACGAGTTCTTCTTCGCGGCCCGCGGGCAGGGCACGACGCTCAACGGCAAAGCCGTGCGGGCGGCGTCCGGATCCGCGCTCGACTTCTCCCGCGTCGCCGGCCCGAAGCCGATGGTCGAGCGGCTCAATATTGCTGGCGGCGACATCAAGCTGCATCCGCGAATCGGTTCGCTCGCGCTGCGCCTGTGCCGGGTCGCCGATGGCGTGCTGGATGCGGCTTTTGCCGGGGGCAACAGCCATGATTGGGACCTTGCGGCGGCCGATTTGATCGTGCAGGAAGCGGATGGTAGGATGAGCGACCTCTCCGGAGATCCCATCCTCTATAACCGCCGGGAAGTCACGCACGGGGTGCTGGTGGCAGCGGGTCGCGATCGTCATGCGGGCATCGTCGCGCATTTTCGAAATCGTCCCTTGCCCTGAGTGCGTCCGTCGTGCTTCTCGAACACTGCTTTGCCGGGCAGCCCGTTAGGAACAGAACCCATGCCAGATAGTGCCCCGCAACAATTGCTGCATCTCGTCATCGGCGGCGAACTGCTCGATCTCGAGCACAACACCTTCAAGAACCTCGATGACGTCGAGGTCGTCGGCCTCTATCCGAACTATGCGTCCGCTCACGTCGCCTGGCGCGCCAAGGCGCAGAGCACGGTCGACAACGCGCAGATGCGCTACTTCATCGTCCATCTCCATCGGTTGCTCGACCCGAATCAAGAACCGGCGCGTTGAAAAAACTGCTTCGCAATACGCTGCGAAGCAGCTGGTTTCAGCGTGCCGTCGGGGTTCTGGCGGCCGAATATCTGCGCCTGGTCTGGCGGACCAACAAATTCACGTTCGATCCGCCTGACGTCTATGACATCGTCGAGCCGCAGATCCCCGCGATCTTCGCCTTCTGGCACGGCCAGCATTTCCTCACGCCCTTCATCAAGACCAAGGAGTCCTACCGGGCCAAGGTCCTGATCTCGCGGCATCGCGACGGCGAGTTCAACGCGATCGCCGTCGAGCGGCTCGGCATCGGCCTCATCCGTGGTTCCGGTGACCACGGCGGCGCCTTCCACCGCAAGGGCGGGGTGGGCGCGTTCAGGGAAATGGTGCACACGCTCCAGGACGGTTGTAATGTCGCGCTGACCGCCGATGTCCCCAAGCGCTCGCGCGTGGCCGGGCTCGGCATCATCATGCTGGCACGGGAATCGGGGCGGCCGATCATGCCTTTCGCGATGGCGACCAGCCGCTTCATCCGGCTCAAGAACTGGGACCGCACCACCATCAACCTGCCGTTCGGGCGGGGCGCATTGGTCGGCATCAAGGAAATCCACGTGCCGCCGGATGCCGACGCCGCCACCATGGAAGCGCTGCGGCTGGAGCTGGAAGAGACCTTGAACGAGGCGACCCGCCGCGCATACGCGCAACTCGGCCGTCCGGGGCCCCAAGATGGCTAATTCGCTGCCGATAACGCTGCGGATGTACCGGCGCCTGGCCTCGGGCCTGGTGCCGCTTGCGCCGGCGCTGATCAAGCGGCGGCTGAAGCAGGGCAAGGAGGATCCCGCCCGCGTCGGCGAGCGGCGGGGCCTGTCCCGGGACGTGCGTCCGCACGGCCCCCTGGTCTGGATTCACGGCGCCAGCGTCGGTGAGGTGCTCGCCGCAGCCGCGCTGATCGAGCGCCTGCGCGACCTCAATCTGCGCATCCTGCTCACCTCGGGCACCGTCACCTCCGCCGCCGTCGTCGCAAAGCGCTTTCCGCCCGACGTCATCCATCAATACGTGCCGTATGATTCCCCGCGCTATGTCGCGCGCTTCCTCGATCACTGGAAGCCGTCGTTGGCGCTGTTCATCGAATCCGATTTGTGGCCGAACCTGATCCTGGCGGGCGCCGCGCGCCGCCTGCCGATGGTGCTGATCAACGGGCGGATGTCACCGCGCTCCTTCCCGCGCTGGCGGCGGATGTACGGCACCATCTCGGCGCTGCTGTCGCGGTTCGACATCTGCCTGGCGCAATCGAAGACCGATGCTGAACGTTTCTCCGCGCTCGGCGGCCGCGACGTGGTCACCACGGGCAATCTCAAGCTCGACGTGGCCGCGCCGCCGGCCGATCCCGCCAAGCTCGAGCGGCTGATGGCGATAACGCGCGGCCGCCCGATCATCGTCGCGGCCTCGACCCATCCGGGCGAGGACGAGATGCTGGTCGCGGCGCATCGCAGCCTCGTCGGTTTCTTCCCGCAGCTTCTGACCGTGATCGTGCCGCGGCATCCGGATCGCGGCACCTCGATCGCGGGCCTGATCACGGCGTCGGGCCTGAAGCCGGCGTTGCGCTCGCGCGAGGAATTGCCGACGGCCGCGACCGACGTCTATGTCGCCGACACCATGGGCGAGCTCGGCCTGTTCTACCGCCTCTCGCCGGTCGTGTTCATGGGCGGATCGCTGATCCGCCATGGCGGCCAGAATCCGATCGAGGCGATCAAGCTCGGCGCCGCGATCGTCCATGGTCCGCACGTCTTCAACTTCGCCGATGTCTACGAGGCGCTCGACGGCAGCGGCGGCGCGCGCCAGGCCGACACACAGGAGGCGCTGGTCAAGCAGCTCGGCCAGTTGCTGGCCGATGCCGCCGTGCGCGACGGGATGCAGCGCGCCGGCGCAGGCGTGGTCGAGGAGCTCGGCGGTGCGCTTAATCGCACCATGACGGCGCTCGAGCCCTATCTGTTGCAGCTTACCATCGAGATGGGGGCCGCCAATGCGTGAGCCGGCCTTCTGGTACCGGCCGCGTTCCTTCAAGTCTCATGCGTTACGGCCGTTGGGCTTGCTCTATGGCGCGATCACCGAACGGCGCATGCTGCGCCAGGGCTTTGACGCCGGCATCCCCGTGATCTGCGTCGGCAACTACCATGTCGGCGGCGCCGGCAAGACGCCGACCGTGCTCGCATTGACAAAGCTGTTGCGCGAGCTCGGCGAGACGCCGGTGGTGCTCAGCCGCGGTTATGGCGGGCGCCTCAAGGGTCCGGTCATGGTCGATCGCGAGCGTCACACCGCTTCCGACATCGGCGACGAGCCGCTGATGATGGTGCGCGACGTTCCTGTCGTGGTCGCGCACGACCGTCTCGAAGGCGTTGCGCTCGCGAAGTCGCGGGGCGCGACCGTGGTCCTGATGGACGACGGTTTCCAGAACCCGCGCCTGCTGAAGGACGCCTCCCTGATCGTGATCGACAGCGAGCGCGGCCTCGGCAACGGCAAGGTGTTTCCGGCCGGTCCCTTGCGCGCGCCGCTGAAGGCGCAGCTCGCGCGCACCGATGCGCTGGTGCTGATCGGCAATGGCCATGCCGCCAACGATGTCGCGGCGGAGCTTGCGAAGCGCAACAAGCCGGAGCTGCGCGCGCGCCTGAAGCCGGATGCGGCCTCGGTCGCGCAACTCCTCGGCAAACGAGTCTTTGCGTTCGCCGGCATCGGCGATCCCGCGCGTTTCTTCCGCAGCTTGCGTGCCTGCGGCATCGAGGTCGCGCGCACGCGCCCCTTTGCCGATCACCACATGTTTTCGCAGAACGAGATCGCGGCGCTCGCAGCGGAGGCGCAGCGCGAGCAGCTCACGCTGGTGACGACGGAAAAGGATCTTGCGCGCCTGCGCGGCCGCGAGGGCGTGCCCGACGGCATCGTGCCGTTCGCGGTGCAGCTCGAATTCGATGATCCGGCAGCGCTCCGGCAATTGATCAGCGATCATCTCTACAGGGCGCGCGAGCGGCGGTTCGGCAGGCGATGATGTCTTGATGATTTCTTGGCGTGGGCAAAGCGCTCCGCCGTAGCCCAACACCGCGCGCCATGCGATATGCGACAATTGACCGGGGCGACATGTCGCGGCGGATGAATTGTCTTCCGCACGTTCGGGAGTTGATGTAGCCTCGCATGAGAGCCGTCACCGGGACGTGCCGAACTCCCGGCAATCATCGGCGGCGTTTATGCCCACGGCGGGCAACGTACCATCATCATTTCAGATGCGAGACCGTTACGATCAGTTCGGAACGGCCGGAGAGTTATTGCCAAAAGCTCAGAGGAGAACATGCCATGCATTTTTGCCTCACTGGACAATATACACCACGCGCTCTCAACGCCATTTTGGAAAACCCCACGATCAATCGCCAGGAGGCGGCGACAAAACTCATTGAAGCGGCCGGCGGCAAGCTGATTTCGATGTACAGCGTTGCTGCCGACGGTCCGGGCGTTCTGGTGATTTTCGATGTGCCTGATCCGAGCACGGCTCCGGCCATCTCCGGTCTGACCGTCACGGTGGGCACCCTGCAGAACGTGAAACTGACCCGGCTGTTCACGCAGGACGAGATCAAGCAGGTCCGCCAGAACGCGGCGAAGCTGCGCTCTTCGTATAGTCCGCCCGGAGGCTGACATCCGGATCTCAAGCGATGCCGCCGCAATCGTATCGGGCGGCGGCAACGCTTACCTCACAGCAAAAAGCAGGTCTGCGCGCTGAGGCGAGGCGAAGGCCTTCCGGCGTCTATCGACGGACGATGCGGAGGGCGCGTGCTGTGTCCGGCGCCACAGGTCCGACTGAACGTGCTTGCCAGCGGACCCGTCAAGGGCATGCAATCCCGGCTCAGCGGTCAGTCCCCTCACCAGGCTCCAACAGCCATCATTCCGATGATGGTCAGGCACGAGACGCAGGCCACCATGACAGTATAGCATTCGGGTGTATTCATCGCTTGCTCCCAAACTGCCGCCAATTGCTTGGTCACTGCTACGCGGGAGAGTTCGCCGGTCTCGGGCCGCTTCAATGCGGCACGCCGCGACCGGTCTTGCGTTGTGCGTCCGTCCTCTCATCGTCACCCTGATCCGCAAGATGATGATGCGCTTCGGAAGCTTCAGAGCGTTGAGCTATGATCAGAAGCTGTTTCCGCATTTCAGCGAGGCGGGCGCGGCAATATTCACGATAGAGCATGTCTAGTATGGTGGGCATGATCACCCCCATCGTTGACTTTCGATTTAAAAAGTATCCACCGCGAATTTTCGAGGTGATCGTAGCCCGTCAGATGGCTCTTCCGATGTGAGCCCGTTCACAGACTGCATCAATTCCAAAGCTCAATGGTCGTTTGGTTGACTTGATGGTCTGTGCGGCAAAGCAGCAGGGCTAATTACCTAACGCGCACTTTAGCAGCGCTCTGTTTCACCAAGACTTCGTCAAACAACTTGAGGGCGCCGAACCGCAGCGAAAAATCCAACTACAGCGCGAAGTGACTTACCACGGAGTGCAAGCGCGATTCGATGCAACGCAGATCGGCACGACGGAGATCATTTCGGCGGTAAGGCCTGCAGTTCAGGTGCGCACGAACATCGTCTCCATCCTCATGCTGCGCGAAAGGCTGTGCCGCTCGTGCGATGCCGGCAGGACAGCTACACTTTGCTCACCCTGCAGCAGCCTGCCATTCAGCCGACATTCATCGCAAGACGCCTATCGGTTCCAGACGATCAGGAGAATCCGATGAAACTGCCATCCGCAGCCGTCGCTGCCAGTCTTGTGTGTCTGATCATTGCGCCCGTGTTTGCGCAGACGGCGCCGACGACGGCTCCCGCTGCTCCAACCAGCACGGTGCCAGTCCCCGCGACCAAGCGCGTCACATGTCTTGCGACGACGCAAAGCCTGAAGGGCCAGGACAAGCGCGACCAGATGCAGCTCTGCATGGCGCAGGCGCGGGTCGATTGCCTCAAGCAGGCGATCGATCAGAAGGTCGTCGGCGAGCCCAGGAAGACCTTCATCAAGACCTGCGTGGGCGGAGATGCCACTGAACAGCAATAGAAGCGCAGGCGCGGCCTCACGGCTGCGGCTTCAGCGCGCCGGGGAAATGCCGCTGCAGCACGGCGGCGGGCGTGGCGTAGGCCTCTTGCAGGTCCACGCTCCAGTACTTCAATTCGTCGAGCGGTATCCGCGTGTCGGTGATCGCGCAGCGCACGAAGGTCCCCGGCGAGATCACGCGGAAATCGCCGTCGAGATATTGCACCTGCGCTTCGCCATGGCCCGAGGGGCCGAACTTGTTCAGCACGGTCGAAAGTCTCCGTGGAAGGCCTCTCCGTGGAAAACCCTGGAGGGCACGATGTGTTGGACGGGATTTAGCATAGATAGGGTGGCTTGTCCGCCCGGTAAACCCACCGGTTTGTGATGTTTTGCCGCCGTTTCCGCATGATAGTGCTTCGCGCGAGGGATGGCCGGTTCCGGCATCTTCCACGGCAGAATCCGATGCGCCTTCGACTGACCGCCCTGTTCCTGATGCTGCTGATGTCGGCCGCGCACGCCGCGCCGGCGCCGCAGCAGGTCGACATTCCGCTGTCGTCCGGAATCCTGCATGGGCAGCTCTACAAGCCCGAAGGCGAGGGGCCGTTTCCGACCGTGATCGCGCTGCACGGCTGCGGCGGCCTCGGCAATCATTCAGAATCGGTGCTGCCGCGCTATCGCGACTGGGCGCTGCAATTGCTGAAGGCCGGCAATGCCGTGCTGCTGCCCGACAGCTACGGCTCGCGCGAGCTTGGGCCGCAATGCCGCGTCAAGGAGATGCACA
Source organism: Bradyrhizobium sp. 482_C4_N1_8 (assembly GCF_052075965.1). NCBI lineage: Bacteria > Pseudomonadati > Pseudomonadota > Alphaproteobacteria > Hyphomicrobiales > Nitrobacteraceae > Bradyrhizobium > Bradyrhizobium sp. 482_C4_N1_8. The sequence continues at coordinate 8,041,601 of NZ_CP197231.1, read as the reverse complement.
TCAAGGCACGTCGCGAGCGCGTCGCCGACATCGCGGCCTCGCGCGCCTGGCTGATGAAGCAGAGTTGGGTCGCGCGCGACCGCGTCAGCCTGATCGGCTGGGCCAACGGTGCCAGCGCGCTGCTCTGGGCGGTGCGTCCGCAGAGCGCCGCGCGCGAAGCCGGGCCGGATTTTCGCGCGGCGATCGCGTTCTATCCGGATTGCCGGATCTCCGCCGGCCTCGGCTGGAGCGCGCGGGTGCCGACCCTGGTGCTGATCGGCGCCAATGACGACGTCTCGTCGCCGCCGGCCTGCCGCCAGATGGTCGATGGTGCGCGCGGCCGCAGCGCGCTCACGCGCATCGTGGTCTATCCCGGCGCCTATCACGATTTCGACCGCGCCAATACGCCGCTGCATGCAGCTGCCGGTACCACCGACGCCGCCGCGCCCGAGCACGGCCATCTCGGCACGGACGCAGAGGCGCGCGCGGAGTCGCAGCGGGAAGTCGCGGAGTGGCTGGCGCGGTGAGGGCGGTCCTGTAGCCCGGATGGAGCGGGCTTGTCCCGCCGTAGCTCGATAGAGCGAAGGCGGAAGCGGGGCCGCCCGAGGAACAAATCTGGCGGACAGCCCCGCATCGACCACCGCCCTGCACGGAGTATGGCCGACCGTGAATCTACGTATCGCGTGTCGCGGCGGTTTCAGCAGGTGACGGCGCCTTAGTTCGACCACGATGTCGATTAAACGCAGTCCTCATGCGCAACCGCTTCGTCCTGTTCTCATCCGCACTGATCGTCTTCACCGTCGCGATCTTCCTGTTCGAAGCCCACGCCGGCGCGCCGATGATCGCGCCGGAACATTGCGGCTTCTGGACCACGATCGACGCGGGATTGTCCTGCCGGTAGGACGGGCTGCAATGACGTGGTTGGGGCTGCATGCGTGCACCACACAGTCGGTGTCGTCGCCCGGCTTGACCGGGCGATCCAGCACTCCGAGACGTCCGTGAGTCACCGAGAAGCCGCGGCGTACTGGATTCCCCGCCTGCGCGGGGAATGACACCGAGGGCGGAACGCCGCCCTCGCGCCTCAGAACAAATTGCCCTGATCCACCGGCTTCGCCACGCGCTTCGGCGCCGGTTTTGCGTCTTGCGCGGCCGGCTTTGCTTGCGCCAACGCACGCTTTGCCGTCGGAACTGCACGATCCGCATCCGCCGTCGCACCGACACGGCCGTCCGCAAACTCGATCTCGACGCGTGCGCCGGGACCAATCGCGTCGGCCGAATGCAAGGGATGGCCGGCCTCGTCCCGTACCAGAGCAAAGCCGCGGGCGAGCACGCCGCGATACGACAACGCCGAGAGCAGCTTGCCGCTGTTCTCGATGCGGGCATCCAATCGCTGCAACAGCGTGACAAGCGCGCGGTTGGCGCGTTCGGCCAGACGATGCGTGCGCTCGCGCTGGCGGGCAATTGCGTTGCGCTGCGCCTGTGCATTCGAAAGTTTCGAGGCGCGCAAGCGCACCTCCAGCCCGGCGAAACGGTCGCGCCGTTGCCGCAGCAGCGAGCGCGCGGACAGGCCGAGCCGCTCGCCGCACACGGTGAGGCGGTGATCGGCCTGCGAAATCTGCCCGTGCAGCACCCGCAGCGTCAGCTTTGCGCTCGCCGCGGTAAACCGGCGGAAATGCGCATGCGTGTTGGCCTTGAGGCCGCGGGGTAGCGACGCGCCCGCCGAATCCAGCCGTTGCCGCGGGATTGCGAGCAGATCGCCCGCCGCGGGCAGGGCGCGCGCGGCGGCGCGCAGCTCGCTGCGGCGGCTCTCATGGGCACGCTGCCAATAGGCGCGGGTGCGCCGCGCGAGATCGGCGACCTCGACGAACAAGTCGCTGCGCACCGGCACCGCCATCTCGGCCGCTGCCGTCGGCGTCGGCGCGCGCTTGTCGGCGACGAAGTCGATCAGCGTGATGTCGGTCTCGTGCCCGACCGCCGAGATCAGCGGGATCATGCTCTCGGCTGCCGCCCGCACCACGATCTCCTCGTTGAACGACCAGAGGTCCTCCAGCGAGCCGCCGCCGCGTGCCACGATCAGCACATCGGGCCGCGGAATCTTGCCGCCCTCGGGCAGCGCATTGAAGCCGCGGATCGCGGCTGCGACCTGCTCGGCCGAGCCTTCGCCCTGCACCTTGACCGGCCACACCAGCACGTGGCGGGGAAAGCGGTCCTCAAGCCGATGCAGGATGTCACGGATGACGGCGCCGGTCGGCGAGGTCACCACGCCGATCACCTCCGGCAGCCAGGGCAGCAACTGCTTGCGCGCCTCGTCGAACAGGCCCTCGGCGGCGAGCTTCTTCTTGCGCTCCTCCATCAGCGCCATCAGCGCGCCGATGCCAGCCGGCTCCAGCGCCTCGATCACGATCTGGTATTTTGAGGAGCCCGGATAGGTCGTGAGCTTGCCGGTGGCGATGACCTCGAGCCCTTCCTGGGGCTTGAAGCGCATCCGCCCGTGCACGCCCTTCCAGATCACCGCCTCGATCTTGGCGCTCTCGTCCTTGAGCGCGAAATAGCAGTGGCCGGAGGAGTGGGCGCCGCGGAAACCGGAAATCTCGCCGCGGACCCGGACATGGCCAAAGGCGTCCTCGACCGTCCGCTTCAGGGACTGCGAGAGCTCGGAGACGGTGAATTCGGGGGCGTTGAGCAGTGGTTCCGCAGGCGGCATCGGCAAACGATTCGGCATTTTGGGGTCAGACCCGACGTTAAGGATTTTCGCGGCGCAGCGCCAATCCGGGGATTGATATGAAGAGTACTCTGTAATATAGAGTTCTCTATCGATGACCAGTTCGAGGGAGTTTGCGATGGCGATGCGGCTGCTGCGGGGTTCTCTAAGCCTGTTGAAATGGGGCCTGTGCGCGGTTGGCGCAGTCGCGCTGCTGCTCACCGCCCTGATCGCGACGCCGCTGGAACGACCTGCGGAGATGCGCTCAGTCTCGGACTCCGCCAAGGGGATCGACTGGTCCACCCTCCCGCCGCTGGAGCGGTTCCAGGCCCGCGACGGTACCTGGCTTGGCTTCCGGCACTACGCGCCGAAGGGGACGGCCACCGACCGCGGCGCCATCTTCATCCATGGATCGTCCGGTTCCTCCGGCACCGTGAACCATGCCCTGACGGCAGCATTCGCCGCGCACGGCGTCGAGACCTGGGCACTCGATACGCGCGGCCACGGCGCCTCCGGCACGCGCGGTGATATCGGCTATGTCGGCCAGCTCGAGGACGATCTGGTCGACTTCGTCGCCCATGTCCGCAAGAGCGCGCCCGATTTGCCACTGACCTTGATCGGCCATTCCGCCGGCGCCGGCTTCTCGCTGCGCGTTGCCGCGACGCCGATCATGCAGGACCTGTTCGTCCGCACCGTCCTGATTGCGCCCTATCTCGGCTACGACGCGCCGACCAACAAACCGCACGCCGGCGGTTGGGCCAATGCTGACCTTCCGCGCTACTTCGGGCTGGCGGCGCTGCGCAAGCTCGGCATCGACTGTTGTTCGCAGCTTCCAGTGCTCGCCTTCGCCGTGCCGCCGAACTCGGAGCGGATCCTGGTGCCGACCTATTCCGATCGCCTGATGCGCAACTTTGCGACGCGCGGCTATCGCCTCGATTTTCCGGCGGTGACTCATTCGATGACGATTTTCGGCGGTGCCGAGGACGAGATGATGATCTCGGACAAATATGCCGAGACCGTGCAGGCGGTGAAGCCGTCGGTCGACGTCAAGATGATCGACGGCGTCAATCACATGGGCATGGTCACCAACCCGAAGGCGGTCAATGCAATCGCCGAGGACGTGGCAACGCGCGGAGCAGGCCAGTCATGATCGACAGCAAGGAGGCGTCTGCAGCGTTGGCCGACATCGACGACATCGTCCAGCGCGTGAAGCAATCGCAGCTCTACGAGCTCGCAAGCCTCGCAGCGGTCTGGTGGGGAGTCCTGGTGTTCGCAGGCAATCTCGTGACCTGGCTCTGGCCGGTCTACGCGGTCCACGCCTGGGTTGCCGTGGACGTTCTGGGCGTCGGCGGTCTGGTCGGAATCCGGTTGCTCAATCCATCACCCCGTCCGCATGGTGCCGCCTTCGATGTCAGGCTCGTTCTGGTCTTCGTGCTGTTCTTCGCCTTCGGCTATCTCTGCACCAACGTCGTCGGCCATTTCGGTCCACGCCAGCTCGGCGCGTTCTGGCCGCTCTACTTCATGCTGTTCTATACGCTGGCGGGTCTCTGGTTCGGCTACGCCTTCGTCGCGATCGGTCTTGGCATCGCTGCGCTGACACTGATTGGGTTCTTCTACATCGGAGAGGCGTTCCCGCTCTGGATGGCGTTCGTCAATGGCGGCGGTCTGATCCTCGGCGGCCTTTGGATGCGGCGGATCTAGCGCATGGCCGAGCTCGACGACATCATCCACCAGCCGCTGCGGCTCAAGATCATGGCGGCATTGAACGCGCTGCCTGCGACTGCAGGTCTGGAATTTTCGAGGCTGAAAAAGCTCACCGGCGCCACCGACGGCAATCTCGGCGCACACATCGAGACGCTGGCGAAGGCGGGCTACGTCTCGGTCGACAAGGCCTTCGTCGGCAAGAAACCGCAGACCACGGTCACCGCCACCGCCGCCGGCCGCGGCGCCTTCGCACGCCATGTCGCGACGCTGCAGGAGATCATTGCGGGGAAGCAGGTGTAGCGGCGATTGTCGTTCTCGGGCGTCGCTGACGCGGTGCAGATTGTTGTGCCCTCTCCCCTTGCGGGAGAGGGCATCTCCGCCGGTGGACGCAGGCTCACTCGGGTGAGGGGGCTGCCTCCACGAGCTTTTATGCGTGTGGATAGATACCCCTCATCCGGCGCTTCGCGCCACCTTCTCCCGCAAGGGGAGAAGGAAAGCGGGCTTCGCCGCGCCCCCGGAATGACGGGGAGTTCGGGGCGTTTCCCCTTGAGACCCGCGGCGATTCGTGCGACCTCCGGCACCAGCAAACCCCTTATTCTGAGCCCTCGATGCACATTCTCCTGCTCGGTTCCGGCGGCCGCGAACATGCCCTGGCGTGGAAAATCGCAGCCTCCCCCCTGGTGACCAAGTTCTGGTGCGCGCCCGGCAATGCCGGCATCGCGCGGGAGGCGGAATGCGTGGCGCTCGATGTCGCCGACCATGCCGCGGTGATCGACTTCTGCAAGACGAATGCGGTCGAGCTCGTGGTGGTCGGCCCGGAGACGCCGCTGGCCGCCGGCATCGTCGACGACCTCACCGCCGCCGGCATCAAGGCGTTCGGGCCGAGCGGGGTGGCGGCGCAGCTTGAAAGCTCCAAGGGGTTCACCAAGGCGCTGTGCACCGAATTCGGCATTCCGACCGGCGCCTACAAGCGCTTCACCAACGCCAATGATGCGCGTGCCTACGTGCAGAGCCAGGGTGCGCCGATTGTGGTCAAGGCCGACGGCCTTGCCGCCGGCAAGGGCGTCGTGGTCGCCAAGACCGTGCGCGAGGCCGAGGACGCCATCGCCATGATGTTCGAGGGCGCCTTTGGCGATGCCGGCGCCGAGGTCGTGATCGAGGAATTTCTGCCGGGCCGCGAGATCAGCTTCTTCGCGCTGTGCGACGGCGAGACCGCCATCCCTCTCGCTTCCGCGCAGGACCACAAGCGGGTGTTCGACCACGACGTCGGCCCGAACACCGGCGGCATGGGCGCCTATTCGCCGACGCCGCTGGTCACGCCCGCGATCCACGATGCGATCATGGCAAAGATCATTTTGCCGACGGTCGCCGGCATGAAGCAGCGCGGCACGCCGTTCCGCGGCATACTTTACGCCGGGATCATGCTGACCACCCATGGCCCAAAGCTGTTCGAGTTCAACGTTCGCTTCGGCGATCCCGAGTGTCAGGTGCTGATGCTGCGGATGATATCCGACATCGTGCCGGCGTTCCTCGCCTCCTGCGACGGGGAGCTTAAGCACTTCGACCTGCGCTGGCATCCGGACTCCGCGCTCACCGTGGTGATGGCGGCGAAGGGCTATCCCGGCGACTATCAGAAGGGCACGCGCATCGAAGGGCTCGATGACGCCGCCAAGGTCGAGACCGCCGAGATATTCCATGCGGGCACGGTCGAGGAGGACGGCGCGATCCTCGCCAATGGCGGCCGCGTGCTCAACGTGTGCGCGCTCGGCAAGACCGTGACCGAGGCGCAGGCGCGTGCCTATCAGGCCGTCGACCGCATCAACTGGCCGGAAGGCTTCTGCCGCCGCGACATCGGCTGGCAGGCGGTGGAAGCCGAGAAGGCCCGGGGCTGACAGGCTTTTTTCCGGAATACACGCATGGTGGCATCAAGATTGCCGCGTGCCTCCGCCCCGCCACATCGACATTCCAAAATTGCGCAATCGCCTGTTGGGGTTAGCAACCCTCACAGGTGACGACCGTGCTACTGTGCATGGGGTTGTTTTCGACATTTTTGTTTGAGGCGGCCCAGGACTGACCAGACAGGACTGACCAGATATGGATGCAGAAGATGTCCGATCTCGCCGACCTCTATCCGGGCTTTGGCTCCGAGTGGGTCAACACCTCCTTCGGCCGCATCTTCGCCCGCGTCGGCGGCAAGGGGCCGCCGCTGCTGCTGCTGCACGGCTTCTCCGAGACCAACGTGATGTGGCACCGCGTGGCGCCGCAGCTCGCCGACAAGTTCACGCTGATCATTGCCGATCTGCCGGGCTATGGCTGGTCCGACATGCCCGAGAGCGATGCGCAGCACATCCCCTACAGCAAGCGCGCGATGGCCAAGGCCATGGTCGAGGCGATGGAGCAACTCGGCCACGTCCACTTCGCGCTTGCCGGCCACGACCGCGGCGGCCGGGTGTCGTATCGGCTGGCGCTCGATCATCCCGGCCGGCTGTCGCGCCTTGCGGTGCTCGATATCCTGCCGACCTATAATTACTGGGAGCGGATGAACCGCGCCTACGCGCTGAAGATCTATCACTGGACCTTCCTCGCCCAGCCGGCGCCGCTGCCGGAGACGCTGATCTCGGGCAATGGCGAGTTCTTCCTGCGCTTCAAGATGGCGAGCCAGACCAAGTCGAAGACGCTGGACGCCATCGACGAGCGCGCACTGGAACATTACATCGCCCCGTTCCGCGATCCCGCCCGCGTGCATGCGATGTGCGAGGACTACCGCGCCGGCGCCTATTTCGATTACGACCTAGACAAGACCGATTTCGAGGCCGGCAAGAAGATCACGGTGCCGATGCTGGCCCTCTGGGGTGGCGCGGGCATCGCCCAGGCCGCCGCGACGCCGCTCGATACGTGGAAGCAATGGGCGACCAACGTCGACGGCATGCCGGTGGACTCCGGCCATTTCCTCACCGAGGAGAACCCGGACGCCACCGCAAAGGCGCTGCGCGAGTTCTTCGCAGGCTGAACTAAGCTGTCGCGACACACACAACTGTCATCGCCCGGCTTGACCGGGCGATCCAGTACTCCGAGACGGTGGTGGTTGATCGATAGGCCGCGGCGTACTGGATGCCCCGCCTTCGCGGGGCATGACGGCGGAATATGTGAATCTACCGCCGCTCCCGAAAGAAGTCCCTGAGCAGCCGCGCCGCCTCGCTCTCGCCGACCCCGGAATAGACGTCCGGCGCATGATGGCAGGTGGGCGAAGCGAAGAACCGCACGCCGGACTCGACCGCGCCGCCCTTGGGATCGGCGGCGCCGTAATAGAGCCGCCTGACCCTTGCAAAGGAGATCGCGCCCGCACACATGGTGCAGGGCTCCAGCGTCACGTAGAGGTCGCAGTCGACCAGGCGCTCGCTGCCGATCTTTTTGGCGGCCTCGCGCAGCGCAATGATCTCGGCATGGGCGGTCGGGTCGTAATCGGTCAGCGTCCGGTTCGCCGCGGTGGCGATGACCTCGTAATTGCGGACCACGACGCATCCGATCGGAACTTCGCCCGCCTTTCCGGCATTTTCGGCCGTTTTGAGCGCCAAATCCATGAAAGAGGGGGCTTTCAAGCCTCGTATCATCGTCAGAAACCTGCTAGTAGCTCCGCCTTCAGCAAGAGTGAATACCGGATTTGCCTGAGCATGCGGCTCGAAACGAGCGCGCACAATGCTTTCTGGCCACCCCCTAAGTGAGATTATTCATGCCTCGCGACAGCGACAAAGACAACGATTCCCGCGGCCGGCGTGATCGAGGCCCGGCAAGGGGAGGCCCGCCCAAGGGCCGGTCCGGCAAGCCGCGTGGCCCTGAGAAGAAATTCGCCAAGCGCGGCCCTGAGGGCAGGGGCGACGCCCGCCCGCCCCGTGGCGACCGCGACAGCCGTCCGCCTCGCGCCGACCGCGGGGATCGTCCGTTCCGCCGCCGCGAGGAGGGCGATGCCCCGCGCCGCGATTTCAGCGACCGTCCGAAATTCAAGCGCGACGACCGTGGTGGTGAGGAGCGCGGCGAGCGCAGCTTCAAGCCGCGCGGCGACCGCCCGTTCTCCGATCGCGGCTCGCGCGATGGCGAGAAGCGGCCATTCAAGCCGCGTGGTGATCGTCCGTCCTATGGCCGTGACGACCGTCCGCCGCGCAGCCGGGATCGCGACGATTCCCGTCCCGCCGGCCGGTTCGGTGACAAGAAGTTCGGCGACAAGCGGCCCTACGCGCCGCGTGGCGACCGCCCGGAACGCAAGTTCGACGGCGAGCGGAAGTTTTCGCGCGGCGCACCGGATCGCGAGCGCGACCGTGGGGATCGCAGCGACCGCCCGCGCGACTTCGGCGACCGCCCGCGCGATCGCGGCGAGCGCAGCGATTCAAAGCCGTGGCAGAAGCGCGACGCGGGTCCGCGTGGCGATCGTCCGCCGCGCAAGGACTTCAGCAAGGGTCCGCGCAAGGATTTCGGCGGCCGCGACCGCAGCGAAGACAAGCCCTGGCAGAAGCGCGACGATCGGCAGGGTGGCGGCGATGACCGTCCGCGTTTCTCGCGCTCGCGCGACGATCGCGCGTCCGGCGATCGTCCGTTCCGCGAGCGGCCCAAGTTCGATCGACCCAAGTTCGATCGCCCGCGCGACGACCGTCCGAAATTCGATCGGCCCCGTCGTGATGGCGATGGCGAACGCGGCGGTGACCGTCCCAAATTCAATCGTCCGCGCGAGCGCTCTGAGGGCCGCTCCGACTGGCACGAGCATCCGCGCAACGAAGGCCGCTTCGGCGACCGTCCGCGCCGTGAAAACGAGGATGAGAGCAGGATCTTCGAGAAGCGCCCCGCCTTCGGCGGTCGCGGCGCCTATCGTGACCGTGATCGGGATTTCGAGGGCCGTCCGCGCCGTGACGAAGCACCGAAGCCGAAGAAGGCCGGCGAGCGTATCGCAAAAGTGCTGTCGCGTGCGGGCCTCGCCTCGCGCCGCGACGCCGAGGAGATGGTCACGCAGGGGCGCGTCTCCGTCAACGGCCGCGTCATCAATTCACCGGCGCTCGACATCACCTCGAACGATGTCGTCACTGTCGACGGCAAGCCGTTGCCGGAGCGTGAGCGCACGCGGCTGTTCCTCTACCACAAGCCGCGCGGCCTGATGACCACGCATGACGACCCTGAGGGCCGTCCGACCGTGTTCGACAATCTGCCCGAAGGCCTGCCGCGGCTGATCTCGATCGGCCGCCTCGACTTCAACACCGAAGGCCTGCTGCTGCTCACCAATGATGGCGGGCTCGCGCGCACGCTCGAGCTGCCGGACACCGGCTGGCTGCGCCGCTACCGCGTTCGCGCCCATGGCGACGTCACGCAGGCCCAGCTCGATCAATTGAAGGAAGGCATCGAGGTCGAAGGCGTCAAATACGGCCCGATCGAGGCGACGCTGGAGCGTGATCAGGGTGCCAATGTCTGGCTGGTGTTCGCGATCCGCGAAGGCAAGAACCGCGAGGTGCGCAACGTCTGCGCCCATCTCGGGCTCGAAGTGAACCGGCTGATCCGCGTGTCCTACGGACCGTTCCAGCTCGGCGAGGTCCCCGAAGGCCAGGTCGAGGAGATCAAGTCGCGCGTGCTGCGTGATCAGCTCGGCGACAAGGTGATCGAGAAGTCGGGCGCGCAGTTCGACGTGCCGAAGAAATCTTCTTCACCCGACGGCGAAGCGCCACGCGAGAAGAAGCCCGCCAGCAAGCGTGACGTGATCAACGATCGCAAGGGCCGCCGTGTGCTGGTACAGCGCACCGGCAGCGAGGAAGCGCGCGAGCGCAACGAGTCCGAGGCCAACGGCTACGGCCCGCCGCGCCGCCCCAAGCGCGGCTATCACGGCAAGCGCGATTTGACGCCGCGGGAGGACTGATTGCGCGTCGTCGGCGGTCGTTTGAAGGGGCGCAATCTCGCCTCACCGTCCTCGCGCGACATCCGCCCCACGGCGGACCGCCTGCGCGAGTCCGTGTTCAACATCCTCGTGCACGCCTATGACGATCCGATCGAGGATGCGCGCGTGCTCGATCTCTTCGCCGGCACCGGCGCGCTCGGCATCGAGGCGTCCTCGCGCGGCGCAAAGTTCACACTGTTCGTCGACAACGGCGCGGAAGCGCGCGCGCTGTTGCGCAACAATGTCGAGACGCTCGGCCTTGGCGGCGTGACCAAGGTCTATCGCCGCGATGCGACCGATCTCGGCCCTGCGCATCCCGTCGAGCCGTTCTCGCTGGTGTTCCTCGATCCGCCCTATGGCAAGGGATTTGCGGAGAAGGCGCTTGCGAGCTTGCGCGATGGTGGCTGGCTCACGCCGGGCGCGCTGCTCGTGGTGGAAGAGGCTAAGGCTGCGGAGTTCGTGACGCCGGAAGGTTTCGAGGAATTGGAGCGGCGGGCGTATGACGACACGGAGTTCGTGTTTTTGAGGAAGCCGTAGTCTCGCTGCCGTAGGGTGGGCAAAGGCGCAACGCGCCGTGCCCACCAACTTTCTGCGATCGCGATAGGTGGTGGGCACGCTTCGCTTTGCCCACCCTACGAAATCATCGCCGCCCGAACAGCTTCTCCACATCGCTCAGCTTCAGCTCGACATAGGTCGGCCGGCCGTGATTGCACTGGCCGGAGTTCGGGGTGTCCTCCATCTCGCGGAGCAGGGCGTTCATTTCCTCCGGCCGCAGCCGGCGGCCGGCGCGCACCGATCCGTGGCAGGCCATGGTCGCGGCGACGTGCATCAGGCGGCGCTCCAGCGGCAGCGCCTCGTCCCATTCGGCCATATGCTCGGAGAGATCGCGGAGCAGCCCGCCCGCATTGGTCTTGCCGAGCAGCGACGGCGTCTCGCGCACCGCGACCGCGCCGGGGCCGAAGGATTCGATCGCCAGCCCAAACGACGCAAGCTCCTCGCTGCGCTCCAGCAGGCGCTCGACTGTCGCCTCGTCCATCTCGACGATCTCGGGAATCAGGAGGATCTGCCGCTGCACGCCATTGGCGGCGAGCGAGGCCTTCAGCCGCTCGTAGACGATGCGCTCATGCGCGGCATGCTGATCGACGATGATCAGGCCGTCGCGGGTCTGCGAGACGATGTAGGTCTCGTGGATCTGCGTGCGCGCCGCGCCGAGCGGACGGTCGACCAGGTCAGCCGTCGGTTGCGTCTCGAACCGCACGTCCGCACTAGGTGCGCCGACGTCGAACGCGGCCTGCGCGCGCTCGGCGAAGGCGGGTGCGGCCGCACCTTCGAAGGACGGCATCGGCGCGACCGGGGCGGATGGCGAAGCCCGCCAGTCCCAGCTCGCAGGCCGTGGCGTGAAAGCGGGCCGGAACGAGGACAATGCGCTCTCGCCACTGTTGGCGGCCGTGCGCCGGCCCTCGCGCGCGAGCGCGTCCTTCAATCCGTGCACGATCAGCGCGCGCACGAGGCCGGCATTGCGGAAGCGCACCTCGGTCTTGGCCGGATGCACGTTGGCATCGACCTCGCGCGGATCGAGCGTGACGAACAACGCCAGCACCGGATGGCGGTCGCGCGGCAGATAGTCGGCATAGGCCCCGCGCACGGCGCCGAGGATCAGCTTGTCGCGCACCGGGCGGCCGTTGACGAAGAGATATTGCCCGAGCGCGTTGGCCTTGGTGAGCGCCGGCGCCGCGGCATAGCCGGCGATGACGACGCCCTCGCGCTCGGCGTGGACCTCGATGGCGTGGCTGCGGAATTCTGCGCCGAGGATATCGCCGAGCCGCGTCAGCCGTCCGGCGGCGCCGGGCAGCGCGGCGGTCCAGGTCACCGGCGCGCGCTCCTCGCCCGCGAGCGTGAAGGCGACGTCGGGCCGCGCCATGGCGAGGCGCCTGACCACCTCGCGGATCGCCTCCGCCTCGGTGCGATCGGTCTTCAGGAATTTCAGCCGCGCGGGCGTTGCATAGAAGAGGTCGTTGACCTCGACGCGCGTGCCATGCGCCAGCGCGGCCGGCATGATCTCGGACTTGTCGCCGCCCTCGACTGACAGCGCCCAGGCATGCGGCTCGCTCGCGTGCCGCGTGGTGATGGAAAGACGCGCCACGGAGCCGATCGAGGGCAGCGCCTCGCCGCGGAACCCGAGCGTGCGGATCTGGAGCAGGTCCTCGTCGTCGAGCTTGGAGGTGGCATGGCGTTCGACCGCGAGCGCGAGGTCCTTCGCGGTCATGCCGCTGCCGTCGTCGGTGATCCCGATCCGCCGCCGCCCGCCGCCATCGGTGAAGACGTCGATCCGGCTCGCACCGGCATCGATGGCGTTCTCGACCAGTTCCTTGACCACGCTTGCCGGACGTTCGACCACCTCGCCGGCGGCGATGCGGTTGACGACTTGCTCTGGCAGCTGGCGGACGGGCATGGGGCTTTCGATCTGGATTCGCTGACGGCGCTATTCTAGGCCGTGTTGCGTCAAAAGCATGTGTTGGGCAACAGCCGTGTGGCGGGCTGGGGAAGAGGGATGCCTATCACATTGAAGGGATTGGACGTTCGAGAAAATTGCGCAACCGGGACGGAGCGGTCGCCCTGCCTGCCGTCCTGATTGTGGGGGCACGGGCAGCGGTGTAGCATCGTGAAAAAATGGCAACAGGACGGGAGGACGCCATGTGCAATTTCTTCGCGCACCAGCCCCAACGCAACTACGAATCCCAGACCCGCTCGTTGCGGATCGGCGGGCACTGCACCTCGATCCGGCTGGAAATGGCGTTCTGGGACACGCTGGAGGAGATCGCGGCCAAGGAGAGCATGAGCGTCGGCAAGTTCCTGACCACGCTCTACAATGAGGTGCTCGACCATCACGGCGAGGTCAATAATTTCGCCTCGCTGCTGCGCTGCTCCTGCCTGATCTACCGCTCCCGGAGCGTGACGCAGGTGCAGGAGTTCAAGGCAACCGTCGCGCCCATCCTCGATGCGGCCGAGTAGCCGTTGCTGTGGCGGCCCGCATCCGCATTCTCAATGCCATCATGCCGAACGTTCTTGGCCTGCATGGTTCGAGACGCCCGCCTCGGCGGGCTCCTCACCATGAGGGTCTGATATCTCGCCGCGCAACACGACCTCATCCTGAGGGCCCGCCGTAGGCGGGCGTCTCGAAGGATGGCCGCAAGCGAAATGCCTGCCACGTTCTTCCAATCAGACGGGATAACGCCCGACGTCAGATCTCCTTTTTCTGCATCGCGCCGGCGATGTAATCAGCCTGCCGGATCGCGAGCGCGACGATGGTCAGCGTCGGATTGCACGCCGCCCCGCTGGTGAACTGACTGCCATCCGAGACGAACAGATTCTTGACGTCGTGGCTCTGTCCGAACTTGTTGACCACGCCATCCCGCGGTTTCTCGCTCATCCTGTTGGTGCCGAGATTGTGCGTGCTCGGATAGGGTGGCGTTGGATAGGTCACGGTGGCGCCGACGGCGTCGTAGACGGCCGCACCCTGCTTGTAGGCATGTGCGCGCATCGCGAGGTCGTTGGGATGGTCGTCGAAATGGACGCTCGCGACCGCTTGGCCGAACTTGTCTTTGACGACGGGGTCGAGCGTGATGCGGTTGGTCTCCTGCGGCATGTCCTCGCCGACCAGCCACATGCCGGCCATCCTGGGATAGCCGTCGAGCGCCGCGGTGAACGGACGGCCCCAGGCGCCGGGATTGAGGAAGGCCGCCATGAACGGCAGGCCAATCGACAGCGTCTCCATCTCGTAGCCGCCGACGAAGCCGCGCTTCGGATTGTTGGCGGATTCATCACGGATAATGCCGGCCATGGTGGTGCCGCGATACATGTGCACCGACTTCTCGAACACGGCGTAGACGCTGCCGGTCATGTGCCGCATGTAGTTGCGGCCGACCTGGCCCGATGAATTGCCGAGGCCATCGGGGAACATGGTCGAGGCACTGTTCAACAGCAACCGCGGGCTTTCAATCGAGTTGCCGGCCACCGCGACGACGCGCGCCTTCTGGCGCTGCATCGCGCCACTCTCGTCGGCATAGACAACGCCGGTCACCTTGCCGGAGGCGTCGTGCTCGATCTTGACCGCCATGCTGCTCGGCCGTACTTCGAGATTGCCGGTCGCCTCGCCCTTGGGGATTTCGGTGTAGAGCGTCGACCATTTCGCGCCGGATTTGCAGCCCTGGAAGCAGAAGCCGATCTGCTGGCAGGCGCCGCGGCCGTCACGCGGCTGGCTGTTGATGGCCATGTTGCCGGTGTGCACGGTTTTGTAGCCAAGCTTCTTCGCACCGGCCTCCAGCACCTTGAAATTATTATTGCCGGGCAGTCCGGGAATGCCGTTGGTGCGGGTCACGCCCATCTTGTTCTCAGCCTTGGCGTACCACGGCTCGATTTCCGCGAGCGTCACCGGCCAGTCCAAAAGATTGGCGCCGGGAATGTTGCCGTAGGTGCTCTTCACCTTGAACTCGTGCTCGTCGAAGCGCAGCGATGCGCCGGCCCAGTGTGTGGTCGAGCCGCCGACCGCCTTGACGATCCAGGCGGGCAGGCCAGAGAAGTCCTTGGCGACGCGCCATGTCCCCGACGTGGTGCGGGCATCGGTCCAGGCGAGCTGGGAAAAGCTCTCCCACTCGTCGTTGACGAAGTCCTGGTTCTCGATGCGGGGACCTGCTTCGAGGATCACCACCTTGACGCCCTTCTGCGCGAGCTCGTTGCCCAGCGTGCCGCCGCCGGCACCGGAGCCGACGATCACCACAACGCTGGAGTCGTTCAGATCGAATTTTGCCATATGCGTTCTCCTGAACCGTTGGGTGAGCCTTAAGCCTTCGGCAGCCAGTCGATGTCGGCAAAGCCGCGGTTGATGTAGCCGCCGTGCTCTGCGGAGGAGCCTTCGTAGCCGAACCGCGGCCAGACCTCTTTCTGGTTGTAGAGCGACACCACGAGGTCGCCGCGCACCTTCTGGAAGAAGTCGCTCTGCTCGATCTCCGTCAGCAGCACCACGCGGTCGGCTTCCCATGGCACTTCGGCGTAAGCCACCTTGTGCCGATCCCGCGCGTTCTGATCGAGCCGCGTGATGCCGTCGCTGATCAGAGACTTGACGGCGGGGTCCTTGGCCGCCTTGCCGTCCCACGGCTTGATCGCGGTGATGTAGTAGCTGTCGCCGAGGACGTCGTGCGGATAGATGTCGCGCGCGACCTTCAGCAGCGTCTTCATCGTTGCGGGCGAGAGCGTGCTGGCATCATCCGCCCAGGCATCCTCGATGCTGACGGCGACGCTGGTCGCGACAGCGACGACCGGAACGGCGGTCGCCGCG
This sequence comes from Bradyrhizobium sp. 482_C4_N1_8, assembly GCF_052075965.1. NCBI lineage: Bacteria > Pseudomonadati > Pseudomonadota > Alphaproteobacteria > Hyphomicrobiales > Nitrobacteraceae > Bradyrhizobium > Bradyrhizobium sp. 482_C4_N1_8. Next base: position 8,025,974 of record NZ_CP197231.1, on the reverse strand, counting down.
CCCTTGAGAAAGACGCGGCGGCTGTGCTTGCTTCGACGATCGACTTCTCTCATGGCATTCCTCCGTAGATTTTGTGATTTGGATTTTTGTGATTTTGATCAGCCGAAACGACCCCCTCGCTGGATCACCTCGATCTTGTAGCCATCGGGATCGCTGACGAAGAAGAAGCGCGCCAGCGTCTTGCCGTCGTGCTTGAAGTCGTGCAGCGGTCCCGGTGCGAGCTTCTCGCGCTCGAAGCGGGCATGTTCGGTATCGAGATCCTCGACCACCACGGCAATATGTCCGTAGCCGTCGCCGAGCTGGTACGGCTCCTTGCGATCGAAATTCACCGTCAGCTCGACCTCGAAAGGTGAGGAGGGATGACGCAGATAGATCAGGGCAAAGTCCGAAAATTTCAGATGGTCGGCGACCTCCAAGCCGAAGGCGCGCTTGTAGAAGTCGAGCGAGCGGGCCTCGTCGAGCACGCGGATCATGGAATGAACGGGCTTTGCCATTCAGTTCAGCTCCTTCAGGTAGGTGATGATGGCGGCGCGCGTCTCCGGCTTCGCCTGCCGGTAGACCATGGTCACGCCGGGAATGACGGCTTGCGGATTGCTCAGCCAGGCGTCGAGCCTGGTCTCGTCCCAGGCGAAGTCCACTTTCGACAGCGCCTCCGAGTATTTAAAACCTTCGGTCTTGCCGGCGGGACGGCCGACGACCTTCACCAGCGGTGGGCCTTGCCGCGCCGGCTCTGACAGGCTTGTCGTGTGGCACACCGCGCATTGCTGTTTGAACAGCGTCGCGCCATCCGGCGGCTTGGCGGCCGGCAAGGGCATTTGCGCATCGGCAACCCGCGTCACCAGCACCATCGCGGTGCACAATCCCAGCACGATTGCGCGCATCGCCAAGAATCCGCCCATCCACATCAACGTGCGCAAACTCTAGGCGGCGTCAAAGATGCGGTGGTAGTAGCGGGCTGTTTCGATGCGCGCGGAGACACTGGTGGCCGCGTGTGTTCCGCAATGCCTTATATGCGGAGCACAATTCCGCGAAACCGCCGTCAAATCCCTAAACGATCACCACACCATGCGCATTGCATGACGACCGCGCCGCTTGAACTCTCTACGCGATGCAATGACCCGGTGCAGGTGAGCGGCGCAGGATGCAGCCGAGCCATTCGTCGCGGAAAAATCCAGGAGAAATGGATGAAGTTGGTGAAGACCTCGATGATCGCATGCGCTCTGTCGGCTCTCATTGCGACGCCGGTTCTCGCGCAAGGCGCGCCACCCGCCAAGACGGGCGGCGCCGTGCAAGGCAAATCGATGCAGGGCAGCACAATGGGCAGCGGGGATGAGGAGATGAATGCTCAGCCGGGCGCGGCGGGCGAGAAGACGGGCATGAAGTCGACCAAAGGCACCAGGGGCACGGTCGGCACCACCGGTAGCGCTGCGCATAAGGGAACCGCCGACGATTCCGCGACGGGCGGTGCAGCCCCGGCCAAGCGTTACTAGTCCCGCCGGGTGAAGCAAGCAGACTCCGGTCGCCCCGCGGCCGGAGTTTTTTTGACTGGGTCTGCTTTGCTAGTCGTCGAAGCGGCCGCCGCCGCGCCCTGCCTTGATGTCGCTGCGGCGCTTCTTGCCGTCGAGCCGGCGCTGCTTGGAGCCAAAGGTCGGCCGTGTCGCGCGGCGCGGCTTTGGCCGTATCATCGCTTCGGTCAGGATCTCGGTGAGCCGGTCGATGGCGTCCTGACGGTTACGCTCCTGGGTGCGGAAGCGCTGGGCGTGGATCACGATCACGCCGTCCTTGGTCATGCGCTGGCCGGCGATGCGGGCGAGCCGGATCACCGCATCCTCCGGCAAGGTCAGCTTGCGCGTGTCGAAGCGCAGCTGGGCCGAGGTCGAGACCTTGTTGACGTTCTGCCCGCCCGGGCCGGAGGCGCGGACGAAGCCGATCTCGATATCGTCCTCGTCGATGACGAGATCGCGGGATATCCGCAGCATGCTGGCACCATTCGTGATGTCCGGACATATCGCGGACGTCCACGTTCGGCAATGGCGCATCCTGGAAACGCAAATGGCCGGGCGAGCCCGGCCATTTCAGGAAACGTCAGGGGACGTCAGTTCGACTTCGTCGCCGGTGCCGCGGCCGCCTGTGGGGCGCGGCCGACGACGACGGTCAGGAGGCCCTGGCCCCAGAGGCGCTTGGCGGCGGCCTTGGCGTCGTCCAGTGTCACCGCATCGACGATGGCGTTGCGCTTCTCGATATAGTCGATCGGCAGCTTGTCCTGCTGGTATTGCAGCAGCGCCTGCGCGAGCTTCGAGGAGGTATCCAGCGCCAGCATCTGCGAGCCCTTGAGGTAGGACTTGGCTTCGTCGAGCTCCTTCTGCGTCGGGCCCTCCTCGGCGATGCGGCGCACTTCCTTGTCGATGGCGTCGATGGTGTCGCCGGCCCGGTCGGCGCGGGTGCCGGTGTTGCCGATGAAGACCGCCGAATGCTCCATCCAGAGCAGCGATTCGAACACGGAATAAGCCAGCCCGCGCTTCTCGCGTACCTCGCGATAGAGCCGGGAGGACAATCCGCCGCCGCCCAGGATGTGGTTGACGACATAGGCGGCCATGAAGTTCGGATCGCTGCGCTTCACGCCGGGGCCGCCGAAGGTGATGACGGTCTGCGGCACGTCGAGCGGCACGAAGGCGCGCTGCGGCGGTTTTGCCGCCTCGACGTCGGCGACCGGCGTGAGATTGGCTTTTGCGGGCAGGCTACCAAAAGTGTGGTCGAGCAGCTTGCCGAGGGTGGCCGGATCGACGTCGCCGACCACCGCGATCTTCAGCCCGTCCTTCGCAATCACGCGGCCGACATAATCCTTCATGTCGGCGACCGTGATGGTCGGCACGCTGTCCAGCGTGCCATTGGTCTGCCGGCCATAGGGATGGTCGCCGAACGCGACCTCCAGGAATTTGCGGCTCGCCAGCGACGACGGATTGGTGGTCTCGCGGCGCAGGCCCGAGATCACCTGTGAGCGGATGCGCTCGACGTCGGCGGTGTCGAAATGCGGCGAGGTCAGCGCGCTCCTGAGCAGGTCGAAGGCCTCGTCCTTGTTGTCGCGCAGCATCCGCAGGCTGCCGCGGAACGTATCGCGGGTGGCGCTGAAGGAGAGCTCGATGGCGCGGCGGTCGAGCCGCTCATGGAAGGTCTTGGAGTCGAGATCGCCGGAGCCTTCGTCGAGAAGGTCGCCGACCAGATTGGCGACGCCGGACTTGTCCTTGGGATCCTGCGCCGAGCCGCCGGCAAAGGAATATTCCATGGCGATCAGCGGCACCGTCGCATCCTGTACGAACCAGGCTTCGATGCCGCCCGGCGAAGTCAGGTGCTGGATTTTTGCAGCCGCCTGTGACGGCGACACCGTAGCCAGCGCGAGTGCCGCGCCGGTGGCAAGCGAGAATGCAACGCGTCGAAGGAAGGGATAGGTCACGAACGCTTCTCCTCGCGCTTGGCGGCACTGGTGTCCTTGATCAGATAGCCCGTCACCGATCGCTTCTTCTCGAGCCATTTCTGCGCGACAGTGCGAACCTGCTCGGCGGTGACCGCGCGAATGCGGTCGGGCCAGCTCCTGATGTCCTCGATCGAGAGGCCCGTGGTCAGCGCGCCGCCATACCAGCGCGCCAGCACCGCCTGGTTGTCCTGGGCGTAGATCGCTTCCGCAATGAGCTGGGTCTTGACCCGCTCGAGGTCCTCGGCGCGGATCGGGTTCTGTGCGATGTCGGCGATGACGCCGTCGACCACTTGCTCGACATCGGCAAAGCTGACGCCCGGTTTCGGCGAGGCCGAGATCGCGAACTGGGTCGGGTCGAGCGAGATGCTCGAATAGCTGGCGCTGGCGGACACCGCGAGCGGCTTGTCGACCACGAGCGCGCGGTAGAGATAGGAATTGCTGCCGCTGCCCATCAGCTGCGCCAGCACGTCGAGGGCGGCGCTTTCACCTGCGGCGGCGGTCGTCGCCGACGGTACGAGATAGTAGCGGCGCAGGCTCGGCTGCTCGACGCGCGGGTCGGCCAGCGTGACCGTGCGCGGCGCCGCCGGCTCCGGCTCCTGCGGACGGATGCGCCGCTCCGGGATCGCGGGCTGGGCCGGAATGGAGCCGAAATTCCGCTCGACCAGCGGGCGGATGTCGGCGGCTTCCACGTCGCCGGCGATCACGAGGATCGCGTTGTTCGGCGCGTAGAAGCGGCGGTAGAAGGCGAGCGCATCCTCGCGGTCGAGCTTCTCGATCTCCTGGTGCCAGCCGATCACCGGCCGGCCGTAGGGATGATTGAGATAGAGCGCGGCCATGATCTGCTCGTTGAGCCGCGCGTCCGGATTGTTGGCGACCCGCATGTTGTACTCTTCGAGCACGACGTCGCGCTCGGGCAGCACGTTCTCGTCCTTAAGGATCAGGCCGGTCATGCGATCGGCCTCGAACTCCATCATGGTCGGCAGCTGCTCTTTCGGCACGCGCTGGTAGTAGTTGGTGTAGTCGACCGAGGTCGAGGCGTTCTCGTTGCCGCCGACGCGGAGCACGGTCTGGGAGAATTCGCCGACCGGATGCTTCGAGGTGCCCTTGAACATCAGATGTTCGAGGAAGTGCGCGAGCCCGGACTTGCCCGGCGTCTCGTCGGCCGAGCCGACCTTGTACCAGATCATCTCCGTGACCACGGGCGTGCGGTGGTCCGGGATCACCACGACCTGCATGCCGTTGGCGAGCGTGAAGCTGGCGGGCGGGGCCGATGTCACCGTGGTCTGGGCGAGGGCGGCGCTGGCTGAGAGGACACTCGTCGAAAGCAGCGCGGCAAGGAGGCAGGCGGCCGATCGGTAAGAGGACATCATAATCCTTATGAAAAGGCCGAACCCGGATGTCCGGCTCGGAGGCACTGCATGCTACACCGTGCGGCTGAGGCTTCGCGTCACGAAGCAGAGAACTCAACGCGCTGGCAAGTTACTGATAAGCAATATGCAGACTGCGTCCGGCGTGCGTAAGCCGCCGGTGCCAGGATGCGCCTGTCAGGATGTCGCGGTGGGGCAGGAGCGCTATTATTCCTTTTCCTTGCCCGACATGATGTCGAAATAGGTCCGGCGCGACTTGTCCGGCCCGGCGCCATAGGCGTAGTTCGGGGACGGCGTCTGGTAGCCCGGCGGCGGCTCGACCAGCGACGAGCGCGGCGGCTCGCTGGTGAATTTCTTCTCTTCGGAGCTGTTGCCGCCCTTCATCATGTTCCAGAGACCACCGGCGTAACCGAGCTCGGTGGGGCTGAGCGACGGGTTGCCGTTGGTGCCCGGCTGGATCGGGTCATTGCTTGTACGGGGGGCTGCGGCGACCTCGCCGGCCTTCATCTCGGCGGGCGTCAGCGGTTGGGCCGCCTGCCAGTTCTCCGTCGCCTTGGTCGCCTTCTTGCGCGCTGCGATGGCTTCCTTGCGGCGCTTCTCTTCGGGGTCCTTCGGCCAGTTCGGAGCATTCTTGGCCTGGGTTGCCGGAGGCGGCAGGTCGAGCTTGGGCGGCACGACGAGCGGCGAGCGCTCGCGGTATTCGATGCCGGGCTTTTCCATGCTCTTGGCGCCGATGCCGGACATCAGATTGTCGATGATCTTCTCTTCGAAGGTCATCCCGTCATCATCATCGTCGTCGTCACCGGCACGGACCGGGCCTGCCGTCATGACGAGGCCGATGCCGAGCGCGACAGCGGACAATTTCAACGCCCGCCAGAACCCTGCCTTGGGGTCTCGAACCATCGAACCGCTGGTCTCGGAGCTGCGCATCACTGTACCTGTTCCATATTGTGGCAGATTGCTGCACTTTGCCGCTCGCACGCGGCCAATCCTCGCAAAAAGCAGGGTTCCACCTGCCGGTCCGTATCGGCCGGGATCAGGGCGCTTTTGCGGCGGGTACCCCCAGGAAGGAATCATACAATAGCGCCGCCACCCCGACAACGATGGCCACGTCCGCGAGGTTAAACACATACCAATTATAGGTATTTCCGCCGAGCTCGATGTGGAACAGGGCGAAATCGACCACCGCGCCGTAGGCGAAGCGGTCGATGCCGTTGCCGATCGCGCCGCCGATGATCAGCCCGAGTGCGACCGTGGCGAGCAGGGTGTGCGAGCGGGCCATCCAGATCGCCAGGGCGACCACGGCGACGACCTTGACCGCCATCAGCGCGATCTGCGCCGACTGGCCGTCGTTCTGGAGCCAGCCGAAGCTGATGCCGATGTTCCAGGCCAGCACCAGGTCGAAGAACGGCGTCACCTTCACTACGCCGCGGCGGGCGAGGTCGAACACGTTCAGGAGCCAAAGCTTTGAGGCCTGGTCGGCCACCAGCGTGACCACGGCCGCGAGGATGCCGGCGCGAAGCGGGGTCATGGCCGGGGATCAGACCCCCACCCCCAGCGCCTTCCATTCGCGCAGCGCCTGGGCGTCGCGCGGGCTGACGTCGGGGTATTCAGGGTCTTCACCGACCAGGGGCGAGATCTTCCAGGAGCGGGCGCATTTGGTGCCGACCGCCTTCTCGACGACGACCGCGACGCCGGGCACCGCATCGAGACGGAACGCGCCCGCAGGCGCTTCGCCCTCACGCACCTCGTAGTTCGAGGTGATGCAGACCTCGGCGAGATCGGTGTCGAACAGCGTCGCCAGCATGTCGCGGTCGGCGACATAGATCACTGGTGAGGCCTCGAGCGACGAGCCGATGTTCTTGGCGGCGCGCTCAAGCTCCAGCGCGCCGGTGACGACGCGGCGGACGTTGCGGATCGTCTCCCATTTCGCGGCGAGCTTGTCGTCGCGGAGCGTCTCGATGCCTTCGGGAAACAGGGTCAGATGGACCGAAGGCTCCGCGTTCGGCCGGAACATGCGCCAGGCTTCATCGGTCGTGAAGCTCAGGATCGGCGCAAGCCACTTCAGGAGCGCATCGCACAACAGGTCGATCGTGGTGAGCGCGGCCTTGCGCGCCGGCGAGGACGGCGGGTCGCAATAGAGCGTGTCCTTGCGGATATCGAAGTAGAACGCCGAAAGCTCGGAGTTCATGAAGGCCGCGAGGCTCGCGACGACGGTCTTGTAGTCGAAGGCGGCATAGGCCTTGCGAACGGTTTCGGCATGGCCGGCCAGTTCGTGCAGCATCAGCCGCTCGAGCTCGGGCATCTCGGCATAGGCGACCTTCTCGCTCGCCTTGAAGTGATGCAGCGTACCGAGCATCCAGCGGATCGAGTTACGCAGCTTGCGATAGGTCTCGATGGTGTTCTTCAGGATCTCCGGGCCGATGCGCTGGTCGTCGGCATAGTCGGTGGCGCAGACCCACAGGCGCAGGATGTCCGCGCCCGAATCCTTGATCACCTTCTGCGGCTCGACGGTGTTGCCGAGCGACTTCGACATCTTGCGGCCGTTCTCGTCGAGCGTGAAGCCGTGGGTGAGCACGATGTCGTAGGGCGCGCGGCCCCGCGTGCCCGCGCTTTCCAGCAGCGAGGAATGAAACCAGCCGCGATGCTGGTCGCTGCCTTCCAGATACATCACGGTGTCGTTGCCGCCGTCGATCTTGCGGACGATGTTGCCGAGCTGCGGGAAGTTCTGGCGATCCTCGAGCACGAAGGCGTGCGTGGAGCCCGAATCGAACCAGACGTCGCAGATGTCGTCGACCTTCTTCCAGTCCTCGCTCGCGCGGGACCCGAGGAAGCGCTCGCGGGCGCCGTCCATGTACCAGGCGTCGGCGCCTTCCTCCATGAAGGCTTCGGCGATGCGCTGGTTGACGATCTCGTCCTGCAGGATCTCTGCCGAGCCGTCGCTCTTCTCGCGCACGAACACGGCGATCGGCACGCCCCAGGCGCGCTGGCGCGAGATCACCCAGTCCGGACGGTTGGCGATCATGCCGTTGATGCGGTTCTCGCCCGACGGCGGCACCCATTGCGTGACCGAGATCGCGTGCAGCGCGCGGGCGCGCAGCGTGTCGCCCTTCTTCGCATGGCCGTCATCGTTGATGTCCTTGTCCATCGCGATGAACCATTGCGGCGTGTTGCGGAAGATCACCGGCTTCTTCGAGCGCCACGAATGGGGATATTGGTGCTTGAGGCGGCCGCGCGCGAGCAGCTTGCCGCCTTCGATCAGCGCCTTGATCACGGCCTCGTTGGCATCGCCCTTCTCGCCCTTGTCGTTGAGCACGCGCTTGCCGGTGAAGCCGGGGGCCTGCGCGGTGTAGGCGCCGTTCTCGTCGACGGTGTAGGGGATCGCGGTCGGGATGCCGCGCGCATCGAGCTCGCGGGTGTTGGCCGTCCAGACGTCGAAGTCCTCGCGGCCGTGGCTCGGCGCGGTGTGCACGAAGCCGGTACCGGTGTCGTCGGTGACATGCTCGCCGGCGAGCAGCGGCACGATGAACTCGTAACCGCCACCGAACCCGCGCAGGGGATGGGCGCATTCCACGGCATCCAGCGTGTCGCCGGGAATGTCGCGCACCTTCTCGTAAGACGTGACGCGCGCCTGCTTGAACACTTCTGCGGCGAGCGCATCGGCCAGGATCAGGAGATCGCCAGTCTTGGCCCAGTTGTCGGCGGGCGCATCCGTCACCTTATAAAGGCCGTAGGCGATTTTCGGCGAGAACGAGATCGCGCGGTTGCCGGGCAGCGTCCAGGGCGTGGTGGTCCAGATCACGACCGAGGCACTGGCGAGTGCGCCATGCGCCGGTGACGTGACGGGAAACTTCACCCACACCATGTCGGAGGTGTAGTCCTCGTACTCGACCTCGGCTTCCGCAAGCGCGGTCTTCTCGACCACGCTCCACATCACCGGCTTGGAGCCGCGATACAGCGTGCCGTTGGCCGCGAACTTCATCAGCTCGCGGGCGATCTGCGCTTCGGCCGGATAGCTCATCGTCTGATAGGGATGATCCCAGTCGCCGATGATGCCGAGCCGCTTGAACTCCTCGCGCTGCACGTTGATCCAGTGCGTCGCATAGGCGCGGCATTCCTTGCGGAACGCCACCATCGCGGCGGAGTCGCGGAAATCGGGCTTCTGCTTGCCCTTCTTGCGGTAGTTCTCCTCCTCGATCTTCCATTCGATCGGCAGGCCGTGGCAGTCCCAGCCCGGCACGTAATTGGAGTCGAAGCCGAGCATCTGCTGGCTCTTGGTCACGACGTCCTTGAGGATCTTGTTCAGCGCGTGCCCGATATGGATGTTGCCGTTGGCGTAGGGCGGGCCGTCATGCAGCACGAATTTGGCGCGGCCCTGGGCTTCCCGGCGCAGCTTGTCGTAGAGGCCGATGTCGTTCCAATACTTCAGCAGTTCCGGCTCGCGCTGCGGCAGGCCGGCGCGCATCGGGAAATCCGTCTGCGGCAAATAAAGGGTCTTGGAATAGTCTTTGGCGTCGGACTTTTGCGGCTTTTCGGACATGGGGCTGACTGGCTCGGAAGGGCGCGGAAACGGATAGCGACTGGAATCGCGGGGTGAAACGACGAAATCCCGGTCTTGCGCCGAGCCTTCAGGCTCAGGCGGAAGCCGGGCCGCTAATCCCTATGATGCACCGCGCAAACATGGGCTCTCCATAGCAGGGGGCCAAGGGAAGCGCAAAAGGTAGAAGCGCAAAAGGTACGGCGGGCCGGATTTGGGCCTCAATCGATCACGCCAAGCCGCGGAAACGCGTCCGGGGCGGCGGCCAGCACGGCGCGGGCGCGGGCGGAATCGTCGTCCATCTGGCGGATCAGGGCCTCCAGGCTGTCGAATTTCAGCTCCTCGCGGATGAAGCCGACGAAGGCGCAGTCGAGCGCTTGTCCGTAGAGGTCGCCCTTGAAGTCGAACAGGAAGATTTCCAGCAGCGGCGCACCATTATCAAAGGTCGGACGGCGGCCGAAGCTTGCCACCCCGTCCAGCCGCTCGGCGCCGCGGCTGACCCGCACCGCATAGATGCCGTGCTTGAGGCCACAATTGGCATCGAGGCGGATGTTGGCGGTGGGATAGCCGAGGTCGCGGCCGCGCTTCTCGCCGTGGATCACCTCGCCGGTGATGAACCAGGGCGCGCCCAGCATGGTGGTGGCCTCGTCAATGAGGCCCTCGGCGAGCGCGATCCGGATGGCGCTGGAGGAGACCGGCCGCTCGTCGATGTCGACATGGGCCTGCACGTCGACCTCGATGCCGAGCCGGGGCGCCTCGTTCACCAGGAGGCTCGGCGAGCCGACGCGACCCTTGCCGAAATGAAAGTCGTAGCCGACCGCGATGCCGCTGACGCCGAGGCGCCCGATCAGGTCATGGTGAATGAAGTCTTGCGCGCTGGTCCCGGCCCTGGCCTTGTCGAAGGTCATGACCACGGCGCCGGCGAGCCCGGTGCCGGCCAAAAGCCGCAGCTTGGCCGGCTCGTCCGTCAGGCGGAATTGCGGGGTGTTCGGGCTGAAAAACCGGCGCGGATGCGGCTCGAAGGTCAATGCCAGCGCAGGGCGGCCATGCGCCCGGCCCATTTCCAGCGCGGCTGCGATCACCGCGCGATGGCCGAGATGAACGCCGTCGAAATTGCCCATGGCGACCACGGCGCCCCTCAAAATCGCGGAATCCGGCGTTGTGTCGCGGATAACGGTAAAATGCGGGACCATCAGGGGAATTCTCGAAGCGGCAGGACCTGCGGACCGTGGCTTGACCGGCCGGACGAAGTCAAGCGGCAGGGAGAGCGGCCGCATTGAACGTGATTTCAGTCCTTCGGAGGCGCCCCCAGTTAACGCGCTGTTTAACGCCTTGGTGCTAGTCCTTGAATTGTGGAACAGCGGGGCTCCGGCCCCGGCGGGTCCGATCGTAATATTTCCTGGGTTTGCGTTGGGGGAGTCGAGATGGCGGTTGATTTGTCGATGTCGGTTCTGGTGGTTGATGACTACAGCACCATGATCCGTATCATCAGGAATCTCCTGAAGCAGCTTGGCTTCGAGAATATCGATGATGCAAGCGACGGTTCGGCGGCGCTGAACAAGATGCGTGGCAAGAAGTACGGGCTCGTGATTTCCGATTGGAACATGGAGCCGATGACGGGTTACGACCTGCTGCGCGAAGTGCGCGCGGATCCGAACCTCGCCACCACGCCTTTCATCATGATCACCGCGGAATCGAAGACCGAGAACGTGATCGCGGCCAAGAAGGCCGGCGTGAACAACTACATCGTCAAGCCGTTCAACGCGGCGACGCTGAAGACCAAGATCGAAGCGGTCTTCCCGGACATGGCGAGCGCGTAAGCGCGCTCTTCGCCGGACAATTATCTTCCATTTGGAACGTCGTGCCCGGGCTTGTCCCGGGCATCCGCGTTTGCGGGTGCCAAAAGCGTGGATGGCCGGGGCGTAGGTGCGCGCGAGCGCCGCCGTCCTTCGGCTGGCTATGCCCGGCCATGACGACGACCGGGGCTTAGCAATTCGTCTAAGCCGGCGTCGGTTCAAGCCGCAACCGTCACCACTTCAATTCGCGCATCAGCGCCTTCGGCGGGTGGCCGAACAACTCCATCACCGAATTCGGGTCGAGCTGGTCGAGGCCCTCGAACTCCTCGGCATGGATGCCGCGGGTGACGAACAGGCAGTCGATGCCGAATTCGCGCGCGCCGGTGAGGTCCGTGCGGACGGAATCGCCGATCGCCAGCACCTTTTTCCGGTCGATCATGTGACCCTGGCGTTCGCCGGCGAGCATCATCGCGCGCTCGTAGATCGGGCGATGCGGCTTGCCGTAGAAGATCACCTCGCCGCCGAGTTCGCGATAGAGTTCCGCGATCGCGCCGGCGCAATAGATCAGCCGGTCGCCGCGCTCCACCACGATATCGGGATTGGCGCAGACCAGCGTCAGCTTGCGCTCGCGCGCCTTCAGCATCATGCCGCGATAGTCTTCCGCCGTCTCGGTCTCGTCGTCATAGAGGCCGGTGCAGACGATGTAGTCGGCTTCTTCCAGCGGCGCGGTCGTCGCATCGAGGCCGCGATAGATCGAGTTGTCGCGCTCGGGTCCGAGCCAGAACATCTTGCGGCCGGGATGCTCGGCGACATAGAGCCGCGTCAGGTCGCCCGACGAGACGATCGCGTCATAGGTCTCGTCCGCGACGCCGAGCTTGCGCAATTGCCGTTGGACAGAGTCGGCCGGGCGCGGGGCATTGGTGATCAGGATCACCGTACCGCCGCGGCTGCGATAGGTGTGCAGCGCCTCGCAGGCCTCGGGGAAGGATTCCAGGCCGTTGTGAACCACGCCCCAGATGTCGCTGAGCACAACGTCAACGCCGCCCACGAGCTCGCGCAGGCTTTCGGCGAAATGCAGCGTGGTCATGATGCGTGCGGCCGATCAGATCCGGCGCGCGAGCGCCGCGTTGCCGGTGATACGCTGGGCTGGAGGCGCTGAAGACGTGGCGCCTGGGCTGGGAGAAGCGGAGCCATTGGATCCCTGAATTTCCTGCGCCGGGTTCGGCGAGGCCCCGCCGGTAGCAGATGCCCCTTCAGGCCGCAATGGCCGGGGTGGCGCGAACAGGAACCCCTGACCGAACCGCACGTCAAAGTCGAGCAAATCGACCACTGCGCGCTCGCCCTCGATCCGTTCGGCGATCAGGTCGATGCCGAAGCGGCCGAGCAGGTCGGAGAGGTCGGAAGGGTGGATGTCCGAGGTCGAGGCCTGCCTGGGGTCGAGCAGGAGGGACGCCGGCACCTTGATGAAGCGCACGCCGCGATCGGCGAGCTCGCGCGGCTCGATCCTGAGGTCAGTGACATGGTCGATCGAGAAGCGGAAACCGCGCTGGGCGAGCGCCGCGAGGTTCTCGGTCTCGGCCGGGCCGAGATTGCGGAAGGTCGACTGCTTGAACTCCAGCACCAGCGAGGGCGCCAGCGCCCGGTTGGCTTCGAGGAAGTCGAGGCACTGCGCGAAGGTGGTGGAATTGCCGAGCGTGGAGGCCGCGACGTTGCAGAACACGCCGACATCCTTGTTGCGCACCATCAGGCGCCGCAGCACCTGCACACAGCGCAGCATCACCATGTTGTCGATGCGTCCGATCAGACCCGAGGCTTCGGCGATGCTGATGAATTCCTCGGCGGCGATCAGCTGGTCGCGCTCGTCGCGCAGGCGCGTCACGGCTTCGTAGAACCGCACCTTGCGCTGCGGCAGCGTCACCATCGGCTGGAGGAAGATGTCGATGCGGTTCTCGTCGATGGCGTTGCGCAGTGTCGCCAGTAACTGGGTCGGGTTGCGGCCATTGGCCGTCTGAACCGGAACGGCGGTGTGGGTCTGGATCGCCGGTGTTGGCCGCGGCGGCGGTGCGGGCAGCGGCGGAGGGGCGGCCGGCCGCTCCTCGAAGGCCGCAATCAGGTCGAGAGGCGCCTCCGGCTCTGGCCGGGCGACCGGAGCGGGGGCGGGGGTCGGCGCGGCCCCGGCCAACAGGTCTTCATGGGCTGACACGGTGGTGGCGAGCTGCCTGACCAGCCCACCGAGCTCGTTGATCTCGCCGACCACTGACTGGATGCGGTCGGAGTTGGTCGAATTGGCCGAGGCGATGCGCCCCTCCATCGCCGCGAGCCGGCGGCCGAACTCGGCGACCTGGCGGGCGAGGTCGGCGGTGCCGCGCGAGAGGTCGGCGATCTGGCCGCCGACGTCACTGCGATCGCGCAGCCGCATCGAGACCGCGTTGTAGAGGATCAGGAAGGTCAGCGCGGTCAGCGCCACGATGGCGGATTCGGTTCCGCTGATGCCGGCGACCGAGTAGAGGACAAGCCCGAGCGAGGCCGCGACCAGAACCATGCAGATGGCGATGAAGATCGTCGAAATGCGAATCATGCCGCGCGTTACGCCTCAAAGAGCTGACTGCCTCATCCGGGAAAACACGGGTCAGTGTGCGAACCCGTCACGCCTCATGCTCCCCCAAGCAGGGCGACCTTAACATCATTGTTGATTCGAGGGGATAGCGGCCTGTTCGCGGCGCCGGAGCATGATCCGGAAAGTGTGCAACGGTTTTCCCCCGCGACAAACGCGGAACGCGTTTGTCGCGGAGATCATGCCCAGACAGTCTAGGTCAGGCCGGCCCGGCGAAAGGCTTCGAGGTAGTGCTCGCGGTCGGCGGCGAGCTTGATCGGCATGAACTCGGCGATCCAGGCGAGCGAGACGTTGGGCTGGGCACGCTGGAGTTCCTTCAGCGCCGCGCGGGCGGTCTCGGTTTGCCCGGCCATCGCCGCGGCCGCGGTCAGCACCCGGTGCCCGCCGACGAAGTCACTGCGCTGGCGCAGGGCCTCCTGCGCGAGCCGGATCGCTTCCGCATAGTCCCTGCCGAGGAAGCGGGCAAAGGCGGCGATGCCGAAATAGACGGGTGCATAGGGGTCGCGCGGGCTGAGGCGGATCGCCCGCCGCGCGGCGTCGTCGGCATCCCGCCAGCGGCCGCAATAGCTGAGCGTCAGGCCATAATAGCCCTGCGCCAGCGCAAAGTTCGGATTGAGCCGTAGCGCGGTCTCGAATTCGGCAAGCGAATCCTCGAACCGGCGTGCGAACAGATCGACATGGCCGAGCGCATTATGCGCCCAGGCATCCTGGTCGTCGGCGCGGATCGCGGCCCGCGCCGCGCGCTCGGCCACCGGCAGCGCGGCGGCCATCTCCATCCAGCCCATATGCGCCGTGAACATGTAGCTGGTGCCGAGCAGCCCGAGTGCCTTGCCGTAGTTCGGGTCGAGCGCGATGGCCTTTTCGAGCAGGGCTCGCGCCGCGACGTGGTCCTGCCGCGTTACGCGCCAGTAATGGGAGAGGGCGCGCATCAGAAGGTCCCAGGCGTCCAGGCTGTCGGGCGGCTTGCGCTCGGCGCGAAAATTCTCCGCGGCATAGAGCTGCGGCTCGATCGCGGCGACGATGCGTTCGGTGATCTCGTCCTGTACGGCGAAGACGTCGGCGAGCTCGCGGTCGTAGCGTTCGGCCCAGAGATGGCTGCCGGTGGCGACATCGTTGAGCTGCGCGGTGATGCGGACGCGATCGCCCTCCTTGCGGACGCTGCCCTCGACGACATAGCGCACGCCGAGCTCCTCGGCGACCTGCCGCAGGTGAACCGTGCGGCCCTTGTAGATGAAGGAGGAGTTGCGCGCGATCACGAAGAACCAGCGCAGCTTCGACAGCGCGGTGATGATGTCCTCGCTGATGCCGTCGGAGAAATAATCCTGCTCGGCCTCGCCGCTCATGTTGGTGAAGGGCAGGACGGCAATTGCGGGACGATCGGGCAGCGGCAATTCCGTCGGTGTTGGGTCGGGCGGCTTGCCCGGCGCCGACGATGAGGCTGCGGCGGAGCGTTCGGTCACTGCGCCGACGAACCGCACGCCCTTGCGCGCGACTGTGCGGATCAGCCGCTGATCTTCTCCATTGTCATTGACCGCGCGCCGCGCCGCGTTGATCCGACTGGTCAGCGTCGATTCCGAGACGACGCGGCCATTCCAGATCGCGTCGAGCATGTTGTCCCGCGTCACCACGCGCTCGCGGTTGCGGACCAGATAAAGCAGGAGATCGAACACCTGGGGCTCGAGCCCGACGAGCGTCTCTGCCCACCGCAATTCGCGGCGTGCGGGGTCGAGCACGAAATCCTCGAAATGAAATGTCACGCCGCCCTCGGCTCCAGCGGGAAATCAAGGTGTTCTCAGCGTAAAATAACGCCACTCTCAAGGCCAGCGAGCCGCATGCGCCCTATCGTCCCGGCGTCTTCAACCGCAGGAGAATTGCCATGTCGACGTCCGCCGCGCTCAAGCCGGCCCTCGCCCAACCAGATCTCGCCGCCGTCAAGCAGCGCCAGCACAGCGCCTGGTCGTCCGGCGACTATGCCATTGTCGGCACCACCTTGCAGATCGTCGGCGAGCAGCTCTGCGAGGCGCTCGACTTGCGTGCCGGCAGCAAGGTGCTTGATGTCGCCGCCGGCAACGGCAATGCGACGCTGGCCGCCGCGCGGCGCTGGTGCGACGTCACATCGACCGACTATGTTCCAGCGTTGCTCAAGCGGGGACGCGAACGGGCCGCGGCGGAGCATTTGATGGTCGAATTCCGTGAAGCGGATGCCGAAGCGCTGCCGTTTGCGGATGCCAGCTACGACGTCGTGCTCTCGACCTTCGGTGTCATGTTCACGCCGGATCAGGACAAGGCGGCGTCCGAGCTCGCGCGGGTCTGCAAGTCCGGCGGCAAGATCGGCCTCGCCAACTGGACGCCCCAGGGCTTCATCGGTCAGCTCTTCAAGACCATCGGCAGGCATTTGCCGCCGCCGGCGGGCGTGAAGTCGCCGGCCTTGTGGGGCACGCCGGCACGGCTTGAGGAGATGTTCGGCAGCCAAGCCTCCGAGATCGCCGCCGAGCCGCGCATGTTCGCCTTCCGCTATCGCTCTCCGGAGCACTGGCTCGAGGTTTTCAAATCCTATTACGGGCCGATGCTGAAAGCGTTCGTGGCGCTGGAGGAGACCGGCCAGGCCGCGCTGCGGCGCGATCTCATGGCGCTGCTCGGCGAATTCAACCGTGCCGACGACGGTACGGTGGTGGTGCATAGCGAGTATCTGGAGGTCGTGATCAGCAAGCGCTGAATTGCGGTCGTGATCCGGTCAGGCCGAGCCCCGGCCTGACCGCCGGCAATCAGGATGGCGCGGCGGCGCCGACCGTGTCGGCCGAGACGGCCTCGCGGGTGCCGAGCGGCTTGGGCGGTCCGGTGGTCGTATCCCGAAGGGTCTGCCGCTCGATCTCCGAGTTCAGCTCGGCCCCGAACATGATGACGATCGCCGACATCCACATCCACATCATCAAGCCGATCGCCGCGCCGAGCGAGCCGTAGGTCGCGTTGTAATTGGCGAATTCCGAGAGATACCAGGACAGGAGCGCCGAGCCGGCGATCCAGAGGATGGCGGCCGTCACCGCGCCGAGGCTCAGCCATTGCCAGCGCGGCGCGTCGCGGCTCGGTGCGAAGCGGTAGAGGACGGCAAGCGCCGCCAGCAGGATGACGAACAGCACCGGCCATCGCGCGAGAGCGACGATCAGCCTGCTTTCCGGCGCGATGCCGAGATGGTTGAGCGCGAGCGGGAAGGCGACCACGGTGCCCACCATCAGCAGCAGCGCCGCGATGCTGCCGACGGTGAAAGCCAACGACACCGTGTTCAGCCGGACGAAGCTGCGCTTTTCGCGCTCCTCATAGGCGACGTTGAGGGCATCGAAGATGGCTTTGACGCCCGCATTGGCGCTCCAGATCGCGAGCAAGAGGCCAAACAGGAAGGTGACGCCCAGGGCGGTATTGCCGTTGGACACCACGCGCGCGACCTGGTCCTCGACGATCTGGAACGCGCCCTCGGGCAGCAGCATCGCGAGCGAATGCAGGTTGGAACTGATCGTCGAGGGATCCGCGAACAGGCCGTAGGATGAGACCAGCGCGGTCACGGCGGGAAAGATCGCGAGCAGCCCGAAGAAGACGACGCCGCCCGCAGTCGCGAGCAGGCGATCGTCGTCGATGCGCTGATAGGTGCGCCAGAAGATGTCTTTCCAGCCCGCCCACGGGATCGCGAAAGGGCTTTTCGCGTGCCGGCCGTGGCCAAGCTGCATCGCCGCGCCGGCCGGGCTCGTTTCCGGCGAGTTTGCTTCATTATTGCGATGGTCTTGCGGAGGCCCCGGCCGGATGGGGCCGGACTCCTGAAAGTAGCGTTCCGCGGACAGCACGAAGACGGCCGTGGCGGCGACCAGCAACCAACTGTCGAGGTGCTCGGTGCGCCGCGCGCGCATTTCAAGCGTCCAATCTGTGGCCGTGTCGCCGCCGCCGTGCGGCCGTGAAGCCCAGCAGCCCGACGGCTGCGAGCATCAGACCTAGCTGCACGGGCCGGTTGGTCCGAGCCGACACGGCGTTGCCGCCACGGCCACGTTCGCCCGGTGCGGGCGACACCAGCGGAATCGTCGTTGCGACCTCTTTCACCGCCTGCTTGACCGTTCCGCGCGGGATCCGCGGGGTGGCGATCGCAACGCGCATACGGCTGGCAAGCGGCACGATCGGCTTGTCCCGACGCTTCATTTGGGCCTGAGCCAGGCCGGCGCAGGATACGGCCAGCACCAGGAGCACGGCCGCGACGGCACCGAAGCCCCAGAATTGTCCGTGGGTGATTGCGACCCAACGATAAAGGGCGATCAGGCCGACAAAGAGGGTGGCGATCAGGAACAGCCCGGCCATTGCGAACAGTCCTGCCGCGACCGCATAGGACGTCGCGCGGCCCGTGGCCTGATTGGTGCGGTCGCGCAAGTACGATCGCGCGGCGCGCTTGAGGTGATTGATCTTGAGCGCCATGCCGGCGCGCAGCAGTTCGCCCGATGGCGCGAGCATGCGGACATCCTCCGAGAACGAAAAAATCGTCGGGGGATGAACGTGGCGGAATTTGACTTGTTCCGCGCGGAGCGCGGGTGCCGGGACGGATCAGCCGAGATCGGCGGCCGCGATCCAGAACACCTCGCCCTCGGATTCCTCGGTGTCGAGCCAGAGCAGCGGCAGTTCCGGAAAGGCCTCGTCGACCAGTTCGCGGCCGCGGCCGATCTCGCAGATCAAGCCGCCATCCGGCGTCAGGTGATCGGGCGCATCGCGCAAGATCCGGCGCACCACGTCGAGACCGTCGGCGCCGCCGTCAAAGGCGAGCTTCGGCTCGGCGCGGCACTCCGGCGGCAGCGCCGCCATGCCTTCGGCATCGACGTAGGGCGGGTTGGTGATGATCAGGTCGTATCTGTTGTCGCCGAGCGGGGCGAACAGGTCGCCGCGATGCAGGCTGATCCGGTCATCGAGCCCGAATTCGCCGACATTTCGTGTGGCGACTTCGAGCGCGCCCTTGGAGATGTCGACGGCATCAACGGTGGCATTCGGGAAATGATGCGCGGCAAGGATGGCGAGACATCCCGAGCCCGTGCAGAGATCGAGCACACGTTCGACGGCCGTGGGGTCGTCGATCAGCGAGCCCGCCTCGCCGTCGCCGCCGAAATGCGACTCCAGCAGCTCGCCGATGAAGGAGCGCGGAACGATGACGCGCTCGTCGACATAGAAGGGCAGGCCGCGCATGTAGATCTTGTTGACGAGATAGGCGGTCGGTTTGCGCGTGGTGACGCGCTGATGGATGAGGTCGACGATGGTCTTGCCTTCCGCCGACGTGACGCAGGCATGGGCAAAGATCTCGAACTGGTCGGGATGCAGATGCAGGGCTTCGCAGACCAGGAAGGCTGCTTCCGCGACCGGATCGGTCGTGCCATGGGCAAAGGCGAGCTTCGCCTCGGTGAAGCGGCTCACGGCGTAGCGCACGAAATCGATCAGCGTGAGCAACTCGCCGCGGCCGACCTTCGCGAGCTTTGGCGCGGCGCGGCCGCGCGTGGTCTTCTTGGATGCTTGTGCCATCAGGATCGGGTCCAGCGTGCGGCGGCCTCGTCGTCACGGGCGTGGGCTTCGACCCAGCCGGTACCGGTGGCGCTCTCTTCCTTCTTCCAGAACGGGGCGCTGGTCTTGAGATAATCCATCAGGAACTCGGCCGCCTGGAACGCCGCCTGGCGGTGCTGCGACGCCGTGAGCACCAGCACGATATTCTGCCCGGGCATGAACCGCCCGACGCGATGAATGATGGTGACGCCGTTCAGCGGCCAGCGCGATGTAGCTTCGTCGGCATGGCGCTTGATCTCTTCTTCCGCCATGCCGGGATAATGTTCGAGCGTGAGGGCGGCGATCTTCGCGCTGTTCTCGTCGCCGCGGCAGATGCCGGAAAAGCTTACGACCGCGCCGATGTCGGTGCGGCTCCCGGTCAGGATCGCGATCTCGCGCGCGATGTCGAAATCGTCCTGCTGGATGCGGATGGTGACGGGGCAGGGGCCGGCGGGGGAGGTCATGGCCTAGCCGCCGGTCATCGGCGGGAAAAACGCGATCTCGCGGGCGCCCGCGATCGCGGCGTCCGATTTGACATGGGCATGATCGATCGCGGTGCGGATCACCTTCGGCTTCTCGAAGGCGTAGGCATAGGCCTCGCTCCGGCCGGACAGCCAGGCGATCAGCTCCTCGACGGTGCGCACGGTCGCCGGCGGCTCGATGGTCTCCTCGGCCTTGCCGACGCGCTCGCGCACCCAGGCGAAGTACTTCACCTTCATGCCTCATCCTCCTTGATGAGGTGATGGATGCCGGCGCGGAAATAGTCGTAGCCCGTGTATATGGTGAGGATCGCCGAGGCCCAGAGCAGCGCCAGCCCGATCATCGAGACCACGGGCACCACCTCATCGCCGGCCGGGCCAGCGAGCAGGAAGCCGATGGCGATGAGCTGAACGGTCGTCTTCCACTTCGCAAGCTTTGTCACGGGAACGCTCACCCGCAACGCCGCGAGATATTCGCGCAGGCCCGAGACCAGGATCTCGCGGCACAGGATCACGATGGCGGCCCATAGCGACCAGCCATGGATGATGCCGTCGGCGGCGAGCATCAGCAGGCAGGAGGCCACCAGCAGCTTGTCGGCGATCGGATCGAGCATCCGGCCGAACGCCGATTGCTGATTCCAGATCCGCGCGTAATAGCCGTCGAGGTAATCGGTCACTGCCGCCGCGATAAAGATGGCGACCGCGACCCACCGCAGCCACAGCGGCTGATCCAGAATCGACTGTGCATAGATGCACCCGACCACGACCGGGATCGCGGCGATCCGGCCATAGGTCAGGATGTTCGGGAGGGACATCGCGCGGCTGGTCGTCCCTCGTGTCGTGGCGATGTTCATCCGTCCTACCAATACCGCTCGTGCCTGAAGGTCAACCGTCCCGCTCCCCAAATGAGGTGCAGCATGCGACGACCATATGACCGCGGCCCCCTTAGTTCACCCCGGCTGGGGATGGAAATAGTCGAAAATCCTGCGGGCGCTCTCGGCGCTCACCCCCGGAACCTTGCCGAGATCGGCGATCGAGGCCCGCTCGATCTCCTTCAGGGTTCCGAAATGGTGCAGCAAGGCACGTTTGCGTGACGGGCCGATGCCCGGAATCTCCTGCAAACCGGCCTCGCGGATGTCCTTCTTGCGCAGCTTGCGGTGCGAGCCGATGACGAAGCGGTGGGCCTCGTCGCGCAGGCGCTGGATGAAATAAAGCACGGGATCGCGCGGCTCCAGCTTGATCGCCTCGCGCTCCGGCATGAACAGGGTTTCGCGGCCGGCATCCCGGTCCGGTCCCTTGGCGACCGACATCAGCGACACCTGGGTCAGGCCGAGATTCGTAAAGATCTCCCGGACGGCGTTGAGCTGGCCGCGACCGCCGTCGATGATCACGAGGTCGGGCCATTGCGGGAAGTCGTCGTCCTTGGCCTTGCCGGCGGCGTCCTCGGGCGGATTGATCAGGCGCTTGAAGCGGCGCTCCAGCACCTCTTTCATCATGCCATAATCGTCGCCCGGCGTGAGCCCTTCCGACTTGATGTTGAACTTGCGGTACTGGTTCTTCACGAAACCATCGGGCCCGGCGACGATCATGGCGCCGACCGCATTGGTGCCCTGGATGTGGCTGTTGTCGTAGACCTCGATGCGCTTGGGCGAATGCGGCAGGCTCAGCGTCGTGGCCATGGCGTCGAGCAGGCGGCTCTGTGTCGCGGTGTCCGCGAGCTTGCGGCCCAACGCCTCGCGCGCATTGGTCAGCGCGTGGGCGACCAGCTCCTTCTTCTCGCCGCGCTTGGGCGCCGTGACCTCGATCTTGTGGCCGGCCTTGATCGACAGCGCATTGGCGAGCAGCTCGCTTTCCTCGATCTCGTGCGAGAGCAGGATGTTCTTCGGCGGCGGCTTGTCGTCGTAGAACTGGGCGAGGAAGGACCCCAGCACTTCCTCCGGCGTATAGGTCTTCTCTGCGCGCGGGAAATAGGCGCGGTTGCCCCAGTTCTGTCCGGTGCGGAAGAAGAACACTTCGACGCAGGAGAAGCCGCCCTCCTGGTGGATGGCGAACACGTCGGCTTCTTCCACCGTGCGCGGATTGATGCCCTGCTGCGACTGGATCGCCGACAGCGCGGCGAGGCGGTCGCGGTAGAGTGCCGCGGTCTCGAATTCGAGCTCGCCGGAGGCCTTCTCCATCTCGCCGGCAAGCTCCTGCTTCACCGCTTGGCTCTTGCCGGAGAGGAAGTCTGTCGCCTCGCGCACCAGCGTCGTATAGCCGGGGAAATCGATCTCGCGGGTACAGGGGCCGGCGCAGCGACGGATCTGGTAGAGCAGGCAGGGCCGCGAGCGGCTCTCGAAGAAGGAATCGGTGCAGGAGCGGATCAGGAACGCGCGCTGCAAGGCGGTGATGGTGCGGTTGACCGCACCGGCGGAAGCGAACGGGCCGAAATAGCGGCCGGGCCGCGACTGCGCACCACGATGCTTGAGGATCTGCGGCGCCCAATGGTCGCCGGTGATCAGGATGTAGGGAAACGACTTGTCGTCGCGCAGCTGCACGTTGAAGCGCGGCCGGAGCTGCTTGATGAGATTGGCTTCCAGCAGCAGCGCTTCGGTCTCGGTGTTGGTCGAGACGATCTCCACGGTCACCGTGGCTGCGATCATGCGCAGGATGCGCGCCGGTTGCGGCGCGCTCTGGCGCGCATAGTTCGACAGGCGCTTTTTGACGTTCTTGGCCTTGCCGACATAGAGCACGTCGGCATTGGCGCTGAGCATGCGATAGACGCCCGGCGAGGTGGGCGCGAGGCGGACCGCGCGCTCGATCGCTTCATGGCCGGTCGCCAGCGGCTCTTCGCCGACCGCGCCGCTCTCCTCCAGGATGTCAGGCAGCAGCGCGTCGTCCTCGTCCTCGCCAGCGGTGGTGGCGGGATCGAGGTCCGGCGGCGCCAGGCTCTCCGGCGGGGCGTCGGCCGTCGTGCCGCGCGGAGATTTGCGCGCGCGTGCGTCGTCCGGATTGTCGGTGGAATCGTGAGCCATGATGCGAATTTAAGCGCTGGGGGTGCCGATTTGAAGTTCCAGCCTTGCGGCACACACAGGATGGCGGCGCGGTTCCGGGTAACACTTGCTTAAGCCTGTTAAGAGCGTGGTAACCCGGCTTAACAGGCCTTTAACTTAAAACTCTCGATAAATCTTACGCGAAAAAGAGGAGGTTCCGTAACCATGCGATTTTGCCTTGCGCGGCGGCGCAGGCATCGCGGGGGGCGGCCGTTGCGTTGGAGAGTACCGATGAGGGGGTTCGTTGTAGGCGCAGCCGTGTTGGTTGCAGCCGGCTGGACAGCTTCGGCAGAGGCCGCCGATCTCAATTACGGGCAGGGTGCGCCCTACACCGTCAATCAGCCGCTCAATGCCTATAGTTGGGCCGGTCCGTATCTCGGTGCCAATCTCGGCTATGAGTGGGGCTCGGTGAGTAACTCGCCCGTCAAGCCCTCCGGTTTCGTCGGCGGTGTACAGGCCGGCTACAATTTCCAGAACGGTCCATGGGTGTTCGGCGTCGAGGGCGATATCCAGGCCGCGGGCGCTGATGACACCTTCGCGCCGTGGAAGTTCTCCAACCCCTGGTTCGGCACGCTGCGCGGCCGTGCGGGCTATGCCTTCAGCAACGTGCTGTTCTACGGCACCGCCGGCCTCGCCTTCGGCGAACTGCGCGCGCAGACATTCGGCTGGACGGAGTCGCACACCACCGCAGGCTGGACCATCGGTGCCGGCGCGGAAGTCGGCTTCGCGCCGAACTGGAGCGCCAAGCTCGAATATCTCTACATCGATCTGTCGACGAGCCAGTTCGCAATTACCGGCGTGTCAAACGGCTATAGCGCCAGCGTTGTGCGCGCAGGCGTGAACTATCACTTCTGATAGTTGAAGAAGAAAATACCGGACAACAGCCTCCCGGCCGCTCGCGGCCGGGATTTTTTTCGCCAGGTGTTCGCTCGAAAACGCTCTAGGAGACGATGACCAAATTGACTGCCTTTGGTCCCTTCCCCTTCTTGTCCGGCTCGACTTCAAAAGTAATGCGCTGTCCTTCGGCGAGATCTTTCAGTCCCGCCCGCTCCACAGCAGTAATGTGCACGAAGACGTCGCGCCCGCCGTCGTCGGGCTTGATGAAACCGTAGCCGCGCTCGCCGTTAAAAAACTTGACCGTTCCCGTCATGGCCATCGGGAAACTCCCCCTCATTGCTCCTCCGTCGCGACGCAGACTCACGTCACGACATGACCGGGCCTTACGAAGCCCGGGAGCTGGCCATCCTTGGGCGGACCTTTCTTTCGGTCCGATCGGATCTTTCTTAGGCCTTCACTCCGCCGCAACCATTCGCGGAAGCGGAACGTAAAGCCAGTCACGGAAACAGCATAATACGGTTCTCTGCAGATTGACTACCGCTCCTGCATCTTTTTCCCAAGAATGCCGGGGTGTTACGGTCTCGGCACCTCTAATCGGAATCTGGCAGCTCCGCCCTGTCCGAGCGGTATCTCCAGCTCGGGCAGGATCGTCTTGAGCTCGCCATGCAGCGTGTACGGCGGATTGACGATCAACAATCCGGCGGAGGTGAGGGCGGCGCCATCAAGCTGCGGCGCGACACTGAATTCGAGACGCAGACATTTTCCTGGCGGTTTTGCTGCGGCTGCGAGCCGCGCCACTGATTGCACCAGCGTGTCGGTGGCGCGCCGGCTCTTGGCCGGATACCAGATTACATAGATACCGGTCGGCCATTTGGTGAAAGCCGCCGCGAAGGCGTCGCCGAGCTTTTCGAACTCGTCTTTCGCCTCGAACGGCGGGTCGATCAGCACGAGCCCGCGCCGTTCCTTCGGTGGCACGAAGGCCGGCAGCGCGACCCAGCCGTCGAGATCGACCACGCG
Organism: Bradyrhizobium sp. 482_C4_N1_8; assembly: GCF_052075965.1. Classification (NCBI taxonomy): domain Bacteria; kingdom Pseudomonadati; phylum Pseudomonadota; class Alphaproteobacteria; order Hyphomicrobiales; family Nitrobacteraceae; genus Bradyrhizobium; species Bradyrhizobium sp. 482_C4_N1_8. The sequence goes on along the minus strand of NZ_CP197231.1, from coordinate 8,001,270 downwards.
CGCCTGTTCGTCGCGGCGCAGCACACCGATCAGCGCCTTGCGCGCCTTCGGCTCGAGCTCGCAGGCAACGAGGCGGTCCTGCGGCCGCAGCAGGCCGCGCGTGATCAGCGGCGAACCCGGATAGGCCTTGAGCTCGCCCTTCGGATTGTAGGCGCGAACGATGTCGAGATAGGGCTTGGCCAGCGCCACGGCGTCGTTCGACAGGCGCGCCTGCATCAGCCGCGCGATGCCGGTCAGCCATTCGCCGCTACGGCGCGCCTCGTCGCTTTCGAGATCGTAGAGGCCAGCGCCGGCATGGGTGTCGATGACACGGAATGCCCCCGGCTTGTCCTGGAGGTAAGTAATGATGCGCGCGAGCACGATGTGCTTGATGACATCGGCGAAGTTTCCGGCGTGGAAGGCGTGACGGTAGTTCATGAGACAGGACTACGCTACGTCACGGCTTGAGCAAAGCGGGATGCGCGCCTGTGCCGGCATGGGCCCCGAATCTGCAGCGCACCGCCGAACCGGCGCTGCGTCCGGGGCACAAACACTTGGACTAGCCACCTCTGATCGGCGGCATCGTCACCTGGTCGCGGCGGCAGGCGCGGCGCTCGATCTCCTCGCAGGCCCGGAATTGCAGGTCCTTGCTGAGGCAGATGCGGACCTCGGAGAGCCGGGTCCGATTGCAGGTGACCGAGATGGCCGCGTTGCTCAGGCCCGCATTGGCCTTGATGAAGGCTTCCTCCACCTCGCCCGGCGCCACGGTCTTGGCCTGCGACAGTTCGAGATATTCCGCCGGGATCTTGATCGCGGCGCGCGCCTTTCGGATCGTCTCGAAATAATTGCGGCTGTCGAGCCCGGAGCAGGTGCCGTGCTTGTCCCACTCGTTGAAGATCAGCCCCGGCGCCGGCATCAAATCGAGCATCGAAGAGACGATGTTGCGGTTCAGGCGTGGCGACGGCCGCTGGCAATATTCAGGGAAGCCATTCTCATATTGCGGCCACAGCCCGTGCACCACGAACGCGTAGGGCCGCCCGCTGCACTGCATCTGCGAGCGACCACCGCCGCCGCCGCCGCGGTTGCGCTCGGACGCCTCCTCGCAGAACGAGGGCGACCATGACAGCGACAGCACATAGAAGTCGAATTCGCCGGGCGCGTTCTGCCGTTTGTCCTGGGCCTTCGCGCCGCCCGGCAGCGCGACCAGCCCGGCGGCCAGAACCAGGGGGAGGGTCAGTGAGATCACGAGACGGGTGAACGAACGCAATCTAAAATGAAACATGGCGACGCCCCTCAACTAGACTGTGCAATCAGCCTAGCAGGCAACAAGAACATTTCAAGAACAAAATTCGGGCCGGCCCGTCAGGCGCCTGATCAGTCCGATTCAGGCCTTTCGATCGAGGCTCAGGGCCTGGCGGCGCGGCAGGACGGATTGTAGGCCCAGTTGCGGTCAAGCCCGACCACGCACCATTCCACACCATTGCCGTAGCCGGAGAAGCCGCCATCCTCGATGATCGAGAAATGCACCTTGCGCACCTTGCCGTCATTGAGCATGGCGTCGCCGGTGCAATAGCGGCGCGGAATGTTGTCGGACTGCCAGGGCCGGAACGCGATCTCGTGAACGGCGGCGAAGCCGGTGATCTTCAACGAGGAATTCCAGAACGAGCTTTCCTTCTCCCAGAACTGGGTGGCGATGGTCGGCAGCGCCCTCTCGCAATCGACGACGGCGCCGTCATAGCGCGGCCCGTTCAGCCAGAAGTTCAGCTCCAGCGGATTGGCGGCCCTGGCCTCACCGAGCGACAGCGCTCCGAACATGAGGCCAAGCAAGGTGGCAAAGCGGAGCGATTTCAGGGGGAGGGCGCGCATGGGCAATCCGGACAGCTGGGTCTTGCGAAGGATGGACGGTGCCGCGAAGGCCGGGGCAGGTCAAGTGCAGCGCGGCAACACTTGGCCAAGAGTTGACCCCAACCTCGCAGCCGGCGGGGCATCAGTTCTTTTCATGGACCTCCCGGCACCGTAAACTGGCGCCAACCAATTGGAGTGACGGGAATGCGAATCATTGCGGCCGCGGGCTTTCTTGCCCTGGGTATGATGGCCAGCCAGTCGGCACGCGCCGATCTCCTTCCGGTGCCTCCGTTCAAGGGCAACGACACCGGCGGCATCATCGCTTATTCGCTGGCGACCCAGGCGGATGCGCGGCAGGTCGCGGTCGATCACTGCGCGCGCTACGGCAAGGTCGTGAAATTCCTCGCGGTGCAGGCCTTTGAGGGCGGCTACATCTCGTTCTCCTGCCGTTGGGTGCCCTATGGCGCTGCCCAACAGCCGATCCGCACGCTGTACTGAGGCGCTTTCGGAACGTCGGGAGCTTCCACATGACGCGCAAGCTCGCTTTGCTCGGCTCGGCCCTTTGTCTTGTGGTGTCGGCAGGCAGCGCCAGCGCCGACGATCTGCCGGTGCGCAAGGCCGGTCTCTGGGAAATGAAGATGGTCAGGACCGGCACGCCCATGCCCGAGATGACCATGCAGCACTGCACCGACGAGACCGTCGACAAGGAGATGAACAACAACGTCTCCCCGATGGCCAAGCAGATCTGCGCCAAGCAGGACATCAAGAAGACCGCGACCGGCTATGTCAGCGATTCCGAGTGCAACGTCGCCGGCATCAGCACGACCTCGCATGCCGAGATCACCGGCGATTTCAACTCGGCCTATACGGTGAAGACCTCGTCGCACGCGCAAGGCGGCGCCGCCGGCGCAGCAGGCCGCGACACCACGATGCAGCTCGAAGCCAAGTGGCTGGGGGCCTGCAAGCCCGACCAGAAGCCCGGTGACATCGTGATGCCCGGCGGCTTCAAGATGAACGTGCGCGACATGGACAAGCTGAAGGCGCTGTTGCCGAAGTAGGTTTGTCTTCCCTCTCCCCTTGTGGGAGAGGGTGGCTCGCCGCGTAGCGGCGAGACGGGTGAGGGGTCTCCGCGCGTGACTCTCTTACTTCTGAATTCGCGGAAACAACCCCTCATCCGGCGCTTCGCGCCACCTTCTCCCACAAGGGGCCTGTTGCGTAATTCGTCAATTGTGATTCCCTAGGGCAAAGCCTTGGAGGGTAGCGATGGCGGTCAAGCGGACGGGACAGCCGAGCTTTGTGGAAGCGCTGATGCCGAAGGGGGCCGGCGCCAATGCGGCGCTGGATCGGCTGGCTGGCCTGGTCAAGTGGTACCGGTTCGAGAAGCTGATCGGCCATTTGCGGGATGAAGGGAGCCCCGGTCGACCAGGCTATCCGGTGCTGGTGCTGTTTCGTGCTGTGCTGTTGCAGTCGCTGTATGGTCTTTCGGAGCGCGAACTCGAGGAAGCACTGGGCGACCGGTTGTCGTTCAAGCGCTTCGTCGGTTTGAGCCTTGAGGATGCGACGCCCGACCATACGGTCCTGAACCGCTTTCGGAACCAGCTTGTCGAACAAGGCCTGCTGGAGAAGCTGTTTGGTGAGCTGGATCGTCAGCTTGAGAATGCCGGCGTCATCCTCAAGCGCGGCACGATGCTGGATGCGACCTTGATCCAGGCGGTGTCGGCTCCTCCGAAGGAGGATCGCCCCTCAAACGATCCCGACGCCCGCTTCACCAAGCGGCAAGGCAAGAGCGGCACGACGTTCGGTTACAAGGCCCATGTCGGTGTCGACGAAGGATCCGGCTTGATCCGCACGGTACTGACCACACCGGCCAACATCAACGACACGACACCGGCGGACGCTTTGATCCGCGGCGATGAAGCTGCGGTGTGGGCCGATGCGGCTTACGACACCCATGCCCGACGGGCCCGGCTGAAGGCGGAGGGCAAGAAACCCCGCATTGCTCGTCGGCCCAACCGGCATCACCCGGAGTTGCCGCCGAGGCTCAAACGCTACAACCTCCTCATCGCGCGCCGCCGAGCCCAGGTCGAGACCACCTTCGCTACTCTCAAACGCCGCATGCGGCTGACCTGCATCCGCTACGTCGGTCTGATCAAGGCGACCGGGCAAGTTCTGCTCGCCTCAATCGCCTTCAACATGAGGCGGTGGGCCACGATCGCCGCGTGAGCTGCCCGCTGAGGGCAACAACTACAGATCTTCGCAGGCATTGCCAGGACCAAGGCCTTCTCTCCTGACGTCTTCAGCCTCAAAAGCCGATAACGCAACAGGCCCACAAGGGGAGAAGGAAGAGCAAAGCTACACCGGTATCCTGACGCTCGCCCTTAATCCCCCCATCGGGCTGTCGCCGAGGGTGATGTCGCCGCCATGCGAGCGCGCGATGTCGCGGGCGATGGCTAGCCCCAAGCCCGTGCCGCCTTCGTCCTGGTTGCGGGCGTTGTCGAGACGGAGGAACGGCTTGAACACCTCTTCGCGCAAGTGCGCGGGAATGCCGGGGCCGTCGTCCTCGACCGTGACGGTCAAATAACGGTGATCGCGCTGGCCGCTGATGGCGATGCTCTTGCCGTAGCGCGCCGCGTTGGTGACGAGGTTGGCGAGGCAGCGCTTGAACGAGGCCGGCTTCACGGTCACCACGGGCAGGCCGTGGAACGCGACGGTCGCGGTGTGGCCGTGGCGCTCGGCGTCGCTGCGCAGTTCCTCGAGCGCCTGCGCCATGTCGGTCGGCTGCGATTGCTCGCCGGAATCGCCGCGGGCAAATGCAAGGTAGTCCTCCAGCATCATCGACATCTCGTCGACGTCCTTGCGCATGCCTTCGAGCTCTGGGTTGTCGCCAATCAGCGCCAGCTCGAGCTTGAACCGGGTCAGGATGGTGCGCAGATCGTGGCTGACGCCGGCTAGCATCGCGGTGCGCTGCTCCATCGTGCGCTCGATGCGTGACTTCATCTCGAGGAAGGCGACCGCCGCGCGCCGTACCTCGCGCGCGCCGCGCGGCCTGAAGTTCGGCGCCTCGCGGCCCTTGCCGAAACTTTCGGCGGCGTCCGCCAGCCGCAGGATCGGTTTGATCTGGTTGCGTAGGAACAGCACCGCGACGATCAGGAGGATCGAGGACGTGCCGACCATCCAGAACAGGAAGATCTCCGAGTTCGAGGCATAGGCGGCGCTACGCTGCGCGAACACGCGCATCACGGCATCGTCGAGCTGGATGCGGATCTCGACGAGGTTGGAGCGGCCGACGGTGTCGATCCAGAACGAGCGTCCGATCTGGCGGCCGAGTTGCACCGACAGCGTCTGGTCGAGCAGCGAGAAGAACGGCTTTGGCCCCGGCGGCGGCATGTCACCGGCAGGCAGGAAGTCCACCACGAGGCCGAGGCGCTGCTGGGCGATGCGGCGGATCTCGTTGCGGTCCTTGTCCTGCGGATAGCCCTTGTAGACGTCGATCAGCGCGGCGATGTCCTGCACGACGGCAGCCGACAGGCGGCGCGTCACCGTGTTCCAGTGCCGCTCCATGAACACGAAGGCGACGACCGATTGCAGGATCACCATCGGTACGATCATGATGAGGAGCGCGCGCGCATAGAGGCCGGTCGGCATCCAGCCCTTGAACGCGTTGCCCATCCAGCCATTGGCGGCAGAGACGCGGCCGGCGGCGCTCTTCAACAGCGTCAGGCCGGTATCGATCGTGCTCATCGGTCGCGCTTCACTGCTTTATGGCGAGGCCACCAGGCGGTAGCCGATGCCGCGCACCGCCTGGAGGAACAGCGGATTGGCGGGGTCGGTCTCGATCTTGCGCCTGAGGCGGTTGATCTGCACGTCGACGGCGCGCTCGTTGACGCTGCCATTGCCGGTGAGCGCGCTGCGCGGCACGGTCTCGCCCGGGGTCTCCGAGAGAATCCGCAGCATCTCGCGCTCGCGGTCGGTGAGGTGAATGACTTCCTCGCCCTGGCGCAGCTCGCCGCGATCGAGATGGTAGACGTAAGGGCCGAACGCGATCTTCTCCACCGCGGCGGTTTGCGGCGGCGGTGCGGCGCGCTTGAGGATGTTGTTGATGCGCAGCGCAAGCTCGCGCGGCTCGAACGGTTTTGCCACGTAATCGTCGGCCCCGATCTGCAGGCCCTCGATGCGGGCTTCGGCCTCGTGCCGCGCCGTCAGCATCACGATCGGCACCGAGGATGAGGTCCGGATGAAGCGGGCGAGATCGAAGCCGGTCTCGCCGGGCATCATGACGTCGAGGATCAGGAGATCGAAATGCAGGCCCATGAGCTTCGAGCGTGCATCGCCGGCGCTTGCGGCGGTGGTGACGCGATAACCTTCGCTGGCGAGGAAGCGCGACAACAGATCGCGGATGCGGCGGTCGTCGTCGACCAGCAGCAGATGCGGCGCATCGTCGGCCGGTTCTACCGGCGGGCGGGCGAGCGTGGCAGCGAACGGCACGTTCACTCCTTTCCGTCCTGATTGACGTTGGCGAAGATCGTCTCCAGCACCTTGTCCGGATCGTCGCGGTCGATCATCGCGCGCAGGAAACGCTTGACGGTATCGGCATCCTGCGGCGCCAGCTCGGCGAGCGCCTTGGTGATCCGCGTGGTCTGGAGCCCGGCGAGCTTCTGCACCAGCGCCTCGCCCTTCGGCGTCGCGTAGAGCAGGCGCTGGCGGCGGTCATTGTCGCCGGTCTTCTGCACGATATAGCCCTCGTCCAGGAGCTGCTTGAGCACGCGGCCGAGCGACTGCTTGGTGATGCGCAGGACATCGAGCAGGTCGGCGACCTTGAGGCCGGGATAACGATAGACGAAATGCATGACCCGGTGGTGGGCCCGGCCGAAGCCGAAAGCCTCCAGCTCCTGGTCGGGATCGCCGACGAAATCACGATAGGCGAAGAACAGCAGTTCGATGATATCCCAGCGCAAATTGCCTCCATCGCCTGCGGCCGGCCGCGGCTCGGCTGCGTCTTGAGAGGGAGTTGCGAAATTTATGTCAGGCATATTGACGTATCTTGGGTTCAATGTTACAAAACGATCAGCCCGCACGAAATTTTAGATCGCTTCGCGTCGGGTGGCAGTTCTAGGAGCGGCCGGAGAGAGCCGGACAGGCGGCGACGGCCGAAGCAGATCTACCGTGCGATTGTCGAGCGGCATTTCGGCAAAACATACTGGACTTCCGCCTTCCGCAAAAGCATGTCCTCGGCGACATGCTGGCCACGGAAACCGGCCGTAACAAGGCTGGCGGCGGTCCAGCCACAACCTAATCAAGCCAGCCGGGCCCAAACAGGGCAGGCGGGCGCCAGAACAGCGCCGCTACCGGCAGCGGGAGGCAAGGACATGAGTATGAAATTCGACATCCAGCCCGCATCCAATCCGACATCCGAGAAGGACCGCGTCGCCAAGCTGGTGGATCCCGGCTTCGGTCGGGTTTTCACCGATCACATGGCGATCGTCCGCTACAACCAGGCCAAGGGCGGCTGGTACGAAGCACGCATCGAGGCGCGCGCCAACTTCCAGCTCGATCCGGCCGGCGCGGTCCTGCACTACGCGCAGGAAATCTTCGAAGGCCTCAAGGCCTACAAGCGTGACGACGGCGGCGTGAACCTGTTCCGCCCCGACGCCAATGCGCGGCGCTTCAAGGACTCCGCCGACCGCATGGCGATGGCGCAGCTGCCCGAGGACGTCTTCATCGAGGCGGTCGAGCAGGTCGTGCGCATCGATCGCGCCTGGATGCCGGGCGGCGAGGGCAGCCTTTATCTGCGCCCCTTCATGATCGCGAGCGAGACCTTCCTCGGCGTCAAGCCGTCGTCCGAATACATCTTCGCGGTGATCGCTTCGCCGGTTGGCTCCTATTTCAAGGGCGGACCTGCGCCGGTCTCGATCTGGGTCTCGGAGAACTACACCCGTGCCGCGATCGGCGGCACCGGCGCCGTCAAGTGCGGCGGCAATTATGCCGCGAGCCTGCGTGCGCAGGCCGAAGCGATCCAGCACGGTTGCGATCAGGTCGTCTTCCTCGACGCGGTCGAGCGCCGCTACATCGAGGAGCTCGGCGGCATGAACGTCTTCTTCGTGTTCGAGGACGGCTCGCTCTCGACGCCGCCGCTCGGCACGATCCTGCCCGGCATCACCCGCGACTCCATCATCGCGCTCGCGAAGGATGCCGGCAAGACGGTGCGCGAGGAGCCGTACTCGCTCGACCAGTGGCGCAAGGATGCGGCGAGCGGCAAGCTGAAGGAAGCGTTCGCCTGCGGCACCGCTGCCGTGATCTCGCCGATCGGCAAGGTGCGCTCGGTGAGCGGCGATTTCGAGATCAGCGGCGGCGCCGCCGGCCCCGTCGCCACAGGCCTGCGCAAGCAGCTCATCGACATCCAGTACGGCCGCACCAACGATCCGCACAACTGGATCCGCAAGGTGTTTTGATCGACGGCGATTACGTTTCCCCTCTCGCACAAGGGAGAGGGGAAACGCGCAACGTTTGTGGCTTATTGCGCACTGAACGTGCTGCTGCCGACACGCGACAAAGCCAGGAGACATCGAAGCATCCTGGACATCGCGAACATGGCAACAAAACTCTCCCAGCCCATGAAATGGGTCGTTCTCGCCGCAATCACCGGCGTCAGCGTTCTCGGCATCCTGACCATCGGGCCCATGCCGGAGGTCGTCGCACAAGACCGCTCGCCGATCGTCGACGTGCGCACCACCGATCCCGAGATGAACACCGCGATCGCGCGCGCTCGCGGCACGCTTCCCACCTTCTGGGCGTCCTATGACGCGCCAAAGCCGTCGGAGACCGGGCACGCCTTGAAGGTGCGCTTTTCGACCCGCAGGGGCGGAGAGCATATCTGGATCGGCGACGTGAAGAAGCTGCCGAACGGTACCTATTCGGGCCTCTTCGCCAACGAGCCGCGCGATCTGCCGGGCAAGCGGGCCGGCGACGCGGTCAAGTTCAGCGAAGCCGACATTTCAGACTGGATGTTCATGCGCAACGGCAAGATCGTCGGCGGCGAAACCATCAAGCCGACGCTGAAGTCGCTGCCAAAGGCGGACGCCGATGCCCTGAGGGCGCGGATGGAGCAGCCGTAGATTCTCTTCCCCTCTCCCCGCAAGCGGGGCGAGGTAAAGCGAACTTCGGTTGCCGCACCGCGCGTCGGCTGGTAAACGCCGCGCATGGCCGAGAAACCCAAAAAACCCCAGAAACTGAAGGCGCGCCTGCCGCGCGGGCTCGAGGATCGCGACCCCACCGCGATCCGGGCGACGCGCGAGATGGTCGAGAAGATCCGCGCCGTCTACGAGCTCTACGGGTTCGAGCCCGTGGAAACGCCGGCGATGGAATACACCGATGCGCTCGGCAAGTTCCTGCCCGACCAGGACCGTCCGAACGAGGGCGTGTTCTCGTTCCAGGACGATGACGAGCAGTGGATCAGCTTGCGCTACGATTTGACCGCGCCACTCGCCCGCTATGTCGGCGAGCGATACGGCACCGACGGTCTGGTCCTGCCCTACCGCAGCTACCGCGTCGGCTACGTGTTCCGCAACGAGAAGCCCGGCCCCGGCCGCTTCCGCCAGTTCATGCAGTTCGATGCCGACACGGTCGGCTCGGCGACGCCGGCGGCGGATGCCGAGATCTGCATGATGGCCGCGGACACGATGGAGGCGCTCGGTATTGCGCGCGGCTCCTATGTCGTGAAGGTCAACAACCGCAAAGTGCTCGACGGCGTTCTGGAAGCCATCGGGCTCGGCGGTGACGAGAATGCCGCGCGCAGACTGACTGTGCTGCGCGCGATCGACAAGCTCGACAAGTTTTCCGCCGACGAAGTGCGCAAGCTGCTCGGTCCCGGACGATGGGATGGCGGCGAAGAAGGCAAGGGCGACTTCACGAAAGGCGCCAATTTGAGCGAAGCTGAGGCCGACGTCGTTCTCGCCATCACCAAACCGCGCGACGATTGGAAAGAGGCCGTCGCCGCGGCGGAAACTTACCTCGCCAAGAGCGAGATTGGTCAGGCCGGCGTGAGCGAGCTGGAAGAGATTGCCAAGCTGGTGACAGCGTCGGGTTATGGCGCGGACCGCATCAAAATCGATCCCTCCGTCGTGCGCGGCCTCGAATATTACACCGGCCCCGTCTATGAGGTTGAACTGCTGCTCGAGACCAAGGACGAGAAGGGCCGGCCCGTGCGGTTCGGCTCCGTCGGCGGCGGCGGACGTTACGACGGACTCGTTTCGCGCTTCCGCGGTGAGCCAGTGCCGGCGACCGGGTTCTCGATCGGCGTGTCCAGGCTCCAGGCCGCGCTGACGCTGCTCGGCAAGCTCGACACGCGGCCCGAATTCGGCCCCGTCGTCGTCACCGTGTTCGATCGCGACCGCGTCGCGGACTATCAGAAAATGGTGGCGTCCTTGCGCGCTGCCGGCATCCGCGCCGAGCTCTATCTCGGCAATCCCAAGAACATGGGCAACCAGCTCAAATATGCCGACCGCCGCAACTCACCTTGCGTGATCATCCAGGGCTCGGATGAAAAGGCGCGCGGCGAGCTGCAGATCAAGGATCTGATCGAAGGCGCCAAGGCCGCTGCCGCCATCGCCTCCAACCAGGAGTGGCGCGAGAGCCGTCCGGCGCAGTTCTCGTGCAGCGAAGCCGACCTCGTCGCCAAGGTGCGCGAAGTCCTGGGCCGCCATGACGTAAAGTGGGGATAGCCATTCCGGAAGGCCGTCACGCCCGGGCTTGTCCCAGGCATCCACGTCTTGTTTGATGGCGACCGTCAATGGCCGGTGTTCGGCCGCAAGGGAGAGAACGATGCCTGAGATTACCGTCAGCATGGCCGAAGGCCGCACCGACGAGCAGAAGGCCGGCATGATGCGCGACATCACCCAGGCCCTGGTGAAGAATCTCGGCGTCGATGCCGATGCCGTCGTCATCCAGATCAACGAAGCCCCGCTCCGTCACAAGATGAAGGGCGGCAAGACCTTTGTGGAGCGCGCGGCGGCTGCGAAGAAATAGCCAGCGCTATATCGGCAGTCTCTACTGTCGTCCCCGCCGAGTGCGCAATTGCGCACGAAAGCGGGGACCCATAACCACAGGCAGTGGTTATTTGGCGAGCTGGTAACTCGGAGTCTTCGCCAAACTACTCCCTGTGGTTATGGGTCCCGGACCAGCGCTCCGCTTCGCTGCGCTTGTCCGGGACGACAGCGGAGTTTGAGGCCCCCATGGACGCACGCGACTTCATCAAGGTCGGCATGAGCGCCGAGCGCACGCTGGTGGTGCCGGCTGAGCGCACGGTCGGGCATTTCGTGCCCGGCATGCCCATGGTCTATGCGACGCCGATGATGATCCTGGAGATGGAGATGACGTCGGGCGATGCGATCCGCGCCGCGCTTCAGCCGGGCTGGGTCACTGTCGGCACCGAGGTCGACATCCGCCATCTCGCAGCCGCTCTCGTCGGCGCGACGGTGCGGACCACCGCGAAGGTGGTCGCGGTCGAGCGCCGCGTCATCCGCTTCGAGGTCGAGGCGTTCGAGGGCACGCGCAGGCTCGGCGAGGGCCGCCATGCGCGCGGGCTTGTGAATGTCGAGATGTTCAACAAGCGGCTGGGGGCGTAGCGGCGAGCGCGAATGTCGTAGGGTGGGCAAAGGCGCGAAGCGCCGTGCCCACCATCTTTCGGGATCGCGAACGAAGTTGGTGGGCACGCTTCCGCCTTCGCTCGTCGAGCTTCGGCGGACAAGCCGCTTTGCCCACCCTACGACACCTCGCTATTTCGCCAGCTCCTTCGACCGCTTCGTCGCGGCCGCGATCGCGCTGATCATCAGATCGCGCAGGCCCGGCTCGCCCATCAGCACGCCGAGTGCTGCGGCGGTGGTGCCGCCGGGCGAGGTGACGTTCTGGCGCAGCGTGCTGGAGGGAAGCTCCGACTGATGCAGAAGTTCACCAGAGCCGGCGACGGTTTCGCGTGCAAGCTTCGTCGCCAGCGCTTCGGGCAGTCCGGCCTCGACGCCGGCGCGCGCGAGCTCTTCGGCGAGCAGGAACACATAGGCCGGGCCTGAGCCGGACACCGCGGTGACCGCATCCATCAGGCCTTCATCCTCGACCCATTCGACCGAGCCGGTGGCACGCAGCAGCGCATCGGCTACCGCGCGCTGCGTGGTGCTGACGTTCTTCGCCGCGACGGCGACCGTGATGCCGCGACCGATCGCGGCCGGCGTGTTCGGCATCGCGCGCACCACGGCACCGCCGCAGACCTCTTCGAGCGATGCGATCGTGGTTCCCGCCATGATCGAGACCACCGATGTTTTCTCCGAGACGAACTGCTTCAGCTTGGCGCCGGCCTCGCGGAACATCTGCGGCTTCACCGCGACGACCAGTGTCTCGACTGTGCCGGCGGCCTTGACATCGGGATTGAGCGCAACGCCGTTGGCGGCAAGAGCGGTGATCTCAGATGAAATGTGCGGATCGATCACCGCGACGCGGCGCGGGTCGAGCCCGCCCGCAAGCCATCCGGTCAGCATCGCGCCGCCCATCTTGCCGGCGCCGGCGAGGAGGATGGTGCCGGTGATGTTCTTGAGAGTGCTGCTGTCTGCCACTGTGGTCACCACAAACAAAGGTGTCGTCCCGGCGAAGGCCGGGACCCATAACCACAGGCGGTTCTAGTGGATGGAGGGCGGAGCAACAAGCATCGCGCGATACGGAGAACTCGCGCGGTAAGGGTCCGGATCTGCGCCCCGCTTGTCCGGCACGATGCTGAGGAGGGGGCGCGCGCCCCTCACCATCTTGGAGAGAGGCCTTACGCCTCTCCGACCGTGTCGAACATCGCCGCGTCCATCGCCTGCGCGGTGGTCTTACCGGCCCACACCACGAACTGGAACGCGGGAAAGTAGCGCTCGCAGGCATGGATGGCCCCGGCGAGCATGGCCTCGCATTGCGCGGTCGAGGCGGTGAGCCCGCCCGGCAGCACCAGGGCCTGGCGGTGCATGATCATGCCGGTGTTGGTCCACAGGTCGAAATGGCCGACCCACAATTGCTCGTTGACCGCAGCGACGAGACGTTGCACTTCGCCCCGCCGCGCAACCGGAATCTTCATGTCGAAGGCGCAAGCCAGATGCAGCGCCTCGATCTCACCCATCCAGGTGAAGGAGATCTGATAGTCGGTCCATTGTCCCTTGGAGACAATCGTGAGCTCGTCTTCGCCGGAGCGTTCGAACGGCCAGTTGTTGCTGGCAGCGATGTCCTCGACCACCGCGAGCGGGTGATTTCTGGAATCGATAGTGCCTTCGAGCAGGGACATTCCGTCTCGACCTCTTGCCTTTTTGTTGTCTTTGATACGCACGCGGTCGGCCCGGCGCGCTCCCTCAACGTCGCTGTCGCGATCCCCTCGGATCAGCGCGAGCCTGTCGCGGATCAAGTGATGTGATTTGCGGAATCTGCGCAACTGGCTGCCGAGTCCGTCCACAAGCCAGGACTCGTTCGTCCACAGCTCATCTCCGCCACAATTCTTAACGAATGAGAACAAATCGGAATCGGATTCGCCGATGGCGCGCCAATCGTTAATTCCGCCGGGCGAGGGCACACCCGTCATGGCGGCATGGGACCATGCGGTTTTTCATGCGGAACGCGCTTGCTGCGGCCGCCGGGCGGCGTCATATTTCCGGTCAGGCCGTTCATCCCGGGCGGCCGATGTTCTCAGGGCGGGGTGAAAGTCCCCACCGGCGGTAAGGGTCGCAAGGCCCAAGCCCGCGAGCGCCTTCCCCCAGGAATCTTCCTGAAAAGGAATTTTGCCGAAGGGAAGGGTCAGCAGATTCGGTGCAACTCCGAAGCCGACGGTTAAAGTCCGGATGAAAGAGAACGGTCGGTGGCAGACGCATCGCAAGGTGCGGCTGCTTGTCGTTCCGTGTGCCCTGATTCTGGTCCTTTGAAGGAAAGCCATGAATCAGATGTTGCAAGACCCCCAAACCGAAACTTCCGAAGTCACCCAACCGCCGGTTCCGCAGGATCCGGCACCCGAGCATCCGCGCTTCGCGAAACCGCAGCGGGTGGCCTTCGTGCAGGCCTGCTGGCATCACGACGTGGTCGAGGAGGCCCGCATCGCCTTCGTGAAGGAGGCGGCCGCGCGTCACCTCAATCATGTCGACGTGTTCGAGGTGCCGGGCTCGTTCGAGATCCCGCTGCATGCGCAGATCCTCGCCAAGACGCGGCGCTACACCGCGATCGTCGCGGCGGGCCTCGTTGTCGATGGCGGCATCTACCGACACGAGTTCGTCGCCGACACCGTCATCAAGGCGCTGATGGACGTGCAGCTGCGCACCGAGGTGCCGGTGTTCTCAGCGGTGCTGACGCCGCAGCAATTCCACGAGACCGAGGTGCATTACGATTTCTTCCGCAGGCATTTTGCGATCAAGGGCGTCGAGGTCGCCGCAGCCTGCGCCGAGACGTTGCTCGGCCTGGAGCGCCTGCGCGGCCAGGTCGCGGCGGGCATTGTGTAGCCGTCCGCTCACACGCCGCTGATTGTCAATCCCGTCGCCGTCCCTATAAAGTCGGCGGCGGGAGGAGGCCGTGCCGTGGAGACGGACGGCCGACAAGATCATGTTCGAAGGACACGATCCCTATCTCGTCGCGCTCTCTGTGGCGGTCGCGAGTCTGGGTGGCTATACCGGCTTTGCGCTTGCTGCTCGCATCCGCAACACGCCCGGCGTCAGCAACCGCGTTCTGCTCGCGGGTGCGGCCGCGTTTCTGGCCGTCGGCATCTGGACCATGCATTTCGTCGGCATGCTGGCTGCGCCGCTGCCGCCGGACACGGTCTATCTCGTTCTTCCCACCATCATCTCGTTCCTGATCTGCGCGCTGGTGGTCGGCATCTCCTTGTTCTTTGTCTCGATCGGCGAGCCATCCCTGAAGCGAGTGGCCTCGTCGGCCGTTTTGCTCGGCGTCGGCATCGCCAGCATGCATTATGTCGGCATCCACGGCCTCGCCGGTCATTTCATTATCGTCCACGACCGGACCATGGTGCTGCTCTCGGTCGTGGTCGCAATCGTCACGGCCTATGGCGGCCTGCGCGCCTTCCTGGCGCAGCAGGAGGGCGTCCGGCTGATCGTCAGCTCGATTGTTTTTGGCGTCGCCGTCTCCGGCATGCATTACACGGCGATGCTGGGTATGCATTTCGAGCCGCTGACCGGTGCGGCGCATCACCACGCCGGCGGCGGTCTTGCCGCGTCGCAACAAATCTTGTCGATCATCGTTGCGGTGCTGTGCTTCGTCATCGCAGCCGGCTTCCTGCTGTCGCTGGTTCCCGACCAGCGGCGTCAGACTTCGACCTCTGTTGCCGCCGAACCGGTTGCTTCGCCGGTCGCGGTGGCCGCCATCGAACTGATCGCTGCGCCGGCTGCAGCTCCGCGCCCGGTGGCACCCCTCGGCGGTCTCGGCCAGCCGCCCCGCGCGCCGGTTCCCCGATTGCCGGTCGAGAGCGCCGACGGCACGCACTTCATCGAGACAGCCAATGTCCGCAGCGTCCGGGCCGATGCGCACTACACCCGTGTTCACGACGGCACCCGCGAGCGAATGTGCCCCTGGTCGATCTCGGAGGCCGAGGCGCAGCTCGATCCCTCGCTGTTCCTCCGGGTGCACCGCAGCCATATCGTTGCCATCCCCCATGTCGCATTGGTCCGCAAAGAGGGGGATGGCGCCGTGCTCGAGCTCGACGGTCCGTCGCCGCATCGGGTCCCGGTCAGCCGTGCCAAGATAGCCGAGGTGAAGGCAAGGTTGGGGCTAGCGAACCGGCGGCACGCGTAGAGTCGGGCCGCACGGGAGGCGCGTTCTTTCTTACCCCCCTGGTGGGGGAGGGTCGCTTCGCATGGAGCGGAGCGTAATGCGGAGCGGGGTGGCGTGACGGTCCCTCCGCGATGAATACTGCCCGAGTGGAGAGATCACCCCACCCCGCCGGCGCTTCGCGCGGTCGACCCTCCCCCTCCAGGGGAGGGTAAGTGGCCGCCGCCATACGTCGCTACCCCTGACGCAATTCGTGCGTTCCCCGCCGCAACTCGTGCGAAATCCGCTGTTCCGTGCCCGAATGATTGCGGCGCGCCCCTCTCGGAGTGAGCCTCCCCTCAACGTCCGCGCCGTCACGCGCAAAGGACGACGAGGAGGAGATGATGATCCCAGGCTCATTCAGCTATCACCGGCCGGCGTGTGTCGCCGATGCCGTCAAGCTATTGTCAGACCTCGGCGAGGATGCCCGGCCTCTGGCCGGCGGGCATAGCCTGGTGCCGATGATGAAGCTTCGGCTCGCCACCCCCGCCCATCTGATCGACCTGCACGGCATCGCCGCCCTCAAGGGCATCAGCCGCGACGGCAACAATCTGGTCATCGGCGCGATGACCACCCAGCACGAGCTGCTGGTCTCGGACGACGTTGCCAAGTCGATGCCGATCCTGCATGAAGCGGCACTGCTGATCGCCGACCCGCAGGTGCGCTACCGCGGCACGATCGGCGGCAATGTCGCCAATGGCGATCCCGGCAACGACATGCCGGCGCTGATGATGACCTTGGGGGCAACCTATCGCCTCGAAGGCCCGGGTGGCTCCCGCGACGTCGCGGCGGCCGACTTCTATCAGGGCGCCTATTTCACCGCGCTCGAGCCGGGCGAGATCCTGACCTCCGTCTCGGTTCCCGTGCCCGCGGCCGGCCACGGCTACGCCTACGAAAAACTCAAGCGCAAGGTCGGAGACTACGCCACCGCCGCCGCCGCCGTCGTTCTCACCATGGCGAGTGGCAAGGTCGCGACCTGCGCGATCGGGCTCACCAACGTCCACGAGACGCCGCTGCTGGCTGCCGATGCCGCCAAGGCCGTGATTGGCACCAGCCTCGATGCGGCGACGTTGAAGAAGGCCGCCGCTGCGGCCGCAGCGATCATGGCGCCAGCTGCGGATGCCCGCGGCCCGGTCGAATACCGAAAACATGTCGGCGGCATCATGGTGACGCGCGCGCTTCAGCGCGCCGCCGCTGTCGCGAAGTAAGGGAGAGGGATCGATGGCTAAAACACACGTCACCATGAAGGTGAACGGCGCCGAGGTCGAAGGCCTCGTCGAGCCGCGCACGCTGCTGGTGCATTTCATCCGCGAGAATCTGCAGATGACCGGCACCCATATCGGCTGCGAGACGACGCATTGCGGCGCCTGCACCGTCGATATCG
Organism: Bradyrhizobium sp. 482_C4_N1_8; assembly: GCF_052075965.1. Classification (NCBI taxonomy): domain Bacteria; kingdom Pseudomonadati; phylum Pseudomonadota; class Alphaproteobacteria; order Hyphomicrobiales; family Nitrobacteraceae; genus Bradyrhizobium; species Bradyrhizobium sp. 482_C4_N1_8. The sequence continues at coordinate 7,984,250 of NZ_CP197231.1, read as the reverse complement.
ACGGCATGTCGGTGAAGTCCTGCACCATGTTTGCGGTGCAGGCCGATGGCAGTGACATCACCACGATCGAAGGCATGGCCAATGCCGACGGCACGCTCTCGGCGCTCCAGGAAGGTTTCCGCATGATGCACGGTCTGCAATGCGGCTTCTGCACGCCCGGCATGATTGTCCGCGCGCATCGGCTGCTGAAGGAAAATCCCTCGCCGAGCGAGCCGGAAATCCGCATGGGCATCTCCGGCAACATCTGCCGCTGCACCGGCTACCAGAACATCGTCAAAGCCATTCAATACGCCGCCGCAAAGATCAACGGCGTGGAATTCCAGGAGGCCGCAGAATGAACGACCTCACTCCCACGCGGGAACAACGCACCGCCGCACTCGAAGGCATGGGCTGCAAGCGCAAGCGCGTCGAGGATATCCGCTTCACCCAGGGCAAGGGCAATTACGTCGACGACGTCAAGCTGCCCGGCATGCTGCACGGCGACTTCGTCCGCTCGCCGCATCCGCATGCGCGCGTCAAGAAGATCGACGACAGCGCGGCGCTAAAGGTGCCCGGCGTGCTCGCGGTCATCACCGCTGAGACGCTGAAGACCGTGAACCTCGCCTGGATGCCGACCTTGGCCGGCGACGTGCAGATGGTTCTGGCCGACGGCAAGGTGCTGTTTCAGAATCAGGAGGTCGCCTTCGTTGTCGCCACCGACCGCTATGCGGCGGATGACGGCATCAACGCGGTTGTCGTCGAATACGAGCCGCTGCCTCCGCTGGTCGATCCCTTCAAGGCGATGGACAAGGATGCGCCGGTGCTGCGCGAGGATCTCGTCGGCAAGATGTCCGGCGCGCATGGTCCGCGCAAGCACGACAACCACATCTTCGAGTGGACCGTCGGCGACAAGGAATTGACCGACGCGGCCTTCAACAAGGCCGAGGTCAAGATCAAGGAGATGATCTCCTACCACCGCACCCATCCATCGCCGCTGGAGACCTGCCAGTGCGTCTGCTCCTTCGACAAGTTCAAGGGCGAGCTGACGATTTACGGCACGTTCCAGGCCCCGCACGTGATCCGCACCGTGGTGGCGCTGATCGCAAAAATTCCGGAGCACAAGATCCACGTCATCGCGCCCGACATCGGCGGCGGTTTCGGCAACAAGGTCGGCGCCTATCCCGGTTATATCTGTGCGGCGGTGGCCTCCATCGTCACCGGCAAGCCGGTGAAATGGGTCGAGGACCGCATCGAGAACCTCACCGCGACCTCGTTCGCGCGCGACTATCACATGACCACCGAGATCGCCGCGACCAAGGACGGCAAGGTCACCGGCCTTCGTGTCCACGTGCTCGCCGATCACGGTGCGTTCGACGCCTGCGCCGACCCGTCGAAATGGCCTGCCGGCTTCTTCAACATCGTCACTGGCTCCTATGACTTCCCGACCGCACATCTGGCTGTCGATGGCGTCTACACCAACAAGGCGCCGGGCGGCGTCGCCTACCGTTGCTCGTTCCGCGTCACGGAGGCGGCCTACTGCATCGAGCGCGCCATGGATATTCTGGCGCAGAAGCTCAACATGGACCCCGCTGAACTCCGGCTGAAGAACTTCATCAAGCCGGAGCAGTTCCCCTATCACTCGGCGCTCGGCTGGGAATACGATTCCGGCGACTACCACACCGCCATGCGCAAGATGATGGAGACGACCGGCTACGCCGCGCTCCGGAAGGAGCAGGCGGAGAAGCGTGCCGCGTTCGCGCGGGGGGAGACCCGCGAGATCATGGGGCTCGGCATCTCCTTCTTCACCGAGATCGTCGGTGCTGGCCCGTCGAAGAACTGCGACATCCTCGGCATCGCCATGTTCGATTCCTGCGAGATCCGCATGCATCCGACCGGTGCGGGCATCGCGCGCATGGGCACCAAGAGCCAGGGCCAGGGTCACGAGACCACCTGGGCCCAGATCATCGCGACCGAGATCGGCATTCCCGCCGACAACATCATGGTGGAGGAGGGCAACACCGACACCGCGCCCTACGGGCTCGGCACCTACGGTTCGCGCTCGACGCCGGTGGCGGGCGCGGCGATCGCGATGGCTGCGCGAAAAATCAAGGCCAAGGCGCAGATGATCGCGGCCTACAAGCTCGAGGTCCACGAGGACGATCTCGAATTCGACATCGACGGTTTCCGGGTGAAGGGCCTGCCGGAGAAGTTCATGTCGATGAAGGACATCTGCTGGGCGGCGTACAACTCGGTGCCGCCAGGCATGGAGCCCGGGCTGGAGGCGGTCAGCTATTACGATCCGCCCAACATGACCTATCCGTTCGGCGCCTATCTCTGCGTGATGGACATCGATGTCGATACCGGCGTGTACAAGGTCCGGCGCTTCTACGCGCTCGACGATTGCGGCACCCGCATCAACCCGATGATCATCGAGGGTCAGGTGCATGGCGGCCTCACCGAAGCTTTCGCCATCGCGATGGGCCAGGAGATCCGCTACGACGAGGTCGGCAACGTCGTCACCGGCTCGTTCATGGACTTCTTCATGCCGACCGCGGTGGAGACGCCGCATTGGGAGACCGACTTCACTGTCACCCCGTCGCCGCATCACCCGATCGGCGCCAAGGGCGTCGGCGAAAGCCCGAATGTCGGCGGCGTGCCGGCCTTCTCCAACGCCGTCAACGACGCGTTCTCGTTCTTAGGCTCCACGCACATCCAGATGCCGCATGATTTCTGGCGCAACTGGAAGGCGGCGAAGGATCTGGGCGCGGTGGCGTAGGGTGATTGGCGAAAGCCGGGCCTTCATCCTTCGAGACGCGGCGTACGCGCCGCTCCTCAGGATGAGGTCATAGACCCTCATGGTGAGGAGCGCGTCTTCGCGCGTCTCGAACCATGAAGGCCACGGAACGTGCGGCATTTAGTTCGAGGACCAATGAAGAATCGAGACGAGATCGCGCAAGCCTTGGCCGCATCGGGCTATATCGCCGATGCGGACCTTGCGACCGCGATCTCGCTGATGCAATTGTTGCGGCGTCCGCTGCTGCTCGAAGGCGAAGCGGGCGTCGGCAAGACGGAAGTGGCGAAAGCACTTGCAAAAGTGCACGCGACCGAGCTGATCCGGCTGCAATGCTACGAGGGCCTCGATCAGTCCTCCGCGCTCTACGAGTGGAATTACCAGCGCCAATTGCTGGCGATCCAGGCCCATCGTGGCAGCGATAGCATCGAGGACCAGGTGTTCTCGGAAAAATACCTGCTCGAGCGCCCCTTGCTCGCCGCGATCCGCCGGCCGAGGGCGCCGGTGCTGCTGATCGACGAGATCGACCGGGCCGACGACGAGTTCGAGGCCTTCCTGCTGGAATTGCTGTCCGACTTCCAGGTCTCGATCCCCGAGCTCGGCACGATCGCGGCCGTCACGATCCCGCATGTCGTGCTGACCTCGAACGGCACGCGCGAACTGTCCGACGCGTTGCGCCGGCGCTGCCTCTATCACTATGTCGAATATCCCGACGTCGACCGCGAGACTCGCATCATCCTGACGCGCGTCATGGGCGCCAGCCCGTCGCTGTCGCTCCAGATCGCGCGCATGGTCGAGGGTGTGCGCAAGGAGGAACTGCGAAAAGTCCCGGGCGTGGCGGAGACGCTGGATTGGGCGGCAGCTCTCGTCGGCCTCGACGTAACCAATCTTCACGACGCACCCGAGACTGTGCATGAGACGCTCGTCTGCCTGTTGAAGACTCACGAAGACCGCGCCCGTGTCACGCCAGAGGTGACGCAGCGCCTGCTGGGAAAGGTCGCATGAGCTGCTGTGGCTCCAGCCCCGGATATGATGACCTCAACGAGGTCTCGCGCCTCGTCTCCGCGAAGCTTGCGGCGTTCCTGCGCACGCTGCGCGAGGCCGGCTTTCGCGTCGGGCTTGCCGAGGGGCAGGATGCGGCGACGCTGATGTCATCGGGCTATGCGGCCCGGCCGAACCTGCTGCGCGCGGCGTTCAAGCACCTGTTCTCGGCACGCAAATCCGACTGGGACAAGTTCGACGGGCTGTTCGATGCATTCTGGCTCGGGAAGCGTGTGCGCTCGCGTTCCCGCACGATTGGATCCGCGCCGGGCGCCAGCAATCCTTCGCTGAAAAGCTTGCAAGAAAAGGCGGCGGAGCAGGGCAGTAACCAGTCCGCCGTCGACCAGCTTCCGTCCTCCGACGACGCGCCGGAAGGCCGCTCCGGCGAGGGCCGCATGGAAGGTGCTTCACGCGCCGACAATCTTGCCGAGGTCGATTTCCGAAAGCTGAGCGATCCAGATCAGGTCGCGCAGGCCCATGAGGCCGCAGCAGCGCTCGCCAAGGCAATGCGCACGCGGCTGACCCGGCGCGATCTCGCGCGCCGGCGCGGCTACCGGCTTGATCTCCGCCGCACCATTCATCGCAACATCAGCCATGGCGGCGTTCCTATCAGCCTGGTGAAACGCCAGCGCAAGGACAAGCCGTTGCGGCTCGTCGTGCTGCTCGATGCCTCGGGATCGATGAGCATGTACACGTCAGTCTTCCTGCGCTTCATCCACGGTGTGCTCGACCAGTTCCGCGAGGCCGAGGCGTTCCTGTTCCACACGCGGCTCGCCTATGTCTCCGATGCGATGAAGGAGAAGGATGCCGGCCGCGCGCTCGACCGGCTCTCGATCATGGCGCAAGGCGCGGGTGGCGGCACCAGGATCGGCGAGTGCTTGCAAACCTTCAATCGCTGGCACGCCGCGCGCGTGATCCATTCCCGCAGCTGCGTGATGATCGTGTCCGACGGCTACGAGACCGGGGATGCCGCATTGCTTGGCCGCGAGATGGCGGCGTTGCACCGGCGCTGTCGCCGCATCGTCTGGCTCAACCCGATGATGGCGTGGGAGGGCTACACGCCCGAAGCGCGGGGCATAAGAGCTGCGTTGCCGCATGTCGATCTCTATGCGCCCGCGAATTCGCTGCAAAGCCTGCGCGCGCTCGAACCCTATTTGGCGAAGCTCTGAGGATACGCCGATGATCGCCCATGTCGAAGTACTCGATCTCATTGCGCAGATGAAGGCGGCCGAGCGCGCCTTCGTGCTCGCGACGGTGGTGCGCACGGTGTCGGTGACCGCGGCGAAGGCTGGCGCCAAGGCGATCATCGCCGCCGACGGCACCATCGTCGCGGGTTGGATCGGCGGGGGCTGCGCCAAGGGCGCGGTGCTGAAGGCGGCGCGCGAGGCGCTCGCCGATGGCGAGCCGCGGATGGTCTCGGTGCAGCCGGAGAACCTTCTGGCCGAGCTGGGCGTCAGCGCAGGCGAGAGCCGCGACGGCATTCGCTTCGCCAGCAACATGTGCCCGAGCAAGGGCACGATGGACATCTTCGTCGAGCCGGTGCTGCCGCATCCCTCGCTTGTCATTCTCGGGGCAAGCCCGGTGGCGCTGTCACTTGCGGCGCAGGCGCGCGTGCTCGGTTATCACGTCACGCTGGCTGCACCCGCCACCGATCGCACGGCGCAGCCGGATGCCGATGCAGTCATCGATGGTTATCACCTCGGCGAGCTCAACGACGCTAAGCGCTTCGTCGTGGTCTCGACGCAAGGCAAGGGTGATGAAGCCGCCTTGCGTGCCGCGGTCGCGACCAAAGCCGACTACCACGCCTTCGTCGGCAGCCGCCGCAAGATGGCTTCGTTGCGCGCCAAGCTTCTCGCGGAAGGCGCCAATGCCGCCGCGATCGATGATTTCAAGGCGCCGGCCGGCCTCGATCTCGGCGCGATCACGCCGGAGGAGATCGCAATGTCGATCCTCGCGGAGATCACAAGGGAACGACGGCGTGGCCAGCGCGCGGCCAATCAAACAGCAAGCAGAGAGTGAGACACCGATCATGCAGATGAACGACAGCCAGCGAATTCCCGCCTCACGCGAGCAGGTGTGGGCGGCGCTGAACGATCCCGCTGTGCTGAAGCAGTGCATCCCCGGCTGCCAGTCGCTCGAGGTGACCGCCCCGAACGAGATGACGGCGACGGTGGTCTTCAAGGTCGGCCCGGTGAAGGCGACGTTCAGCGGTAAGGTGACGCTGTCCGATTTCGATCCGCCCAACTCCTATCGCATCTCGGGCGAGGGCTCCGGCGGCGTCGCCGGCTTCGCCAAGGGCGGCGCGCTGGTGCGGCTGGAATCCGAGAGTGCCGACGTGACAGTGTTGCATTACGAAGTCGATGCGCAGATCGGCGGCAAGCTCGCGCAGTTGGGAGCGCGGTTGATCAATTCGACCGCGACGAAGCTGGCGGGGGAGTTCTTCAAGTCATTTGCGGACGTGGTGAGCGCGAAGGTCGAGGCGCAATAGGTCTCGTAGGGTGGGCAAAGCGTAAGCGTGCCCACCATTCTCTATCGCAAACAAAGAACGTGGGCACGGCGCTTTGCGCCTTTGCCCACCCTACGATAGTTGCGCAAGCCGCCATCACCCCAGCGACACCCCCGCCTTGGCCCGGCTGATCCCCAGCGTCAGGATGCGCTGCAGGAGATCCGGATATTTGAGTCCGGCATGTTGGGCCGCCGTGGCGAACTCCTGGCTCTTGGCGATCTCGGGGTTGGGATTGGCCTCGATGAAATACGGCGTGCCGTCGGCGGCGAGACGAAAATCGATGCGCGCATAGCCGTCGAGGCCAAGCGCCCGGTAGATGCGCTTCGCGGCGCGCTGGATGCGCGCGGTGACTTCGGGCGCAAGGTCCTTCGCCGGCCCGTCGACGATGCCGAGCTTCTCCTGATAGTCGGTGTCGTGCTTGGCTTTCTCCGTGGCGATGTGCCGTGATCTGCGCCCGCCCATGCTGCCGAATTTCAGTTCCCAAACCGGCAGGACGCGCAGCCGGTTGTTGCCGAGCACGCCGACATAAAGCTCTCGCCCCTCGATGAACTGCTCGGCGATGGCGGCGGATTCGACCCGCTCGTGGATGAAGGCGACGCGCTCCACGAGCTTCTCGTCGGTATCGACGATCGAGGCCTGCGAGATGCCGAAGGACCCGTCCATGTTCAGGCTCTTGACGATCAGCGGCAGCGCAAGGCGCGTCGGGCGCTTCACCTTGCGGCGCATCGGGAAGACGGCGAAGGCCGGCGCTGCGATCCGGCGGTGATGCACCAGCGTCTTGGACAAATCCTTGCCGCGCGCCAGGATCAGGCCGCGCGGATTGCACCCGGTATAAGGGACTTTCATCAGCTCGAGATAGCTGGCGATGTGCTGGTCGTAGGCGACGTTGTTGTGGAATTCCTCGAGCAGCGTGAAGACCACGTGCGGCTTGAATTCTTCGATCGCCTCGCGGATCGGCTTGATCTCGTCCTGCGCACCGAGGGCGCGAACCTCGTGGCCGGCCGCACGCAAGGTGCTCACCACGTCGTATTCCGTCTTCCAGTTGTTGATTTCCTGCGGCGTGTATCCGTCGGAGGAGTCCGGAGGCATGAAGTCCGGATGCATCAGCACCAGAATGCGTGAGCGTCTCATAGCGCGATCCATTTGCGCCGAGACGGGCCAAACAGCGCGTGCATCGTCTTGGCGGTCACGAGGACGGTGAAATCGAGAACGAGCTTCTGTTCGGGGCCGACGGCGCGCAGATCGAGCTCACGGCAGCGGGAGATCATATCATCGAGCACGGCATCGAGCGTGAGCTGGTTCTCGCCCGTCCACCGCGCGACCAGCTGCCTGATCTGCGCGCGGTGACGCCTGATCAGGGCCGAAGCCGGCTTTGAGCGGTGATGCCGTGGATCGGCTGAAAACAGCCTGGAGAGGTCGCGGTCGTAGGTCTTCGGCGCTGTGAAGGCGTAGAACGCCTGCTTCTTCTTGTAGTGGTCTTCGAGCGTCTGGCTGAGCCGGCCCAGCGTATCGACACGCTCCCGCGTCGTGATCAGCGGCCGCTTTCCCGCAATCTCGTGCATCAGCTCGTCGACATATTCGAGCTTCTTCAGCGCCGGCCATCCGGCATATCGCGTCCGCCAGTTCGAGCGTGGGCGCAGCCACACCGCGAAGGTCTCGGCGAAGTCTTCATCCGGATGGCTTTGCGCGTACCACAGCCGGAGGTGCTGGACGTAGCGCCTGCTGGCAGGATTGGGCCGGTAGTAGCGCGGGTAGTGTTTCGACGACGGGCCGAACAGCTGCTGCCAGCGCCGGCGGCGCTGCAGCTGATAGCCGTGCTGCACGGCATGGCCGGCCTCGTGACGGAGGATACCCATGCACTCGCGCCAGGTTCCGCCCTCGACGTCGAACATCATCTTCTTCTCGAGCTTCATCAGACGGGGATGGGCGAGATAGAAGGGGATGGCGATGCCCGGCACATCGCCCGGACTGAACCATTCGCTCGAGATCCATGTGTGCGGTCGCAGCCGGATGCCCCGCTCTTCGAGCTCCTCATGGAGCGTGCTGACGCAGTCCTCGAGCCAGGTGCCTTTGACCGTAACCCTCAGGCTGGAGAGGCGCTGCTTGAGCAACTCGTCATCCGACAGCTTCTCCCAGGCAAATTTCCGGCGTGGCATCAGGCATCCAGAGGGCAAAGATGGCTCAGTATCCGGATGATGTCATGGGCCGCAGCCGGCAACAACCCGTGGGGTTTGCGAGGGGGGCTGTGGGGCGTCAGTGCACGAGATCGTAGGGTGGGCAAAGCGCAGCGTGCCCACCGTCCGCGTGCCAAAGAAAAAGGTGAGCGTGGCGCGTCGCGCCTTAGCCCACCCTATGGCATCGCGAAACTTAACCTAGTCGAACAGGCTCGACACCGACTCTTCCGCCGCGGTGCGCGCGATGGCGTCCGAGATCAGGCTGGCGATCGGAAGCGTGCGGATGTTCGGAGCCTTGGTCACCGCCTCCGTCGGCAGAATCGAGTCGGTGATCACGAGCTCCCTCAGCTTCGAGCCCGCGATGCGGGCGGCCGCGCCGCCGGAGAGCACGCCGTGGGTGATGTAGGCGTAGACGTCCTTGGCGCCCTTGGCGATCAGCGCGTCGGCTGCGTTCACCAGCGTGCCGCCGGAGTCCACGATGTCGTCGATCAGGATGCAGGTGTAGCCGGCGACGTCGCCGATCACGTTCATGACCTCGGATTCGCCCGCCCTCTCGCGGCGCTTGTCGACGATCGCGAGCGGGGTGTTGATGCGCTTGGCAAGGCCACGTGCGCGCGCCACGCCGCCGACGTCGGGCGAGATCACCATCGTCTTGGAGAGGTCGAACTTGTCCTTGATGTCGCGCACCATCAGCGGCGCCGCGTAGAGATTGTCGGTCGGGATGTCGAAGAAGCCCTGGATCTGGCCGGCATGCAGGTCGAGCGTCATGACGCGGTCGACGCCGGCCTGCGTGATCAGGTTGGCGACGAGCTTGGCCGAGATCGGCGTGCGCGAACCCGATTTGCGGTCCTGCCGGGCGTAGCCGAAATAGGGCAGCACCGCGGTGATGCGGCGTGCCGAGGAGCGGCGCAGCGCATCGGTGATGATCAGCAGTTCCATCAGATGGTCGTTGGCGGGGAACGAGGTCGACTGGATGACGAAGGCATCCGAGCCACGGACGTTCTCCTGGATCTCGACGAAGATCTCCATGTCGGCGAAGCGCCGTACCACCGCCTTGGTTAGCGGCAGGTCGAGGCCTTGCGCGATCGCCTGCGCGAGGGCCGGGTTTGAGTTGCCGGCGACAAGCTTGATGGAGCCGTTCTTGGCCGACATGGACGCTTCCTCCCGCGCTTTGCTGGATACGACGTTCAACATCAGAGAATACCCACTGGAAGCACGGTTACGACGGGCGAGGAAATATCAGGCCGGGGCCTGCAATGGCAACCCGGCATGCTACGTTTTCCCTCCGAAATCCTGAGTCGGGCCAACGGTTTGGCCGCAACTTGGGGCCGTGGTTTCGCGGGGGTTATCGCTCGGCATAGCCCAGCGCCGAGGCCGGCATCTCGGCCGCCGGAGCCTCCGGGATCACGCTGGCCACCGCCGGTCCCCGCAAGCCGGGAACAGTGCCCGGCGCGTCCGGTGTGCCGCTGATCATGTTGGAAAGTCCGCTGAATCCGGCCTGGGCGATCTTCCGCAGTACGAGGTCGTCGGCGGCGCCCCAGGGGTCGCGGCCACCCTTGGCGGCGGTCAGTTCCTCGCCGGAGAGGCGCAATGCGCGCTGCTGGTTGGCGTCGTAGACGTCCCAGACCCAGGCGATCACGGTCTTGCCGCGCACGATTTGGGCGGAGAGGTAACTGCGCACGCGATAGGCAGCCGTCCCCTCGCGGGAGACGACGGACAGGCTGCGCAGCTTGGATTCGCTGTCGAGCACGCCGACCATGCGGTCGAACACCTGCGGGGGCGGCCCGTCGATCGATTCGAAGGCCACGGTCGCCCCTGAGCCGGCGCTCGGCGCCATCGCATAGGAGTTGGCGGCACCGCCGCCGCCGGCGCAGCCGCCAAGCGCGACCGCCGCCGCCAGCAGCATGACCGCCAGCACGCGCGAACCCGCGCGGCCCAGGATGAATGACGCGTCCCTCATTATGGAGGGCAGCGATATCGTTAAAATCGATTAAGGTCTAGGGCAGGAAGGACACATCATTGGGCCGATCCGGCCGAGGAATTGTCGATGAGGGGCGCGACTTTGGGGGTAATCGTTGCCTGCCTCATCGTGGGGCGGGCCGCGGCGGCAGAAAGTGCGGCCGAGGCAATCCGGGCTTTCGGACTGACCGGTACCTGGTCGGTTGATTGCAAACGGGATCCGTATCAGGCCTGTGAGAACAACCGCTGTGGCGCGCGATTGACGTACATCGCGTCGTCCTCCGGAGCGCCGACGACAAGGAATGTGATCGGGACGTTCACACCTGGGCAGGTAAGGACATTCATCAGCGCGATCTATTCGGCGACGCGTATTGCCGACGACAAGATCAAGATCGTGTCGGTTCAGGACCCTCCACCCAGCACGACACTGATCTGGTGGCGTCAGCCGGGCGAGGTTTGGGAGATCGTTCTGCTCAAGGTCGGCGACAAATATCGGACTTTCTCCGCGCATCGCGACGATTGGAAGAAGATCGAAGTCGATGAAGGTTTCGAGGTCCGACCGCCGCCGCCTCCACCAACTCAAATGTACGTTGATTTGCCGACTAAATGGCTTCGCGGAAAGAATGAAACGCCATTGTTCGAAAGATGCAGCGACTAACCTAATGGGTTGCGGCAAGAACTAGGCCGAATTCGTTCTTAATTCTCCAGCGCGATCGCGTGGATGTGCCGGCCGTAATCCGGCTCCTTGCGATGCACCGAGCGGCGATAGCTGAAGAAGCGCTCGTCGGCATAGGTGTCCAGGCCAAGATCGTCGATCATCAGGATGCCGGCGGCTTCGAGCCGCTTCCGGATGAATCCGGCGAGGTCGAACATCGCGTGTCCGGCGCGCACCGACGGGATGAAGAACATGGCGTTGTCCGCGTCCGCCTCGATGAAGCGCGCCACGAATTCGTTGCCGACCTCGTAGCTGTCCTGGCGGATCAAGGGGCCGATCGCGGCGATGATGCCGCTGCGCGTGGCGCCGAGCTTCTCCATCGCCGAGATCGTCTGATCCAGCACGCCGGTCAGCGCGCCTTTCCAGCCGGCATGGGCGCCGCCGATCACGCGCGCGTTGGGATCGACGAACAGCACCGGCCCGCAATCGGCGGTGGAGACGCCGAGCGCGATGCCGGGTGTTTTCGTGACCAGCGCATCGCCTTTCGGCCGCGGTCCGCTCGGCCACGGCGCTTCGGCAACGAGGACATCGGGCGAATGGATCTGGTGCAGGCTGATGAAGCGCTCCGGGGCGACGCCGACATGCTCGGCCATGCGGCGGCGATTCTCCGCGACATGCGCCGGATCGTCGTTGGAGCCGAGCCCGCCATTGAGCGCCGAATAAATCCCGCCTGAGACACCGCCCTCGCGGGTGAAGAAGGCGTGGCGCAGGCCGGGCACGGCCGACAGCAGTGACGAAGCAAGCGTCATGAGGTGCCTCCGGCCCGTTCGAGATCGCTGAGGCCGGCGATGCCGGTCAGCCGCGGCTCGGAGATGCCGAGCACCTTGAACATCGAGCCCATGCCACTGCGCCCGGTATCGGTCAGGCGCTTGAGCGCGACCGAAATGTCGGTGGCGACTTCAGGCGTCGCCTTCTGCATCAGGGCGGCTGCGCGGGTATCGATGCCGACGCGCTTGAGGAAATCGCCCTGCGTCACCGGGCCGTGCACACGGGCGCCGACATCCTCGGCCGCGCGCGCCAGGGCCTGGAAGTCGACATGGGCGGTGACGTCGGCCTGGCCCGGCGCCTTCAGGGGATCGGTGAAGGTGTGGCGCGCGATCGCCTGGAAGGTGTCGCCGGCATCGCTGCGCAGATGGCCGTAGTCGATGATCAGCGCCGCGCCGTCCTGGTCGCGCACGCGCGTGGCGAGCTTCATGATCTCGCCGTCGGGCCGCCATTCGAACACGGCGCCGACGGGAGCGGCGCGCACCAGAGGCGGCAGCAGCACGTCGAAACGCGGCGTCGGGTCGGCGGCCGCGCCGAATTGAAGCCTGCCGTTGGGATCGATCTCGATCACCCGCTCGTGCCAGCCGTTCTCGCGCTTCACCATCTGGCGGATCGGCAGCACGTCGAAATATTCGTTGGCGAGGATGATGCTCGGGCCCTCAGGCACGTCGTCGATGCTGTCGTGCCAGGCGATGTTGCGCACGCCCGCCAGCGTCGCACTCTGCCGCTCGCGCAGCACGGGATTGACCTCGACCATGTGGACGTGAAGCGCCTGGTAGAGCGGCGGCAGCACGCGCAGTGCGCGCAGCGCATCCGCCATCATGGTGCCGCGGCCGGGGCCGAGCTCGATCAGCCGCAGGAATTGCGGCGAGCCCATCTGCTTCCACACCGAGGCGGTCCACAGCCCCAGGAGCTCGCCGAACATCTGGCTGACCTCGGGCGCGGTGGTGAAGTCGCCTTCGCGCCCGAGCGGATCGCGCGAAACGTAATAGCCATAGCGCGGATGCATCAGGCACAGTTCCATGTACCGCCAGACCGGCATGGGCCCTGAGGATTTGATCAGCGCCCTGATCTCGTTGAGTAGCGGCTGTTCGGTCAAGGTCTGTCTTCTCGAAAGGAATTAACTGATGGCCCCGGCGGGCTTCGGCGCGCCGCGCCTGATAGCCAATACAATAAGTATGAGGCCTACAATAAGCATCGGGATCGACAACAGCATGCCCATGGTTAATCCGCCCCAGAGGAAGCCGAGCTGGACGTCCGGCTCGCGAAAATGCTCGCCGGCGATGCGGGTCAGGCCATAGATCAGGATGAAGGCGCCGAGGATCATGCCGGGCCGCTTCAGGGCGCCGAAACGGATCATGATCGCGAGCACGGTGAACAGCAGGATGCCCTCCATGCCGGCCTCATAGAGCTGGCTCGGATGGCGCGGCAGCTGCGTCGGATCGTTGGGGAAGATCATCGCCCAGGGCAGGCTGGGGTCGGTGGCGCGGCCCCACAATTCGCCATTGATGAAATTGGCGATGCGTCCGAGCAGCAGCCCGACCGGGGCGACTGCCGTGGTGATGTCGCCCAGCGACAGGATCGAGATGCGGTTGCGATAGGCAAACCACATCACCGCGACGACGCAGCCGAGGAAGCCGCCATGGAAGGACATGCCGCCCTCCCACAATTTGAAGATCGCGGCGGGGTGATCGATGAAGAAGGGCAGATTGTAGAACAGCACGTAGCCGGTGCGGCCGCCGAGGATGATGCCGAGCGTGACCCACAGGATGAAGTCGTCGATCTGCACCAGCGACATCGGCGCGGGGCCGCTCCACAGGCGCTCTTTCTTCAGCAGCGAGCGCGCATAGAGCCAGCCGAACACGATGCCGCTGATATAGGCCAGCGCATACCAGCGGATCGCGAACGGACCGATCTCGATCGCGATCGGCTTGAAGGCGGGAAAGTCGATGAGCAGAAAGGGCATCAGGCCTTCTAGACTTAAACGAGATTGCGGCGATAGAGCGCCAGCAGACGCTCCCAATGCCGCTCGGCGGCGTCGCGGTCGTAGACCGGGCGCTTGGGGAAGGCGAAGCCGTGATGCGTGCCGGGATAGATCTCGACCTCGGCTTTCGGACCGCTCATGCCCTGCTTGACCTTCTCGATGACCTCGGCGGGCGCGTAGATGTCGGTCTCGGCGCAGGCGAAATAGAGCTCGGCCTTGGTCCTGCCGGCGGCGAGATGCGGGCTGTTGTCTTCGTCGGTCGCCAGATGCGTTCCGTAGATCGAGGCGGCGGCCTTGACGCGGTCGGCAAAGTGCGTGGCCGCGTTGACGGCGTAACGGCCGCTCATGCAATAGCCGACGGTGCCGACGATTTTCGTATTGGCAGCCGCCTGGCCCTCGGCATAGGTGAGCAGGGCCCTGGTGTCCTCCATGATCATGGGAATATTGAGCGAGGCCATGAGCTGGAACATGCGCTTGCGCTCGGGTGCATTCGGATCGGCCGGCAGCGCGCCGAGCTCCATCACGCCGGAGCGGTAATAGAGGTTCGGCAGCATCACGTAATAGCCCGAGGTGGCGAGCCGGCGCGCCATGTCGCGCAGCTCTTCGCGGATCGCCGGCGCATCCATGTAGAACAGGATGACCGGAAACGGCCCGCCGCGTTCGGGATGGGTGATGAAGGTTGCGGTGTGGCCGTCCTTGGTGGGAATCGCGATCTGCTGATCGATCATCTCGTGCGCCTTCTGATTCTTGTTATGCAGGGACGTTGAATACGATTGCAAGGAAACCGGGGCATGACAAGGATACCGCAGATCGGCTCTTGAACCGTTTCGCCCGGATTGCCATTGTCTTTTCGCGCGTTCGCGCAAAGTTTATCTGAGGCCGCCAGGAGACCGACATGACCCAGACCAACAACCGGTTTTTCGACGAGATCGGCCGCCTGATGAACGACGCCGCCGGTGCCGCCCAGGGCGTCAAGCGCGAGTTCGACACCGTGATGCGCACCCAGGCCGAGAAATTCCTGCGCGACATGGACCTGGTCAAGCGCGAGGAATTCGAGGCGGTCAAGGACATGGCCCGCCTCGCCCGCGAGGAGAACGAGGCCCTGAAGGTGCGGATTACAGCGCTGGAGGCTAAGCTGGGCGGGTAGCGCCGGCGTACGGCGCTCTTCCTTACCCTCCCCTGGAGGGGGAGGGTCGATCGCGCGTAGCGCGAGCGGGGTGGGGTGACAGTCTATCCGCGTCGAACAGTGCCCGTGGGGAGGGATCACCCCACCCCGTCTCACATTTCGCTGCGCTCAATGTGAGCCGACCCTCCCCCTCCAGGGGAGGGTAAGAGCCCGGGCTGCCCGCCCATTCTCCTTGTCATTTCCGCATCTTCCGGCTAAAAGCCCGCCAAGTTCGCGGCCCCCGCACCCCTGGAGGCTTGCTGCGAACTGCACCATGGGCCGCGCTGCGGCCCATTAACTTTTGCAAAAACAAGGACTTAGACTATGGCGACGACCGTCAAGGAATTGAAGGCGACCGCACGTCCGAAGAGCGGCAAGGGGGCCGCCCGGGCTGAGCGTCGCGCCGGGAAAGTGCCCGGAGTGATCTATGGCAACAAGCAACCCCCGCTCCCGATCTCGGTTGACGATCGTGAACTGCGCCAGCGCATCCTCGCCGGCCGGTTCCTGACCACGCTGGTCGACATCGACCTCGAGGGCAAGAAGCACCGCGTGATCCCGCGCGACTATCACCTTGATCCGGTCAAGGATTTCCCGATCCATGTCGACTTCATGCGTCTCGGCGAAGGTGCCACCATCCGCATCAGCGTTCCCTTGCATGTGGTGAAAGCGGAAGGTTCGCCCGGCGTGAAGCGCGGCGGCGCCGTCAACATCGTCGCGCATTCGATCGAGCTCGAATGCGGCGTCGAGAGCATCCCGCAATTCATCGAGGCTGATGTCGGCTCACTCGAAATCGGTCACTCGCTCCATCTGTCGGACGTCAAGCTGCCGGCCGGCGTGAAGGCGCTGACCCGCGAGGACGCGACCCTCGTCACCATCGTGCCGCCGTCCGGCTACGCCGAAGAGCAGAAGGCCGCGGCTGCGGCTGCAGCTCCGGGCGCTGCTGCGGCTGCTCCGGCGGCTGGCGCTGCGGCTCCGGCTGCGGGTGCTGCTGCTCCGGCTGCGGCTGCCAAGGCTCCCGCCGGCGGCGACAAGAAGAAGTAATCTCTCAAAGCTGGCGCGCGGTCCTTGATCGCGCGCCGAGCGAGGGGCGCGCCGCGTCATGCGACTCTTTGTTGGGCTCGGCAATCCCGGCGCTAAATACGCACGTAACCGGCACAATGTCGGCTTCATGGCCGTCGACGAGATCGCGCGGCGTCATGGTTTCTCGCCATGGCGCCGTCGTTTTCAGGGCGAGACATCGGAAGGTGCGATCGGCACTGAGCGCGTTATCCTGCTCAAGCCGACGACCTACATGAATGACTCGGGCCGCAGCGTTCAGGAGGCGGCAAGCTTCTTCAAGATCGCGCCGGGCGACGTCACCGTGTTCCACGACGAGCTCGAACTGCCGCCGGGCAAGGTGCGCGTGAAGATCGGCGGCGGCATCGCCGGCCACAACGGCCTGCGCTCGATCTCGGCGCATATCGGCAACGACTATCGCCGGGTCCGGCTCGGCATCGGTCATCCCGGCGTCAAGGAACTGGTGCACGGCCACGTGCTGTCGGACTTCGCCAAGGCCGACAATGACTGGGTGGCGACGCTGTGCGAGGCGGTGGCCGAGCACGCGGCACTGGTTGCCAAAGGCACGGACGCGACCTTCGCCAACAGGGTGCATCTCGCCATGCAGGCGAAGGGATTCTTGACCAAGGACGAGAACGGCAAGGAATAGGGCGCCGTTTTCTCCGTCAAGCCCGGCCATGACGAATACGGATAGAGGACGACCATGGGATTTAAATGCGGGATCGTCGGGTTGCCCAATGTCGGCAAGTCGACCTTGTTCAACGCGCTGACCGAGACGGCCGCTGCGCAGGCCGCGAACTATCCGTTCTGCACCATCGAGCCGAATGTCGGCGAAGTCGCCGTGCCCGATCCGCGGCTCGACAAGCTCTCGGCCATCGCCAAATCGGCGCAGATCATCCCGACCCGGCTGACCTTCGTCGACATTGCCGGCCTCGTGCGCGGCGCTTCCAAGGGTGAAGGCCTCGGCAACCAGTTCCTCGCCAACATCCGCGAGGTCGACGCCATCGCGCATGTCGTGCGCTGCTTCGAGGATTCCGACATCACGCATGTCGAGGGCAAGATCGCCCCGCTCGCCGACATCGAGACCATCGAGACCGAGCTGATGCTCGCCGACCTCGACAGCCTCGAGAAGCGCGTCGACAACCTCACGAAGAAGGCCAAGGGCAACGACAAGGACGCCAAGGAGCAGCTCGACCTCGTCAACCGCACGCTGGTGCTGCTGCGCGAGGGCAAACCCGCCCGCCTCGTCGAGCGCAAGGCGGAGGAGGAGCGGGCCTTCGGGATGCTCGGCCTGCTTTCGTCGAAGCCCGTGCTCTACGTCTGCAATGTCGAGGAAGGCTCGGTCGCCACGGGCAATTCGTTCTCCAAGGCGGTGGAGGAGCAGGCGGCCAAGGAAGGCGCCGTTGCCGTCGTCATCTCCGCCAAGATCGAATCCGAGATCGCCACCATTTCGCGCGAGGAGCGCGCCGACTTCCTGGAGACGCTGGGTCTCGAAGAGGCCGGGCTCGATCGCCTGATCCGCGCCGGCTACACGCTGCTCGACCTCATCACCTATTTCACGGTGGGCCCGAAGGAAGCGCGCGCCTGGACCATCTATCGCGGTACCAAGGCTCCGGGCGCGGCCGGCGTGATCCACACCGACTTCGAGAAGGGTTTTATCCGCGCCGAGACGATTGCGTATGAGGACTATGTCGCGCTGAACGGCGAAGCCGGCGCCCGCGATGCCGGCAAGCTGCGTCTCGAAGGCAAGGAATACGTCGTCGCCGACGGCGACGTGATGCATTTCAGGTTTAATACGTAAGACGCGAAAGAGCGGTGCTGTAGGGTGGGCAAAGCGACTTGTCCGCCGTAGCTCGAAGAGCGAAGGCGGAAGCGTGCCCACCACGTCTCTCTCAAATCGCGAAAGGATGGTGGGCACGGCGCCTTGCGCCTTTGCCCACCCTACGGCCGCCTCACCGCGCCCCGCCGCCCTGGTCGCGGATCGCGCCGAGATGCTCGTTGATGCGGAAGACGATCAGGATCAGCTCCGCGGCGATGCGCGAGAACACGATGCCGACGACGATGCTCGCGATCGATGACAGCAGCACCAGGAAGCCGCCGAACGGGCTGATCGCCATCGTCGCGAGACCGGAGAAGATTCCGGAAAGGCCGAACAGGCAGATCAGTGCGATCACCAGCCAGTAGAAGGTCTTGATGATCGTAGGGGTTATGAATCGGTCCCATTGAAACAGGTCGCTGAATGAAAACATTGCTCTCCCCAGGGCAAATCGGGCCTCGGCCTGCCGGTTGATCCGACTCAAGACCAACGCCGACACCCCATATGTAGCACGAGCCATGCGGGCCGGCGGGTTGAGATTGCCGCAAAGTGCGGCCACAATCTGTCATTCCCTCAAAGCATTCCCGAGATGACCCTGACCTTCGAAGATTTCCCGCCCGGCCGGTTCGGAACATTCGGCCCGCGCCATGTCACCCGCGACGAGATCTTGGCTTTCGCCGCCGAGTTCGATCCGCAGCCGATGCACCTCGATGAGGAGGCCGCGGCCAACAGCATGCTGCGCGGCCTGTCCGGCTCGGGCTGGCACCTCTGCTCGCTGATGATGCGGATGATGGCCGATGGCTTCATCACACGCGCCGCTTCGCTCGGCTCGCCCGGCGTCGACGAGGTGCGTTGGCTGTCACCCTTGCGGCCCGGCGACGATCTCATGCTCGACGTCGACGTGCTGGAGGCGCGCGCCTCGAAGAGCCGGCCGGAGCTCGGCATCGTCAAGTTCAAATGCACGGTGCGCAACGCCAAGGGCGAGGCGCTGTGCGAGATGACCTCGCCGATCCTGATCAAGCGCCGCGAGGGAGCAGTCTGATGCCCTTCTTCGAGGAGATCGAGATCGGCCACCGCCGCGAGATCGGCGCCTACACGTTCACCGCGGAGTCCATCAAGATTTTCGCCGCAAAGTTCGATCCGCAGCGCTTCCACCTCGACGAGGAGGAAGGCAAGAACTCGCTGTTCGGCGGCCTCGCGGCCTCGGGCTGGCATGTCGGCTCGGCCTGCATGAGCCTGCTTGTCGCCGATGGCCAGCGTCTGGCGCGTGAGGCCGCTTCGCGCGGCGAGGAGGTCGCGGTGTGGGGGCCGTCGCCGGGTTTTCGCGACCTGCGCTGGATCAGGCCGGTGCTCGCCGGCGACACCGTCGCCTACGTCAACGAAGTCATCGACAAGCGCAGCTCCGCCTCGCGCCCCGGGTGGGGCATTCTGACGGCCCGCACCACCGGCACCAACCAGCGCGGCGAGGAGGTCTATTCCATCACCGCCAGCGCCTTCGTGCCGATGCGGAAGGGCGATTAGACCTGTTCCAAGATGAACGGTCCAAATGTGTGTGCGAGTGTTGCCCGCGCGCTATGGACGCGATTCCGGGCGGCTGCCATAAGCCTGCTCAACATGATGACCCGCGAAGCAGTTGGCGGAACCATCGAGTTGCTAACCAATTATGAACCTGTCGCTGTCTAATTGAAACGAATTGGGCAGAGAACAGGGGACGAGGACCATGGCAGACCGCGGCGCACTCAAGCTGGTGGGATTTATCTTTGCGACCGCGACGCTGGCAGTGATGCTGGTCGCCGGCATGGTGGTGAAGGGCTATGCCGATGGCGGCTACACCCTGGAAGCCTCGACGGTCGACGCGAGCCGTTAAGGGCTCGTTAACTCTTCGGGGCCGGACGTCCGGCCTCCGCCGTCAGCGGCTATAGACGAACGCCAGCACCGCGATCGCGACCGCCAGCAATCCGACGAAGCGCAGCATGATCGTGCCGAACTGGTTCGGCGCGGGCCGCAGCGGGATAGGGTCCGTATTGTCGGGCCGAATGCTTTCCATCTGAAATGTCCCCGGACCCGGCCGCAAGGCTGCGGGCGCTTGGCATTGGTCGGCGCTGGGGCGCGGAGGGTTCAAAGTGAACCGGGTCGGCTGCATTGACTGTGTGAACGCATGTCCACTGCCCCAATCTTTCGCAGCCACACCCTTCGCTGTCATGCCCCGGCTTGCCGCCTTCGCTGAAGCTTCGGCGGCCGGGCGAGCTTGTGGCCCGGCGTAGCCTTGGCGGAGCCGGGACCGGGGCATCCAGTACGCTGCGGCGTCTCGGCTCTTGCCTCATTGTCTCTGGAATACTGGATCGCCCGATCCCGTCTCCGCCAAGGGCTTCGCCGGGCCAAGAACTCACTCGGCCGCCGAAGCCTTAGCGAAGGCGGCAAGTCGGGCGATGACACCTATTGTGGGGAGCTTGTGCGCATCCAACTCCCCACGAATCAAAACCGCCGCGCCCCTTGCGGAACACGGCGGCTGGTGATGCTTGACGTGAGTGATCAGCTGTTGCGCAGGCCGTCGGCGGCGCGCTTCCACTGCGCGACGTTGTCGGCGATCATGCGGGTCGACTTCATCGCGGCCTGGCTGAGCTGGGCGTAGCCGGAGATCTCGCGCTGGACGCGCTGGCCTTCGGCATGGAGCAGGTCGCGCAGGCTCTCGAGCTCGGAGATCAGGTTCTCGATCTCGGCGAGCGAGGTGCCGGCGACGCGCTGGATCAGCGAGTTGACGTTGGTGACGGTGGCTTCCGCGCTCGGATCGAGCGGCGGCGTGTCGGTGGTTCCCGATGCCGGCCGGCGCAGATAGGCGATGTCGTTGCGGACGAAGTCGCGGATGCCGGCTTCAACTTCCGTCACTGCGGCGAGGTTGGTGTCGACCGTCTCGGTCTCGGTGGCTTCGGTCTTTTCCGGACGCATGGCGTTCATCGTTATTCCCCTGTTCGCGTTGAGCGCGGCGCGAGTGTCCCCCGCACGACGAGTTCGGTCATCCGACTAGGGCGTCGGATTTTGACCGCAACTTGGCCGAGATACGGCAAGGGCGGACGATTCGGGGGCTTTGCCGTGGCGTATGGTTACGAGAGTCTGAACTGCTGGGAAAACGAACCTATCCCGGGATGATGGGAGAGGGGGGCTGGACTGCTACCAGCTCTTCTTGAAGCCCGCCGTCAGGCTCTTGTTGATCGCGCCCTGCGAGGTCTCGCCGACCGAGCCGGAGACGGTGACGTTGTCGAACAGCTTTTGCTCCGCGCCGACCTTGCGCAGCCATTTGTCGTCGGTGGTCGACAGCGACTGGCCCGCGGTGATGCTGGTGCCGGTGTCGGTGAGGGTGACCTTGGCGCTCTGCTCGGTCTCGTAATTGCGCGTGACGTGCCCGCCGATGCCGGGCACCGCGGTGGTGCCCTGCTGGTTGACGCTGTAGCCGTTCTGGAGCGTCAGCGACGTGTCGCTCGACAGCGGCACCGACTTGGTCAGCGATGCCCCGAGCTTGCTCTGCTCGGCGCCGGGATCGACGCGGGCTTCCACCGCGGTCTTGTCCCAGATCGAGCCGGCGCCCGGCGCGGTCGCCGCCGCCCAGGCGCTGCCGGACGATTGCGGCAGGCTGCCGCCATTGGTGGCTTTCTGCGCCAGCAGCTCGGACATCGTTCGCGGCTCGCTCGTCACCGTCATGTCGGCTCCGATGCGGGCGTCCCAGAACGAGGAGACCGACTGCTTCACCGTCACCGCCGAGGAGCCGTTGGCGTTCGCGTTCGACGACCAGTTCAGTCCGTCCTTGGCGGCGGCCTGGGCGCGCTTCTTGGCGGCCATGACGTCGTTGCCGGTGCCGGCGTCGATCGCGAGTTGACTCCAGTCGAGCTTGTCGACGTCGATGCCCTTTAAGATGTCGGGGTCGTTGACGTCGGGGGCTGCGGCGGTCTCTGTGGCTTCGGTCTCGGCCTCGTCGTCAGGCGCCGCCGCCGAGAAGGGCGGGATGATCTGCGCCGAGACCGTCAGAACCGAGCCCAAAATGAATGTGGCCGCCAGCACCGGCAGCCTGGTCCAGCCAAAACCTGTCGAGAATTCCATCGTCCTGCCCGCGAGCCCAGCGCATGCTTGCCGCCACTATAATGCGGCCTTCGGTGATGACCATGCGCCATTCGGTCCACTCAACACATGGTGATCTATCGTTGCGAAATTGTGGCGGCTCGCCTCGGCCAGGGCATGATCCGGACCCGAAGGGCCGCGCCGGCGCAAAGTGTGCAGCGGGTTTTCCCTCGCGACAAACGCGGAACGCGTTTGCGCGGAGATCATGCTCAAACCACTGGAATGGCGAACCAACGGGCCGCGCGAAAGGCGCGCGCCCGATGACGAGCTTCGCCACGACGGCATCCGGCGGGGCTGGAGGCCAGGACGCGGGTCGGGCGAGCATCAATCATCGGTCCCGGCAAGCGGGGCCCGTTGGCGTCCCCCTCAGCCGACGCGGGTCATCTTCGGCAGATGAATGGCGCGGCCGAGTGCCTGTTCAACCAGATCGAAGGTGTCGACCAGCACGCGCATGCTGATCAGCTTGCCCGCCCTGAACTGGGCGAACTGCGCCACCCGCAAGCTGATCGGCTTGTCGGAATCCAGCGCGGTCAGCGAATAGCGCAGCATCGAGGCGGCGGAATCCACGCCGAGCATGATGCTCTCGCGGTCGAAGCGGCGGACATGGAAATTGTCGGCGAGCTGGCGGATGACGTCGAGCACGGCGTCCCGGCCCTGGCGCGCGCCGAGGAACGGAAACATGTCGATCGGGCCGTAGATCGCCCACTCGACGTCCTCGTCGATCAGGGCCTCGATGTCCCTGAAATCCCGGTCGTTCACCGCGCGATGCAACGCGCGCGAGAAACGCCAGAGGCTGTGCTCTGTCATTTGGGGGGCGTCCTGAAGCTGGCTTGCAGAAAAAACGGAAAGCAACCCCATGCACAGAAAAGGTGCCGGGGACGCTCAACTCGTTCGTATACAAATAAAATAGGCGATTTCGGCCAAAACGCAATTCACGTTTTCGCAATGCACAATTGATGCGGGTTTGTGAGATTTACAACAGAACCCCGTAATCTCCCGGTCTCCGTTTCACCTGTCCGTAAGAACGGGGCGAGGGAGAAGGATCATCCCCCGTCTACCCGCGCGCCCACGATCAGCGGCCCGATCTCCCGCTCCAGCACCTGCTGCACCAGATCGTAGGAATCGATGATCTCGCGGATCTGCGCCACCAGTCCGCCCCGGAAGCTGTAGAACACCGCCATGTCGAACTGCACGACGCGATCGTTGCTGCGCTTCTTGAAGTAGGTGTGCATGTAGGTCGCGACCTCGTCGCCCTCGGCGAGGATGTGCGGCGCCTTGTAGCGGATTTCGGAATAGCGCGACCAGACCGTCTGCCACAGCTCGCGCAGTTCCTGCTTGCCGTGGCGCGGCACCATGTGCGGCAGCACGTCGATCGGCGCGTGGGTGAGGAAGTCGACGTCGTCGGTGCAGCACGACAGCGCGGCCTCGATATCGCCGCGCGCAAAACTGTCCAGCAGATGCAGCACGCGTTGCCTGTTCAGCGATTCAACCGTCATGCCGCTCCCGCCCTCTTGGGGTGTCGATTGCAAACGCCAATGCGCGCTCCGCGGGTCCATTAATCCGCAAAAACAAAGGTGTCCGGATCATATGACGCGCCGATGCAAGGCCGGGTTCATGAAATGCAATTAGGGATTGCGTACGTAGTCGCCTGCACGATTTCGAGCGGGTTTTCGCGCCCCGCGATGACGCCGCGTGCATGCCGGTGGGCGCGTCCCGCCACACCGGTACGCGGGAACCCGCGCCCGTCGGTGCTCGTTGAGACACCGAAACCGATCCGGAGACATCGATTATGAAATCCCCGCTTCTCACCGTCGCCGCAGCACTTCTGATGCTGGGCGCGACCTCCGCCGCCAACGCCAAGGGCTGCATCAAGGGCGCGGTCGTCGGCGGCGTCGCCGGCCACTATGCCGGCCATCACGGCGTCCTGGGCGCCGCCGCCGGCTGCCTCTACGGCAGGCATCACGCCAAGGAGCAGGAAAAGCAGCAGCAACAGCAGGGACAGGTGAACGGGCAGGGGAAGCTGTAGGCGCGAACGGCACCACATGCGCCCTCGTCATTCCGGGGCGCCGCAAAGCGGCGAGCCCGGAATCTATAGCCACGACAAGCGCGGACGATACTCCGTCGCCCTACCTCTTCTTCCACCCACCCCGCCGTCCCGGCTGCCCACCCGTCGACTTCGGCGCCGGCCCGAACTCCGGCCCGGACTGCCTTGAATCCGTCGGCTGGATGATCCGGCTCGTGCTGCCGAACGGCTTTGCCGGCAGGCTCGGGTTTTCGCGGTAGGGCAACGACTCCGGGCCGTGCATCTCGTCGAGATGCGGCTTGTGCACCTTCGAGCCGCTGCCGCCACCGCTGGCTTTCAGTGCGGAGCTCACGGTTTTCTTCTTCATCGCGCTGACGGGCAGGTTGGCGGCGTCGCCGTACTTCTTGGTGCCGGCATAGGCGCCGGCCTTGCCCTGCACGGTGCGCTGCTTGACGGTGGGGTCGTCGACCACCGCGAGCTCGGTGGCGCGCAGGCGCTTGACTTCGTCGCGCAGGCGGGCGGCTTCCTCGAAGTTCAGATCGGCGGCGGCCTCGCGCATCCTTGTTTCGAGATCGGCGAGCACGGCTTCGAAATTGTGGCCGATCGAGATGACGTCATCGGTCATGTCGTGGCCGCCGACCTCGACCAGCACGTGGTCGCGCTCGTAGACCGAGTTGAGGATGTCGCCGATCTGCTTCTTCACGCTCTCCGGCGTGATGCCGTTGGCGGTGTTGTACTCGACTTGCTTTTCGCGGCGCCGGTTGGTTTCCGCAATGGCGCGCTCCATCGAGCCCGTCATCTGGTCGGCATAGAGGATCACCTTGCCGTCGACGTTGCGCGCGGCGCGGCCGATGGTCTGAATCAAGGACGTTTCACTGCGCAAAAAGCCTTCCTTGTCGGCGTCAAGGATCGCGACCAGCGCGCATTCGGGAATGTCGAGGCCTTCGCGCAAGAGGTTGATGCCGACCAGCGCGTCGAAGGCGCCCAAGCGAAGATCCCGGATGATCTCGATACGCTCGATGGTGTCGATATCGGAGTGCATGTAGCGAACGCGAATACCCTGCTCATGCAGATATTCGGTGAGGTCCTCCGCCATGCGCTTGGTCAGCACCGTGATCAGCGAGCGATAGCCTGCCTGGGCGGTGGCGCGGACCTCGCCGACGAGATCGTCGACCTGGGTGCGAGCGGGGCGGATATTAACGGGAGGATCAATAAGTCCGGTCGGTCGGATCACCTGCTCGACGAACACGCCGCCGCTTTCGTTCAGCTCCCAGCCGCTCGGCGTCGCCGACACCGCGACCGTCTGCGGCCGCATCATGTCCCACTCCTCGAAGCGGAGCGGGCGGTTGTCCATGCAGGAGGGCAGGCGGAAGCCGTATTCGGCGAGCGTCGCCTTGCGGCGGAAGTCGCCGCGGAACATGCCGCCGATCTGCGGCACGGTGACGTGGCTCTCGTCGGCGAATACCAGCGCATTGTCGGGGACGTATTCGAACAGCGTCGGCGGCGGCTCGCCGGGCAGGCGCCCGGTGAGATAGCGCGAATAGTTCTCGATGCCGGCGCAGCTTCCGGTCGCCTCCATCATCTCGAGGTCGAAGGTGGTGCGCTGCTCCAGCCGCTGCGCCTCCAAGAGGCGGCCCTGGTCGTGCAGCTGGTCGAGCCGCTGCTTCAGCTCCGATTTGATCGACTTGATCGCCTGCACAAGCGTCGGGCGCGGCGTCACGTAGTGCGAGTTGGCGTACATCTTGATGAATTCGAGCTCGTCCTGTTTGTGGCCGGTGAGCGGATCGAACTCCTCGATGGTCTCGATGGTGTCGCCGAACAGGTTTACGCGCCAGGCCCGGTCCTCATAGTGCGCCGGGAAGATGTCGATGACGTCGCCGCGCACGCGAAACGTGCCGCGGGTGAAATCGGCCTGGGTGCGCTTGTACTGGAGGGCGACGAGGTCGGCGATCAGCTGGCGCTGGTCGATGCGCTCGCCCTTCTTCAGCGCGAAGGTCATCGCGGTGTAGGTCTCGACCGAGCCGATACCGTAGATGCAGGACACCGACGCCACGATGATGACGTCGTCGCGTTCGAGCAGCGCGCGCGTCGCCGAGTGGCGCATGCGGTCGATCTGCTCGTTGATCGAGGAGTCCTTCTCGATGTAGGTGTCCGTGCGCGGGACGTAGGCTTCCGGCTGGTAGTAGTCGTAATAGCTGACGAAATATTCGACCGCGTTATCGGGGAAGAAGCTCCTGAACTCGCCGTAGAGCTGGGCGGCCAGCGTCTTGTTCGGCGCCAGGATGATAGCGGGCCGCTGCGTCGCCTCGATCACCTTGGCCATGGTGTAGGTCTTGCCGGAGCCGGTGACGCCGAGCAGCACCTGCGAGCGGTCGTTACGCTGGATCCCTTCGACCAGCTCGGCGATCGCGGTCGGCTGGTCGCCGCGCGGCTGGTACGGCGATTTGATCTCGAAGCGCACCCCGCCTTCGGACTTTTCCGGGCGCGGCGGGCGGTGCGGCGTCCACACCTTGGTGGAGCCGTCGTCCCTGCGGAACTCCGGCCGGCCCTCGCGGATCAGCGATTCCAGCGCGTCGGCGGTCGCCTTGACGCCGAGCGCCTCCATCTTGGTGCGCGGCGGACGCGCCAGCGCTTCGGCGTCGTCCTCCTCGGTGGGAAGCCCGAGCTGCCGCGCCAGTTCCGGATCGAGCGTCGGGATCGTGGCCGCGGTGCCGTAATTGGCCTGCGGCGCTTCTTCAAAGCCTTCGGTGGTCGCGCGCGCGCCCGGCGGCTGCGGATTCGGCCGCAGCGGCATCGGCTTGGCATTATCCTGCGGAAACTCCTTTGGCGTCGAGGCCCGTGCGCGATGGGCGGCAGCCTCGCCCCCGGCGCGGCGGTCGCGCGAATTGTCCGGCGGCGGCTGCAGCCCGGTGCCCGATCCCAGCCCGGCATCGCCGCGATTGATCGCGGGATTGAGCAACTCGGCCAGCGCCGGCCCGATCGGCTGCACGTCAGGCCGGTGCGCCTTGGAGTTCGGGGCCTTGGATTTGGGGGATTTCGGGGGAGCAGGTTTCTTCGCCATGCCCCGAATATGGGACGAGTCAGCCCTTCAGAAAAGAGCGAAGGTACGTCCGTGCGCAGGCTGCTGACAGCAGGTTGGCAGCAGCCTCTTTAAGCCGCCGGCGGCGGGGCCTCGTCGTCGTTGCTCGCCCGGTGCGGCTCGAGGATGTCGAGATGGATCCCGCCGCAATCGGTGCAGCGCATGGTCCAGTACTCGCACCCCGCGCGGCCGCCGATCACGCGAAGCACCGCGAGATCGCCATCGCATTCGGGACATTTCGACAGCACATTGCGGGCATAGATTCTCGGCCGCGGCGTGTCTTCGAATTCGATGACTGACATGACCGGTTCCCCCTTTATGCTGCGCTGTCCCTTGGTTCGCTTGGAGTCCCGCGCTTATTCGTCGTCGCTGTCGTCGGCCCGCCGGCGGAAGCGATCGATGTGGTGCTTGGCATCGGCGATCGCCGCGTTCTGATCCGGCCAGGCGAAACCGACTTCCATGGCCGGAAACAGCACGCCGTCGATGGCGAGGGGGCTGAGATCGGCGCGGCGGATGCGGGCATGCCAGAGGCCTTTGCCGGCCTCGAAGGATTCGATGTCAAAGCCGTCGTAGATGGTCGTCATTGTAGTCCCCAAATGTTCCGTAAGTGTCTTGTTGAAGAGTCAGGGGACCACGTTTGGCGGGTTCAGTATGTGAAGCCATTCACAAGCGGCCGGCTTTTTTGCCTAAGGGCCTCGTGGAACGGGCGTCAGTTCCGTGGCGCGGCGCGGCCGATCCGCCTGGCGG
This sequence comes from Bradyrhizobium sp. 482_C4_N1_8, assembly GCF_052075965.1. NCBI lineage: Bacteria > Pseudomonadati > Pseudomonadota > Alphaproteobacteria > Hyphomicrobiales > Nitrobacteraceae > Bradyrhizobium > Bradyrhizobium sp. 482_C4_N1_8. The sequence goes on along the minus strand of NZ_CP197231.1, from coordinate 7,956,340 downwards.
GGCGTGCGGCGGGCTCCGAGGCCGCCCGCATGATCCAGCGCCGGAACGCGGCGAAGTCGCGCTGCTCGGTCTGAAAACTGCGATACAGCAGGTACCAGCGCATGCCCTTGGGAACCGAGAGATCGAACGGCGCGACCAGCCGGCCGGCGGCGAGATCGTCGTCGATATAGGGCCGGATGCCCATGGCGATGCCGAGGCCGTCGGCGGCGGCCTGGAGCGCCTGGCCGTAGAACTGGAATTCCGGTCCGCGCGCGTTGATGCGGGTGAGGTTCGCCGCCTTGAGCCAGATCGGCCAATCCTCCGGCGAATGCGTGACGCGGATCAGGCCTGGCCCTTTGAGGTCGGCGGGCCGCTTCAGGCCGGTGGCGAGGCGGGGCACGCAGACCGGCGTGAGGTCGCCGGCGAACAAGGGCTCGGCGACCAGGCCGGGCCAGTCGCCGGTGCCGAGCTTGATGCCGCAGCTCCAGTCCTCGCCGAATGGGACCTCGGCACCACCGGTGGTGAAGCGCACCTCGATGTCGGGCTCCTCGCTGCGAAACTCCGACAGCCGCGGGATCAGCCAGCGCATCGCAAAGGTGTGGCCGACGCCGATGGTGAGTACGCGGACGCTGGAGGGCGCCGTCACCTGCGCGGTGAGGCTTGCCAGCGCGTCGAAGATCGGCGTCAGCCCGCCTTGATAGGCGCGGCCTGCCTGCGTCAGCACGAGCTTGTTGGCCTTGCGCTCGAACAGCGCGACGCCGAGACGTTCCTCCAGCAGATGCACCATGCGGCTGACGGCCGCCGCCGACACGCTGAGCTCGAGCCCGGCCGCCGCAAAACTGCCGGTCCGCGCCGCCGCCTCGAATGCCTTGATGCCGTTGAGAAACAGCAGCCGCCGCAAATGACCCACCCTCAGGAAAGCTGATGCAAGGCCAAGATAACTCAGTTTGCGAAGCTAGGGCAAGCGAGGCACAAGAATGAGAGTAATTCCAAGTTGTGTTTCGGGGCCGCCGCCGCGTTCTTCGTCTCTCCCCGCACGCGGGGAGAGGCCGGAGTTTGCGAGAGCAAATTCCGGGTGAGGGGACTCTCCGCGAGCCCCTCTGCCACCTTCCTTGCGGAGACTCCCCCCTCGCCCCAGCCTCTCCCCGCAAGCGGGGCGAGGGAGTGATGCACTCTGCGTCCCTGACTTGAACCGTACCCCAGGAGATTCCGCCCGTGACGCCCATCATGATCGCTGCCCTTGGATTGCTGATGGTCGCCACCGCGTTCCTGTCGGGGCTGTTCGGCATGGCGGGCGGGTTGATCCTGATCGGCGTGCTGCTGGCGCTGATGCCGCTGCCGACCGCGATGGTGCTGCATGCGATCACGCAGATGGCCTCGAACGGCTGGCGCGCTTTCCTCTGGCGCGCGCATATCCGCTGGCGGCCGGTCGCGAACTACATGGTCGGCGCAGCCGTCGCGCTCGCGGCCTGGTCGCTCACCCGCTACGTGCCGGACAAGCCGATGGCGCTGCTGCTGCTCGGCGTCACCCCGTTCATGGCGCGGCTGCTGCCGTCGAACATCAAGCCGGATCCTGACCGTCTCTGGCAGGGCACCGTCTATGGCACGATCTGCATGGGCCTGATGCTGATGACCGGCGTGTCGGGCCCGTTGCTCGACACCTTCTTTCTCGGCGGCGATTTCGGCCGGCGTGAGAAGGTGGCGACCAAGGCGATGTGCCAGCTCGTCAGTCATTTCACCAAGCTCGTCTATTTCGGCGGCATCATCGACCAGGCCGCGAGCCTCGATCCCGTGCTCGCCGGCGTCGCGATTCTCGCCTCGATGCTCGGCACCACGCTGGCGCGGCGCATCCTCGAAGCCATGACCGACCAGCAATTCGTGGCCTGGTCGAACAAGCTGATCACCACCATCGCTTGCTACTATATGGCCTATGGCGGCTGGCTGCTGGTTCGCACGCCGGTGCTGGCGGCCTTCGACAAGGGAGGTTTGCAATGAGCGAGACGGCCGATCCGCTGGTGCTGGACTTCGTCGAATGGGTCGCGCGCGAGCCGCGCGCCTATGCCGAGGTGATCGCGACCTGGAAGACCTCGTGCCCGCGTCTCACCATCTGGGAAGACGCCGCCGAGCGCGGCTACGTCACCCGTGACACGCTGCCCGGTGTGGGGCTGATCATCGCGGTGACGACGGACGGCGAGAGGTTGCTGCGCACGAACGGGCGGTGACACACACCTCCGCCTCCACATCGTCATTGCGAGCGCAAGCGAAGCAATCCAGAATGGGAGACCCTCACCCTGAGGAGCGCGCATCTTGCGCGCGTCTCGAAGGGCGAGGCCGAGATCGGGCCTTCATCCTTCGAGACGCGCGTTCCGCGCTCCTCAGGATGAGGGTCTGGCAGGGAAGGCCTTTCATGTCGCTCAAGCTCTTCGAACTCGTCGGTACCGATGCTGCGCGCCCGTTCAGCCCATATTGCTGGCGCACGCGGATGGCGCTGGCGCACAAGGGCCTGTCGGCGGAATCGCTGCCCTGGCGCTTCACCGAGAAGGGCGCGATTTCGCCGCACGGCTCGGAGAAGGTCCCGGTGCTCCTGCATCATGACAAGCCCGTGATCGATTCCTGGGCGATCGCGAACTATCTCGAAGACAATTTTCCAGACCAGCCGTCGCTGTTCGGCGGCGAGGGCGGCCGCGCCATGGCGCGCATGCTCAATGCCTGGGGCGACATCGCCATCGTCGGCGGCCTCTCTCTGCTGATCGTCGCCGACATCCCGAAAAACCTCGGCCAGGTCGACGCCGCCTATTTCCGCCAGTCGCGTGAGGCGCGGTTCGGCAAGCCCCTGGAAGAGGTCCAGGCGAGCCGCGAGACCGGCGTCGTCGCGTTCCGCAAGTCGCTCGAAGTAATGCGGCAGACGTTCAAGACGCAGGCCTATCTCGGCGGCAGCGCGCCGAACTATGCCGACTATATCGTGTTCGGCGGTTTTCAATGGGCGCGTGTGGTGAGCCCGTTCAGGCTGCTGGAAGTGGATGATCCCGTCTATGCGTGGCGCGAAAAACTGCTCGACGCGTTCGACGGCATGGCGCGGAAGTCGCCGGGGCACGCGGTGTAGCTTCGTAGCCCGGATGGAGCGCAGCGAAATCCGGGATTGGTGCCCGCGGAAGGATTCCCGGATTACGCTTGCGCTCCATCCGGGCTACGCGCTTCTGCCGCCGCCTTCCTCAGACATTCCCGGCACAAACAATCCTCGCCCTTGACTGGCATCGGCAGCCGCGCCGTTTCCTCCGCGCACCAGCAGTTTCCCGAGAGATCGCAGCCGAACTCGGTGCCGCAACGGGAGCAGGCGAGGCGGCGCGGTTCCGGCAAGGGAAAATCGGAGGGAAATTCTTTCGGATTTGTCATGATTTGCCCAAACGCTGCGCCGTCATTTTCATGCCGGGTTCATCTCCCGCTACGGTATATTAGGCGCTGCGCTCAGACTCGGAAAGCGGTTGGCAACGCGCGAAGGACACATCGATGGCCCGCGATTCGCAAGCTGCCCTCGTCGCGCTCAACCGTTTCGGTTTCGGAGCGCGCGGCGGGGCGTCCGGCGATCTCGTCAACGCGGCGTCCGATCCGCGCGGCTTCGTGAAGGCGGAACTCGCCCGCCCCAACGGCGTGCTGCTGGAAGCGCCGGGGCTGCAATCGACGCCGCAACTCGGGCAGGCCGTGTTCGCCTATCAGGACCAGGTCAAGCAGGCGCGCGAGGCCGCGAAGGCCGCTGCGCCCGCCGAAGGGTCGCAGCAGGCACCGGCCGATCAGAAGCCGGGGCTGCGCCGCAATCTTTCGCTGAACGCGGCCGCGACCGAGATCGCCGGCCAGATGGCCGAGGCCAAGCCCGCCGACAATGCGGCGAAACCGGACGCCATGCAGCCCAGCGCTGCCGCACCCCCTGCCGCCAAGCCCGCGCCGCAGCCGCTCAACGTGATCCAGAAAACCTTTCGCGCCGAGGCGCTGGCGCGCTTGCAACGCGCGACGCTGGTCGAGTGCGGCTTCACCGAGCGGCTGGTGGTGTTCTGGTCCAACCATTTCTGCATCTCCGCGAGCAAGGGCGAGCTGGCGCGGATCTGGGCCGGCGCGTTCGAGCGCGAGGCGATCCGGCCGCATGTGCTCGGGCGCTTCGCCGACATGCTGAGGGCGGTCGAGCAGCATCCGGCGATGCTGTTCTTCCTCGACAACCAGCAATCGCTCGGGCCGGACTCGCGCGCCGGGCAAAACCGCAAGCGCGGGCTGAACGAAAATCTCGCGCGCGAGATCATGGAGCTGCATACGCTCGGCGTCGGCGGCGGCTACACGCAGGACGACGTCACCTCGCTCGCGCGCATCATCACCGGCTGGACCTTTGCCGGACGGCAGGGGCAGCTGGGAACGCCCGGCTCCTTCGCGTTCAACGCCAACGCGCACCAGCCCGGGCCGCAAATGCTGCTCGGCAAGACCTACGGGCCGACCGGCCTTGCGCAAGGCGAGGCCGCGCTCGCCGACATCTCGCGCCATCCCTCGACCGCCAATTTCATCGCCACCAAATTCGTCCGCCATTTCGTTGCCGACGATCCGCCGCCGGCGCTCGTTGCGCGATTGCGCGACGTCTTCGTCAAGACCGACGGTGATCTCAAGGCAATGGCTGTTGCGCTAGTCGATTCCGACGAGGCCTGGAAGGCGCCGCTGACGAAGATGCGCTCGCCTTACGACTTCGTGGTCGCGAGCGGACGGCTGCTCGCGCGCGTGCCGGAGGATCCCGGTGGCTATCTCAATAACCTGAACCTGCTCGGCCAGCCACTGTGGTCGCCGGCCGGGCCGAACGGTTTTCCGGATACCAGCGCGGCCTGGGCCGCACCCGAAGGCATCAAGCTCCGGCTCGACATCGCGGCACAGATGGGCGCGCGGCTCGGTAACAACATCGATCCGCTCGACCTGCTGGAGTTCGCGGCTGCGGATGCGGCCTCGATCGAGACGCGCAAAACCATCGAGCGCGCGGAGTCGCGGCAGCAGGCGCTGGCACTGCTGCTGATGTCGCCGGAAATGCAGAGGAGATGATGATGATCGACTGCGTCGAGAACCGGCTCCTCACCTCGCGCCGCGGCCTCCTGCTCGGCGGCGCGTCCTTCGCGGCCTGGGCCTATTTGCCGAAATTCGCCCGCGCGGCCGGCGGGCGCGATCCGCGCTTGATCGTGGTGATCCTGCGCGGCGCGCTCGACGGGCTCTCGACCGTCGCGCCGCTTGGCGATCCCGATTATGCCGGCCTTCACGGCTCGATCGCGCTTGCCGCCGACGGCGCGCATCCCGCGATCATGCTCGATACTTTTTTCGCGCTGCATCCGGCGATGCCGGAGTTCGCGCGCATGTATCGCGACATGCATGCCGCGGTGATCCATGCGGTGGCGACGCCCTATCGCGACCGCTCGCATTTCGATGGCCAGGACGTGCTCGAAAGCGGTTATGCCGGTCCCGGCCGCGTTCAATCGGGCTGGCTCAATCGCGCGCTCGAAGCGCTGCCGCGCGGCGAGCGTGTGTCGAGTGGGCTCGCGGTCGGTCCGACCACGCCGCTGGTCTTGCGCGGCAATGCGCCGACCGTCGGCTGGGCGCCGGTGGCGCTGCCGCAAGCCGACGACGACACCGCCATGCGCCTCGTCGATCTCTACCGTCACCGCGATCCCGCGCTGGCCTCCGCGCTGTCGCAGGGCCTCCAGTTGGAGAAGGCAGCGAGCGGCGACGACATGAAGCCGAAACCCGGCAACCAGGTTGCGCAGATGCGCCAGGTCGCGCGCGGCGCCGCAAAGCTGATGGCGGCCGATGACGGCCCGCGCATCGCCGCGCTCGCCTTCGACGGCTGGGATACGCATGCCAATGAAGGCGGTCCGGTCGGGCGTCTGGCCTTCCTGCTCGGCGGCCTCGATGGCGCGCTCGCCGAGTTCGAAAGCGGCCTTGGCGAGCGCTGGCGCGACACCGCAATCGTCGTCGCCACCGAGTTCGGCCGCACCGCGCGCATCAACGGCACCGACGGCACCGATCACGGCACGGGAACGATCGCGCTGCTCGCCGGCGGCGCGGTGAAAGGCGGCCGCGTCATCTCCGACTGGCCCGGTCTCAAGCTCGCGAACTTGTATGAGGGACGCGACCTCAAGCCCACCACGGACTTGCGCTCCGTGATCAAGGGAGTGCTGCAGGGACAGTTCGGCCTGTCCGATCGCGTGCTGGCTGAAACCGTATTCCCGGACAGCGCCGCAGCGCGGCCGATGAAGGGATTGGTGGCGTAATAACAGCCACCGTCATTCCGGGCCCGTGTCTTGCGGTGCGTCCCGGAATGACGACATGATGAGCCGAGCATCAGGAGATCACCCGCATGTACATCGCCATGAACCGCTTCCGCGTCGCCAAGGGCTCTGAAGCCGCTTTCGAACAGGTCTGGCTCTCGCGCGACACGTTTCTCGACGGGGTGCCGGGCTTCGTCGAATTCCATCTGCTGCGCGGTCCCGAGCTCGAGGACCACACGCTCTATGCCTCGCACACCATCTGGGCGAACCATGCCGCGTTCGAGGCGTGGACCAAGTCGGAGGCGTTTCGCGCGGCGCATCAGCGCGCTGGCGATAACAAGCCGCTCTATCTCGGCCATCCCCAGTTCGAGGGCTTTGAGGTGATGCAGACGGTGGGACGCGGCGCGAAGTAACGCGCCGCGCTTTAAACATCAGCCCTGGGTGATCTTGTCGATCTCCGCCATCTCATCGGCGCTGAGCTTCCACGCGATCGCCTTGACGTTCTGCTCGATCTGCTCGACGCGGGTGGCGCCCGCGATGACGCTCGAGACCTGCGGGCGGCCGGCGAGCCAGGAGAAGGCGAGCTCGAGCATCGAGTGACCGCGCGCTTGCGCAAAGGCCTGCAGCTTCTCGACGATCGCCTCGTTGCGCGGGGTGACATAGCGGTCGCGCAGTCGCGGAGTTTGGCCAAAGCGGGTGTCGCCGGGTGCAGACTCACCCTTTTTGTATTTGCCGGTCAGAAGTCCGCTTGCGAGCGGGAAGAACGGCAACAGGCCGAGCTTGTATTCCGTTGCTGCCGGCAGCAGGTCCTTCTCGATGTCGCGCACGACCAGGGAATATTCGTCCTGGCAGGAGACGAAGCGGCTGACATTCATCGCGCGCGCGACATACTCCGCTTCCGCAATCCGCCACGCCGGAAAGTTGGAGTTGCCGATGTAGCGGACCTTGCCATGGCGGACGAGATCGTCGAGCGCGCGAAGACTCTCCTCGATCGGCGTCAGCGGGTCGTAATCGTGCTGCTGGTAGAGATCGATGTAATCGGTCTTCAGCCGCTTCAGGCTCGCGTCCACGGCCGCCATGATGTAGCGGCGCGAGGCGCCCTGCTTGGTTCCGTCCTCCGCCATCGGCTTGGAGTATTTCGTCGCCAGCACGATGTCCTTGCGGCGATCGCCCAGCACGGCGCCGAGCACATTTTCCGAGCCGCCCATGGCCGAATAGATGTCGGCAGTGTCGAACAGCGTGATGCCGAGATCGAGCGCGCGGTGGATCACCTTGCGCGAGGCCTCGAGGTCGATGCGCTGGCCGAAATTGTTGCAGCCGAGCCCGACCGCGGACACGCGGAGGCCGGAGGCGCCGAGATTACGAATTTCCATGGGAGGTCCTGTCAGGAGAAAGCGGGCCATTGTGGCCGCGCTGCCCGCTAGCGGCAAGGCGTCGCCTTGCGTTGCTGCCATGCTGCCGGGAACTGAAGGCAAAAAAATGCGGCCCCTGTCAGACGCGGCGACTGACGGGGACCGCTTTGGGGCGCTTGATCGGTGACGGGGGGCCTGATCAGACGCAGGTGCAACGTAGTCCCGCTATGTTACGCGCGGGTGACAGGCAGAGTTATCCACAGGGACTCCGCGGCTGCCGCGATCAGAAGATCTTGCGATAGACGATGAAGCCGGAGCGCTCGGCGACCTTGTCGTACAGGCTCTGCGCCGTGACGTTGGTCTCGTGCGTCTGCCAGTAGACCCGCGGGGACCCCGCGAGCTTTGCGCGCTCGTAGACGCCGTAGATCAGCGCTGAGGCGACGCCCTTGCCGCGCGAGGCCTCCAGCGTGAACAGGTCCTGCAGATAGCAGGACGGTTCGATCGCCGTGGTGCTGCGGTGAAACAGATAGTTCGTCATGCCGAGCAGCTTGCCGTCGCTCTCGGCGACCAGCCCATGCACCGGCTCATAGCCATCGAAGAAGCGCTGCCACGTCATCCGCGTGATTTCGGGCGCCAGCGCGGTCGGGCCGGAGCGGCCGTAGAAAGCGTTATAGCCATCCCACAACGGCAGCCATTGATCGTAGTCCTGTTTCGTGACGGAGCGAATGGTGAGCGACATGTGGGTTTCCGCGATCTCGGAGGACGCAAGACGATGAAGCGTCCTTCATACGTGATGATCGCACTGCCGATCAATCGCGCCGTCGCATCACTCCGCGACGCGCAAGTACCGCATCAGCCTGCGGCCCGCGGGATCGCGCAGCGAGCGGTAGTACTCGGCGCGCGCGGGCGGGTCGGTGTGGCGTACGAGGTCGGTCACGGGCGTGTAGCTCAGCATGCGCCCGCCATCGGGCAGGACGGCGCAGACGAAGCGCAGCACCTCGCCATTGCGCAAGGCGATGTTGATCGGCCTGGCATCGCCGATCCGCACCATTTGCATCCGCTGCGCGATGAAGGTGCCAAGCTCATCCTCGGGCAGCTCGAACGCGCCGGTGTCGCGGCCGTGATACATCAGCGCAATGAAGGGCGGCTTGCCGTCGGCCACTTCGTCCGGCAGCGCAAAATAGTCGCGAAATGCGCGGTTGATGAATTCGGCACGCGTTTCGGCGTCGAGCAGCACGATGCCGATATCGACCTGGTCGAGCGCGGCCGACAGCCGCGCGGCGGTGGCGTGGCTCTGGCGCTCGGCGGCGAATGTGCCGAGCAGCCGCTCGCGCATCAGGCCGGTGATTGCGGCGGTGCCGGCAGTCGTCACGGCGAGGAGGCCGAGCCGGACCAGATCCGCCGTCGCATAGCCCGGCAGGGCTCGATGGGCCAGAAAGAACAACGCCGCGCCGATCACGGCGACGGCAGCGCTGGTCATGGCGGAAGCGAGACCCGATAGCGAGCCGGCGAGCGCCACGATGCAGACGAACAGGGGGGCAGGCGAGGGAACGTGGATATAGCGATCGAGCAGGATCGCCAGCAGCGCAATTGCCGCTGTCAGCGCCGGACCGGAGATCGCACGCCATCCAAACCGCATGGGCCAGTCTCGCTCCTCCCGAACGAGGTAAGGCCGCAACACTGGCCGATCGTTGCGCCCATGCGATGCGATTTCATGCGGTGCGCTTAAGGAGCACTTGCCGGCAAGGGCAAAGCTTTCGCATGATTTTAGGCCAAATGCGCGTGCCTGAGGCGCTGCTGCTGCGCCGGCGCATTCAGCGTCGACGTCCCGGAGCTCTTGCGCACCCCGGTGAAAATCAACAGCGATGCCGCGACCAGGATGGCCGCAGTCAGGGTGATTGCAACGACTACCACAGGCGATTTCATCGGTGTCCTGTCGCGATGCCGGTCGGCGCGGGCCGCGTGGCACCTTGAAGGCGGGTCCGGGATGAAACGGGGATCAGACCGGCAGGCCCATCGCCATGGTCGCCTTGGTCGACAGCACCGTCAGGGTGACGATCAGGCACAGCGAGAGCGCGGCGACGGCGAGCGAGGCCACGACCGCGTTGGTCAGCCGGGAAGACGAAACGGTAACGGTTTGGCCCCGAAAGCCTGCCGTGCCGGACGCCCGAATCATGGTCTAAATCCTTCAACGTGCGAGCGAATCACCCGCGACTCGAACAATTTCCCCGTTTCAACCGGCAATATTGGGGCGGCCATAGCGTCGAAAATGGCGAGAATGCGGCATAGGCTGCCCTTATGCCCGCTATTCCCGGGGCCAGCGCGCCGTCAGGCGCCCGCCGCGATGCTGGCGGGGTCGTCGACGTCGGCCGGCCGCCAGTCCATCGCCACGAAGCCGGGTGCAGCTTCCACGCGCTTCAGCCAGTCCCGGATCGCCGGGAAGGTCGAGAGGTCGAAGTCGCAGCGCTCGGCGAGGTGGGTGTAGCCGTAGAGCGCGATGTCGGCGACCGTGAGCTGGCGGGCGGCGAAATAGGCGTTGGTCTTGAGGTGGTTTTCCATCACCTGGAGCGCGCCATAGCCGCGCTCCATCCAGTCTTCCAGGGAGTGGGTCTGGAGATCGCGGCCGCCCTTGACCAGCGACAGCCAGAAATAGGCGGCGCCGATGTTCGGCTCGAGCGCGTGCTGCTCGAAGAACATCCATTGCAGCGCCTCGGCGCGGTCAATGCGGTTCTCGGGCGCAAGCGGCGTGCCGACCGCGACGTACCAGAGGATGGCGTTGGACTCGGCGAGATAGCGGTCGTCGCCGACCTCGAGCAGCGGCACCTGGCCCGACGGGTTCTTGGTCAGAAAGTCCGGCGTGCGACTCTCGCCGCGCAGAATGTCCACTTCGACTGCTTCGTAAGGCACGTTCAACAGGGCCAGCGCAAGGCGGACCTTGTAGCTGTTGCCGGAGCGTTGCATCGAATAGAGCTTGTACATTCTGGGAGTTCGTTCCGAAAACGGGAAGGCGCGGTACTCGTTGCCCAGTACCGCGGCCAAACAATGATGCCGTTGCGAATCCGCCGCAAGACCCGCGCCATAGAAAAACTCGAAAACCCTACCGCACTGCAATGCCGCGGAAGATCATTTTCGCGCGACGCTACAAATCAGATCACGCTTGCGTCAGCGCGCGGACGCATCGCGGCCGCACGTTCGTGCAGGACGATTGAACGGTCGTGATCGCCTCGGCTGCTGACGGGTCCAAGTCTTTCAAAGCAAGTCGCTCAAAGGTTGTCTCAAGTGTCCTCTCGAGCGTCAGACTGCCGTCAGCTTCATGGCGGCGCGCAACGCGCCAAATTGCTCCGAGGACAGGCCTTGCCGGATATGAGGGATTCCGGCGGCAAAGTTACGGAAAATTGCGGGAAAACGCGCCTAGAAGCGCTCCAGATCCGTAAACTTTTTCGAGATCGGGCCGAAGTTTCTTGCGGCGCAGCGGCACACGTTTTAGGGTGGCTCATTCCCACAATCGGAGTCGTGAGGCCAAAGGGTTCACGACGCTTGTCAGGAGATGACGATGTCCTTCCTTGCCGCTGCGCTCGACCGTGTGAAGCCGTCCGCGACCATCGCGGTCACGGATAAAGCACGTGCGCTGAAAGCGGCGGGCCGCAACGTCATCGGCCTCGGTGCCGGCGAGCCCGACTTCGACACGCCCGCCAACATCAAGCTGGCTGCGATCCATGCCATCGAAGCCGGCAAGACCAAGTACACCGCCGTCGACGGCATTCCCGAGCTGAAGGAAGCCATCATCGGCAAGTTTCAGCGCGAGAACGGCGTGGCCTACAAGCCGAACCAGATCATCGTCGGCACCGGCGGCAAGCAGGTGCTCTACAACGCGCTGATGGCGACCATCAATCCGGGCGACGAGGTGATCATCCCCGCGCCGTACTGGGTCAGCTATCCCGAGATGGTGGCGCTCGCCGGCGGCGAGCCGGTGCCGGTGGTCTGCACCGCCGCGACCGGCTTCAAGCTCCAGGCCGAGGCGCTCGAGCGTGCGATTACGCCGAAGACCAAATGGGTGATCCTGTGCTCGCCGTCGAACCCGACCGGCGCGGCCTACACCAGGACCGAGCTGAAGGCGCTCACCGACGTGCTGGTCAGGCATCCGCATGTGTGGGTGATGACCGACGACATGTACGAGCACCTCGTCTATGATGACTTCCAGTTCACCACGGTCGCGCAGGTCGAGCCGAAACTCTACGACCGCACGCTCACCGTGAACGGCGTGTCGAAGGCCTATTGCATGACCGGCTGGCGCATCGGCTACGCCGGCGGTCCGGCGCAGCTGATCAAGGCGATGTCGACGATCCAGTCGCAGTCGACCTCGAACCCGTCGTCGATCGCACAATGGGCCGCGGTCGAAGCGCTGAACGGTCCGCAGGACTTCATCCCCGCCAACAACAAGGTGTTCAAGGAGCGCCGCGACCTCGTGGTCTCCATGCTCAACCAGGCCAAGGGCATCGAGTGCCCGCGTCCCGAAGGTGCGTTCTACGTCTATCCCTCCTGCGCCGGCACCATCGGCAAGACCGCGCCGTCGGGCAAGGTGATCGACAATGACGAGACCTTCGTGACCGAGTTGCTCGAGACCGAAGGCGTCGCCGTGGTGCAGGGCTCGGCCTTCGGCCTCGGCCCGGCGTTCCGCATCTCCTACGCGACCAAGACCTCGGACCTCGAAGACGCCTGCAAGCGCATCCAGCGCTTCTGCGGTAATCTCCGCTGAGCCCGTCGCAAATACCTATCGAAAAGGCCCGCCTCCGGCGGGCCTTTTTATTGTTTGCACGCTTATCGTCACGCGTGATCTGGCACCACCACGGCTCTTGTGGCATAGACCATCGCGCAACACGGGTGGGGCGCTCTCTCTGCTCGCATCACATTCATCGCCGGAGATATTCATGCGCCGTTCGTTCATCCTCGCCGGGCTCGCCGCGGCCAGCCTCGTTGCCTCCGTCGCAAACAGCGGCGCTCAGCAGCAGCGGATGGTCCGGGTCGGCGTGCTCGAATGCCGCGGCGGCGCCAGCGTTGGCTTCATCGTGGGATCGGTGACCAATCTCGGTTGCGTCCTGCGTGCCGACGGTTTGCCGGAAGATCGCTACGTCGCGACCATTCGTAAAGTGGGCCTCGACATCGGCATCACCCAGGAGACCACACTTGCCTGGGGCGTGTTCGCGCCGGTCGATCGGCTCGGCCCCGGCGATCTCTCGGGCAATTATGCCGGCGCGCAGGGCAGCGCCTCGGTCGGCGTCGGTATCGGTGGCAACGCGCTGATCGGCGGCTCCAACAATTCGATCGCGCTCCAGCCGCTCAGCGTACAGGGCCAGGTCGGCCTCAACGTCGCCGCCGGCCTCGAGAGTCTGGAACTCCGTCCGGGTCGTTGACAATTTCGCGTGTGCAGATCGCGTCGGTCCGACGCGATCTCGGCAACGACGCACCGCAGCGATTTTTGATGCTTGCCAAATCTCGGGGACGGGCAGAGCATCGGCGTTTGCCGACCCAATCATGGGCCGAGCTCCACACCAAGGAGGCGGCGAATGGGACAAGACGTCAGAAGTCCCCGAGGTCCACGGTGCATCGCACTGGTGGGCCCATTCCAAAGCGGTAAAACCACACTTCTCGAAGCAATACTGGCGCGAACGGGCGCAATACCCCGCGTCGGCAGCGTCGACGCCGGAACATCCGTCGGCGACGCCTCCCCGGAGGCCCGTCATCACAAGATGACCGTCGGCCTGACTGCCGCCACCACGAGTTTCATGGGCGACAGCTACACCTTCCTCGATTGTCCCGGTTCCGTTGAGTTCGCCCACGACATGCGTGCAGCGCTTCCCGCTGTCGACGCCGCGGTCGTGGTCTGCGAGGCCGACGAGAAGAAGCTGCCGCAGCTTCAGATCATCCTGCGCGAGCTGGAGGAACTGAAGATCCCGCGTTTCCTGTTCCTCAACAAGATCGACCGCGCCAACAAGCGCATCCGCGAGACGCTGGCGACACTCCAGCCCGCCTCGCGCGTACCGCTGGTGCTGCGCCAGATCCCGATCTGGAAGGGCGAGCTGATCGAGGGCTTCGTCGATCTCGCGCTGGAACGTGCGTTCATCTACCGCGAGCACAAGGCCTCCGAGGTGGTCGCGCTCGAAGGCGGAGATCTCGATCGCGAGAAGGAGGCCCGCTTCTCGATGCTGGAGAAGCTCGCCGATCACGACGACGCGCTGATGGAGCAATTGCTCGAGGACATCCAGCCCCCGCGCGATGCGGTGTTCGACGATCTCGCGCGCGAATTGCGCGAGGGGCAGATCTGCCCCGTGCTGCTGGGTGCCGCCGCGCGCGAAAACGGCGTGCTGCGCCTGATGAAGGCCCTGCGCCACGAGGCGCCCGGCATCGAGGAAACTGCAAAGCGTCTCGGTGTGCCTGCCAGCAAGGAGGCGCTCGGCTACGTCTTCAAGACGCTGCATTCGCAGCACGGCGGAAAGCTGTCGCTGACGCGATTGCTCGCCGGCCATCTCGACGACGGAGCCACGCTGCAATCCGCCTCCGGCGGGAGCGGCCGCATCTCCGGCATCCTCGCCGTCAACGGCGCCTACGATACCAAGCGTGCCGCGGCCGAAGCCGGCGACACGGTTGCGCTCGCCAAGGTCGACCCGATCAAGACCGGCGACACGGTCTCGAGCGGCAAGTCCCCGCCGGCTGCGCTGTTCGCCCCGGAGCCGACGCCGCCGGTGCTCGCGATCTCGGTCGCCGCCACCGACCGCAAGGACGACGTCAAGCTCGGCCAGGCCCTTGCTCGGCTGCACGAGGAGGATCCTTCGCTCGGCGTCGTGATGAACGCCCAGACCCACGACACCGTGCTGTGGGGCCAGGGCGAGATGCATCTGCGCGTGGCGAGCGAGCGGCTGCGCGACCGCTTCGGCGTCAAGATCACCTCGCATCCACCCGCGATCGGCTACCAGGAGACCATCCGCAAGCCGATCGTCCAGCGCGGCCGCCACAAGAAGCAATCCGGCGGCCACGGGCAGTTCGGCGATGTCGTGCTCGACATCAAGCCGCTGCCGCGCGGCGAGGGCTTCAAGTTCACCGAGAAAGTGGTCGGCGGCGCGGTGCCGCGCAATTATATCGGCGCGGTGGAAGAGGGCGTTGTCGACGGACTGACGCGCGGCCCGCTCGGTTTCCCCGTCACCGATCTGCAGGTGACGCTGACCGACGGCTCCTATCACAGCGTCGACTCCTCCGACCTCGCCTTCCGCACGGCGGCGCGGGTCGGACTCAACGAAGGCCTGCCGCAATGCCAGTCGGTGCTGTTGGAGCCGATCCACGTGGTCGAGATCGTCTGCCCGACCGACGCCACCGCCAAGATCAACGCGATCCTGTCGGCGCGGCGCGGCCAGATCCTCGGCTTCGACACCCGTGACGGCTGGAGCGGATGGGACTGCGTCCGCGCCATGATGCCGGAAGCGGAGATCGGCGAACTCATCGTCGAGCTGCGTTCGGCCACGGCCGGAGCCGGCAGCTTCACCCGTCAGTTCGACCACATGGCCGAGGTGACCGGCCGCGCCGCCGACCAGATCATCGCCGCGCATCAGCACGCGGCGTGATGTAAGGGAAGCACGGCTCTCTCACTCCCTCTCCCCGTTCTTTACGGGGGGAGGCTGAGGTGAGGGGCTGTTTCCGCGCCCACGGTGTTTCGTTTGGCCGAACCCGCGCCCAACCTCCGTCATTGCGAGCGCAGCGAAGCAATCCAGACTGGCTGCGGAGGCGGTCTGGATTGCTTCGTCGCAAGAGTTCCTCGCAATGGCGGAGGCGGCAGGACGGGCACCCCTTGCGCCCGCCCTACAATGATGTATTTTACATCATTGTACATGCTCCAGATATCACTTATAAACTCTGATACGTGAGGCCACGGTGATCACGTCGTTCCAGATGCGGGCAGCCCGCGCGCTGCTTGGCATTGACCAGAAAGCCTTGGCCGAGCTCGCCGGCGTTTCGCTGCCGACCATCCAGCGGATGGAGGCCAGCACCGGCAATGTGCGCGGCGTGGTCGAGACCTTGATCAAGGTGGTCGAGGCGTTCGACCGAGCCGGCGTCGAGCTGATCGGCGAGCAGGCCCGCAGCGACAGCGGCGGGCGGGGCGTTCGCCTGAAGGAGCCGGGGCCGCCGCGCCGCGTGGGAGCATGATCGCATTGATCGTGCTCGGGATGAGCTAGCGCATCGTCGCACGCGCGCGCTGCACGATGCACCGGAGCATTGTGGGCAGCGGAGCACTCTGCGGACATGAGCATCACAGGCGAACACGCAGGCAAGCTGCATCAGCTGCGTCGACCGACCTTTGCCGAACTCTATCTCCCCAAGCTCGTCACCGTCTGGCGCGAAGGCTACGGCCTCGCGGATCTCCGCGCCGATGTGTTCGCGGGCCTGACGGTTGCCATCGTCGCGCTGCCGCTGTCGATGGCGATCGCAATCGCCTCGGGCGTGACGCCGGACCGCGGGCTCTACACCGCTGTCGTCGGTGGCTTCATCGTGTCGCTGCTCGGCGGCAGTCGCTTCCAGATCGGCGGGCCCGCCGGCGCCTTCATCGTGCTGGTCGCGGTGACCGCGGAGCGGCACGGCGTCGACGGCGTCATCCTCGCCACCCTGATGGCGGGCATGGTCCTGATCGCCGCGGGCCTGTTGCGGATCGGCACCTACATCAAGTTCATTCCCTACCCCGTCACGGTCGGCTTCACCGCGGGCATCGCCGTGATCATCTTCGCCAGCCAGCTCCGCGATCTCGGCGGGATCACGCTGGCTGGGAAAGAGCCCAGCGAATTCGTGCCGAAACTCGTTGCGCTAGCCGCAGGCCTGCACACCATCAATCCCTCCGCCGTCGCGGTCGCGATCGTCAGCATTGCCGTCATCGCCGGCCTGCGGCGCTGGCGGCCGTCCTGGCCCGGCATCCTGATCGCGGTCGTGCTCGCGGCGGTCGCGACTGCCGTGCTGTCGCTGCCGGTCGAAACCATCGGCAGCCGGTTCGGCGGCATTCCGCGCGAATTGCCGTCGCCGGCGCTGCCGGCGTTCTCGCTTGCGAAGGCGACGGCCGTGCTGCCGGATGCGATCTCTTTCGCGCTGCTCGCCGCGATCGAATCGCTGCTGTCGGCGGTGGTGGCCGACGGCATGACCGGTCGCCGTCACCGCTCCAATTGCGAGCTGGTGGCGCAAGGCGCGGCCAATATCGGCTCGGCGCTGTTCGGCGGCATCTGCGTCACCGGACTGATCGCGCGCACCGCCACCAACATCCGCGCCGGCGGACGCGGGCCGCTCGCGGGCATGCTGCATTCGGTCTTCCTGCTGCTGTTCATGCTGATCGCAGCGCCGCTCGCGAGCTACATCCCGCTGGCCGCGCTGGCCGCCGTGCTCGTCGTCGTCGCCTGGACCATGGCGGAGAAGCACGAATTCGCGACGCTCTTGCGCTCATCCTGGGGCGATGCCGTCGTGCTGCTTGCGACCTTCCTGCTCACCATCTTCCGCGACCTGACCGAAGGCATCCTGGTCGGCTTCGCGCTGGGCGCGGTGCTGTTCATCCACCGCATGGCGGAGATGACGGGCATCGAGGAGCGCTCCCCGCTGGTGGCCGCCGATCGTCCCGATGACGGCAATGGCGAGCGCGTGCCTTACGATCCCGCGCTCGCCATCGATCGCGACGTGCTGGTCTATCGCATCACCGGTGCGTTCTTCTTCGGTGCCGCCTCGGCAATCGGAAACGTGCTCGACGGCATCGCCGACCAGCGCAAGGGTCTTGTGGTCGATTTCGCCGCGGTGCCGTTCCTGGATTCGACGGCCGCCAACGTGCTCGGTCGCGTCGCCGTCAAGGCGCACCGCCACGGCATCCGGCTGTTCATCACGGGGGCGTCGCCCGCGGTTCGCCGCGCGCTGCTCACCCACGGCGTGACGCCGCCGCGTGCGCGCTATCGCGCGACGATCGCGCGTGCCGTCGCTGACATCAAGGGCGGCGCGGCGCGGCCCGTGGCCGATGACGCGGCCGCGACCTGACGGCAGCGCACTTCTCAAGCCGGCCGATTTGATCGACACTGCCGCGTCACGGCGGTGGTGCAGGGAATGCTGGATTCGCGTCGCAATATTGCGCTGGCCTGCGCGCTCAGCATGCTGGCGGGCTATGTCGACGGCATCGGCTTCTTGCATCTCGGCGGCCTGTTCGTCTCGTTCATGAGCGGCAACTCCACGCGTCTCGGCGTCAGCCTTGCCGAAGCGCAGTGGTGGCAGGCCGCCAGCGCCCTCGGCCTGATCGCGCTGTTCGTGGCCGGAGCTGCGGCCGGCAGCCTCGTCGTGCTCGGCGGCGGGGCCGAGCGGCAGCCCTGGCTGCTCCTCATTGAAACCGGGCTGCTTGCGGGTGCCGGACTTTGCCATGCCTACGGCCTGTCGAACCTCGCGATCGCGGCCATCGTGCTCGCGATGGGCCTGGAGAACGCCGTGTTCCAGATCGATGGCGGCGCGGGCCTTGGCCTCACCTATGTCACGGGCGCGCTGGTCAAGGTCGGCCAGTTCCTCGCGGTGAGCCTCACCGGCGGGCCGCGCTGGAATTGGGCGCCGAACCTGCTGTTGTGGGCGGCGCTCGTTGCGGGGGCGGCGGGCGGGGCGCTCGGCTATGCCCGGATCAACCTCGCCGCGATCTGGTTCGCCGCTGCCGCGGCGCTGGCATTGGCTGCGATCGTGGCTGCGGCGATGCGGCGGTCGCGCGCTTGACAGAGCCGGCGGGACGCGAAATGGATCGCCTCGAACACGACCCGAGGGAAAGATGACCGCGCTCAGGACTCCCGCAGCCTGTTTGATCGGATGGCCGGCCGCGCATTCGCGCTCGCCGCTGATCCATCGTTACTGGCTGCGCACGCTCGGGATCGAGGGTGGTTACGTCATCGAGGCGGTCCCGCCCGAGGATCTGCGCGACTTCGTGCTGCGGCTGTCGCTGCGCGGCTTCGTCGGCGCCAACGTCACCATCCCGCACAAGGAAGACGTGCTGGCGCTGTCCACGCCCGATGCGCGTGCCAGGGCCGTCGGCGCTGCGAACACGCTGTGGTTTGCCGACGGCGAGCTGCGCTCGACCAATACCGATGTCGAAGGCTTCATCGGCAATCTCGATGCCGGAGCGGCCGGTTGGGACAGCGCGGAAGAGGCATTGGTGCTCGGGGCCGGCGGTTCCTCGCGCGCGGTCGTGTTCGGCCTGCTCGAACGCGGCATCAAGCGCATCCATCTCGCCAATCGCACCATCGCGCGCGCCGAGACGCTGGCAAGACAGTTCGGGCCGAACGTGCATCCGATTCCCTGGGACGGCATCAACGACGTGCTGCCGCGCGCAAGACTTCTCGTCAACACGACCTCGCTCGGCATGCACGGCCAGCCTTCACTCGATGTCGACGTGGCGCGCCTGCCGGATGGGGCGGTCGTCGCCGACCTCGTCTATGTTCCCCTGGTGACGCCGCTGCTGGCGGCTGCGAAAGCGCGCGGCCTGAACACCGCCGACGGCCTCGGCATGCTCCTGCATCAGGCGGTGCGCGGCTTCGAGCTGTGGTTCGGGCAAAGGCCTGCTGTCACGGCCGAGCTGCGCGCGCTGGTCGAGGCCGATCTCACAAAGACTTGAAAGGATAACGGCGAATAGCACCCCACCTCCGGAGTTCTATCCCCGTGGGGACAATCCGGAGACCGTCATGCCTGTTCAACGTGCAACTTTCACACGTCCGCTCATCGCCGTCGCGATGGTGGCCGCTTCCACCCTCTATGCCGTCGCGCAGAGGGCGCCGGTGCCGACGCGCGTTCGCGGCACGATCGAGAGCGTCAATGGCGACACCATGCAGGTCAAGTCGCGCAGCGGCGAGGACGTCAAGCTTCGCATCGCCCCTGACGTGAACGTGTCGGGCGTTACCAAAATTTCACTCGCCGACATCAAGGTCGGCTCCTTCGTCGGCGCCACCACGGTGCCGGGTCCGGACGGCGGCCAGAACGCGGTCGAGGTCCACGTGTTTCCGGAGAGCATGCGCGGCACCGGCGAGGGCTCGCGGCCCTATGACCTCAAGCCGAACTCCACCATGACCAACGCCACGGTGTCGGAGAGCGTGGTCGGCAATGACGGCCATACGCTGCTGGTGAAGTACAAGGACGGCGAGAAGAAGGTGTTCGTCGCCGACAACACGCCGGTCGTGACCTTCGTGCCCGGCGACAAATCCGAGCTGAAGGCCGGCGCAAAAGTCGTCGCCTTCATGAAGCAGCTGCCGGACGGCTCGTTCGAAACCAACCGCGTCAGTGTCGGCCTCGACGGCCTGACACCACCGATGTGATGGAGAATCGCAACATGTCGAAATCAAGCTGGATGCCGCGCCTGTTCGTAGCCGCGTTCGTCGTCACTTCCATGTTCTCCGCCTCGGCGCAGCAGTCGCCGACGGTCCGCATCCGCGGCACCATCGAGAGCGTCGACGGCAACACGCTCGGCATCAAGACGCGCGAAGGCAGCGACGTGAAGGTGCGCATGACCGACAACGTCGCGGTCTTTGCCGTGGTCAAGACGTCGCTCGCGGAGATCAAGGAAGGCTCCTATATCGGCGTCACCGGCATGCCCCAGCCCGACGGCACGCAGAAGGCGATCGCGGTGCACATCTTCCCGGAAAACCAGCGCGGCGCGGCCGAAGGTTTTCGTCCCTGGGATGCGCGCGCGAACTCGACCATGACGAACGCGACCGTGGCGCAGACGGTGGAAGGCACCGACGGCCAGAACATCACCGTCAAGTACAAGGACGGCGAGAAGAAAGTGGTGGTGCCGCCGGATACGCCGATCGTCACCTTCGTCGCCAGCGACAAATCCGAGATCAAGCCCGGCGCCAAGCTGATCATCTTCGGCGCGGCGAAGAAGGAGGACGGCTCGCTGGAAGCCAACCGGGTGAACGTCGGTCGCGACGGGATTACGCCGCCGATGTGAGGGACTAGCGCTGAACTCGTAGGGTGGGCAAAGGCGCACTTGCGCCGTGCCCACCACGCTCCTGTGTTTCGCGAAAGTTGGTGGGCACGCTTCGCTTTGCCCACCCTACGGTGCTGCCGCTACGCCTCACACCGCAATGATGTGATCGTCGATCTCGTCGATCCTGTTGACGCCGCACAGGCCCATGGTCGTGAGCAGCTCCTTCTGGATGATGTCGATCGCCTTGGCGACGCCGGCCTGGCCGCCGGCACCGAGGCCATGGGCGTAGGCGCGGCCGATCATGCAGGACTTTGCGCCGAGCGCGAGCGCGCGCATCACGTCCTGGCCGGAGCGGACACCGCCGTCGAACATGATCTCCATCTGCGAGCCGACCGCGTCGACGATCTCCGGCAGTGCCTCGATCGAGGACGGCGCGCCGTCGAGCTGACGGCCGCCATGGTTGGAGACGACCAGCGCCTGGGCGCCGGTCTTCGCAGCGAGCTCGGCGTCCTCGACGTCGAGGATGCCCTTCAGGATCAGCTTGCCCGGCCAGATGCTGCGGATCCACTCGATGTCGTTCCAGTTCAGCGAGGTGTCGAACTGCGAGTTGATCCAGGTCGACAGCGACGTGATGTCGTCGCTGACCTTCAGATGACCGGCGAGATTGCCGAAGGTGCGGCGCTTGCCCTGCAGCACGCCCGACACCCAGGCCGGCTTGGTGGCGAAATCGATCAGCTTCGACAGCGACCATTCCGGCGGCACCGTCATGCCGTTCTTGATGTCCTGGTGGCGCTGGCCGATCACCTGGAGATCGACGGTCAGCACGAGCGCGCTGCATTTCGCCGCCATCGCGCGCTGGATCAATTCCTTGATGAAGCCGCGGTCCTTCATCACGTAGAGCTGGAACCAGAACGGCTTCTCGACATTGGCGGCGATGTCCTCGATCGAGCAGATCGACATCGTCGACTGCGTGAACGGGATGCCGGCGGCCTGCGCGGCGCGACAGGCGTGAATCTCGCCGTCGCCATGCTGCATGCCCAGGAGGCCGACGGGCGCCAATATCAACGGCATGGTCGACGACTCGCCGAGGATCATGGTCGAGGTGTCGCGCCTGGAGACGTCGACCAGGACGCGCTGGCGGAACTTGATCGCCTGCATGTCCTCGCGGTTGGCGCGCAGCGTTTCCTCGGCATAGGAGCCGCGGTCGCAATAGTCGAAGAACGCCTTCGGCACGCGGCGCTGATGCAGCGTGCGAAGATCGTCGATACAGGTGATGTGCTTCATGAACGTTTCCCCGGCCCGTCTTGCATCAGAAGTCTTGCTTCAGAAGTCTTGCATCGGAAGATCGAGGGGTCATCTAGCATGGTTGGATGCACAGCCAAATCGTTTGGGAGGAGGGCGCCATGAGCAAACCGCGCGGCCAGCCGACACCGGAAGAGATCAAGGAGAAGCAGGATCTCGACGACGCGCTGGAGGAGGGTCTGGAAGAGACCTTCCCGGGGTCCGATCCCGTCAACGTCACCCAGCCGGCGCCGAGCCGCCAGGACGGCCATGTGAAGCGCTCCGACTAGGGGCGGGTTCCGCTCCGTTCCGCCCTGTCGGCCGGAAATATAGTGCTAACAATAAGTTACCGGGGCGCCTTGGGCCCGGTCCCGTAATGATTAATCACATTTTTTGAAGCCAAGTTGGCCGCGAAGGCATTATAACGTCTCAGCAAATCAGGGATGCGGGTCCCTTTCGGGCATCCCGTAGTTGTAGAGGGGTCCCTGGTTGTTGCGTGGGGGACGATATGAGCCGCAAATATTTCGGGACGGACGGGATCCGGGGCCGCGCCAACGGACTGATCACGCCGGAGCTCGCGCTCAAGGTCGGCCAGGCCGCAGGCCTTGCGTTTCAGCGTGGTGACCATCGCCACCGGGTCGTGATCGGCAAGGACACGCGTCTGTCCGGCTACATGATCGAATATGCGATGGTCGCGGGTTTTACCTCGGTCGGCATGGACGTGCTGCTGGTCGGCCCGATGCCGACGCCGGCGGTGGCGATGCTGACCAAGTCGATGCGCGCCGATCTCGGCGTGATGATCTCGGCCTCGCACAATCTGTTCGAGGACAACGGCATCAAGCTGTTCGGCCCGCAGGGCTTCAAGCTCTCCGACGACGTCGAGAAGCAGATCGAGCAGCTGCTCGACGAATCCCTCGACAAGCGGCTCGCTCAGAGCGCGAGCCTCGGCCGCGCCCGCCGTATCGACGGCGTGCATGACCGCTACATCGAATTCGCCAAGCGCACGCTGCCGCGCGATCTCTCGCTCGACGGCCTGCGCGTCGTGGTCGATTGCGCCAACGGCGCCGCTTACAGGGTGGTGCCGGAAGCGCTGTGGGAATTGGGCGCCGACGTCGTGCCGATCGGCGTCGAGCCCGACGGTTTCAACATCAACAAGGAATGCGGCTCGACCTCGCCGGAAACGCTGTCGAAGAAGGTGCGCGAGATGCGCGCCGACATCGGCATCGCGCTCGATGGCGACGCCGATCGCGTCATCCTGGTCGACGAGCGCGGCCACACCGTCGACGGCGACCAGCTGCTCGCGGTGATCGCGCAGAGCTGGAAGGAAGACGGCCGGCTGTCGCGGCCGGGCATCGTCGCCACCGTGATGTCCAATCTCGGCCTCGAACGCTTCCTCAAGGGGCAGGGGCTCGATCTCGTGCGCACGCCGGTCGGCGACCGCTACGTGCTCGAGCAGATGCTGAAAGGCGGCTACAATCTCGGCGGCGAGCAGTCCGGCCACATCATCCTGTCCGACTATGCCACCACCGGCGACGGCTTCGTTGCGGCGCTGCAGGTGCTGGCCGTGGTGCAGAAGCTGCGCCGGCCGGTGTCGGAGGTCTGCCACCGTTTCGACCCGCTGCCGCAGATCCTGAAGAACGTCCGCTACAAGAGCGGCAAGCCGCTCGAGGATTCCGACGTCAAATCCGCGATCTCCGACGGCGAGAAGCGGCTCAACGGCCACGGCCGCCTTCTGATCCGCTCGTCCGGCACCGAGCCCGTGATCCGCGTCATGGGCGAGGGCGAGGACCGCCTGCTGGTCGAGGACGTCGTCGACACCATCGTCTCCGCGCTCGGACAGGCGGCGGCCTGAGGCGCATCGCTACGCGAAGCACGATCGTAGCCCGGATGGAGCGCAGCGAAATCCGGGGATCGCGCTCGCGGACATAGACGTCCCGGATTACGCTTCGCTCCATCCGGGCTACGAAATCCCGGACCCTCATGGTGAGGAGCCCGCCAACGGCGGGCGTCTCGAACCAAGCAGGGCGTGTCGCCTCGCGGTGAATCCGGCACGTGCATTCCAGCCATCGACGATTGGCGGTGGATCGGCCGCAGCCGGCATCGTAGTTAGGCGGTGCGGCAATCTGCCGTGCCCGCCAGGATGCTCCATTGAACAAGCCTGTCGTCGTCTCCGAGGAAACGCTGACCGAACCGGTCGTCGTCAGCGACGTGGCGCCCGCCGCACGGGCTGCCGCAGGACCGGCCTATGTCGTGCTCGCCGGCATCAGCTTCTCGCACTTCCTCAACGACACCATGCAGTCGCTGATCGCCTCGGTGTATCCGATCCTGAAGGACACCTACGCGCTCGACTTCGCGCAGATCGGCATGATCACGCTGGCCTTCCAGTTCACGGCCTCGCTGCTCCAGCCGGTGGTCGGGCACTACACCGACAAGAAGGCGCAGCCCTATTCGCTGTCGATCGGCATGGCCTCGACCTTCTTCGGCCTGCTGCTGCTCAGCGCCGCGCACCAATATCTCGTCATCCTGATTGCTGCCGCGCTGGTCGGCCTCGGCTCGGCGGTGTTTCATCCTGAATCCGCGCGCATCGCGCGGCTCGCCTCCGGCGGTCGCTACGGTTTTGCGCAATCGGTGTTCCAGCTCGGCGGCAGCTTCGGCACGTCGATGGGGCCGGTGCTGGCGGCGTTGATCGTGGTGCCGTTCGGGCAGGGCAGCATCGCATGGTTCTCCTCGATCGCGTTCCTCGCGATCCTCATCCTCTGGCGCATCGGCCGCTGGTATGAGCCGCAGATCAAGGCGAAGAAGACGGCGACGGTTCAGGCCCATCCCGACGCGCCGAGCTCGCGCCGCGTCGCGGTCGCGCTTGCCGTGCTGGTGGCGCTCTTGTTCTCGAAGCAGCTCTACGTCTCGAGCCTGTCGAGCTACTACATCTTCTATCTGATCGACCGCTTCGGCGTGTCGACGCAGGCGGCGCAGATCTATCTTTTCATCTTCCTTGCCGCGAATGCGGTCGGCGCGTTCTTCGGCGGTCCGCTGGGCGATCGCTTCGGCCGCAAGATCGTGATCTGGATCTCGATCCTCGGTGCGCTGCCGTTCACGCTGGCGCTGCCCTATGCCGGGCTCTATGCGAGCGCGGTGCTGTCGGTGATCATCGGCTTGATCATCTCCTCGACGACGTCGTCGATCATCGTGTTCGCGCAGGAACTGGTGCCGCACCGCTTCGGCATGATCTCGGGCGTGTTCTTCGGCGTTGCCTTCGGCATCGGCGGTCTGGGTGCCGCCGTGCTCGGCAAGCTCGCCGATCATACCTCGATCGAGTTCGTCTACCAGGTTTGTGCCTGGCTGCCGGCGATCGGCCTGCTTGCGGTGTTCCTGCCCAAGCTGCCGCGGCACCTGCGTTAACAAATCCTGCTTCGCTGCGTTGCGGCTTCATCAATCGTTAGCAATTGGTGCGTCGGGGCGCCGCATTTTTGCAACGCTTCTGCCGCATGCGCGCGAGTGGTGAGAAAAAATCAACCTTAAAAATTAGGGTTAAGTGGCGCTTAAACATTTGGTGCCATCGTCTTCCCGTGAGTTTCCAGAACGTGGGGCGTCAGCATTTTGCCTCACCGGCCATAAGGACGAAGCCAAATGCGTAGCGTTAAGTCTCTCCTTGCCGCAGGTGCGGCGACCCTCATCTCTTCGATGGCGTTCGCCGCCGATATGCCGATCGCCGCTCCGCCTCCCATGTACGCGCCGCCGGCTCCGCCCGCCGACTTCGGCGGCTGGTATCTCCGCGGCGACATCGGCATGACCAACCAGAGCGCCAAGCGGATCGACAGCGCGACCGCGCAGACGTTCCCGACGACCACGGTGGGACTCGGCTTCGACTCCTCGCCGCTGTTCGACCTCGGCGTCGGCTATCGCTTCAACAACTGGTTCCGCGCCGACGTGATCGGCCAGTATCGCGGCAGGGCCAATCTGCACGGTGCGGACAACGTCATCGCACCCGGCTTCGTCGGGTCCGACAGCTACTCCGGTAGCAAGTCGGAGTGGGTCGTCATGGCGAATGCCTATGTCGATCTCGGCACCTGGTGGTGTATCACCCCGTTCGTCGGTGCTGGTGTCGGCGGCTCCTACAACAAGCTCAGTGGATTCCGTGACGACGGCATTCAGATCGCTGGCGGCGTGCCGTCCAGCAGCGCAACCTACTTTGCCGACAACGGTAAGTGGAATTTCGCCTGGGCCGCCCACGCCGGTCTTGCCTACAAGGTCAGCCCCGGCTTCACCGTCGAACTCGCCTACAGCTACATGGATCTCGGCGACGCCAATCCCGGCAACTTCCGCGCCTACGACAATAGCATCTCGGGTCCGTCGACGATCAAGATCAAGGATATCACTTCGCATGACGTGAAACTCGGCGTGCGTTGGGATCTGAGCAGCCCGCCGACCTACATGCCGCCGCTCGTCACCAAAGGCTGATCGTCAGTTCCATCGCTTAACGTCTCTTAACGGCGCGGGATCATCCCGCGCCGTTTTGCTTTGCATTTTTTTTC
The DNA here is from genome assembly GCF_052075965.1 of Bradyrhizobium sp. 482_C4_N1_8. NCBI lineage: Bacteria > Pseudomonadati > Pseudomonadota > Alphaproteobacteria > Hyphomicrobiales > Nitrobacteraceae > Bradyrhizobium > Bradyrhizobium sp. 482_C4_N1_8. Next base: position 7,929,960 of record NZ_CP197231.1, on the reverse strand, counting down.
ATGGCGAGCGGCGACGAAAACGTCAGGCGCAACCATTGGTTAAGGTTAACGAGCCATGATCACGAGTGAAAGTTCGAGTTCGATGGAGCGTTGCAATGCGTAGGCTGATGTTGGCAGCGGCGATGTTGGGGACGGTGTCTGCCGCGCAAGCGGCCGACATGCCGGATCTGCCCATCCTGCGCGGCGGCTTCACCGACGGCCTGTCGAAGACGACGCGCAACTGGGACGGCGTCTATGCCGGCGGCAGCTTCGGCTACTCCTCGGCATCGACCGATTTCAGCCAGAGCGTCGTCGGCCTGACCAATTTCATCTTCCGCGACAGCGTGCTGCAAGGGCCGACGTCGTCGTGGTCGCTCCTCAACAAGACCACGACGCAAGGCGCAAATTTCGGCGGCTTCGTCGGCCGCAACTGGCAATGGTACGATGCCGTTCTCGGCCTCGAGGGCACCTACACCTATTTCAACAAGATTTCCTCGCAGTCGTCCGGCTCCAATTCGCTCGATATCGTCAACCCGCCTGGTGACGTCCAGCCCACCGGCGTGACCAACCACTATCTCACGACATTGACCGGCACCGCCGCAGCGACCGTCAAGGACATGGTCACGCTCCGCGGGCGCGTGGGTTGGGACGGTGGCGATTTCATGCCTTACGCGTTCGCCGGCGCGGCCGTCGGCCGCATGGACGTCTCCCGCACCGTGACGAGCGATGTGAAGCTGCGTCAGGATGCGACCGTGCAGGACGCATTCGGTAACGTCATCACCATCATCGGAACGCCGCACCAGGTTTTGGCGCAGTCGCAGACGCAGACCCAGCACAGGACCAACAATTTCGTGGTCGGCTGGACCGCCGGTCTCGGACTGGAATACTGCCTGTGGGAAGGATTGTTCGCACGGGTGGAATATGAATACGTGAAGTTCTCTCCCGTCATGAACACGTCGGTGACGCTGAACAATGCGCGCGTCGGGCTCGGTTACAAGTTCTGACGCTGCTTCGCCGCGCCGCGGTTGACAGGTTCCCTCCGTCCTGATGCTCTGTCGCTCCAAAACGGGGCGACGGCGATGAAGATCTACGGCGACACCAATTCCGGCAATTGTCTCAAGGTGAAGTGGGTCTGCGACAAGCTCGCATTGCCCTACGACTGGATCGAAATCGACACCCGCAAGGGTGAGACGCGCACGCCGCAATTCCTGAAAATGAACGGCGCCGGCCAGGTGCCCACTGTCGCCTTCGACGACGGCCGCACGCTGGCGCAGTCCAATGCCATCATCCGCTATCTCGCCCGCGACAGCGCGCTCGTTCCGCGCGATACCTTCACTGCGGCCAAGATGGACGAATGGCTGTTCTGGGAGCAGTACAGCCACGAGCCCTATATCGCGGTGTGCCGCTTCCAGCTGGTCTATCTCGGCAAGGATGCGTCCGAGCTCGATCCTGACAAGGTCAAGCGCGGCTATGCGGCGCTCGACCGCATGGAGCAGCATCTTGCGGCAAGCCGCTTCTTCGCCGGCGAGGAAGTTTCGCTCGCCGACGTCTCGCTGCTCGCCTATACCCGCCTCGCGCATGAAGGTGGCTTCGATCTCGGCCGCCATGCCGCCATCCGCCGCTGGATCGGCGAGGCCGAAGCCTGGCTCGGCCTTCCACCGGCGCGCTGAGAGTCGCGCTGATTCTTGGAGTTTCCCGACATGAACGAGAAGTCCGTCTCCATCCGTCCCGCGCGCCGCGAGGACGTTGCGGCGATCGTCGCCATGCTTGCCGACGATCATCTCGGGCGCGCCCGCGAGCGCGTGGAGGATCCGCTGCCTGAGTCCTATTACCAGGCGTTCGAGCGGGTCGCGCGCGATCAAAATCTCACGCTCGTGGTCGCAGAGAGCGAGGGCAGGGTGGTCGGCTGCCTGCAGCTTGCGATCTTGCCGGGCATCAGCACGCAAGGCGGCATCCGCGGTCTGCTCGAAGATGTCCGCGTTGCTTCCGATTGTCGCAGCCGCGGCATCGGCGAGCAGCTGGTGCAATGGGCGGTCGCGGAAGCGAAAGCGCGCGGCTGCAATCTGGTCGAACTGCTGACGCATCAGACGCGAACAGACGCGCAGCGCTTCTACAAGCGGCTCGGGTTCGCTGCGAGTCACGTCGGTATGACTGTCCGCTTTTGACGCAGCTCGTCGCGAGCCTTGCGCGATCAGCAAATTCGGATCGCGCATTCGTTCATATTAAGAGCCGGTAAACTACCCAGCCGTCGTTCACGTTGAGCCGGGAACGAACGGTGCTACGGCAGCGTCAGACACCGGGCTCGGTCGGTTCGGGGATTTCGATGACAAGCTATTCCATGATCAAAGTCGGCAACGATTACGTCGTGCAGGCCAATGACAAATGCATTTTGAAAGTCGGCAGCCGCCGTCGTGCCGCGCAATTGATCAGCGATGCCACGGACTTGCTGAACGCGCTTGCCGTGGTCGAATCCCCCAAGATTGCGCCGGAAGCGCCTTCACTCCAGCGTGAGACGCCGGAACTTCCTTGACGACTCTTCCCGTTTCCCGTATCAGCCGCGGCGGGACACCTCCCCCCAACGGGAGGCTTACTATCTGGAAGGGTAGATCATGACTGTAGCGAAGCCCGCTTCGCGGCCGAACGTGCCGCATTTCTCCTCCGGCCCCTGCGCCAAGCGCCCCGGCTGGAACGCCCAAAATCTCAAGGACGCAGCGCTCGGCCGTTCGCATCGCGCGAAGGTCGGCAAGACCAAGCTCAAGCTCGCGATCGATCTGACGCGCGAAGTGCTTGAAGTGCCCGCCGATTATCGCATCGGCATCGTGCCGGCGTCCGACACCGGCGCGGTCGAGATGGCGCTGTGGTCGCTGCTCGGTGCGCGGCCCGTCACCACGCTCGCCTGGGAATCCTTCGGCGAGGGCTGGGTCAGCGACATCGTCAAGGAATTGAAGCTCAAGGACGTCACCAAGCTCAACGCTGCCTACGGTGAAATCCCCGATCTCTCGAAGGTCGATCCCAACAGCGACGTCGTGTTCACCTGGAACGGCACCACGTCAGGCGTGCGCGTACCGAACGCCGACTGGATCAGCGCGACCCGCGAAGGCCTGACCATTTGCGACGCCACCTCGGCCGCGTTTGCGCAGCCGCTCGACTGGGCCAAGCTCGACGTCGTCACCTTCTCCTGGCAGAAGGCGCTCGGCGGCGAAGCCGCGCACGGCATGCTGATCCTGTCGCCCCGCGCGGTGGAGCGGCTCGAGACCTACAAGCCGGCCTGGCCGCTGCCGAAGATCTTCCGCATGACCAAGGGCGGCAAGATCAACGAAGGCATCTTCGTCGGCGAGACCATCAACACGCCGTCGATGCTGTGCGTCGAGGATTATCTCGATGCGCTGAACTGGGCCAAGTCGATCGGCGGCCTGAAGGCGCTGATCGCGCGCGCCGACGCCAACACCAAGGTGCTGGCCGACTGGAAGGCGAAGACGCCCTGGATCGACTTCCTGGCCAAGGACGCCGCGATCCGCTCCAACACCTCGGTGTGCCTGAAGTTCACCGATCCCGCGATCACCTCGCTCTCCGAGGACGCGCAGGCCGACTTCTCCAAGAAGCTGGTCGCGCTGGTCGAGAAGGAAGGCGCGGGCTACGACTTCGCCTACTACCGCGATGCGCCGGCCGGCCTGCGCATCTGGTGCGGCGCCACCGTCGAGGCGAAGGACGTCGAGCTCTTGACCCAGTGGATCGACTGGGCCTTCGCCGAGACCAAGGCACAGCTCGCCAAGGCAGCTTAGTTTTTTCACCTCTCCCCGTTCTTACGGGGAGAGGTCGGATCGCGCCTGGCGATGCGAAGCATCGTCCAGCAGCAATCCGGGTGAGGGGCTCTCTCCGCTTGCACCTTCGCCTGTGGCTGCCGCTCACCCCAACCCTCGCCCCGTAAGAACGGGGAGAGGGGGAAGACAAAGCTTCTTCACTCAATTCCGGCCGTCGCAGGCCGATCCTCCCGTTAGGGAAGGCGAAGGATCATCCCCATGACCAAACCCAAAGTTCTCATTTCCGACGCGCTCTCTCCCGCTGCCGTGCAGATCTTCAAGGATCGCGGTGTCGAGGTCGACTTCCAGCCCAACCTCGGCAAGGACAAGGACAAGCTTGCCGAGATCATCGGCAATTACGACGGTCTCGCCATCCGCTCCGCGACCAAGGCGACCGCAAAAATCCTCGAGAAGGCGACCAACCTCAAGGTGATCGGCCGCGCCGGCATCGGCGTCGACAATGTCGAGATTCCCGCCGCCACGGCCAAGGGCATCATCGTGATGAACACGCCGTTCGGCAATTCGATCACGACCGCCGAGCACGCCATCACGCTGATGCTTGCGCTCGCCCGCGAGATCCCGCAGGCCGACGCTTCGACCCAGGCCGGCAAGTGGGAGAAGAACCGCTTCATGGGCGTCGAGATCACCGGCAAGGTGCTCGGTGTCGTCGGTTGCGGCAACATCGGCTCGATCGTGGCCGACCGCGCGCTCGGCCTGCGCATGAAGGTCGTCGCCTTCGATCCGTTCCTGTCGCCGGAGCGCGCCAAGGACATCGGTGTCGAGAAGGTCGAGCTCGACGACCTCTTGAAGCGCGCCGATTTCATCACGCTGCACACCCCGCTCACAGAGAAGACGAAGAACATCATCGACGCATCCGCGATCGCCAAGATGAAGAAGGGCGTGCGCCTGATCAACTGCGCCCGCGGCGGCCTCGTCGACGAGCAGGCGGTGGTCGATGCGCTGAACTCCAAGCACATTGCGGGTGCCGCTTTCGACGTCTTCGTCGAGGAGCCGGCGAACGCGAACGTGCTGTTCGGCCATCCCAACGTGATCTGCACGCCGCATCTCGGCGCCTCCACCACGGAAGCGCAGGAGAACGTCGCGCTCCAGGTCGCCGAGCAGATGTCGGATTACCTGCTCACCGGCGCGATCTCGAATGCCGTCAACTTCCCGTCGATCACGGCTGAAGAAGCGCCGAAGCTGAAGCCGTTCATTTCGCTCGCCGAGAAGCTCGGCTCGTTCGCCGGCCAGCTGACCGAATCCGGCATCCTCAAGGTGCAGATCACCTATGAGGGCCACGTCGCCGAGATGAAGATCAAGGCGATCACCTCGGCCGTGCTGTCGGGCCTGCTGCGGCCGATGCTGGGCGAGGTCAACGTGGTGTCCGCCCCCGTCGTCGCCAAGGAGCGCGGCATGGTGGTGGACGAGATCGTGCGCGCCGCCCAGAGCGACTATGAGAGCCTGATTACCGTCACGGTGGCGACGGAGCGCCAGGAGCGCTCGGTCTCCGGCACCGTGTATCATGACGGAAAGCCGCGCCTCGTCGACGTCAAGGGCATCCGCGTCGACGCCGAGTTCGGCAAGTCGATGATCTACGTGACCAACGAGGACAAGCCGGGCTTCATCGGCAAGTTCGCGAGCCTGCTGGGCGACGCCAAGATCAACATCGCGACCTTCCATCTCGGCCGCGTCGCGCCGGGCTCCGATGCCATCGCGCTGATCGAGGTCGATGGCGTCGTGCCGCCCGATCTGCTCGCCAAGGTGCAGGCCCTGCCGCAGGTCAAGCAGGTCAAGGCACTGACGTTCTGAGGCGCTCGCGCGCCACGGAATGACGGCCGTCATATATTCCGACCTGCGGAACAACCACGCCGCCCTCCCGAGAGGGCGGCGTTTTTGTTAATGCTGCGGCCCGCTTTATTTCTCCCAAGCCAGTCGAACTTTGTGTACCAATGGCGTCCAGGACGCTCCGTTCAAAATCGTTCGAAAAGGGAGAAGACAATGCGTGAAGCCGTCATCGTTTCCTATGCACGCACGGGCCTCGCCAAGTCCGGCCGCGGCGGGTTCAACATCACGCCGCCGATGTCGCTGGCCGCGCATGCCATTCATCACGCGGTCGACCGCGCCGGCGTCGAGAAGGACTATGTCGAGGATTGCTATCTCGGCAATTGCGCCCATGGCGCGCCGAACATCGGCCGGCAGGCCGCGCTGCTCGCCGGCCTGCCGACGACCACGGCCGGCGTCTCCGTGAACCGCTTCTGCTCGTCGGGCCTGCAGACCATCGCGATGGCCGCCAACTCGATCCGCTCCGACGGCGCCGACTGCATCGTTGCCGGCGGCGTCGAGAGCATCTCGATCCCGGGCGGCGGCTCGCCGAAGGAATCGATCGATCCGGAGCTGCTCAAGGTCGCACCCGATATCTTCATGGCGATGATCGACACCGCCGACATCGTCGCCGAGCGCTACAAGCTCAGCCGCGAATACCAGGACGAGTTCTCGCTGGAATCGCAGCGCCGCATGGCCGCGGCCCAGCAGGCGAACAAGTTCAAGGACGAGATCGTCCCGATGAAGACCAAAATGAAGGTCGTCGACAAGGCGACCAAGGCGGAATCGATCGTCGACTACGTCGTCGATCGCGATGAGTGCAATCGTCCTGAAACCACGCTGGAAGGATTGGCAAAACTCGAGCCGGTGAAGGGCCCCGGCAAGTTCGTCACCGCCGGCAATGCCAGCCAGCTCTCGGACGGCGCCGCCGCCGTGGTGCTGATGGAAGCCAAGGATGCCGAGAAGCGCGGCCTCAAGCCGCTCGGCCGGTTCGTCGCCTGGGCAACGGCCGGCTGCGAGCCGGACGAGATGGGCATCGGCCCGGTGTTCGCGATCCCGAAGCTGCTGAAGCGCACCGGCCTGAAGATCGACGACATCGATCTGTGGGAGCTCAACGAGGCCTTCGCCAGCCAGTGCCTCTACTCGCGCGACAAGCTCGGCATCGATCCCGCCAAGTACAACGTCAACGGCGGCTCGATCGCGATCGGTCATCCCTTTGGCATGACCGGCGCGCGTCTCACCGGCCACATCCTCCAGGAAGGTGCGCGCCGCAAGGCCAAGTGGGGCGTCGTGACCATGTGCATCGGCGGCGGCCAGGGTGGCGCCGGCCTGTTCGAGATCTACAGCTGAGCCAGGCCACGTGAATGAGAAAGGCACGGCGCCGCAAGCGCCGTGCCTTTTTCGTTGCAGCAATCGCCTCAAGCTCGAGGTCAGCAGGTTCCTGGACACGGTGCGCGGCATGATCGCGCGCCGCTCGCGACAGCAAGACGCATCTTGGACTAGGCAGCCGACATATTCTTCACGGTCGTCTCGGCTTGCTCGGCGAGCCAGTTCACGAACAATTCGACGCTGCGATCGCCGATCAGATCGGCTGGCCACTGGGCAACCTGAATTTTTGTGCACTCGACTGTGGGGTAATTGGCGAGTGCGGACACGAGGCGTCCAGACGAAACCGCATCTGCGATCAGAAGCGAGCGCCCCAGTGTCACGCCGGCCCCCTCGGCCGCAGCCGACATGCACATTCCCATGTCGTCCAGCGTCAGGCTGCCGGCGGCAGCGCCCGATTTCGGCAATCCCAGGCGTCTGAACCAGGAGGGCCAGCCCCAGTCGCCGGTCGCGTTGTCGCCTTTGTGGATGAGCGGCAGGGCCAGCAGGCCGTCGGGGTCGGTCAAGGGACGCCGCCGGGGCAACAGGTGCGGTGCGCAGACGGGAAAGATCCGCTCCCAAAACAGCGGCAATTGCGTCGACGTCCGCCGTGCGTCTTCGCTCGCGTTCCAGACAATTCGCACGTCGAGCGGCCGCCTTGAGCTGTCCCCTGTCTCCAGTGGTTTGAGATCAACGTTGATCGACGGATGTCGCGCCGTAAAGTCCGGCAGACGGCGGACGAGCCACCATGTTGCCAACGCCGAGCTCGCGCCCACGCGCAACGTCGTTCGGTTCGAGCGCCGCCGCACCTGAGCATCCAGCGCACCAAGCGCGTCGAGTGCTGCCGCAAGCTCCTGCCTGAGCTGCGCGCCGGCGGGTGTTATCCCGATCCCCGGGTTCTGCCGTTGCAACAATGCGACCCCGAAATGGTCCTCCAGCTTTCGGATCTGATGGCTGACCGCACTCTGTGTGACGCCCAGCTCCGCCGCGGCGCGTGTGAATGAACCATGGCGGGTGACGGCGTCGAACGCGACGAGGGGTGCGAAGGGTGGCAAGCGGCGTGGCATCTCGGTCTCCTCAAGCCATGATACAGATTCATGAGCTTTTGAGGAACCATCATTCGACCAGAGCCTGTTGCCCGGCCATCCATGCTCGATGGAGGCCGCAACGATCATGCTCGACAAACCCCAGCAGAATGATGATGAAACGCGGAGCGCCAGTTGGCGTGCCGACGACGGCCATCGCGGCAATCGCATGTCCCTGGAAACGGCGACGCTGCTTGCAGCGTGCTTGAGCGGCTTTCTGTTTCAAGTCGACCTGACCGCTCTGGCAGCTGCCTTGCCCGACATTGGCCGCGACCTCGGCGCCGCTTCCGCGCGAGCGGCCTGGGCCATCGACGTCTATAGCCTTGCCTTGATCTTCTGTCTGCCGATTGCAGGTAGCCTTGCCGACAGATACGGACGCGTTCAAATGTTCACTTGGGGTGCAGGGCTGTTTGGCCTGGCTTCTCTGCTGTGTGCGTGCGCGACCACGTTCGACGTTCTGCTGACATTCCGCACATTGCAAGGTATCGCCGGTGCTTGCATCACCAGCACCTCGTCCGCCCTCCTTGCCGGTGCCTACGAGGGGCCTCGCCGTGCGCGGGCGTTTGGACTTTGGGGCACGATCGTCGGTGCCTCGATGGTCGCTGGCCCGCCGCTCGGATCGTTGCTGGCCGATACGATCGGGTGGCGTTGGATTTTTTGGGTCAACTTGCCGCTTTGCGCACTCTTGGTTGTTCTGGTGCTGTGCAGAATTGGCAATGGGCTCGACCAGCAGCGTTCGAGCGCCAAGGTGGATTGGCTCGGTGCCGGCCTTCTTGCGATCACGTCGGCGACGCTCGCGTTTATGTTGCTGGAAGCGCCCGCGCTCGGCGGCATCGCGTCGGCGACGTTCCTGGCGGGCCTCGCCGCTTCGGGGATTGCGCTGCTTTTGTTCGTTTGGGTGGAACGCCGGCACCCCAACCCGGCGTTCGATCTCAAGCTGTTCGGATCCCGGCAATTCATCGCGATGTGCCTCGTCCCGATCGCGGGATCGACCGGATTCTGGTCGCTGCTCGTCTACGTGCCGCAATTGGCGCGCGGACCATTGGGACTCAGTCCGCTCGGGGCGGGCTGGCTCCTGGTCGCGCTCACGTTGCCGATGATGGTGTTGCCGCGCTATGGCGCGGCCTTGACGACCCGCATCCCGTCACGGTCGTTCTTCTGTGGTGGTCTCGCTCTTATCGGCGTGGCTGACCTGGCGCTTGGCGCGATCTCCGGCGCACATGCGGGGCCGGGCACGCTGGCCATGACCGTCATCGCGTTGCTGGTCAGCGGATCAGGCTGTGCCGTGATCAACGCTCAGATCACCGCCGCCGCCGTGTCGGCGGTTCCCGGCGATCGTGCGGCGACCGCATCGGCCATTTGCGTCACGATGCGGCAAATCGGTTTCAGCTTCGGGATCGCGCTTCTGGGCGCGGCCCTGCAACTCAGCCCGAATGGCGACTATCTCGCCGCGTTCATCGTTGCAGGCGCATCGACCCTTGCCCTGACCGCCATCGTCTATTGGCTCATGGACGGGAAACAGGCTGCATAGCGGCGCGCGCCGTGCCCTTTTTGCTTGGGCTTTGCCAGAGAGCGAGATGAGTTTTGGTTGAACAGTAAGGGACGCGCCGCTCTCTCGCTCCCTCACCCCGCTCCTACGGGGAGAGGGTGGGGTGAGGGGCTGTCTCCACAGGCTTGATTTGAGTTGAGGGTATGAAGGGTTCGGCGGCATCAGAGATGTCGGGTGGACCGCCCATCGTGGCTGCACGTTGCCCTGCCCCTCACCCGGATCGCGCCGGACGATGCTGCGCGTCGCCGGGGGCGATCCGACCTCTCCCCGCAGAAGGGCGGGGAGAGGTTGAAGGCAACTTAAGCCCCCACCGCCACCGGTGCGAACACCACCTCGATCAGCGTGCCGGAATTGCCTGCGCTCTTGATGTTGAACCGGGCGCGGTTGGCTTCGACCAGGGCCTTGGTCAATGACAGGCTGAGCGCCGAACTGTCCGCGGCATCGCCGGGCGGTGGCGTGCGGAACGGCTCCATCGCGGCGGCGACCTCGCGCTCGCTCAGGCCGTGGCCGGTGTCGCGGATGCGCAGGGCAATCTCGCCGCGGTCGGTGAGCGCGGTCGAGACGATGACCTGTCCGCCGGCGCTGGCGAGCCGGATCGAGTTCGAGATCAGGTTCATGGTGATCTGCCGCATCGCGCGCGCGTCCGCGCTCACCTGCGGCAGCGCATGCCCGAGCGAAGTGCGGATGATGATGCGCTCGCGGTTGGCCTGCGGCTGCATCACCGTGACGCAGGCTTCGACGAGATCGTTGAGATTGAGGTTGGCGAAATTGAGATCGAGCTTGCCGGTCTCGATCCGCGACAGCTCCAGCAGATCGTCGATGATGGTGATGACGCGCTCGCCGGAGGCGCGGATGTCCTTCATGTATTCGCCGTAGCGCTCGTTGCCGAGCGTCCCGAAGCGCTCGGAGATCATCACCTCGGCGAAGCCGATGATGGCGTTGAGCGGCGTGCGGATCTCGTGGCTGATCCGCGCCAGCATGTCGGCCTTGGCATTCGCCGCGCCGTCGGCGAGACGGCGGGCGTTCTTGAGCTCGCTCTCGCCCTTCTTGTTCTGCGAGAGGTCGCGGAACACGGCGAAGAAGTTCGGGCCGTCGGGCCTGGTGCGGCCCATGATCATGGCGAGCGGAATGACGCCGCCCTTCTTCTCGCGCCCCAGCACCTCGCGGCCGTGGTCGAGCAGGCTCGCGATGTCCTGGCTCTTGAGGCTCTCGAGATAGTCGACCACGACGTGCTGGCTCTCCGGCGCGAACAGCGTCACCAGGTTCCGCTGCATCAGCGCTTCGCCGTCATAGCCGAACAGCGCTTCCGCGCTGCGGTTGCAGGCGTGGATGTTGCCTTCGGCATCGAACATGACGATGCCCTCGGCGGTGGTGTCGAGGATCGCGGCGAGATCCTGGGCGTCGGCATCGCCGGCCTCGGGCTCGAGTTCGGGCGCGTAGGGGAAGGATTCCGCGACGACGGGTTCGACGACGACAGGCGGCGCGATGACTGGCGCAACAACGACGGGCGCCGCTTGCGGCAGCGCGCAGATCAGCGCGTGCGCGCTCGCGCCGTCCCAGTCGATCGTGTGCAGATGCGCTTCGGTGGTCGGAAGCGGCTCTTCGCCGTTCGCCACCGTCGCGCTGATCGTCACCGGCGTGCCGGCTTGCGACGTGCTGCTCGCCGACGACACGCCGGGCTCGACATAGAGCGCGTCCAGCCCGCCGGCATCCTCGAGCGCGCCCAAATTGGAATAGCCCATGCGCGCGAGGAAGGCGGGGTTGGCGTAGAGCAGCCGGTCGAGCCGGTAGATCAAAATGCCCGTCGGCAGCAGATCGAGCAGCGCGCGGTCGCGCACGCTGTGGCCCTGCGCGGGCGGCGCCGGTTCGGTCAGCCATTCGGCCGGCGCCTGCGGCGCCTCGGGCTCCGGCATCGGAGGTTCGGGCGTGGTTTCCGCCGTCGGCGGCTCGGACGCGACGGCGGCAATGGTCTCGCGTTCGCGTTCGAGGCGCTCGGACAATTGCCGGGCGAGCTCGTTGAACGCGCTGTTCTCGACCGGGGTCAGCGTCGGCGATCGCGCATCGCCGGGCGGGCGGAACGGCACGACATTGGGAGGCGTTTCCACTGGTGTTTCCGGATCGGTTGGGTGTGAATTCGCGTCGGCTACGGGTTCGGGCAGTTCGGGTTCAGGTGTCGGCTCAGGCTCAGGCTCGGGTGCGGGCGGCTCGCTCGGCGGAGGCGGTGCCTCCGCCATGGGCTCCGGCTCCGGATCCAGTTCGACGACGTCGGCGGAGAGGCCGTGCTGTGCGGGCGGCGCGGCCAACAGCTCAAAGCGCCTGAGCGCATCGAGCCGGTTCAGTCCGTCGAGATCGCGGCAGACGCCAAAGCCCCTGAAGCCCGCGAAATTGCGCTCGCGGTCGTAGACCGGCAGGCCCGCGAGCTCGACTGGCAGATGCTCGCCGCCGTCGGCCGGCCAGTTCACGGTGATCCCGGCCCAGGTGTCGTGGCTTGCAAGCGCCTGCGCCACGCGGCCATCAGGGTCGAGTGCAAACTCGTCGGCAATCTCGCGCCAGGGGCGGCCGAAGCCGGCGGCGGTGTGTGCGCCGATCAGGTGGATGAACTCGTCTGAGCCGAGCACAAAGCGCCCCTCCGCATCCACCTGCCACAGGAAGCGCAGCGGATGCTGACGCGGTGCGGACGGCTCCGCTGGCGGCGGTTCGACCATGTGTGAGGTGATCGGCGCGGCCTGCGGCGACACAATGGCTTCTCGCGGGTTTTCAACCGGAGTTTTGGGCGCGGCGTCGATCGCTTCGCTGACAGTTTCCTGGACAGGCGCTTCGGCCGCCTCCTGGATCGTGACGACCTCCGGCATCGCGTCGCTCGAGGCGTGCGCGTCCGCGATCGCCTCCGATGGCGGGACGGTCTCGCTCGGAGCCGGCGTTTCGACCGGCTCGGCGAAGGCGTCGAACAGCGCGATTCCGGAGGCGGCCTCGTTCGGGCGCGCAGGCCGCGCATGGTCCGGCACCGCAGCCGGAGGGACCGGCGGAGCGTCGGGCGCGGGCTGAGCATCTTGTTCGCGCGCGCTATTCTCTTCGACATCGGGCGCCGCCGGCCGGGCGGCAGGCTCGATCAGCGCGACCAGGCCGACATCGGCGCCGATGCCGACCCGTTGCAGCACCATCTGGCCGATGCCGATCGGCGTCTCGGCGCGGCCTTTCATCAGCGCATCGCTGCGGGCCTGGTCGAGGCCGGCATCGCCGAGATCGCGGAAGCCGAGCAGGGAGCGGGCGGCTTCGCTGGCGCCGACGAACAGGCCGTCGGGCGCGAACGCCGCCATCGGCACCCTGGCGCCCTCGACGAGACGATGCAGGCGTTCGACCAGCGGCATGGAGCGCAGCGTCGGATCCATCGCGGTGACGAGCACGCCGGAGCTTCCATCGGCGAAGTCGAGGCGGGCGCAGGCGCAGGTCATCAGCATGCCCAAGCGGGCGCCGAACCCGTGCAGCCGTTCGAGCCTGATCGCGCCGTTCGGCGCCAGCCGGCGCGCGAGCCGGGCGACCTGGCGGCGATGGCTGTCCGCCGGGCCGAAGGTCCTGTCCGCGAGCGCTGTGCCATGGGCCGCGCCGAACAGCCTTGCGCCGACCGGATTGGCCCAGAGCACGCGCGTGCCGTCGATCGACCAGAGCCAGGCGGGCAACGGAGAGGTCGCGTGCACGGCCAGCCGGGGATCGCCCACGCCTCGCAACTGGAAATCCGAACTCGTCATCCGACCGGCTTCAAGTCTCGCTTGTCAACATCAGGGTGCAAGGCTGCCGGAATGACAGCCTTAAGAAAGGGTTAGTATCGCGCGCAGGCGCAGGCAGGTCCACGGCTCCGGTCTACACGGCCAAGCCTAAAGCCGCGATAACCTTAATGTAGCCGCCCCCGCAAGCCGCAGCCCAACGGCATCCGCAGGATTCGCGGGCGGGGCAGCCCAGCGAAATGCGCCAGATCGTCAGCGGCATCACAGGTGCCCATCCTCCCCTGGAGGGGGAGGATCGGTTCACACGCAGCGAAGCGGCATGCGAACCGAGGTGGGGTGACAGTCTCTCAATGGAGGCGGTGCCCGAGTGGAGAGATCACCCCACCCAGCTCGCGCTTTGCGCGATCGACCCCCGAGCGAGCTCCGCTCGTCTCGACCCCTCCAGGGGAGGGTAAGAGAGCGGCCAGCAGGCACCAGACTACCTCAACCCAGGGTTCCCTCAGGCGGAACCATCACCCTGACCGCGATTAAATTTCGCGGCGCAGCCCGGATCACGTTTGCGTTGCACAATGTTGACATCTTAGGCAGCGATAGTGATCGGCGCTGGGCGAGCCATCTTCTTGTATCGCGTTCCAGTGTTCGTTCCCGCTGAATTTGAGGCCTAGGTCGGGGCCGGCGGGCGCGCCAGAAGGCTCACTCCATTTTTTCTTTATCGTGAGGGACATCATGACAGGTGCGACTGATCCGTTTTCTGCCTCGATCATTCCGTTCGAGGTTCCCGAGCAGATGCGTGCGTTCGCCGAAAAGGGCGTGTCGCAGGCCCGCGAGAGCTACGCCAAGTTCAAGGACGCGGCCGAGACCCACAACGGCACCGTCGAGGCCGTGTTCACCTCCGCCAACAAGGGCGCGAGCGAGTACACCGCCAAGCTGGTGGAGTTCATGAAGGCCAATACCAGCGCCCAGCTGGACTTCGCCCAGCAGCTGTTCGGCCTCAAGTCGCCGGCGGAAGCGCTGGAGCTGTGGACCGGCCACACCCGCACCCAGCTCGAGACCTTCCAGTCCCAGGCCAAGGAGCTGGCCGAGCTGACCCAGCGCGTCGCCGCCGAGACCGTCGAGCCGATCAAGGCCTCTGCCTCGAAGTTCTACAAGCCCGCCGCCTGATTAGGCCGGCTGGTTTAAATTAAGAAACCCGGGCCTAGAGCCCGGGTTTTGCTTTGGAAATAACCTCGTCGGAAGCGCGATTCTCGGGTTTTGCGGCCTTGCCAAAAACGCCCGTTGCACCTAGTTTCCGCCCCGTCCAGCCCCCCTTAGGTCGACGGCCCGTCCAGGCGCCCAAGGCGGCTCGCAAGGATGCAGTTGTAGCTCAGTTGGTTAGAGCGCCTGTCTGTGGAACAGGAGGTCGGTGGTTCGAGCCCACCCAACTGTACCAAGATTGCGGATAACACCGCGTTCCCAGCATCTTACTGATAGACCAGCAGGATTTGCGCCGCCTAAAATACAAAAGGCTGCACAAATGGCGTTGCGAATGGTCGCGTTGAATCGAGCCGCAGATGGTCGGTGGTTCGCCCGTAAGGGCATCCCCGAGGACGTACGCGAGGACTACCAACGGCTCTATGGGCACAAGCGCGAGGCGCACCTCAGGCTTCCGGCCGGTACGCCTAAGCACGAAGCCAAGGCCCGCCTCGGAGAGTGGGAGGCCGAGGTCGAGACCCGCATCGCGACCCTGCGGGCCCAAAGGAATGGCGAGGGTCAACCACTCACCAAGCTCAACGCAATCGCGCTTGCGGGCCGTTGGTACAACTGGTTCGTGAAGCAGCACGAGGCCGATCCAGGGAAGCCAACGTACTGGCGGGACTTCAGCGATCACGTCGTGTGGAATGTGATCCGCCCAGAGGCGCCTGACGAGTACGAAGAGGATCCAGGGTCCGACCCTCACGCAGATTGGCAATATGACCCAGAGGTGCGGGAAGCCGTGAGGCCGCAGATTGCCGAATTGGCGCGGGTCGCAACCTTCCTCGCCAACGAGGGGAAGGCGTTGAACCTTACCGCGCATGCGCTGTTCGTGGACGCTGTCAGCGACAATCTGTTGCCCGCAATCCAGCTATTGGAGAAGCGCGCGAATGGCGACTACGCCCGTGACGAGAGGCCCGATACCTTCCCGCCGTTCGCAGACGGGGCGCCGCGCTCGCCCAGTGTGAGTTGCTGGGAGCTTTTTGAGGCTTTCGTGCTTGCAACAAAGCCGGCGCCGAAGACGGTGACCCGTTGGCGGGCCGTTTTCCTTGAGATGCAGCGAGAGTGGTCCCTCCGACCTAGCTCCGGAAGGCCTAGCATGTAGAACGCCGGGCGCACGTTTTAAGGCCGCTAGACCCCTTCCGCCCTCGGCGAAATCATCACCGATACGAGTTTCGACACGTGTATCCGGGTTGTGGTGGATCAGTTGCTGACCTTGATTGCTGATGATGATCGAAGTGTGCTCAATTGAAAACGCGCTTTGCCATTTCATCGAATGGGACAGCAGTGCTCGCTTGAAGAGCATCGCCGCCAGTCACATCTCATAGGGATCGGGGATCGTTGGCCCGGCACACTGGCAACGCACCCACCGGCCCTCATTGAAGGTCGCGTGCGTCCAATAAGAGCGAGTACGGGCTGCGTTCGAGCACCGCTCGACACAGTACCTCTACGCAAACGCAACGGCACGAGCCGTCGAGGGAGACCTTGGCGGCTTTTGCGTGTGGCAGGCCTCCTGTGATTGACAGTTGAGCGAACCCGTGTCGACCCTTCGGCGCTGTCTGTGGGAACAGGAGGTCGGTGGTTCGAGCCCACCCAACTGTACCACCGTTGCGGATAAGTCCGCTTTCCCAGCAACTTACTGATAGGCCTGATGTATTTGCGCCGCCTAAAATACAAAAGGCGCTACAAATGGCATTGCGGATGGTTGAGTTAGTTCGAGCGAAGGGTGGCGGCTTTATCGCTCGAAAAGGTATCCCGGCCGATGTGCGCGACGACTATGAGCGCTTGTATGGGGTGCGCTGGGAAGCTCAGCTTCGGATACCGAGCGGGACGCCAATCCCCTTTGCGAAGTCACAGCACGGCGAGTGGTTAGCTGAGATTGAGACCCGTATCGCTGCATTACGGGCGCATAGGAATGGCGAAGGCCAGCCTCTAGGCTTAACGCTATAGCACTCGCTGGGCGCTGGTACGTTTGGTTCGTGAAGCAGCACGAGGCCAATCCCGATCCAGCAAAATACTGGCGGGAGTTCGGTGACCATCTCGTGTGGAATGTCATCTACCCCGAGGCGCCCGACAGCTACCACGAAGACCCTTATATGGACAGCTTTGCAACCTGGTTGTAACTTTCCAAAGGTTGACGTTCGGAGGAACGGTGGACGGTGGCAGACACGCCCCTAAACGACGCTCCGAAGTTGAACGATAGCAAATCCGCATCGTTCTCCACTCGCCTGCGTCTTCGCCTTGGGAAACTCGGCGCGATCATTGCGTCCGTTGGTGCTGTGGTCGGCGGGCTCGCGGGCTACTGGCACGCATGGGACATTTTGCACAGCCACGTCGGCAGAGATACGACCACGACTGCCGCGTCCACCGGTCTGATCGTCTCGAAGGGGCCTTCAGTAGCTGTATTGCCTGTTTCGAGCCCCATCGCCGCGCCGGGGCTTGTTTCGTTTGCCGACAGGGTAACCCAACAACTTGCATCCTCCCTCGGCAGGTTCAGCACTTTGCGAGTGATACCGCGCGCAACCGCTGCAAACTTTCTAAAGGAAGGTGATGATGCCATCAAAGCGGCCCGGAAGGCGCAAGTCGACTATCTGGTGAGCGGTGAGGTTCATCCATTGGGCGGCGGTGCTCGCGCGAATATCCACGTTTCGGACCTGCGCACTGGTACAGAGATTTGGTCGAAGTCCTTCGATGCGAATGCCGAAGGCGTGCAAACGGAAACGTCCGCGTACGAAATTGGCGACGCCGCCGCCGTGCAGATTGGTGGCTACCCCGGCGCAATTATGAACGCAGATTACTCGCAATCCCAGAACAAGCCGGTCTTCGAACTCAGTCCATATGAATGTATTGTTCATGCGGTAGTCGGGTCTGTACGTGGATTGTCATCCGCAATTCTGAAAGCGTTAGAGTGCTCCAAGCGACTTACCGAGCGACAGCCGAATAACGCATTCGCGTGGTCAGCACGCGCCACTGTTCTTTTTAACCAAAGAAGCATGGGGATCGGTCTACCGTCCGACCAAATTCAACACACCGATAAGCGTCTGTATTTGAACGAGGAAATCTTACGGGGCGCGACACGGGCCGTGGAGCTTGCACCCGACGATGCGTTCGCTCAAAGAACCTACGCTCTGGCGATGAGTACCAAATGTCAAATCCACCTGTACCGACAAGAATTGGAAAAGGCCCTCGCGCTCAATTCCAACGATGCGCGAACCCTCTCAGGAGGTATGTGGCTCGCCTTCATGGGGGACTGGGATGACGGGACCGCAATGGCCGAAAGGGCCATTCGCTTGGCGGGTCCCAATGCCTCGTTTGCTTGGTGGTTAGCGCCCGCAAAGCGACACTGGTGGAAAGGCGAATACCAACAGGCGCTTGAGGATTTCCGGCACGCCTACCTTGAGGGTTTTTGGCTCAGTCATCTCGATCAGGCGTACGCGCTGCCGTTTCTCGGTCGGTTCGACGAGGCCAAGGCGGAGGTCGGAAAGCTGCTGAAATTGCGCCCGGATTTCACCATGCGCGAGGCCGACAGTTATTATCGAATGTTCTGCTTTCAGCCCGAATACATCGAGAAAATGAACAGCGCGCTACGGCAGGCAGGGCTGCCAGAATAGAGAAGAAGCTCTGGAAGCCGACGCAGAGCACGCAAGTGCCTTCCCTATTAGATGGTCGTGAAGCTTCAGTGCCAGTCGTGCTCCGGCTACGTCGAGCTTCTCAAGAATACAAAAACGCGCTGCAAAAGCCGATCTTTGGCGAGCAAAAAAGCTAGGTTTATCAAAGACAAAGTTGAGCGGCGGCAGTACCCACCCAACTGTACCAGTCTTACTAACCCTCTAAATCGAACCACTCTGTTCGCTTCCTTTGGGTAGCGAATTTAGGATGCGGCGCACACCTGAGTTTGTACGCACTCGTTCTCGCCGATCATCGCCAAAGTATCATTTGGATTCAATTAGGACGCGAGTAGAGTGCCATCATCATGGCTCGCGTGCATAATCCCACCCTATTTTCAACCTACTTCAAAGTTCAGTCGCAAGCATTGGCGGCCGCCGGACTGATAGATCCATTCGTGGATGTAGACGTACCATTGTTCATCGATCCGGTCCTCCTAGCGAAGTCCGGAAACCAAATTATCGCAACAGCCGCAGCCGAGCGATTTCGCAAGCACTTCGAGATATTGGTCCGCATGCTTGCAATCTCCAATGGCGAAGGTGATGCAGCATGGAAAGGTGCTCGACGACAGCTTGACTTGAGCGAGCCGCCAGAAAACGGACTTGGCTACGGCGGAACCGGCCGATCAGGAAATTCGAGGCCAGAGCTAATTCGCGAAACGATCCTCCGCACAAGCAAGGAGGTGATCACGCTGGGCGCAAGCGACCCGGAAATGATCTCTCTGATGGGCTTCTTCGAGGAGGATGTCGGGCCTGATACAATCAGCGATATGACAACAACGGTGATCATGGATGACTTGGCGCAGATCACAGAGGCTTTCTGTCAAGCGCATGGGGTGCCAGTCTTCTCGTTTGACGTTTGTCCAACTCACAAGTTGCCAAAATATGTGAACGCCAGAGGCAAGCAGGTGCCCATCGTTCTCGTGCCGACCGACATCGTGCGCGATTTGCCAATCGCGAATGATTGGTCGGATATAGAGCGGGCAGCCATGGAAAACGCGCGTATCCGAGAACGCGTCAACCGACTCTTGGGAGGCATTGCGGAGCCGACAGTGGCGGAGCGGAAGGCTGCGCTGCGTACCGCCGCGTTAGGGTCAGCGTCCGACTTTGATTTCTTCTTAGCAGCCGTAAAGGGTAATGTAAGTAACTACGACCCCAACTTGGATGCGCTCGGCTACTATCGCCTCAAAGAAATTCTCACAAACGGACTTCCGGACCTTAAGCAGGCGGCTGCCTACAATCTCAAACTCGGAGCGCACGAGATATTTCGTGTGGTCATCGACACCATTGAGCTGTTTAGGCGTCATGTTGAGGCAGGTAATCTGTGGGAAGAGCTGTGGGTGAACGGGAAGCCAAAGAAAGAACGGGCCTCTCAACTAATCTACTACGCGATCGCGGATTGCTTTTGTAAAGCGAACGACGTTGACATCTCACCTGAAGCAAACATGGGTGGTGGCCCCATCGACTTCAAGTTTTCAAGCGGCTATCAGGCGCGCGTCTTAGTTGAAATGAAGCGATCCGGTGGCACCGTTGTGCACGGATACGAAAAGCAGTTGGAATTTTACAAAACAGCCTCACAAACTGATTTCGCAGTATTTGTCATTATCGACTACGGAGATGGAGGCAATAAGTTCAATGAGATTAGAAAAGTTCGAGAAGGGCGACTTGCGCGCGGCGAACGCGCGTCAGAGATTGTAGTGATTGATGCGATACCAAAACTCTCAGCCAGCAAACGAAAGTAATAAAGCTCTTGATAGCTCGATGATAAGAGAAGGCCCTTGGCCTCATGGGGATGGAAGGCCGAAGCAGATAGCGGCCGGGTATTGCAAGCCGGAGATTGTGAATGCCGCTCGTGACTGCAGACGCTGAAGCAACTCTTAGGTCACGGTTGGGCAAGCCCGCTAAACCGCCCACCGACTATGTGATCGGCTTCTCGACGCCAACCGGGAAGGTCCTGGCCCTTCATCGCGAGGCCAGCGAAACACGTATTTGGTTCGAGCCGCCGGCTCCACCGAAGCTCGATGGTGTGCGCCTGATGGATAATCCCTCAAACGGAAACTCCAACATCAACGGGCCGCTTTTACGGCTTCGGTCGCCCTCCACGCTGCGTGTCGAAGTCGATAGCCCCGGCGCTTTGGACAGGTTTCTTGATTGGTATGCCGGTTCCGGAAACGCTGCTCGGCCGACTATGGCCGCTGACATTGACCCGTCTGCCTTCAGCGAAGCGTTCGCACGCTTCCAGAGACTCGTCACGACAAAGTCCGGTCATCCGTTCAAAGGGTTTGACGAAGGACTTGCTGCGGTCTGGGAAGGCTATAAGCCGCGTCTGCGTGATCATGCCCTTGGATTGCTTCGAGCAGGGGAATGGACGGAAGAGAGTATCGGCTCAGGCGCGATCTTGGAGCGTACGATCGAGGCTATTGAGATACAGGACAGTGGCCGCAAACTTACGAATAATCTTGTGTTCTGGCAAAACCGCTACGGTCATGCCAACCGCGACCATCGGGAGTTGTTGGAAGCGCGGGCGAAACCGAAGCTTCGCCGTGACATCGAAGGTCTACTTTTTGGACTCTATCGAGGCAACGCTGATGAAGGCGCAACATTTGATCGACTGAGCGATCTGACGGCCCGCAAATATCCGTTGTTGGCCTATCTGTTCTTTCTTAAGGACATGGATCGATTTATGCCGATTCAGCCAACCGGTTTCGACCGCGCATTTCGAGCACTCAATATATACTTTTCGACCATACTCCAATGTGGCTGGGAGAACTATTCGACGTACAACCGTACGCTCGCTTCGTTGCGGCCGCTTATTGAAGAGGGCGCCGGCCTAAGACATATCCGCCTTATTGACGCACACACCTTCTGCTGGGTTTTTTCGACGCTGCTAAAGCGTGAATCGGAAGGCTCGATCGCTAAAGCGCCAGGCGCCAGAGACGATGGGCGCATCCTTGGCGGACGCGAGAAGTCCATCATCGAAATGCGCCTGTCGGTCGAGAATACGGTAAGGAACGCCAACGGACAAAGCGTCCAACGGATTTTGAAGAACAAAGAATTGCGGATGACTGCGGCTGAATTAGAGAAGCTTATCGCATCTTTGCTTGATCTACAGGGTAACTGTTGCGCCTTAACCGGAATCCCGTTTGAATTTGTCAATCCCAATGCGAACAAGAACCTCCTGCCATCGCTGGATCGGATCGACAGCGACGGTCATTACGAGGCAGGCAACCTTCAAGTAGTTTGCCAATTCATCAATTTTTGGAAGAGCGATTCGAACGATGAGGAGTTCCGCCGGCTCTTGGGGTTGGTGAGGGGGCAAGAGGAGGGGAGCTGACCGAAGTAATGTTTTCGTTCAACGCCCGCCTATGCACTTGTGCAGCGCGTTGAGCACGCAGCGGACACGCGCACGCTAACCAAAGCTACCTCCCCCCCCGCCACGTTCACCCCCACCACCACGCGGCAGCGTCACCGCAGCCAGCAGCGTGCCCAGCGCCACCGCGCCCGACACCGGGTTCACCAGCCGCTGATACTGAACCGCAAAGATGTACGCGTTCGCGCCGGTCGGCATCGCCGCGAACAGCACGCCGGCCGCGACCGGCGGCAGGTTGAGCAGCTTTGCCAGCACGAACGCGACCACCGGGCGTCGCCAGAAGCTTGAGCGCGCCCATCACTGCGATGCTGCTCGCCTTTGAACTCGAAGTGGAAGAAATGCGCAGTGATCGGCTACGTCAACATTTCTGGCTTGGTTTGATCATCCTCCGCGATGTAGCCTGATTGCGCGTTGCGATCTGCGTCGATGGCCGTTCTCATCCAAATGACCTCGGCCGCATCACGTCTAACCTTCGAGGAAATTCGAGCGCAACAATCGTTGGGGATCTCATGTCGAACTCCGATCTCGCGTTGTCGATTGCGCTCGGTGTCGGTCTTGCGGCCGCGACGGGCTTCCGGGTGTTCCTGCCGATGCTGGTTGCCAGCGTGGCCGCTTACTCGGGTTCGCTTCCTTTGGGCGACGGTTTCGCGTGGCTTGGAACACCTGCTGCAATGCTCATGCTTGGCGTGGCCGCGCTCCTGGAGGTTGGTGCGTATTTCATTCCCGGCGTGGATAATGTGCTCGATGTCATCGCCGCGCCTGTCGCCGTGATCGCCGGAGCCATCCTGTCGGCGGCGACCATGGCAGATCTTCCACCGATGATGAAATGGACGGCCGCCATCGTCGCGGGTGGCGGCGCGGCCGGCATAGTGCATGGCGTCACCGCGGCCGTGCGGGCCAAATCGACGGTCCTGACGGCTGGCCTCGGCAACTCAACCGTTGCGACCGCCGAACTGGGCGGTGCACTCCTCGTATCGCTTCTTGCCCTGGCTGCGCCGGTTGCCGCCTTCGTGCTCGTCGTTCTGATGCTCTGGCTGGCGATACGTTTGATCCTGCGCTTGCGGAGGTCAGCTCCTCGCACGGATCAACCGGGATGACCGCGTGACTGCTCGTGCGGCTACCTCACCCCCGCCACGATCACCACCACCACCGGCAGCGTCACCGCCGCCAGCAGCGTCCCCAGCGCCACCGCCCCCGACACCGGGTTCACCAGCCGTTGATACTGCGCCGCGAAGATGTAGGCGTTCGCGCCGGTCGGCATCGCCGCGAACAGCACGATCACGCCGGCCGCGACCGGAGGCAAACCGAGCAGCTTTGCCAGCACGAACGCCACCGCCGGCATCGCCAGCAGCTTGAGCGCGCTCATCGCGGCGACGCTCAGCATCTCGCCTTTCACCTCGAACCGAAACAGATTGATGCCGAGCGCGATCAGCGCCGCCGGCGAACCCGCCTGCGCGAGCAGTTCGATCGTTCGGTCGACGACGGGGTTGAGGCCGAGCCCCGTAAAACGCCAGACCACGCCAAAACCGATCGCCAGCATCAGCGGATTACGCGCGAGATCCGCGAGCACGGGGCGGATGACCGACAGGACCGAGCCCGTCCGCTTGCGGCTGACAAGCTCCATCTGGAGGATGCCGCAAAGCCAGAGCAGCGGCGTGTTCACCGACAGGATCAGCGACATCGGGCCTGCGGCTTCGTTGCCGAGCGCTGAGAGCACCAGCGGAATGCCGAGCATCACGATGTTGCCGTAGACCGAGCCGATCGCGAACACGACGCCGTCCTCGCGGTCTTCGCGCCGTTCGCGCAAGCATGCCGAGAGCGCCAGCGCCGCGATCCAGGTGATGGCGAGCGCGCCGTAATAGGCGCCCCACATCCGCCAGGGGCTGACATCGGGGAATTCCGACACGACGATGGTGCGGAACAGCAGCGCCGGAATGGCGATGCTGAAGGCGAATTCGGAGATGCCCTTGTGCGCGGTCTCGGAGACGAAGCGAAACAGCACCGACGCATAGCCGGCCGCGATCAGGGCGAACACCGGCGCGACGATCAACACTGTGGCCATGCGCCCCTCATCTCACGGGGACATCACACGACCACCCCACGTTCTCGATCATGCCATCATGCCGCTGTTTTGCCCGACGAGTCAAATCGACTTCGTAAAATCCGTAAATGGCCGCCGTGGCCTGGCTACTGTGCATGGGGTTGTTTTCGCGTTTTTTTGCTGGACCGAAGCTGAAGCCGCGCGCGGACCCGATCTCGCCAGCCCTGCCAAAGGCTTAGCCTGATAGCGCGACATCGTGCCCGGGATGGGACCGCGCCGGGCCGACCGGCCTGTTGCCCGGAGCGCACAGGTGGCCGTTTTCGCTTCAGGCCTCGTTGCCAACGAACGCCCGTTCACCCACTATTCGCTCTAACTCGACATGTGGGGGGATCGATGCCGGCGCTCCGTTTCAAAGAATCCTTGGCTGCTGCGATCTCGGGCATTGCGCTCGCCGTCCTGGTCCATCCCGGCGCCGGCTTCGCTTACACGCAGGAGGAGCAGCAGGCCTGCTCGCCGGACGCGATGCGGCTGTGCGGCGAGTTCGTTCCGAACGTCGATGCCATCACCGCCTGCATGATCCAGAAGAAATCGCAGCTCTCGCCGCAGTGCAAAGTGTTCTTCCGTCAGGGACCTGAGCCCGGCGAGGCTCGCGCCGGCAAGCCGACGGCCAAGAAGAGCACCAAGCCTTCGCAGAAGGCGGCCAAGAAGAAGAAATCCAGCGAAAGCTGAGCGCGGGGCCAGCGTTCTTTCTTTGAAGCTCGTCGCGTCAGGGCAACAGCGCGAAGCGTCTTCGCGTCGGTGTCCCCTGCATGTGTGTTGCCGGCATCAGCTGCGCGCCAGCCTCCGGACTCCTTTTGTTCGCCTCGCCGTGCGGACGCCTGCGACAATTACCAGCGCGTTCGACGGAAAAGAGTCGCGAGAGGGTTTGCGCGGCGAGGTTGCATTCCGTTTTTCCCGCGTTGCTGCCGAAAAAGCGTGGGATTGCCGGCGTGAAGGGCGTTTCGTTGCGATTGGTATCCTGGTCGCGCGAAGCAGTGTGACTCAAAAGCCAACACGTCTTGTTATTTCGTGGCTCTGAGGCAACTGCCGGTAAATTTTTCTTTCCCGAATCAGCGCGGTGATTCATTTTCGTGATCTGGGGTCAATCTGGAGGCCAGAGGTATGAACGTAATTGTTTTTGCATCGCGTAAAGGCGGCTCGGGCAAGAGTACCCTGGCCGCACATCTCGCCGCGCAGATCAAGGCGAGCAAGCAGGTGATGCTCGTGGACGCGGATCCGCAGGGCTCGCTGACGCTGTGGCACAAGCTGCGCGGCACCAACGAGCCGCCGATCAAGGCTGCCGTGAACTCGGTCAGCGGCATCGTCTCCGCTGCCAAGCGCGACGGTTATGAATGGGTGTTGATCGACACGCCGCCGAATCTCTCGGCCGTCGTCGACGACGCGATCAAGAACGCGACCATGGTGGTCATTCCGGCACGTCCCGGCGTGTTCGACGTCAACGCAGTGCAGGAAACCATCCAGATGTGCCGCGCGGCGCGCAAGCCCTACGCGGTCGTGCTCAACGGTGCGCCGGCGCGCCGCGACGAGTCCGAAAGCCCGATCGTTACCATCGCCCGCGAGGCGCTGGCGAAATTCCGCGCGCCGGTGTGGGGCGGCCAGATCACCAACCGTTCGGATTTGCTGATGGCGCTCAGCCACGGCGAAGGCGCGCGCGAGTATCAGGCCGAGAGCCGTGCGGCCCAGGAAATCGCAAGGCTGTGGGCGGCAATCGAGCGTTCAGTGAAGGCTATTCGCGGCACGGCGTCGGCATCCGGCGCAATGCACAAGCAGGCGGCATAATTTTCATAAATCATTCCCCGGACGGAAAGCGCGCGGAAGTCCGCGCGTTTTGCGTTTTGGCCCGGTGGAGATGCGTTACGCCACCATCAGCATGTAGAACACGATGACCGGCGACAGCGTCAGGATCACCGACCAAATGCCGGCGGCCCAGAGAATGTCCTCGGTGGTAAAGCTCTGCTGTCCGGCGTCGTAATGCGACGCCACTTCATTCTGGATATTCACAAAACGCCCCCGCGATTTCTTCGCTTATGGGCGCCAGTGATAGCCGCGATGTTTTAAGAATCCGGATCGCAATTTCGGGCGCATTCGAACACAGGTGCTACCACGGATTAACCATGCCAGCGCGGTGCGCGCGTTCGCGCGGGTTAACTACGGGCACGTTCTAACCCTCCCCTGGAGGGGGAGGGTCGCTACGCATTGCGCGAAGTGAAATGCGTAGCGGGGCGGGGTGACGGTGCCTCCGCAGCCAACAGTGCCCGAGTGGAGAGATCACCCCACCCCGCTCGCGCTGCGCGCGACCGACCCTCCCCCTCCAGGGGAGGGTGAAGGACTCGCGCCGCCGCTAAACCCACTCGCTGTATTTCCTTCTGATCTCGTCGATGTAGTCCGCGCGCGATTTCACCTCATCCGCGGTCAATCCGATATCGCGCCGCAGCCAGTCGGATAACTCGCTCGCATATGAAACGCGTTCCCATGCCGCCTTCAGCGCATCGCGCCATTGACGAATGTCCATAGGTCGATCTCTTTTCCGGATTGAGATGGTGTCGAGCGGACACGACGCTGCCTTCCCTCTCCCGCACGGGGAGAAGGGGGTGGCGGCGTGCGTGTGAAGAGAGGAAGCGGAGGCGCTACGCGGCGACTTTCATCCGTCGCTCGATCTCGCGGTCGATCTGGGCTGCGAGCTCGCTGCTCACTTCCACCATTGGCAGGCGCACTTCGGGGCTGTCGATCAGGCCGCACCGCCACAGCCAGTACTTCGCCGGCGCCGGGCTCGGCTCGGTGAACAACAGGCGCGTCAGCTCGGCGACCTCGTGCCAGCGCGCCTGCGCCGCGTCGTGGTTGCCTCGCTTCACCTCGGCATACACGGCCGCAAACGTCGCGGTCTCGACATGGGCGGATAGCACGATGCCTCCGTCGGCGCCGTCGGTGAGCGCCTCAAGGTAGTTCGCATCCTCGCCGGTGAGCACGCGAAAGCCCTTCGGCCTGTCGCGCAGGAGCGCGATGGATTGATCGCGGTTCGCGCCGCAATCCTTCAGCCCGACGATGTTCCGATGTTCGGCAAGCCGCAGCAGCGTCTGGTTGGTGATGTTCACCGAGGTGCGATAGGGGATGTTGTAGAGCGCGATCGGCCACGCCGCGTGATCGGCAAGGGCTTCGAAATGAGCCAGGAGCCCGCGCTGCGACGGCCGCACATAATAGGGGCTCGCGATCAGATAACCGTCGATCGGCCAGTCCGCGGTCTCGTCGAGGCGTTCCTTCAGCCGCGAAGTGTCCGCGCCCGACAGTCCGAGGCAGATCGGAATGCTGCGGCGCTCCGTCGCCATCTCGTCGCGCACGATGGCGACGAGACGCTCGAGCTCGACCTCGCGCAGCGTCATGCCCTCGCCGGAGGTCGCCCCCAGGATGAAGCCGTCGACGGCCTGTCCGCTGTAATGTCGCGTCAGCCGCCGCAACGACCTCTCGTCGATAGCGCCGTCGCGAAACGGCGTCACCAGCGGCAGCCAGAGTCCGTGCAAATGATCTTGTAGACCGGTCATGTTCCATCTCCTTCTCGGGAAAAAACCTGAGACGGAGGGCACATGAAAAAACCCCGTCCAGGCGGCGGGGTTTCGGGATTTGCTAGCGATGACGAAGCTGTGTTAGCGCGCGCAAAAATCCGAGGTCCCCGGATGGGGGCCTTTTTTCGAGGCGACTGCCTTGAACGAGATTGCGCACGACTTCGTGATCATTCGCAAATGATGCGGGGTGTACGTGGAACTGTCAATACACGCGGAACGTGAAACCAGAATGGGACAGAAAAAAAGCCGGGCTCAAGCGAGCCCGGCTTAAGGTATTGGCCACGTGAGGCCGACACAATCACCTTCCAAGAGGGATTACTGAACTCCCGCGCCACTGGAGGAGGGGGACAAATGCGCAACGCGAAGGCTCAGCGTGGAAACATTATGGGCTCGACGAGCGCCATGCAGCAACCGTTCAGGTCGCATGTCAGACATGCGGAAATCAGGAAGGCCAGCGCTGCGCCTTGCTCACCACGAAGTCGCGGAACACCTGCACGCGCGCGACCGTCTTCAACTCCTCGGGATAGACGAAATAAGTGTCGAGCTGGATCGAATCCGATTCTCCGAACAGCTGCACCAGGCGGCTCTGTTCCTCGATCAGATAATCCGGCAGCGCCGCGATGCCGAGGCCTTGCTGACAGGCGCGGACGAGGCCGAGGATGTTGTTCACTCTGAAATAGGCCTCGCGCGGACCAGAGCCGTTGCGGCCGGCTTCGACCAGCCAGTTGCGGTTCTGAAGATGCGGCGCGAAGTTGCCGTCGGAGAGCGTGATGATGCGGTGGGAGTCGAGCTCCTCGAGCGTGCGCGGCGTGCCGAAGCGCTTGATGTAATCCGGCGAGCAATAGGCGTGGAAGCCCATCGCGAACAGCTTGCGCTGGATGAGATCCGGCTGCGTCGGCTTGCGGGTGCGGATCGCGACGTCCGCTTCGCGCATCGACAGGTCGAGCTCCTCGTCGGTGACGATCAGCGAGATCCGGATCTCCGGATAGAGCGCAGTGAATTCGCCGAGCCGCGGGATCAGCCAGTTGATGCCGACGCCGGGCGTGGTGGTGATCTTGAGGTCGCCGCTCGGCCGCTCGCGGCTGTCGGTCAGCTTGGCGCGCGCCGCCTGCAGCTGCATGAACACGTCATGCGCGGTGCGGAAGAGCAGGTCGCCCTGCTCGGTGAGGATCAGGCCGCGGGCGTGGCGGTGGAACAGCGAGACCGAGAGCTCCTGCTCCAGTGCCGAGACCTGGCGTGAGACCGCCGATTGCGACAGGCCGAGCTGCTCGCCCGCATGCGTGAAGCTGCCCGCTTCCGCCGCCGCGTGAAACACCTTCAGCTTGTCCCAATCCATATCCGTAAATCCGTCGCGTGTTCGAGGCATGATCTTTATTCCGCTGCAGCGCGCTCGCTGGCGCGCAGGGCCAGGAAACGTTCGGCTTCGAGAGCTGCCATGCAGCCGAGGCCGGCAGCCGTCACGGCTTGGCGATAGGTCTCATCGGCGACGTCGCCGGCGGCGAACAGGCCGGGCACCGAGGTGGCGGTCGAGTTCGGGGCAACCTCGACATAGCCCGACCGTTTCAGCTTGACCTGGTCCTTCACGAGCTCGGTCGCCGGCGCGTGTCCAATGGCGATGAAGACACCGTCGGTCTTCACGTTCGTGAGCGCGCCGGTCTTGACGTTCTTGAGGCGGACATGGGTGACCTTGTTCGGGTTCTCGGTGCCGCAGATCTCGTCGACAGCCGAGTCCCAGACCACCTTGATCTTCGGGTGCTTGAACAGACGCTCCTGCAGGATGCGTTCGGCGCGGAAGTGATCGCGACGATGCACGATGGTGACCTGCGAGGCATGGTTGGTGAGGTACAGGGCTTCCTCGACCGCGGTATTGCCGCCGCCGACCACCACGACTTCCTTGTTGCGGTAGAAGAAGCCGTCGCAGGTGGCGCAGGCCGACACGCCGCCGCCCTGGAATTTCGTTTCCGACGGGAGCCCGAGCCAGCGCGCTTGCGCGCCGGTGGCAAGGATGACGCTGTCGGCGAGATAGACGTCGCCGCTGTCGCAGGTGAGGCGGAACGGCCGCTGCATAGTCTCCAGCTTGGTGACCAGGTCGGAGACGATCTTGGTGCCGACATGGACCGCCTGCTTCTCCATCTGCTCCATCAGCCAGGGGCCCTGGATCACGTCGGCGAAGCCCGGATAGTTCTCGACGTCGGTGGTGATGGTGAGCTGGCCGCCCGCCTGGATCCCCTGGATCAGGATCGGCTCAAGCATTGCGCGCGCGGCGTAGATCGCCGCCGTGTAGCCGGCGGGGCCGGAGCCAATAATGACGACCTTTGCATGAACAGTGGCAGACATTTTGACGGACGCCTTTCACGGGGGATCTGCAGCGCGGGTGCGGAACGTGCCGGGAGGCGTCGCGGAAGCGCTGAAATATCAGAGCTAATCTAAGCCTTCTGGTGAGCTATGCAAGAATTGCATTCCCTGTCGGCGGATTTTTCCAACAGGGAACAAAAGTCGATTGCGCTGCACGCGCAATAAAATTGCGCAATTGCTGCGGACTGGCTATGAGGATTGCGTCAAATCCACCAATACAGCCGCAAAGGCCAGGAGTTCCAATCACGTGTCGCGGAACCTAGACGAGATCGACCTGAAAATTCTCACCGAGGTCCAGGCCGACGGTCGAATCACGAATGTCGAGCTGGCCAAGCGCGTCGGCATCTCGCCGCCACCCTGCCTCCGCCGCGTCCGCGCGCTGGAGGAGGAGGGCTATATCCACGGCTATCGCGGCCTGCTCGACGCCCGCAAGCTCGGCTTCGACGTCACTGTGTTCGCCGCCGTGCACCTGTCCAGCCAGGCCGAGGCGGATTTGCGCGCCTTCGAGGAGTTCGTCCGTGCCGAGCCCCTGGTGCGGGAATGCTGGATGCTGTCGGGCGAGGTCGATTTCATCCTGAAATGCGTCGCGCCGGACATGGCCACCTTCCAGGATTTCGTGACGCACCTCACCGCCGCACCCCATGTGCGTAACGTGCGCACGTCGCTGGTGCTGCATAATTCGAAATACGAGGCGGCCGTGCCGCTTGATGTGAAGGGGAGAAGGTAAGCCTTCTCCCTCTCCCGGTTCTTGCGGGGAGAGGCACACGGCCCTCGCAATACCCCGAAACAAAAAGGCCGCGCAGGGCGCGGCCTTTTCAAAACATCATCACGCTTAGCGGCAAATCCTTACCGCCACTCTACCTTGGTGATCTCATACGCCTTGGCGCCGCCGGGGGCGTTGACCTCGACGGTTGAACCCTTCTTCTTGCCGATCAGCGCGCGCGCGAGCGGCGAGGTGATGGAGATGCGGCCCTTCTTGGCGTCGGCCTCGACCTCGCCGACGATCTGCCACACCGTCTTCTTCTCGGTGTCCTCGTCGACCAGCGTCACAGTGGCGCCGAACTTGATGGTGTCGCCGGACAGCTTGGAAATATCGATGATGTCGGCGCGCGCGAGCTTGTCCTCGAGCTCGGCGATGCGGCCCTCATTGTGGGACTGCTCTTCC
Source organism: Bradyrhizobium sp. 482_C4_N1_8 (assembly GCF_052075965.1). Lineage (NCBI taxonomy): Bacteria > Pseudomonadati > Pseudomonadota > Alphaproteobacteria > Hyphomicrobiales > Nitrobacteraceae > Bradyrhizobium > Bradyrhizobium sp. 482_C4_N1_8. The sequence continues at coordinate 7,899,196 of NZ_CP197231.1, read as the reverse complement.
TTCGCGGCATGATATTCCGCGTTCTCCGACAGGTCGCCGTGCGAGCGCGCTTCCGCAATATGCTCGATGATGCGCGGACGGTCCTCGGACTGGCGCCTCTTCAATTCTTCTCCGAGCGCGGCAAAGCCGCCCGCTGTCATCGGAACCTTTTCCATCTCTTCTCTCGTCCTTCGGCCGCGCGCCCCGGCAAGACACAGGGCGCGGCAACCTTGATTCGTCAGTACTTCCGGGGCTGAGTATACGGCCACCGGAACGGTTATGTGGGTCTGGCGCCGGAACAGAACAACCACAACGGCCGGACAGTTCCTCCGGCCATTGTGGCTTCATTGCCAGTCACTTAGCGGAAGCGTCGCCGTTGCTAGCGATCAGGTTTCCGAAAAGTAGCTCTGCAGGGTACGAACCTCAAGGTCCCCGCCCAGATAGGCGCGGATGCCCTGCGCGGCCGCCACGGCCCCGGAAAGAGTGGTGTAATACGGCACTTTATGCAAGAGGGCCGCGCGCCGCAGCGAGCGGCTGTCGGCGAGCGCCTGCGGGCCCTCGGTAGTGTTGAGGACGAGCTGGACGTCGCCATTGGTGATGGCATCGACGATGTGCGGCCGTCCCTCAAGCACCTTGTTGACCCTCTCGGTCGGGATGCCCTGATCGGTCAGGAAGCGCGCCGTGCCCGATGTCGCCAGCACCTTGAAGCCGAGCGAATGCAATTCGCGAACGGCCTCGGCGATGCGCGTCTTGTCGCTCTCGCGAACCGAGACGAACACCGTGCCCTTGCGCGGCACCCGCGTGCCGCCGCCGAGCTGACTCTTGGCAAAGGCTATCGCGAAGGAGCTGTCGATGCCCATCACCTCGCCGGTCGAGCGCATCTCGGGGCCGAGCACCGTGTCGACGCCGGGGAAGCGGGCGAACGGAAACACCGATTCCTTCACACCGACATGCTTGAAGTCCGCCTTCTTCAGCTTGAAGTCGGCGAGCTTCTCGCCGGCCATGATGCGCGCTGCGATCTTGGCGACCGGCGTGCCGACCACCTTGGCGACGAAGGGCACCGTGCGCGAGGCGCGCGGATTGACTTCGAGCACGTAGATCTCGCCGTCCTTGATCGCGTACTGCACATTCATCAGGCCGACGACGTCGAGGCCGAGCGCCAGCTCACGCGTCTGCCGCTCCAGCTCCTCGATCATCCTGGCGTCGAGCGAGTGCGGCGGCAGCGAGCAGGCGCTGTCACCGGAATGGATGCCGGCTTCCTCGATGTGCTCCATGATGCCGACGATGAAAGTGTCCTTGCCGTCGCAGAGGCAGTCGACGTCGATCTCCGTTGCATCGGACAGATAGCGGTCGAACAGCAGCGGGTTCTTGCCGAGCACGGTGTTGATCTGCCCGGTCTTGTCGTTCGGGTAGCGCGCCTTGACGTCGGCCGGCACCAGCTCTGGCAGTGTGCCGAGCAAATAGTCGCTGAGCTGGTTCTCCTCGCGGATGATCTGCATCGCGCGGCCGCCGAGTACGTAGGACGGGCGCACCACCAGCGGCAGGCCGAGATCGGTTGCGACCAGGCGCGCCTGCTCGACCGAATAGGCGATGCCGTTCTTCGGCTGCTTCAGCCGGAGCTTGTCGAGCACGCGCTTGAAGCGGTCGCGGTCTTCGGCAAGGTCGATGGCGTCGGGCGAGGTGCCGAGGATCGGCACTTCGGCGGCTTCCAGCGCGCGCGCCAGCTTCAGCGGGGTCTGGCCGCCGAACTGCACGATCACGCCGTGCAGCGTGCCGTTGGTGCGCTCCTTCGCGATGATCTCCAGCACGTCCTCGGCGGTGAGCGGCTCGAAATAGAGCCGGTCGGCGGTGTCGTAGTCGGTCGACACCGTCTCGGGGTTGCAGTTGACCATGATGGATTCGTAGCCGGCGTCATGCAGTGCGAAGCAGGCGTGACAGCAGCAATAGTCGAACTCGATGCCCTGGCCGATACGATTGGGCCCGCCGCCGAGGATGATGACCTTCTTCTTGTCCGACGGCGAGCTCTCGTCCGCAGGCGCGCCCGCAAACAGCGCCTCATAGGTCGAATACATGTAGGCGGTGGGCGAGGCGAACTCGGCCGCGCAAGTGTCGATGCGCTTGTACACCGGGCGGACGTCGAGCGCGTGGCGCTTCGCTGTCACCTCGGCCTCCGTCGACGCCACCAGCACGGCGAGCCGCGCATCGGAGAAGCCCATGGCTTTGAGCGTGCGCATGCCGAAGGCGTTGCCCGGCAGGCCGTTCTTCCGGACCTTCTCCTCCATGTCGACGATGCCGCGCATCTCGCTGAGGAACCACGGATCGATCTTGCAGGAGTTGAAGATGTCCTCGTTCGACCAGCCGAGCCGCATGGCCTGGGCGACCTGGAGCAGCCGGTTCGGCGTCGGCGTGCCGAGCGCGGCGCGGATCGCGTTCTTGTCGTCGTGCTGGCCTAGCCCCTCGATCTCGATCTCGTCGAGCCCGGTCAGGCCGGTCTCGAGTCCGCGCAGCGCCTTCTGCAGGCTCTCCTGGAAGGTACGGCCGATCGCCATCACTTCGCCGACCGACTTCATCGACGTGGTCAGCGTGGTCGACGCGCCCGGGAATTTCTCGAAGGCGAAGCGCGGAATCTTGGTGACGACGTAGTCGATGGTCGGCTCGAACGAGGCCGGCGTCGCGCCGCCGGTGATGTCGTTGGCGATCTCGTCCAGCGTGTAGCCGACCGCGAGCTTGGCGGCGACCTTGGCGATCGGGAAGCCGGTGGCCTTGGAGGCCAGTGCGGACGACCGCGACACGCGCGGATTCATCTCGATCACGACCATGCGGCCGTCTTCGGGATTGACGCCGAACTGCACGTTGGAGCCGCCGGTCTCGACGCCGATCTCGCGCAGCACCGCCAGCGAGGCGTCGCGCATGATCTGGTATTCCTTGTCGGTCAGCGTCAGCGCCGGCGCGACCGTGATGGAGTCGCCCGTGTGCACACCCATCGGATCGAGGTTCTCGATCGAGCAGACGATGATGCAATTGTCTTTCTTGTCGCGCACGACCTCCATCTCGTACTCTTTCCAGCCGAGCACGGATTCTTCGATCAGCACTTCGTTGGTCGGAGACGCATCGAGGCCGCGCTCGATGATGTCGAGGAATTCTTCCTTGTTGTAGGCGATGCCGCCGCCGGTGCCGCCCATCGTGAAGGAGGGACGGATGATCGCGGGCAGGCCGATCTCGGACAGCGCCATCAGCGCCTGGCCGAGCGCATATTCCTGGTAGCGCTTGCGGCGGTCGCTTTCGCCGAGCACCCATTGCCGTTCGTGTTCCTCGAGGGCGGCACCCGACAGCTTCTCGCGTTCGGCCCGGTGCTTGTCGCGGAAGGACTTCTTCAACTCGGACGCGTTGGCGAGCCGCGACTTTGGCGTCTCAAGTCCAATCTTGGTCATGGCCTCGCGGAACAGCTGACGGTCTTCCGCCTTGTCGATCGCATCCGCGGTCGCGCCGATCATCTCGACATCGAACTTTTCCAGCGTGCCCTGCCGGCGCAGCGACAGCGCGCAGTTCAGCGCGGTCTGTCCGCCCATGGTCGGCAGCAGCGCGAAGCCGCCGGGAATGACGTGACGTTCCTTCTCGATGATTTTTGCGACGATCTCGGGCGTGATCGGCTCGATATAGGTCGCATCGGCCAATTCCGGATCGGTCATGATGGTGGCCGGATTGGAATTGACGAGGACGATGCGATAGCCCTCTTCCTTCAGCGTCTTCACCGCTTGCGTGCCCGAATAGTCGAACTCGCAGGCCTGGCCGATCACGATGGGACCAGCGCCGATGATCAGGATGGTGGTGATGTCTGTACGTTTGGGCATCAACTCTCGCCGAAGTGGATTTTGGGCACAAAAAAAGGGCGCGCTTGCCGCGCGTCCCCTTGAGCCGAGAGCGCGGGGTCTCCCCTCGCGCGCGGGTGGGTCTTAGACCAGTTTTCGGGGCGGCGAAACCCCGAAAAACGCCCATCAACCGGCAATTTTGACGGGTTTTGGCCGTGCCTGCCAGCCACGGGCGAGATGCACCAGCAGCGAGGCCGCAACGCTCGATCCGCCGATCCAGCCAAGATCAGTAGGCGAAAGGGTGGCCAGCACCGCGCCACCCAGGGCCCCGCCGATGGCAAAGCCGAGATACATGGCGGAGGCGTTGAGCGAGAGTGCGATCATCGAGGCCTGCGGCTCGATCCGGATGATGCTAGCGACCTGGGCCGGATAGAACGCCCAGCCCGAGATGCCCCAGAGGAAGATCGCGCCCAGCACCGCATAATGCGCCTGTCCAGGCATCAACTTCAGGACCAGCGAATGCAGGATCAGGGCGCTCGCCATGCCGGCGAGCCCGAGGCCTGCGGTGGCGAGAGTCCCGAGCCGGTCGGCCAGGACACCGCCCAGCATGTTCCCGATGGCGGCGGCGCCGCCGAACACCAGCAGCGCGAGGCTGATCTGCGCGGCGTCGAAGCCGAGGCCGCGCAGCGGGACCGCGAAATAGGTGAACACGGTGAAGCCGCCGAGCGCCCATAAGATGGTGATCAGCAGCGCGATCACGACATTGCTGTGACGCGCCACTGCCAGCCGTTCGCTGAGCGAGGCGGTGTTGCGCGGCAGGCCGCGGGGCAGGCCAAGCAGCAGGCCGGCAAGCGCAACCGCGCCGATCAGGGCCACCATGGCAAAGGTCGCGCGCCATCCGAGCAGGCTGCCGACGAGATTGCCGAGCGGGACGCCGATCACGGTTGCAATCGTGAGGCCCGAGGTGACCAGCGCCACCGCGCGGCCGCGCCGTTCGGGCGCGGCGACCGCCACCGATACGGCGAGCGCCGTCGGCATGCACAGTCCGGAGCCCAGCGCCATCAGCATGCGGGAGGCCAGCAGCAGGGCGTAGCTGGAAGCCACCATCGCGACGAGATTTCCGGCAATGAAGGTCGATAGCGCCAGGGCCAGCACGGTGCGGCGGTCGATATTGTTCAGCGTCACCGCCAGGATCGGCGAACCCACCGCATAGGTGAGGGCGTAGGCGGTGACCAATTGGCCGGCGGCCGGGACGGAAATCGAAAGATCGCTGGCGATCGATGGCAAAAGCCCTGCAATGACAAAGCCTTCCGTACCAATCGCGAAGGCCGCGAGAGCCAGCCAGAACACGCTCATTGGACGATATCCCTATGTTCAACGTTTATTGAACTATTGAATGCAAAGGCTAAGAAGTCAATTGGTTCAAGAACTATTGAACATCACGGTCAGTTTGCTATGATTCCAGACCATGAGCCGCACGCCCCTTCATCCCACCCGCGAGCAGATCGAGCTGCCGATGGTTCTGGATTGCCTGAGCGATCCGATCCGGTTGGCCATCGTCTATCAGCTCGCCCAGCAGGAACGTGTCAGCAGCGAACTCTGCTGTGGCGACTTCAGCGGCCTTTCCGGCAAATCCAACCTCGCCTACCATTTCGCCAAGCTGCGCGAATGCGGCCTGATGCTGACGCGCGTGGCGGGCACCAACCGCTTCATGCGGCTCCGCCGCGAGGATCTGGACGCACGCTTTCCGGGGCTGCTCGATGCTGTCCTCAGCTCCGCAGCCAAGGATGCCGACCGGCTACAGCTGCTGTCGGAGTGCGAAACGGTTGAAGTGGATTGAAGTTTGCGAGTTTTCGAGAATTCGCTTTGGGCGGTCCGTCGAAGCGTGCCCGTCTTCGCCCTTCGGGCTTCGCCGAGGCAGCCTTCGCACGATACGGCTTGCCTAGCCGAAGCTGGCGGAGCCAGCGAAGGCTGGAGACCCGGCCTGGATTTGAACCAGGATGAAGAGCGTTGCACCGCCCTCGCGTAGACGCTTCCGCCACCGGGCCGCGACGATCTTTACCTATCGGCGTGTGACAAGCCACCTCGGGCAGTCATTATGCTTAACGGACCAGAGGCGGCCGCGCGATGAAGGTCATGCGCCAGCGATTATGGCCGATATTGGTGTGGGCGCGCTGGACAGCGAAGCCGGCCGCGGTCAGCTTGGCGACGATCTCGTCCTCGCTATAGCGCTGGAGCCCGATGCGCGTGCGCAGATGACGGTAATCTGACAGCGCGGTGCTGATCAGCCCGATCAGCGCGTCCTTCAGGAAGCCGTGACGCAGGCCGAAGCTGAGCAGCGCCATCACATCCCTGAACATGCCGACATTGGGCTGCAAGATATCTCCGAGCACGAGCTTGCCGGATGGGGTCAGCAATCGCCGGATGTTCACAAGCGCGGCATCGAGCTCGTCCGGCGTCATGTATTGCGCGACCGAGTTCATCACCGCGAGGTCGATCGACTGGTCCTGCATTTTGCGGACGTCGTCGAGGGAGCGGACGCGGATCCTGGTGTTCGGGGCAAATCGCGCGATCAGCCGGCCACGCACGCCGGGGGCGGGCTCGGCGAGAATCAGCTTGCCGCAGGCCGCGGCCACCTGGCTCGCCGACAGCGCCTCGCCGCAGGCATAGTCGAGCACGGTCGCCTCGGGCGATGAGATGTAGCCGATGATGTCCCGCGCGATGATCTGGAAGTGCAAGTCGCGATGCAGCTTGCTGACATAGATCGTATGCGTGGAGTCGTAATAATCGATCCAATCGTCCATGGTATTTCGTAGGTCCCGGCCAAACGGTTCCTGTCAAGGAACCGGCGCTGCCCGCCTTGCGTTAGGGGTGCGACGGCGCGCCGTCAATGTCCGCGTCCTAACAGGAAGGTTTCCCGTGAGCAAAGCCCCCACCAAGGTCTCGCCCGATCTCGATACCCCCACCGATCTGTCGCCCGATGGGGTCAAGAAGGTCTCTGAGGCGCTCAACGTGCTTTTGGCTGATGCGTTCGCGCTCTATCTGAAGACCAAGAATTTCCACTGGCACATCAGCGGCCGGCATTTCCGCGACTATCATCTGCTGCTCGACGAGCAGTCCGACCAGATCTTCGCCACCACCGACCAGCTCGCCGAACGCGTCCGCAAGATCGGCGGCACCACGCTGAAGTCGATCGGCCAGGTCGCCAAACTCCAGACCATCAAGGACAACAACGAGGACTACGTCCCGCCACGCGAGATGCTGCGCGAGCTGATGCAGGACAACAAGCACGTCGCGAGCGCGATGCGCAAGGCACACGAGGTCTGCGACGACGCCGGCGATGTCGCCAGCGCCAGCATCCTCGAAAACTTCATCGACGAGACCGAGCGCCGGACGTGGTTCCTGTTCGAGGCCACCCGCCAGGAGGGTGGCAACGAGGCGTAGGGGGTACGCGACTGCGTAGGGTGGGCAAAGGCGCGCTTCTTGCGCGCCGTGCCCACCATCTATCCTTGCGGCTTGAACTGATTGGTGGGCACGCTCCGCTTTGCCCCCCCTACGGCGTCGCGCTTATGGCCGGCTCCACAGCCTCATCAACGCCCCGTTCTTGCCCGTCACCGGATCGGCCGGCGGCAGCGCGACCTCGGGAATCGTCTTCAGTGCCCTGGCGTGGTTCTCCGGAGTTGCCCGCGTCACCACCATCTTCGATCCCGGCGGATAGGCGCCGATGATGCAGAAATCGTCGCTCGCCCTGATGCACTGATGCCCCGTGCCGGCAGGCAGGATCGCGACGTCGCCTGCCTTGATCTCCAGCTCCTGGCCATGATCGCCGCCGAAGCGGACGCGGGCACTTCCGCGCGCGACGCCGAGCACCTCATGCACCGTCGCGTGATAGTGCAGATAGTCGTAGACACCGTTGCGCCACGTGCCGCCCCAGCTATTCGCTTCGAACAGGTTTTCGATGGTCGCCTCGGGACGCCTGGAATCGAGCTTCACCGCACCCCGATAGACCAGGAAGGGAAGGATGTTGTTCGGCACGAGCCCGTCATCTTCGAACACGATGGCGCGTGGCTCGGCATTGTCGCGGACAACGGACATGGCAGGGCTCCTGCGTGAGCGTAGCAGGAATCAACGAGGGGCGTGAGACGACGTTCCTTGCGTCCGGGCGAACCGCAGCGTCGAGCCCGGAATGACAAGAGCCCGGGTCAAGGCCCGGGCTCGATGTCGTCAAGGCAATTGCAGGAGAGCCGGCGTTACGCGCTCTTCTTCTGCCGCATCAGATCCGCGAAGCGCTGGAACAGATAGTGCGAGTCGCGCGGGCCTGGAGAGGCCTCGGGGTGGTACTGCACCGAGAACACCGGCTTGCCGTCGAGCTGGATGCCGCAATTGGAGCCGTCGAACAGCGAGATGTGGGTCTGCGTCGCGCCCTTCGGCAGCGTCGCCTCGTCCACCGCAAAACCGTGGTTCATCGAGGTGATCTCGACCTTGCCGGTGGTCTCGTCCTTCACGGGATGATTGGCGCCGTGATGGCCCTGATGCATCTTCTTGGTCTTGGCGCCGACGGCGAGGCCGAGCATCTGGTGGCCGAGGCAGATGCCGAAGGTCGGCGTGCCCGACTTGATCACGTCCCGGATCACCGGCACCGCGTATTTGCCCGTCGCGGCCGGATCGCCGGGGCCGTTGGACAGGAACACGCCGTCCGGCTTCATCGCCAGAATGTCTTCCGATGAGGTCGTCGCCGGCACCACCGTCACCTTGCAGCCGACGCCGGCGAGCAGGCGCAGGATGTTGCGCTTGATGCCGTAGTCGATGGCGACGACGTTGAACTCCGGCTTGTCCTGGCGGCCAAAACCCTTGTCCCACAGCCAGGGCGTCTCGTCCCAGGTGAAGCGCTGGCCCGAGGTGACCATCGGCACGAGGTCCATGCCCTCGAGGCCCGGCCATTCGCGCGCTTCTTCCTTCATGCCATGCAGGTCGAACTCGCCGTTCCTGGCATGCGCGATCACGGCGTTGGGCATGCCCTTGCTGCGGATCAGCGCGGTCAATGCGCGGGTGTCGATGCCGGACAGGCCGATGATGCCGCGGGCCTTGAGCCAGGCGTCGAGATGCTTGGTGGCGCGGTAGTTCGAGGGATCGGTGATCGCGGTGCGCAGGATCACGCCGCGCGCGCCGGGCGTCGCGGCCATGTTCACCGTCTCGATGTCTTCCTCGTTGGTACCGACATTGCCGATATGCGGGAAGGTGAAGGTGATGAGCTGGCCGGCATAGGAGGGATCGGTGAGGATCTCCTCATAGCCGGTCATCGCGGTGTTGAAGCAGACTTCACCGACGGCATGGCCTTCGGCGCCGAGACCGAAGCCTTCGAGCACCGTGCCATCGGCGAGCACGAGGAGCGCGGTCGGTTTATGGTCCGGCCAGGCGGTATCGTTGTCATGTTGTGTCATGAGCCCGGTTCATAGTCCGGGCCGGCGCCGCCGTCAAAGCGGACGAGCGCCGATTCACATGCGTTTTTGCATATTTGACAGGTCTCCTCAGGCACTTAAGCTTGGCAGAATAATTTCCGCCAATTTCCCGGGCTTGCGAGGCAATAATGGACCAGACCACCCCGCTTCTGCTGGTTCCGGGGTTGGCCTCTTCGGCCCGGATCTACGCCCCGGTGGTCCCCGCGCTCTGGCGGTTCGGCCCGGTGATGATTGCCAACCATATCCGCGACGACAGCATAGCGGCGATCGCCCGGCGCGTGCTGAGCGAGGCCCCGCCGCGCTTTGCGCTCGCCGGCCACTCCATGGGCGGCTATATCGCGCTCGAGATCATGCGCCAGGCGCCCGAGCGGGTTTTGAAGCTCGCGCTGATCAACACCCAGGCCCGGCCCGATACACCGGAAGCGACCGCGCGCCGCCGCGGCCTGATGGAACGGGCCAGGCGCGGCGAGCTGAGCGCGGCGCGCGAGGAGATGTTTCCGGAGCTGGTGCATCCCTCGCGCCGCGACGATGTCGGCATTCGAAAGCTCGTGCATGAGCAGGGCGAGGACGTCGGGGTCGAAGGCTATCTGCGGCAGCAGACCGCGATCATTGCGCGGGTGGATTCACGGCCGACGCTGGCGACGATCAAATGCCCGACGCTGGTGCTGACAGGCGATCAGGACAACACGATTCCGAACGCGTTCTCCAAGGAGATGGCGGAGGGCATAGCGGGCGCGAGACTGGTGATCCTCGAGCGTTGCGGGCACCTGCCGCAGCCGGAGCAGCCCGGGGCGACGACGCGGGCGCTGGTCGAATGGCTGGCCGCCCCGGTTGTCTCAGGGCCGCGAACGGCCTAGATCAGGCGTCGGATATTCGAAGGGATCACGATCATGCTGCGCGACGACATCAACAACGCGGTCAAGGAGGCCATGAAGGCCAAGGACGAGCGCAAGCTGTCCACCCTGCGCATGGTCAACTCGACCATCAAGAACGCCGACATCGAGGCGCGCGGCAACGGCAAGCCGCCGCTGTCGGACGCCGACCTGCTCGGTGTGTTTCAGAAGATGATCAAGCAGCGCCAGGAGTCGGTCGAGCTCTACGACAAGGGCGGCCGTGCCGAACTCGCCGCCCAGGAGCGCGAGGAGATCGCGGTGATCTCGGCCTATCTGCCGAAGCAGATGTCGGACGACGAGGTCAAGAAGGCGATCGCGGATGCGATCGCCGAGACGGGCGCAGCCGGCATGAAGGACATGGGCAAGGTGATCGCGGTGTTGCGCGCGAAGTACGCCGGTCAGATGGATTTCGGCAAGGCCAGCGGCCTGGTGAAGGCGGCGCTGACAGGCTAGCTTCTTCCCTCTCCCGCAAGGGGAGAAGGTGCACCTTTGATGCCGCGTGAGTTCGGTCTACTCTCTCCCGATAGACAAATCGGGGGCAACCGATGATCGGCGCCATCAAACCGTTTCGCATCGCCATCAGCGACGACATTCTCACCGACCTCAAATCGCGCCTCGCCCGCACGCGCTGGCCGGAGGCGGAGCTGGTCGACGACTGGAGCCAGGGCGCGCCGCTGAAATGGATCCAGGAGATCTGCGCCTACTGGGCCAACAGCTATGACTGGCGCGCCCGCGAGGCAAAGCTCAACCGCTTCGACCAGTTCACCACCGAGATCGACGGGCTCGATATCCACTTCCTGCATGCGCGCTCGAAGGAGCCGTCCGCACTGCCGCTGATCATCACCCACGGCTGGCCGGGGTCGATCGTCGAATTCCAGAAAGTGATCGCGCCGCTGGTCGATCCTGCCGCGCATGGCGGTAATCCTGCGGATGCGTTTCACGTGATCTGCCCGTCGCTGCCGGGCTTTGGCTTCTCCGCCAAGCCAAGGACCACCGGCTGGGGCGTCGACCACATCGCCGCGACCTGGGCGAAGCTGATGGATCGGCTCGGTTACGCGCGTTACGGCGCGCAGGGCGGCGACTGGGGCTCGGCAGTGACGACATCGCTGGGCGCGCAGGACGCCGAGCACTGCGCCGGCATCCACATCACGCTCGCTTTCAACGCGGCGCCGAAGGTCGAGGGCGAGCCGACGGCGGAAGAGAAGCGCGCGCTCGCCGGCCTGAAGCATTATGTCGATCTCGATTCCGGCTATTCCAAGCAGCAATCGACGCGGCCGCAGACGCTCGGCTATGGCCTGACGGATTCGCCGAGCGGGCAGGCGGCCTGGATTTTGGAAAAATTCTGGGCCTGGACCGATTGCGACGGCCATCCCGAAAATATTTTTGACAAGGACGAGCTGCTCGACAACGTCATGCTCTATTGGGCAACGGAGACGGCGACCTCCTCCGCACGGCTCTATTGGGAGAGTTTTGGCAAGCGCCGCACCACGCCCAGGGTCAACGTGCCGACCGGCGTCGCCGTATTCCCGAAGGAGATCATCACGCCGGTCAGGCGCTGGATGGAGCCGAACTTTCCTAACATCACGCACTGGAGCGAGATGGAGAAGGGCGGGCATTTCGCCGCATTCGAGCAGCCGGAGCTGTATGTTGGCGACGTCAGGAAATTCTTCCAGACGGTGCGCCGTTAGGGGATGCCTCCGCATCGTCATGCCCGGGCTTGTCCCGGGCACCCACGCGCATAAACTCAGGTCCAACAAGAACGTGGATGGCCGGGACAAGCCCGGCCGTGACGACGCTGCCGGGAAACGACCATGCTGACCGAAGCCGCAACCTACGACGAGCTCTATCGTAACTTCCGCTGGGACGTCCCGGCGCGCTTCAACATGACGGAGGCGTGCTGCGACCGCCATGCCGACGGCACGGGCCGCCTCGCGCTGGTCTATGTCGACGAGAACGGCGCAACCACGCGTACCTCCTTCGACGAGGTCGCGGAGATGTCGCGCCGCTTCGCCAATGTGCTGAAGGCCGATGGGCTCGTGCGCGGCGACCGCGTCGCGGTGTTCCTGTCGCAGTCGCTGGAGCTGCCGATCGCGCATATGGCCGCGTTCCGCTCCGGGCTGATCTCGATCCCGCTGTTCGCGCTGTTCGGCGAGGACGCGCTGGAATTCCGCCTGTCGAATTCGCAAGCAAGAGCCATCATCACTGATGAGGCGGGCTGGGAGAAGCTCACGAAGGTCCGCGATCGGCTGCCCTATCTGCAGGACATCTATATCACGAGCGGCGCCGTCCACGCCGGCGCAAAACCGTTCTGGCCGGCGATCGAAACCGCGTCCGAGGACTTTGCGACCGTCGACACCTCCGCCGATGATCCCGCCCTGATCATCTACACGTCAGGCACGACAGGCAATCCGAAGGGCGCGCTGCATGCGCATCGCGTCGTGCTCGGCCACTTGCCGAATGTCGAGATGTGCCACAATTTCCTGCCGCGCCCCGGCGATCTGATGTGGACGCCGGCGGACTGGGCGTGGATCGGCGGCCTCGTCAACGGCCTGTTCGCGTTCTGGTATCACGGCATCCCCCTGGTCGGTCACCGCGCGCGAAAGTTCGAGCCGCAGGCGGCGATGCAGATGATGGCCGACCTCGGTGTCCGCAACGTCTTCCTGCCGCCGACCGCGCTGAAGCTGATGCGGCAGGCCGGCGTGAAGCATCCGGGCGTCAAGCTGCGCAGCATTTTCACCGGCGGTGAATCGCTCGGCGGCGAGCTGCTGGGCTGGGTACGCGAGACGTTCGGCATCGATGCGCATGAAGTGTTCGGACAGACCGAGTGCAATCTCGTGATCGGCAGCAACTCCAACCTGTTTCCGATCCGCCCGGGGTCGATGGGCAAGGCGACGCCGGGCTTCGACGTCCGCATTGTCAACGACAAGGGCGAGGAGCTGCCGACGGGGCAGCGCGGCATCATCGGCGTGCGCCAGCCATGTCCGTGCACGATGCTCGAATACTGGCGCAATCCAGACGCGACGGCGAAGAAATATGCCGGCGAATTCCTGCTGACCGGCGATCTCGGTACCCGGGATGAGGACGGTTATTTCTGGTATGTCAGCCGCGAGGACGACGTCATCACCACCGCCGGCTATCGCGTCGGCCCGTCCGAGATCGAGCACACGCTGATGAAGCATCCGTCGGTGGCGATGGCGGCGGTGGTCGGCATCCCCGATCCGATCCGCACCGAATCGATCAAGGCCTGGATCGTGCTGCGTCCCGGCTTCGCGGCAAGCGACACGCTCGCGCGCGAGATCCAGGAGTTCGTGAAGGTGCAACTCGCCGCGCACGAATATCCACGCTTCGTCGAGTTCGCGGAGACGCTGCCGATGACGGCTACGGGCAAGGTGCTGCGGCGCGAGCTGCGGGCGCGGGGTTAGGCTCTTTCAGACAATGGCAAAGACGTCTCAAGCTGCGGGGCTTCACCGCGCCTCACTTCCGAAGCTGCACGATCTCGATGCGGCGCTGGAGCTGATGTATTACGGCTGGCGCGGGATGACGCTGGAGGCCGACGAATATCTTGCGAAGCAGGGCCTGTCGCGTCCACACCACCGCATCCTCTACGTGGTGGCGCGCCGTCCCGATATCGCGATCGGCTCGCTGATCGAGATCCTCGGCATCTCCAAGCAGGCCCTGAACCGGCCGCTCAACCTGCTGCTGGAGCGCAAGCTCCTGACGTCGAAGCGGGCACCCGAGCAGCATCGCTCCAAGCTGTTGCGCCTGACGGAGGCCGGGCGACGCATCGAGCAAAAGGCATCGGATCACGAGCGCAAGGTCCTGCGCGAAGCGTTTGATCGCGCCGGGGCGTCGGGTGCGGCGGCATGGATGGCCGTCATGGGGGCGATCGCCGACAACAACTGACGGTTCCTCAAGTCAATATAGTTGACATGAGGCGCGAGCTTTGCCACTTTCCCGGCAACGAGCCAGGGGAGGGCTCCGCCATGAGCGGATGGAAAATGGATCGCGCAGCCGCCGAGCGCTTTGTCGCGGCATGGTGCGCGAGCTGGCGCCGGGTCGATATCGACGCGGTCGTCGCGCATTTCGCCAACGATGCGCAGATGCGCAGCCCTCTGGCACTATCATTGACCGGTTCTCCGGTCGTCAGCGGCGCCGAGAACATCCGCGCTTATTGGCGCGAGGCTTATGGCCACATCGAAAGCGCCGACCTGAAGATCCTGAGCTGGAGCTGGGACGAGGCGATCGCGCGCCTGACGGTGTGGTGGCAGCTCGGCGACACGCGCGCCAGCGAGTTCATGGATTTCGACGATGCGGGCCGTGTGGTGCGCAGCGAAGCCTTCTACGGAAAATGATCATGCATCTTTCGGATTTCGTCCTGCTCCTCAACACGCTCTGGTTCGGCGGCGCGTTCATCCAGTTCAGCGTCGCCCAGGGCAACACGCTGAAGATACTCCTGCCGCGCGAAGAGCGCAGCAATCCGATCGCGCCGACGCTGGCGGCCAGCGTGGCGTTCCTGGGCGGGATGAATCTGCCGATCGGGCTTTTGTCGTTCTATCTTCTGGCCGCTCGTCCGGCCTTCTTCCAGCCGATCGAGGCGCAGCTCGCGCTGTTCCTGTTCTTTGCCGCCTGCCACTTCAGCCAGTTCGCCTATAACCTTCCGGTCCTGATGCGCGGAGGGCGCGTCGGGGTGGCCTACTGGCCCGTGCTGAAAGGTCCGATGCTCAGGATCTTCGTCATCGACGCGGCTCTGTTCGTAGCCAATCTCGGCGTAGCGCTCCGGCTGGCGTTCTCTTCCTGATTTCAGCGCGGCGACGCCGACAGGGCGGACCGCAGCATCGCGGCAAGATCCTTCCGCCGGAACGGTTTTGTCAGGATGCGGGCGTCGCCGACCCCGTCGGGCGTCTTGACGGGATTTTGGGTGTAGCCCGAGGTGAAGAGCACCTTGAGCCCGGGCCGCAAGCCGGTCGCTTGCCTGGCAAGCTCTGGTCCGAACATGCCGCCCGGCATCACGACGTCGGTGAGCAGCAGGTCGATGTCGCCGGGGCGGCGCAACAGTTCGAGAGCCGCGGGACCGTTCGACGCCGCGATGACGCGATAGCCGAGGGTCTTCAGCTCGCTCTCGACATAGGCCCGAACCATGTCGTCGTCCTCGACGACAAGAATGGTCTCGCTTCCGTCGGGGGCGACGATCCGTTCCGCCGGTGACGGATGCTCGTTTGGTGGCGCCGCAAGGCGGGGAAAGAACAGCCTGACGACGCTGCCTTGTCCCGGTTCGGACTGCATCTGCACAACGCCGCCGGATTGCCGCACAAAGCCGTAGACCATGCTCAGGCCGAGGCCGGTGCCCTTGCCGACCTCCTTGGTGGTGAAGAACGGCTCGAACGCCCGGCTCGCCACCTCGGCGGTCATGCCGCTGCCGGTGTCGGTCACGGCCACCATGACGTAGTCGCCCGGCCGCGGCTCGCCATTGACGTCAAGGTCGGATTCACCGAGCGAGGTGTTGCGCGCCTCGATCGTCAGCTTGCCGCCGAGCGGCATGACGTCGCGCGCGTTGAGCACGAGATTGAGCAGCGCCGTTGTCAGCTCGCCGGGATCGACGCTGGTCAGCCACACATCCGATTCGAGCGCGAAGGTGCATTCGATGTACTCGCCCAGGGGCCGGCGCAACAGCTGCTCCATCTCGTGAATCTTCACGGCGATGTCGATGTCTCGCGGCCTCAGGGGCTGCTTGCGCGCGAAGGCGAGCAGGCTCCGCGTCAGGTCGGAGCCGCGCTCGGCGGCGGTCGCGATGTCGTTGGCGATCCGGTGCAATTCCTTGTTGCCCGCCAGTCTGTCGGCAAGATGCTCCGAATTGCCGAGAATGACGGTCAAGAGGTTGTTGAAATCGTGCGCCACGCCGCCGGTGAGCTGGCCCATGGCTTCCATCTTCTGGGATTGGCTGAGCTTGTGGCTGAGGTCGGCGATGGCGGCGCGTTGCTGTTCGAGCGACTCGGCGGTGTCGTTGAGCAGGGTCATCAATCCGCCCAGTTCGCCGCCCGGGTGGGGAGGCGGAATTCGCGCGCTGAGATCTCCGAGCCCAAGTTTCTTCGCCATGGTGGCGAGACGTCCGACCTGGCGCCCGACGCTCACGGTGGCAAGGATCCAGACGGCCGCCAGCAGCAGCAGCGAGGCCACCGCGAGTATCGCCACATCCTCGTAGAGCCGGCGATTCGCCGCGGCGACCAGTCCGTCCTTGGACCGTCCGACCATGATGTAGAGGCCGGCATCGCGGGTCGAAGGCGAGCGCGCGGCGACAGCCCAGACCTGCGTCCGGCCGTCGCGATCGGTCACCTCCTGATACGCCTTCCGGTCCGGCGTTGCAGCGAAGCGGAGCAGATCGGATCCCGCGATCGACGTGCCGACCGGCTCGGTCCATCCTCCGCGGGAGGGGGCGACCAGAACCGTTCCCTTGCTGTCGAGGAGCAGGATCTCCTTCTGGCCGAGCAGCCGCTTGTCGTGAAACTCCGCGAATTTGCGCAGGTTGAAGGAGGCGAGCAGGATCAGCTTCAGGGCGCCCGTCTCCGATCGCACTGGATAGGCGATCTGGAGCACCGATAGTCCGGTCAGCCGGCCGAATACCGGCTCGAGCGCGATGCCGCGCGACGCCAGGGCCTGCTTGAAATAGGCGCGATCCCGGAGGTCGAGGGTGCGGTTGGTCCGCAGCGAATCGCAGAACAGGCTGCCGTCGGGATCGATGGTCAATATCCCGGTGAACTGTGGGTATTCCTCGCGCACTTCCGACAGGAACGCCGAGCACGCCGCCTTGTCGCGCGTGTCGAGGTCGCGTGCACGGGCGAGACCATAGTGAAGCTGGGCGGTGCCCTGGATCTTCTCGTCCAGGTCGCTCGCAATGTCGTCGGCTGTCGCGGTCAGATTGGCCAGGGCTGCGTTGATTTCGCTGCTGCGATTTTGCACGAAACGTAAGCCGACGAGGATGGCCGGCACCAGCATGGCCGCAATGACGAGTATCAGTAGCCGGGTACGCAAGCTCATCGGTCGGGCGGTCCAATTTGGTCGTCGCGCGTGCTGGTTCGAAGATGCAATCTGCGGCACCACCCTCCGCTCAGTCCATAGGCATCCGCCGAAAAAGCCCCGCGGGGAAAGATTTCGGCCGCGTACATCACGGATGAGTCCCCGGAAAGTTCGCCCGCGAGGCCCTGTCGGGCTGGTGTCGGGCCTCCCGGGATACCGTCATCCCGCAATCAACGCGCGCGTGCGCGCCGGTCGCGAGGGCGCTAATATCGGGATCGCGCGCGACGGAGATCGTGCCGGTGATGAGGAGAGGGAGCCGCATGTCGATCTCGGGCAAAGTCGATCCGGTGGTGCGTCCCGTGGCGGCGACCGACATCGCCGAGGCGCTGGTCGAGGGTTTGCGCGATTTCCAGGCGCTGCCGCTCTACGGGCTCTGCTTCGGCGCGCTCTACGCAGGCGGCGGCATCGCCATCATGCTCTGCCTCACCGCCTTCGGCATGGTCTATCTCGTCTATCCCCTTGCGGCCGGCTTCGCGCTGATCGGGCCGTTCGTCGCGATCGGCCTCTACGAGGTCAGCCGTCGCCGCGAATGCGGCGAGCCGGTCTCCTTCGGCGCGATCTGGTCGGCGATACGCGCGCGCAGCGAGATCGGCTGGATGGCCTTCGTCACGCTGTTCGTGTTCGTGATCTGGATGTACCAGGTGCGGCTGCTCATCGCGCTGCTGCTCGGCCTGCACGCCTCGTTCTCGAGCTTGCAGGAATTCATGACGGTGGTGCTGACGACGAATGAGGGCCTGCTGTTCCTCGTCATCGGCAATGCGGTCGGTGCCGCGCTGTCGCTGATTTTGTTCTCGCTGACGGTGGTGTCGTTTCCGCTGCTGCTCGACCGCGAGGTCGATTTCGTCACCGCCATGGTGACGAGCGTACGCGCGGTGGTGACTAGCCCGCTGCCGATGATCTCGTGGGCCGCGGTGATCGTGATGCTGCTGATCGTCTCGGCGCTGCCGTACTTTCTCGGACTGGTCGTGACGCTGCCCGTGCTCGGACATGCGACATGGCACCTTTACCGGCGGTTGGTGGTGCCGGTGGCGTAAAGGGGAAGCCGGACGCAACGGAAGCGAGCTATTCGCCCGTTGCCAGGCGGCGAGCGCCTGACGAAGTCAGCTCGAGTTCGCCGAGCCGCCTGATCGCATAACCCAGATTGGCCAGACGTTCGCCGTGCGCCTGCGGAATGTCGCCTTGACCCTTGCCGACTATGGCCAAGGACGCAAATTCATCGGCGGTGAGCGCAGGGGTGCTGTCTGTCATCAGGCAACCTCGTCGGTCCATACCTTGAAATTGAGCAGGGTATTCGGACCGAAGGTCTGGACGATCGGGACGTCTGCGGCATCGCGCCCCTGCGCAATCAGCACGCGGCCGATCCGCGGCGTATTGTTGCGCGGATCGAACATGTGCCAGCTTCCACCGACGAAAGCCTCGAACCAGGCGGCGAAATCTCCAGCAGGCCATGGTTGTGGGGTGCCGATGTCGCTGAGGTAGCCGGTGCAGTAACGCGCCGGAATGTTCATGCTGCGGCAGAACGCGATGGCGAGATGGGCATAGTCACGGCACACGCCCTTGCCTTCGTCGTAGGCTTCCCGGGCTGTCTTGGTCGCACGCGCGTGCTCATGGCCGAACGTGATGTGGCGATGAACAAAATCGCAGATGGCCTGGACCCGCGCCCAGCCCGGCGGCGTCTGTTCGAACAACTTCCATGCGATATCCGACAGGCGATCGGTCTCGCAGTAGCGACTGCCGAGCAGATAGACGAGCGTGTCGGCCGGCAGCGCTTCGACGGCGTGCTGAAACGCGTTCGGAAACACCGGGTCGGGCAGGCCGCTGTCGCGAACGATGCCATCGCCGGCAAGACGGAAGGCGCCGGCCGGCGCAACGATGCGGCTGCACCAATTGCCGAAGAGGTCGCGATAGGGACTGATCGCCACCGAAGGTCGGGTGGTCAGCAGGTCGGGCACGACGATATCAGAGGCGCGCGTGAAGTGCGTGCCCAACACCATGATCATAGGCGTCGGCTGCGGGAACTCGTACAGCATCTCGAACCCGACGCGGAGCTTCATGCAAACTTCTTTCTCTTGGCCAAGCTCCCAACATGGCTACGAAGCGATCGAACACAAGGCATTCACGGCCTTATTCGATCGAGAGCGGCATTTGGCGCTTCAAAAGCGCGGCGCGGGCGAGAAAACGATAGCTAATTGCGGCGATTGCGCGCACGGTGCGCCAATGTCGGAAAGAGCGGTCGTCTGTGCGCACACGCTGCGTCACGACGATTCGCGCGCGACTTGAAGCGACTCATTCTTCGCATCGGCGGAGCCTTCTCATCGCGACGTCGTAACGGCGATCGTCGCGCTTATTGCCACTTCCCGCGGGCGAGCCGGACGCAGCAGGCGTGCCGCGGACGCCTGAAAAATTCCACAGCGGTTCGATACGAGATCGAACGCCAACCGAAAGCACATGATGCAAACTCTCTCCCCACGGCACGTCAAGACAGACGAAGCGCTCCGGCTCGGCGTGGAGTCAGGCTGGTACGCGATCAAGGTCAGCGGGACCTTCGTCTCGGGCCCGCACGACTCGGAAGGGGATTGCCGTCGCAAGATCGACGAGATTCAACCGCCGGTGAAGAAGAAGCGATAACAGCGCCGATTTCGGCCGCTACGGCGTCTTGATCCCCATCGCCTTCAACGCCGCCAGCATCTGCGCTGGCGGTGTCATTTTGATCTGCGGCGCCTTGCCGGTTTCCAGCAAACTCTTCAGTCCCGACAGGATCGCGGGCCAGCCGGTGCGGCCGCCGGAGAGGATGCCTTCGCTGAGCGCGCGGTCGTGGCGTTCGCTCATGGTGAGGCGGACGGCCTCGCCGGCTTGCTCGATCTCGTAGGTGACGAGCGTGGTGCCGAGCTTTGCGACGAGGTCGGGCCAGTTGACGTTCCATGTCACCGTCAGCTTGTTCGGCGGATCGTATTCGAAGACTTCACCCGAGATGTGCTCCGAACCGTCAGGCGCGCGCACGGTGAAACTCCCGCCGAGCCTCCGTTCCATCTCCACGGCAAAACCGGAAAAGTACTTCCTGCTGAACTCGGCCGAGGTCAGCGCTTCCCACACCTTCTCCGGCGTGGAGACGATGTAGATGGTGTAGACCGTCAGTGGTTTGAACTGATCGAGGTTCATTTTGCGTCGAATCCCTTGTTGAGCGCGGCGCGGGGAATGCCGAGCAGCTTGCCGGTCTCGAGCAGGCTCTTGAGCTGGGACAGGATCGCCGGCCAGCCGTTG
The DNA here is from genome assembly GCF_052075965.1 of Bradyrhizobium sp. 482_C4_N1_8. Lineage (NCBI taxonomy): Bacteria > Pseudomonadati > Pseudomonadota > Alphaproteobacteria > Hyphomicrobiales > Nitrobacteraceae > Bradyrhizobium > Bradyrhizobium sp. 482_C4_N1_8. The sequence goes on along the minus strand of NZ_CP197231.1, from coordinate 7,878,724 downwards.
GAGACGGCGCCGAGATATTTGCCGCCCTCGACGAAGCCGTCATGCAACACGGTCAAACGCACGAGCGAGCCGAACGGTTCGATCGTGAAGACGACGCGCGATATCGGCTCGCCGCGCAGCTCTTCGAACTTCTGGTGCTTGAAGCTGTAGGACAGGCGGCGCGGCGGATCGGCCTCCAGAATCTCGCCGGAATCGGTGACCTCGCCGTCGAGCGTGAGCGCGAAGGGGGAGCCGACCTTCCAGTCTGACCTGACCTCGGCGCCGAACCAGTATTGCCTGGTGAATTCGCTCGACGTCAGCGCCTCCCACAGCTTTTCCGGCGTGGTCTCGATATAGCTCACATAGACGAATTGGGGCTTACTCATCGCGCTTCTCCAACTGACGTTTCAACTCGCCGAGCGCGGCGAGCTTGCCGCGCTCGAATTTCCTGATCCAGCGTTCGCCGATCTGATGGATCGGCACCGGATTGAGGTAATGCAGCTTCTCGCGGCCATGTCTGATGGTCGTGACCAGATTGGCCTCTTCGAGAATGACAAGGTGCTTGGTCACGGCCTGGCGCGTCATCGCGAGGCCTTCGCAGAGTTCGTTCAGCGTCTGGCCGTTCCTGGCGTGAAGCCTGTCCAGCAGCGACCGTCGTGACGCATCGGCGAGCGCTTTGAAGACCTCATCCATGGTGGCGATAATAGGCAACCAAATGGTTGCATGTCAAGATGGTGTCTTTGGCGCCCGGAAATGGCTGTGCTAGCCTTGAAGCTCAGCCAACGCAGATTGGTTCCGGGAGAGCTTTGATGTTCCGTTGCTTCTCACTCGCAGCAGGTCTTGTCCTTTTCGGCTGCAGCACCACGGCCCAGGCACAACAGAAGCAGACCATCGGCGCGCCGCAGGAAGCGTCCAACATGAAGCTGGTCGGCACCAACGACCTGCAGGCGCGCAGCGCGTACCAGCCGACCATCCATCATCAGGCCGATCGCTGGATCGCCTATATCGGCCATCACGGTGGCACCGACGACGTGCCCGCGCCCGTCAACCCGATGACGGGGCAGGCCGAACCGAACGGAACGTCCATCGTCGACGTCACCGATCCCGCGCGTCCAAAATATCTGCGGCATCTGCCGGGACAGGAAGGCAAGTACGAATCCGGCGGCGCGCAGATGGTACGGGTTTGCGACGGCAAGTCGCTGCCGAAGGGCGATCCCAATGCGGTCTATATGCTCCGCACCTTCGGCAGCGAGGCGCATGAGATCTGGAACGTCGCCGACCCCGTAAATCCCGTGCTCGTTACCCGCATCGGCGGGCTGAAGGACACCCACAAGAGCTGGTGGGAGTGCGACACCGGCATCGCCTTTCTTGTCTCCGGCGCGCCGGACTGGCGCACGCGGCGCATGACGCAGGTCTACGACCTCAGCGATCCCGCGCATCCGCAGAAAATCCGCGACTTTGGCCTGCCCGGCCAGGAGCCCGGCTCGACCGGCGCCGTGCCGACCGAATTGCACGGGCCGATCTCGACCGGACCCGACGGCAATCGCGTGTTCTTCGGCTACGGCACCAACAAGGGCGGCATCCTGCAGATCGTCGATCGCGACAAGTTGCTGAACGGGCCGAAGGAGCCGACGCCGGAGAATCTTCGCTATCCCGAGATTTCGCGCATGCCGATGTCCGCCTTCAACGGCGCGCATACGACGTTCCCGATGCTCGATATGCCGGTCGCGGAATTCGCCGAGGACAAGGACGGCAAGACCCGCGACATCGTCATGATCGTCGACGAGGCGATTCTGAACGAATGCGGCGAGGCGCGGCAGATGGTGTGGTTCGCCGACGTCACCACCGAGACGCGGCCGATGATGATCTCGAGCTACACCGTGCCGGAGGCGGGTGGACAGTTCTGCCAGCGCGGCGGCCGCTTCGGCTCGCACTCCTCGAACGAGAGCATGGCGCCGGTCTATTACAAGAAGATGGCCTTCATCGCCTTCTTCAATGCGGGCGTGCGGGCGCTCGACATCCGCGATCCCTATCATCCGAAGGAGGTCGGCTATTTCATCCCGGCGATCACGCAGGCCACAGACAAGCGCTGCATTCCCGTCGAGGGCGGCGAGCGCTGCAAGGTCGCGATCCAGACCAACAATGTCGAGACCGACGATCGCGGCTACATCTACATCGTCGACCGCGCCAATACCGGTCTGCATATCCTCGAACTGACCGGACCGGCGCGCGCGGCCGCCGGCCTGCCGAGGAACTGACGATGCGGCGCGGGGCGGCGATTGCGGCTGTGGCCATCGCGCTCGGTGTGTCCGGCGTCGGGGCTTATCGGCTGGCGCCGGCGGCGGAATCGGCAGGCTGGCGCGAAATCGCATGGCCGTTCCCGCGCGACGGCTGGCCCGCCGGCCGCGCGTTCCGCTGCGACGGCGCCTGCGCGGGCACCGAGCTCTACGTGCGCGCCAAGCGTGGCTTCTGCAATTGCGACCGCGGCGTCGCCGACGATGATGAGGTCGATCGCGTTGCCGACATCGATCTGATCAGCCCGCGCTTTGCCGCCGTCGCGCCGGGCGAGGAGGTGGGTCTTGGCGAGATGCGCGGCCGTGCCAGGCGCTATGATCTCGATATGCTCGACGACGTCCGCCATGCCGCGATCGGCATCGCCGTCTCGCGCCGCTGCGATCTCTTCGTCGCTGCGGCCCAGGGGCGTGGCGAAGCAGGCGCCGTGCAACGCGCAGCGCTGGCGTTCCTGGAGACGCGGGAGATGAAGGTATGGGCGACCGCGGCGCTGGACGGACAGTGAGTGTCATGCATTAATGCGCCAAACCGCTCTCAGCGAGTCCTCCCCATGATGTCCATGCAAGCCTATTTCGCCTTCGTCGCCGCCTGCATTGCGCTGGCCTTGCTGCCGGGGCCGATCGTCACCCTCGTCGTCGCCAACGGCCTGCGTCACGGCACGCGCGCGGCGTTGACCAATGTCGCGGGCGCGCAGGCCGGGCTCGCCATCGTCATCGGCATCGTCGCAGTCGGCCTGACCTCGCTGATGGCGACCATGGGTTACTGGTTCGACTGGGTGCGCTTTGCCGGCGCCGCCTATCTGATCTGGCTCGGCATCAAGCTGATCTGGGCGCCGGTCGAAGGCCTCAATGTCGACGAGCCGCCGGCGCCGCCGCGCGGCGGGTTCTTCCTGCAAGGCTTCCTTGTGCTGCTGTCGAACCCGAAAGTGCTGATCTTCTTCGGCGCCTTCATTCCGCAGTTCATGGACATGAACCGCGATCACTTCCCGCAAGTCGCGGTGCTGGGCGCCACTTTCATGGTCACCGCGGCGATGACGGATGCGCTCTACGCTCTTGCCGCGGGGCGTGCGCGAAAATTCTTCTCGGCCCGCCGGACGCGGCTGATGTCGCGCATCTCCGGCGGCTTCATGATCGGCGGCGGTATCTGGCTGGCGCTGACACGGGCAAAATAACCTCGCTCGTACCGGTTCGCGCTTGAACCCTTCGCGGCGGCGATGCGTCCAATCGGGCATTGCCGCTGACGAAGGAATTTGGCCGTGCCCGATCTGCCCTGGTTCGTCTATGCGATGCTGTTCGCACCGCTCGGGCTGTTACTGGTCGCCTCCGTTGTGAAGACCTGGCAGGTGCGCGAGGCGCGAAGCTGGCCGCAGGCATCGGGCAAGGTCGTCCGCTCGGTCGCCGAGGTACGCGAGGTCAGGGTGTCCGACAGCGACCGCGAGGAAGGCTATCGGCTCGAGAGCCGCAATTTTGCGAACGTGACTTACGAATATCCGGTCGGCAGCCGCAAGCTGAGCTGTAACCGCATCTCGATCGGCGAGGACCTCGGCAATTTCGAGGTCGCCGAGAAGCTTGCAAAATATCCCGCCGGCAGCATCGTCACCGTCTATTACAATCCGCGCCATCCCGATCAGGCCGTGCTCGAGCGCGACCTGCCCAAGGGGCTGTGGGGCTGCCTCGGCATCGGCACGGCGATCGCGTTTGGCATCGTGTTCGGCTCGGCGTTCGGGCTCAACCAGACTTATGCCTACCTTGCGCACCGCATCGGGCGGCCCGATCTCGCCGGCCTTGTCGTCGGCTTCGGCGCGTTCGGCCTCGTCATCGCGCTGATGGGGTATGGGGTGCGGCGGCAGGCGTTGAAGGCGGCGCGCTGGCCGGTGGTGCCGGGCACGATCAAGCTGTCGGGGATCGAGCAATATCACGAGGCCAGCGAGCCGGGCGAGCGCCGCGGCACCGAGATGTTCGGCAAGCGCGTGACCTACACCTATCGCTATCAGAATATCAGCTACACCAATGAATGCGCGCGCGTCGCGGCCGGGACGCAGTCCGGGTCCGACGAGATGTTGAAGAAGCTGATGTCGCGCTACAAGCACGGCGCGACCGTCGAGGTGCGCGTCAATCCCGACAACCCGGCCGAGGCAACGCTCGATACAAGCGGCCCCGTCCGCATCGCCTGGCTGCTGTGGGGTATCGCTGCGATTTTCGCTGCGCTCGCGGTGTTCGTCGCGACGCGGGGCAGCTAGTCGACCAGCCTCTCCCTGCGCAACTCCAGCTCGATCTCCGCAAAAATCCTCGCCAGCCGCTCCGCCCATTGCTGCTGGCCGGACTGATCCGCGATCAGATCCTGGCGGATCTCGATGCCGGTGTTGACGAGGCCGCGGGCTTCGCCGTGGACGGGGATGGTGTAGTCGCTGAGGTCGCTCACCGCATAGGGCTCGTTGTCGCCGACGACGAGATCGCCTTCAGCGCGCAAATGTTTCAGCAGCAGCTGCGGCAGCACGGTGTCGCGGTTATACAGCGCGGCGATGTGCCAGGGCCGGGCGACGCCGGCATAAACCGGCGTGAAGCTGTGCAGCGACACCAGCACCGTCGGCCGCGTGTCGTGCAGGCGGCGGTCGATCGCGGCATCGATGCGGCGGTGATAGGGCTCGAAGATCTCGCGCCGCCGCGCCGCGCGCTCGCCCTCTGAGATGCCCTCGTTGCGCGGGATCGCGGTCGCCTCGGATATCACGGGAATCGAGCTTGCTACGCCGGGCGAGCGGTTGCAGTCGATCACGAGCCGGGAATAGCGCTGCGCGATCAGATGCGCATCGAGCATTCTTGCCAGCCGCTCGGCGACGCCGGCAATGCCGATGTCCCAGGCGATGTGTCGCGTCAGCTCGCTTGCCGCGACGCCGAGGTCGCCGAGCGCGCGCGGCAAGATCCGTCCGTAATGATCCGAGGTGAGCAGGAAAGGCGATGCCCCATCCGCATTGACCTCATGCACCGGCGGAATGTCCCCCGCGCCGAGCAGTTGATCGGTCGCGTCGGCCGTGTTCAAGTCCATCCTGATTGCCTATGGAAAAAGCAGTTACCGTCCAAATTGGGCAGCAATCGCTTGCAGGTCGGTCCACCCAAAATCATCATGATCGCCAGACGATGCCGTTGCCGGCGATTCATCACAAGACCAAATCTCGATTGCCCCCGGGGACTTCGCTGGGACGAGGAAATGTGCGGCTGTCGTTTCGCTCGATTGACGGCTATAGACACCCCATGACCTCCGATCGTCTTTTCGTCTACGGCACCCTGATGCGCGGCTTCGACCATCCGATGGCGCGGCTGCTTGCAGGACATGCGGACTTTTTGGGTGACGCGACGTGTCGCGGCCGGCTCGTTCTCGTGAAGCATTATCCCGGATTGCTGCTGTCGAACGCGGCCTCCGATGTCGTCCATGGTGAGCTTTTTCAATTGCGCGTGCCCGACGAGCTCCTGCGCGAGCTCGACATGTACGAGGCCTGCGGCGAGGGCTTTCCGGAGCCGACCGAATATCTGCGCAAGCTGATCGACGTGACGCTGCCTGATGGCACCACGGAGAAGGCCTGGACTTACGTCTACAATTGGCCCGTCATCGATCTGCCGCGCATCGAGTCCGGGCGCTTTCTCGAGCACTAGGCGCGGATGCGGACTTCACCTCTCCCGCGCAAGCGGAGCGAGGGATCGCACCTTCATCGTGGCCGGCGTTCGATCACTAAGCCGACAGCACTTCCTTCACCAGGCGCACGTCGATCTCGTGCTCGACGTAGCTCCACTCCTCGGTCTGCCTCAGCATCGCCACCAGCTCCTCGAACAGCGAGGCATCGGGGGGCGCGAACTCGAACCATGTCAGGAAGTCGAAGGGACCGCCGAGATCGCGGCTGTGATAGAGCTGCCGCGCGATGGCGGGCAGGAAACGAAGAGTGCTGGCGATGTGGTGCGACTTGTCCTCGAAGATCTTGCGGCGCTCTTCCTGCGTCAGCTCCCACCACGCCTCCGATTTGCGGATCGGAATCAGCGCCGCGGAAGTGGCCCCTAACCGGCCGAGCTCGGCCTGCACCGCGGTGAGCTGCTGCTTCTCGGCGCGCTCAGTATAGCGCGGCGTGCTCGCAACGCCGACCAGCCGCCACGCATTGCGAGAGGGCACCAGGGGCAATGAAATCGCCTCGCTGTCGGTCACCGACAGCGCCGGCACGAAGGGCAGGGGCTCGCCCACCACGGGTGAAATCGAGGTCACACGCCAGCCCCCGCTGTGGCCGCCGCGAAACATCCTGAACATGGCCTATGGAAGCGCGGAACCGGTCCGGGTTCAAGTCTTTCCGCGGTCATTCCGGGCTCGATGCTTCGCATCGCCCCGGAATGACGCCTGTGCATAGGTCGAATAACCCGGATAAGCCGGACAAACCTGACTTTTGGGCAGGCCGCGCCTATATCCGTAACCCTTCGCCCGACTCACGTTGATTCGCGCCAGACCCAGAGCCCATGCGCTTCACGCCCCAGTTCCTCGACGAGCTTCGTGCCCGGCTTTCGGTCTCCGAAGTCGTGGGCAAGCGCGTGAAGCTGAAGAAGGCCGGGCGGGAATGGAAGGGGCTGTCGCCGTTCCAGCAGGAGAAGACGCCGTCCTTCTACGTCAACGACCAGAAGGGATTTTACCACGACTTCTCCTCCGGCAAGCACGGCGACATCATCACCTTCGTGATGGAGACCGACGGCCTGCCGTTCGCCGAGGCTGTGGAGCGGCTCGCCGGCATGGCGGGCCTGCCGCTGCCGGCGGTGACGCCGGATGCGGCGCGGCACGAGCAGCGGCGCCGCACGCTGCATGACGTCATGGAGCTCGCTGCAAAATTCTTCGCCGAGACGCTGGCCTCGCGCGCCGGCGCCAAGGCGCGCGGCTATCTCGCCGATCGCGCGATCTCGCCGGCGACGCAAGTGCAGTTCCGCCTCGGCTATGCGCCGCCGCCACCCGAGCGTTTCGCGCTGAAGGAGCATCTCGGCAAGCTCGGCGTCTCCATCGAGGACATGATCGAGACCGGGCTGCTCGTTGCCGGCAACGACATTCCCGTGCCCTACGATCGCTTCCGCGATCGCGTGATGTTTCCGATCACGGATCTGCGTGGCCGTGTCATCGCCTTCGGCGGGCGCGCGCTGGAGAAGGACGTTCCGGCAAAATACCTGAACTCGCCGGAGACGCCGCTCTTCCACAAGGGCGACAATCTCTACAATCACCAGACCGCGCGCAAAGCCACCCACGATGGTAGCGCGCTGATCGTGGTCGAAGGCTATGTCGACGTCATCGCCATGGTGACAGCAGGCTTTGCAGGTGCCGTGGCGCCGCTCGGCACCGCGCTGACCGAAAACCAGCTCACGCTGCTCTGGAAGATGGCGGACGAGCCGATCCTCTGCTTCGACGGCGATCGTGCCGGACAGAAGGCGGCTTATCGCGCGGCCGACTTGGCCTTGCCATTTCTTGCGCCGGGCAAGAGCCTGCGCTTTGCGCTGCTGCCGGAAGGGCAAGACCCCGACGATCTCGCCCGCTCGGGCGGTCGCGGCGCGATCGAGGATGTCATTGCTGCGGCGAAGCCGCTCGCCGAGATGATTTGGTCGCGCGAACTCGAAGGCGGCAACTTTGCCACGCCCGAGCGTCGCGCCGCGCTGGAAGCGCGCGTCAAGGAGCTGTCCAACGGCATCCGCGACGAGGTGGTGCGGCGCTATTATCGCGACGATTTTGCCGAACGGCTTCGACGCACCTTCGCGCCTGAGGGCGGGCGCGGCGGTTTTGCCGGCCGGGGCAATTTCCAAGGCAATTCCGGCCGCTCCTTCCAGCCGCGCAACGGGGGACAGGCGAATCGATTCGGGGGTCAGGGATTCGGCAGCCAGGGGCGGCGTGGGGCCTCCGGTCCCGCCTTTATTCCCTCCGGCCCCTACCAGGCGGCGAGCCCCCAGCTGGCGGCCAGCCCGATCATGAAGGGCCAGCGCAGCGCCATATCCCGGCGCGAAGCCCTGATCCTGCAAATCCTGATCAACCACCCCTGGCTGCTGCACGACCACCTTGAGGAGGTCGCCGCCCTGGAGCTGGCCCATCCCGAGGCCCATAAGCTCCGGGCCGGCATCATCGCCGCCTTCGCCAACGACCACCACCACTCGCCGGACCCCGGCGAGCTGGCCGAGAAGATGCGAGCCGACATCGAAAAGGGCGGATTTTTACAGCTTCTTCAAAGGGTTGAGAACGGCATCACGACCGCGGCGGTGTGGGGTGCCCGCGAGGGCGCCGCCCGGGACGACGTTCTCTCCACCTGGCACCAGCTCGTTGCCTTGCATCGGCAATACCATTCACTACTTAGAGAACTGAAGGACGCCGAGCTGGCCTTGGGGGAGGACCCCAGCGAGGCCAATTTGGCGTGGCTGCGTGACGTCAAGGCTCGGATAGGAGAAGTCGACGGTACCGAGGCCCTGATCGAGGGTTTTGGCGAGCTGTCGGGCCGGTTCCAGAAGAGCGTGTGATGAAAGAATCATGCGGACGGCCGGGACCGGAACCGCTAAAAGACTCGCCAAATCCAAGGTTTGGCGGCAAAAACAGGGTTAATCGAGGCTTAACGGTCTTGTAGCACTTTGGCCACCAGGCGGCCGCAGGCAGAACAGACGCGTCAGGAATGAATCCGCGCAATCGCTGTTGGCACTACACCTGCATCCGCTGCGACAAAGAGGCTCACGAAGCGTTAGGCAAATCCGGCGAGAGAGAAGGTCGGGGTGGCGAGAGATATCCGCGCCGCCCTTTCCGTGTCGCGATCTGACGAAGCGAGAGCGTCGAACAACAGGTTCAAGTGAATTCAGGCGGGCGGGCCGTTCGGCCTTCTGCATGAAGCGCGTTTAGGAGCAATGGATGGCCACCAAGGCAAAGACGCTGCAGGCGAAGGACAAAGAAAAGGACGACAAGGCAGCGGACGCGCCGGAGAAGGACTCCCAGGACGCGCCGTCGCCGTTGCTCGATCTGTCCGACGCGGCCGTGAAGAAGATGATCAAGCAGGCCAAGAAGCGCGGCTTCGTGACCTTCGATCAGCTCAACGAAGTTTTGCCGTCCGACCAGACCTCCCCCGAGCAGATCGAGGACATCATGTCCATGCTCTCGGACATGGGCATCAACGTCACCGAAGCCGACGATAGCGACGGCGAGGAGGACAAGGACGAGGGCGGCGAGGACGAGACCGATAACGAGCTCGTCGAGGTCACCCAGAAGGCCGTCACCGAGGTCAAGAAGAGCGAGCCGGGCGAGCGCACCGACGACCCCGTGCGCATGTATCTGCGCGAGATGGGTACGGTCGAGCTCCTGTCCCGCGAAGGCGAAATCGCGATTGCGAAGCGCATCGAGGCCGGCCGCGAGGCGATGATCGCAGGCCTCTGCGAAAGCCCGCTGACCTTCCAGGCCATCATCATCTGGCGCGACGAGCTCAACGAAGGCAAGATCTTCCTTCGCGACATCATCGATCTCGAAGCGACCTATGCCGGGCCCGACGCCAAGGGCGGCATGAACACCGCGATGATCGGCGGTCCGACCGGCGAGAACGGCGAAGCGTCCGCCGAAGGCGGCGAGGCCGCTGTCGTGAACGGAGCTGCGCCGGCGCATGTCGCTCCGCCCGCCGCGCCGCCGTCGCCGACCCCGTTCCGCGCCGCGCCTGCGCCCGGCAATGCCGGCGAAGGCGAGAAGGATCCGGGCGAAGCCGCCGCCGAAGCCGACATGGACGAGGACGACGAGTTCGAGAACCAGATGTCGCTCGCGGCCATCGAGGCCGAGCTCAAGCCGAAGGTCGTCGAGATCTTCGACAAGATCGCCGACAGCTACAAGAAGCTGCGCAAGCTTCAGGAGCAGGACATCCAGAACCAGCTCGAGAGCACTTCGCACGGGCCCTCGCTGTCGCCGCACCAGGAACGCAAATATCGCAAGCTGAAGGACGAGATTATCGTCGAGGTGAAGTCGCTGCGCCTGAACCAGGCGCGTATCGACTCACTGGTCGAGCAGCTCTACGACATCAACAAGCGCCTCGTGTCGCACGAGGGCCGCCTGATGCGCCTTGCCGATAGCCATGGCGTCGCGCGTGAGGACTTCCTGCGCAACTACACCGGCTCCGAGCTCGATCCGCGCTGGCTCAACCGCGTCTCGAAGCTCTCGGCCAAGGGCTGGAAGAACTTCGTCCATATCGAGAAGGACCGCATCAAGGACCTCCGTCACGAGGTGCACCAGCTCGCCGCGCTCACCGGCCTCGAGATCGTCGAGTTCCGCAAGATCGTGCACTCCGTGCAGAAGGGCGAGCGCGAGGCACGCCAGGCCAAGAAGGAGATGGTGGAAGCCAACCTCCGTCTCGTGATCTCGATCGCCAAGAAGTACACCAACCGCGGCCTGCAGTTCCTCGACCTGATCCAGGAAGGCAACATCGGCCTGATGAAGGCGGTTGATAAGTTCGAATACCGCCGCGGCTACAAGTTCTCGACCTACGCCACGTGGTGGATCCGGCAGGCGATCACCCGCTCGATCGCCGACCAGGCGCGCACTATCCGCATCCCCGTGCACATGATCGAGACGATCAACAAGATCGTGCGCACCTCGCGCCAGATGCTCAACGAGATCGGCCGCGAGCCGACCCCGGAAGAGCTCGCCGAGAAGCTCGGCATGCCCCTGGAGAAGGTCCGCAAGGTCCTCAAGATCGCCAAGGAGCCACTGTCGCTCGAGACCCCGGTCGGTGACGAAGAGGATTCACACCTCGGCGATTTCATCGAGGACAAGAACGCGATCCTGCCGATCGACGCCGCGATCCAGTCGAACCTGCGCGAGACCACGACGCGCGTGCTCGCCTCGCTCACCCCGCGCGAAGAGCGCGTGCTGCGCATGCGCTTCGGCATCGGCATGAACACCGACCACACGCTGGAAGAAGTCGGCCAGCAGTTCTCGGTCACCCGCGAACGTATCCGCCAGATCGAAGCGAAGGCGCTGCGCAAGCTGAAGCATCCGTCGCGGAGCCGGAAGTTGCGGTCGTTCCTGGACAACTAATTCGGATCGTCGTGCCCGGGCCAGTCCCGGGCATTCATCCAAACGAAAACGGCGGGCCGAAAGCCCGCCGTTTTCTATTTGTGCCGACGCTTCGCGAGTCGGACGGAGCCTACTTCTTCTTCGCGCCGACCCGGTCGAGGGTCTTGATTGCCAGCGGCGGGCGGCCGGACTTTTCCGCGATCTCGCGGTCCTGCTCCATGATGAAACCGCGCGCGGGCTCGTCGCCGTCCAGGCCTCCGAGCAGCTCCGCAGGCACGCGCCGGTTGGAGCGTTGGGAGCCGTCTTCGTAGAAGACGTTGAAAAAGGCGAACTCGCCCTTGGGATTGGTTCCAGGTTTTTTGGCCATGGCGGGCTTGTCGTCGATCAGGGCGCTATAGTCAAATGACTTTGGCGGGTTTTCCGGTGGTCACACGGACCTGTCGCGGCGGTCTCGGCTGCGCAATCGATCGATGAAGTCCGTTTGCTGGATGTTCGGATGCGTCCGGCGCTTCGTAAAATCCGATGCAACCCTTCGCTCAACAAACGGCGGGCCGCAAAGCCCGCCGTTTATTTTTGGTCTTCAGCGTCGCCCGGGGCTGGCGGGGCGACAACCTAGAATAGAATACTATAACTTGCGCCATAGCGTGGCAAGGCAAATCGTTGACGCCGTGATGTCGCATCGAGCGCGTCAGATATGCGCTGATCGCGACATCTGGTTTCGATGCGCATCAAAGCAATTGTTTGGATGGCCAAATCACTTTGTTCATATTTCCCGCTCTCGCAACGCAACGAGAGGTGCGTGCTTTGTAAAAATGCGCGTTCGCCTGCACGTCTTCCGTCCGCGTGCACAGGTTGTGTTCCATTGTGCGAACGAGTTCCATATCCGTGGTTGCACATCTCACTGCGTACACGTGACGAGTTCCGCTACGACGAGCCACTTCTCCACCGACAACGCCATTCAACAGATACTCGGAGCGCAGGTGGGAAGATGAGTGAGGCCGTTACGGCGCCACCAGCTCCACGCGCCGGTTGAGCGCGCGGCCGGCGTCCGTAGCGTTGGAACCGACTGGTGCCAGCAATCCGACGCCGGCGGTGCGCAGCCGCGTCTGCGCGATCCGAAAGCTTTTCACGAGTTCGGCTGCGACCGCTTCGGCGCGGCGCTTCGAGAGATCGAGATTGTACTCGTAAGCGCCCTGGCCGTCGGTGTGGCCGACGATGAAGACGTTGAGCTGCGGCTGACTCGTCAGCAGCTTTGCGATCTGCTCCAGCGTCGGGCGGCTCTCCGGCTTCAGCACCGCCTTGTCGGTATCGAAATAGATGCCGTAGAGCGCGATGTGACCGGTCTCGCCAAGACCCTTCGCCATCGCGGCGGCATCGACCATCTTGTTCGCGATGGCGCCGAGCTCGGCGACTGTAACCTGCGCATAAATGTCCTGGTTGTTCTGGCTGACGATGACGCTGGCATAGGTCTCGCGCCCGCCTTCGGTCTTGCGGCCGGCAAAATAGCGGTAGTTGAAGCCGTCGACCCACATCTGCGGCACCGGCAGCGTGTCGATCGCCTCGGTGAAGGGAATCGCACCGCAGGCGTCGGTGTCGCAGGCGAGCAAGGTCTCGAAGCCGGCTTTCGCAAGCTGCGTCTCGAAATTGCGCGACACTTCCAGGATCGAGGGGCCGGGATTGGTGCGATAGGCGATGCGGAAGATGCGGCCTTCGAGCCGCCGCGCATCTGCCGGCTGGCCGTCCCTAAAGGCGGCCGCCTGCATCCGTGCGGCGTCAAAATCCTTCGTCACGTAGCCGGTGATGACGCTGCCGGTGAAGCGGCCGATGCCGGGATAGTCGCGGCTGCCTGCGACATCGCGGGTCTGCGCGGCGGCGGCCGTGGCGGTGAAGGAGAGCAGGGCGAGGACAGCGAGCATCCGGTGCGGAATGGGCATGGTGATCTCGATCGGTTGGGGACGGGGCGAGCGCAATTCATTTGTCGCGGCCAAGATACGATCGGTTCTGACGATCGGTTCTGGCGAGGATCTGCCGCTTTGACGCGAATCCGGTTCCCGGGCATGATCGCGCGCTTCCGCGTTCATTCTTCAAAGGATTTTCCCGCATGTCGAGACTCGCCCTGGCCACCGCCTTCATCCTCTGTCTGGCCGGCGGATCGGCGCAGGCCGCGCGTTGCGGCGGCGACTTCAACAGCTTCGTCGCCAGCATGAGCTCGGAGGCGCAAGGAGCCGGCGTCTCGGCGAGCGTGACCAGCGCGGCCTTCAGCGGTATCGCCCAGGATGGCGCGGTGCTCGCCTTCGACCGGCGCCAGCGCTACACCTTCAACAAGAGCTTTGAACAGTATGTCTCGACCCGCGTCGGCCCTGGCCGCATCAATGGCGGCAAGGCACTGTTGCAGCGCCACGCGGCGCTGCTCTCGCGCATCGAGCAGCAGTTCGGCGTGCCCCGCTATATCCTGGTCGCGATCTGGGGGCTGGAAAGCGATTTCGGCAAGGGCGACATCGGCAAGCTGCCGGTGATCCGCACGCTCGCCACGCTCGCGCATGATTGCCGCCGCACCGAGCTGTTCCAGGGCGAGCTGCTCGCCGCGCTCAAGATCGTGCAGCGCGGCGACCTGCCGCTGCGCGACCTCATCGGCGCCTATGCCGGCGAGATCGGCCAGACCCAGTTTCTGCCGTCGTCCTACATCAAATACGGCGTCGATTTCGACGGCGACGGCCACGTCGATCTGCGCCACAGCGTGCCCGACGTGCTCGCCTCGACCGCGAACCTGCTTCACACCAGCGGCTTCAAGATGGGCCAGCCTTACGGCGAAGGCACCGCCAATTTCGAGGCGATGCGGGAGTGGAACAGAGCGGTGATCTACCGCAAGACGATCGGCTATTTTGCGGATCGGCTGGCGGGGCAGTGACCACATACTCGGTGTCATCGCCCGCCTTGTGCGCACTTGCGTACTGGGGCGGGCGATCCAGTATTCCAGAGGAGGCGCGGCTAGAACCGAGAAGCCGCGGCGTACTGGATGCCCCGGTCAAGCCGGGGCATGACAGCGGTGGTGTGGCGACAGCGGAGCACGCAGCGGCGATGCCGTCGCGTCACGCCTACTTCGCCGTCCCCTTTGCCATCTTCTCCAGCTTCCGCTGCAACGGCGCCCAATAGGTCCCGGGGCGAAAGCGCTGCAAAATGTCCATGAAGCGGGCGTCGTTGCCGATCAGGATGCGGGGCTGGTTGTTCTCGATGCCCTTGATGATGCGCAGCGCGGCGTCTTTCGGCGTGGTCTTTGCCGCGTTCTCGAACCGCTCGATCGATTGCGCGCGGCGCGCATTGTCGGTGACGCCGACCCCGGTGCGCGAATTGCGCGCGATGGCGGTGGCGACGCCGCCGGGATGCACCACCGACAGTTTTACGGGGCTGCCCGCGACCGCAAGCTCGTGCCGCACGCTCTCGGAAAAGCCGCGCACCGCGAACTTGGCGGCGGCATAGGCCGACTGTCCGGGCGGCGCGATGATGCCGAAGATCGAGGAGACGTTGACGATGTGCGCCTCTGCCAGCGTCTTCAGGTGCGGCAGGAAAGCGCGCGTACCGTGCACCACGCCCCAGAAATTGATGTCGAACAGCCACTCCATCTGCGCCTGGTCGATCTCCTCGAACGTCCCCATCAGCGCCACGCCGGCATTGTTGATGACGATGCCGAGCGCGGGATGGGCCGCGATCGCATCACGCGCGAACTCCGCGATGTCGCCGGGCTCGCTGACGTCGACGCGATGCACGCTGACCTTGCGTGCGGCACCGATCTCGGCGGCGAGCGTCTTCAATCCGGCCTCGTCGCGGTCGGCGAGCGCGAGATCGCAGCCGCGACTTCCGAGCTCGATCGCCAGCGCGCGGCCAATGCCGCTCGCCGCTCCCGTGATGGCGGCGGCGCCGCGAATGGCAGTCATGATGTCCCCCCGTCAAGCCGGTCGTGTGGAACTATGATCTACATTTTTCATGATGGAACTGAACCACCGGCGAACTGGCTCCTTAACATAGGTTACGCAAGCAAGCACTGGAGCAGCCCCATGGGACAGGCAGAACCATTTCGCGCCACGGCGTTGATCGTCGAAGACGACGTCATGCAACGGGAGATGCTCAGTCTTCTGCTGGAGGAGAGCGGCTACCAGGTCATCCAGTGCGACAGCGCCGAGGCTGCCCAGCGGGTGCTCGACAGAAGCGCCGGCGCGCTCTGTCTGATGCTGACGGACGTCCAGCTTGCGGGGCGCATGACCGGGGTCGAGCTCGCGCACGTCGCCAAGGACCGCAATCCAAAGCTCGATATCGTCGTCACCTCCGGCCGTCCCTTGGCGCAGCCGTTACCCGACGGCGCAAAATTCTGGGCCAAGCCGTGGGCTCCGCTCGACGTGCTCCGCGAGGCCGAGCTCGCGCAGCTGTCCTGACGATTGATCCGGGGGCTCGCTTTCTTGCCGTGAGGCGCGGTGATAGGGTCTGCCCATGACCTTGTCCTTCCTGCTTACCTCGCTCATCGTCGTCGCCTCGCCCGGCACCGGCGTGCTCTACACCCTGGCTGCGGCGCTGACCCGCGGCTCGCGCGCGAGCATCGCTGCCGCCTTCGGCTGCACGCTCGGAATCGTGCCGCACATGATAGCTGCGATGCTTGGGCTTGCCGCGGTGCTGCATACCAGCGCGCTCGCCTTTGCCGCGCTGAAATGGGGCGGCGTCGCCTATCTGCTCTACATGTCCTGGCAGGCGCTGCGTGAGACTGGAGCGCTCGCGGTCGATGGCGAGATCAAGGAGCGGTCGAGCCGCCGCGTCATCGTCACCGGCTTCCTGATCAACATCCTCAACCCGAAACTATCGATCTTCTTCCTGGCCTTTCTGCCGCAGTTCATTGCGGTGGATGAAGCCCATGTGCTGGCGCGGATGCTGGAATTGAGCGGCGCCTTCATGGCTATGACCTTTGCGGTGTTCGTCCTCTACGGTCTCTGTGCGGCGTCGGTACGCGATCGCGTCATCTCCCGCCCGCGTGTCATGGCCTGGCTGCGCCGCAGCTTTGCCGCCGGCTTTGCGGCGCTTGGTGCCAAGCTGGCGTTTGCGGAGCGCTAGGCTTCTCCTTCATCTCTCCCCGCTTGCGGGGAGACGCCGCAGCAGAGTGCGGCCAATAAAAAAGCGGGCCTTGCGCCCGCCATCCTCAAACTCTCTCGACCTTACCCGACGCCCGGGCGGAGCGAGGCTCCACCCGGGCAAAGAACATGCTGGCTACTTCTTCTTGGCGGCCTTCTTGGCCTTTTTCTTCGTCGCCTTCTTCGCCTTCTTCGCTTTCTTAGCCATAGTATCCTCTCAAGGGTTCATGGTTAAACGCGACACGAGGGATGCTCGGCGGAGGGCCAGCCTCGCAACATCCTCGACCACAAACTCAGCAGATTCGCGGGCGGCTGCCCCGTGCTGTCACATCTGTGTCATTACGTTATCCACAGCTCAGATGCGTTTTCGGGTGATTTTTGCCCACGAATCCGCATCGCGATGCGCATCGGCGTGGCCGCGCAGGGAGACCGCGACATGCCTAATGATCCGATAATCGCGGCGCACTGTTCATGAATCCAAAACCAAGGGCGAGCTTTCGCAGATCGCAGTGAGGTTCCGTTAAGTGCAATCCGCGCATTCTTCTCCGCAAGAACGCGGGGAAGGGTCATGGACGAACGGCTGCCAGAGATGGGGGGTGCGACGCTGCGCGTGCCGCACGCGCCATGCTGAACGTACCGACACTCTGGACGGTCTTCGTCGTCAACTTCCTGGCGCTTGGCCTGATCTGGGCCTACGTGACGCGCTCCTATCCGAAATTTGCGGCCGCGCGGTTCTGGATGGCATCGTCGTTCGTCGGCGCCGCCGGCGCGATGACGGCCCTAGTCCGCCTGTTCGTCGCCTCTCCCCTGCCGCTTCTTGTCGGCGCTGCCGGTATCATCGCGGCGAGCTGCCTCGCCGCCATGGGCATTCAGCGCTTCTATGACCGGCCGGTCTCATGGCGCGTCATGGCCGCAACGGGGGTGCTAAGCCTCGCCGGCGTCGTGTTCTTCATGGTCGGCTTCGAGCACATGCAGCTGCGCATGCTCAGCTACACGCTCGGCCAGGCCTTGCCGCTGGTGCTGGCGCTGCGTCTGCTCCTTGCGCCGCCGGAGGGCCGCGTCAGCCCGGGCGCGCGGCTGTCCGGCATCGTCATCCTCACCATCATCGGGATCTTTGCGGTTCGCACGCTGGGTAATCTGCTCGGCCACGATTTCTCGGCGCGCGCCGGCGGTCAGGCTCATGGCGTCATGGTGCTGGGCCTCCTGTTCCTGTCGATGACGCTCAATTTCGGCTTCCTGCTGATGGCGATGGATCGCCTGCGCAACGAGGTCGCCGACCTCGCGCTGCTCGACGATCTCACCGGCGTCGCCAACCGGCGCCATTTGTTGCAGCGCCTGTCCGAGGAATGCGCCCGGTCTGAGCGCAGCGGCGAGCCGTTCTCGCTGCTGGTGATCGATCTCGACGGCTTCAAGGCCATCAATGACTCCCATGGTCACGCCGCGGGCGATGCCTGCTTGCGGCACTTCACCCTGATGGCGCAAACGCGGCTGCGGCCGGGCGACATGCTGGCCCGCACCGGCGGCGACGAGTTCTGCGTCGTGCTGCCGTCCTCGTCCCTGCGCGAGGCTGCCGCGATCGCCCGCCGCGTGCTTGAGGTCTGCCGCCAGGACGCCGCGGCCTGTACAACCAGGGACATCCCGATCGCGATCTCGATCGGCGTTGCCGAATGGGACCGCGGCATCGGCCAGTTTCCGGACCGCCTCATCGCCCATGCCGACCACGCCCTCTATGACGCCAAGAAAAACGGCAAGAACGACTTTGCCGTCTACGATCCGGCTCCGCCGCTCTCGCCTGAGCGGCCCGGGCTCGGCGAGGCCACGCGCAAATTCGCATGAAGCCTGCTAGGATTTGGGCCCGCCTTGGACCCGTATGATGATCCTCCGCCTGCCCGCGGCTTTTTTCGCCGCCCTTCTTCTGTTGACCCCAGCCGCTGCGACGGATGCCGAGCTCGCAAAGATCGCGCGCGTCTCCGGCACGCCTGACATTCCCGGCCTGAAAATGGTCTGGCTCGCGCCATGGGGCGATGTCCGCGACGCCCATCCCTGGCGCAACATCATCGTGCACCAGACCGAGGGGCCGGCAGGCTCGGCGCGCGGTGGCGCGGCGGAGCAATCGAAGAACCCGACGCGCCGCGGCGTCACCGTGTGGGTCGAGACCGACGGCACGGTTTATTGGGCGGTTGCGGAGAATCTCGTGCCGACCCATGGCGACGGCGCCAACCGCAACGACAACAAGTATATCGACAACAGATCGACCTATCGCCAGGTGGTGCGCGACAACTCGATCGGCGTCGAGTTCGCCGGCAACTATCCGGATGTCACCGCGGGCCCGACCGAGGCGCAGGTCGCGGCCTGGAAGATCCTCGTGAAGGTGCTGCGCGCGCGCTACGGCATCCCGCTCGACCACGTCTATGCGCACAACTGGATCGACTACAAGGACGCCCGCTATTGCGAAGGCTGCTGGCTCGCGACGCTGGCGCGGATTTGGGGGGAGTGACGAGCAGGCGCGTCCGGCAACCAAAGGCCGAAACCTCCGGTGCCGGACGGCCATCGAGAGCGATCGCTATCGGCTCTCATCGCCATCCCAAGTCCACCGGTCTTCCCAGGCTCAGGGGAATGCCTTGGGAAGATCGGCGGAAGGCTTCGTGACGATCTGGTGCGCGTCGCGCCAGATCACTTCGCGCTGGCGCGAGGTTGTAATCGTGCGCACCGGCAGGCCACCCTCCTCGAGCAGCCAAGCGCAGTAGCGCGCGCGGCTGACAGCCTCGCGGGCTTGAGGATCGAACCAGCAAATGCCCCAGATCGAATCGCGCCGCTTGAAGTGACGCGCGATGCGTCCAGGAAGCGGCAGATGCTGCGCGAACCAATTGAACTGGTCCGAGAGCTCATGCCGGATCCAGTCCGGACAGTTGTTTCGCTGGACATACCAGGACGCACGAAAGAAGCCGCTCTCCACGCGACTGTGCGGGTGGATGAGCGGTGTAACGAACCGCAAATACATGACGACACGGCGCGACGCCTTGTTGCGTCGCGCCCCTCGCAGCCAGATGCAATGAATGGAGAACAGCCGCGAAGCGGCGTTCAGCTTATGACCGATTGCCGATCAAAGAGGTCGGCGGTCAGAACGTATCGATCTACTTTTCATGCCGCCTCCCTTGGTTGCGCTGAACAACAAAGGCGCGATATCGCGCCGGGCGGCAGCACATACATCAGCAAGCGTCCTGCGGCAAGCGTGATCGACAAGGACGATTGAGCGGGAAGCATCCATGACGCGCTCCGGAATGACGAGCTAAACCGGCTGCGCCATCCATCCGAACAGCCGCCGCATCAATCCCGGCCGCCGTGGCAATTCCGGCGGGCCGTCCGACGCCAGCACGCGTTTGAAGAAGTAGTCCAGGAACACCATGTCGTTCGGCTCGGTGACGGTGAATTGTTCGTCGCCGAAGAACACGCTGTAATTATAGAAGAACGGGCCCATGAGCGGGATCGTCGCGGTCGAGGCATAGTCCTTGGAGATGACGAACTCCGCGGGATCGAGCCCGTGCTCGCGCATCGCTTGCTCGACCAGCGGCAGCTTGCGCATGAACTGGGCGGAGAAGCCGCCGACGGTGGATTGCAGGATGATCGACACGGTTGGTGTCCGTTCAGTTGAGGCCGCCGGCCCGATCATTCTGGGTCGGTTGACCGGACGCGCGGGTTCAAGGCAAGCCCGGTTCTATGTCGGCCAGGGGAAGGAGACTGTGATGGCGATCTCACTTGGTAAGACTTTCCGCCACAACCACCGCTGTCATCGCCCGGTTCAAGCCGGGGCACGACAGCGAGTGTGGAGGTACGGCGCGCGTCGCATCGCGCAGAGAAGGCACGGCGGATCACTCAAACAGAGCATCGCCACAAACAAAAAAGCCGGCGTTGCCGCCGGCTTTCTGCCTCTTGTCGATCCGCCAATATCTACCGCGAAAGCCCGCTTAGTGCGCGGCTTCCAGTGCGGCCTGTTCCGCCCGTGCGATCGTGCCCTTGACCGCGGCCTGCACCTTTTCAAAGGCGCGGACTTCGATCTGGCGGACGCGCTCGCGCGACACGCCGAACTCGGCGGCAAGGTCTTCCAGCGTCATCGGCTCATCGGCGAGGCGGCGAGCCTCGAAAATGCGGCGTTCGCGCGGGTTGAGCACGCCCATGGCGCCGTTCAGCGCGTCACGGCGTTCGTCATACTCCTCGTGCTCCGCCAGCATGGCTTCCTGGTTGGGCGTGTTGTCGACCAGCCAGTCCTGCCATTCGCCGGCTTCGCCGTCATCGCGGATCGGAGCGTTGAGCGACGCGTCGCCACCGAGGCGGCGGTTCATGTCGATCACGTCCTGGTCGGTGACGCCGAGGCGCTTGGCAATGATCTTCACCTGGTCGGGGCGGAGATCGCCCTCGTCCAGCGCGTTGATCTTGCTCTTCGCCTTGCGCAGGTTGAAGAACAGCTTCTTCTGGTTCGCGGTGGTGCCCATCTTCACGAGCGACCAGGAACGCAGGATGTACTCTTGAATCGACGCCTTGATCCACCACATCGCGTAGGTGGCGAGACGGAACCCCTTTTCGGGTTCGAAACGCTTCACCGCCTGCATGAGGCCGACATTGCCTTCCGAGACGACCTCGGAGATCGGCAGGCCGTAGCCGCGATAGCCCATGGCGATCTTGGCCACGAGGCGGAGATGGCTGGTGACGAGTTGGTGCGCCGCGTCGCGATCATCATGCTCACGCCAACGCTTGGCGAGCATGTATTCCTGCTGGGGTTCCAGCATCGGGAACTTGCGGATCTCGGCGAGGTAGCGAGAAAGGCCGGATTCTCCATTGAGGACCGGCAAAGCAGCGGTACGGGCCATGATGAAGCCCTCCAAGGTTCAGGCCCCCGATAGCGGCGGGCCAGGCAGACGACCGCTGTGTTAAAGCCGGCCGTAGCTGCGATGTTCCGTTGGTCATTTCCAACGCAAGCGCAATATACCCCAAGGGGGGTCAAAAAGGGAAGGATTGCTGACGTCACGTCCCCGTGTGGCAGCTATAACTTTTTGTAATGTAACGCTTTTCCAAGGCGGCCTGCGTCATAGCGCCGCTTTCAGAGCGTCCTGAAGGAGAAGCAAATCCTTCGGCAGAGGCGCTTCCCAGTGGAGTAATTCTCCGGTTCTCGGGTGCTCCAATACCAGCAAATAGGCATGCAGGGCCTGCCGTCCAAGCGTGGCCAGAGTCGCCTGCGACTCCGGGCCGAGGTGGTTCGCCTTGGTCTTGAAGTGCGGGCCATAGACGGCGTCGCCCATCAGGGGATGGCCGATATGGGCGAGGTGGACGCGGATCTGGTGGGTGCGTCCGGTCTCGAGTTCGCAGGCGAGCAGGGAGGCGATCGGCTTGCCGTCACGCCCCGCAAAACTCTCCAGAAGCTCCCAATGCGTCACCGCCTCGCGGCCGCCCTGGCGCACCGCCATCTTCTCGCGCGCATACGGGTGGCGGTCGATCGGCGCATCGACGGTGCCGCGGTGGCGTCCTGGCAGCCCCCAGGCGAAGGCCATGTAGCCGCGGCGCATCGCGCCCGTCCGGCCGTGGTCGGCGAATTGCGCGGTGAGCGAGGCATGGGCGAGGTCGTTCTTGGCGACCACCATCAGCCCGGTCGTGTCCTTGTCGAGCCGGTGCACGATGCCGGGCCGGCGTACCCCGCCGATGCCGGAGAGCGAGCCGCCGCAATGGGCGATCAGCGCGTTGACCAGCGTGCCGGTCTCGTGGCCGGCCGCGGGGTGCACGACGAGGCCCTTCGGCTTGTTGAGGACGACGATGTCGTCGTCCTCGAACACGATGTCGAGGGCGATATCCTCGCCCTTGGGCTCGGGCGGGGCCGCCTCCGGCACGTCGATTGTGATCGTATCGCCGGATGTGACGTGATAAGCGGGGTCGCGGATCGCGGCGTCCTTGAGGCTCACCGCGCCCGCCAAAATCAGGGCTTTCAGCCTCGATCGCGACAGGTCGGTGAGGTGCGCCGCCAGCACGCGGTCAAGCCGAGCCGAGCCCTCGTCGCCGGCGACGACAACTTCCAACCTTTGCGCAGAGCCTGAGCTATCCATGACGACGTCTGATACCGCTGTTCCCGAACCGAGCCCCGAGCAGGCCGCGCTGTTCGCGCGGGTGCGGCGGATGATGCTGATCGCGGGGTTGACCACGGCGCTGGCAATCTGCGCCGTCCTGATTGCGGTGGGCTACCGCCTTTTCAAGTCGGAGGGAAGGGCGTCCGAAATGGCCGGTGACGTCACCGCCGCCCTGCCCAAGGGCGCCAGGATCGTCTCGACCGGGGTCGCCGGCGACCGCCTCGTGGTCATGCTGGACGTGGGCGGCGTCATCGAGATCCGCACCTTCGACGCCCACACCCTGAAGCCGGCCGGAAAGCTGAAATTTGCCAATGAGCCGTAGGGCCGGCCGCGGCTGTTGATCGTTCTCCGGTCCAGTTTGTCTTGCCGCGCAACTTCTGATTTAGCTCTTGGGCTTGGGAAGTTGGGCTGGGACTGGGAATGGGACGTATCAAGTCGCGCGTCGTCGCAATTGCACTCGTTGTCGGAACGTACGGATGCGCTGGATTTGCGGCGCTCGCAGAGCCGGCCAGGCAGCCCACAGCGCCAGCCAGGCAGGCTGGACTTGCCGCACCGGCCAAACAACCCGCGGCGCAGGCCAAGCCAACGGGCTCGCGGAACGCAAGGCTCTATTTCCTGCGCGAGAAGGGCATTTTCGGCGCGATGGGCGGAATGGCAGCCTCGTCGGAAATCCTGATCGACGGCAAGTCCGTCGGAAAGGTCGACATGGGGACGTTCTTCTTCGTCGACCGGCCGCCGGGCGTCCACAAGATCGCCTCCCACATGAAGATGTCGATGACGGACTATGAGGTCGAGGTCCCCGTCGAGGCCGGCAAGACCTACTATTTCGGCGTCGGGGTGCAGCGGACGGGCGCCATCGGCCAGGACCTCCTCAACCAGGCCTTCGCCGGCAGCAGCGGCCAGCAGATCCGGTCCTCTTCGCCGTTCAAATCAGCCTTTGCGGGCGCGGGCCTGTTCCGCCTGGAGCCGGCCGCCGGCGCTGCGGCGATCGAGAAACTGAAGCAGCCGTGAGTGTTCCCGGCAGTTTCGCGGGGCGCGGCGGCCTGCCCCGCAATTAAGCTTGAGCCGCATTGACCGTGCATATCCGGGATTTTCGTACCCCATCGAGGCTTGCCGTCGGCAAATTTCGCGGCTATGTCCTGTCCCTCACGCTCCCTTCGTCTAGCGGTTAGGACGCGGCCCTCTCAAGGCTGAAACAGGGGTTCGATTCCCCTAGGGAGCGCCAGCGACTCTAGAAGCGCTGAGATTTCAAAAACATCACGCAAATCATGGCTTTGACTGCGCTCAGGTGGTAGCACTCGGTCGTAGCTTTGATGCGCGCGTTGATGGGACTGATCAAGGACAGAAACGGGACGTACTACGCCCAGCGGAAGGTGCCTGAGCGCCTCCAAGAGGCTGTTGCGCGTGTGCTCAACACCGGCCGGGACCGACAGGTGTTCCTCAAGAAGTCACTCGGCACCAAGCACCTAAAGGCGGCCAACGTGGCGGCCAAACCATTTTCAACACGCCGCTGTTCACCGAGCACAAGCTCCCCGTAGGGGCGAAAGGTGACGCTGGGATTTGGTTACCTCTGCTCGCGCTGTTCGCGGGTGCACGCCAAGCGGAGTACGCGGGGCTTCGTGTGTCTGACGTTCGTGAGGCTGAGGAGACCGGAGTTTTGCTCATGTGGTTCACGAGGGATACCAAGGCAGGACGACGGCTCAAGACGAAGACATCTGAGCGCGTCGTTCCCGTACATCCCCAGCTCACAGCGCTCGGTTTTCTTGAGTACGTGGCTGCACGGCGCAGGGAAGGCGAGCGGGCATGGTTGTTCCCTATGGTCGCCCCTGATCAGAAGGGCGCATTGAGCGCTTGGTCGAAATGGTGGGGCCGTTACCTACGAAATCATGTTGGCATCAACGACAGCAACAAGGTTTACCACAGCTTTCGCCACGGATTTCAGGACGCTCTCCGGCGCACGACACCTGATGAAGAGTTGCGTGACGCTCTGACTGGACGCAGTAGCGGCAAATCCGTCAGTCGTACCTATGGAGCCAAGGCCATGCTGCAGCGTTGGGGCGTGACGGCCCTAAAGCGAGCAGTCGATGAAATTAGTTATCCCGGTTTGGATCTGTCGCGTGTTCGGCCCATAGCTAGTCGGACCTCGAAGAAGAGGACGTCCTGAATTCGAGTTCTGACCAACCCCAACGCGCTGTTCCAGAGCGCATGGTCGATCATTCTATTTGAGCTGGAGCCAACCGTTATGAACGAAGAAGAATACAAGAGGATCGCTGCGCTGACAGCGGAGGCCAACAAGGAGTACTCTGTCGTTAGAGACCTCGGTGATCTATATGTAAATCTCCTGCGTTGCTCGCGAAGTGCTGATCGACATTACCGGGGTCAAGCAGTGGAGAGCCTGCGCGCTTTCCTCGAAACCTTGGCACTCAAACCGAAGATGCCCGCCATGGAGTTGGTGGATAGAGCGTCACAACGTGTCGGCTGGCAGGAAGAGCCCAGCAGTGAATACGAGAAGGCGCTTGATCGGATTTGCCGGGCGGCCATCACGTGCATGATTGAGGCGTCCGGTTACACTCAAGGAAGCCTGTTGACGAGGCGCACGAACGAGCTGGTCCGCCAAATCGATGAATTCAATCGTATCAGGGGAAAGGCGTGACACCCGCCTCGGGTCTATCGGGCAGATGATGATCCATCGAGAAGAACTACAAGCAGCCACCTACGCCACCCTAAGAGCACACCCAACATCCGAGCAAGCCCAAGCCCTTGTCGCAAAGCTCGCGTCGATGGTGGAGGAGTACACGATCCACGCCGGATTGCGGGAAAGGAAACGCAGGGACACCGCAGGCAAGCTCCAATACGCCACCGGAGCATTCCTGGCTGACCTCTTGCGTCCGTTCGAGGCAGAGGAGCACGAGGGCTGCTGGGTTTACAAGTCTTTGAACAAAGCATCCTTCACTGGCGCTCCCGTCGGGCGGCACGCCTTCAATCAGTTGTACAACGGGCTTGAGGGATTGGGCTTCTTGCAGCACGTACCCGGACACATGGTCTCGGACGAGCGCGAAGACACCGGGAAGTACGCTGCACGTTTCCGCGCAACACCGGAATTGCTCGGGTTCTGCACTGAGCATGGTGTGCCACCCGCCGCTGTACTCGATCACTTTGAATTTGAGTACGAACTTCCCAAGCACCCTGTTCAGCTGCGGAAACGTAAGCTCAAGACGTCCTACCGCACGACTGAGCTTGTCGGGAAGCCGATGGAGTTCGAAAGTACACCAGTTTTAAAGGGGATGGAGCACGCCATTTCCGAGCTGAATGAGTTCTTCGCCAAGTACACGCTGCGCGGCGGAGTGCATCAAGGCTACGTCCGCATCTTCCAGAACGGTGATGATTCAGACTTCGAGTGGAATAAGGGAGGCAGGCTCTACAGCCAGCACGCCGGAAACTACCAAACGCAGTCCGCAACAAGTCGGCAGAAGATGACGATCAATGGCGAGCGGGTGGCCGAAATCGACATCAGCGGAAGCTATCTCACCATTTTCCTGTCGCTCCATGGGCTCCAACTGGACCTTTCAGAGGACCCCTACCTACTTCCGGGGCTTGGGGTGGAGCACCGAGGAGCGGTGAAGCAGTGGTTCGTCGGGACATTCGGCAGCGCAAAGCCAATCAAGAGATGGCCAGAGGACATGCTCGCAGATGACCCCGCTCTGCGGGAACACCGGGTCGCCGGCATCTCCAAGGCCGTATTCACCAAGTATCCTGTGCTGAAGAGCTGGGGCGAGCCGCTCAATGGTCGCAACTACAGCTGGGCCGACCTGATGTGGCTTGAGAGCGAGGTGATGTTCTCGACCATGCGGGAATTGATGCAAGAACACCAAGTCCCAAGTCTTGTCGTCCACGACAGCCTGATCGTTCCAGTCTCCAAAGCGGAGCTGGCCAGCGAGACGTTGAGGAGCAGGTTTCAGGCACAGCAGAAGGTGGTCCCAAGATTGAAGATCAATCAGCCCGCACCTGTGCCGTCCATCGCAGGTTGAGGCCAAAGTGAGACCAACAGGAGCCGTCACAAAGCGGATACTGGAGGGGCAAAGGCAGACCCAAAGGGGAACCAAGGAGAAGGATAGGATGGATAACCATAATTAGAGAACAACAGAGAGAGGGAAGGAGGGGACAGGCAGGCGGGGAACGAAGCAGAGAAGACATAGGAACGAAGCAGAGAAGACATAGGTACACTGGGACCACTTTGTGTAAATCAGCGTCTCAGTTGTTGCTTCTGCGATCCAAGTGGGAACTCCAGCCGCTTGCGAGGCTCACAGAAGCCTCAGGGACTCCTAACGCGGACGGAGATGCCGGAGGGCCCCGCCGAGCGCAAATCGCGCCAGTGACTCTCCTAATGACTCCAAAGGGCACCTGAGGGATCGCTGGTGTCATACCGTTTCGGCCCCTTAGCGACCAATTTTCCTGGTCGTGGGGAGGGCTCGCGATGAAATCCTATCCACACCCCCGACGGGCCTTATTCAAGTAGGCCCAACGACCCCAAGAGATTGATCATTTGCCGCTCGTGTCTGGCGGTGCTTTCATCGCAGGATGTCCCGACGCCCGACACCAAAATGGGCCGGTAGTTTTCCACCGAGGAGCCCCGCCGAGTGGATCGCAGGCGGTCACGTCACCTGCAACATTCAGTGCCTCAATGGGGACTGCAAACGCGCCCTGGACTTTAGGCTCGACATTCCTGCGGATCGCCCTTGGTCGCGTGTGGGTTGGTGTCTGGTCTGTACGGAGTGCGGAGCGGCGGGGTCGGTGAATATCGTACCGAACTGGTATAACATGATCGGGCACGCGATACCCTTCAGCAAGGTCTGGCGCAACTGAGCGCTTGGGAGCCACTTGGTCGACCTGCGGCACCGGAAGATTTCAGCCGAGTGACCCGCCGTCTACGTGGTGGCCGGGGGAAAGGTGAGCGGTTTCACGGTAAAGACTAGTTCCCCGTATGTCGCCTTGAGCCATAGTCGAATTGGGCAGCAGCTCCGGCCAAGAGGTGTCTTTGGTCTCCTACTGCGGCGGCAACGCAATCTCGGGGATCTTTTGATTTTTCGGATCAGTGAAGTCGATCATGATCCGGCCGGTTATATTGTTGACGTCGAGATTTTCGATAAGGAAAGCTCGGCCACCAAAGTGATTTTTGAAGTCTGTTCGGACTTTGTCCCAGCCAGTGAAAGCGCAAAATTTCTCTTCAGGAATTGAGCAAGGCGCATCCGGAGGATCACTTTGCGAAAACCCCAAGGGATGCCAGTCGCGGAAAAGCCCACCGATAAGTTCACGCGACGGATGAGTAGAAGAGCAAAAATACGACCTCGCTGACCGGCAATAAGCCGGATAGAGCTTTTCATGGGCCTTAATCGGGTAAGTGTTTATATCAGCGTGACCTAGGTCTGTCAGTTCCACGGCGTTGAATGTATCGGGCTTGATAAATCGGTCTTTTGCTTCCACGTCCTTTTCCGCGATTTTTATTACTTGGAGGAGACCACGAGCATTCGCCGGGTAGAAATTCGACGTATCACCCTTCTTTCTAGGCAGCGGGAAGATGATTGCTGTCACGCGGTCGTAACCTCTTTCAATCCCGACCATATCGATCGCCTCTGCTACGGTGCGACCTTTCAGCTCCTCATAGTCGCCGACGAACGAATAAAGTTGCTTTGGAGGCCCTAATTTCGATCCCAGTTTCGAAATTGCGTCGATGCTCAGTTGTCCTTTTTCCTTCTCGTCGCTGTTGTTGTACGCGATCAAACGTACGACGTATCGGACACGAGTATTGTCGGCGAGCCGATTGCGCATTTCATCCGTACTCATCATCCGGATCGGATATCGCGCGGCTTGGGAAACCTCGTTGTAGAGGGCCAAACTTGGACCCGCCGCCGAGAAAATTATACCGCCGACCAGACAGAGGTACAGAGCGGCTCTCAATGAATTAGGCGTTTCATCTGGCTTCCTACCCAGTCCAATGTAAATCATGGCCGCCGTAAGAAGCAAAAGTAAGAGGCCCACCGCCGTCAAAGCAGCAGCCGTGGACGAGCCAATTACGAACTGTAGGACTTGAGCGACGGCTTGGAAAAATTCCGTCATGGTGGTGCCCACCATCAACGCATGAAAGACGTCACCTTAGGTTGTTCTGCGAGCTTTTTCAATATATAATCTTATCTGCTTGAGGCCAATCGGATCGATCTATCTATCTATCGTTCGCCCCGCGTGCGGCTACTGTGGCCGCGGCGGGGACGGTGGTGGTTGTTTTGACAGTGCTCCGTCGCCGTTAGGCTAGCTAAGCCGCCTCCGGTGACTGAACCAGCGTTTTCAACGAAGCCATGGTAGCGCGAATGTTGTCCTTGCGTGCCCTCAGGCTCCGCGCCAACACCGGGTAGGTTGGATCCGACAAGTCACGAACACCCACCCGGGTCTCCTCGTGCTCGATGTCGACGGTGAGCAGCTCGACCGAGCGCAATAGGCTCTCGATCAGTGTCGCGATTTGAAGTCTGTTCGCCGCTGCGGTTGCCCGGAGCGTCTCAAGTAGATACGAGTTTGCCATAAGTAGCCCGTGCGCTGGTCTGTTTTGGGACGTGCTCGCCGCGCATTTCGGCATTCAGCAAAGACGGTGCCAATCACGCTATGAGACGAGGCGCAGAGGGCAACGTTGAGCGGCTTGCAATGCTTCCGTATGTCTAGCCGGTTTGCTAAAGGCCCGGGGAGACCTGCTGCACGACACCGGAAGGAAGTAGCCGTGGAAGTCAACAAACACGATACGGTCGCGGGAATTCCGCTGATCGAAATCCGCAATTTCCTTCGCCACTATCGGGACGGCACGAGCTTCACTGTCGCTGAGGTGGAAGCTGAGCTTGGTGTCCCTAGAACTCAGGCCGAGCTGGTCACACAAGCCATGATCGTCGCGGGATTTGCCGAGCCAAGGGCAGAAAAAGATAGGCCTATATCGAAATCAGACTACTCGATTACTAAACTCGGCTCGCGCCTATGTGTGGCCCGCTTCGTCAAGCGGATTACGCGGGCGAAGGGAGACACTCTGGTCAAGCAGATGCTTGAGCGTGTCGCCGAAATCAACGAGCGGGATGAGCTTGTCTTCCGGGTCAAACGGGTGCGGACGTTCGGTTCGTATGCTAGTGACGCCCCGGAAGTGGGCGACATCGACTTGGCGGTTGATTGGGAGCAACGCCATCCCGATAGGGACATCATCGAACAATTGTTGGCCCGTGCTGACGCCTCTGGGAAGAGCCTCAATACATACATGGCTCGATTGAATTACGGTGAGGTTGAGGTCGAGAGGCTGCTCAAGGGACGCAACCCGTACATTTCCATCCAGGATGGGAAATGTCCCGAGAAGTTCGGGGTACCAGCTATCGTGCTGTTTCCTCTGGCCTCAGATAGCTGTCGCTGACCTCGCGAGGGGGCCACTGCTGCAGTAACCTCGGCGGCGGCGGCAGCCTTTAGCCCCGAGTTTTTGAAGCCGGGGTGGCTGGGTCGGCCAAGAAAGGGGCCCGGTGGAATTCCGGGGCCCCATTCGTTTTCCCAAACGCGGCCCATGGCTCTCCAATGTACCGCGAAGGCCGCGAGGCCGCACAAGCCCGTCTCGACCGTTGCCATCAGCTCTATCCCCCAAGCTCTCAGTGTGGGCTCAAGCGCGTTCCAGTAGGTTCTTGACGCTCGTCGCGTGCCATTGGCCACCACGCGGCGTTGCTATCCCACGCGCATTGAGTGCGTCAGCGATTGCTCGGAGAGAGGTCGCGCCGGCCTTCTGAGCCTCGCGGATGATAGGCAGCACATTCGCCGCGTACTTGTTTGCCTCTGCCTTCACCGCTTCCACAGCGCTCCTACGTGCCGCATGGAGCTTAGGGTTGCCCAAGGTGACCCCGCGAGCCTTAGCGGCCGTAAGGGCTTGACGGGTGCGTGTCGAGATGAGCGCGCGTTCCTTCTCGGCAAGCGCGGCGAACAGGTGAAGCACGAAGGGGTCAACGTCGGGCCCTAGCTCCGCGACCAGGAACGGCACCTTGTGAGCCATCAGGCCGGATATGAAATGGACGTCACGGCTGAGGCGATCCAGCTTGGCTACACCAACGTGACACCTGAGCTTCCGTGCGGCTGCTAGCGCGGCCTTGAGCTGTGGGCGGCGGTCCAAGGCGTCTGCACCCTTGCCTGTCTCCACCTCTACGAACTCTCGCGCGACCTGAAAGCCCTCAGCGGTCGCGAAATGGGCGAGCGCTTGTCGTTGTGCCTCAATGCCCAGCCCCGAGCGTCCTTGGCCCGAGGTCGAAACTCGAATGTAAGTGATCATCGGGGCTATGTCGGACATGTCCGTGCTCTCAAACTGATGCTGTATAAGAACTATACGGTCATTTAGATTTTATACAAGGCTCTCGTTGCCTTCTACTTTATGAGAAGGCGCGCAGCAAAAGCATTTATCCTGCTTGTCAAAGACGTTGCGTTTGCTATTCGTCTACTCCCGGTTGCACGCGAGTCCGCTTATGGATTTAGTACTTACTCAACAGATTGCAGAGCGCCTCTGCGAGAAGCAGGACTCCCAGCCGAGTCTTAAGTGATTTTGCAGGCTTGGGCCGCCTCGTCACCAAAGCCCTCCTTTCTGAAAGCGATTTGGAGGAAAAGCCTCATTGTGACATTTCCTATGATGAAATCTCTCGGTGGTTAGCCGGTGTGACAGCGTCCAAATTGCCTTTACGAGGAATGGCTGCACGTTCCTTGAGCGTCGAAATTTACCTTGGAGTAACTTGTCCGTTTTCAACAGGGCGTGCCGAGCCCGCGCGGATCGAAGGGACACCCCCGGTGCAGCGGCGAGATGAACAAGCGCATATCATTTCCGAAAATCAAAGAACTAGAGCGCCGCTAAACCAAGTTGCATTCTTATCAAGGTCGCTGGACGCATTGACGAAACGGGTTGATCTTATGGAAAAGTATATTTCAAGTGATCTAGAGATGAAACGAAAGGTTGCTGCAGAGAGTTCTCAGCAAGATCTATTAAGTGGCCTGAAGGCCGATACGGAGAATCCTCGCCCCCCTAAGAGACGTTAGTCGACTCACTGACCACAACGCCAGCTAAAGGCTGCTATGACGCGGACTATTCGACCGAACCGCGCTCGGTCCAACTCTCTTGTCCATGGTAGCAACAAGTGGTAGCAATGCGAATACAGCAAGCCTGATTTTCGCGGTGTTTATAGTCGCTTCTAAGGTTGAGCGTCGTCTCCCCTAGGGAGCGCCATTGCCTTGAAGCTACCTTCCCTTGATCTCGATTTGATTGTTCCCCCCGCTGGGTGAGCGCTTGTGGCATTGGCGATCAACGTTCGAGCCGATAACAATTCAGCAAGTGAGATCGAGCGGCTGTGGGATCAGGTCGTAGCGTTCGAAGTCGAGCCTTCGATGCGCACCCTTGGCTACCGGCCACATTTTACATTTGCGATCTACGACTCGCCTGCGATCGACGAAAAGATAGCATGGGCGGCCATGCTGGCGGCCGTCGCTGGCGAAGCGCAATTTCGCATCGAGTTCAAACGGATTCGTTGGTTCGCAGGCTCGCCTCTCGTTCTCTGGGCGGAGCCGAACTCCAATGAGGCGCTAACCCGCATCCACAGCTCCGTCAGCGCCGCAATCGACCCGGCGCATTGCCGCCCTCATTACCGGCCCGGGGCATGGACGCCGCATTGTACGCTCGGCTTGCGCATCGCCGATGAGCGGCGTGATGACGCGATTGCTTTTGCGCGATCGTTTGATCGAAGCATGGAAGTGCTGTTCGACGTGGCAGATTGCGTTGCCTTTCCGCCGGTTCAGGTAATCGCTGAGCAGCGATTGCCCCCGTAGTCGATGGCACGGCCACGGTGGGCAAGGTCGGTAGCTTCGACGCCAAGTCGCTAGCAAACATGTTGCAGGCGAAGGCGATCTCGGCGGAGTTAAAGGTGATCTTCTCGCCCAGGGCATACCATCGAACTCGGTGTTCTCTCTTCATAAGGATCTCGGCCATGCCGGTGTGCTCGTGGGTGTCGATAATCACGCCGACGGCCGTTTCCAGATCGAAGCGCGTCTGAATGTTCATCCAGAACGCAGCGCCAGTCTTGAAGAATTTTCCGAGCTGCAGCGCAGTATCGGCCGTGACGGGCTTTTCCTCGCGCGCAATGTGCCCGATCCGGGTGCGCGGCACGTTCAGGGCGGCCGCGATCGCGTAGGGTGTCAGTTTGAGCGGAACGAGAAATTCCTCGCGCAGGATTTTGCCGGTCGCTTTCTCCGCCTCTGCGATCACTGCGCCTGCAATCGCTTCAGGTCGGCAATGGCGGCACGATACTCTCGAAACGAGGTCGGGCATCCGTCTCGCGCGGCCGCAAACTCGTTCCGGGCCGCGACTGTGTCGTTGGCCTTGAGCTGAACAATCCCACCGTAATAGTGCGCCTCGCAGGTTTGATCTGAATTCCTGGCCGAAGCCAGGGCTGCGGCGGGAGTGATCCGGCCGACGAGCAATTCGCCAACGGTTCTCGGCCAATCCCTGAGCTGGCCCTTGTCGAGTGCAGCAGACAGCGCGATGCCCGCATCGGCAGATCGTCCCTGCATCCGCGCCACCGATCCCCAAATCACGCCGTAGCCATCGGGATCGGAAAACCGCGCCTCCCGGTCATAGTCCGAAGCGGCATCCCTGAAATCGCCTCTCCGATAGTACGCATCTCCCCGGGCCGCGTAGTAGTCAGTCGCGACGCGATCGGCCTCCGGACGACTCACCTCCTGGTCTTTGGCAAAGGTGGTGTTCTTGTCGGGTCCAAGCCTGATGGCATCGGTGAAATCCCGGATCGCCTCGTCCAGCCTGTCCTCGGACATATAAATCTGCCCGCGAATGAACCGGCTTGCGGCACCTGAGGGATCAAGATTGATGGCCTCGGTGAGAGAAGCGATTGCGCGTGTGGTGTCGCCCTTTTTGGCCAAGGTCAGTCCCAGCTCGTGATGAGCGTAGTTGTTCTTCGGGTTGAGCCTGACCGCCTCGGTGAAGTCGGCTTGAGCCGCATCCATGTTGCCGAGTGCAAAATTTCCGAAGCCATGCTTGAGCAATGCCATGGATCTTGCACCGGGAGGTAGTCTGGCGTCCTGGGAGAGGCTGCTGCACGCTGCCATCATGCGCGGGACATCGGTGCTGTCCTGACAATCGTTCAGGTCTTGTGGGGTGGCCGCAAACGCGCTTGCCGCCGAGACGACGATGAAGATGATCAAAGCTGCCCTGCAGCCGATGCGCAGGCCCTGATTTGACATTGCAGACATTTCGCCCCCTTGCACGACACACTTGGCCGATGATCCCGACGCAGGCAACGCGACCTGCCGCGACGGCAACCTTATAGCGATCTTTTCCATCGTTCTACCGGAGGCTTGTTGGTCCGTTGCCCTTCGGGCAAGACATGCCGCGAGGTCGCGAGCGCATGCAGCATCGGCATCAGTGGCGGTAGTCGTTCTCCCCAAAATCTGCACTATGCGCTCCGCGCCTCCGGAGCTGCTGCCGGGCCTTCGGAGGTTCTGGCAATAGCATGCGGAGTTTTGACATGAGCGGCTTGGTGATCTCTGGCGGCCGGGTGGTGGATCCCGCGAGCGGGATGGATGCCATTGGCGATGTGGCGGTGATGGACGGCAAGATCGCCGCGGTCGGCACGGGCCTCGGCGGCGCCGAGCAGGTGATCGACGCGACAGGGCTCGTGGTCGCGCCGGGCTTCATCGACCTCCACGCGCATGGCCAGTCGATCCCGGCCGACCGCATGCAGGCGTTCGACGGCGTGACGACGACGCTCGATCTCGAGGCCGGCGTGCTGCCGGTCGCCTCCTGGTATGAGCGCCAGGCGCGTAAGGGACGCGTGCTGAACTACGGCGCCGCCACCAACTGGGCCTTTGCGCGCATCGGTGCGATGACCGGCTCGAATGCGGAGAGCTCGCTGGAGGCGTTCGGCAACGCCATGCGCGATCGCCGCTGGATGGACAACGTGGCGAGCGATGCGGAGGTCGCCGGCATCCTCGAGCGTCTTTCGCGCGGCCTCAACGAAGGCGGCATCGGCATCGGCATCCTGAACGCCTATGCGCCGGGTGCCGGCGTGCAGGAGCTGACCGCGGTCTGCCAGCTCGCGGCGAGGCAGGACGTGCCGACCTTCACCCACGTCGCCTACATGTCGCGCGTCGACCCCGAAAGTGCGGCGGAAGCCTATATCCGCCTGATCGGCTATGCCGGCGCCACCGGCGCGCACATGCACATCTGCCATTTCAACTCGTCGAGCAAGACCGACATCGAGCGCTGCCGCGTGCTGGTCGAGAAGGCGCAGGCGCAGGGCTTGCCCATCACGGTCGAGGCCTATCCCTACGGCACCGGCTCGACCGTGCTGGCAGCGGCCTTCTTCAGTGATCCCCAGTTCGTCGAGCGCAACGGCACCGGTTATGACTCAGTGCAGCGCGTGACCGACGGTCACCGCTTCCGCGATCGCGAGGAGCTGCTGAAGGCGCAGGCCGAAGAGCCGTCCTCGCTGGTGCTCTGGCACATCCTCGATACCGACAATAATGCGCATCATCGCGATCTGCTCGATATGTCGGTGCTGTATCCCGGCGGCGCGATCGCGTCCGATGCGATGCCGTGGACGACGTCGGACGGCAAGACCTACACCGGCGATGCCTGGCCGTTGCCGGATGATGCCACCTCGCATCCGCGCTCGGCCGGCTGCTTCACGAAATTCATCCGCGAATGGGTGCGCGAGCGCAAGACCGTGTCGCTGCTGGAAGGCGTGCGCAAATGCGCGCTGATCCCCGCAGAGATCCTGTCGCAGAGCACGCCGGCGATGCGCGCCAAGGGCCGGCTCGCGATGGACGCCGATGCCGATATCGTCGTGTTCGACTACGAGAAGCTCTCGGACCGCGCGACCTTCACGGCGATGAACCGTCCGTCGGAAGGCGTGCGGCATCTGATCGTCAGCGGCCAGCCGCTGATCAGCGATGGTGTGCTGGACGTGGCAGCGCGGCCCGGCCGCCCCGTGCGCCGTCCCGTCGTCGAGGGCTGATCCCATGCCGGTCCCCATTCTCCTGGTGACGGGTTTTCTGGGGGCGGGCAAGACCACGGTCGTCAACCATCTGCTGGCGAACGCGGAGGGACGGCGTATCGCGGCAATCGTCAACGATTTCGGCGCGATCAACATTGACGCGGAGTTGATCGCGGGTGCGAGCGACGGCGTGGTCAGCCTCGCCAATGGCTGCATCTGCTGCTCGCTCGAAGGCGATCTCCTGCGCACGCTCTCGACGCTGCTTCGGCGCGATCCGAAGCCCGAATATATCGTCATCGAGACCAGCGGCGTCGCCGATCCCGCCGACATCGTCCGCAACCTGATGGACCCCGTGATCCTGCGCGAGGCGCCGCTGGAAACCGTGCTCTGCGTGATGGATGCGGCGACGCTGCCGGCGGCTCTGGATGATGCGCTGATGCGGTCGCAGCTGCGCGTCGCCGATATCGTGGCGCTGAGCAAGCTCGACCTGGCGGACGAGGGCGCAGGCGCCCGCATGCGCGAAGCCATCCGCGCGCAACGCGTCCCCGCCGTGGTGGTCGATGCCAGGCACGGCGAGATTCCGTCCGTGCTGCTGTTTCCCGCGGCTGTCAATCGTGCGCCCGCGCCGCGCGACCCTGGACCACGACGGCCGTCCGAGGAGCGCTTCGAGACGCTGAGCTGGACCTCGGACCAGCCGCTGTCGCTGCCGCGCCTGCAGCAGGCGATCGGCCGCCTGGCGCCAAAGCTTGCGCGCGCAAAAGGCCTGTTCGAGACCGTCGAGCAACCCGGGCGCCAGATGGTGTTTCAGTTCGCCGCCGGCCGCGCGACGCTCGCGCCCGGCGATGCGCCGGCACCGGGCGTGCCGCGCGCGCGGATCGTATTCATCGCCGAACTCGGCGTGCTCTCGAAGGCCGAGCTCGACGGGATCATGGAGGCGTGTATTGCGGGTGGGTGAAGCAAGCGATCACGCCAGAAGCACGCCCCTCACTTCACGCAAATTGCGCGATGCCGTTTCCGACGGACCAGTTCTCCGCGGGGGCGTCGAGCACGTTGACGAACACGTCCTCGGAGCGGATGCCCGGGTTTTCGCCGAGAAGCTCCGCGATCCGCCGGTACAGCGCCTTCTTCTGCTCCGCCGTGCGCGATGCGAACACAGTGATCTGGATCAGCACGGCGTCGTCGCTGCGTTTGACGCCATAGGCATTGCCGCAGCGGAAGTTCGAGGCGTCATGCTCGCTGATGGTCATGAACTCGTCGCCCTCGGGCACGTTCAGCGCCTCGCGCATGGCGAGGTACAAACCATCGAGGATCGCCTGCCGATAGGCTTCCGGTTTGCCGGCGCGCATCGAGATGTGAAGGAGAGGCATGGGCGGGTCCCTTTTGGCATGCGGGCCCGATCGGCCAGGGCGCACGCAAGCGCCGGCCGTTGGGCCCATTGACGGAACGGGCTATCAATCCCAATTAGTTTTTGACACGATGTCGAGAAAACACGTTATTGACGTCGTGTCAAATACTTTTGCCGGGCAGAGGAGCAGGATTTGAGGCCGCGCGAGTTCGACCACGACGACGTCCTGCGTATCGCGTTCGACCAGTTCTGGCGCAAGGGCGTGCGCGGCACGTCGCTGTCGGACATCGCGCGCGATGCCGGTGTTCAGCGCGGCAGCCTCTACAATGCCTTCGGCAGCAAGGAGGCGCTGTTCCTCCAGGCCTATGAGCGTTATGCGGGCGATTATCTCCTCGCCCTGCAAAAGGCGCTCGGCGCGGGCTCATTGCGAAAACGCCTCACCGCGTTTTTCGACCTGACCATCACCAACTTCCGCTCGGGCTCGCCACCGCGGGGATGTCCGACCACGCGCGGATTGATGGAGCTCGGCGCGGCCGAAGGGGAGGGCTTGGATGAAGACGCGCGTCAGGCCTTTGCGGGCCTCATCTCGCGCATCACCATGCTGGTTCAAGAGACGTTGGCGGCAGGCGCAGAGCGCGGCGAGTTCAATGGCAATCCCGCGGCCGCAGCGCTGCACATCATCACGGTGACGCGCGGCCTTGGCGTGCTCGAACGTGCCTTCGGCGACGAGCCGCAGCTGCGCAAGATCGCGGCTCACACCATCGATCTCGTGCTCGGCAAGAAGGGCGGTTAGGTCAGGCCGCAAAACGACGACCCCAGCGGTGGTGATCCCTGGGGCCGTCTGGAGGTTTTATGGAGGGCATCGAGCACTGCGTCTCCATGAGGACGTTGATAGCGCAAGGTCGCTTGAGATGCGACTAGAACCCATCAAAGCGTCAGCACAAGGCAAGCGCGTTGACGGCCCGCGTTGTCGCGATCTCGTTCTCGTTCCCGACGAACTGGCAAACGATGGATTCGAGTTCGCCCGGCTGGTTGCGGCGCGCGACCGCCAGCAGTCGCATCAATTCCGCCTCGTCCTGCGAGAGGCGCCGGCACGAGGGCGGCATGAAGCACAGTTCGCACGGCCGGCCGCTGCGCAGGATCCTGACGAGCGCAGCAGCACGCGCCACCAGCAGCGGACTGTCGGCGATGCCCGACGCCTCGTCGGCGAAGCGATAGGCCGCTTCCCAGCAATCGGAGGCGCCGGTCGTATAGGCCGCTCCGATGAATCGGAACAGCGACAGCGCAACGCGGGAAAATTCATCGTAGCTCTCGACGCAGGGACGCGCCGCAAGCGCGGCCTGGAGCGGACAGAGCCGCGGCTGGCCGGCTGTTTCGACTGGCGCAGAACCACACGTATCGTGGAGCATGAACGATCCCGTCAGTGCAGCGTGGGACTTCCGACCAGCCAGCTCTTCATCGCCATCGTCCGGTCATGGTCGAAAGACTGAACGTGTCGGTCGGGCAGAATGAGGCCGGCCATGCGGAAGATCGTTGCAAGCCCCTGCACGGGCGCGAGAGCCCAATCGGCACCGACCGGCGGCAGCCAGCTCTCGAACTGCTCGCGCGCGACGTCGATGCGTTCCTGCTGTGCCGCGGCGATCGCCCGCAAGATTCCATGCTCGCTGTCGGACATCTTCGGACAGGTCGGGCAATGAACTTCGATGGCCGTATGCGCCGTGCAAGCGAAGATCTCGATGATGGATTCCAGCGACGGCACGGCGTCGCCGACGCGAAAGTGGTCGTACACTTGCTGGATATCGGCCGCGGTCGGAACGGCGCTTCCGCTGCGTGCCTTGGCCCGAAATCCCCAGATGAAGAGCCGCTCCGCCGCGCACAGCGCGGGAAGGTCGAGGGACTTGCCATATGTCGATTGATGCATTGAGCCTCTGGCCTTTGCAGCTCACGCCACAGCTGGCGCTGATGATCTGCGCCGATCGTTCCGCCAGAGCCGACCGCAAGTCAACGCTTGGAGCGGCGATATCGAGGTCTTCTAGATCTAAAGAGCCGGGATCCCGGATGCAGCCAAGCCTCGCCGGCCTGCCAAGCCGCACGCAGTACGCCGGCGGCCACCGACGCAATTTTGCGGCGATTTGGGGAACCCGAATGCTTAAAGCTTCGCTAAGGGGTGCGGGATAAACTGGCATATCAGACCTTCCAATTCTTGCGAGCACCGATGTTTTTCTCCCGCATCAGTTTCAAGCTGGTCCTGATTGTCGGCATCAGCCTCCTCGGCATGATCGCTCTTGCGCCGATCGCGCTCTCGACCCTGCGCGCGCAGATGATCGCCGACCGCCAGGCCAAGACGCAGCACATGGTCGATGTCGGCTACGGCATCCTGGCGCACTATCAGACGCTCGAGAGCGAGGGGAAGCTGCCGCGCGAGCAGGCGCAGGCCGCCGCGATCGCAACGATCAAGAGCCTGCGTTATGACAAGGTCGAGTATTTCTGGATCAACGACATGGCCCCCAAGATGGTCATGCACCCGATCAAGCCCGAGCTCGACGGCAAGGATCTCTCTGGCATGAAGGACCCTGCCGGCAACGCGCTGTTCATGGGTTTCGTTGACGTCGTCAACAAGCAGGGCGCCGGCTTCTACAGCTATCTCTGGCCGAAGCCGGGCTTCGAGCAGCCGGTCGGAAAAATCTCCTATGTGAAGGGCTTTGCGCCCTGGGGATGGATCATCGGTACCGGCATTTATCTCGACGACGTCGATGCCGTTTTTCGCCAGAATGCGACGACATTCGCCTACATTTGTCTGGCCGTCCTGGTCCTGGTGCTGGCCTGCTCCTTCGTGATCGGCCGCAGCGTGACCCGGCCGCTCGCGAACATCACCGCGCTGACCGAGCGGCTCGCCGCCGGCGACAGCGCGTTCGAGGTGCCCTACACCGGCCGCAGCGACGAGGTCGGCGGGCTCGCCAAGGCGCTTGCCGTGTTCAAGGACAATGCGTCGGCGGTGAGCCGCATGCATGCCGAGCAGCAGGAGACCAAGCAGAGGGCCGACGACGAGAAACGCAAGACGATGGCCGATCTCGCCGGCAAGTTCGAGGCGAGCGTTCAGGCCGTCGTCCGCGACGTCTTCACCGAGGCGCGCGCGATGCAGCAGGCCGCGCAAGGCATGTCGGAGACCGCGAACAAGGCGACAGACCGCGCAAGCTTCGTCGCGACCGCCTGCCAGCAGGCGTCGAGCAATGTGCAGACAGTGGCGTCCGCCGCCGGCCAGCTGTCGTCCTCGATCACCGAGATCAGCCAGCGTGTCGCGCAGGCTGCAAACGTGGCCGACAAGGCGGCCGCGGACGGTCAGCGCACCAACGACACCGTGCAGGGGCTGGCCGTCGCCGCGCACAAGATCGGCGAGGTCATCGACCTCATCAACCAGATCGCCTCGCAGACCAACCTGCTCGCGCTCAACGCCACCATCGAAGCGGCGCGCGCCGGCGAGGCCGGCAGGGGATTTGCCGTGGTCGCGAGCGAGGTGAAATCGCTGGCGAGCCAGACCGCGAAGGCGACCGACGAGATCGGCGCGCAGATCACCGCGATCCAGGCCGAGACCAACCAGGTTGTCGGCAACATCGAGAGCATCCGCAAGACCATCATGGAGGTCAACGAGATCTCCTCGTCGATCGCCGCCGCTGTCGAGGAGCAGGGCGCCGCGACGCAGGCGATCGCCCACAGCGTGCAGGAGGCGGCGTCCGGCACCGACCAGGTCTCGCAGAACATCTCCGGTGTCACCGACGCCACGGCGGAAACGGGCCAGGCCGCGGGCCTCGTGCTGCAATCGAGCGGCCGGCTGTCGCAGAAGCTGCAATCACTGGAGAACGAGGTCAGCACCTTCGTTGCGGGCGTGCGGGCGGCCTGACATCGCGTTCATACTATCTGCCGTGACGCGGACTATCCGCCTCGTCACGGCGCGCGCGGGCAATTGATATTCCGGCCCGCGGGACCGGTCACCGCGACCGGCTTTCCCGCCCTTGACGGCTGCGGTTAAAGTGAAGAAGCAGGATCATCGAACCTGCCGACCCGCGCCTCGGCCCGCGGGCATGGAGACGCCGCATGTCGTTCAAGAAACTCCTGATCGCCAACCGTGGCGAGATCGCCATCCGCATCGCGCGCGCGGCGGCCGATGCCGGCATCGCGACGGTCGCGATCCATCCGGCCGATGACGCGCTGTCGCTGCACGCGCGTGTTGCCGACGAGGCGGTCGAAATCCCCGGCCGCGGCGCACGGGCCTATCTCGATATCGAAGCGGTGGTGAAGGCGGCGAAGAGCGCCGGCTGCGACGCGGTGCATCCCGGTTATGGCTTCCTCAGCGAGAACGCCGCGTTCGCCAAGGCTTGCGCGGATGCGGGCATCGCCTTCGTCGGGCCGAAGCCGGCCGCGCTTGAACTGTTCGGCGACAAGGTCGCGGCGCGGCAACTGGCGAAGCGTTGCGGCGTGCCGATCATCGCCGGCACCAGCGGGCCTTCGTCGCTGGAGGAGATCACGGCATTCTTCGAATCCCTCGGCAAGGGCGCGGCGATCGTGATCAAGGCGATGGCCGGTGGCGGCGGCCGCGGCATGCGTGTCGTGGAGAATGCCGCCGATCTCGCGGCAGCTTATGCGCGCTGCCAATCCGAGGCCAAGGCGGCGTTCGGCTTCGACGGCGTCTATGCCGAGCGCCTGATCCGCCAGGCCCGCCACATCGAGGTGCAGATCATCGGCGATCGCCATGGCGCGATCTCCCATCTCTGGGAGCGCGAATGCACCATCCAGCGCAGGCACCAGAAGCTGATCGAGGTGGCGCCGAGCCCGTCGCTCAGCGACGCCTTGCGCGGCCGCATCATCGAGGCTGCGAGGCAGCTCGCGACCGCGGCGGCTTACGACAATCTCGGCACCTTCGAGTTCCTGGTCGACGGCACGGCCGAGGACAGCTTTGCGTTCATCGAGGCCAATCCGCGGCTTCAGGTCGAGCACACCGTGACGGAGGAAGTGCTCGGTCTCGACCTCGTCCGGGCCCAGCTTGCGGTCGCCGCCGGCGCAACATTGGCCTCCCTTGGTTTGGCACAGGGCTCCATCCCAAAGCCGCGCGGCTACGCCATGCAGCTCCGCGTCAACATGGAGACGCTGGACGAGCTGGGGGCGACGCATCCGACCGGCGGCGTGCTCGCCGTGTTCGAGCCGCCGTCGGGGCCCGGCGTCCGCGTCGATAGTTTTGGTTATGCCAGCTATAAAACCAGCGCGGCGTTCGACTCCCTGCTGGCCAAGGTCATCGTGCACACGCCGGGCGAAGCCTGGCACGACGTCGTGGCAAAAGCCTCGCGCGCCTTGCGCGAGTTCAGGATCGACGGTGTCGTCACTAACATCGCCTTCCTCCAGGCCGTGCTCGCACATCCCGATTTCAGGACCAACCGCATTGCGACCGATTTCATCGATCGCAACATCGCAAAGCTGGTCGAGGCGGCCGATGGCGCGGCAAAGCCGCTCTATTTTGCCGCGACCGAGCGAAGCGGCCATGGCGCCGAGACGCACGTCGTGCAGATCGTGCCCGAAGGCGCGGTGATGGTCGCAGCGCCCTTGCAGGGAACCATCGTCACCATCCAGGTGAAGGAAGGCGAGATCGTGCGCCCGGGCCAGCAGCTCGCCGTGATCGAATCCATGAAGATGGAGCATCTGGTCATGGCCGAGCAGGGCGGCCGCGTCATGAAGCTCGTGGCCGCCGATGGCGTTACCCTGATGCATGGCGAACCGATCATGTATCTGGAGCCGCTCGACGTCGCGGCCGATGCGTCGGCAGCGGAAGCCGATGTCGATCTCGACCACATCCGCCCTGATCTTGCCGAGATGATCGCGCGCCAGGCCAATACGCTCGATGCCAACCGACCGGCCTCGGTCGAGCGCCGCCGCAACACCAACCAGCGCACCGCGCGCGAGAACGTCGCGCAGCTCGTCGACGACGGCTCGTTCATGGAATATGGCAGCCTTGCGATTGCAGCGCAGCGGCGCCGCCGTAAGCTCGACGATCTCATCAAGAGCACACCGGCCGACGGCCTCGTGATGGGTGTTGCGACGGTGAATGCCGACAAGTTCGGCGCCGAGGGCGGCCGCTGCATCGTCGTGGCCTATGACTACACCGTGCTCGCGGGCACACAGGGCCACATGAACCACAAGAAGATCGACCGCATGCTGACGCTTGCGGAAGACTGGCGCGTGCCGCTGGTGTTCTATGCCGAAGGCGGCGGCGGCCGGCCCGGCGACACCGACCGGCTCGGTATGACCGGCCTCGACGGCCCGTCCTTCGTCCAGTTCGCAAGGCTCTCCGGCCTCGTGCCGGTTATCGGCGTGGTCTCCGGCTATTGCTTCGCCGGCAACGCCGCGATGCTCGGCTGCTGCGACGTCATCATTGCCACCAGGAACGCCTCGATCGGCATGGGCGGTCCGGCGATGATCGAAGGCGGCGGTCTCGGCGTCTATCACCCGGCCGAGGTCGGCCCGGTCTCCTTCCAGTCACCGAACGGCGTGATCGACATCCTCGTCGAGGACGAGGAGGAGGCGACGCGGGTGGCGCAAAAATACCTGTCCTATTTCCAGGGCGCGGTGACGGAGTGGCAAGCGGCCGACCAGCGCCTGCTTCGTCGTGCGATCCCGGAGAACCGCCTGCGCGTCTATGACATCCGCAGCGTGATCGATCTCGTCGCCGACAAGGATTCCGTGTTGGAGCTGCGCCGCGACTACGGCGTCGGCATGATCACCGCGCTGATCCGCATCG
Organism: Bradyrhizobium sp. 482_C4_N1_8; assembly: GCF_052075965.1. NCBI lineage: Bacteria > Pseudomonadati > Pseudomonadota > Alphaproteobacteria > Hyphomicrobiales > Nitrobacteraceae > Bradyrhizobium > Bradyrhizobium sp. 482_C4_N1_8. The sequence continues at coordinate 7,835,033 of NZ_CP197231.1, read as the reverse complement.
AGGGCAAGCCGTTCGGTCTGATCGCCAACAATCCACGCCATCTCGGCGGCGCGATCGATGCCGACGCCGGCGACAAGGCCGCGCGCTTCCTCCAGCTCTGCGATGCCTTCGATCTGCCGATCGTCTCGCTCTGCGATACGCCCGGCTTCATGGTCGGCCCGGAGGCCGAGAAGACCGCGATCGTGCGCCACGTCTCGCGCATGTTCGTGACAGGTGCGAGCCTTACCGTACCGCTGTTCGGCATCGTGCTGCGCAAGGGCTATGGTCTCGGCGCGCAGTCGATGATCGGCGGCGGCTTCCACGCCTCCTTCTTCACCGCGGCCTGGCCGACCGGCGAATTCGGCGGCATGGGCCTGGAGGGGTATGTCCGCCTCGGCTTCCGCAAGGAGATGGAGGCGATCGCCGACCCCGAGGAGCGCGAGACCTATTATCGGAACAAGGTCGCCGAGCTCTATGCCAACGGCAAGGCGGTCTCGATCGCCTCGGTGTTCGAGATCGACAACGTCATCGACCCCGCCGAGACGCGGCGCTGGATCATGGCGGGCGTGCGCTCGGTGCCGAGGCCGCCCGCGAGGACGAAGAAGAAGCGACCCTGCATCGATACGTGGTGAGCGCAGTGCAGCAATAGCTGCGTCCCGGTTCCCGATTGACATCCCCGCCTGTGCTGCCAGACTTTGCACAATAATGCAGGGTGGAGACGTCCGCGATGGCCAGCCTTTCGGCCTCGAACCATGTCGCCCGTGTCTTGTCCGTCGCCAACCACGTGGCCGACGTCGATGCCTCGTCGCGGATCGCCAATTCCTGGCGGCGCTGCGTAATCAGCCACAAGCTCGATCCCGCGCGCCAGGGCCCGCCGCAGACGCTGACCGAGGCCGAGATCCGGCACGTCGCCGAACCGATGGAGGAGACGATCCGGCTCGCGATGCCCGAGCTCGACGATCTCGCCCGGGTGCTGCGCGAGGCCGGCTACTGCGTCAATCTGGCTGATACGAACGCGACCATGCTGTTCAGCCGCCTGCCGGGGGAAGCCGACGCAAAGATGTTCTTGGACTGGAAGATCTACACCGGCTCGAATTTCGCCGAGACCTTCGAGGGCACCAACGGGCTCGGCACCGCGCTTGCCGAAGAGAAGCCCATCCTGGTGCATCGCGACGAGCATTTCCGCGCGCAGTGGCACATGTTCTCCTGCGCCGTGGCGCCGTTGTTCGATCAGGCCGGCCGGCTCGCCGGTGCCGTGAACATCACCTCGTGCCGCGAGGATCTCGAACGCGCCGCGCATCAGCTCGCGCTCGCGGTGACGATGGAGGCGACGCGGCGGATGGAGGGCGCGATCTTCCGCGGCTATTTCCGCAACGCCTGGATCGCCACCGTGCCGGGCGACGGCGGCAGCGGCCTGCTCGCCTATGACGACGATCGCCGCATCGTCGGCGCCTGCCGTTCGGCGCGCGCGCTGCTGGGCCTCACAGACGGCTTGATCGCATCGGGCATCGATCTGTCGCGCTATATCAAGTTCGATCATCATGCTGCGCGTGGTGCGGACGAGGTCGTCGAGCTGCGCCGCGCCGACGGCAGCGCGCTCGGGCAGGGACATGTCGCGCCGCCGCTGCGGGCGAGGCCGTCCACTCTGCGTCGTGACGTTCCGGTCGATCGTTTCGATTCGCTGCATCGGCTCGCAGGTCGCGATCCTGGCCTGATCAAGAGCGTCAAACGGCTGCGGAGCATCGGCGACCACAATCTGCCGGTGCTGCTGCATGGCGAGACCGGCGTCGGCAAGGACGTGTTCGCGCGCGCGATTCATGCGGCGAGCAACCGCGCCCGCAACCGTTATGTCGCGCTGAACTGTGCGGCGATGCCGGAGAGCCTGATCGACGCCGAGCTGTTCGGCTATGAGGCCGGCGCCTTCACCGGCGCGCGCCGCGACGGCTCTAAGGGTCTGATCGTGCAGGCCGACGGCGGCACGCTGTTCCTCGACGAGATCGGCGACATGCCGATCGCGCTGCAGACGCGCCTGTTGCGCGTGCTCGAAAACCGCGAGGTCTGGCCGCTCGGCGCGCTCAAGCCGGTGCCGGTCGACATCCGCCTGATCAGCGCGACCCATCGCGATCTCAGCCGCATGGCGGAGGAGGGCGCCTTCCGCGCCGATCTCTACTTCCGCCTGCGCGGCATGGAGGTGCGACTGCCGGCGTTGCGCGAGCGCGCCGACAGAGACGATATCATCCGCCAGATCGCGCGCGAGGAGGCGCCGGATTGCCGCCTGTCGGAGGAGGCCTGGGCGTTGCTCTCGGCCTATCCCTATCCCGGCAACATGCGCCAGCTCCGCCACGTGCTGCGGCTTGCCGGCTGCACGGCCGAGGACGGCGTCATCATGGACGCCGATCTCGATCTGCCTCCGTTCGGTGGGAGGACGGAGCCGGATCTGGTGGCGGCAGAACGGGCGACGATTGTCGAGGCGCTACGCAAGCATGGTGGCCGCGTCACAGAGGCGGCGCGGGCGCTGAAGCTCAGTCGTGCCACGCTGTATCGCAAGATCAAGCAGCTGAAGATCGAGACGGCGCAGTAGCGTTCAGTCGCATGCGGCGTTCTTTCTTCCCCCCTCCCCTTGTGGGAGAGGGTGGATCGCCGCGTAGCGGCGAGACGGGTGAGGGGTCTGCCTCCGCGGATTCACCTCGCCATTTGCGTGCGCGGAAAGATACCCCTCATCCGGCGCGTCGCGCCACCTTCTCCCGCAAGGGGAGAAGGAAGGGGCACCGAGACTAGGGCGCGCTCTTACGAAAAATCGCTCCAGCTCAGATGCCGGGAATCGAGGTCGCCGACTGAAACGGTGCCGCGGATCTCGTGAGGAACGTGGAAGCTGCTACGCAGATACACCAGCGGCGCGGCCTCGTCGGAATGCGAGACGCCGCGCACCTCGCCGACGAAGATCGAATGCGTCTTGGTCTCGAACTCCTGCGCCAGCACGCAGTCGAATGCGGCGACCGCATCCGTCAGCACCGGCGCGCCGGTTGTGCCGCGCGTCCACTGCCCGAAGGCAAATCGGTCGTCGCCGTTGACGCCCTTCTGGCCGCTGAAGGTGAGCGCGAGCAGGGCATGGTCCTCGTGCAAGAAGTTGATCGCGAAGGCGCCTTCCTCGCGGATTCGCGCATGTGCGCTGGCGTTGCGGTTGACGCAGACGATCAGGGACGGCGGATTGTCCGATAGCGAGCAGGCTGATGTCACCGTCAGCCCGGTGCGCTTGCCGTGCTCGGCGCCAACCGTGACCAGCGCAACCGCGCCGGCGCATTGGCGCATTGCAAGTTTGAAATCCTTTGCGTCGACGCTCACGCCGAAATCTCCGAAACGGGGGCGGGTGCGACACGATTGCGCCGCACCCGCCGCGCGTCAAGCGGCCTTCTTCGCGGAGCCGAGATGCTTCAGGCGCGGCATCACCTCTTTGCTGAGCAGCGAGAGCGAATGGCGCCAGGCCTCCGGCTTGTGCTTGTAGTCGAAGCCGAACACCAGCAGCACGCCGAAGCCGCCGACCTCGTCGTAGATCTTCTCGATCTTTTCGGCGACGGTTGCGGGCGAGCCGACGATCCAGTTCCGCTTGGCGCAATATTCGACGGTGACGTCGCTATCGGGCACGTCGGGCGCGTGCTTCAAATAGTCCTTGAAGCCGAAATGGCCGAGCAGGGGCAGGAAGTACTCTCCCATCATCCGGCCCATCATGTCGCCGGTCGAGAGCTTCCAGGCCTCCTCGTCGGTGTCGGCGACGAACACCTCACGTACGAGGCGCCAATCCGCGCGGTTCGGCTTGCGGCCGGTCTTGGCGGCGCCGATCTCGACCGAATCCCAATGGCTGCCGACATAGGCCGGATTGAGGTTGAGGCTCATCGGGATGAAGCCGCGCTCGCCGGCGAGCTTCAGCGTGTCCGAGTTCTTCGAGAGCCCGGCAACGCCGATCGGCGGATGCGGGGCCTGGAGCGGCTTGATGTGGGGCTTGAGGAAGTCGAACATCGTGTCCGGCTTGGTCACCGTCCAGAACTTGCCCTTGTAGGTGAAGGGCGCGGGATCGGACCAAAGCTTCAGGATGATCTCCAGCGCCTCGCGGGTCATGTCGCGGTTCTGCCCGCTCATGCCGTCGACGTTGAACATCGCCCAGTCGCTCGGCAGGCCGCTAGCGGCGACACCGAAATTGAGCCGGCCCTCGGAGAGATGATCGAGCATCGCGACGCGGTTGGCGAGCTCCGCCGGGTGGTGATAGGGCAGCAGGAAGCCGCCCGGCCCGATGCGAATATTCTTGGTCTGCATCAGCGCCTGCGCGATCAGGAGGTCCGGCGTGGGATTGGGTTCCCAGGGTGCGGTGTGGTGCTCGCCGACCCAGGCCTCCTGATAGCCGAGCTCGTCGAGCCAGCGCATGACTTGCAGGTCCCAGTCGTTTCCTTCCTTCAGGCCGCACTCCGGCGGATGCGAAGGCATCGTGAAATAGCCGATCTCCATGGGTTTCCTCATCTGATGTTGACGCGTCTTGTTGCGCGTTCCCGGACTTGAACAGGACAGCTTTAGCAAGCGGTGTGCCACCGCATCGCAAGCCGTGTGCCAGCGCGGCGAGCGCCTCAGATCCGCGAAAAATCGCTGGTTTGAGGCGGCAATAGCCGATATCCCGGGGCGGATTTGCGGGCGTCCGTCTCATTGTCGCGAGACGGCGTCTTGCCGGTGAGACCAAGGATACCCGTTGAGATGACCGAACCCGCCTATGTCGCGGTGGACTGGGGCACCAGTAGCTTCCGCCTCTGGCTGATCGACCGTGCCGGCCAGCTGCTGGCTGAACGTCGCAGCGATGAGGGCATGCTGGCCGCGGCCAAGGCCGGCTTTGCCGGTGTGCTGCAGTCGCATCTCAAGGCTGTCGAGGCCCCGGCCCAGCTGCCGGTGCTTGTCTGCGGTATGGCCGGCGCCAAGACCGGCTGGGTCGAGGCCGGCTATGTTGACACGCCTGCGCCGCTCTCTGCCGTGCTGAAGCAGGCCGCGCTTGTGCCCGGCGAGACGCGCGATATTCGCATCCTGCCCGGGATCGCGCAGCGCGATACCAGGGCGCCGGACGTGATGCGCGGCGAGGAGACGCAGCTGCTCGGCGCACTCGGCCTCGAGGCCGCAGGCGAAGCGCTGGTCTGCATGCCCGGCACGCATTCGAAATGGGTGCGCGTGAAGGACGGCACGGTCGCGCATTTCTCCACCTTCATGACCGGCGAGCTCTTCAGCGTGGTCTCGCGCGAGACGATCTTGTCGCTCGCGGTCGCCGGTGCCGATGATGCCGAGGATGTTGCGAGCTTCAAGGCGGCCGTGAAAGCCGCGTATGAAGCGCCGGCCTTTGCGGCCAACCTTCTGTTCACTGCGCGGTCGCGGCAGCTCCTGTTCGGCGGCACGCCGGCCGCCGCGCGCGAGACGCTGTCGGGCACGTTGATCGGCGTCGAGCTGGCGGCAGGGCTCTCCGGCACGGTGCCGAAAGCGGGCATCACGCTGATTGCCTCCGGGCGGCTCGCGATGCTGTACCGGCTCGCCTTCGATGCGCTGTCGGTCACCGTGCAGCCGATCGATGCCGATGAAGCCGTTCGCCGCGGCCTGTCGATGGCTGCTGCCGCGATCTGGACGAAATGAGAGGAATCTTGAGATGAGCGTTCCCTTTCCGCCGATGAAGCGGCCGCTGGTCGCGATCCTGCGTGGCGTGAAGCCCGAGGAGACCGAGGCGATCGTCGGCGTGCTGATCGAGGCCGGCATGACCGCGATCGAGATTCCCCTGAATTCGCCGGAGCCGTTCCGCTCGATCGCGACTGCCGCGAAGCTCGCGCCGGCCAGCGTCCTGATCGGCGCCGGCACGGTGCTGACCGCCGCAGATGTCGATCGTCTCAATGACGTCGGCGGCAAGTTGATGGTTTCGCCGAATGTGGATACGCAGGTGCTCACGCGTGCACACCAGTACGCCATGGTGACGTTGCCGGGCGTGTTCTCGCCGACCGAGGCGCTGCTCGCGGCGCGCTCCGGAGCATCGGGCCTGAAATTCTTTCCGGCCAGCGTGCTCGGTGCGTCCGGTATTGCCGCGATCCGCGCCGTGCTGCCGGCGGGCGTGATGATCGCCGCCGTCGGCGGCGTCTCCGACCAGAATTTTGCCGAGTACATGAAGGGCGGCGTGACCGCGTTCGGGCTCGGCTCCAGCCTCTACAAGCCCGGCATGACGGCCGCCGATGTCGCCGCTCGCGCAAAGGTGACAATCGCGGCCTATGATCGGGCGATTGTGAAAGACTGACCCAGAAATAAACAAGCCGTGATCCCGTCATAGCCGCGCTTTATCCTATCTTGCTGCACCAGCGAGATCAGGAGACCGACATGGCGATCAACAACGTAGCCGATCTGTTCGTGGCAACGCTCGAGCAGGCCGGCGTCAAGCGCATCTACGGCATCGTCGGCGACAGTCTGAACGGTCTCACCGAGGCGCTGCGCCGCCGCGGCACCATCGAATGGATTCATGTCCGCCACGAGGAGGTGGCGGCCTTCGCGGCTGCCGGCGAAGCCGAGATGACCGGAAGCCTTGCGGTGTGCGCAGGCTCCTGCGGCCCGGGCAATCTGCATCTGATCAACGGGCTGTTCGACGCGCATCGCAGCCGTGTTCCCGTGCTCGCGATCGCCGCGCAGATCCCCTCGGCGGAGATCGGCGGCGGCTATTTCCAGGAAACCCATCCGCAAAACCTGTTTCGGGAATGCAGCCATTATTGCGAGCTGGTCTCGGACCCGAGCCAGCTTCCTTTCGTGCTGGAGAACGCGATCCGCGCGGCCGTGGGCCTGCGCGGCGTTGCCGTGATCGCCATGCCCGGCGATGTCGCGTTCCGCAGCCCGCCCAAGCGCGCGCTATCGATGACGCGCGGGCTCGCGCTGTCGGCGCCGAAGGTCGTGCCGCAGGCCGACGAGCTGAAGGCGCTCGCGGACCTCCTGAACAGCGCCGAGCGCATCACCCTGTTCTGCGGCCGCGGCTGTGCGGGTGCGCACGCGCCGCTGATGCAGCTGGCAGAAGCGCTGAAGAGCCCGATCGTGCATGCGCTCGGCGGCAAGGAGCATGTCGAGTACGATAACCCCTACGACGTCGGCATGACCGGCTTCATCGGTTTCTCCTCAGGCTATGCCGCCATGCACGCCTGCGACGCGCTGGTGATGCTCGGCACCGATTTCCCTTACAAGCAGTTCTTCCCCACCGATGCGCAGGTCGCGCAGATCGACATCCGCCCGGAAAATCTGGGACGGCGCTGCAAGATCGATCTCGGCCTCGTCGGCGACGTCAAGCTGACCATCGAGGCGTTGCTGCCGCTGCTCAAGACCAAGACGCAGCGGAGGCATCTCGACGACGCCATCGCGCATTACAAGAAAGCGCGCGAAGGGCTCGACTCGCTTGCGAAGGGGACACCGGGCAGCAAGCCGATCCATCCGCAATATCTGGCAAAAGTCATCAGCGACCATGCCTCTGATGACGCCGTCTTCACCGCCGATGTCGGTACGCCCACGGTGTGGGCCGCGCGCTATCTCGACATGAACGGCCGCCGCCGGCTGATCGGCTCGTTCGTGCATGGCTCGATGGCCAACGCGATGCCGCAGGCGATCGGCGCGCAGGCCTCGCAGCCCGGCCGCCAGATCATCTCGCTCTCCGGCGACGGCGGCTTCACCATGCTGATGGGTGACCTGATCACGCTGACCCAGATGAAGCTGCCGGTGAAAATCGTCGTCTTCAACAACGGCGTGCTCGGCTTCGTTGCGCTGGAGATGAAGGCGGCCGGGTTCGTCGACACCAATGTCGATCTTGAGAATCCCGATTTCGCGGCGATGGCGCGCGCGATGGGCATTTTCGCCAAACGCGTCGAGGACCCCGGTGAGCTTCCGGGCGCCGTGAAGGAGATGCTCGCCCATGACGGACCCGCGCTGCTCGACGTCGTCACGGCGAAGCAGGAGCTGTCGATGCCGCCGACCATCACGCCCGAGCAGATCAAGGGTTTCAGCCTCTGGGTGCTGCGCGCGGTGATGAACGGGCGTGGCGATGAGGTGCTCGATCTCGCGAAGACCAACCTGTTGCCGCGCTAGCCGCGCTTCACCGAAGGCGCGGGCAGCCGCTCGTGGCGGTGCTGGAAGCGCTGCCAGTGCAGCACGATGCCGATCAGCAGGGCCGGCACGAAGCCGAGTGCGATCAGGAAATACGGCAGCTGCGTCGGCGAGATGAATGCAATGGCGATATCGGAGATCAGCCAGAGCGCTGCGAACATCACCGCGAAATCGGTGCGCGGGCAGCGCAAATAGTAGAACACGGCGGTGATGACGATGGCGGGCCCGATCGCGATGCCGATCATCACCGCGGTCAGCTCCTTCGGCGTCAGCGCGTCGAGCACCATCGACGCCAGCAGCCAGAGCGCGGCGAACATGGCGATGATGTCGAGCGGATGCCGCAATCCAATACCTCTCGCAGGAACCGCGCTATCGTTGTGGCCGGAACTCCGGTCGTCAAGGGAAAATACGCCTATTCCTCGTCACTTCCGGGCGTTGGCCGCAGCATGAAATGGCCGAAAGCGGTAGCGATCGGCTTGTTCGCATCGTCCTGCCAGGCCCGCGCCTCGAAGGCGACGATACGCCGGCCCTGTTTCACGATCGAGACATTGGCGACGGTATCGAGGGCACGTCCGGAACGCAGATAGTTGACGGTGAGTCCGATCGGCTTGGGCAGCGCCGCGATGCCGAGCTCGCGCCTCACGCCGAGGATCGCGGAGGTCTCGAGGAAGGCACCGGTCATGCCGCCATGGATCGCGGGCAGGATCGGATTGCCGATGATCTGCGGCGAGAACGGCATCGTCAGCGTGCCGTCGTCATTGACGCGAATGCCGAGGCAGCGCGCGAACGGGCTGTTGGCGAACGGGCCGTCCGGATCGTCGGGCGCCTCCAGCGTCGGGATGCTGCGCGAATCCATCCTGCGGTCCGCGAGCATGTTGGTGCGGTTGGCGCCGATCATGAAGCAGGCGGTCGCGGTTGCGACCGGATCGTCCTCGGAGTCCTGATAGGCGGTGGAGCGCACGAAGGCGATCGAGCGCGTGGTGCGGTAGCAGACCGAATGCGCCTTGATGTCGAGGCCCGGCGTTGCCGGCTTCTGATAATCGATGCGCAGATCCAGGGTTGCGATCGCGCGCGTGCCGTCGAGCGCAAGTTGCACCGCCATGCCGCAGCTCTCGTCCAGCATCGCGGTGACGACGCCGCCATGCAGCACGCCGGTCTCGGTGTCGCCGACGAAGACCGGACGATAGGGCAGGCTGGACCAGGCCTCGGCGGGGGCGAAGCGGTCGAGCTGGAGCCCGCTGATATGGCCGTAGTCGGAGCGGCGGCCCTTGATCGCCTCGGCGAGTTCTTCGAACGGCAGCGTGGTGGGTGAAGTGGACATGACGACGTTCTAGACCAGTGTCGCTCGCCGCGCAAAACCCCGAAAGGGGCTCATCAGGCAGGTCCGCAGGCAGGTCTGTCTGGGCCGGTTTGGCCTCGACATGGTGTGCCGAAGCAACGATGGTGGGCGCTTCGTCCGTCGACTAGCCCCAAGGAGTGCCCATGGCCGACCCCGAAACACCCGCCACCAATCAGGGGCCCGTGACCATTTCGAGCTCCAGCTCGGAACGGGCACCGATCATCTATTTCGACGGCGCATCCTGCTTCGGACACCACAACGGCGCGATCCAGATCGAGCTCGCCGCGAACCTGCTGATGCCGGTCGGGGCCGCCGTCAGGGTCGACGTGGTCCAGACCGCGCACTTGCGTTGCAGCGTGGCCGCAGCGCTGGCGCTGCGCGAGGCGCTCGACAAGGCGCTGGCAATGTACAGGCAGGGGCAGCAACAGCCGGCGGAGGTGATCCCGACGGTGAAGAATTGAGATCGCGGGCGATCGCTTGTGAATGCGATCGCAATCTCTCAGCCCACATGCACCTTCGGCTTCTTGCCGCCGTTCCACTTGCCGTCGAGAGCGCGCTCGATCTGGGCGGCGAGTTGCAGGAGCAGGCCGTCATTGGCCTGCTTGGCGATGGCCTGGATGCCGAGCGGCAGGCCGTGGTCTTGCTCTGCCATCGGCATCGAGATCGCCGGCATGCCGCAGAGATTGGCCAGCGGCGTAAAGGCGAAGAAGCGCCAGAGATTGCCGAACCAGTCGAGGACGTCAGGGTTGTCGGAGATGGTGAGATATTCCCTGGTGCCGACCTTCGGCGTCGGCAACGCGGTGATCGGCGTCAGGATCACGTCCCACTGCTCGAAGAACGCGCCGAAGCCACGTGACGTGGTGTTGAACACGCCTTGCATCTTCGCCCGCTCGGCGAAGCTCGTGTGCCGACCGGCTTCCCAGATCCTGATGTTCATGGGCTCGATCAGATCTTCCGGCGGCTTTTCCAGCCCGCGTGCGGCGAGCATGTTGGAGATCACCACGGCAAAATTGCTGATGTAGCAGGTGGTCTGCGCCGCGAACGCGGCGCGGAAGTCGAGTTCGGGCAGCGCGTATTCGACGTGATGGCCGAGGCCTTCGAGGAAGCGGCCGGTTTTCTCCAGCTCGGCGGCGATCTCCGGCGTTGCGGTGTAGTCGCCCCAGGTGTGCGACAGCGCGATGCGAAGCTTTGACGGGTCGCGCTTGATCATCTCGGAATAGGGCTGCGCCGTCGTCCAGAATGGCATGAACTCGCCGGGCGCAGGTCCACGGGCATGATCGACGAAGGCAGCGGTGTCGCGCACCGAGCGCGATTGACAGCCCTGGATCGAGACGAGGCCGGTGAGATCGGACATGTGCGGCGCGAGCGAGAACACGCCGCGCGATACTTTCAAACCGATATTGCCGTTGACGCCGGCGGGAATGCGGATCGAGCCGCCGCCGTCGGTCGCATGCGCGATCGGGACGACGCCGGCCGCGACCATCGCCGCGCTGCCCGCGGACGAGCCGCAGGTGGTGTAGTCGGTATTCCAGGGATTGCGCGTCACGTAGACGGCGGGATTGTCGGCCGAGCTGCACACGCCGAATTCCGGCGTCGTCGTGCGTCCGATCAGGTTGAGGCCTGCCTGACGGAATTTACCGGTGAGAAACGTATCGGCCGCGGCGCGATTGCCGCGCATCAGCAGCGAGCCCATCTCCTGCAGCCGGCCCTTCATGGTCGGTCCGAGGTCCTTCATCAGGAAGGGCAGGCCGGCGAACGGGCCGGCAAGATTGGCGCCGTCCTTGGCCGGATCGGCGATCACGTCCTCGAACAGCTCGACCACGCCCGACAGTGCCGGATTGACCTTGGCGACGCCCGCAGCCGCCTGGCGCGCCAGCTCCTTCGCCGTCAGCTCGCCCTTGCGGACGCGCGCCGCCAGTCCGACGCCATCGTGCTGCGCCCATTCGTTCCAGCTCATCGGCAAAGTCATGAAGTCCAAATCCCCGTGGGTAGCGGCGTCACCTTTTTCGCAAGGGCCCGCGTGAATCAACTGAGCCGGCGCGAAGGGCAGGGTTGCGCCGGGCGGAGAGGTCGCAGCGTCATTAAGACAGCCGTGCGATCACCGCAACCGGGCCGCCGCCCGCCGGCCCCTGATGCTCGGCACCGCCGGAGACATAGACCGCGCCGGTGCCGGCGAGGCCGGCGATCAGGCCGCCGACGGCTGCGCGGGCATGGCGCGTCGAGCTGATGTCGGTATCCTCCAGCATGGTGTGGCGGAAGCCGCGCACTCTGCCATCAGGCGAGGCCTCGGCCTTGGCGAAGATATTGACGAGCTCGCGGCCCTCGGTGGCTAGCGGCGCGACGCCAAGGCCAACGCTTTTCAGCGCCGAAACCACCGCCGGGACATCGATCGCATCGTTCATCACGGCGTGGCCGATCTCGAACTCGCTCGCTGAAGACGCCGAGTTGCCGAGCACGATGATGACGTTGTGCATCAGCTCGATCCCTGACGAGGTGGACGCAACCGACGAGAACAGATCGTAGCGCCGCAGCACGTCGTCGTCGCTGATATCGGAAGCGATCTCGCCGAGCGCGACCGCGACCCCAAGCGCGGAGGCGCCGCGCGAATAGGCCATCGAGCTGTAGGCGCTGGTCGTGGCCGTCGTGTTGCCGCGCGCGTTTGCCGCTTCGACGCGGTCGCTGGTAAGCAGCGGGCATTTGATCTGCACGAAATGGACGTCGGCGGGATCGGTGATGCTGGCATCCGCCATCGCGGCAGTCACCGCCTTGGCCGTTTCCACGATCTGTGCGGAGCGGCCGATCTCTTCGGGGAGGAAGTCCCGCGTGTGCGCCATGCCGATGCTCAAGCGCTTGCCGGACATGCCTGCCGGGCGCTCAGCCTCGCGCCGCGTGAACACCGTGATATGCGGGCTGAGGACGCCTTCGGTGCCACCCGACATCACGAAGGCGATGCGCTGCTCGACCGCCTCTGGCGAAAGGCCGAGTTCTGGCGCCAGCGCGGTGCACAACGCAGCAACGGCATATTCCCGCGTAAAATCGTTGACGCCGCCATTGCCTTCGGTCTTGCCGAGGATGGCCAAAATCGTTGTCGGGTCGATCGCGCCGGAGCCGATCATGGCCATGAGGCCGGAGACGTCGCCGGGGCCGGTGGTGGCGACCCTGAAGACGCCGACCGATGCTGTCCGCATTGCAGTCCTCGTGTGGAGTTCGGTGGTCCGGCGGATGAACCAGCCGTGGAACGGACGCGCATGTCAAGGCACAAGCAGGGCGCAGGCACCCACGAATGTGGCGAGATCGCATCCGGTTCAACAAAAAAATCCTCTGTCGACGGTTGCGCGCCGCACCTTGATGAATCAACCTCGGTTGGTCCATAAGCGGCGTCCCGCTGCCGGTGGTTCGCCCCCGCGTCGCGTGCTTGATAGAGGGATTCTCGCGTGGCAAATATCAACCAGAAAATTGCGCAGGAGCTTGGGGTACGGGCGGAGCAGGTCGAGGCGACGGTGACGTTGCTCGACGGCGGCGCCACGGTTCCCTTCATCGCCCGCTACCGCAAGGAAGCGACCGGTGCGCTCGACGACGCGCAATTGCGCACCCTGGAGGAGCGCCTGGGCTATTTGCGCGAGCTCGAAGACCGCCGCAAGGCGATCCTCGAATCGGTCCGCGAGCAGGGCAAGCTCGATGCCGCGCTCGAAGCCTCCATTCTCGCCGCCGACAGCAAGGCGCGCCTCGAAGACATCTACCTGCCGTTCAAGCCGAAGCGCCGCACCAAGGCCGAGATCGCCAAGGAAGCCGGGCTCGAGCCGCTCGCCAATCAGCTGATGGCGGAGCCGGGCAACGATCCGAAGGTCGTGGCCGAAACCTTCATCAACGCCGAGAAGGGCGTGGCCGATGCCGCTGCCGCGCTCGATGGCGCCCGCGCCATCCTGGTCGAGCGCTTCGACGAGGACGCCGACCTGATCGGTGCTTTGCGCGAGGAGGTGTGGACCAACGCGCGCATGGCCTCCAAGGTGCGCGACGGCAAGAAGACCGAGGGCGAGAAGTTCGCCGATTATTTCGAGTTCTCCGAGCCGCTGACGAAGCTCCCGTCGCACCGCATCCTCGCGATGTTCCGCGGCGAGAAGGAAGAGGTCCTCGATCTCCAGATCCAGGCCGAAGCCGAAGCGTCGCCGCCGGGCGTGCCGAGCGCTTATGAATTGAAGATCATGAAGCGGTTCGGCATCGCCGACCTCAAGCGCGCCGGCGACCGCTGGCTGATCGACACCGTGCGCTGGGCCTGGCGCACCAAGATCCAGGTGCATCTCAACATCGACCTGCGCATGCGGCTGTGGAACGCCGCCGAGACCGAGGCCGTGCGCGTGTTCGCCTCCAATTTGCGCGACCTGCTGCTCGCGGCACCCGCCGGCACCCGCGTCACCATGGGGCTCGATCCCGGCTACCGCACCGGCGTCAAGGTCGCCGTCACCGACGCGACCGGCAAGGTGGTCGATACCGCCGTGATCTATCCGCACGAGCCGCAGCGGCAGTGGAACGAGGCGCTTGCGATCATCGGCAAGCTTGCGCTGAAGCATCGCGTCGAGCTGATCGCGATCGGCAACGGCACCGCCTCGCGCGAGACCGACAAGCTCGCAGGCGATCTCGTCAAGGGCCTGGCCGAGCTGAAGATGACCAAGATCGTGGTGTCGGAAGCCGGCGCGTCGGTCTATTCGGCCTCGGCCTTCGCCTCGGAGGAGTTGCCGGGTCTCGACGTCACCCTGCGCGGCGCGGTCTCGATCGCGCGGCGGCTCCAGGATCCGCTCGCCGAGCTCGTCAAGATCGAGCCCAAGGCAATCGGCGTCGGCCAGTATCAGCACGACCTCGGCCAGGCCAAGCTCGCCAAATCGCTCGATGCCGTGGTCGAAGACTGCGTGAACGCGGTCGGCGTCGACGTCAACACCGCCTCGGCGCCGCTGCTGGCCCGCGTGTCGGGCGTCGGCTCCGGCCTTGCCTCGAGCATCGTGGCACACCGCGACGCCAACGGCCCGTTCAAGTCGCGCAAGGCGCTCAAGGACGTGCCGCGGCTCGGGCCGAAGGCGTTCGAGCAGTGTGCCGGCTTCCTGCGCATCCTCGGCGGCGAAGATCCGCTCGACGCCTCCGGCGTGCATCCGGAAGCCTATCCCGTTGTGCGCCGGATTCTCAGCGCCACCAAGAGCGACATCAAGGCGCTGATCGGCAGCAGCGAGATCGTCCGCACATTGAAGCCGAAGGATTTCGTCGACGAGACCTTTGGTCTGCCGACCGTCACCGACATCCTGCGCGAGCTCGAGAAGCCCGGCCGCGACCCGCGTCCGGCGTTCAAGGCCGCGGTGTTCAAGGAGGGCGTCGAGGAGATCAAGCATCTCCAGAAAGGCATGATCCTCGAGGGGACCGTGACCAACGTTGCCGCCTTCGGCGCCTTCGTCGATATCGGCGTGCATCAGGACGGCCTGGTTCACATCTCGGCGATGTCCAGGAACTACATCAAGGATCCGCGCGAGGTGGTGAAGCCCGGCGACATCGTCAAGGTGAAAGTGCTGGACTTCGAAGTCGCCCGCAAGCGCATCTCGCTGACATTGCGCCTCGACGACGAGGTCGGCGCCAAGAAGGATGCGCCCGGCATGCAGCGGGACAACAGCTCGCGAAACCCCGCGCGCATGACGTCGTCGGCCCCGCGCAACCAGGAATCCTCCGGCGGCGGTGCCCTCGCGGAGGCCATGCGCCGGGCGGCCGAGAAGAACGGCGGCAAGCGGGCGTGATACTTTAACCTCTCCCCGCTCTTGCGGGGAGAGGTCGGATCGCGCTAGCGATCCGGGTGAGGCAAGGCATGCGGCTGACCAGATCAAAGGTCTCTCCGGCTCGTAACTTGACGGTGCACGGGACAAGCGTTGCGATCACTTTTTAGATCGCCTCGGCGGGACGCAGCCTCTCACCCCACCCTCTCCCCGTCAGAACGGGGTGAGGGAGCGAAAGAGCGTTCGTCCCTAACACCTGCGTCAGAATCTGGCGCGTTTGTAAGTTGAAGGTGCCTGTCCCTTCCTCTCATCTGATCCTCCTCGCGCGGCAGAAAGATCGCCGCGCAGCACGGAGGATGCTTCGATGGACAACAGGCTTCTCAAAGGCGTCACTGCGGTGACGCTCGCCGCAATGATGGCGCTCGCTTCACCTGTGCTTGCCCGTGGCGGCGGCGGCGGTGGCGGTGGCGGAGGCCACGGCGGTGGCGGCTTCGGCGGTGGCGGACATGGCGGCTTTGGCGGTGGTGGACACTTCGGTGGCGGCGGAATGCATGCGGGTGGCTTCGGCGGCGGTATGCACGTCGGCGGTATGGGTGGCGGCGGCATGCGATTTGGCGGCATCGGCGGTGCTCGTTTCGGTGGCGCCCGCTTCGTCGGCTCGCCAATGAATGCCCGCGCCGCCATCGGGCCGCGCTTTGCCGGTGCACCATTAGCGACCCGCGCCGCTTTCGGCCCGCGGTTTGCTGGCCCGGGCTGGCACGGCAGGCCGTTCATTGGCCGCCATGCCTTCTTCCACCGTCACCGCTTCAACCGGTTCGCTTTCGTCGGCGCGCCGTTCTTCTATGCCAACTATGCCAACTATTACGACGATGGTTGCTGGCGCAGGAGCTTGACGCCCTATGGATGGCAATGGGTCAATGTGTGCGGAGACTATTGGTAGTCGCATCGCGGTACCGCACCATTGTCGCGATCGCCACCGGGCGGTTCCGCTCAGCCCCGGAACGGGATAGTCTGGTGGCGATCGTCGCGCGGAGTTTTGCATGACCGGAGGTCACCGCCGCATTCTGGTCGTCGAGGACGATCCGGAAACCGCAGGCCAGCTCGTCGAGGAGCTCACCACCTCGGGCTACGACGTCGATCTTGCCGCGACGGGTCGTGAAGCCCTGAGCCACGGCGTCGCCCGCGACTATGCCGTGATCACCATCGACCGCATGCTGCCCGACATCGATGGCATCGCCGTGATGCGCCAGTTGCGCGACGACGGCATCGCCGCACCCTTCCTGATCATCTCCGCGCTCGGCGAGGTCGACGACCGCGTGCGCGGTTTGCGCGCCGGCGGCGATGACTATCTCGTCAAGCCGTTCTCCTTCGTCGAGCTGCTGGCGCGCCTCGAGGCGCTCGGCCGCCGCAGCGAGACCGTCGCCAAGGAAACCATCCTGCGGGTCGGCGATCTCGCCATCGACCTGATCGCGCGCAACGCCAGCCGGCGCGGCCGGAAAATTCCGCTGCTGCCGCGCGAGTTCCAGCTGCTCGAATATCTCGTCCGCAACGAAGGCCGCGTCGTCTCCCGGGCGATGCTGCTCCAGCATGTCTGGGATCTGCACTTCGATCCCTCCACCAACATCATCGACGTCTATGTCGGGCGGGTCCGCCGCAAGGTCGACGATGCCCAGGCCTATCCGCTGATCCATACGATCCGCGGCATCGGATATTGCATCCGTGCTCCTGGCTAAGACGCTCCGCTCCTCCACCTTCCGTCTGGCACTGATCGCGATCGCGGCGTTCGGCCTGATCGTCGCGGCGATCATGGCCTATGTCTATTTCGGCACGATCGCCTATGTGCAGGGCCGGGTCGGCGACGCCGGCGATCACAGCGGCTTCACCGCGATGATCGAGCTCGCGATGGTCGCCGTCGCCGTGCTGCTGGCCGTGCTGGCCGGGGTCGCGGCCGTGCTGGTGACGCGGCGCACGGTCGGACGGATCGAGGAGATCAATGCGACCAGTCGCGCCATCATGCTGTCGGGGCTCGACCGGCGCATTCCCTTGCGCGGCAGTCACGACGAGTGGGACCGCGTCGCCGAAAATCTCAACCAGATGCTCGACCGCATCGAGACGCTGATGGGCGAGGTCAAGCAGGTCAGCGACAACGTCGCCCACGATCTGCGCACGCCGCTGACACGCATGCGCGGCCGGCTGGAAAAGGCCTATCACACCCCGCGCAATGGCGAGGCCGATGCGACGCTGATTGGCGATACCATCGCCGATCTCGACGCCGTGCTCGGCATGTTCGCTTCCATCACCCGGATCTCGGAGATCGAGACCCGCGCCCGCCGGAGCGCGTTTCGCACGCTGAGCCTCACCGAGATTGCCGGCGAGGTCGTCGAGCTCTACGACGCCGCGGCCGAGCAGGTCGCGACCCGCCTCAGCCTTGACGGCGACCGCGAGGTTGCGATTACGGGGGACCGCGACCTGCTGTTCGACGCCATCGCCAATCTCGTCGACAACGCGATCAAGCACGGCCGCGCGGGCGGGCAGGTCACCGTGACCTGTCGCAGTGCCGGCGGCGGAGCGGTGATCGCGATCGCCGACGATGGTCCGGGCATTCCCACCGAAGAGCGCGATCACGTGTTCAAGCGCTTCTACCGGCTCGAACAGAGTCGTTACACGCCGGGCAACGGTCTGGGCTTGAGCCTGGTCGCGGCCGTTGCCGGTCTCCATGGCGCCGAGATTGCACTGCACGACAATGCGCCGGGCCTCACGGTCCGGCTCAGCTTCCCGGCGACACCAGCGCGATAGGAGCTGACGGCGTCATAGCTCGATCACGCCGCGGCGTGCCGCATGCGCGACCGCGTCGGTGCGGCCGGTGGCATCCAGCTTATCGAGCAGCGAACCGACGTGGAATTTGACCGTGTGCACGGAAATGCCGAGCTGGCGCGCGATCAGCTTGTTGGACGCGCCTTCCGCCATCAGCGCCAGGACATCGAGCTCGCGCTGCGTCAGCGCGATGTCGTCCGGCATGCTGCGCGGATCGCGGGCCATGACCGTCGCCGTGGCGGCCTCGCCGGGCGCGGCGAGCCGAAGCCCGGCGATGTTGCCGAGCAAGACCGCCAGGCGATCGGCGAGGGCGGGATCGTCGATCTCCAGGGCGAGCACGATCTCGGGCGCGTTGTCCTCGCTCACGCCTCCGGCCTCTCGCCGATCGTGACCTTGAAGCTGACTGGCTCGCCGCCGCGGCGCACCGCGACATCGACCACCGTGCCGACGCTCGCAGGTCCCAGCGTCCGCGACAGCGCACGCACGCCGGAGAGCTTCTGGCCGTTGACCGCCACGATGACGTCGCCCTGGCGGATGCCGGCCGCAGCCGAAGGACCGGCCTTGTCGACATTCATCACCATCGCACCGATGCCATCGTCGAGCCGCACCGGCTGGAGCCCGAGGCCGAGATATCCGCGGGCGATGCGACCGCGCGCCTCGAGCTGTGCCGCGACCCGCTCGATTGTCGCCGTCGGGATCACCAGGACCCGCCGCGGCCCGAGCACGGCCATGCCGAAGGCGTCGCCTGTTGCGTCGAGTGCGAGCCCGCCTTGCTGCGCGAAGCGCAGGCGCACGTCGAGCTCGATACGCGCATCGATGTCGCCGCCGCGCAAGGAGCGCCAGCTCTTGCCGGACAGTGATACCATGCCGAGCGCCGCGCTCGGCGCATCGCGATCGGTGGCGACGACGACCGACAGCGTGCCGAGGGGCGGAACGGTCGCGGCCAGCTTGACCGGCGCAAGACTGGCATCGGTGCGCAACAGCGCGATGTCGGTCGTATGGTCGCGGCCGACGATTGTGGCGGCAGCATTGCTGCCGTCGGGGAGGCTGATCTGGATATCGCCCTCGTCGGCCAGCGCTTCGTCGGCAGTGACGATCAAGCCGGGTTTCCAGACGAAGCCGGTGGCGCGGGAGCGATGCGAATGCACGGCGACGACGGACGGCGCGGTGCGCGCCACGACATCCGCGAGCGCGGACGAAAGGGACGACAGAGGAGTGGGGTCGGTCATGGAAGGCTCCTGTAGATTATCCTCAATCTGGGATGTCGCGGGCGATTGCGAAACTGGCCGGGTGGCCAGGACAGACGGGGCGGACCGGCCTCCGCAGGGCCGCGGCCGACGAACATGTGATTGGGACGCCTTCACGGGAACGTGTAGCAATCCAGGAATTGCACTGTACGACCTCCAGCGTTTCCAGCGAGCCCCGACCGATGACCGTCGACCTCACCCGCCGCACCCTGCTTCAACTCGCCGGTGCGACCTCGCTCGCGATGGCGGCCGCCGCCGCCGCTCGGGCCGAGGGCATGCCGCAAGGCGGCGGGCCGACCTATGCCAGCCGCACGCCGATGCGGGTGGGCATGGTGACGCTCCGGGTCAAGAACCTCGACAAGGTCGCGGACTACTATCGCGACGTGATCGGGCTCACCGTGATGGAGCGCTCCGCGACCGCCGCGACGCTCGGCACGGCCGGCATCACGCTGCTCGTGCTGGAAGCCCGTCCCGAGGCCGCGATCGAGCCGCGCAACGCCGCGGGCCTCTACCACACCGCCTTCTTGATGCCGTCGCGCAAAGATCTCGCGCGCTGGCTGGTGCACGCCGCCTCGCATCGCGTGAAGCTGTCGGGCTTTGCCGATCATCTCGTCAGTGAATCCGTCTATCTCGACGACCCCGAAGGCAACGGCATCGAGGTCTATGCCGACCGCGATCCCTCGCAATGGCAGTGGAGCGAGGGCAGCGTGAAGATGGCGAGCGACGAGCTCAACATCCCTGACCTCTTGTCGCTGACCAACACGCGCGTGGCAGACTACGCCAAGGCGCCGGACGGTCTGCGCGTCGGCCACATGCATCTGCGTGTCGGCGATCTCGCCGAGGCCGAACGGTTCTATCACGGCACGGTCGGCCTCGATCCGACCCGCCGCCGTGGCGGCGCCGCGTTCCTGTCGTCGGGCCGCTATCACCATCACCTCGGCATGAACGTCTGGCAGAGCCAGGGGGCCGGCCAACGTGACGATCAGACGACGGGGCTTGCCTGGTTCTCGCTGGTGATGGCGAAGCAGGACATTCTCGCCGCGCAGGAGGAACGCCTGCGCAAAGGCGGTGCGCAGGTCACAGCGCTCGCCAACGGTCTGGAGGCCGTCGATCCCTGGGGCACGCGGGTGCGCCTGATCAGGGTTTGATCGCTAGCGCGGGCATTGCTATGACCGGTCAGGCGCTAGCCAATTTTCCGGGGTTCAGCCTGACATGCCCGATTTTCACGGCGTCTTTCCCTATCTCGTTTCGCCCGTCGATGCCGATGGCACGGTGCGCACCGAAGTCCTCGGCAAGCTCTGCGACGATTTGATCGGCGCAGGCGTGCACGGGCTGACGCCGCTGGGTTCGACTGGCGAGTTCGCCTATCTCAATGCCGCGCAACGCACCGCGATCGTGCAGACCACCATCGAGGCCGCGAAGGGCCGCGTGCCGGTTGTGGCCGGCGTCGCCTCCACCGCGACGGCGGACGCAGTGGCGCAGGCGAGGGCCTATCAGAGGCTCGGCGCCAACGGCATCCTGGCGATCCTGGAAGCGTACTTTCCGCTCGCCGACGCCCAGGTCGAATCCTACTTCCGCAGCATCGCGGATGCCGTCGACATCCCCGTCGTCATCTACACCAATCCGCAATTCCAGCGCTCCGACCTCACCCTCGACATCATCGCGCGCCTCGCTGAACATCCGCGCATCGGCTACATCAAGGACGCCTCGACCAATACCGGCCGGCTGCTCTCGATCATGAACCGCTGCGGCGATGCCTTGCGCGTGTTCTCGGCTTCCGCCCATATCCCGGCGGCGGTGATGCTGATCGGCGGGCTCGGCTGGATGGCGGGACCGGCCTGCATCATCCCGCGCCAGAGCGTCGCGCTCTACGACCTCTGCAAGGCCGGCCGCTGGGACGAGGCCATGGCGCTCCAGCGCAGACTGTGGCGGATCAACGAGGCTTTCGCCCGCTTCAACCTCGCCGCCTGCATCAAGGCGGGCTTGGCGATCCAGGGCTACGACGTCGGCGATCCCGTCCCGCCGCAGGCCGCGCTGACCGTGGAGGCGCGCAAGGTCGTGGAAGCGGCGTTGAGGGAGCTTTCTCCGTAGCAGTGCCTTTGGGTGGGCAAAGCGTAGCGTGCCCACCATCCCGATCATCCGTTGAGAGATGGTGGGCACGGCGCAAGCGCGCCTTTGCCCACCCTACGGAATCGCGGATTTGCGAGACGGCATGCCGAAATCGTGGATATCCCGCCCAAAACCGCGGCTGGTATGCCTCCGATCGATCCGCTAAAAGGCTGCCCGCAGTTTCGAAAAGACCCTGAGGACCCCACGGAATGAACATTCTTCCCGGCAATTTGCGTTTCGGAGCGGGCCAGCCCGTCAAGCGTTTGGAAGACCAGCGGCTGCTCACCGGGAAGGGGCAGTTCATCGACGACAAGCCGGAGGAAGGCGCGCTGTGGTTGCATGTGCTGCGCTCGCCGCATGCCCACGCGAAGATCGTCTCGATCGACACCGGCGCTGCGGCATCGATGCCGGGCGTCACCGCGATCTACACCGGCGCTGACCTCGTCAAGGACGATATCGGCACCATTCCGACCCTGAGCATCTTCAAGCGCCCCGACGGCAAGCCGATGACGGTGCCGCCGCGCCGCCTGCTCGCCCATGAGATCGTCCGCTACGCCGGCGAAGCGATTGCGGCGGTGGTGGCCGCCTCTCGTGCGGAAGCGCAAAGCGCGGCCGAAGCGATCGTGATCGAATACGACGTGCAGCCCGCGGTGGTCGATCCTGTCGAGGCGGTCAAGCCCGGCGCGCCCGTGGTATGGCCCGAGGCGCCCGACAACATCGTCGGCGCGATGAGCTATGGCGATGCCGCCAAGGCGGACGAAGCGTTTGCCAAGGCTGCGCATACGGTCGAGCTCGACATCGTCAGCCAGCGTCTGGTGCCCTCCGCGATGGAGCCGCGCTCGACCATTGCCGAGATTGACAAGAAGACCGGCCGCCTCCTCCTGCATGTGCAGTCGCAGACGCCGGCCTCGACCCGCGACGTGCTGGCGGAAGCCGTGCTCAAGCGCCCCAAGGACAGCGTCCGCGTGCTGGTCGGCGACATCGGCGGCGGCTTTGGCCAGAAGACCAACCTCTATCCCGAGGATGGCATCGTCGCCTATGCCGCAACCAAGCTGAACAGGAAGATCCGCTGGCGCGGCGACCGCACCGACGAATTCGTCGGCGGCACCCATGGCCGCGATCTCACCTCGACGGCCTCCTTCGCGCTCGACGAGAAGGGCAAGGTGCTGGCCTATCGCGTCAAGTCGATCGGCTGCACCGGCGCGTACTCCTCGGGCGCGGCGAACATCATCCCTCTGGTGCTCGGGCCGTTCGTGCAGACCGGCGTCTACGATTTGCCGCTGGTGCATTTCGAGGTGCAGTCGGTGATGACCCACACCGCGCCGGTCGGCGCCTATCGCGGCGCGGGCCGGCCTGAAGCGGTGTTCATCGTCGAGCGTCTGTTCGACGCCGCCGCGCGAAAGATCGGCATGGATCCGCGTGCGATCCGTAAGGCGAACTACATCAAGCCGACGCAGCTGCCCTACACCAACGCTGCGGGCCAGGTTTACGATTCCGGCGCCTTCGCGCACATGCTCGATCGCGCCGTGAAGCTTGCGGATTGGGACGGCTTTGCCGCGCGCAAGAAGGCGGCGAAGAAGAAGGGCCTGCTCTACGGCCGCGGGCTCACGTCCTACATCGAATGGACCGGCGGCCGCGCCCACACCGAGAAGGTCAGCCTGCATGCGACGTCGCAGGGCCGCGTCGTGCTGCATTCCGGCACCATGGCGATGGGGCAGGGGCTGCAGACCACCTATACCCAGATGATCTCCGACACGCTCGGCATTGCCATGGACAAGATCGACGTCGTCCAGGGTGACACTGATCTTGCGATGGGCTTCGGCAGCGTCGGCTCGCGCTCGCTGTTCGTCGGCGGCACGGCCGTGGCAGTTTCCTCCAACGACCTGATTCAGAAGGCGCGCGAGAAGGCGGCCAACGTGCTCGAGACCTCGGTCGAGGATATCGAATATCAGGGCGGCATGCTCACCGTGGTCGGCACCGACCGCCGCATCAGCCTGTTCGATCTCGCCGAGAAGGAGGGCGGCGCCAAGCTCAGCGTCGATTCCGAAGGTGAGGTCGATGGCCCAAGCTGGCCGAACGGCACGCATATCTGCGAGGTCGAGATCGACCCGGAGACCGGCGTGTCCAAGGTCGTGCGCTACACCACCGTCGACGACGTCGGTGTCGCCGTGAACCCGATGCTGGTCACCGGCCAGATCCATGGCGGCGTCG
This sequence comes from Bradyrhizobium sp. 482_C4_N1_8, assembly GCF_052075965.1. NCBI lineage: Bacteria > Pseudomonadati > Pseudomonadota > Alphaproteobacteria > Hyphomicrobiales > Nitrobacteraceae > Bradyrhizobium > Bradyrhizobium sp. 482_C4_N1_8. The sequence continues at coordinate 7,811,454 of NZ_CP197231.1, read as the reverse complement.
CGCAGGGCATTGGACAAGCGCTGTACGAGGGCGTGTCCTACGATGAGGACGGCCAGCTCCTCACCGCGAGCTACCAGGACTATTGCATCCCCCGTGCTGACGACGTTCCGCCGATCGAGGTCACGCTCGACGACTCCGCGCCCTGCCGCACCAATCCGCTCGGCGCCAAGGGCTGCGGCGAATCCGGCGCCATCGGCGGCCCGCCCTGCGTCACCAACGGCGTGATGGACGCACTCGCCGAGCTCGGCATCACCCAGCTCAACACGCCGCTGACGCCGCAGAAGATCTGGAAGGCGATCCGGGACGCGAAGGTGGCGGGTTAGCGGAAGGCGTTGTTGCGCTAGCTGCCGCCTCATACCCAACTGTCGTCCCGGGGCGCGCAACGCGCGAACCCGGGACCCATAACCACAGGACGTTGTTTGACGAAGACTCGTGGTGACCAGCTCGCGCCATAACCTCACCCCGTGGTTATGGGTCCCGGATCTGCGCTTCGCTTCGCTGCGCTTGTCCGGGACGACAGCGGAGAATGCCGCGCCAGCTCTGGCTAAATCCCCACGCCCTCAAATCCCCAGCATCATCTTCGCGATGATGTCGCGCTGGATCTCCGAGGTGCCGCCGAAGATCGTGTAGGCGCGGCCGTTGAGATATTCCGGCACCACCGTCAGCATCTCCTCAGGCGTCGCCGGCGCGTGGTTGAGCTTGTAGAGCGGGCGCATCGGCTCGACCGCGAGGGCGTCGTGGCCGATCACGTCGGCCCCCAGCCGCGTCACGGCCTGCCGGATCTCGCTGTTGCGCAGCTTCAGGATCGACGACACCGCGCCGGGATTTTGCCCGGTCTGAAGTGCGGAGAGCACGCGCAGCTCGGTCATCTCCAGCGCGTCGATGTCGATTTCGACCTCGGAGATGCGCACGGCGATATCCGGGCTGTCGATCGCGCGGCCGGTCAGGTCCGACTCGGCCAGCTCCGCGATCGCCTTCAGTCCCTCGCGCAGCTTCGCTGACGCAATGCCGGAGCCCCGCTCGAACTCGAGCAGATACTTGCCGTAGGTCCAGCCCTTGCCTTCCTCGCCGACGCGATTGGCCACGGGCACACGCACGTCGTCGAAGAACACCTGGTTGACCTCGTGGTCGCCGCCGATGGTCAGGATCGGGCGCGTGGTGATGCCCGGCGTTGTCATGTCGATGAGAATAAAACTGATGCCGTCCTGCTGCCGCGGTCCGTCGCTGGTGCGCACCAGCGCGAACATGCGGTTGGCGTGGTGGGCATGCGTGGTCCAGATTTTCGTGCCGTTGATGATGTAGTCGTCGCCGTCGCGCACCGCGCGCGTCTTCAGCGACGAGAGATCGGAGCCGGAGCCCGGCTCGGAATAGCCCTGGCACCAATAATCCTCGCCGGAGAGAATGCGCGGTAGATAAAAGTTCTTCTGCTCGGGCGAACCGAAGCCGATGATAACAGGCCCGACCATCTTCACGCCCATCACGTTGACATTGGGCACGCCGGCCCGAGCGCTTTCGGTCTCGAAAATCCAGCGCTGCGCCGGCGTCCAGTCCGGACCGCCATATTCGACCGGCCAGCCCGGTGCGCCCCAGCCCTGCCGGTGCAGCGCGCGCTGCCAGGCCATGCCGATATCAGGATCGGAGAACACCGACGGCGTCAGCGCGGTTGCGCGCTTCATCTCCTCGGTGAGATTCTTGGCGATGAAGCCGCGCACCTCGTCCTGGAAAGCGCGCTCCTCGGTGTTGAACGAGAGGTCCATGATGCGCTCCTTGTGTCAGGCCGTGCGGCCAAGCTGGGCGTGGCGGCTGTAATGGTGCGCGCTGCCGCCGAACAGCGTGTCGAAGGCGACCAGCCGCTTGAAATAGGCGCCGACCTCGAGCTCCTCGGTGACGCCCATGCCGCCATGAAGCTGGATCGACTGCTCGCCGACGAAGCGCGCGCATTTGCCGATCTTCGCTTTCGCACCGGAGGCGGCCCGCGCGCGCTCGATCGGCGGGCTGTCCACCTTCAGCGCGGCGCGCAGCGCCATCGAGCGCGCCTCGTCGACCTGCATTGCCATGTCGGCGAGGCGGTGGCGGATCACCTGGTTGGCTGAGAGCGGCCGGCCGAACTGCTTTCGGATCTTGGTGTATTCCAGCGTGGTGTCGAGCAGCGTCTGCATGAGGCCGACGGCTTCGGCACCTAACGCAGCCATGGCGCGATCGATGGCCCATTCGATCGCGGGCAGGGCGTCATGTCCGTCGCCGAGCAGGGCATCCTCCGGCAGCTCGACGCCGGACAGCTCGATATTGCAGGCCCGTCCGCCGCCGAGACGCTCGTAGTCGCTGATGGCGAGGCTCGGTGTCTTTGCCGGCACCAGGAACAGGCCGATCCGCCCCGACGGTCCCTGATGGTCGTGGACATGCGCGGATACGATGATCTCGTCGGCGGCGTGGCCCTCGAGCACCGCGATCTTGCTGCCGGCAAGACGCCAGCCTTGCGCCGTCTTGTGGGCGACGGTCGCGACTTTTGCGAGATCGAACCGCGCCGTGCGCTCGGAATGGGCAAAGGCGAGCTTCAGCGATCCATCCGCGACCTTCGGCAGCCTCGCCTGCTTCTGCGCGGTGCTGCCGCATTTGTCGATGAGCGAGGCTCCAAGCACCACCGTTGCAACATACGGTTCCGACACCAACCCGCGGCCGAAGGCTTCCATCAGAATGCCGATCTCGACCGCGCCGCCACCGAGCCCGTCAAACTCTTCCGCGATCGGCAGTGCCAGCCAACCAAGCTCGGCGAACTGCTTCCACACCGCAGGGCTGAAGCCGGACGGATCGTTCGCCATTTTGCGGCGATGATCGGCGTCGTAGCTCTCGGCCACGAAGCGTTCCGCGCTTTCGCGCAGCAGCCGTTGCTCGTCACTCAGATTGAGGTCCATGTCGTTACTCCGCGGCCGCCGGCGGCTTGCGCACGGAGGGATGCAGTCCGGATGGATCGACCACCATGCCGAACTCCTGAAGGTTATGGGCGTGACAGAGCTGATGCAGCGCAAAGGCCTGGTCGATCGCGGCGGGCTGGCCCATCACATCGACCGAGCGGTTCACGGCTTCCTTGGTCAGCTTCAGCGCGAAGGACGGCTTTGATGCGATCCGGCGCGCCAGCTCCAGCACCGACGCTGAAAGCTCCGCGCGCGGCACGACCCGGTTGACCATGCCGAGCTGATGCGCCTCCTGCGCACTCCATGCGTCGGCCGTGAACAAAAACTCCTTGGCCTTGCGCGGTCCGAGCTCCCAGGGATGCACGAACCATTCGACCCCACAGACGCCCATGGTCACCACGGGATCGCAGAACTGCGCATCGTCGCTGGCGACGATGAGGTCACAGGCCCAGGCCAGCATCAGCCCGCCGGCAATGCACTTGCCGTGCACCTCGGCAATGGTCGGCTTGGCGAGGTTGCGCCAACGCCGCGTGATCTGGAGATAGATTTCCTGTTCGCGCGCGAAGCGGCCATGCGCGTTCGCCTCCGCGAAGCCGCCCCAATTTCCGATCGGCGGAAAATCGACACCTGCGGCGTTCTTGCCGCCGGGGCGCAGATCGTGGCCCGATGAGAAATGCGGCCCGTTGCCGGCGAGGATGATCACCTTGACCGCGTCGTCCTGCACCGCCTCGTCGAAGGCGGCGTTGAGGTCGTAGGTCATCTGCAGGTTCTGCGCGTTGCGCGCCTCGGGCCGGTTCATCACGATCCGGGCAATCGCCGGCTCGGGCCTCTCCACGAGGATGGTCTCGAACGAGCTCATCGCGTTCCCCTTGGCGTTTCCGTTCTTGTTTTGCTCAAGTTGACTATGTCGGCCAGGGATAGGCAAGGGGCTTGCGTCAGTCGGTTGCTTTTCGCGCCGCCGGCACAAGATGTCTGGCACCCCGCGCGTTCAATCTGATAGTTTACGCCAGATTTCACCGGGAGGAATTTGATGCGCAAGATCCTGACCGTGCTGGCGGCTCTGGCCTCGCTGAGCCTGACCAACTGCGGCTACAACGCCATCCAGAGCGAGGACGAGCAGATCAAGGGCAACTGGTCCGAGGTCGTGAACCAGTATCAGCGCCGAGCCGATCTCGTGCCCAATCTCGTCAACTCGGTGAAGGGTTTTGCGCAGCAGGAGAAGGACGTGCTGCTCGGCGTCACCAATGCGCGCGCCAAGGTCGGCAGCATCCAGGCGACGCCTGAGGTGCTGAACGACCCCGCCGCCTTCCAGAAGTTCCAGGCCGCCCAGGGCGAGCTCTCCAGCGCGCTGTCACGTCTCTTGGTCGTCACCGAGAACTATCCGCAGCTCAAGTCCGATGCGCTGTTCAAGGATTTGATGTCGCAGCTCGAAGGCACCGAGAACCGCATCACGGTCGCGCGCAACCGCTACATCAAGGCGGTGCAGGACTATAACGTCACCATTCGCTCCTTCCCGAGCAACCTCACCGCGATGATGTTCGGCTACAAGGAGAAGCCGAATTTCGCGGTCGAGAACGAAAAGGAGATCTCGACCGCGCCGAAGGTCGATTTCAACCCGGCGCCCGCGCCGTCGAAGTAGCTGCGCGCCGTTTTGCGAATGCGCCCAGCCCCACCCACCGCCGTCATTCCCCGCGAAGGCGGGGAATCCAGTACGCCGCAGCTTCTCCGTAATCCGCCGGCGTCTCTGGAATACTGGATCGCCCGGTCAAGCCGGGCGATGACAGCGAGGTTGTGGCAAGCGATAGCCGTATTCGTACTCCTCCTCGCCTTCAATTTCCCCGCCTTGGCCGATGTCGCCGTGCCGCAACTCACAGGTCGCGTGGTCGACCAGACCGGCACGCTCTCCAGCGCCGACGTCGCCGCGCTGTCGCAAAAGCTGCGAGACTTCGAGACTCGAAAAGGCAGCCAGGTCGCCGTCCTGATCGTGCCGACCACGCAGCCGGAGACGATCGAGCAGTTTTCCATCCGCGTTGCCGACGCCTGGAAGGTCGGCCGCAAGAAGGTGGACGACGGCGCGATCCTCGTCGTCGCCAAGAACGACCGGCATTTGCGCATCGAGGTCGGCTACGGCCTCGAGGGCGCGCTCACCGACGTCACCTCGCGGCGGATCATCGACGAGATCATCACGCCGAAATTCAGGACGGGCGATTTCGGCGGCGGCATCTCGGATGGTGTCGATCGCATGATCCGCGTGATCGACGGGGAGCCGCTGCCAGTACCTTCGCCGACTGTGAATTTCGGTAATCTGGATGATATCGCGCCGCTGTTCATCGTGACGCTGTTCGCCTCGATCGGGGTCGGCGGCTTCTTCCGGGCCATGCTGGGGCGGCTGCTTGGCTCCTTGGCGACCGGCGGCATCATCGCGGCGCTGACCTGGCTCATTCTCGGGTCCTTTGCAATCGCGCTCGCGCTCGGAGCGCTGGGCTTCGTCATCGGCTTCATCGCCGATCTGTTTGCGGCGATGGCGCCAGCCACGAGATCGTCGCGCGGCGGCTCGTGGTCGAGCGGCTCTTCGGGAGGCGGCTGGAGCAGCGGATCGTCGTCCAGCGACGGCGGCAGCTTCAGCGGCGGTGGCGGCAGTTTTGGCGGCGGCGGCGCCTCGGGGAGCTGGTAGCGGTCATGAGCATGAAGCGCATTGCCAGACATCTCGTGCAGCATCATTGGCGGGCGAAGCAAATCTTCCCGCCAAAGGTGCTCGCCCGCATCGAGCAGGCGATCAAGCAGGGTGAGAGCACACATTCCGGCCAGGTCCGCTTCGTCGTCGAAGGCGCGCTCGACGGGCGACCGCTGTTCCGCAACCAGCCGGCCCGTGAGCGTGCGCTCGACGTGTTCTCTCACTTGCGCATCTGGGATACCGCGCACAACAACGGCGTCCTGATCTATCTCCTGCTCGCCGATCGCGACGTCGAGATCGTTGCCGACCGCGGCATTCACGCGAAGGTCGGTGCCGAGGGCTGGGAGAACATCTGCCGCGCGATGGAGGCCGAGTTCGCCTCCGGCCAGTTCGAGCGCGGCGTGATCGGCGGCATCGCGGCGGTGTCGCGCGAGCTGTCGCGACATTTCCCGCCGCAGGGCCCGCATGCGAACGAGCTGCCGGATGCGCCGGTCGTGATGTGACGGATAGTGATTGGGAGCCGGCGGGTGCGGCGCGCTCCGTCATTGCGAGGAGCTCTCGCGACGAAGCAATCCAGACGGCGGCTTTGGAAAGATTCTGGATTGCTTCGCTGTGCTCGCAATGACGGTGTGGAGGCACCCATTCCGCGGCCGTTCATCTTCCCCGGCTTACAATTTGTTTCACGCCCGCCACACCGGTTCCACGTTCCCGGCCCAATTCGGCCCCGGATGACTTCCTAAAATTTCGGTAAGCGGGTCCCGAAGTAAGGATTTCGCAAGCAATGAAAGTTACCAAAAGGTCAATCCAGAGTGGAGTATTCGAACTGTGAGCGAACCAATGGCTGAGCAGGCTGCCCAGGATACGAGCGTCGAAGCCGCGGTGACCGCGCCGCAGGCCGTCGAGGCTGCCGGCATCGAGGCTCCCTCGATTGCGCCCGACCATGAAGCGCCGCCCAAAGCTGATCCGGTGAAGGCTGAAGCCCCCAAGGTCGAGCCGCCCAAGGTCGAGGTGCCGAAGTTCGAAACCAGGGCCGAGACCAAGCCCGAGCCAAAGCCCGGCAAGCTCATCGTCATGGCACCGTCGGAGCGCTCCTGGGAGCGCGAAGAGTTTGCCCCGCATGTGAAGGCGGACGAGCCGCGCGAGACCGGCGGCAAGCGCCGCCTGTCGGCGATGGCCGCGGTGGTGGCGATTGCGGCCAGCGTCGGCGCCATCAGCGGCGCGCTCGCGACTGCGGGCATGATGCACTTCGCGGCCCCGGCCCCCGCGCCGGTGCAGGTCGCCGACACCAGCGCGCTGGAATCCTCGGTTGCCCGGATCGATGCCGATGTCGTCGCACTGAAGGCGAATGTCGAGCACACCTCCAAGACTGGCCTCAGCCAGTTCAACCGGTCCAATGACCGCCTCGACAAGCTCGAGAAGGCCCAGGCCGAGCCGATGGCCAAAATCGCAAAGCTGTCCGAGACCGTCGACAAGCTCCGCGCCACGCCGCCCGCGGCCCCCGCGCAGGCCGCGGCTGCCGCCGCGAAGGAGACCACCGGCTCGATCGCGCCGACCCAGGTTGCGACCGCAGCCGCTGCACCGGTTCCGGCCCCTGCCGCGCCCAAGACCGAGGTCGGCCGGTTGCCGACGATCGACGGCTGGGTTCTGCGGGACGTTGCCAATGGCGGCGCGCTGATCGAGGGCCGCGGCGGCCTCTACGAGGTCTATGCCGGTGACCCCATCCCCGGAATTGGCCGCGTCGATGCGATCCGCCGTCAGGACGGCCGCTGGGTCGTCGTCACCAGCAAGGGCCTGATCGTCGCACGCTGAGCGTTCGATCTCCGCTCTTCAAAGAGGCGCTTCACCACCATGTGAGGCGCCTTTTGACTTGAATAGGCCGGCTTACGCGGTGTTACTGAAGGCATGAGCCGCGCGTTGCGAATTCTCGTTGCTGCCGCCGTCTTGCTTGGCGGGACTGCTTCGCTTTTCGCAGCGGAGAACGCGCCGTTGACGCGCGGCACGGCGATCATCGATCCCGATCTGCTCCGCAAGCTCGACCAGAACGATTCGCTCACGATCTCGCGCCTGCTATGGCCGGAGCGGAACGCAAACGTTCCGCTGACGACCGATTTGCTGTTCTCGTCGCTGTCGCAGCTCAAGGGAATTCCACCCGCGATCGACGCGGAGTTCGACCGCTACATCATCAGGCAGAAGGCGGCGTACCCGACCGAGACCATCGGCGTCGGTGAAGGCTTTGACGTGCAGCTGTTCGATCGGGCCAATCTCAAATCGCGCGACACCCGCTTCGTGCTGGCCGGCATCGTCAATCGCATGGACCGCGCCTATGTCTCGGAGGAGGCGTGCGGCGAGATCAGGCTGATCTATCGGCTGGTGCGTTTCGAGAGTAAGCCGGAAGGTGGCAAGACCGCAACGCGTCTGCCGATGACGTTCAATCTGGTGATGAAGGCACGCGATGCGCGCCAGACCGATGCGAGCGGCAAGCCTGTTACCTGCGCCGAGGTCGCGCGGCGCTGGCTCGACAATGGCGACTGGCAGGGGCTGATCGGCAGCGGCATCTCCCCTTCCGACGCCATGCTCGACCGCATCGAGACCAATATCCAGATCTCCATCGCGCCGAAATCGGCACTGCACGATTTCCGCTCCGACTATCTGCTCAAGGTGTTCAAGTATAACGCCGCGACGAAGACGTTCGAGGAATCGACGCTGGAGAACCAGATCGATCGCGACCGCATCCTCGCCGACGACGATCTTCGACGTGACTTCAAGGCCTGGCTGCTTGCGCCGGAAAATCTCCGCGAGTTCGATCGCGGCACGGTGCTGATCCCCGAGAAATTCCTGGCCAAGGCCGCGGTGGTGCCGACGCCGGCGGGCCTCGATGCTTCGCCGTTGCAGCCGGAGTTCGGCATGGTGCAAGGGGAGGACAGGGACAGCAACAAGGGCGAGCCCGTCTTCAACGACAACGACGTGGTCGGCGCGCTGAAGCAGGCGGCGGCGCGTGGCATCGACATGCAGAACATCCGCTCGGTCGCGGGCTTCCAGCGCCGCCTCAACGACGTCACCTGCGGCGGCTGCCACCAGACCCGCGGCATCGGCGGCTTCCATTTCCCCGGCGTCGACTGGCTGGCGGACAAGCCGTCGAACTCCACCATCGTGCCGGCCTCGCCGCACTTCTTCGGCGACCAGGTCCGCCGCCGCGACATCCTCACCGCATTCGCCGCGGGAAAACGCCCTGATTTCTCACGCGGATTTGCCAGCCGGCCGCAGACCCGCGGCAGCGGCGAGCTGGCCGGCACCGAATATCAGGATGGCTGGGGTGCCCATTGTTCCCTGCAAAATGCGGGATCGGGAGCGTCGGATAAGAGTTTTACGTCATGGAGCTGTGCTAAAGGTCTCACCTGTCAGGCTGCCGCGGCATCGAGCCGCATCGGCATGTGCTTCATCAAGACGCGTTAGCGCGTGATCCGAAACAGCGTGTAGCGGTTTTTCGAAAGGATCACGCGCCAGATAAAGCCCGCAACCGATTTGGATGACCCATGACTGAGACCAGCGACGCCGATAAGGAGCGCAATCGCGAGATCGCGCGCAATGAGGAAGCCAAGCAGGTCACCGGCAGCATCCGCGTCAGCACCTGGGCGGTCGCGGTGGTCGTCATCGTCGGCGGGATTCTGTTCACGCTGGGCTGGCTGGCACTGCGGGGTTAGTGCCAGCGCCCTCACTTCGCGTAATTCGTCATCCGCTTGCCGGGCAAGAGCTCATAGGCCGGCTTCCAGCCGGGCAGCGCGGCCATGCGGCCGAGCCAGGCGTGAATGGCAGGGTGGCTCGCCGCGAAATCAAAGCCGTGCTCGTCGCTCGGATAGTGCAGGTAGGCCATCATCGAGATATCGGCGATCGTCGGCTTCGCCCCGATCGCAAAGGCATTATGCTGGAGATGTCCGTCGAGAATGCCGAGGAAGTCCTCGAGCCGCCGGCGAAAATGCTTCAGCACCTGCGGATCGTTTTTCTCAGTGAACGCCCGCATGAAGCGATAGGTCGCCATGTAGCCGGTGAGCTTGTGGTTGTCCCAGAACAGCCAGCGCAGCAGCTCGAACTTTTCCTCCTCGGTCTCCGCGCCGAAACGGCCGTACTGCTCGGCAAGCTTGAGCAGGAGCGGTGCGGTCTGCGTCATCTTCACGCCGTCGACCTCGAGCACGGGAATCTCGCCCATCGCGTTCACGGCCTTGCGCCATTCCGCCGTGCGCGTGACGCCGCCGCCAAAATCGGTCCACACCGGCTCGAACGTCTCGCCGCAAAGCGTCAGCATCAACGCCAGCTTGTAGCTGTTGCCGGATTCCGGGAAGTAGTGCAGGCGGTAGCTGGGCATGGGACCTCGCGGCGCGGGAGCTTTGCCGATCGTTATACCGGGATGCTTCCACGCCGTCATTGCGAGCGCAGCGAAGCAATCCAGCAATGCATCCGCGATGGGATTCTGGATTGCTTCGCTGCGCTCGCAATGACGGGGGTTGCGCCAGCGACGCTTCTAGCCGACCGCCCCCGAACCCCGCAGCTGCTTGATCGCCTTCTCGTCGTATCCCGCCCCGCGCAAAATCTCGTCACTGTGCTCGCCGACGGCGGGCGGCTTGCGCGGCTGGACCTTCTTGGCGCCGTCGATCCAGATCGGGCTGGAGATGGTGAGCATGGTGTCGTTCTCGAACGGCACCAGCACCTCGTTGTCGAGCATCTGCTTGTCGTTGGGGATGTCGTCGAGAATGCCGACGATGCCGAACACGAGGCCGTTGCCGTCGAGGATCTTGCGCCATTCGGCAAGATCCCTGGTGGCGAAGGTCTCGTCAAAAATCTTGATCAGTTCGACCGAACGGGCGTGACGGTCGGCCTTGGTGGCGAAACGCGGATCGTCAATCAGGTCCTCGCGTCCCAGGCATCTGGCCAGTATCGGAAACTGCTTCTCCTCGCTCAGCAGCGACAGGATCAACCAGCGGCCGTCCTTGCACTGGTAGTGGTTGGCCACGGCGTTCAGCGCACGTTCGCGCGGCCGCCTCTCGGCGAACTTGGAGCCGCACAGTTTTGCCTGCGCCAGCGTGCCCGCGGCCCACACCCCGTTCGCCATCAGATTGGAGGCGACATGCGAGCCCTTGCCGGTCTTCTCGCGCTGATACAGCGCGGTGACGATGGCGCCATAGAACGCCATGGCGCAGGGATGGTCGCCCATGCCGGCGACCGAGCGGGCCGGCGTCGTGTGGGTGTCGGCGCGGACGAGGTCCATCAGGCCTGAACGCGCCCAATAGGCGTTGCTGTCGAAGCCGGGCTTGTTGGCCTCTTCGCCCTTTTCGCCATAGCCGGTGAAGGAGGCGTAGATCAGCCGGTCGTTGAGATGGGCGAGATGATCATAGGTGATGCCGAGCTTGGCGCGCACCGGCGGCGGCATGTTGGTGATGAAGACGTCGGCCTCTTCGACCAGCTTGTAGAGCACGGCCTGCGCCTCCGGCTTGGAGAGGTCGAGCGCGATGCTTTTCTTGTTGCGGGCCTCCAGCAGCCAGGCGAAATTGTGCTCGCTGGTCGGATAGCCCGGAATGTTGGGCAGATTGCGGTAGGGGTCGCCGGCGCCGGGCGGCTCGATCTTGATGACGTCGGCGCCGAAATCCGACAGCACGGTCGCGGCGGCGGGCGCTGCGATGAAGCTCGCGCAGTCCAGAACCTTGAGCCCTGCAAAAATGCCCTTTTCCATCGCGGCGTAGCTCCCTCGCTCTTGTTGTTTCCCGCGCGCTGGAATTGGCGCAGGTCAAGTCATGGCAGCATTAGACCGATGTTTCGGCGGGATGCAACGGCGCCAGGCGCAGGGCTTCACTCCTCCCCCGCAAGCAGCGCGGCATTGCCGCCGGCTGCCGCGGTGTTGATCGTCACGGTCTGCTCGGTCGCAAAGCGTGCGAGATAATGCGGGCCGCCCGCTTTCGGGCCGGTTCCGGACAGCCCGTTGCCGCCGAATGGCTGCACGCCGACCACGGCGCCGATCATGTTGCGGTTGACATAGATGTTGCCGACCTGGACGCGATCGATGATCGCCTCGATGGTGTCGTCGATCCGGGAGTGAATGCCGAGCGTGAGTCCATAGCCGCTGCGCTCGATCGCCTGCAGGACGCGGTCGAGGTTTTCCGCGCGATAGCGCACGACGTGCAGGATCGGGCCGAACACCTCCTCGGTGAGCTGGCCGGCGTCCTTGAGCTCGAAAATGTGCGGGGCGACGAAGCAGCCGTCGGGCGCAGTGCCTGCAAAGTGTAGCCGCGCCTCGCACTTCATCCGCGCGATATGCGCATCGAGGCGCTGCTTGGCCTCAGCGTCGATCACCGGACCGACATGGGTCGCGACATCGCCGGGGTCGCCGATCTTCAATTCGCGCGCCGCGCCCGCGATCATCTCGATCATGCGGTCGGCGACATCCTCCTGCACGAACAGCAGCCGCAGCGCCGAGCAGCGCTGGCCGGCGGAGCGGAAGGCCGAGGTCACGACGTCGTCGGCGACCTGCTCGGGCAGCGCGGTCGCATCCGCGATCATGGCGTTGATACCGCCGGTCTCCGCGATCAGCGGCACGATCGGCCCCTCCTTGGCGGCGAGCGTCCGGTTGATCAGGCGCGCGACCTCGGTCGAGCCGGTGAAGACGACGCCGGCGATGTCGGCATGCGCCGTCAGCACGGCGCCGATGCGGCCGTCACCGGTGACGAGATGCAGCGCGCTCCTGGGAATGCCGGCCTCGTGCAGCAGCGCTACGGCCTCACGCGCGATGCGCGGCGTCTGCTCGGCGGGTTTTGCGATCACGCTGTTTCCGGCCATCAGCGCCGCCGTGACCTGGCCCATGAAGATCGCCAGCGGGAAATTCCACGGCGAGATCGCGACGAAGGCGCCGCGGCCGCGCATCGCGAGCGCATTGCTCTCGCCGGTCGGGCCCGGCATGGCGGCCTCAACGCCGAACAGCTTTCGACCCTGTGCGGCATAGTAGCGGCAGAAGTCGGCGGCCTCGCGCAGCTCCGATAGCGCATCGTCCAGCGTCTTGCCGCCCTCGGCTTGCAGCAGCGCGATGAAATGGGCGCTCCGGCTCTCCAACAGATGCGCGGCCTGCTCCAGTGCGGCCGCGCGCGTGGCCGCCGGCGTTCGGCTCCAGGCGGCAAAGCCGGCGCGCGCAGCAGTCACCGACGCATTGGCTCGGTCCGGCGTTGTGTCGGCTATGGGCTTGAGGTCGGCTGCCTCGGCCTTCGCGTCCGCCAGCAGCCGGTCGAGCGCCGCGCGCGCGCCGAATTCGACGCCGCGCGAATTGCGCCGGTCCGGCGCGAACAGATCGCCCGGCAACGGAATTCTGGGATGGGCCGCCGCTTGCGGCCGGACGATGGCATCGGCCGGACGCTGCAACAGCGCCACAACCGGCACACGATAGTCGGCCGCCTGCGCCACGAACGACGAGTTGGCGCCGTTCTCCAGCAGCCGCCGCACCAGATAGGCGAGCAGGTCGCGATGGCTGCCGACCGGGGCATAGGTGCGGTAGGCGATGTCAGGATGATCCTTGGCGAGCTGTTCGTAGAGCGCTTCGCCCATGCCGTGCAGGCGCTGGAATTCGAAGCCGCCGCCATCTTGCGCAAGCTCCAGCACGGTCGCGACCGTCAGCGCGTTGTGGGTGGCGAATTGCGGAAAGATGCGCGGCCGCAGACTCAAAAGCTTCGAAGCGCAGGCGACGTAGTTCAGATCCGTCATCGCCTTGCGCGTGAACACGGGATAGCCGTCCAGCCCGCGCTCCTGCGCGCGCTTGATCTCGGTGTCCCAATAGGCGCCCTTGACCAGCCGCACCATCAGCTTGCGGTCATGCGCGCGGGCGAGCGCGTCGACATAGTCGATCACGGCGCTCGCGCGCTTCTGATAGGCCTGGATCGCCAGGCCAAAGCCGTCCCAGCCGCTGAGCGAGGGATCGGCGAGCGTTGCCGCGATCACGTCGAGCGACAGCTCCAGCCGGTCCGCTTCCTCGGCGTCGACGGTGAAGTTCAAATCATGCGCCTTGGCGCGCTGCGCCAGGTCCAGCAGTTGCGGCACCAGCTCGCCCATCACGCGGTTGCGGCTGATGGCCTCGAAGCGCGGATGCAGCGCCGACAGCTTGACCGAGATGCCGGGCCGGTCGGGCAGGGGATAGCTGCCCGCAGCCTTGCCGATGGTCAGAATCGCGCTCGCATAGGCGTCGAAATAGCGCCTGGCGTCCTCCGCCGTGCGCGCGCCCTCGCCGAGCATGTCGAAGGAGTAGCGCGTCTTTTGGCCGGAGCGCGGCTTACCCCGCTCCAGCGCCTGCTCGATGGTCTCCCCCAGCACGAAATGGTTGCCCATCAGCCGCATCGCCTGGCGCGTGGCGGTGCGCACCGCCGGCGCGCCCAGCCGCTTCACCAGCCGGCCGATGGTGCCGTCGGGCGTCTCGCCGGGCTGGATCACTCGCGCCGAGAGGCCGAGCGCCCAGGCCGAGGCATTGACCAGGAAGGCCGTGGACTTGGTCTCGTGGTGGATGAAGTCGCCTTCGCCGAGCTTGTCCTCGATGAACTGGTCGGCGGTGCGCGCGTCGGGCACGCGGAGCAGCGCCTCGGCCAGCACCATCAGGGCGAGCCCCTCCTTGGTCGAAAGCGCGAACTCCCGCAGCATGTCCTCGACCCCGCCAAGCCGGTCGTCGCGCTTGCGGATCGCCTCGATCAGCCGCGTCGCGGTGCGGTCGATCCGCGCCTCCTGCGGCGGGCCGAGATGCGAAGCGGGCAAGAGTCGCGCGGCAATCTCGGCATCATCGGGCGCATAGGGGGCGGTGAAGGGCGGCGGGATGTTCGGCATGGCGTGTCCTGTGGCTCGAATCCAGGATAAGGCCCGCTAGACCGTAGTTCGATAGACAAATTAGCCATTTTGCCTTAGAAAATGAAGATCATTGGTACATTGGCCACATAAAATATGGAACTCGATCGAATCGACCGGAAGATCCTCTCAATTCTGCAGCAGGACGGGCGCATCGCCAATGTCGAGCTTGCGGAGCGCATCGGGCTTTCGCCGACCTCGGTCGGCGAGCGGCTGAAGCGGTTGCAGCGGGAGGGCTTTGTCGAGGGCTACGGCGCGCGGCTCAATCCGCACCGGCTCGGCCTGGGTCTTCTGGTGTTCGTCGAGGTGCTGCTCGACAAGACCACGCCGGACAATTTCGAGCGGTTCGCGCGCGCGGTGAAACTCGCACCCGAGGTGCTGGAGTGTCACATGGTTGCAGGAGGCTTCGACTATCTTGTGAAGGCGCGGCTTGCGGACATGACCGCCTATCGACGCTTCCTCGGCGAGACGTTGCTGTCGATGCCGGGCGTGCGCGAGACGCGAACCTATGCGGTGATGGAAGAGATCAAGCGCGACGCACCATTGCCGGTGGACTAACGAAGGGCCGTCGCGATTGTCATTGCTGTGGCGTTGAACGAGCGGTCTTCGCGGGAAAATAGCTCTCCGTGTGCAATCGCAACGCCCGTCGTCGAATGCACTGGCCGTCTTCTAAAATTTTTTTGGCCCGGCTCCCGGACAGATCCGGGAGGCAGCAAAGGCTGCCGGGCTTATACTTTGAGGTTCTCTGCGGAGGTCTTGCCCCGGTTTGCGATCTCTTCGTATTCCACCGTCTGTCCTTCGTTCAGGGACGACAGACCGGCTTTCTGCACTGCCGAGATATGCACGAACACATCCTTGCCGCCCGACGCAGGCTGGATAAATCCATAACCCTTCGTCGGGTTGAACCACTTGACCGTACCTTTAGCCATCACGTCTTCTCCGCGGGTCTTCCTCCGAGATCTCGAACCGCCAGTCCCCGCCAACCGGCCGGTTCGGTCCTAACAGGATACGCGGAATGTGGCCGGCTTGGTAGCTCAAACCATATCGGCATTTCGCCGAATTCCGCTCAACTTCGCAGCGATTTTGCCGATTCTGCCCGTTTCGCGGTCAATTGATCGGCACGCCGCGCGCCATCCGTCAATAAGTCGCGGCCAGATAATCGACGATCTTGCCGACATCGGCATCGTCGATCGGGGCGCCATAGACCTTGATCATCTTGGTCACCTCGGCCTGCCAAAAACCTTTCTTGTCCTTCATCGGCGGCTGCGTGTTGACGTAATCGGCCGAGTGGCAGGCGCTGCAATTGCCCTGCACGACCTCGAGATTGGGGCCTGGCTTGAAGGCCGCGACCTCGTCGGGCGTCTTGTAGTTGAGCGGCGCTGCAAGCGCCGAACCCACCATTGCGGCGACGGTGAGTGAGATGGCGAGGAGAACGGTGCGCTGCATGATCATTCTCTCTCAGGCCACGGTGACGCGGACGGTTTCGACGACGTTGCGTAGATAACCCGCAGGGTTCCAGCGTGGCGCATCCGGCTGGGTCTCGCCGCCATTGCCGGTGGCGCGCACCCTGAGCTCGTGGGCGCCCGCCGCGAGCTTCACCGGCAGCTTCCATTCACGGAATGAGTATTTGCCGAGATCCTTGCCGAGCTTGGCGCTGACCCAGGTCTTGCCGCCGTCGGTGGAAACCTGGACGTCCTTGATGCCCTTGCCGCCGTCGAAGGCGATGCCGCGCAGCGTCGTGCCGCCTGCCTTCAGCTTGGCACCGTCGGGAACGCTGGTGATGAAGGATCGGATGGTGAAGCGGTTGATCGGGATCGTCGCCTTCGGCGCGGTGCCCGGCTCGACCGCATTGTTCGGCGTGTCCGGAATGCGATAGGCCGACTTCATCCAGAAGCCGTCATAGACATTGTCGATGACGGTGATCTCGTTGAGGTGCTTGACCCAGTAGGTGCCGTAATAGCCGGGGACGATCAGGCGCAGCGGAAAGCCGTTGAGGAACGGCAGGTCCTCGCCGTTCATGCCATAGGCCAGCATCACCTCGCCGTCGGTGGCGTGCTCGAGATCGAGCGCCTTGACGAAATCGGGCGTCTTGTCGCTGACGGGGCCGTCCATGCCGTTGAAGGTGACCTGCTTGGCGCCGCTCTGCACGCCTGCCATCTCCAGCACGGCCTTCAGCGGCACGCCGCGCCAGCGCGCATTGCCCATCGCGCCGTTGGCGAGCTGGCCACCGGCGACACGCGGCTCGGAGAAGCCGCGGCTGTTGCCGGAGCACTGGTTGACGGCGACGATCTCGGTCGCCTTCATTTTCCTGATGTCCTTGAGCGACAGCTTGAGCGGCTTGTCGACCTTGCCCTTGACCTCGAGCGTGAACTTGTCGGGATCGAGATTGTAAGGCAGGTCCGAGAGGTGATAGCGCACGAAGAACGCGTTATTCGGCGTGATCGGACCGTCGTTGAAGATCGCGAACGGCGTCTCGAGCTGCGGCGGCCGGCTGGTCAGGCCGATCATCGGCCGCTTCTGCGGATATTTCACCAGCGGCCGCTCGCCATTGGCGAAGGGAAGCGTGACGGTGTCGAGTGCCAGCGCCTTGGTGGAATTCAGTGTGGCCGCCATAGCGGCAAGGCCCGCTCCTTTGAGCAGGTCGCGTCGATCGAACATTCTCGTCTCCTCCCGGAGCTTTTCGTTGGACCGCAGTCATCACCGCGATCCCGCGCTCATCTGTCGCAACGATCGAGATGAAGTCAATTCGTGCTTTCGCAGCAGGCCCATGTCGCTGCGTTGCAGCAAGCCGGTGTTACGTTCGTAACGAGATTGCCGAGCTGTAGCCGCAGTGACAGTGCACTCCCTCTCCCCGCAAGCGGGGAGAGGTGAAGAATCAAGCTGCGACGCGCTCGCTTCGGTCAACCAGCGCCGACAGCTGCCTCGTGTCCGCAACCACGCGCACGGCCAGGGGCTCGTCGCGGCCGCGGATCGCGACCTCCTGCTGCGGCAGCGCATCGTCGGCAAGGCCCGCGGTACGGCGGACCTCCTCCGAGACGATTGCTTCGCAGGCCAGTGTCTTGGTCATGTCCTGGAGCCGGGCCGCGACGTTGACGGCATCGCCGAGCGCGGTGAAGACGATGTGATCGCGATAGCCGATGTCGCCGATGATGACCTCGCCGCCGTGAATGCCGATGCCGAAGCGGATCGGCTGGCGGAGATCGTGGCTCAGGAGCTCGTTGAGCTCGTCGATATGCGTGGCGATGCCGGCGGCAGCCTTCAGCGCTTGCCGGCAGGCGGTCTCCGGATCGGCTGACAGCCCGAACAGCGCCAGCATGCCGTCGCCGACGAACTGGTTCGGCTGGCCGCCATTCTCGATCACGGCCCGCGAGACGGCGCCGAGGAAACGATTGACGATGAAAACGGTGTCGAATGGCAGCCGCTTCTCGGCAAGCTGCGTCGAACCGCGCATGTCCACGAACAGGCTGACGAGGTAGCGCTCCTGGCCGATTCTGGCCGATGTCGAGGCCTGCCCGTCCGCCGAATGCGTGTGGGGCGTGAACAGCTGGAAGAAGGAGAGGTCGGAGTCCGGCCGCAGCTGGCAGGCAAGCCGGATCGAGGGATCGGCAGTGCCGACGCGCGCGAGCACGAAGGCCTCGCGCTGCGACGGCTCGGGCAGGGCGGCATGGTCACCGATGATGCGGATGCGGCAGGTCGAGCAGCGGGCGCGGCCGCCGCAGACGCTGGCATGCGGCACATTGTGGCGCAGGCTCGCCTCCAGCACGGAGAGGCCCTTCGGCACGCGCACCGTCTTGCCGTTGCCGTAGGACAGCGCGATCATGCCGCGGCGCCGCTCGCGCAAGGCGCGCACGCCGCGTGCCGCCAGCGCCAGTCCGAGCAGGCCGACATAGCCGATGGTGAGGCCGCCGGTGATGCGGTCGAGCGTCGCGGCTTCCGCGGTCGAGCCGAGCTGGCGGCGGGTGAGATTGTGCGTGCGCCATTCGCCGTCGTCGACCTCGATCTGCACACTGCGTCCGCCCTGGTAGACGCCGAGCAGCGACAGCGTCGGGATCAGCACGGCGGCGGCGAGCAGATAAGGCGCGGCGCGCGCGAAGAACGGCTTCAGGCGCAGCCAGAAATAGATGCCGATGCAGCCATGGACCCAGGCGATGATCAGCAGGACCGTCATGGTCCAGATGCGGTTCGACGTGACGAAGAACAGATAGAGTTCCTGCGGATAGAGCTTCTGGTGTCCGTACAACGTGTAGCCGAGCCGGACGCCGATCACATGGGCCATGACGAGGGCGGGGATGCTCAGGCCCAGCACGAGCTGGAGCGGCTCGATCGTTCGCCAGCGGAACTGGCGGCGCTGATAGAGCGCGTAGATTCCGAGCCCCATATGCGTGAGCGCGGCCGTATAGAACACGATCGCGATGGGGAGGAACCGCCAGAACGCCGTGTGATAGTAGACCCCGATCTCCATGGCATCGACCGAGATGTTGCCGAGCGCATGGTTGAGGAAATGGCTCACCACGTAGGAGAACAGGATGACGCCGCAGACCAGCCGAACCTGCCGCATGCTGGTCGCGCGGGACAGTTCGGACAATCGTGAGGATGCAGTGGCCATGATTCGGTTTGTATCAGTTCATGAAGGAGAACAGCCAGCGTAGCGTTTAATTCCAGGGGCGGACAGCTGGCCTGATCACATGCGCGGCAAGGTTACCGAACCGTAGGGTGGGCAAAGGCGCGCGCCACACCCACCGCTGTCGTCCCGGACAAGCGGCGCGGCGATCCGGGATCCATAGCCACAGGATCGGATTTGACGAAGACTCGTGGTTACCAGTTCGCGCCACGACTCCTCCCTGTGGCTATGGGTCCCGGGCTCGCGACTATGTCGCGCCCCGGGACGACAGCGATATGCGCGGCGCCCCCGCATTGACTCCCCCTCCCAGGTTGGCGAAAAGGGCGGCCGTGACGACAGCCCCTGATATCACTACGCCCGCAGCCGGCGCCGTGCGCCGGCCCCTCGTCGTGGCCGTGCTCGTCATCGCCGCGATGACGCTGCTGCGCATCGTCTACGCCTCCGCCATCGAGCTGCGCACCGACGAGGCCTATTACTGGACCTGGTCGAAGGAGGGAGCGCTCAGCTTCCTCGATCATCCTCCCATGATCGCCTGGTTCATCCGTTTTGGTACCGCGATCTTCGGCGACACCGTGCTCGGCGTCCGTTTCGGCGGCATCGTCGCGATGCTGGTCACGCAGCTGCTGCTCGCCGACATCGTCCGCCGCCTCACTCATGATGCGCGCGCCATCATGTTCGCGGTGCTGATGCCGGAGGCTGCGCTCTATTACGGCCTGCTGATGGCCAAGGTCGCGCCGGACGTTGCCATGATCCCGTTCGCGGTGGCGATGATGTGGTCCCTGGTGCGGCTCGCGCAGGGCGGCGATGGACGCTGGTGGCTGGCGGCGGGCCTGTTCGCCGGACTGTCGATGTTGTCGAAATTCACCGCGATCATGTTCGCGCCGGCGGTCGCCGCGTTTCTGCTGGTGCCGGATTGGCGCTGGCGCTGGCTGCGCAGTCCTTACCCCTATCTCGCGGTGCTGATCGCGATTGCCGTGTTCTCCCCGGTGCTGATCTGGAACGCGCAGCACGACTGGGCCTCGTTCCGTTTCCAGGGTGTGCGGGCCACCGCCAATTACGGCATCTCGCTGCGCACGATCGGCGACTACATCGGCCTGCAATTCGGCCTGGTCGGCTTCGTCATGCTGCCGGTCGTGCTGTCAGGCCTCGTGATGACGGCGTGGCGCGGCTATCGCACGCGCGAGCCGGTCGCGATCCTGCTGTCGACCGCGGTGCTGGTGCCGTTCCTCTATTTCTTGTTCAAGTCGACGACGCTCAGGGTCGGCGACACCTGGCCGATGTTCATGTGGCCGGTCGGCTTTGCCGCCGCCGCGGTCAACCTCGTCATGCTGTCGCGCGAGCACTGGTCGGCGCGGATGATCCGGTCGAGCATTTTCTGGCTCAACACGGCGGTCGTCACGGGGATCGCCTTCGTCGTCATCGTGTTCCTGTACTACGTCGCCGCGCCCTGGAATCTCCTCGGCAAGATCGATCCGATCGGCGCCGAGGCCGGCTACGAGCAGGTAGCTGCGCGTGCGCAGGCCGCGCTCGACGAGACCGGCGCGACCTGGATCGCGACGACGGACTATCGCACCTACGCGATGATGCGCTGGTTGTTCAGGGGCCGCGTGCCCGTCGTCGAGATCAACGAACGCGGCCGCTTCCAGGATTTTCGCGATCCCGGCATCGATCGGATCAGCGGGCATGCAGGCATCTATGTCGGGCGAGAGCCGGACAATCGCGCACCGGTGTGGGGATCGATCCCGGCGAAGCGCGAGCAGCTCGGCCAGGTCGAACGTCGGTGGCGCGGCGTTCTGACGGATACCTACGTGATTGAGAAGCTCACCGGCTGGACGCCGGAACTCTCGCCGCCAACGGATTCGCCGCTGTTTCAATGGCGGGTGCTGGCGGGGGAATTCGAGAAACGTACGCTCGCCTAGCGAGGCAACCTTCTTCCCTTCTCCCCTTGTGGGGTCCCAAAGGCAAACGAGGCCACGCGTTGAAGCGGCCTAGCGTGACATGAGAACAACATAGAGCAGAAATCTGAGCTGATCGCTTAGCTGCAACCAGCATTTTTCCCGACATTCACAGGCCGCCATCCCAGATTACCACCCGCTCAAGCATTTAAGCCGCTAAGCTGGAGCTATCGTGACGAAACATATTTTCTCTTATTGATATTATCTGCGGGGATAGGACATGTTTGATGTCTATCGCAATGGCAAGCGGGACTTCCTCGTCGTCAGCAACGGCTCTCCGATGCCCGCGCTCTACTCTTCCAACAAATGGCGCAAGAGCAGAGCGAGAGTTCTCAAGGTCAGCGACGAGATCAGGGCAGCCGTCCAGGAGCGAGGTTATTATCTTGGCAGCGTGCGGGTGACCAAGAAGGACCTGATCCACACCGGGTGCACCGTTGCCGATACGACACCGGGCAATCTCTAAACATCCGGCCGACTAGGTCGGCAACCGCGCCAGCCCGGCCTCAATCACGACGATGTCTTCCTCGATCTGCCGGATGGTACTCCTGCAGTCGATCCCGGTACATGCATCGAGATCTGCGATAAGTTTGCGACGCTGTGTCCGAAGCTCATCAAGAGCTGCTTGGTCCTTGAGGGAAACGTAGCCCTCCACGATCAGCTCAATTGCACCTGCCGCCATCAAACTCCCCACGCCTTGTTAGCCCCGTCAAGGCACTCCCGACCAGGCGAGGATCGATCGTGCCAATTGGTTGCGCGGCTCAATCCCGCGCACTGAGTTCTTCCAGAACAACGCGCCTCCGCAGCTCGTGCGCAGCAGCGGTCAAATGAGACCCTGCGATCAGCCCGAGCCGCTTCAATCTTGGGAGAGCGACGGGGTCACACAGCTCGATCGGGAGCCCGGCGCCCAATATCGCAATGGCGCGTTGCTCCTCCGCGTCGAGATCAGTCCAGGGGATGCCCTTCATCACCGGCCTCAAATCGTCCAGTGCACCTCAAAATCCAAACGCGCGCCTGATTTGCCGCAGCATATCCGTGGCCGCGTCGGTGTACCGACCATTGGTCAGGTATCGATCCAGCTGCAGTGTGCTGATCAGCGCCACAAGCGCTGCCATTAAGCCCTTAAACATTGGGCCTCTCCTGAAAGAGACCGCCAACCGAGCGTGTCGAAATATTGAGACGTTCTCAGAATGCGCGCCGCATATGGCGGCCTAATATGCAAATGGTGACATTGACTGGTAACCAGTTTCTTAACGGGCTGATGCGCCGTGGTATGGGGCGGCCAGAGGCTGACTTGAAAGCGGCGACTTGAATTGCCGCCTCCTTGTGCTCAGTTGCCATTAACTGCGGCACATAATCCTCCAATACTCGAAAGGGCTAACTCGATAGTTCGCTTGCGAGGTGCGGCTTGACTGAGCAAGGTCATTTTACCGGACAATTGCCCTTTAACCCCGTCCGGGTCTGCCTCAGATCAGCCGGCGAGGGATGATATTCCGCTCGTTGGCTCGATTGGGTGGCATCAGCTGCTCGGAGCCTTTCGTGTGGTCCTTTGCTGTTGCGGCACTGTTCCTGGCGCTGTTGGTGTTTGGTGCGGTCGGGTTTATCATTGTCAGCTTCGACTTTCCCGATGAACCGCGAGCTTAAGCTTCGCTCATTCAGGCGCCGCGCCATGTGTCGGTCCGGCGAATGGCGCGAACGATGGCGCGGATAGCGCCGCTACTCCTCGTCCTTCTTCCGCAGCAGATCCGTCGCGAGGTCCGACAGTTTTGGCGGCGGCAGCGCCGCGAACGGCAGCGGGCGCGTCACGTCGATCGCGGCCAGACCCAGCCGCGCGGTCAGCAATCCGTTCAGCACACCTTCGCCGAGCCGCTGCGACAGCTTTGCCGCGATGCCATGGCCGAGCATCTGCTGCACCAGGCTGTCGCTCGCGGCCATGCCGCCGGTGATAGCGAGATGGGCGATCACGTGGCGGAGCAGGCGGATCATGCCGAGCGCGCCGGGGCGGCCGCCATAGAGAAAAGCGAGCTGACGGATCAGGCGCAACGCGGCTACGAACACGAACAATACGTCGATCGCCGCGCGTGGTGAAACTGCGGTCACGATCGAGACTTTTTGTGCGGCCGACGACACCAGTCGCCGCGCTTCCGCATCCAGCGGCGACATCAATTCGCGCTCGGCAAGCCGGATCATGTCGGCGCCGTCGATGATCTCGCCCGTGTGGCTCTCCAGCGTCGCGCGCGCGCGTGCAAGCTGCGGATTTTGGTGCGCGATCTTGAGCAGGTCCTGCACGATCACGCGGCTCTCCTTGCGGTCGTCACTGGCAAGGACTGCCGCGGCGCGCGCATGCAGCTTCTCGATGGTTGCAAGGCGCGCCAGACCAAAGGCCTCGCGCCCGATCACCACCGCGAGCGCCAGTGCGGTGACGAAGGCGAATGCGAGGCCGACGAAGCCGAGCGTTTCGCTGCGCGCAAACAGATCCTCGATCAGACGGACCACGCCGAGCCCGGTGCCGAGCAGCGTCAGCCCGCCGAGCCCGGACCAGAACAGCGTGCCCCAGGGAAAGCCGCGACGCGCCGGGAGCGCGGCCTCGATCGGCACCGGCAATGCCTGCGGATCGTGCTCGGGCGTGATCTGGATCGTGGTGCGGCCAAGCCGCGCCGCTTCGTCGGCTTCGGTGACAACGACGCCGGGATCGTCGAGCCGGAACGTCGCCGGCCGCCGCGGCTTGGATCGGTCGTTCATGACAGCTTGTCTCCGATCAGGAACTGCAGGGCACGGTCGAGGCGGATGTGTGGCAGCGCCGGCTCGTCATTGCCTTCGCGTTCGAGCTTTGGCGGACGGAAGCGCAGGAAGCGAAAATCGCTCTTCTCGGCGGCCTGGGTCGCGAGGCCCCGGAATGCGTCGGTGCCGTTGAACAGCGCCTCGGGGTCCGGCGGCAGGTCACCCGGAAAGGTCGCAACCTCCGTGTTGCCGTCAAAGAACTCGCCGCCGGCGCTTTCGCCGGCCGCTGGCGTTCCCAGGATCGACGGCAATTTGTCGCGGCCATGCGCGACCTGGGCCTCGCGCGTGGCGCGAACGGCGGCGAGCGCCACCACGTCGATCTCCGCGCCGGTATCTTCCGCACGCACCACTGCCCGGGTGACCGCGCGGCGCAGCACCGCCTCGAGCCGGTCGTGACTGGAATGATGCAGATGGTCCGCCTTGGTCGCCGCGAACAGGATGCGGTCGATACGCGGCCGGAACAGGCTGGAGAGGAACGTGCTGCGGCCGATGCGGAAGCAGTCGAGAATTCCGGCAAGCGCGGCTTCGAGATCGTGCAGCGCTTCGGGGCCGGAGTTGAACGCGGCGAGCGCATCGGCCAGCACGATCTGGCGATCGAGCCGGGCAAAATGATCATGGAAGAACGGCCGCACCACGACGTCCTTGTAGGCCTCGAAGCGGCGGACCATCATCGCCCACAGCGAGCCGTCCGGTGCCTGGCCGCCCACGCGTACGTCGAGCGGCGCAAAAGTCAGCGCCGGCGTGTCGGCGAGATTGCCGGGCATCAGGAAGCGGCCGGGCGGCAGCAGGCTCATCGCAAAGCGCTCGTCGCGGCAGGCGCGCAAATAGCCGGTGAAGAGCTTTGCCGCGGTGAGCGTCGCCTGCTCGTCCTCGCGCGCCTCGGGCTTGAGCGTCGCGAGATGCGCGTGCCAATCCCCCGCAAGATGCGCGCGGGGCGCCTCGCGCGACAGCGCGAGGCTTTCGACCGACCATTGCTCATAGCTCTTCTGGAGCAGCGGCAGGTCGAGCAACCACTCGCCGGGATAATCGACGATGTCGAGCGTCAATGTGCGATCGGCGCCGTTCTGGCGCTGATAGTCGATGACGAGCCTGAGTTCGCTGATGTCGACGGTCGAGTTCGGCCAGCGCCGCTCCTCGAGCAGCGCGCGCAAATGGTTCTCATAGGCGAAGCGCGGCACGGCGTCGTCCGGCTGCGGCGCCAGATGCGCCCGCGCGATCCGGCCGGAGGCATAGGCCTCGAACACCGGAAAGCGGCCGCCGCGGGTGAGGCCGTGGATCAGCGCGGTGATGAATACGGTCTTACCGGCCCGTGACAGGCCGGTGACCCCGAGACGCACCGTCGGGTTGAAGAAGTGCTCGCCATAGTCGATCAGCGCCCTGGCCGACAGCCGCGCTTCTTCGACCATATCCTGGAAACTGAATGCCATATGAACGTGATTGATCTCGGGGCGGGCGGAACAGTGAAGCCGTTCACAAAAGTGGCAATTGCGTAGGGAAAATCAAGCTTCATACTTCCACCGCCTTTGTCGGCAAATCAGCCGTTTGAACGATGCGCCGATCGCGAAAGACCCTACAAGAGGGCATTGTCTGAGCCTTGCGGATTGCCATGACCGTCTTCCAGCTGAAACAGCTCGCATCCACCTCCGTCCACGCCGCGGCCGACGCGATCGGCTGGAACTACGACCGTGCCGAATTGATCGCGGACGGCGTGATCCACGCGATCGGCGTGTTCTGCGGCATCGTCGCCGCCACGGTCCTGGTGGTGCTGACGGCGGTTTATGCCGACGCCACCAACATCGTCGGGGTCTCGATCTATGTCGCCGGCCTGCTCTCGATGCTGGTGCTGTCGGCGACCTATAATCTCTGGCCGGTCTCGCCGGCCAAATGGCTGCTGCGGCGGTTCGACCATTGCGCGATCTATCTGCTGATCGCGGCGACCTATACGCCGTTCATCCTCGAGGTGAGGGACAGTGTGTTCGCGCTGGTGCTGCTCGGCGGCGTCTGGTGCGTCGCGATCCTCGGTATCGTGCTGAAACTTCTCTACCCCGGCCGGTTCGACCGCGTCGCAGTCGGAATCTATCTCGCGATGGGCTGGAGCGGCGTGATGGTCTACGACGCCGTGGTCAAGGCGCTGCCTGCGCTGGTGCTGGGCTTCATCCTTGCGGGCGGCCTGCTCTACAGCTTTGGCGTGATCTTCCATGCCTGGCGGCGGCTGCGCTTCCAGAATGCGATCTGGCACGGCTTTGTCTTGGCCGGCGCGGCGTGCCATTATACCGCGGTGCTCGACCTCGTGTTGAGCTGAGCAAGATCCGCGAAGCGGAATTAGCGAAGCGGTATAAGATAGCGAAGCGCTATCCGAAAAGAGAAGCGCTACAAGACAAAGAGGAGACGTCGCATGCAGGTGACCGGCAAGGTCGTGGTCGTCACGGGCGGCGCAAACGGCATCGGCAAGGCGCTGTGCGAGGCCTTCCACAAGGCGGGTGCCGCCAAGGTCGTCGTCGCGGACATGGACGCCGCCAATGCAAGAGCCGTCGCCGCCACGGTGGATGGTGCGGCCTTCAGATGCGACGTCGCGCAGGAAAAAGAGATCGCCCACGTCATCGAGGAGACCGAGCGGCAGTTCGGCCCGATCGAATTGTTCTGCTCCAATGCCGGCATCGGCGGCGGCTTCGATCCGATGTCGGTGAATGCCGGCGGCGCCTCGGACGAGCCCTGGCAGCGGAGCTGGGCGATCCATGTCATGGCCCATGTCTATGCGGCGCGGTATCTCATTCCCCGCATGAAGGCGCGCGGCGGCGGCTATTTCCTCAACACGATCTCGGCGGCAGGCCTGCTGTCGCAGGTCGGAAGCCCCGCCTATTCCACCACCAAGCACGCCGCGGTCGGCTTTGCCGAAAATCTTGCGATCTCGCACAAGGCGGACAATATCAAGGTCTCGATCCTCTGTCCGCAGGGCGTCGACACCAACATGCTGCGCTCGATCCCGAAGGGCCCGCAATCCGGCGACGGCGATCTCACGCCGGAGCAGGTCGCGAAAGACGTGCTCGCCGGCCTCGCGCAGGAGACCTTCCTGATCCTGCCGCACCCCCAGGTGCTCGGCTACATGCGCAAGAAGACCGAGAATTACGACCGCTGGATCGGCGGCATGGCCAAGATCCAGGCGAAGATGCGGGAGGAGTTCGGGAAGTAGCCGGCGCAGTTTCCGCGATTGACCCTGTCATGCCCCGCCTAGTGCGCAATTGCGTACGGGGGGCGGGACACCTAGCTACGCCGCCGACTCCCCCTCGTCCTCCATCCGGCTCTGCCGCAGCGCCCGCGCATAGAGCATCATGCCCTCGCGCACCGTGCGCTGCTCGGTCTCTGTCAGCGCGGCCAGCGCGCCGCGCACCTGCTGGCGTCCGAACGCGTGCAGCGCCTCCAGCGTGCGCCGGCCCTTCGCCGTCAGCGACAACAGCTTGCTGCGCGCATCGGCTTCATCAGGCGTCTCCCGCAGCTCGCCGCAATCGACCAGCTTGCGCACCAGGCGGCTGACGCTGGATTTCTCCAGCCGCAGGAAATCGCCGAGCTCGCCTGAGTTCATCGGGCCGCGGATGCCGATCTCCAAAATGGTGTGCACCGCCGAGGGCGGATAGTCCGAGGCCGCCACCGTCGCATCCATGAAGCCGAGCTCCCGCACCATCAATCGCGAGGCGGCGCGGATGTCGTCGATCAGCGCAAGCTCGGCCATCTTGACTCCCAGCATATAGTTGTATCATACAACTATATGCGCGCAACGTCGCGCGCAAGCGTTTTGGAGTGAGCCATGAGCGGAACTGTGCCGGCCGGGATGCGGATGAGAGGCAAGGTCTGCCTCGTCACGGGCGGCGGCAGCGGCATCGGCCGCGCCACGGCGCTGCGGATGGCCTCGGAAGGCGCCGAGGCGATCGTCGTTGCGGGGCGGCGCGAAGCCGAAATCAAGGACACCGCCGCAGCGTGCCGGGAGCTCGGCGCTGACTCGATCGCGATCCAAACCGACATCACGCAAGAGGATGACGTCGAACGTCTGGTTCGCACGGCGGTCGAGCGTTGCGGCCGGCTCGATGTCGCCTTCAACAATGCCGGATTCCAGGAGCGCCGTGCGCCGCTGGAAGAGCAGGGCACGGAGATCTACGACACGGTGTTCGACACCAATGTCCGTGCGCTGTTCCTGTGCCTGCGCCATCAATTGCCGGCGATGCTGGCGCAGGGCCGCGGCAGCATCGTCGTCAACGCCTCCGTCAGCGGCGTGCGCAATCCCAATCCCGGCTTCTCGCTCTACTCGGCCTCGAAGGCCGCCGCGATCTCGCTGACACGCTCGGCCGCGATGGAGAATGCCCCGCGCGGCATCCGCATCAACGCGATTGCGCCGGGCCGGGTCGTCACCGACATGATGCTGCGCGCCGGCGTCGGCGATGTCGCGACCGTCAGTGCGGGCCTGCCGCTGCGGCGGATGGGGAGCCCGGAGGAAGTCGCGGAGGCCGTGGTGTGGCTGTCGTCCGACGCGTCATCCTATGTCGTCGGGCACGTGCTGGCGGCGGACGGGGGATTCTTGGCGTCGTGATGTCGTAGTCGTAGTTCGTAGCCCGGATGGAGCGCAGCGTAATCCGGGGCCGACTCGCTTGCGGCACGATTCCCGGATTTCGCTTCGCTCCATCCGGGCTACGCGCCCCCCTAATGCTTCTGCCCGTACAGCACCGGCACCGTCGAATCCACGACGACCTCGACGAGGCTCGTCCCCTCGAACGCCATTCCGCGCTCGAGCGCCTCGCCCAGTTCCGCGGCCTTGCTCACCCGCACCGCATGGCAGCCCATGCCCTCGGCGAGCCTGACGAAATCGATCCCCGGCAGTTCCAGCCCCGGCACGTTCCTCACCTGCATCACCTGGCTGAACGAGCGCATCGCGCCGTAGCCGGAATTGTTGATGACGACAATGGTCAGCGGCAGTTTTCGTTGCGCGGCGGTCCACAGCGCCTGGATCGAATACATCGCCGAGCCGTCGCCGATCAGGCACACCGTCCGCTGCTTCGGCTTGCCGAGCGCCATGCCGACCGCGGCGGGCAGCGAGTAACCGAGGCCGCCGCTCGCCATCGTGTAGAAACTGTCCTGGCCGCGCATCGGCATGAACTTCTGCATCGCCGGCCGGTGCGAGGGCACTTCCTCGACCAGTGACGCGTCGTCCGGCATCGCCTGCGACAGCGTATGCAGCAGGAATTCAACCGGCAGCGGATCGGCGGCCTGCGGTGCCGACGGCAGCGTGCGGCCCTTTGGCGTGGCGCGTTTGCTCTCCGGCAGCAGGTCGAGCAGCAGGCTGAGCGCCGGCTTCATCGTCGCGACGATGCTGGTGCCGACCGGCGTCACCGCGGCCGCGTCCGGATCGTCGGTGATCTGGAAGATCGTCGCGCCGCTGTCGAAGATCGCGGCATGGCCCTCGACATGAAAGGTGAACACGGGCGCGCCGATAACCACGACCACATCGTGCTCACGCAGCGCGTCGGACAGCTGCGCCGGCGAGGCGTGCAGGAAGCCCGCGAACTGCGGATGACGCTCGGGGAACGAGCAGCGCGCGGAGAACGGGCTGACCCAGACGCTGGCCCTGGCCTTCTCGGCCACGCGCACCATCAAATCGACCGCGCCGGCGCGGTCGACGCCGGGGCCGACCACGAGGGCGGGATTCTTGGCTGAGCCGAGCGCGGCGACCAGCGCCTTCATCGCGTCAGGCTCGGGCCCGATCTCGCGGCTGACCTTGCGCGCATCGACCGGTGCGGTCGCATGGGCCCAATCGTCGATCGGGATCGACACGAAGGTCGGCCCGCAGGGCGGCTGCATCGCGGTGTAATAGGCCCGCGCGATCGCGGCCGGAACGTCCTCGGGCCGGGCCGGCTCGACGCTGTACTTGACGTAAGGCCGCGGGAATTCCGAGGCGCGCTCGGCATAGAGGAACGCCTGCAAGGGCAGGATCGAGCGCGCCTGCTGGCCCGCGGTGATCACGAGCGGCGTCTGGTTGCGGTGCGCGGTGTAGATATTGCCGAGCGCGTTGCCGACGCCGGCCGCCGAATGCAGATTGACGAAGCCGGCATTGCGCGTCGCCTGCGCGTAACCATCGGCCATGCCGACGGCGGAGGCTTCCTGCAACGCCAGCACATAGTCGATATCATCAGGCCAGTCGCTCAGGAACGGCAGCTCGGTCGAGCCGGGATTGCCGAACACCCTGTCGATGCCCAGCGAGCGCAGCAGATCGAGCGTCGCCTGCTTCACGGTGACGGACTTGCTGCCGCTCTTGCCGTTCTTGGCCATGGTTTCCGTCCCCTGTAAATTCCTCATCCTGAGGAGCGCGGAACGCGCGTCTCGAAGGATGAAGGCCCGGCTGGTGGCCTCGCCCTTCGAGACGCGCGCGAAGGGGTGCGCTCCTCAGGGTGAGGGTCTAATAGCGGTGCCTACCACACCGCCGTGCCCTTCATCGTCGGCTGTCCCTCCGCATTCGCGGTCCACAGCTCCAGGCCCGTCTCGGTCTCGTTGGCGTTGATGGAGAACTCGGTGCCCTCGAACAGCGGCTGAAGGCCGCGATAGGTGAATTTCCTCGGCGCCTTGCCGTCGTGCAGTTTCGCCGCCATCTCCACGATCAGCGCCGCTTGCAGCGGGCCGTGGAAGATCAGGCCCGGGTAACCCTCGACCTTGGTGACGTAGTCACGGTCGTAATGGATGCGGTGGCCGTTGAAGGTCAGCGCGGAATAACGAAACAGCAGCACGGGATCGGACACATGCGTCTCGCGGTGCTGCGCCTTGGGCGGCGGGGGCGGGGCCCTGGCGCCGGCGGGCGCGCTGCTCGTCATCTCGCGATAGACGATGTCCTGCCGCTCGCGGATGGCAACGCCCCGCGGCGACGAGATGCTGTGTTCGACCGAGACGAAGCACAGCGTGCCGGTCGAGCCCGATTTCACCTGGACGTCGGCGATGCGCGAGGTCCGCGTCGATTCATCGCCGACGCGCAAGGGCTGCAGGAACTCGATCTCGCCGCCGGCCCACATCCGGCGTGGCAGCGGCACCGGCGGCAGGAAGCCGCCGCGGGTCGGATGGCCGTCGGGTCCCAGCATCGACATCGGAAACACCGGCTGCGCCAGGCACCAGTGTACCGTGAACGGCGCGGCGTCACCCTTTTTGGGCTCGCCGACCTCCTGGAACAGCGTCGCGCGCAGGCCCTTGACGAGCTGCG
The DNA here is from genome assembly GCF_052075965.1 of Bradyrhizobium sp. 482_C4_N1_8. Taxonomy (NCBI): domain Bacteria; kingdom Pseudomonadati; phylum Pseudomonadota; class Alphaproteobacteria; order Hyphomicrobiales; family Nitrobacteraceae; genus Bradyrhizobium; species Bradyrhizobium sp. 482_C4_N1_8. Next base: position 7,780,430 of record NZ_CP197231.1, on the reverse strand, counting down.
CGGTGACGATGTCGGTGGCCTCGGTGCTGCGGCCGATCCATTGCCGCAAGTGATCGATGTCGAGCTTCTCGGTCATGACGCCTCGCTCTTGTTATGACTTCTTGGCCGGCCGCTCGCCGATGCCCGGCACGGCGCCGTAGCTGCGGGTGTCGCCGACGATGATCGGCGCCGGCGCGGGATAGCTGACGCGCCCCTGCGGCGTGTCGACCTCGATGCGGCGCAGATGCGGATGATTGGTGAGGTCGGCCATGGTGTTGACCTCGGCAAAGGCGATGTCGGCGTCCGACAGCCGCTTCAGCAGCTCGTCGCGCGTCATCTTGCCGAAGATATCTGCGACCGTCGTGTCGGTGAAATCGCGATTGCGCACGCGCTCGACCATGTTGGCGACGCGCGGATCGGCCGGCAAATCGGGCTGGTCGAGCACCTTGACGCAGAGCGTCTTCCACTCGCGCTCGCTCTGGATCGAGATCAGGATGTCCTTGCCGTCCTTGGAGGTGAACACGCCGTAGGGCGCGATCGAGGGATGGCGCAGGCCCATGCGCTTGGGCGGATTGCCGGCTTCGGAATTGAGCAGCGGCACGGTGCACCAGTCGGCCATCACGTCGAACATGGAGATGCGGATGTCACAGCCCTTGCCGGTGCGCCCGCGCGCGATCAGCGCTTCCAGGATCGCCGCATGCGCGGTCGCGCCGGTCGCGACGTCGACGATCGACATGCCGACCCGCGAGGCGCCGTCAGGGTTGCCGGTGATCGAGGCAAGGCCGCTCTCGGCCTGGATCAGCAGGTCATAGGCCTTGCGGTGGGCGTAGGGACCTTCGTCGCCATAGCCGGTGATGGTGCACGAGATCAGCTTCGGATAGTCCTTCAGCAGCCGCTCGCGCGAAAAGCCGAGCTTGTCCATCGAGCCCGGCTTGAGGTTCTGGATCAGCACGTCCGCGCTCGCGATCAGCTTCTCGAGCTCGGCGCAGCCTTCCTTGGTGGCGAGATCGACCACCGCCGATTGCTTGCCGCGGTTGAGCCACACGAAATAGCTGCTCTGGCCCTTGGCCGCCGCGTCATAGCCGCGGGCGAAATCGCCCTCGGGCCGCTCGATCTTGATCACCTCTGCGCCGGCGTCTGCCAGCCGCGACGAGCAGAACGGCGCCGCGACCGCCTGCTCGACCGCAATCACCCTGATCCCGTCCAATGCTCCCATGATGCGACCTCAGTACGAGCGGGGCATGCCGAGCACGTGCTCGGCGACGTAGGACAGCACGAGGTTGGTCGAGATCGGCGCCACCTGATAGAGCCGCGTCTCCCGGAATTTGCGCTCGACGTCGTACTCCTCGGCGAAGCCGAAGCCGCCATGGGTCTGGATGCAGGCATTCGCTGCCTCCCAGGACGCATCGGCTGCCAGCATCTTGGCCATGTTGGCTTCGGCGCCGCAGTCGAGCCCGGCTTCATATTTGCGCGTGGCTTCCTTCACCATCAGCTCGGCCGCGCGCATCGAGGCGTAGGCCTTGGCGATCGGGAACTGAATGCCTTGATTCTGGCCGATCGGCCGGCCGAACACCGCGCGCTCCTTGGCGTAGTTCGTGGCCTTGGCAATGAACCATTTGGCGTCGCCGACGCATTCGGCCGCGATCAAAATGCGCTCGGCATTCATGCCGGAGAGGATGTAGCGGAACCCCTTGCCTTCCTCGCCGATCAGATTCTCCGCCGGCACCTTCATGTCGGTAAAGAACACTTCGGTGGTGGCGTGGTTCATCATGGTGCGGATCGGGCGGATCTCGAGGCCGTTGTTCTTGGCCTCGCGCATATCGACGATGAAGACCGAGAGACCATCGGTGCGCTTCTTGCTCTGCTCCTTCGGCGTGGTGCGCGCCAGCAGCACCATCAGGTCGGAATGCTCGGCCCGGCTCGTCCAGATCTTCTGGCCGTTGACGATGTAGCTGTCGTTGCCTTCCTTGCGCGCAAACGTCTTCAGCGAGGAGGTGTCGGTGCCGCTGGTCGGCTCGGTAACGCCGAACGCCTGAAGCCGCAATTCGCCGCTGGCGATCTTCGGCAGGTACTTCGCCTTCTGCTCGTCATTGCCGTGCCGCAGCACGGTGCCCATCGTGTACATCTGGGCGTGACAGCCACCGCCGTTGCAGCCGGCGCGTTGGATCTCTTCGAGAATCGCAGCCGCGGCGGAAAGCTTCAGGCCCGCGCCGCCATATTCCTCGGGGATCAGCACCGAGAGATAGCCGGCCTGCGTCAGCGCGTCGACGAAGGCCTTGGGATAGGCCATCTCGCGATCGAGCTTGCGCCAGTATTCGCCGGGAAACTGCGCGCAGAGTTTTGCGACGGCTTCGCGGATGTCGGCGTGATCTTCGGTGTGGTGTTCTTCACTCATGGCGTTTCCCGTATCTAGCGGCAGTCAAGATAACGCCGGCCGACCCTCTGGCGTTGTGAAAACATCGCCAGCCCCCTATGCTCATTTGCTATAGCGTATGAAGTAGCCTTCGAGGATTGGCAAGCATGGATTTCCGGCAGCTCAGGACCTTCAGTTGCGTGGCGGAGCTCGGCAGCCTCTCCAAGGCGTCCGACACGTTGCGCGTGGCGCAGCCGGCGCTGAGCCGGCAGATCAAGCTGCTGGAACATGAGCTGCGCACCGAATTGTTCACCCGCAACGGCCGCGGCATGGTGCTGACGGAAGCCGGCCGTCTCCTGCTGGCACGCACCTCCGGCATCGTGCGGCAGATCGACCAGATCCGCGACGACATCCAGTCGACCAAGGGGCCGCCGTCCGGCCAGGTCGTGCTCGGCCTGGTTCCGACCGTGAGCTGCGTGCTGTCGGCGCGCTTTGCGCGCCGCTGCGTCGAAAAATTTCCCGGCATCTCGCTGCGCATCGTCGAGAGCTACAGCGGCCATCTCGTCGAATGGCTGCATCGCGGCGAGATGGATCTGGCCATCCTCTACGGCCGCTCCGCCGATCTGCATCTCAACGTGGAGAGCCTCGGCCGCGACAATATCGTCGCGGTTGGCCCGCGCGGCTGCGGCCTCGCGCGCAAGAAGAGCGTCGATGTCGGCTGGCTGCTGCGCCAGCGGCTGGTGCTGCCCAGTCATTCCCACGGTCTCCGCGCGCTGATCGAGCACGCCGCCGCCCAGCGCAAGATCAAGCTCAACGTCCAGCTCGAGGCGGATTCGTTCCGCGTGTTGACGAGCCTCGTCGAGGAAGGCCTCGGCTTCGCGCTGCTGCCGCCCTCGTCGGTCCACGGCGAGGTCGCCGACGGACGGCTGGAGACCGCGCCCGTATCCAAGCCGATGACGCGCGAGCTCATTTTCGCCTCTCCGATCGACCGTCCGGCCTCAACGGCGTCGCTCGCCATCACGACGCTTCTGCGCGAGGAAGTCGCTGCCTGCCGCAAGGAAGGCCTGTGGGACATCAAGTTGAGTTAGATGCACGCGTGTCCTAGAACAGCCGCGCGCCAACTTGGCTTCGCATCTGGCGCGACCTGTCATGCCGGAATTTTATAGCTGGGCTGGACGATGCGTGAGCGTGCGCTCCCAGCCTCACCCTCAGTGTCATCGCCCGCGAAGGCGGGCGATCCAGTATTCCAGAGGCTGCAGTGCTCGAGCCGAGAGGCCGCGGCGTACTGGATGCCCCGCCTTCGCGGGGCATGACAGTGGGGCCTACCCCGGAATCCTCACCGGCAGCGACTCATAGCCCTTGATGAAGCTCGAATAGATCCGTTTGGGCTCGCCGACCACCTCGATGCGGTCGAAGCGCTTCAGCATCTCCTCCCAGACGATCCGAAGCTGCAGCTCGGCCAGCCGCATGCCGACGCAGCGGTGGATGCCGAAGCCGAAGGAGAGGTGGGTGCGCGGGCGGGGGCGGTCGATGATGAAGTCGTTCGGCTTCTCGAACATCTCCTCGTCGCGGTTGCCCGAGACGTACCACATCACGACGCGGTCGCCCTTCTTGATATGCTTGCCGCCGATTTCGGTGTCGGCAAGCGCGGTACGCCGCATATGCGCCAGCGGCGTCTGCCAGCGGATCACCTCGGGCACCATGGAGTCGATCAGCTCCGGATTGGCGCGCAGCTTGTCGAACTGGTCCGGGTTCTCGCTCAGCGCCAGCACCGAGCCGCTCATGGTGTTGCGCGTCGTGTCGTTGCCGCCGACGATGAGCAGGATGATGTTGCCCATGAGATTGTCGGGGTCCATGAAGCGCGTCGCGTCGTTATGCGCCATCAGCGACAGCAAATCGTTGCGCGGCGCGGAGTTGACGCGTTCGTTCCAGAGCTTGGACATGTAGGCGTAGCACTCGTCCATCTCGCGGCGGCGCTCTTCGGCCGAGGCGACGATGCCGCTCTTGGGCAGCGCGGTCGCGACATCAGACCAGCGCGTCAGCTTGCGGCGTTCTTCCCAGGGGAAGTCGAACAGGGTCGCCAGCATCTGCGTCGTCAGCTCGATCGAGACGCGTTCGACGAAATTGAAGGTCTCGTTGCGGGGCAGATTGTCGAGCACGGTCTGCGAGCGCTGGCGGATCAGTTTTGCCAGCTCGTCCAGATGCGTCGGCGTGAACATCGGCGACACCGTCTTGCGCTGCGCCGAGTGCTGCGGCTGGTCCATCGCGATGAAGCTCGGCCAGTCATAGCCCTGCGGCACGTCGCGGATCCCGATGCCGCCGAGCGTCGAGTCCGAGGAGAAGATGCCGTGACTGGTGTCGACATGCATGATGTCGTTGTACTTCACCACCGACCAGTACGGCTCGATCGGCGCATTGGTGCAGTAATGCACTGGCTCTTCCTTGCGCAACCGCTCGAACCACGGCCACAAGGTGTCGTCCTGGAACAGCCGGGGTGCGCCGGGGTGGAATTGCGCCAGCGGCGTCGCATAGGCCTCCTCGCGGGCCCTGCGCATGCGTTCGGCGTTGTCGGTTTTGACCGGAGTCTGGATGTTCATGGTAGTAGCTCCAGTGTTTCTCTTTCTCCCCGCAAGCGGGGAGAGGGAGTGATCTCACGCCGTAATCTTCACCGGCAAGGTTTCAAGTCCCTTTACGAAACTCGAATAGACCCGCTTGGGTTCGCCGACCACGTCGATATGGTCGAAGCGCTTGAGGATCTCTTCCCAGATAATCTTGAGCTGAAGTTCGGCAAGCCGCAAGCCGACGCAACGGTGAATGCCGAAGCCGAAGGACAGATGCGTGCGCGGGCGGGCGCGGTCGATGATGAAATCGTAGGGCTTTTCGATCGCTTCCTCGTCGCGGTTGCCCGAGACGTACCACATCACGACCTTGTCACCTTGCTTGATCTGCTTGCCGCGGAACTCGAAGTCGGCAAGCGCGGTGCGGCGCATATGCGCCAGCGGCGTCTGCCAGCGGATCACCTCCGGCACGAAACTGTCGAGCAGGCCGGGGTTCTCGCGCAGCTTGCGATACTGCTCCGGATGCTGGCTCAGCGCGTAGATCGATCCCGACATCGTGTTGCGGGTGGTGTCGTTGCCGCCGACGATCAAAAGGATGAGATTGCCGAGGAAGTTTTTTGCATCCATGTCGCGCGTCGCGGCGCCATGCGCCATCATCGAGAGCAGGTCGCTCTTCGGCGGCTGCTCGATACGCTCCTTCCACAGCCGCGCGAAATAGCCCGCGCATTCCGTCAGCTCTGCCTGCCGTTCGTCTTCGGTGGCGACGAGGCCGTCCGGCCCGGGAATGGTGGTGGCGATGTCAGACCAGCGCGTCAGCTTGCGGCGGTCCTCCCAGGGAAAGTCGAACAGCACCGCGAGCATCTGCGTGGTGAGCTCGATCGAGACCTTGTCGACCCAGTCGAACACCTGGCCCACGGGCAGATTGTCGAGGCACTCGGCGGAGCGCTCGCGGATGCTGAGCGCGAGATTGTCCAGATGCGTCGGTGTGAACATCGGCGCCACGGTCTTGCGCTGCGCCGCGTGGCGCGGCGGATCCATCGAGATGAAACTCTCGCGGCGCAGATCCGGGTCGATGTCGCGGATGGTGATGCCGCCGAGCGCAGAGGCCGAGGAGAACACCGAATGGTTGGTCTCGATCTCCATGATGTCGTTGTAGCGCGTCACCGACCAGTACGGCCCGAACATCGAGTCCTTGCAATAGTGCACGGGATCTTCGCGGCGCAGCCGATCGAAATACGGCCAGAACGTATCGGTCCTGAACAACTCGGGATCGCCCGGATCGAACTGCTCCAGCGGCAGTGACGTGGCGCGCGCGCGTAGCTCGTCGAGCTTCGCCGCGCTCTCGATGGTCCCATGCATGACCGCTTTCCCTGACATGAACCGCGCGTTCTCGTTGAATTCTGCGCTGCGGTATTTGATTTGCAATTACAGCCGGTTGTCTGCGTCGGAGCAAGGGAGACTTTTGCCACATCCAACCTTTGCGAGAGGTGGCTAGATGCGTAGCCCGGATGGAGCGGAGCGAAATCCGGGATTCGGGCCTCCATTGGCGCTGTCCCGGATTACGCTCCGCTCCATCCGGGCTACGGATCAGCAACCGTCACGCAGATGTGTCAACGTGATCTCCCGCACCCCCGCGCCTGCGGAATCATGCGAGAAATCGAGGTAAATCGAACCCAGCCATCTTGGGGATCGACCAAATCTCTGATCTATAGTTTGACCGTATCAGGTCCGCACCCCGAGGTTGCCGCCGTGAACGACATGCAATGGGCCCCCATCGGGTCCGAACCCTTACCCCCGCCGCTGCCGCCCACGCGGGTCGACTTCACCGGCAACCGCTCCGAGTTCCGCAAAATGGTCACCAAGGGTGCCATGCTTGAGCTCGTCACCTTCGGCTTCTACCGGTTCTGGCTGGTCACCGACATCCGCCGTCATTTGTGGACGAACACCGCGGTCGACGGCGATGCCGCCGAATACACCGGCCGGGCCAAGGAGCTGCTGGTCGGCTTCCTGTTCGCGCTCGCGATCCTGGTGCCGATCTACCTCGCTTATTTTCTCATCGGCATCGAGTTCGAGCGCTGGCAGGGCTTTGCCTCGACGCCGCTGTTCATCAGCTTCTATGCCTTCGGCCAGTTCGCGATTTTTCGCGCGCGGCGCTATCGCCTGACGCGCACGGTCTGGCGCGGCGTCCGGTTCTGGATGGACGGTTCGGGCTGGGCCTATTCGTTCCGCGCCATGGCGTGGGGCCTGCTGGTGTTCCTCACCCTCGGCCTGGCGCTGCCCTGGCGCGAGGCGTCGCTCGAACGCTACAAGATGCGGCACACCCATTACGGCGATCTCCCCGGCGATTTCGAAGGCGACGGCTGGACCTTCTTCAAGCGCGGCTGGTGGCTGTGGCTCTTGAGCCCGATCGCGCTCGTGATCTTCCCGCTCGCCCCGTTCTTCTATGCCGAGTTCAAGGCGCGTGAATGGCGCTGGTGGCTCGACGGCATCCGCATCGGCGGTGTCAGCCTGTCCTCGGAGTTGCCGCACAACGCGTTCTACGGCCTGTACTGGAAAGTGATCGGCTGGTGGATGCTGCTTTCGACCATTTTCGCCGCCTATATGGGCGGCGGTGCCTTGCTCGTCGTCCAGCTGAGTGGCGTTCCGGCTGATCAGGTCTTCGGCCCCGGAAATGCCGGCAAGAGCATCCCGATGCTGGTCATGATGGTCATCGGCTATTTCGCCGTGGCGCTAGCGATCAACATCGTCATGCGGGTCTATCTGCAGCGCGATCTCTGGGCCAAGGTGCTGGAAACCGTCGAGGTGCATAACATCGGGGCCGCGGCGGATGTACGCGGCAGCGGTGAGCTTGCCAGCGCGCTCGGCGAAGGCTTTGCCGATGGGCTCGATGTCGCGGGATTCTGATCTGTGAGTGAGTTGTCCACCGAGGTTCCGGCGCAGTCCGCCAAGCCGACGATCTTCTTCGACGGCGTGTCGAGCCGCAGGCGGGAGGTGTCGCTGGCGCTCGGTGACGCGCTCGACATCGTCGAGGAGGGCGGAGCGCCGGTTCGCTGGACCTATGCCGACATTCGCCGCGCCGACAGTCCGGCCGGGATATTGCGCCTGGCCTCGACATCCGCGCCGCCGCTGGCGCGGCTTGAAATTCGCGACGCCGCGCTCGCCGCCGACGTGACCGCCCGCTGCATGCGTCTCGACGAGCACCAGACCTCGCGCCGCGGTGTCGCAAAGATCGTCGGCTGGTCGGTGGCCGCCGCCGTCTCCATCGTTTGCGTCGTGCTGTTCGGTGTGCCGCTCGCTGCCGACCGGCTCGCGCCGCTGGTGCCCAAGCCGATCGAACGGCGCATCGGCGACGCCTCCGAAGTCCAGGTGAAAACCATCTTCGGCCGCAAAGCATGCGAAGACCCCGCGGGCAAGGCCGCGTTCACAAAACTGGTCAATCGTCTGCGCGATGCCGCCGGCCTCGACGACGATTCCATGACGGCCGGCGTGCTGCCGACCTCGGTGCCGAACGCATTCGCGCTGCCTGGCGGCAAGGTGTACGTGCTGAGGGGCCTGGTCGACAAGGCCGAAAACCCCGACGAGCTCGCCGGCATCCTTGCCCATGAGCTCGGCCATCTCAAGCATTACGACAACATGCGCGGGCTGATCTACAACGGCGGCACCTCGTTCCTGATCGGCCTGTTGTTCGGCGACGTCACCGGCTCGAGCGCTGTGATCTTTGCCTCGCGCAGCGTGGTCGAAGCCTCCTATTCGCGCGAGGCCGAGACCGCCGCGGATACGTTCGCGATCGAGATCATGCACAAGCTCGGCCGCTCGCCGAAACCCGCGGCCGAATTGATGTTCCGCATCACCGGCAAGGAAGGCGGCTCCGGCCTCACCACGATCCTGGCGAGCCACCCGCTCACCGAAGACCGCCTCGCGCGCATGACGAAGGAAGATCGTCCCGCCAGCGGCCCGCCGCTGCTGACGGACAAGGAATGGCAGTCGCTCAAGCTGATTTGCGGCAGCGGGAAGATCTAGAGCGTTTTCGAGCGAAGTGGCGACCGGTTCGCGTGAAGAAAACGCGTCAAAAAAGAGCTCCGCGCCTACCGCGTCCCGTAAGCGCGGTCGCCGGCATCGCCGAGGCCCGGCAGGATAAAGCCGTTCTCGTCGAGACCTTCGTCCACCGCAGCCGTCCAGATCGGAACGTCGGGATGCAGTCCGCGCAGCCGTTCGAGCCCTTCAGGGGCCGCGATCAGGCAGGCGAGGCGGATGTCCCTGGCGCCGCGCTCCTTTAGTCGGTCGATCGCGGCGACGGCCGTGTTGGCGGTGGCGACCACCGGGGTCACCACGATCGCCAGGCGCTCGCTGAGATCGGACGGCGATTTGAAGAAATATTCGACCGCGGCAAAACTGTGCGGCTCGCGGTAGAGGCCGATATGGGCGACGCGCGCGGTCGGTACCAGATCCATCATGCCGTCGACGAAGGTCGTGCCGGCGCGCAGCATCGGCACGAACACCAGCTTCTTGCCGGCGATCTTGGCCGAATGCATCGTCGCCAGCGGCGTCTCGATGACGGTATCGGCGAGCGGCAGATCCCGCGTGATCTCGTAGCACAGCAGCATGCCGATCTCCTTGATCAGCTCGCGGAAGGACTTGGTCGAGATGGATTTGTCCCGCACCAGCGTCAGCTTGTGCTGCACCAGCGGATGATCGACGATCGTGACGCCTTCCATGATGGGATGCTCCTGAAATTCATCGATACGCAATGGATTACGCTGCGGACGAATGGATTAAAAAACCGTGCCGTCGCTGATCACCTTGAGCGGCGGTGCGCCGTCGGGTCGGCGCGCGAAGGCGATAGCGCGGCCGGCAGCCCAGCTGCCACCTTCGAGAATGCTCGCGAGGGGCAGGGTCTCGGGCTTGCGGCCGAGCCTGGCGCGGATGCTGCCCGCAAGCCGGTCGAGCAGCGCAACGGTGAGCGCGCGCCATTCTACGACGAGCAGGGAATCCACAGCATGCGCGCGCTCGGCATCGCCGGGATCGCGCAGGCGCAGTACCTCGTGATCGACGAACAGGCCGCCATTGCGGTATTCGGCTAGTCCGGTGAGGCCGTCGATGTCGGTGACGTCAAAGCCGGCGCGCTGTAGCGGTTCGATTAGCGAATAGCTCAGCCATTGCGACAGCTTGTGCAGGGGCACGAGGCCTGCCGTTCCGTCGTCCGTCTCGATCGCCGGATGACGCCAGCAATCACCGAGCGGAATCCCGGCAAGCTCGAGCCGTGACGGCCAGATCGGTCCAAGCTGGTTCAGCACTGCGGACAGGATGGCGGGCGCGGCGACCGCGCCGCCCACAGCCTGCGCCGCGATGTGATCGAACAGGCCGCCTGGCCGCGGCGTATCGTGCAGGCCGAAAATGTCCGCGCGCTCGGCAACCAGCTTGCCAAGGCGTCGCAGCAGATCAGTGCGTCCGTCGAGACTGAGCAGCGGATTGGCATCGCTCACCTGAAAGGCCGAGGTGAGGGAGGCCAAGGGCAGTTTCGCCAGCACGTCTGCATCGGCCCTGAACGGCGCACGCGCATCGCCGGAGAACAGGCCGGCTGCAAACATGTCGAGGCTTGCGATGGCAAGCCCCTCCGATCGGCCGATACTTTCGCCGGTCACGGCATCGCGATAGCGCCACGTGGCTCCCGCGCCTGCGTCGAGCAGCACGCTGACGATGGCGAGGTCGAACTCCGCGCGCGCACGTGCCGCGCGATCCGGCCACGATACTTTGTCGGCAAGCCCCGCCCAGCGATCGACGCCGCCGAGCACGAAATGCCGCCAGCGGGCATGGAAGGGGATATCCAGCGTCGGATAGGCTTTGCGCGTGACCGCGACCACGGCATCCGCAACGCCATCCATCCGATCGAGATCGATCGTGAAATGATTGAGCCCGCCGGCAAGGCCGATCTCGAGCATTTTGCCGGCACGCGCACGAACAGCTCCTGCGCTGAGCAGGGAGCGGGCCTGTTGTTCCAAAGCCTCCGCCATCGCGCGATCAGTACTTTTCCAGCGAGCGCCCGACCACGCCGTTCACATCCTTCTCCGGCGCGATGTCGGTCGAGTAATAGCCGGCGGCCTTCTTCGCGGCGATCTCGACATAGGCGTCGGCCGGGATCAGCTCCGGCGGGATCGGCACGCGCTCGACGATGTCGATGCCCTGCGAGGTCAGTGCGTCATGCTTCATGTCGCTCATCGACAGGAAACGGTCGATGCGCTTCAGGCCGAGCCAGTGAATGGTATCCGGCATCAATTGCTGGAAGCGCGCGTCCTGGACGCCGGCAACGCATTCGGTGCGCTCGAAATAGGCGGCCGCCGCGTCGCCGTCCTCCTGGCGCTTGCGCGCATTGTAGACCAGGAATTTGGTGACCTCGCCGAGCGCGCGGCCTTCCTTGCGGTTGTAGATGACGAGCCCTAGCCCGCCCTCCTGCGCGCCGCGCGCGGATTCCTCGATGCCGTGGATCAGATACGGACGGCAGGTGCAGATGTCGGAGCCGAACACGTCGGAGCCGTTGCACTCGTCATGCACGCGGCAGGTGATCTTGGTGCGGTGGTCCGGCAGTTTTGTCACATCGCCGAACATGTAGACGGTGGTGCCGCCGATCGGCGGCAGGAATACCTTCATGTCCGGCCGCGTCACGAGCTCGGGGAACATGCCGGCGGTCTGCTCGAACAGCGTGCGCCGCAGCTCGGTCTCGCCGGTGCCGAAGCGCGTCGCAAGGCCCGGCAGGTACCAGACCGGGTCGATCGCGATCTTCACCACCGACACGCTGCCATTGGCGTGCACGACCTCGCCGTCGGCGCGCAGCCGTTTTGCGGCGAGCGCCTCGCGGATCTCCGGCAGGTCGAGCCGCGCGCGCGTCACCGCGATGCTTGGACGGATGTCGACGCCCTCGGCGATGTCCTTGCCGAAATTCTCCGCGACGAGATGCCCCCAGGGATCGAGCGCGACGATCTTGTCGGGATCGCGCCATTGCTCGAACGGTCCGATGGTCGCGGCCGGAAAGGTGTTGGTGAGGTCGGGCCGGCGGATCGGATCGAGCGCGCCTGCGGACACCGCGAGCGCCCGGTACATCGCGTAGGAGCCGCCATGGCTGCCGATCACGTTGCGATCCCCAGCGCGCGACACCGTGCCGATGATCGGCCCCCGGGCGCGCGCGTCGGCTGCGCCCCAGTGAATCGGAAACGCGGCCTTTTTGCCCGGCTCCGGGTGGGAGGTCAGGCGGATGTGATCGGTACGGTTCGCGCGGCTCATGTCCAGGCTCCCAAAAAGCCGACGGCCCGCCGCTCGGACGGGCCTGGCTCACCTGCGTTGCCGGTGCCGAACACCGGCGATGCAAGCTCAATCCAACATATTGTAGCGGCTGGCGACGACAGACAAGTTAATGGTACCGCGCCGGGCAGGCGATCATGGCCAAATTCCCGTCATCGACGGGCCGGTCGGGCTCGCCTGGATGCCGCGCCTTCGCCCCGGCCGAACCCTGCTATTCGATCCGCGCGATAGGTCTAAGGATTTGAAATAGTTTTATTTTTTATGTTTTCAAGAGGGTGTCCTGCAAGTTGCGCCACCGCGGTGCCTTGGGCTGGACCGGACCCACATAATCGGACAAATAGGTCGCCTCTCGCTTGGAGACTGCCATGCCCACCGCCAGCTACATCGACCCCCGCAACGGACAGCTCTATCCGCTGGACCAGCCGCGCTGGTGCTCGGATGAGCGCACGCCGCTGCTGGTGACGCCGGGACCAGGCATATCGCGCGCGGACATTGACGGCGCCACGCGCTCGCTCTGGCGCTACCGGGCGGCGCTGCCGGTCGAGATCAAGAAGCCGATCACGCTCGGCGAAGGCTGCACACCGCTGGTCCAGCAGGACTGGGGTGATTTGCGTCCGTTCTTCAAGCTCGAATGGTTCAACCCGACCGGCAGCTTCAAGGACCGGGGCTCTTCGGTGATGCTGTCGTTCCTGCGGCAGATCGGCGTCGACGCGATACTGGAGGATTCTTCGGGCAATGGCGGCTCGTCGATGGCGGGGTTGGGTGCCGCCGGCGGCATGCGCGTGAAGATCCTGGCGCCGGCCTCGACGTCGCCGGCCAAGATCGCGCAGGTGCGCGCCTATGGCGCGACGGTTCAGCTCGTCGAGGGCCCGCGCGAGGAGTCGGAAGCCGAAGCCATCCGCCAGTCGAGCCAGACCTTCTATGCCAGCCACAACTGGCAGCCGTTCTTCCTCGAAGGCACCAAGTCGCTCGCCTATGAAATCTGGGAAGACCTCGGTTTTCGCGCACCCGACAACGTCATCGTTCCCGTTGGCGCAGGCAGCAGCCTCCTCGGTTGCGCCTTCGGCTTCCGCGAGCTGCTGAAAGCCGGGCAGATCGCGAAGCTGCCGCGCCTGTTCGCGGCGCAGCCGCTGAACTGCTCGCCGATCGATGCCAGCTTCAAGGCGGGTGTCGACACGCCGGTCGCCCGCGAGGTGAACAAGACCGTCGCCGAAGGCACCGCCATCAAGAATCCGCTGCGCCTGCGCGAGATCATCGGGAGCTTGCGCGAGAGCGGCGGCGGCACCGTTGCGCTGACCGAGGACGAGATCGTCGCCGCGTTGCGGCGTCTTGCGCGGCAGGGATTGTTTGCCGAACCGACCAGCGCCAGCGCGGCCGCTGCGCTTGAGAAACTCTCCGGCGCCGGATCGATCAAGGCGAACGAGACCACGGTCGCGGTCCTCACCGGCACCGGCCTGAAAGCCGCGACCACCGTCGCCGATCTCGTGCAGTAGGGGCGGAGGAGGCGCGCCGCTTACCCTCCAGGGGAGGGTAAGCAGTACCTCACTCCTTCAAATCATTCACGCGCTTCACCCAGGCGCGCACATCGGCGAGCACTTGGGGCAGCACCGCCCTGACCTCCTGCACGGTCATGCCGGCCTTGATGCGGGGATCGTAGAGCAGGTTGAGGATGTACTGGTCGTAGACGTCGAAATAGCCCATCGACACATTGTCGTTGAACATGGTCCACGGCACGCTCGCGGTGTCGTTGATTGGGCCGAGCGATTGCAGCAGTTCCTCATAGGCGCAGTCGAGGAAGGTGAAATCGCCGTTGTCGACGGTGAGGATCACGTCGGAATGCTCGATCTCGAAATTGTCGTTCTTGCGGAAGCCGGACAGGCATTGCGGATCGAGCGAGGTGCGGATCTCGCGCGCCTTCTCCGCGCCGTAGAAGCTGGAAATCGTCCGAAACAGGTCGCGGTCGCGAACCAGCTTCACCCGCACGTTCGCGGCTTCGCTGGTGTCGATCATGGCGATGTCGAGATGCTGCACGCGCCTGCCGATGTCGGCCACGACCTTGGCGAGCTGCGTCTTGCGGTCGGCGCGCTCGCTCTCGGCGTAGACGCGCACCGGCCCGTCGAATTTCCGGATGCGGTCGACGCGGCCGGCGAGGTGGTATTCGGCGCCGAACGCCGTCTTCAGAAAGCCTTCGACGATCTCGCCGTCGGTGAAGCTCTTCTTCTCGGCGCGCTGGCGCGAGGCGATCGCGGGCAATTCGCCCGCGACGGCGATGGTAGCGGTGTCAGGGGCGAACGCGAAAGTGGCGAGCGCCAGCAGGGCGATGCGAAAGCCTGACGAAGGCGGGGCCAATGCGCTCATTGCGTCCCGACGCTGCCGTATTCGGCAGCGACGCACAAGACCGCATATTCACGCGCCCTGCGGGTTCCCGCAGTTCGCCGACGGCTAGTTGTTGAGCACGACCACCTTGGTGCCGACCGAGACGCGGCTGTAGAGATCGCTGACGTCCTCGTTGGTCATGCGGAAGCAGCCCGAGGACACGGCCTGGCCGATCGTCTCCGGCTCGTTGGAGCCGTGGATGCGGTAGAGCGTCGAGCCCAGATACATCGCGCGCGCGCCGAGCGGATTCTCGATGCCGCCCTTCATGTGGCGCGGCAGGTCGGGCCGGCGGGCCAGCATCTGCGACGGCGGCGTCCAGTCCGGCCATTCCTTCTTGGCGGTGATCCTGTGCACTCCGCCCCAGCGGAAGCCGTCGCGGCCGACGCCGATGCCGTAGCGCAGCGCCTGGCCGTTCTGGAGCACCAGATACAGGCGGCGCTCGCTCGTGTTCACCACGATCGTGCCGGGGGCGTAATTGCCGTTGTACATGATGGTGGTGCGGGGGATCGGGCTAGAGCCGCCGCGGAAGAAGCTCGGGCCGAAGCCCATGATCTCGCGCGAGTCGAACCCCTCGGCGAATGCGCCGCCGGCGGTGGCCGACAGCAGTGCGATGGCGGCAATCGGCGCGGCAAAAAATCGGATCATTGTTTCCCCCAGCAAAAAAATCGGATTCAACTGAAGTTACAGGCCATATTTGCGGGCTTTTCGCAAGCCACGGCCCCGTGAGGGAGATCATCCTTAACGTTTGGCGTTACCAAACCGGCAACCACGCTAATTTGCCTGAAAGCATTAGCCAAACAAGCGCATCGTCGCGCGGAGCAGGCCAGCGATGCCGGCTATTGCTTTGACGGAGGCGGCGAACAATGATTGATCGAGCGGACATTTGAATATTGCCGGTTGCAGGGAGCTTTGGGATGAACGGTGCGGAAAGCCTGGTGCGGACGATGGTCAAGGGTGGGGTGGATGTCTGCTTCACCAACCCAGGCACCTCCGAGATGCATTTTGTCGCGGCGCTCGACCGCGTGCCGGGCATGCGCTGCGTGCTCGGCCTGTTCGAAGGCGTGGTGACCGGCGCCGCTGACGGCTATTTCCGCATGAAGGGCACGCCCGCCTCGACGCTGCTGCATCTCGGCCCCGGCCTGGCCAATGGCCTGGCCAATCTGCACAACGCCAAGAAGGCGAATTCCGGCATCGTCAACATCGTCGGCCAGCATGCGGTCTACCACATCGACTACAACGCGCCGCTGACCTCCGACATCGAGGGCCTGGCCCGGCCGATGTCGTCCTGGGTCCGCACTTCGCCGGACTCCAAATCGGTTGCAGCTGACGGCGCCGCGGCGATCGCCGCCGCCAAGAGCGCACCGCCACAGATCGCGACCCTGATCCTGCCCGCCGACACCGCCTGGAACGAGGCCGATGGCATCGCCGAGGTACCGGCCGAGCAGCAGCGCGCCAGCTATTCGCCGCAGGCGGTCGAGCGGGCCGCGAAGATCCTGCACGGCGACGGCGAGGGTACGCTGCTGCTGATGACCGGCAGCGCGCTGAGCGAACAGGGCTTGGCGCTGGCCGAGCGTATCGCCGGCAAGACCGGCTGCACGGTGATGGGCCCGACCTTCCGTCCCAAGATGGCGCGCGGCCGCGGCCGCTATTCGATCGACCGCATTCATTACGTGATCGAGAACGCGCTGCCGATGCTGGCGAAGTTCCGGCACATCGTGCTAGTCGAGTCCGATGATCCGGTGGCGTTCTTCGCCTATCCGAACAAGCCGAGCATGCTCAAGCCCGAGGGCTGCGAGGTGCATCGCATGACCTCCTGGGGCGAGAATTCGGTCGCGGCGCTCGAAGCACTGGCCGGCGCGGTGAAGGCGAGCGCGAAGGACGTCAAGCCGCAGGCCTTGGCTGAGCTGGTGAAGCCGACCGGCGCGCTGACTTTTGCCTCGATCGCGCAGGCGATCGCATGCGCCATCCCCGAGAACGCAATCATGGTCGACGAATCCCTGACCACCGGCCGCGGCTTCTTCCCGCCGACGGCGGCGGCCGCTCCGCACGACTGGCTCCAGAACATGGGAGGTTCGATCGGCTTCTCCACGCCGCTGTCGATCGGCGCCGCGATCGCATGTCCGGACCGCAAGGTGATCACCATGGTCGGCGACGGCAGCGCGATGTACACGATCCAGTCGCTGTGGACGCAGGCCCGTGAGAACCTCAACATCGTCACCATCGTGTTCGCCAACCGCATCTACCAGATCCTGCGCGGCGAGTTCGACAATGTCGGCGCCGGCGAGCCCGGCCAGCGCGCCAACGACATGCTGCGGCTTGACCGTCCGACGCTGGACTTCGTCGCGCTGGCGAAGGGCATGGGCGTCCCCGGCCGGGCCGTCACCAATGCCGAAGAGTTCAACAAGGCTCTGGCCGAAGCCGTCGCCGAGCCCGGGCCGCGGCTGATCGAAGTCCAGATGTAGGGCGCAGCATCAGGGAGCGCCGAGGGCCGGGGGGCAAGATGCAGACCGAGCTGAACAAGGTGATCGCGGCGCTCCGGGACTTCTACGCTCACGAAGGATTCTTGTTCGAAAAGGACGTCGGCGAGCGGGCGGTGACGCACCGCTTCGCCGTCTATCTGGAGCGGCAATTCGCCGGCTGGTCAGTCGATTGCAACTACGACCGCCTCGGCGAGCGCACGCTGCATCTGCCGCACGGCACCATCGTCTCCACCGACGATCATCTGGGAAAATCGATCTACCCCGACGTCGTCGTGCATCAGCGCGAGATCCCGAACAACCTGCTCGCCGTCGAGATCCGCAAGGCGAGCAATCACACCTCGCTCGACCACGACCAGCACAAGCTGATGGCGCTGACCGACGCGCATGTCTGGTTCGCGTACTGGATCGGCGTACTGCTGGTGCTGGACAGGCAGCAGGTGACGATTTCGGAAGTCTATGTCAGCGGCGTCGTTGATCAACCGCTGTCGCTATGGTTTGCGGCGCGGCTGGAGGAGAGCGGACTGGGGGCCGCGCATAAAACTGCGTCGTAGCGGGTTGAAGTCCGAATTGAATTCGGACGGCAGCAAGACCCTCCCCGTTCCCTCTCCCTTGTGGGAGGACCGACAGTCACCGCAGCGTCATGGCCGGGCTTGTCCCGGCCATCCACGCCTTGCCACGTGGTACTGAGAACGTGGATGCCCGGGACAAGCCCGGGCATGACGACCTCCCGTGAACTGTCACCACCTCAGTGCAGCGGATCGCCCTGGCCGAGCGCGTAGGCGACGAGGTCCTTCAGCGCGAAGCTGGAGCCGGTCACCGGCGTCCATTGCGGGTCGAGCGACAGCACGGAGGAATGGTCGCCGAACATCATGCCGAGGAAGACCTCGGCCACGATGCGACCGCCGACGGGGCCGAGCTGCGGCGTGTTGATTCCGGTCGCCGGCGCGCCGGTAGCCGGG
The DNA here is from genome assembly GCF_052075965.1 of Bradyrhizobium sp. 482_C4_N1_8. Taxonomy (NCBI): domain Bacteria; kingdom Pseudomonadati; phylum Pseudomonadota; class Alphaproteobacteria; order Hyphomicrobiales; family Nitrobacteraceae; genus Bradyrhizobium; species Bradyrhizobium sp. 482_C4_N1_8. The sequence continues at coordinate 7,762,432 of NZ_CP197231.1, read as the reverse complement.
ATCGTCACCGCGGTCTGGAATTGCCGCGCCTCGGCCAGGATGTAGGTCCAGAGCGGGCAATTGCCGGCAAACACCCCGTTCGCGATGGTCGCGATCCCAGTTTGCGGATCGCCCGCGCCGGGCTCGTCGACGGCCTTGCCGACGATGATCTGATCATCCGTCAGCGGCGTCAGGTTCATCGCCTTGGCGACGGCCTGGCCGGACGGCAGGCCGAGCCGCCAGCTGCGCTCGAGATTGCGCAGCGCCAGCGACGACGGATTGGACGCGACCTCCGGCGGCAGCTTGCGCAGCGGATCGACCAGCGATGCGTCGATGCGATAGGCAAACTGCAGTCGCTTCTTGTTGTCAGGATTGGTGTCGTCGTCCTCGACACCATAGGGGCGCGTGTCCAGATCGATGAAGCGGCCCCAATCCATGGCGCGTCCCGGGCCCATGGCGCGGAAGCCGGTCAGCGCGTTCTTGTCGGGATTGTGGGGGTCGGGGAAGATCTGCAATAGCATGTTGTCCGCATCGTTCAGCCGATAACCGGGGCGGATCATGGAATGGCCGAGACGGTAGGCCGCAACCGAGAACTCGACCGGCATGAACGGATAAGTCTTCCAGTGGTAGTGAGCGAGCTTGCTGCGGTCGTATTGGCCCGCGGTCCTCAACTCGTCCAGCACGCTGGCGTGAACGATTCGCGGCAGGAAGTCGTTCAGCACGACGTATTGATAATGGAATCGGACGCGCTGCTGCACGTCCTCGAACGACAGGCTGTCATTATCGTCGACCATGCGGTTGTGAAAGCGCAGCATCAAGGCCTGGAACTGCGAGACGATGCTGTTCTCGTCGTTGCGGGGGTCGCCGATCAGGGCGCGGCCCTTGAAGCGCGGCAGGTCGCTGGCATCGGGCACGCCCGCGCCGGTCAGCTTCTCGCCGAGCCGGAACTTGATGCCGTCATACATGTAGGGCTGATCGTTCGGACCACGGCCGTAGAGATTGTCCAGATCGAGCGACGGCGTGCGGAAGTCGACGAGCCCGTCGGGATCCTGCTGCTTGGTCAGCGAGCTGACCGGATCGAAGGTGATGTCGTGGTCGATGAACTGGCCGAAATAGGTGTAGAGCGCGGGAATGCCGCTCTCCTCCGCGTCCGGCCCGTCCTTCGGACCATCGAAGTCGGCGACCATCTTGTCGGCCAGCGCCGAAAGGTTCGCGACATTGTCGGCGTCGTTCGGACCGAATTTCGCCGGCGTGAGCTTGCGGAACATGCGTCCGAAACGGCCCTGGGAAAGCGGCGAACGCGTTGCGTTCAGACCGCGCGGAACAACGCTGTGGCGGCTGCTCATTGAAAACACCTCCCTGAAAAGTCACGACGTGCAACGAATAAAGCTAAAGTTGTTCGCAACAGAATATGCATGTCACGCTAGATCAGGCGATTGGGTGCCACAAGCGATCTGCTTCACACACTGTGCGGCATCGATGATGTTCCGAAAGGGAGCGTTGCGAACAAGCTGCGGTCGCGCTTTGCAAATTTTTCCCGGAGCGATGACGGATAACATTCTCGTCATCGGCATGCGCGAGCAGCTTCGCGCAAGTGAGTTCGCCGGACTGTCGGCGAAGTGGATCGTCTTCACGCAATAAGTGTGGCGGCGTGCGCGTCATGCGCGCACGCCGCGATGTCTTCAGTAGGCGTACTGCTGCGAGAACGCGTAGCGCGGATTGATGCCGCAAGAGGCCGACGTGCCGGAGGCGGTGGCGAGGCACTGCTGATAGCTCGCGAACTGGCAGTTGCCGGGATAGCCCCACATGCGTCCCTGCAGGCAATATCGATCGTTTGCAGGATGTGCCTGGGCGGCCGGGGATGCTACGGCGACCAGGGCGGCGAACGATGCGAGAGTGAGGATGATGCGACGCATTTCAATCTCCTTCGAGAGCGGGTGGACGGGAACGTCAGCGAGCTGGGCTCGTCTGAGGCATGTCATGCCTATCTTGGTGTCGGCGGAATGCCGTGCGTTCGCGACATGGCACATCATGACGCAGCCGGCGGCCAGGAATGTGATCTACGCCACAGTTCGCGGTGGGGGCCGGGCCTATCGTGAGAAGACGTGCACGCGTCGATCCCGGAGAATCAGGCTTGTCTCATTCGGATCAGGTATTTTGGAGGTTCTAATGCAAAGGTCATATTTGCTGGCTGCGACAGCAGCGCTGGCGCTTTTCATGCAAATACCGCTCGCGCTGGCCCAGAGTGCGCCGGCCGCCGGTGGAACCGCAGCGCCTACCGCGACGACCACTGCGCCGGCAGCGACGACGACAACGCCGGCCGCGACCAGCGACACCTCCAGCCAGCCGGCCGACTCCAAGAAGAGCGCATCGAAGAAGCCGGCGAAGAAGAAGATGACGCGGCAGCAGGAAATCGATCATTCGGTCGACACCGGCACCGTGCCCGCGCGCTACCGCAGCTCTGTGCCCAAGCAGTACCAGCAGTACATTCCGTTCGATAAGCGGTGACGGGTCTCACGGCGGGCGACGTGATCAGACGTCGGGCCGCCGGTGCCATCGTGGCCTTGGTGTGACGCCTTGTCGTAGCGCCTTAACCAAGCGGAATCCGGCCATACATCCCCAGTGGCGGTCCGCGAGAGCGGTGCTAGAGTAGGCCGAAGCCCCGGGGGGAGAAATGAGCGACGACGTGAAGGATGCTGGCCTTGTGGCCATGATCAGCAGCATCCTGGGAGGCAACAAGCGCGCAGACAGCAGTGCTCCGCCGCCGCTCACCGAGGTTCCGCCGACAGCGCCGACGAACGGGTTCGACCTGGTCGAGCCGTCCACCCCCGATCCTGCACCGGCCGAATCCGACGATGCGCCCGATGCCGTGCCGGCTGCCGCGAAGCCGGTCGAGCGGCCGGCGAAAATCACGACGACGCCTGATGGCAAGAAGCTGCTTCCCGCCGAGGCGATTGCCGATCTGGTGCTTGGCGAGCTGCGCAAGCTGGAGAATTTTCCGGCGACCGGCGCCTCCGTCACGGTCTACGGTTACAAGCACTGGAATGCGATGATCACCTTCGCGCCGTTCTCGACCACGTTCCAGAACGCGACGCGGTTCCGCCAGGCCGTACCGGACCTGGTCTTCAAGCTGCGCCGTTTCGTCGAACTTGAGATATAGTCCGGGACAATCACCGGCTGCTGTTCGGCGCGATTCCCCGTTGTGGGGCGAGGCGCGAGCGGGTGTCCGAAACAGTTCGACAGGATCTTGAATTGAGCGTCGCCTTTACCAAGGAAGAAAGCGCCGAAACCGCGTCCGAGACGCTGCTGCCGGATCGCCCGATCTCGCCTCATCCAAACCTCGTGACGGAAGCAGGCTTGCAGGCGCTGCAGGCGCAGCTGCGCGAGGCGCGCGAGGCCTATGAAGCCGCGCAAGCCATCGAGGACGTCAACGAAAAGCGCCGGCAGTCGGCGGTGCCCTTGCGCGATGCTCGCTATCTGACCGAACGGCTGCGCACGGCGCAGGTCATTCCCGATCCGGCGTCGACCGATGTCGTCGCCTTCGGCAGCACCGTGACCTTCAGCCGCACCGACGGCCGCGTGCAGACCTATCGCATCGTCGGCGAGGACGAAGCGGATCCAAAGGCCGGATCGATCTCGTTCGTGGCGCCGGTTGCGAAGTCGCTGATCGGGAAGGCGGTGGGCGATGTCGTGGGTTCAGGCGCGCAAGAGATCGAGATTCTGTCGATCGCGTAGGGATGCGATCTGAGGCCTGAATGGTGGGCGCGTGAGGATCCAACTCCGACGGCTCTGGCTTCGGATTGGTTGCGCCAACTCCGATCGCGTCACTGGGTCAGTTGCGCTGCCGCGATTCACTTCGCTGTTCAAAAGCCGCGAAGGTCATATAGTGAGGGGGTATCAAGACCAATTCATTGCGTGTCAGGCCAAGGGAGCGATCCATGCGGAAGTCCCTATACTTCGTCATCGCAGCCGGTCTCGGCCTATCAGGACCACAAGCTCTGGTCGCGCAAGACGATGTAGATCAGCAGCTCGGCAGCGTTCATTTCCAGACCTCTTGCAACGATGTGGCCCAGCGTCGTTTCGATCGCGGGATGCGCTATCAGCATTCCTACTGGTACGCCAACGCCAAGGAGATCTTCGAGGAAGCCATCAAGGCTGACCCGACATGCAGCATGGCCTATTGGGGCATTGCGCTCACCTACATGGACAATCCGCACAATGCTATTCCAAAGCCGAACCTGGCGCCGGGCCTCGCCGCGATCATGAAGGCCAAGGAGATCGGCGCCGCGACCGAGCGCGAGCGCGACTACATCGATGCGCTGATGGTGATGTATGCCGATTACGACAAGATCCCTCACGTCCAGCGGATGCGCATGCTGCGTGACGCGCAGGCCCGCGTCGCGGCAAAATATCCAGACGACGACGAAGCCCAGATCGCCTACGCCATTACGCTCAATACGTCGGCGGATCTGAACGACAAGACCTATGCGCAGCAAATTAAAGGCGCGGCGATTCTCGAGCCGATCTCCAGGCGGCTGCCGATGCATCCGGGCGTGACGCATTATCTGATCCATCTCTACGACTACCCGGCGCTGGCGCAGAAAGGGCTCGATGCCGCCAATCGTTACGCCAAGATCGCGCCGGCCGCGCCGCACGCCCAGCACATGCCCTCCCACATCTACACGCGCGTCGGCTATTGGAAGGAATCGATCGACTCCAACACTGCTTCCGTGAAAGCCGCGATGGCCGAAAAGTCGGTCGGCAACTACCTGCATGCGCAGGACTACATGGTCTATGCTTACCTGCAGCTCGGCCAGGACAAGCAGGCGCGTGCCGTCATCGACGACATGATCAAGGAGACCGACTTCAAGGCGACGGTCGCGGCGGCAGACTACGCGCTGGCGGCTTCGCCGGCGCGTTATGCGATCGACCGTGGCGATTGGGAGGGTGCCTCGCAGCTGCCGGTCAGGCCGAGCAACCTCAACTTTGCGATGGCGGTAACGCATTTCGCCCGGGCTCTCGGCGCGGCGCGCTCCGGCAAACCGGAAGCCGCCAAGGCCGACATCCAGAAGCTGGCGGAATTGCGCGACAAGCTGCAGGACGCCAAGGACAGTTATTGGTCCGGAATCGTCGACATCCAGCGTCAGGTCGCCGTCGCCTGGGTGCTTTACGCCGAGGGCAAGTATGACGAGGCGCTCAATGCGATGAGCGCCGCGGCGGATGCAGAGGACAAGACGGAAAAGCACGTGATCACGCCCGGACCGCTGGCGCCGGCGCGCGAGCTTTACGGCTTCATGCTGCTCGATCGCGGCATGGCCAAGGAGGCGCTTGCTGCATTCGAGGCAACCAAGGCGAAGGAGCCTAACCGCTTGCACGCTTTCGCGGGGGCGGCCAAGGCGGCCGAAGCCCTTGGTGACAGGGAAGGGGCACGGCAGAACTGTCAGCAGCTCGTAACGCTGACGGCCAGTGCCGATTCGGAACGCCCCGAGGTCGCGGCGGCGAAGCAATACCTCGCCAGCAACTGAGCCGGAACGAGAACGGTGGAATGATGAGAAGGGCAGCCGCCATCGCCGTCGCAGCAATCTCGCTGGGAAGCGCGCTGGCGGCGTCGCTCGTGTGGCTCCATGTGCCACGGCATGCCGCCGCAAATTCCGCCACGCCGGTGTGGCACGAGGTGACTTGGCCGTTCTCGATCGACCAATGGGGCAAGGGAAAGGCGTTCCGGTGCAAGGCTTCCGACTGCGGTGTCGAGGTGACGCTGTACCTGCGCGCCAAGATAGGTTTTTGCAATTGCGCGACGGGCGTCGCCGATGACGAGGACCTCGATCGCATGGGCGATACCGTTCTCCTGGGCGAAGTCTCTCCACGCGGTTCCGGCCATCCCATCAGGATTGCGTCGATGAACGGTCGCAGCCGCGCCTACACGCTCAACTCACGTGGCGCTCCCGGCAAAACGCTGGTGTCGGTCGTCTACAACGAGCGTTGCGACATGATCGCAGCGACCGCTGTCACCGGCTCCGATCGGCCGGAGACCATCGAACCCCGCGTGATCGAGTTTCTGGGCGGCAGCACCGCGATGCACTGGGCTGAGGTCACACTAGGTCTGTGATCGACTGCACCTTCCCGATCGGCGGGCATTTCAATGCGGCGATTGGCCCGCGCAGCCGGGGCGAGGATTGCTATCGACAGGGGCAATCTCATTCGCCTAAACATGAGCCATGCGTTTCCGTTGTCTTGTCCCGATATTGAAGGTCTCCGCCGTGTCCGCGAAACAAAGCGCGGCGGCTGGATGAGGCGGTTTTTGTCGGGGGCGTTGCCGTTCTACGCGCTGGCCGGATTGGCCATGTGCATGTACCTCGTCCTGTACAAGACGAACCTGTTCGACTTGAACGCGATCGTCCAGGGTGCGACCGGTTCGGCATGGTTTCCGGTCTTCATGTTCGCTTGCGTGCTCCTGGAGTCGGTCTTTCCGTATTTCGGCTATTTTCCCGGAACCGCCCTCATCCTGATGTCCGTGGCGCTCAATCCGAAGCCTGCGGATGTCTCCGTTTTCATCGTGGCGTGGGCGGCCATCATCGTGGGCGCCGTTCTGAGTTACGGACAGGCTCGCTTTTTCAGGCCGATGTTGCAGCGGGTTGCCTCAAAAGCGGCAATGAGCCGATGTGAGTCCCTCCTCGACTCCTACGGTCCTTATGCGCGCGTTGCCTTGTTCGTTCATCCCAACGCTTGCGCGATGTATTTCACGGCCCTCGGACTTCTTGGCCGGAACCTGACGCGAGAGCTCGCTTATCTCAGTGTGGGTGCAGCAGCCTCCGTGGGCATTCTGTTCGTCATTGTGACCAGACTGGTGTCGTCCGCAGGCGCCACCGATGATGGGGAATTGCAGGTGCTGCTGGCGGCAGGCCTGGTCGCTATCGGAACCCTCGTCGGTCTCTACGCCGCCTTCCGGCCGGATCGGGCTGCTTGAGGCTTGAATCCGGAAGACTGCGAACCGGCTTTCCGACCAGAGAGCCCGCTTTGAGCTTGGTCGGTCATGATCCATGTGCGGAAGCACCCAAGTCAGAGCCTAAACCAAGGCAGGGTGAGATAGACGCAAGCGATCATCGAGAGGATGGGAATTATCCACACCCATCCCGACCAGAAGTTTCGCACTGAACGTCCGGGTAACGACGCAGCAACGAGGGCGACGATCAGTGCCCCGAGCGCGGCCGTCGCGGCCCACCCGTACCAGTACATCGCTGGAGCTAGAAATCCCATCGCAGGGTCAGCAACGTCTCGCGAATGATGCGTGCCCGCCAGCACGATGCCGAGCGACGGGAAAACGGTGAAAAGAGCAAGGTCCTTTGCGAGTGCAACCACGTAGAGGAAGCCAAATGTCGTCCCGAACGCGAATGCAAAGCGGCGGAACGCAGCCGATAACGTCATGCGCCGAAACCCCTGATGTTGTTTACGACGTGGCCAGTTAGGAAGCCCCACCAGATGACAAAGGCGAGGATCGAGGTGAGCATCGTGCGCGTCTGAGCAGGCTCGTCGGCACGCGGCCGTCGCCAGCAAACCCAGTAGGCTGGTAGCAACGCAAAACCGATAGCGGCGAAGTGCTCCTTGAGGTCGAAGAAGCCCAGGGCTGGCCAATGACCGGCGCGCTCTAACTCTGGCCTGATGTCGACGCGAAAATACAGATAGATGATCCCACCGAGCAGGATGGAGATGGCATACAAGACGACGACGGCGTCGGCGAACCGGGCCGATGACACGGAGCGAAAGCGGCCGAAAAACGAACTGGGGCGCGTTCCCACAGTCGCCCACGTCGCCAAGGTCTGGTGCGTAATCGCGCCAAGCAGTGCAACGGCGACCAAGCCGTGAATAATCAGGAGTACTGTCGCCAGAACCTCACTCCCGGCCTATTGCCCGCTTGCTGTCACGTGAAGAGTTCCTCAGTCCCGAATGGCTCCGCCGACCACGGCCGGAAGCGATTGAGGGTGAACTTCGTCTTCTGGCCGGGTTCAACGTCCACCAGCACGTAGTTGTACTCCTCTTGCGGAGGCTGGCCCTTCCAGTAAAGGTCCCGCGGATAGTCGGCGGGCACCTTGATGCTGGTTCGCCCCGGCAGGATTGGGTCTTGTTCTGCGCCCCCACCGCCCAACATCAGATACTTTACCCCATCTACGTCGTAGATTTCCGTGGTGTGGACGTGCCCGTTCAACACGACCACCTCCATGTCCTTGGCATACGACGCAATCACCTTGTGCGGGTTATCGGGAGCCGGGATCGGGCCTAAGCCTGACCGCGCAAACACGGGATAGTGGAAGACGATAAACGCCTTCCGAATGCCATTGGCCTTGGCCTCGTCCATCCACTTTTGAAGCTGGGTCATCTGCTCGGCATATTTTGGCCGATCAGCGTCCCACAGCGACGGCGAACGGTAATCGTACTTGCCACTCCAGAGATAGATGAAGCGGGTGCCCTTGAAGTCGAATTTGTAGATGAGGTTTTCCGGCGTGACGCCGAATTTTTTCAGATACGGCACAGCCGAAAGTACGCCCTCAATCTTTGGGTCGGCCCACACCTCATGATTACCCACACTCATGAAAAAGCGCCCATCCAGACCGGCTGCGCGCATCTCGTCATCCGGCGCGGGTAGTTTCTTCAACATTGTTTCGTTCACGCGCTTCCAGTATGGGCTGTCACTCACGGTCAAGCCCTGATTGCCCCACCACACAGCGTCACCGCTATTGACCACGAATTTGGCGCGACCGGATTGAACGTCCTTGACGATTTCGCGCGTCACCCATTCGCCGCCCTGCAGCCGGAACATGGTTCGATGCACTCCGGGAAGCAATTTCACGTCTTCAACGGATGCCTCGGTGACCCAACCTTTATCTACCGTCAGGGTCATCACTTCCGTCTTGGATGTAAACGGCATGACGACCTTGATCAGGTCCTTTGTGACCGGATCGAAGATCATCTTCACATCCTTCGCTACGACGGCCTCGGCGACCTTCTCCGGCATGACCAATCCGAACATCTCGACGAAGAACTTGCTGAGGTCCGGTTGTCCCTCTTTCAACGGGAGGTACATCATCGGTCGGGTATCGCCGACCGCAGCGAATGAAAAGCCGCCCCCGATGGAAACGGGTGCTTGCGCGGTTGTTGTTTGGGCCTGCGCGTTGGCAACGAGTGGCACGGAGAATGCGGGCAGTGCTGCGAGTGCGCCTAGAACCAGGCGACGACTGGGCTCGTTAGGCCAAGAGGATTGCATAATGATCACCCCTGATCGAGGAGAGGGAATGAGCCGCCGTATCGGGCGCGCAAACAGCCCGATTTGCCGACCGCTTTCCCGTGGACCTTCAGCGGCGGGTAAGCTTGATATAGATCAACGTCCTCATCTGCCGTAGCAGCGAGCACGTAGAGCGGCGGCTGGCAGCTATTCTGGCCGCGGACGCTTGCGGGCATCGCAGGTGTGCAGAAATACAGCGGCAAGGACGTGGCGAACCCACACAGGTGGCGAGCATGATGTCGATGAAATTGCCGCTGTGGCTTCGCTTTTTCCTGCTCGTCGGCGTCGTCGCCTTTGCGGCAGGCGCGGGTCTCCTTGCCTATCGGTACTACAGCCGCCCGGTAACGCTGACTGTGGCGGTCGGCTCGCTCGACGGCGAGGCAGCGAAGGCAATGTCAGCGATAGCAGGCGAGTTCGTTTCAGCGAACGCGCCGGTCCGGCTCAAGGTCATCGACAGCGGCACCGCGCTCGAGGCCGCTGCGGCTTTCTCCGCGGGCAAGGTCGATCTCGCTGTGGTTCGCGGCGATGTCGGCGACTTGTCGCAGGCGCAAGCCGTCGTCGTCGTCAGCCATATGGTCGTACTGATCATCGCGCCGCCGGGATCGTCCATCGACAGCATTGCCAACCTGAAGGGACGCACGGTCGGCGTGGTCGGCGGAGCAGTGAACGCCAAAATTGTCGATGTGTTGACCAAGGGATACGATCTGGCGGGCGCAAAAGTTGTCTTCAAGAACCTTGCTTTGACGGATGTCCGGCAAGCCATTCAGTCGAAGCAAGTCGGCGCCCTGCTTGTCGTGATCCCGCTCGCCGAAAAATACCTCTCGCTCGTTCGCGGATTTTTTCAGCTTGACCGTAAAAAGACCCCGGTACTGATCCCAATCGAGTCCGCGGGGGCAATTGCAGAGAATGAGCGCGCTTTTGAAAGCTTCGACGTCCCGAAGGGCACACTGCGGGGATCGCCGCCGGTCCCGGAAGATGACCTGACGACTCTGAGGACCTCGCTATATCTGGTTGCGCAAAAGAAGCTTGGCACTGATCTGGTAACCGACCTCACGGAGGCGATCATGAGCGCGCGCAGGAATCTTCTGCGTGAGCAGCCGATTTTCGCGCAGATCACCGCGCCCAGCACCGACCAGGATGCCTACCTTCCGCTGCACCCTGGCGCCGCAGCCGTCTACAACAGCACCACGCAAAGCTTCATGGATGAGTACGGCAACTGGATCTATTTGACGCCGATGGTACTGGGTGGCGCTGCCACCATGCTTGCGGCGGCGTGGAAATTCCTGGGCCTCGGCAGCCGCGCAGCCGAAGGCCCGCTCGATTCTCTCTACGCCCTGGCGCGCCGGATTCGGAAAGTCGATACAGAGGCTGAACTTTCGGATATCGAAGACGAAATCGACCGCATTCTAAAGGTGGAGCTCGCCAAATCCGCTGCTGGAGACGAGAGCGCGGTGGATGATGCCACATTGAACGTGGCAGCCCACCGGCTGGAGAGCTTGATTCACGACCGACGCACATTGATCGCCAAGGGACCCGCAGTTGCCTCCGCGGCGAAGGCGACACAGCGCTAAGTCACGACACGCCTCGCAACACAGTGGTGAATCATGAATGCAATCGCGCTATCGTGCATCACGTTTCTATGCATCTCAGGCGGTGCCCTGCTCGGTATGTTCCTTCCTGGGCATCACCTGAGCACGGATGACAAGGATGTGGTCAGGCTGGGCACGGGCCTCATCGGGACGATAGCCGCGCTTGTCCTCGGCCTGCTGATCGCCTCGGCGAAGGGCTCATACGACACGCAGAGCACTCAAGTCACGCAGATGACGAGCAATGTTGTCCTGCTCGACAATCTGCTGGCGCAGTACGGACCGGAGGCGAATGACGAACGCAACCTTTTGCGGCGGGCCATCGTTGTTTTAGCCGATCGAATGTGGCGCGAGAAAAGTTCCGAGGTTGCCAAGGCGAACCCCTTCGAGGCGAGCGCCGCAAGCGAAGCATTCTTTGCGAAGCTTCAGCAGCTTTCGCCGCAGAACGATTCCCAACGCTCCCTGCAAGCCAGGGCCCTACAGATCGCCACCGACATTGCGCAAACCCGCCTGTCGCTGTTCGCACAGACGAACAACTCGATCCCTATGCCGTTCCTGGTGGTGCTGATTTTCTGGCTCACCATCATCTTTGGAAGCTTCGGCCTGTTTGCCAAACCCAGCGCAACCGTTTTCGGCTCGCTGTTCGTTTTTGCACTGTCGGCCGCCGGGGCGATCTACCTGGTCCTGGAGCTGGGTCAGCCATTTGCGGGTTTGATGCAAATTTCCAGCGCGCCACTGCGCGACGCCCTCACGCCGCTCGGCCCCTAAGCCATTCGCATGATCGAGATTGCCGGCCAGAGCGAGCCCCGACGGTTATCGTGGTCGTCGCGACCTGCTGCCGCGGCTTTTCGAATTGATCAAGGTGCGCATTGTGCTGAGATGTCCGAATCTGGCCCATGTCGGTCGGCTGATTTCTGCTTGCGAGGGCAAAGCGGACGTTTGGGAAATTAGCGAGGTCGACTAGGGGCCAGAAGCGGAATAGAAGCGGCCTAATCGTATGATGGACAGACGACAGGCAAAGGCGCCGCACCTCGTTTTCGGTGCGGATAGCCTGTGCAGAAATTCTTGACACAGTCCGGGTTTTTCCCGGTCCCACATTTCTTGCATCTCTCCACGCAGTCCTCGTAAGTGACCCCCGGGTGAACTTGCTGAATTAGCGGAGGCTGCGGGGGGGTCTGAGTCTGAGCGAATGCCGGAGCAAGCAAGAGCCCAAAGAGTAGCAACGCGACGAGGCGCTTCATGTGGGCGTGCTCCCTTTTCTGCGGACGAGCTTACGCAGTGTTGCCGCGTTGCTCGGCAGCGGCCGCACGAAGTTAGCATGTCACTCCACGTGCGCACCTGCTGGCGGCACGTCGGGTGGGAGTCCTGATGCAAGCACCATTCGCAGTGCGGCGCATACCCGGTCCGCATGCTTCGCGGACTTGGATGACAATCCCGTCCGGCTGTTGAAGGGGTATCAGGGGCATGGCCTGCGCCGATGACGCCAAGGCCAGTGCGAAGGCAACAGCAAATAACCTGATCATTGTTGCTCTCCTGTTGAAGTCGCCCAAAACAGGGTAGTCGCCCTTAAGCGCGCATCGGCGCACATCTGGGGCCGGAGGTCGTTGATCTGGATCAACGAGCGTAGTCTGCCGAAGCGGGGCAAGGGCGTGCCGCCACTCGCTGATGGGCCAAAGGGCGACATTGGATGACGTGAGGTGCTGACGACGCTCGGTCAGGGCTAACAGCGTCGCTTGAGCATCGTATTGCTCCTGCGCGAGCTGCAGTTGGGCCTTCGCCTTTGCGGTCGTCGCCGAGGCCTGATCAACGGACGCCCCGAGCTGGACGACATTGGCCTCCGCGTCCGCGAGCCCCGCCCGCTTTTCCTCGACGATATATTCGTAAGGCTTGGGATCGATCCTGAAAAGAACTTCGCCGGCTTCGAGGTGCTGGTTAGTGCGCCCGGCGCGGATGTTGAAAACCTGAACGCCGCCTGCGCGGTGGCGTTAGAGATGAGTCGCGTGGCCGCGATCTATTGCCGAAAGCGATACTCTCGCTGCTCGTCACCCTGATACTAACGCAACACGACCGCGTTCCCATCCCTCGTTTGCCAAAACTGGAGCTAAGGGATGGCGCTTGTCATTAATGGTGGCCGCCCGATCCTCCGCCACCCCCGCCATGTCCTTCGAGGAATACATAGTTCTGCCAGCTGCGCATGCGCAGAAGAATTTTCCGTAACAACGAAAGCTCATGAAAATGCTCGGTGTAAATGGCGGCTTCGCCTTCCGAACCAAGCGGCACCTGGTAACCGGACACGTCATCGACGAGGTCAAGGACGGCCAGAGCCCGGTCTCCAGTCGGCGGCCCCTCGACATTCACTAGCGTGCCCGTGGTTTGAAGCTGGCCGCTAGCGATCGCATCAATCACGAGGCGGACCTTGGCCTTGAATACGCGACCCGGTATGCCCTTGAACAGAACTTCGCCTTCATTGCCAGGACGAACACGCTGCAGGGTGTTTTGCTGAAACGCCGCTACCAAAGCCCGGTCCCTATGGCTGTCGTTGACGAAAATCATGGCTGGACGGAACGGCGCCGGGACCACATACACGCCCGGCCGCAATACCAGCTCGGTGACAAAGCCGCCTGTCGGGGCTCGAACAATGGTCTGGTCCAGATCGTATTGAGCATCGGCAAGCTCATTGCGTAAACGTACGATGACCGAGTGTTCACCATCAACAGTCGCGCCAAACGCTTGTCGGGTTCGATCTTCTGCAGCAGCGGCCTCGGCGACTGTCTGTTTTGCCGCATCGAAGTTGCGCGTTGCGGTGTCGAGTGTTGCCTTCGCCACCACGTTTTTCTGGAACAGCGTCAACTGACTATCGTAGTTTTCCTGCGCGAGCTGCAGTTGGGCGTTCGCTTTTCCCGTCACCGCCGATGCCTGATCGACGGACGCCTTGAGCTGGGCGACATTGGCCTCCGCGTCCGCCAGCCCCGCTCGCTTTTGCGCGACGATGTATTCGTAAGGCTTGGGATCGATCTTGAAGAGAACTTCTCCGGCTTCGAGGTGCTGGTTGGTACGGTCCTCAACCGGTACCTCGATCACGCGCCCCTTCACCCCGGGCAGTACAGGGGTGACCGCGAAATAGATGCGCGTGTTGGTCGAGAACGGGTGGTTGTAGGCCATGGTTATGAACAGCAGCGCAAGGCCAAAGGCGCCGCCGAGTACTGCTGTCACCAGCGTCCATTGATTGACCGGGATTCTGAAAATCTTGAAGATGGCATAGCAGAGTGCGGCGTAGGTCAATACGAGCAAGAGTTCCATCTGCGACCTCCCACTCCGAGCTGTGAGCGTGCATCAGCTATCGCCGAGCACCTCGGCCCTTCGCATCTGCCCCTTCCGTCGCAGGAGCGCTCACCTCGGCGGCTGAACCCGATGATCCAGGCGACTCGACCGCAACCCGGCGCCCGCCTTTGCTCAATTGAGCTGCTCGATCTCCGATCTCGAGCTTGGCCTCGACCTCTGCCATGCGACGCCTGAGTTCCTCCAACTCAGCCACCGCCTCCTTCGGCGAGGCCGGCTCGCCCGGCTGGTGAGCGAAACCCCAGCCTCGATCCGGCTTATACATCATCGCCCAGATCCAGAGGAACGGCCACAGCACATGCAGCAAGAACAGGCTGATCCAGCCGGCGGCGTGGATCGCGTCCGCGTGTGGATGGTGACGCGCGTGCGCGATCTTGGCTGGAATGTCGTGGATCGCGATCATGCCGTACACCAGAACGATCACCACGAAAAACAGCAAGCCAAGTGCGAAGTAGTTCAGGAATGGATCTTCCATGCTCGCCCTCATTCAGGTGGAGCATTACGTGCCTTGAGCACTCTCTATGTCGACCACGTCACTAACGGCTTGAGAACTTGGAATTATGGATGCATCAAGCCCCTCAAGCCCCGCGCCTCGTACGTGCGCTTGCGCAGGTCAAATTTGTGCTTCCTGGCGGGCGGCGCTCTCCCGCTGCTGCCAGATGCAATCACGCATCGCGATTGCACTATTGCCAATTGCAGCAATAACTCGCACGCCCCGCCGAAGTGCAGTTGATATAGATCAAGCTTTTTGCCTTGCCGCCACTTCACTGAACGGCCTGCTCGGCGGAGTCGTCGCCCCTACTGGCCTAGCTGATGTCTGTAGTTATCCGGTTCGCCATGGTGGGTAAGAGCTTCCGACCAAGTGGACCAAGATGAAGGGAGTTCCGCCATGAATTCTGATCAAGCGAGGCTCACCCACGCGCATCTACGAACCCCACGAGCCGCGGCTGTTGCGGGCATCTTGTTTTCGGTTCTTTTGTTCGCAGTCTTCTGGCTCATGCGGCTTTCGATCCCCGGTGATCCCTTCGAACCGGGGGCTTGGCTCGAAGGCAGTTTGACCTACGTGACGCTCGCGATGAACCTCGTGCCTTTTGCCGGCGTCGCCTTTCTTTGGTTTATTGGCGTGCTTCGCGACAGGCTTGGTGCGCGCGAAGACCAGTTTTTTGCAACGGTCTTCCTGGGTAGCGGCTTGTTGCTGCTGGCGATGCTTTTCGCGGCCGCGGCGGCGTTTGGCGCCATCATTACTGCATTTCATGCCGCTCCCGGAGCGCTCGAAAACTCACCGACTTTTCATTTCGGACGCGGCCTAGCCTATGGGATGATCAACATCTACCTGATCAAGACAGCTACCGTCTTCATGTTTACGACGTCCACCATCGCCCTCTACACACATTTGACGCCTCGCTGGCTCGCACTTGGGGGATACGTCGTAGCGATCATACTCCTCATCGGGAGCTACTATCTCGACTGGAGCCTGCTGGTATTCCCGCTCTGGGTCCTGTTGATCAGCCTATCCATTCTGTGGGAGAAGGAGGCGGCACCGAGTTCGTCGTGAGGTCCTCCCTCCACGAAGTAATGAGCTAGAACCGTTACCACTGCGCCGCTGCCGCGCGCATCACGCGCCTAGCCGAGGTCCCCCGTGCTTGGGAAAAATTCAACTCCAGGAGCCCTTCGGTGCCGATGGCCAGTTGGCTTCTGATGTTCGATTCGATACGCCGCGATCTCGAGGATCCATAACGATCTCGTGGTGCGATCAGAGAGATCGGTGTAACGTTTGTTCCGCTATCCGAGAAGACGGGCAATTCGCTCCGACCGAACAATGGCGCCGCCAAGATCGACAAATCCGGCAAGGTCGTGCGGGGCTGCCGCCAGTCCGACGCCTTTCGTGTCGCCCGCATGCGGTGCCCACACCTCCCGGGTCTCAAGAAGGTAGACGCCATACACCGCCTGCAGTTCACCCGCCTCGTTAGTCCCGACGCCTTGCTGTATTGAATAAGCAGCGAGCGCGGCGTTGGTCACAATCGATGCCTCAATAAGAGCCTCTCGGTATCGCGGGCGGTGCGCAACCTCCGGTCCGAACGCCGTAGCCAACTTCCTTGCGCACGTCTGAATCACGACCAGCAAACGATCCAGAATGTTGCGCAGCGAATGCTTCGTCGCGAGGGACAGGTAGTCGCCGGGATCCAGAAACACATCCACAGCGCTGGTCACAGCGCCGCATCCGCTATGTCCCAAGACAACGATGAGTTTTACACTGCCGTTTAGGTGCTCCACCGCAAACTTCAGGCTGCCCAGGACGTCCGTGCCCAGCACGTTGCCTGCGACCCTGACGACGAAGAGGTCGTTCGGACCTTCGTTGAAAATGAGTTCGATCGGCACCCTGGCGTCCGAGCAGCCAAGAACCGCGGCGAAGGGGTGTTGGGTGGGTGTTCCGATTTGGCCAGAGATCAGGCCTAGATCACGCGCATCGACGGGCACGACCCTCTCTGTCCGCCCATGTTCGTCTTTGACTTGGTCGAGCAGCGCGGCGAAGGTCCGGTTGCCTTCATCGAGACGAAGTCGCGCTTCGTCGCTATCGGACGGTCGGTGTCTCGCAGGCGCATCTGCTTGATATCGGTAGATGACGTCGACCGTTTTCACATCGGCTTCCTTTTGCGGACAAGGTTAGCCTACCTGTCTCAAGGTCACCAAAAGCACCTTCTCGACAGTTGCGGTGCGATCGATGCCTCCAACCTTGTCCTCGAGGCCATCGGCGCGCAGGAGATCGCGCACCCTCCCGCGGGCGCCGACGATCCGCAGCGCGATACCGCGGCCGGAAAGCTCAGTCTCCAGCTCGCGCAGGATCCGCGAACCCGCGAGATCGATATACGGCGATGCGGACAGATCGCAGACCGCCAAACGGATTGGGTCCGGGGGGGATTGAACGCGATTCAGAACCGCTTCCAGCACGGTATCGGCATTGGTGTACATGAGTGAGGCCTCCGGCCGAAACACGATCACGCCGGGCACCGGCTCGTTGTCAGGATGGCGCTCCATATCGGAATATTGTTCGGTCCCCGGAATCCGCCCGAGGAAGGCGACGTGGGGCTGCGATGCACGTGCCAGCAGCAGCAGAATGGAAGCCAGCGCCGCGAGCAGGATGCCGTGCAGAATTCCGAGCCAGAGCACGGCGAGGAGCGCGATTGCGGCTGCCAGGAAGTCGATGCGGCTGACCTGCCACATGCGGAGCATCGCCGGGAAATCCAATAGTCCATACACGGCGGTGAGGACGACCGCGGCCAGCACAGCCTTCGGAAGGTTCTCCAAAAACCCCGTGAGAAAAAGCAGGCACAGGGCCAGTGTGGCCGAGGCGAAGATGAGCGCCAAAGCGGAACGGGCGCCGGCCTTGTCGTTGACGGCCGACTGCGACAGTCCACCGGCAACCGGGTAGCCCTGACCAATGGCTGCGGCGAGATTGGCGGCGGCGATGCCGAGAAGTTCCTGGCGTGCGTCGACCGCATAGCCGTGCTTCGCCGCAAGGGTTCGCGCCGCGGACACGCCTTCGATGTAGGCCAGCAACAGGCAGCCCCCCGCAAGCGGCAGGATGCCCTCGACGTCCCGGATCCGCAGAGCCGGCGGGGCGAGGCTCGGCAGACCCGACGGGATCTTGCCTGTCACGGGAACGCCAAGCGCCGGCAAACCAAGCAGGCTCGCGGCCGCGATGGCCAGCACCACGACGCCGAGCGCGACGGGGCGTCCCGGCAGCAGACGCTCGCCGACGACGAGCAGCACGAGGGCCACGATCCCGACGAGAAGGACAAGCAGCTGGGTCTGACCGAGCTGGCCGACGAGCAGATAGACCCGTTCGAAGAAGTTGTGACCGCCGCCCGGGACGCCGAACAGGCTCGGCAACTGCGTCATCGCGATAGTGAGGCCGGCACCAGCCTTGAACCCGACAAGAATGCTGTCACTGATCAGTTTGACCAGCGCGCTCAACCGCAACAGCCAGGCGAAGAGGCTGAGTGCGGCCACGGTGAAGGCTGCAAGGCTGGCGATCTGCACGTAACGGAGTGTGTCGCCGGCAGCCATCGCGCCCACCGTGCCGGCGATCATGAGCGAGATGGCGGAGGTCGGCCCGATCGCAAGCTGGCGCGAAGAACCGAACAACGCGTAGCCGATTCCTCCCAGCAGGTAGCCGTAGATGCCGACCTGCGGAGGCAGCCCGGCCAGTCCGGCATAGGCAAGGGAGACTGGGATTGCGTAGGCTGCGAGCGTGACGCCGGCGATGATGTCGGAAGGCAGCCAGGCCGCGGAATAATCTGCGAGCCAGCGGGTCGGTGGCAGCCAGGACAGCCACGAAGTCTGCCGCTCGACGCTGCCCGTTGGTTCTGTCGCGTCGGCCATCATGCCAAGCCTTTCGGCTGGTGGGACGGCAACGTTGACGACGCTGCGCAGCGATCGCTTGATCCAAGTCAAGGCCCTTGAGGCTTCCCGATCGAAAAATGAGGCATAGACCGGGGTTCGAAAACCGGGGTTCACGATGGACATTGCCAGCCACAGATCAGAGGCCAGGACGAGGCCGACTGCCGGCACAACACCCCACATCGTTTTCCCAAGCGATCGCGCTGCCGCCGGCAAGGCTCTGCGCGACAGGCTCGCGCGCGAGCAACAGGGTCGCTGGAAGCCATCCAGGGAGCGGCCGAATCCCCTCGACATCCTGCTCAAATCGGACGCCGGCCGGGTCAAGAAGCTGATACCGATCCGCTATGGCCGGATGCTGCAATCGCCGTTCGCATTCTTTCGTGGCTCCGCGGGTGTGATGGCCGCGGATTTGGCGCGGACGCCGAGCACCGGACTGAATGTGCAGGCGTGTGGCGACTGCCACCTCGCGAATTTCGGGGGCTTTGCCACCCCCGAGCGACATATCATTTTCGACATCAACGATTTCGATGAGACGTTGCCGGCCCCGTGGGAATGGGACGTCAAGCGTCTCGCCGCCTCGGTGGTGCTCGCCGCACGATCGATCGGATTGTCCGACGTCACGGGCCGCGATTGCGCGATGGCTGCCGCGCGCGGCTATCGCGAACACATGCGCGGATTCTCCAGGATGGATCCACTCGCCGTATGGTACGCGAACATCCCCGCCGAGGATTTGATGGCGATCGCGCCGAAGAGTGCGCGAAAACACCTGCAGCGGCGGATTGACCATGCCGCCGCGGACCGGGGCTCGGAGCTGGATTTTCCCAAGCTTGCCGGCAGCATCGGCGGACAAATCCGCATCATGGAGCAACCTCCGCTCATCTTTCACCCGGATGTGGCTCGCGCTTCTGATTTCCTGTCGGCGCTCGAAGGGATCCTGCGTATCTACCGGGATTCGCTGCCCGATGACCGGCGTCAGCTATTCGACCGCTACCGGCTGGTCGACGCCGCCATCAAGGTGGTCGGCGTTGGAAGCGTGGGTCGGCGATGCTGGATCGTCCTCATGATGTCGGAGGCCAACAGTCCGCTGTTTCTGCAGGTGAAGGAAGCGGCGCATTCCGTTCTGGAGTCCTATGCGGGAAAGAGCGTCTATCGTCATCACGGGCAGCGCGTTGTGATGGGTCAGCGCCTGATGCAGCCCGCCTCAGATATTTTCCTCGGCTGGCTCACGGGCTCTCGCGACCGTCAGTTCTACGTGCGGCAGCTGCGCGACGCCAAAATCAAGCCCCTGATCGAAACTTTCGACGCGAAAGTTCTGGAGGTCTATGCGGGCGCCTGCGGTTGGGTGCTCGCGCGTGCACATGCCAAGGTCAGCGAGATATCGGCGACGATCAGCGGGTATCTCGGCTCATCCAGCGACGAATTCGACCAAGCCATGGGCCACTTTGCGGTTTCCTATGCCGACCAGGCCGAGCGCGACCATGCGACCCTAAAAGCTGCTGTGAAGAAAGGCGACATCAGGGTTTATCTGGAATCCTAGCAACAGTGCTGCGCTGCGGACCAGCAAAGATCTCAGCGGCAGACGTAAGAGCCGTTGACTAGCACGCGCACGCAGGCCGTGCCGGCAGCGGCTGCACCTACGGCAGCGCCGCCAACGACTGCCCGTCGCGTCTGTCGACGCGCAACGCCCGCAACGCTGACAGGGGTCAGCGGGCGACCGACCCGCGCCTGAGCGCTCTCGACAGATAGCGAGACGCCGCCTTGCTCGGACCAGCCGAAAGTAAGCAACACCCCGCCCATCAAGGCGGCAGCTGCGACGGCAAACGTTCCCGTCCGTTTCATAGGCTTTCTCCGTTACGCAACTAATCCCAGTGCATCTTGCTCGCGCGAGCTTCGCCAGACTTGATTCAGATCAAGGGGGCCATCGCAAAGCTCCGGCTCCGGTAGTAACCAAGGGCTAATCTGAAGATTGGAGCGACTTCGGCTCTTTGAGGCCGAGGGCGTTCGTCTGAAAACGCCGAACCCACACGACCTCCGGTCGCCTCAGTCTTCAGGGATGGACATGAATCCTCCCGAGGTCCGCGGTGGGTCAAAAGCCGACCTCGGGTGAATGACCGCTTTTGGCAAAGCGGACGTTCGCACGCCTCGCAAGGGAGCTTTCAGCGACTCTTGGAATCTAGGATCAATGCTGGGCGCACATGGGTCGAACCATGGGC
This sequence comes from Bradyrhizobium sp. 482_C4_N1_8, assembly GCF_052075965.1. NCBI lineage: Bacteria > Pseudomonadati > Pseudomonadota > Alphaproteobacteria > Hyphomicrobiales > Nitrobacteraceae > Bradyrhizobium > Bradyrhizobium sp. 482_C4_N1_8. The sequence continues at coordinate 7,741,637 of NZ_CP197231.1, read as the reverse complement.
CTCTCGCGTGTCAAGGCGGGCTAGTCGCAGGGGGGGCGGGCCTCTCCTTGGATGATGCCATCATGCCGGTGTTTTGCCCGACGCGTCAATCGAATTTCGGAAAAGGCGTAACCCATTGATCCGACTGACGGCGGCTACTGTGCATGGGGTTGTTTTCGACATTTTTGATTGAGCCGGTCCACGAGCGCCGCGAGGCGTCGACGATGGTCCGCAATCTGGAGGGTTCAGGAAGATGGATGGTGGGCGCACAAGGGATCGAACCTTGGACCTCTCCCGTGTGAAGGGAACGCTCTCCCGCTGAGCTATGCGCCCGGGACCATCATGCCGACGGCCGGACTTTCGGCCGGCCGGCACATCGGAGCCCGCGATTTAGAAGTGCGGGCCAAAGGTGTCAAGTTTCCAGGCGCCTCGAGGCCGGAAAACCTTGCGTCAATCACGCGATTCGCGCGCGAAACCGTGGTTTGGGCCGCTTATGCGCCCTGCTGGCGGGCGCGGGAGGCGTGGGCCTGCAGCGCGCGGATGCGCTCGGCGAGCGTTCCGCCGCCCTCGGGCAGGGTGATTGCGGCCGCGCCATTGCCGGCGGCGTCATTGGCCGGGCGGGGCGCCGGTTTCGGGGGCTGGCCGGCCTCGGCCGCCAGCAGGGCCTCGATCGGCGAGTTCGGGCCTTCGAGCTGCATCGCGAGCTTCGCGACCTCGGCGGCGATGTCGTTGATGCGTTCGCGTAGCAATGCATTCTCCATGCGCTCGGTCGCCCAGGAACTCTCCGCCTGCTGCTGGATCGCATTGATGTCGCGCTGGAGTTTTGCGCGCTCGTCGCGCGCGGTGCGCAGCTGCTCCTCCAGCGCGGTCTTTTCCGCGCGGAGCGATTCGAACGCCGCCGACGATTTGCCGCCGCTTAAGCCGGCGATCTCGACGCGCAGCTCCTTGATGGTGCGATCATTGCCCTCATTGGCCTGGCGGAGCTGGTTGTTCTCGTAGTCGCGCTCGGCGAGCAGCTTGCCCTGCGTGGCGAGGCGGCCTTCGAGATCGGCGACGCGGCCCGACAGCATCTCGGCCTCTTTCACCTGCACGATCAGCTGGCGATCGAGCTCGGTGACGCGCTGGCTCAGATTCTCGACACGGCCGCGCGCATCGCCGAGCTCGCGGGAGGCGGTCTCGGATTCGGTCCGCTCCTGCGTCAGCCGCGCCTGCGTGGCGGCAAATTCCTTCTCGGCGTCGCCGACGCGATTTTTCAAGTTCTCGATCTGCGCGCGCACCGCGACCAGCTCGACCTGCCGGCTCTCCGCCATCATCGAGCGGTCGGACAGCTCGGAATTAATTTTTGCGAGCTCGCCCTGCTTGTCGGTCAGCGCGTTCTCGGCGGCGCGCAGGGCCTCGGTCTTGGCGCTGAATTCCTCTTCGGTGGCGCGGAGCTGCTCCTTCACCGCCTTCTCGCGCGCCTCCAGCGCGAAGATCGTGGCGTTCTTCTCGCCGAGCTCGATCTTCATGCGGTTGATGGCGTCGCTCTTCTTGCCGAGCTCGGCAAGCTGGCTCGTGGTCTTGTTCTTGAGCTGGTCGACGCTCATCTCGAGCCGCCGCGCCGACATGGCGAATTCGGCCCGGAGCTGGTCCTTGTCGGCCTGGATCTCGGCCATCGAGAGCGGCGTGGCGGCCTCGAGCCGGCGCGTGGTCAGGCGGACCGCGCGGTTATGCACCAGCGGCACGATGGCAAGCCCGCACAGCATCGAGAGCAGGAAGCCGATCGCCAGGTACATGATCGGTTCGACCATGGGGCCAGAACTCCGAAAGCAAGGAAAAATTTACCAAAGACAATGCATGGCGGGCCGGCAAAAAGCCAGCCCCGCCCTGTTGTTAACGTGAATCCGGAATCGGACCCGAGGAGGGAGCCCTAGAGCATGATCCGGGCCCGAAGGGCCGCGTCAGCGCAAAGTGCGCAGCGGCTTTCCGGAAAGATCATGCTCGAACAACAATCTAAAGCGCGATCGCGCTTTAGAACGGGTTCCAGGTCGCGCGCGGGGTGAATTTCAAATAGCCGATATTGGCGCCCAGCCGTAGCCCGAGGCCCGAGCGGATCGGCACCAGCACGATGTTGTTGGCGGTGAGCGCCGTCATGCCGAAGCCGCCGATGATATAGGCCGAGCCGTCGATGCCGGCGAAGCGCTGGTAGATCGCGTTGGTGGCGGGCAGGTTGTAGACCAGCGTCATGGTGCGCGCACCGTCGCCGCCCCAGTCGAAGCCGAGCGAGGGGCCCTGCCAATAGACGCGCAGGTCGCCGGCGTTCTTGGTGTAGAGCGTGCCTTCGCCGTAGCGCAGGCCGGCAACGAAGGCGCCGGACCCTTCCTCACCCAGGATATAGCCGTTGGGCAGGCCCCACTGGCTGACGGCCTTCTCGATGATCGAGGCGAGCCCGCGCGAGACGTTGCCGAAGAAGCGGTGGCCGGCGGTCACGAGTTCGTCCGGCCCATAGGTGCTGGGTGACGGGCTCCGCTGCGGCGGCGGCAAATTGGGCGGCGGCGGCTGCTGGGCGGAGGCCGGGACGATCCAGCCGACCAGCGCGGCAAGCGCGACCGCAGCAAGGCGTGATGCGAAAGTCATAAAAGAACCCCTGGTATCGAATGCCGCCGCTTCCTTAACCTGACGCCAACAGGCACGGCTCTAGGTTGCGCCGGATGTCCCCTCGACTCGGATGTTATCCGCAGCAACTATGACGGCACAACGGCAGGAAGATAGCCCTTTGCGCCCCGGAAATGCCTTGATCCGCCTCCTCGTCCGCCTGCTGGCGGGCATTTGGATCGCCTGCGCAGGTTTGCCGGCCGAGGCCGCCACCACCGAGCGGATCGTCGTCAACCGCTTCAGCGGCGTGGCGATCGAGGGGTTCGACCCCGTATCCTATTTCGTCGATGGCGCGGCCGTGCAGGGGACGGCCGAGTTCGAGGCGAACCTCTGGGGCGCGGTCTGGCGTTTCCGCAACGAGGGCAACCGGGCGTCCTTCCTGGCCCATCCCGAGATCTATGGACCGCAGTTCGGCGGCTACGATCCGGCCGACATCGCCCGCGGCGTCGCCGTCGCCGCCAATCCCCGCTTCTACGTGATTTCGGCGCAGCGGCTCTATCTGTTCAGCCGGGAGGCCAATCGCGATGCCTTCGCCGCCGACCCGGAGCGCTTCCTCTATGAGGTACGCAAGCGCTGGCCGGCGCTCCAGGATCAGCTTAGTCAATAACAGCTCAGTCAGTAGCAGCCTGCCGCCCGCGGATCGCCCCAGGCGATGAACTCCGGGATGATGAAGCCGGTGTCGCCGCGCTGGCCGAATCGGAGCTCGCCACCGTTGCCGTCGGTGACCTTGCCGCCTGCCGCCGTCACGACCGCGCAGCCCGCCCCGACATCCCATTCGCAAGTGGGTCCGAAGCGGGGATAGATGTCGGCGCTGCCCTCTGCGATCCGTCCGAATTTCACCGCCGAGCCGACCGTCTTCCTGACCGCATTGGGCCGGCCGTCGATGAACGCCTCGCTTCTGAGGTCGCCATGGGAACGGCTCACCGCCGCGATCCAGGGCTCGCCCTGCGTCGGCAGCGTGCGGGTGCGGACCGGTTCGGCAGCACCGATGTTCACGCCGTCGAACCTGACGCGCTCGGCGCCGCGGCCGACGATGCCGCGCCAGAGCAGGCCGAGTGCGGGCGCGGCTACGATGCCCAGCAGCGGCACGCCTTCGGTCACGAGGGCGAGGTTGACGGTGAACTCGTCGCGGCCGGCGACGAACTCCTTGGTGCCGTCGAGCGGGTCGATCAGGAAGAAGCTGTCGCGGAATGGCGGCGAGGCGAGCTGGGTCCGCTCTTCCGACAACGTCGGCACGTCGCCCGCAAGCTGCGCCAGGCCGTCAGCGATGATGCGGTCGGCGGCGAGATCGGCCTCGGTGACCGGCGAGCCGTCCTGCTTGCCGTCGACCCGCATCGCTGCGCGGTTGACCGCGAGGATCGCTTCGCCCGCCTTTACCACCAGCGCGGTGAGCGGCTCCATCAGGTGGGAGGCGGCCGGGCCGTCGATGATCCGTTTCACCTGCATGCCTCATTCATCGGCAATTCCATCCTACTCGACTGATTCGCCGCGGCTTTAGGGCCGCTTCGAGCCGATCGCAAGCTAGCTGCCACGGGCTTGCGAATGTTAGAACCTGCGGCATTCGTCAAGCATGCGTGATTCGCCGCGTCCGCGCCGTGCAATTCCAGGAACCCTTTATGTCTGACGCTTCGTCACCCGGTACCGCTACCGCTCCAGATGCGCTCGAACTCGCCGCGCTCCTGTGCTCGCGGGTCTGCCACGATCTCATCAGCCCTGTCGGAGCCATCGTCAATGGGCTCGAAGTGCTCGACGACGATCCCAAGCCCGAGGATCGCGAGTTCGCGCTCGATTTGATCCGCAAGAGCGCGAAAACCGCCTCCGCCCGCCTCCAGTTCTGTCGCCTGGCCTTCGGCGCGGCCGGCTCGTCCGGCGCGCAGATCGACCTCGGCGATGCCCAGACCATGGCGCGCGGCCACATCGAGGACGGCAAGTGCTCGATCACCTGGAATCTGCCGCGGCTCTTGCTGCCGAAGAATCGCGTCAAGCTGCTGCTCAATATGCTGGTTGTTTCCCAGCACACGATCCCGCGCGGCGGCATGCTGACGATCGACCCGATCGGTGACGGCGAGACCATGAGCTTCCGCGTCACCGCGACCGGTCATAATGCGCGCCTGCCGCAGAACATCTCCGAGCTCCTGAGCGGAGAGCGCGGCCCGGCCGCGGATGCGCACGCGATCCAGCCTTATTATACGCGGCTGTTGGCGGAGGCTTGCGGGCTCACCGTGAGGCTCGCGCACGAGGGCGAAGCGATCACCATTACCGCGTCGTAAGCGCGCCGCCGCCCTCAAACGTTAATCGAATCTTTACAAGGCGCTTCGGCTTGTCCGGAGCGCCTTATCTCTTTGTTGGTTCCGTTCTTTTGCACATACTCAACCATTATTAAACGCTTTGCGGTGAAGCTGGCCCCATTCCGAAATGGCGCATCACAAGTCGTGCGCGCCCTCCCTGTATGAAGGCCTGTTTTCATGGATGATCTGTTGCGGGAGTTTTTGACGGAGACCAGCGAGAGCCTGGACACCGTCGACAATCAGCTGGTGAAGTTCGAGCAGGAGCCGAACAACGCCAAGATCCTGGATAACATCTTCCGCCTGGTCCACACCATCAAGGGCACGTGCGGCTTCCTCGGCCTGCCGCGGCTTGAAGCGCTGGCACATGCCGGCGAGACGCTGATGGGCAAATTCCGCGACGGCATGCCGGTGACGGGGCAGGCCGTGACGGTGATCCTGTCCTCGATCGACCGCATCAAGGAGATCCTCGCAGGCCTCGAGGCGACCGAAGCCGAGCCCGAGGGCACCGACCGCGATCTCATCGACAAGCTGGAAGCGATGGTTGAGCAGGGCATGGCCGCAATGGCGGCTGGCAGCGCTGCTCCCGTTGCTGAAGCGCCGCCGCTGGTGCCGGAAGCTCCGGCCGAAGCCAAGGCCGCACCTGCCAAAGAGATGACGCAGGGTTCGCTGATCGACCAGACCCTAGAGCGTCCGCTGCGTCCGGGCGAAGTCTCGCTCGACGAGCTCGAGCGCGCCTTCCGCGAGACCGCGATCGAAGCGCCGGCTCCTGTCGCCAAGGCCGAGCCCGCGCCGGCTGCTGAAGCTCCGGCGCTCGCCGCCAAGGAAGCTGCGAAGCCCGCCAAGGAAAAGGCCGCGCCGAAGAAGTCGACGGCCGACGAGAATGCAGGCGAAGGCGCCAGCATCGCCAACCAGTCGATCCGCGTCAACGTGGATACGCTGGAGCATCTGATGACCATGGTCTCCGAGCTGGTCCTGACCCGCAACCAGCTGCTGGAGATCTCCCGCCGCAACGAGGACACCGAGTTCAAGGTGCCGTTGCAGCGCCTGTCCAACGTCACCGCCGAGCTGCAGGAAGGCGTCATGAAGACGCGCATGCAGCCGATCGGCAATGCCTGGCAGAAGCTGCCCCGCATCGTCCGCGATCTCTCGAGCGAACTCGGCAAGCAGATCGAGCTGGAGATGCACGGCGCCGACACCGAGCTCGACCGCCAGGTGCTCGACCTGATCAAGGACCCGCTCACCCACATGGTGCGCAACTCCGCCGACCACGGCCTGGAGACCCCCGCCGAGCGGCTCGCGTCCGGCAAGGGCGAGCAGGGCACCATCCGCCTGTCCGCCTATCACGAGGGCGGTCACATCATCATCTGCATCGCCGACAACGGCCGCGGCCTCAACACCGAGAGGATCAAGGCCAAGGCGATCTCCTCCGGTCTCGTCACCGAGGCCGAGCTCGAGAAGATGAGCGAAGCCCAGATCCACAAGTTCATCTTCGCGCCGGGCTTCTCAACCGCGGCCGCCATCACCTCGGTCTCCGGCCGCGGCGTCGGCATGGACGTGGTGCGCACCAATATCGACCAGATCGGCGGCACCATCGACATCAAGTCGGTGGCCGGCGAGGGCTCCTCCGTCACCATCAAGATCCCGCTGACCTTGGCCATTGTCTCGGCGCTGATCGTCGAGGCCGCCGGCGACCGCTTCGCGATCCCGCAGCTCTCGGTGGTCGAGCTCGTCCGTGCCCGCGCCAACAGCGAGCACCGCATCGAGCGTATCAAGGACACCGCCGTCCTGCGCCTGCGCAACAAGCTGCTGCCGCTGATCCACCTCAAGAAGCTCTTGAAGATCGACGACGGCGCGGCCTCCGATCCCGAGAACGGCTTTATCGTCGTGACCCAGGTCGGCAGCCAGACCTTTGGCATCGTCGTCGACGGCGTGTTCCACACCGAAGAGATCGTGGTCAAGCCGATGTCGACGAAGCTGCGTCACATCGACATGTTCTCCGGCAACACCATTCTGGGCGATGGCGCTGTTATCATGATCATCGATCCCAACGGCATTGCCAAGGCGCTCGGCGCCGCCGGCTCCTCGGCCCATGACATGGGCGACGAGAACGGGGCGCATCACATCGGAAGTGGCGAGCAGACCACCTCGCTCCTCGTCTTCCGCGCCGGCTCCAGCCAGCCCAAGGCAGTCCCGCTCGGGCTCGTCACCCGTCTGGAGGAGCTCCCGGCCGACAAGATCGAGTTCAGCAACGGCCGCTACATGGTGCAGTACCGCGAGCAGCTGATGCCGCTCGTCGCCATGGAGAGCGTCACCATCGCCAGCCAGGGCGCCCAGCCGATCCTGGTGTTTGCGGACGACGGCCGCTCCATGGGCCTCGTCGTCGACGAGATCATCGACATCGTCGAGGAACGGCTCAACATCGAGGTCGGCGGCTCCGCCTCCGGCATCCTCGGCTCGGCCGTGATCAAGGGCCAGGCCACCGAGGTGATCGACGTCGGCCACTTCCTGCCGATGGCGTTCGCCGACTGGTTCACCCGCAAGGAGATGAAGCCGTCGCAGCACTCGCAGTCGGTGTTGCTGGTCGACGACTCGGCCTTCTTCCGCAACATGCTGGCCCCCGTGCTGAAGGCGGCCGGCTACCGCGTCCGCACCGCGCCGACCGCGCAGGAGGGCCTGGCTGCACTGCGTGCGCAGAGCTTCGACGTGGTCCTGACCGACATCGAGATGCCCGACATGAACGGGTTCGAGTTCGCCGAAGTGATCCGCTCCGACACCAATCTGGGCGCGATGCCGATCATCGGCCTGTCCGCGCTGGTGTCGCCGGCGGCGATCGAGCGCGGCCGTCAGGCCGGCTTCCACGACTATGTCGCCAAGTTCGACCGTCCCGGTCTGATCGCGGCGCTGAAGGAACAGACCGCGGGCGCCGCCGGCGCCTCCGAGCTGAGCCGGGCAGCGGCGTAACGGCACTGGGGATCAGGAGATACCGCTATGAGCAACAAGAAGACGCAGATCGGCGAAGGCGCCATGGTCGAATACGTCACCGCGATGATCGGCGGCCAGCTGTTCGGCCTGCCGATCTCCCGCGTCCAGGACGTGTTCATGCCCGAGCGCGTCACCCGCGTTCCCTTGTCCTCGCGCGAGATCGCGGGCGTGCTGAACCTGCGCGGCCGCATCGTCACCGTGGTCGACATGCGCGCCCGGCTCGGCCTGCCCAAGCCCGAGGACGGCAAGACCCCGATGGCGGTCGGCGTCGACCTGCGCGGTGAATCCTACGGCCTCCTGATCGACCAGATCGGCGAAGTGCTGCGGCTTGCCGAGGCCGGCATGGAAGAGAACCCCGTCAACCTCGATCCCCGCATGGCCAAGCTCGCCGGCGGCGTCCACCGCCTCGACGGCCAGCTCATGGTCGTCCTCGACGTCGATCGCGTCCTCGAGCTCGCGCCCGAGATGATGGCGGCCTGATACGGCGGCATCGCCGCCGACGGACTCGCAATTGGAAGTATCCCCACAAGGGGGTAGGAAGCAGAGGTTCACATGCGCACTTGTCTCGTCGTTGATGATTCCAGCGTCATCCGCAAGGTTGCGCGCCGGATCCTGGAGGGCCTCGACTTCCAGATTCTCGAAGCCGAGGACGGTGAGAAGGCACTGGAGGCCTGCAAGCGCGGCTTGCCCGATGCCGTGCTGCTTGACTGGAACATGCCGGTCATGGACGGCTACGAATTCCTTGGCCATCTCCGGCGGATGCCCGGCGGTGACCAGCCCAAGGTGGTGTTCTGCACCACCGAGAACGACGTCGCGCACATCGCCCGTGCGCTGCACGCCGGCGCCAATGAATACATCATGAAGCCCTTCGACAAGGACATCGTGACGGCGAAATTCCAGGAAGTCGGGCTTATCTGAGCGAACATCCGGAGGCTGAACGGATCCTTCGGCGATTGTTTCAACTGAACCGTTTCAGTCTGAGTTGGTGAGTAATGAGTGTTGCGTTCGCAGGTAATTCGACCACGGGTCCGTCGCGCGACGCCGGGCCGCTGCGGGTGATGGTCGTCGACGACTCGGTCGTCATACGCGGTCTGATCTCGCGCTGGATCGGTGCCGAGCATGACATGGAGGTCGCGGCCTCGCTGCGCACCGGGCTCGAGGCGGTCAACCAGCTCGAACGCATCAATCCCGACGTTGCCGTGCTCGACATCGAAATGCCCGAGCTCGACGGCATCTCGGCGCTGCCGCAACTGCTGGCGAAGAAGCGCGATCTCGTCATCATCATGGCCTCGACGCTGACCCGCCGTAACGCGGAGATCAGCTTCAAGGCGCTGTCGCTCGGTGCGGCGGACTACATTCCGAAGCCGGAGTCGACACGCGAAGCGTCGGCCGCGGACATCTTTCATCACGACCTGATCCAGAAGATCCGTCACCTCGGCGCGCGGCTGCGCCGCAGGCCCGCAGTCGCGAGCCCGCCGCTGGCGCCAGCGACCCCGGCTGCACGTGCGCCGGCTGTCGTGCGGCCCGCCGCGCCCGCACCGACCCTGCATGCGCCGTCGTCTGGGGTGCTGTCCACGCGCCCGTTCTCGGCCCACGCACCGAAGGTGCTGTTGATCGGCTCCTCGACCGGCGGTCCGCAGGCGCTGATGGCGCTCGTCACCGAGCTCGGCCCGGTGATCGACCGCTTCCCGGTGCTGATCACCCAGCACATGCCGCCGACCTTCACCACCATTCTCGCCGAGCACCTGGCGCGCGCGAGCCGCAAGCCGGCGGCCGAGGCGGTCGACGGCGAGCCGGTGAAGCCGGGACGGATCTACCTCGCGCCCGGCGGCAAGCACATGCGTGTCGTGCGCAGCGGCGCTGACGCGGCGATCGCGCTCGACGACGGTCCCGCCGTCAATTTCTGCAAGCCCGCGGTCGATCCGCTGTTCACCTCCGCCATCGACATCTGGCACGGTAACATCCTCTCGGTGATCCTGACGGGCATGGGCTCGGACGGCATGCGCGGCGGCAAGGACATCGTCGCCGCCGGCGGCAACGTGATCGCGCAGGACGAAGCCTCCAGTGTGGTCTGGGGCATGCCGGGCGCGGCGGCCAATGCCGGCATCTGCGCGGCGATCCTGCCGCTCAACCAGATCGGCGCCAAGGTCAACCGCCTGTTCGCGGGAGACCGCTCGTGACGCCGGTTGACTACGAATATCTGCGCAAGTTCCTGAAAGAGCGCTCCGGCCTCGATCTCTCCGCCGACAAGCAGTATCTCGTCGAGAGCCGGCTGCTGCCGCTTGCCCGCAAGGCGAGCTTGCCCGGGATTCCCGATCTCGTGCTGAAGATCAGGAACGGCGACGGCCGGCTTGCGACCGACGTGGTCGAAGCGATGACCACCAACGAGACCTTCTTCTACCGCGACAAGATCCCGTTCGATCATCTGCGCGAAACCATCCTGCCGGGCCTGCTCCAGGCGCGCGCGGCGCGCAGGTCGCTCCGCATCTGGTCGGCGGCCTCGTCGACCGGGCAGGAGCCCTATTCGATCGCGATGTGCGTGAAGGAGATGGGCGCGGCCTTCGCCGGCTGGCGCATCGAGATCGTCGCCACCGATCTGTCGCAGGAGGTGCTGGAGAAATCCAGGGCTGGCATCTACAGCCAGTTCGAGGTGCAGCGCGGCCTGCCGATCCAGCACCTGATGAAATACTTCACGCAAGTCGGCGAGCTCTGGCAGCTCAATGCCGACATTCGCGCGATGGTGCAGTTCCGTCAGCTCAATCTGTTGCAGGACTTCTCCCATCTCGGCACGTTCGACGTGATCTTCTGCCGCAACGTTCTGATCTATTTCGACCAGGACACCAAGGCCGTGATCTTCGAGCGCATGGCGAAGGGACTGGAAGCCGACGGTACGCTGCTGCTTGGCGCCGCCGAATCCGTCGTCGGCATCACCGACGCGTTCCGCCCGATCACCGAGCGCCGCGGTCTCTATCAGCTCAATCCCGCGCGCTCCGGCCGTCCGATGGGCGGATTGATGCCGCAGCCGCTGAAAATCGCAGCGGCGAGGTGATTCGCCGAACGACAGGCAATCTCACTGAACGCCGTCGTCGCGAATGATCGGCAACAACTGGCGGATATCGTTCCGTCAGAGTGCGTGACGCTTCACACGCGTTTGAGCATTGCGGATTACTCGACTACCGCGCAATAGAGCTCGTGCCGCGATGCAATGCAATCGCGGCCCTGATCAGCATCTGACGGTTGTGCTATGCTGGCGATGGTCCCGCCGAACCGAGGCGGGATTTCATTCCATCATGAATTGTACTGAGGAGGACATACCATGCGAATGTCTTGTGCCTCGTATTTCTTGTTCGCGGCGCTTTCGTTGCCCGCCACTGCTCTCGCTGGCGAGCAGGTCCTCGAATTCAAGCTTGTCACCAAGCCGATGGACTTAAAGGTCACCGAGGTCGCGAACGTCGAAGGTCAGACGGTCATGTCTGGCAAAATGTTTGGCGTTGCCTTCTTCAAGGACGGCCGCGTTGCGGTGAAGGACTTCGTCCACTCCGCCGACCTGATCAAGGGCTCAGGACCCATCTACGGCTACAGCACCTACACCTTCGACGACGGATCCTCGATCACGGCGCGCTACGCCGGCGCGATCAAGGATGGTCGGGCGAAAGGCGAATACACGATCCTGTCGGGCACCGGGGCGTATGCAAACGCGACGGGCACGGGCGGCTTCGAAAGTGCGCAAGCCGGCTTCAAGGGCGCGGGCCTCTACGACGGGAGATTCATCGTCAAGACACCCTGAGTAAGCACGCAAGTCTCTGCGCTCGCGTCCCGTTCCGATGAGGTCGCGAGCGCATTTCACAAAATCCCATGCGGCAGAAACCGCGAGCGGTTGCCGGTGATCGGGCTCTCGTCCTCGCGGATCGACAGGCCGCATGGCTCGTGGTTCACCAGCCAGCTTCCCACCACCACATAGAAGCCCGAGAAATTCGGCAGCGGCGACAGCGCCTGCCGCACGAAACCTTCTGCGCCGTAGGGGCCTGCCTGCTCGTCGAGCGGCGTGCCTCCGGACACCAGCGTGACATTGGCGCCTTCGCGCGACAGCAGCGGCTTGCGGACGTAGGAGCTGCCGAGCTCGGCTGCCCGCGCGTCGTCCTCGAAGAAGGCCGGCAGCAGATTGGGATGGTTCGGAAACATCTCCCAGAGCAGCGGCAAAATGCCCTTGTTGGAGAGCACCGCCTTCCACGGCGGCTCGATCCAGCGTGTCGGCGCACTCATCAGCTTGGCGCCGAAGGCGTCGTGGAACATCCATTCCCAGGGATAGAGCTTGAAGGCGAGCGCGATGTCGCCGTCGTCGAGATCGACGAAGCCGCCAGGCTCGTCGCGCCAGCCGATCTCCTCGATGTCGAGCAGTCTGGTCGAGAGCCCCGCCTGGCGCGCGGTGTCCTCGAGATAAGCGAGCGTGCCGGCGTCTTCCTCGTTGCCGGTGGTGCCGGTGAGATGGACATGGCGGCCTGCGGCAATCTCCTTCCACGCCGCGATCAGCCGCTCGTGGATGGAGTTGAACTGGTCGGCGCGCGCCGGAATGATGCGGCGTTCGATCGCCTGTTCGAGCCAGGTCCATTGAAACACCGCAGCCTCGAAAATCGAGGTCGGCGTATCCGCGTTGTATTCGAGCAGCTTTGCAGGCGACTGTCCGTCGAACTTCAGATCGAGCCGGCCATAGAGGCTGCGGTCGTCGCGCTCCCAGCTCTCGGCGATCAAGCTCCAGAATGCCTCCGGAATCTTCAAGCGTCGCAGATAGCGCTCGTCACCGATCACGCGGCCGGCAAGCTCGATGCACATCGCGTCGATCTCGGCTGTCGGCGTCTCGATGCCGCGCTCGATCTCGTCGAGCGTGAAGGCGTAATAGGCGCTCTCGTCCCAATAGCGTTCGCCGTCGATGGTGTGGAAGGCGAAGCCGCATTGTTCGGCGGTCTGCCGCCAGTCGTCGCGCTCGGGGCAGACGATGCGTCGCATGTTATTTCCTGCGCATGATCTCCGCGCAAACGCGTTCCGCGTTTGTCGCGAGGGAAAATCGGTGGCCGCTTTTCCGGATCATGCGCTAGCCGCCGCCCGAGAAGCCATGGCCGAACGAGCCGAAGCCGCCACGGCTCACGCTGCTGGAGCCTGAGTCCGAAGAGGTGCCCGATGAGGAATGGCTCGAGGAATCGCTGCTGAAGAAGCTCGATCGCGACGACCAGCGCGAGCTGCTGCCGCCCGATGAACTGCTGCTACTGCTGCACGTCGTGGTCGTCTGGCCCGGCACGGCTCCTGGCGAGGGCTCGCAGTGCTGCCGCGGCATCAGCGTGTAGGCGGTGGTGCCGACCGCGATCGTGCCCATCACCAGCAGCGCGACATGGCCGGAGCGCTTCACCGGCGGCCCCGATGGCGGCGCCACGGGCGCCGGCCGGCGCTTGCCGAACTCCTTTTTGGAGGGTTTGGCCATGTCAGTAGATCATGCAGGCGGCGTTCAACAGGCCCGCCGCGAGGGAGGACAGCCCGAGCCAGATCGCCGGCGCAAGCTCGCCTGCGGCAATCCGCGCCGACAGGTTCGGCACCGGGACCTTCACCAGAAAGAGCACGATGATCTGCACGATCAACGCGATGACCGCCCAGATCAGGCAGTCCAGCACATTGGCCGAATGCGCGATCGCGCTGACCAATGGCGCCACGAAGCCGAGCAGGCTGAGACCGAGCGCGATCGCGGCGGCCGGCTCGTTGTCGCGGATGAGCTGGAACTCGTTGTGCGGGGTGATGCGGGTGTAGACGAACAGATACGCCACGATCGCGATCAGGCCGGTGCAGAAATAGACCAGGAAGGCGGGCAGGCCGGCCAGTGATTGCAGGATCATCGTTCCCCCATCGTGCAGCGACCATTCGTCGGCGGGGGGAGGATAGCGGTTCAATGGCGCAAGGACGATGAGGCCGCGTTGGCGTCCCAAAAAACAAAACCCCGCCATTTGCGGCGGGGTCCAGGCTGGGAGGAGCGAGCCCCGGGGGCTCGCGACGTAAACTTAGTGATCAGGCGGGAATGCGCTCTTCGTGCTCGTGCGGCTCGCGCAGCACATAGCCGCGGCCCCACACGGTCTCGATGAAGTTGCGGCCCTCGGAAGCGTTGGCGAGCTTCTTGCGGAGCTTGCAGATGAAGACGTCGATGATCTTCAGCTCGGGCTCGTCCATGCCGCCATAGAGATGGTTGAGGAACATTTCCTTGGTGAGGGTCGTACCCTTGCGGAGCGAGAGGAGCTCCAGCATCTGGTATTCCTTGCCGGTCAGATGCACGCGCTGGCCGCCGACTTCCACCGTCTTGGTGTCGAGGTTGACGACGAGGTCGCCGGTCTGGATGACCGACTGGGCGTGACCCTTGGAGCGGCGCACGATCGCGTGGATGCGGGCCACCAGCTCGTCCTTGTGGAAGGGCTTGGTCATGTAGTCGTCGGCGCCGACGCCGAGACCCTTGACCTTGTCCTCGATGCCGGCGAGGCCGGAGAGGATCAGAATCGGTGTCTTGATCTTGGAGACCCGGAGCTGCTTGAGCACGTCGTAGCCGGACATGTCGGGCAGGTTGAGGTCGAGAAGAATAATGTCGTAATCGTATAACTTACCGAGATCGACGCCTTCTTCCCCCAAATCGGTCGTGTAGACGTTGAAGCTCTCAGACTTCAGCATCAGCTCGATCGACTGCGCGACGGCGCTGTCATCTTCAATCAGCAAAACGCGCATGCCAGTTCCCCATAGTCGCCGCTCCTGGGCGTCAGGTCGGCCGCATTCGCGGCACTCAACAAAACGCCTTTGAACAACTGATTCGGATCCTGACAACAGATGGTTAACAAACTCTGATTCTGGAACGCAAGTCCCCCCGGTGCAATTTTTGTCGAATCGCCCTAAGGTCTTGCGCGCGAAGCAGCTTTCGTCACCCCGTATCGTTCAAGTTCCACTTTAAGAGACGGGCCTAACCGACTCCCGCGACTCAGCCTTCTTCTGAAGGGGAGTCACGCTCAGTCACAAAGACAGTGACGCAATGATTAACGATGCGGGTAAACACGAAGTTAAGCGCCGTTCAGAAATATGGCGAAACTTAAGTCTTTCGCCATGAAGCCCGGGATCGGAGGCGATCACCTTATGAAGGTCCTCTTATTAAAGGCGCGCCCCTGATGAAGGCTCTTGCCGAACAGATCGGCGACATCGACGGCGTCAACATTTATGGCCGTGTGGTCGGCGTTCGCGGCCTGATGGTCGAAGTGGCCGGACCCATTCACGCGATGTCGGTCGGTGCGCGGCTCGTGATCGAAACCGGCGCGAACCGTTCCATTCCCTGCGAGGTGATCGGCTTCTCCGGCAACAACGCTGTCGTGATGCCGTTCGCCGGCCTGGACGGGGTGCGCCGCGGCTGCAAGGCCGTCATCGCCAATGCGGCCAATCAAGTGCGTCCGTCGTCGGCCTGGCTCGGCCGCGTCGTCAACGCGCTGGGCGAGCCGATCGACGGCAAGGGGCCATTGCCGCAGGGCCCGGCGCCGATGCCATACCGCAATTCGCCGCCGCCGGCGCATTCGCGCAAGCGCGTCGGCGCCCCGCTCGATCTCGGCGTGCGTGCGATGAACACGTTCCTCACCTGCTGCCGCGGCCAGCGCATGGGCATTTTCGCAGGGTCCGGCGTCGGCAAATCGGTGCTGCTGTCGATGCTCGCGCGCAACGTCGATGCCGCGGTCAGCGTCATCGGGCTGATCGGCGAACGCGGCCGCGAGGTCCAGGAATTTTTGCAGGACGATCTCGGCGAGGAGGGCCTGGCGCGCTCGGTCGTGGTGGTCGCGACCTCGGACGAGCCGGCGCTGATGCGGCGCCAGGCCGCCTATCTGACGCTCGCGGTGGCCGAATATTTCCGCGACGAGGACAAGGACGTGCTGTGCCTGATGGACTCGGTGACGCGCTTCGCCATGGCCCAGCGCGAGATCGGCCTGTCCGCCGGCGAGCCGCCGACCGCCAAGGGCTATACGCCGACCGTGTTCACCGAGCTGCCGAAGCTTCTGGAGCGCGCGGGGCCGGGCCTGGGCGAGGGGGCGATCACCGCGATCTTCACGGTGCTGGTCGACGGCGACGACCATAACGAGCCGATTGCGGATGCCGTCCGCGGCATCCTCGACGGCCATATCGTGATGCAGCGCTCGATCGCAGAGCGCGGCCGCTACCCCGCCATCAACATCCTCAAATCCGTCTCCCGCACCATGCCGAAATCGGCCGATCCGCAGTTCTGGCCGACCATCCAGCGGGCCCGCCAGGTGATGGCGACCTATGCCGACATGGAGGAATTGATCCGGCTCGGGGCCTACCGGGCCGGCTCCAGCCCCGAGGTGGACGAGGCGATCCGGCTGCACGAGCCGCTGGAGGCGTTCCTTCGCCAGCGCAAGGACGAAAATGCATCACTGGCGGACGGCTACCGCCAGTTGGCGCAAATCCTCGGTGATTTGGAAACGGAACGCTAACTTTGTCAGGTCATCATCCGCTCTCACAGAGTAGCAGAGCCGGTCTTGGCCTCAATCGGGCCTGTGGGGAGACCGGTGACGTCCCACGTGCAGCCAGGGGACTTCTGGGGAGTATGAGTCGATGAAGTCACGTGATACCCTCATCCGCCTGAAGAAATTTCAGGTCGACGAGAAGCGCCGCCGGGTCACCCAGATCGAGACCATGATCGCCGACTTCCAGCGGATGTCGACCGATCTTGAACGCGAGATCACGACCGAGCAGGAGCGTGCCGGGATCAACGATCCCTCGCACTTCGCTTATCCGACCTATGCCAAGGCCGCGATTCAGCGCCGTGAGAACCTGACCCGCTCGGCCGACGAACTGAAGGGCCAGCTCGACGAAGCCAAGGCCGCGCTGGCCGAAGCCTTCGAGGAACTGAAGAAGGTCGAGCTCCTCGACGAGCGTGACCAGGCCCGCGAGCGCGCCGAAGAAAACGCCCGCGAGCAGGCCGACCTCGACAGCATCGGCCTGATGCGCGCCCGCATCGGCGCCGTCGCCTGACGACGCAACCAGCGGTCCAACAGCCGAGAATTCGTCGAACCCGGACCCGCAAGGTCCGGGTTTCGCGTTTGCTATCCACAGTGTGGCGCGCCGCCCCTTGGTGATGGGCTTTGCCGCGCGCTATGGTAGCGGAGTGCCAGGGCCTGCGCCGAACGCGACAGGCCGTGTGTGGGGGGCTGAATGCTGACGCCAGCAGAGCTGGTCGGGCTGATTGAGGCGGTCGCCAGGGGCGATCAGGCCGCGTTCGAGCGCCTCTACGTCGCCACGCGCGCGAAACTCTACGGCGTTGTGCTCCGTATCTTGCGCCGACAGGATCTCGCAGAGGAGGTCATTCAGGAGACCTACGTCAAGATCTGGAACGGCGCCGGCCAGTTCAATCCGGCCTTGTCGTCACCGATCACATGGATGGCATCGATCGCGCGCAACCGCGCCATCGACATCGTGCGCAAGAAGACGGAAGTCTCTATCGAGGAAGAGCCGCAGGCAATGGAAGTCGCTGCCGACAGCCCCGATCCGCTGGCGCGGAGGGAGATGACCGAGGAGTTGAAGCGGCTCCTGGAATGCATCGGCCGGCTCGAGCCGGATCGTCAGAGGCTCGTGCTTCTCGCCTATTACAACGGCTGGAGCCGCGAGCAATTGGCGGAAAAATTCGCCGCGCCCGTCAACACGGTGAAGACGTGGCTCCGGCGCAGCATGTTGGATATCCGCGAGTGCCTCGGACTATGAGGGCTCGCATTGTGAGGGTGGTTCTGGACTGGAAGTGATGGCCTACACGGAGGACCATATCGCGCTCGCCGCGGAATATGCGCTCGGTACGCTCGACGCCGATGAGCGCGCGCAGGTCGAGACCATGATGGCCGTGGACAAGGCGTTCGCCGATGTCGTGCAGGCCTGGGCTTACCGGCTCGGCGTCCTCAACCAGATGGTCGGCTCGGTCGAGCCGCGTCCGATCGTGTGGGAGAACATCCGGTCCGAGCTTGCGCGGACGGACTTTGCGCAGGAGACGCCTGCGCCGGAAGCTTCGCCGCCGCCGCCACCTGTGCCCGAGTCCTCCTCGATCGAAGCTGCACCGCCTGAGCTGGCGCCGGACGCCGTGCCGCAATCGGAGCTGCAGCCTTCCGAAGCAGAGCAGCCCGGGACGGCGCGGCCGGCACCCGATGCGCTTCCCGACATCGCGCCGATATTCATGCCGCAGGTCCATGCACCCGATCCTGACGTCGCGCGCGCGCCGCCGGCGCCGGTCGCCGACAACAGCAATGTCATCCGGCTCGAGGGCCGCGTGAAACGCTGGCGCACGATCGCCTCCGCGGTGGGCGCGCTTGCGGCTGCACTGCTGGTGACGCTGTCGCTTCAGATCTTCCAGCCCGATGCGCTGCCGGGCGGCTTGCGCCCGGCGCCGCGCATCCAGACGGTGGAAGTGAAGACGCCGGCGGCGCCGCTCACGGCTGCTGCGCAATATGTCGCGCTGTTGCAGGGCCAGGGCGGCGGTCCCGCCTTCATCCTCACCGTCGACGGCGCGACGCGGAATTTCACCGTGCGCAAGGTGGGCGCGACTCCGGAGGCCGGCAAGAGCTTCGAGCTCTGGCTGATCTCCGACAAGCTGCCGCGTCCGCGCTCGCTCGGCGTGATCGGCGCGGGCGATTTCACCGCGCGCCCGGTGCTCGGCTCCTTCGATCCCGAGGTCGTCAACGGTGCGACCTACGCCGTCACCGTCGAGCAGGCCGGCGGCTCGCCCAACGGCCAGCCGACCTCGGCTCCGGTGTTTTCCGGCAAGCTGATCGAGACCGTGCCGCCGTCTCAGCCGCAGGCGCCCGCGAAGAAGTAGGTGTCGTGGCGCCGTAGCCCGGATGGAGCGCACACGGCGCTCGACCGTCGCCAAGGTCCGTCCAGCCGTCGCACCCCGACAAGTCCCGCCGAATCCACTCCCGCGTTGAACCTCCCCGCAATCCACGGCGTCAAATGCCCGGAATTTGCAGTCGGCGCCGCACATCATGGCGCCGGAAAAGGGGCTAGAAGTCAGATGGATGCAGCTAAGACGCCGGGCATCTTCGTCCACCAATATGCGGGCCTTCCGCATGGTCCGGCCTTCGAACATTGGCGCGAGCGGGCCTTCGGTCCCTGCGGTCTCGACGTCGGGCCGAGCCATGGCGACAGCATCGATTGCCGGCTCCAGGTCAGCGTGGTCGACAATATCGCGTTGGCAATTCCCGAAGGTGCCTCCGCGCAATATTCGCGCACGCAGAGCCATCTTGCCGACGGCAGCGACGATCTGGTCCTGATCGCCGCGCATGCGGGTCTTGTCCGCGTCGGGCAGAACGGCCACACCGTCGAGCTTGCGCCCGCGCAGATGGTGCTCATCGACATGGGCGTCACCGGCACCGTCGGCCACACCCAGGAAGATCGCTTCACCAGCATCCGCATGCCGCGCCGCGCGCTGCTCGACATCAATCCGCGTGCCGAGGACAAGCTGTCGCAAGTGCTCTCGGATGGCGCGGTGGCCGAGACGATCTTCCGCTACCACGCACTCGCCGCCAATCACGCGCCGCATCTCGACGCCGTCGGCCAGCGCCTGACCGCGCAGCACGTGATCGATCTCGTCGGTCTGCTGCTCGGCACCGATGCGGAGCATGCAAGCCTCGCGCGCGGTCGCGGACATGCGGCGGCCCGTCTCGATCTCATGCGTGCCGACGTGATGGCCGCGCTCGGCCGCAACGATCTCTGCCTGTCCGAGATCGCGACGCGCTCAGGGCTCAGCCCGCGCCAGGCGCAACGCTTGTTCGAGCAGGCCGGCACGACCTTCACCGAATTCGTGCTGGAGCAGCGCCTGGTGCTGGCGCGCAAGCTGCTCGGCGATCCCCGCGCGAGGGCGCGCAAGATCAGTGACATCGCGCATTCCTCGGGTTTCTCCGACCTGTCCTATTTCAACCGCGCCTTCCGCAAGCGTTTCGGCGCGACGCCATCGGAGCTGCGCGAGACCTGAGCCGCGATTTTATGCAGCGGAGCGGCGCCGCCGCAGTTGGTCGATCCGGTCGAATGAGCTATATCTGCCTGCGCGGGCAGGCCGCCGGAATTCTTGGACAAAGCAGTAAACGGACATGGCGCGTATCGTCGTGCTCGGCGCGGGGTTTGCGGGTCTATGGGCGGCCATCGGCGCCGCGCGCAAGCGCGACGAGATCGGCGCGGCCGGCCGTGACGTCGAGATCCGTGTCGTCGATCGCAATCCCTATCACAACATCCGGGTGCGCAATTACGAGGCCGACCTTAGCGAGGTCGCACTGTCGTTGCCGCAACTGCTCGATCCGATCGGCGTCACTCATGGCATTGGCGAGGTCGAAGCCATCGACCCGGCACGGCGCGAGATTTCTCTCGTCACGAGCGGGGGCGAGGAGACGCTGAGCTACGACCGCCTGGTGCTGGCGCTCGGCAGCGAAGTGATGCGTCCCGCCATCCCCGGCCTTGCCGAGCATGCTTTCGATGTCGATACCTATGCCGCCGCGCTCATCCTCGAAAATCATCTCGTCTCGCTCGGACACAGCGCGCCCTCGCCGGGGCGCTCGACTGTCGTGGTGGTCGGCGCCGGATTCACCGGCATCGAGGTGGCGGCCGAGATGCCGGACAGGCTGGCGCGCGTCGGCATCACCGGCAGCCGCCGCATCGTCCTGGTCGATCCCAACCCTGCGGTCGGCGCCACCATCGGCGCGCATGCGCGTCCCGTCATCGAGACGGCATTGGCCTCGCTCGACGTCGAGACGCGGCTTGGCGTGCGCGTCGTGTCCGTCGAGGCCGCCGGCATGCACCTGAGCTCGGGCGAGTTCATCCCGGCGCAAACCGTGATCTGGTGCGCCGGGATGCGCGCGAGCCGGCTGGCCGAGAGCTTCGCGGGCGCGCGCGATCGCCTCGGCCGCCTGCTGGTCGATCCTTTCATGCGGGTGGCCGATGTGCCGGGCGTGTTCGCCGCCGGCGACGTCGCCTCGAGCGTGGTCGATGGACTGCACCCGACGGTGATGTCCTGCCAGTTCGCCCGTCCCATGGGCCGCTTCGCCGGTCACAACGTCGTAGCCGATCTGGCGGGCCTGCCGATGCTGCCGCTGCGCATCGATTGTTACGTGACCGTGCTCGACCTCGGCGGCTGGGGCGCGCTCTATACCGAAGGGTGGGATCGCGAGGTTCGCACCACTGGCGCGGCCGCAAAGGCGACCAAGCAGACCATCAACTGCAAGCGCATCTACCCGCCGCTCACCGGTAGCAAGGCCGAGCTCTTCGCTGCGGCAGCACCGACGGTCCAGGCGCCGCCGCCGACTTATGGGGCGCGGTAGATTTTGATCGGGGCTGGTTGGAGGATCGCGGCTGTGCCAATTGCTCCGTCATTGCGAGCGTAGCGAAGCAATCCAGAATCTTTCCGCGGCGACAGTCTGGATTGCTTCGCTACGCTCGCAATGACGAGGTACCCCAGACATGAGAAAGCGCCCGTGGGGGGCGGGCGCTTTCCGTAGTCGACTTGGGGTTGGGGTCGTCTACATATCCACGTGGCGACTTTGGGGGGCTGGTAAAGAGCCGCGTGAATTCACAAAACTCGTCAAATCTCCTTATCGAACGAGGGATGCGTTCGAGCTGGTGATAACAACCGGCTTGCCGGCCTTGATGACGCGGGCGGTCTGGGTCAGACCTTCGTCCGAACCCGTGCGCGCCGCCGTGATGCCGAAGCCTGCCACCGCGATGCCGGCGACGAGGGCTACGACCACGATTTTCAAGTGGGTCGAGCGATCGGCGCTGTAAATCGAGTGGTTCATGGAAGGCTCCTGCCGCCATCTACCCGAAGTAGTCGCTACCCTGTTGGGGGAGGTTCATGCTTCCGGTCCCCAACAACCTAGTATTGGGGGGATTCGTTCCCAAGGGGCGATCACAAGAGCGTGACAGGACGTGAAAGATCGCGATCGAAAGCGACCCCTCAATCGTGCGATTATATAATTATTTCAAAGGTGTAATGTGCTTGCGAGGCGCCTTGTTTGCATTTGGTCGACAAGGCGCCAGGAACTCAAAAACCATTTGCCTGTGGCCCAAAAACATACGGCTTCTTAAGGCAAATCAGATGCTTCCGACCGTTTTCAATCTCGCCCTGGGGTGGATTTCAGCCTGCGACAGCACCGTCGTCTGGGCCCGGAACCGCTCGACGAGGGAGCGTACGAAGGGACGAATTGCCGCAGACGTGACCAGCACCGGCGCCTCGCCTTCGCGCGCGGCGCGCTCGAAGGCCTCGCGCACGCCGGTCATGAATTCCGACAGCTTCGAGGGCTGCATCGCGAGGCTGCGTTCCTCGCCCTGGCCGATGATGGATTCGGCGAAGGCCTGTTCCCACCGCGCCGACAGCGCGATCAGCGGCAGATAGCCGCTGTAGGAGGTGTTCTGCGCGCAGATCTGCCGCGCGAGGCGGGCGCGGACATGCTCGACCATGGTCGCGGGATTGCGCGAGAAGGCGAGCGAGTCGGCGATGCCTTCCAGGATGGTCGAGAGGTCGCGGATCGAGATGCGCTCGGCGAGCAGCAGCTGCAGCACGCGCTGGATGCCGGAGACCGTGACCTGGCCCGGCACGATGTCCTTGACCAGTTCGCCCTGCTCCTTCGGCAGCTCCTTGAGCAGCTTCTGCACCTCGCCATAGGAGAGCAGGTCCGACATGTTGGCCTTGAGCAGCTCGGTGAGGTGGGTCGAGAGCACGGTCGCGGCGTCGACGACGGTGTAGCCCTTGAGCGAGGCTTCTTCCTTGAGGCTGGCATCGACCCAGGTTGCGGGCAGGCCGAAGGTCGGCTCGGTGGTGTGGATGCCGGGCACCTGCACCTGGCTGCCGCCGGGGTCCATGACCATGAACTGGTTCGGCCAGATCTTGCCGGTGCCGGCGTCGACCTCCTTGATCTTGATGATGTAGGTGTTGGCTTCGAGCTGGACGTTGTCGAGGATACGCACCGCGGGCATCACAAAGCCCATCTCGATGGCGAGCGAACGGCGCAGCGCCTTGATCTGCTCAGTGAGGCGGTCGGTGCCATCAGGCCCGTTGACGAGCGGCAGTAGCGCATAGCCGAGCTCGATCTTGAGATCGTCGATCTTGAGCGCGGCGGAGATCGGCTCTTCGGCCGCAGCGGCGCCAGGTGAACCCGGCGTTCCCGGAGCGGATGCGGTCTTTGCAACTTCGTCAGCCCTGGCAGTCGCCCGGTTGCGGTTGCGGGCGTGCCAGGCGAGCGCACCGGCGCCGCCGCCGAGCGCCAGGAAGGGGATGGTCGGGATACCCGGCAGCGCCGCCAGCACCAGCATGACCGCCGCGGACATCGCCAGCGCCTGCGGATAGCCGGAGAACTGTTTCATCAGCGCCTTGTCGGCGGCGCCGGACACGCCGGCCTTGGAGACGAGCAGGCCGGCCGCGGTCGAAACGATCAGCGCCGGCACCTGGGTGACGAGGCCGTCACCAACGGTCAGCAGCGTGTAGCTGCGCCCGGCATCGGCGAAGGAGAGGCCCTGCTGCGCGACACCGATGATCATGCCGCCGACGATGTTGATGAAGACGATCAAAAGGCCCGCGATGGCATCGCCGCGGACGAATTTGGAGGCACCGTCCATGGCGCCGAAGAAGCCGCTCTCGTCCTCGAGGTCCTTGCGCCGCTGCTTGGCGACCTTCTCGTCGATCAGGCCGGCGGAGAGATCGGCGTCGATCGCCATCTGCTTGCCGGGCATGGCGTCGAGGTGGAAGCGGGCGGCGACTTCGGCGATACGGCCCGAACCCTTGGTGATGACGACGAAGTTGACGATGATCAGGATGGCGAAGACGATGATACCGATGACGAAATTGCCGCCCATCACGAAGCTGCCGAAGGCTTCGATGACGTGACCGGCGGCATCCGTGCCCTCGTGCCCGTGCGACAGGATCAGGCGGGTCGAGGCCATGTTCAGCGACAGGCGCAGCATGGTCGAGATCAGGAGGACGGTCGGGAAGGCGGAGAATTCCAGCGGCGCCTGGATGAACAGCGACGTCATCAGGATCAGGATCGAGAGCGTGATCGAGATCGCTAGGAACAGGTCGAGCACGATCGCGGGCAGCGGCAGGATCAGCACCACCAGGATGGTGAGGACGCCGAGTGCCAGCGCGATATCGCCGCGCTTGAGGATGTTGCCGATCTCGGTGAGGGTCGGGAAGCCGGCGTTCGTGCTGCCTACGCCCTGTCCCGCGGTGACGTCGACCATGGTAGCTGCTCCCCCGCGCGACTGCCGTCCGCGCGCCCCAAATGTCTGCGCGGCGGCCGAAGGGCCGCCGTTTCGAAAGTGAGGCACCGCACTGGCGTCCACGGGGGACCTCCCGTTCTACGCGGCTGACGACACTCGACTTCACCCGGCAATTCTTGCCGGGTGTATGGTTAGCAAAGGGTTAACGCAGGGTGCGGCAGGAGGTCAGACCGGGGTGTTTCGGGCACCTGGCAGGGAC
Organism: Bradyrhizobium sp. 482_C4_N1_8; assembly: GCF_052075965.1. Taxonomy (NCBI): domain Bacteria; kingdom Pseudomonadati; phylum Pseudomonadota; class Alphaproteobacteria; order Hyphomicrobiales; family Nitrobacteraceae; genus Bradyrhizobium; species Bradyrhizobium sp. 482_C4_N1_8. The sequence goes on along the minus strand of NZ_CP197231.1, from coordinate 7,717,241 downwards.
GAAGTCGTCATGCCCGGGCTTGTCCCGCCTGCGCGGCCGAAGCCGTGGATGGCCGGGACGAGCCCGGCCATGACGCTGTGGAAGCGTTTGGCGCCGAAATCAGCTGCGGAGGACGTAGCCCTACTTCGCCTTCTGCATCGTCGTCACGGTATACCCCGAAGCCGCCTCCTCGGCCTCGAAGGTCACCTTGTCGCCGACCTTCACCTGCTTGAGCAAAGCGGGGTCCTTGACGCGATAGACCATGGTCATGGGCTCATCCATGCCGAGGCTTTTCGCCGGTCCGTGCTTGAGCGTGATCTTGCCGGCGCCCTCGTCGATCTTCTTGACCTCGCCGCTGATCGCGGCGCCCTGGGCCGCGAAGGCTTCGGCGGCAAGGCCGACGGTCAGCGCCAGCGCTGCGGCGATACGGATGGTGCGGTTCATGGGAGTCTTCCTTGTTACTTCACGGTGACGTGGCCGACCATGCCGTAGTCGCGGTGGTCGGGAATCAGGCAGGAGAATTCGAACGTGCCGGCCTTGCTGAACTTCCAGAGGATCTCGGCCGTCTTGTTCGGTGCGAGCCGGACACCGTTGGGATCGTCGTGCTCCATGTGCGGATGCTTCTTCATCTCCACGGCATGCGCGAGATTCTCCTTCGTCGTGGCGAGCAGGAATTCATGGTCCTCCTTGCCGACGTTGCGCAGCACGAAACGAATCTGCTCGCCGCGTTTGACCTCGATCCTGGCGGGCGCGTAGTCCATCTCGTTCAGCAGGACCTCGATCGTGCGCGCGGGCTTCCTGGGATCGCCGGGCTCGCCGGCCGAAAAGGTCCCGTGCCCGTGCTGGTCGTGGGCAAACGCCGGTGCGATCGAAAGTGCAGCCAGCGCAAGTCCGAGTTTGATCGTCTTCTTCATCTTGTTCTCCAGTTGGTGGTTCATCGAAACGCTCACATCTTCATGTTCTTCATCGGCGCGCCTTGCTGCCGCGCCGGCTCTGCGGCCGGCGGCGTGACCTCGTAGGCGACGGTGCCTTGCGGGAATTTGTAGGGGCCGGGATCGCGATAATCGTCGCGCGCGAGGTCCTCGCGGATCTTCATCACGGTGAACATGCCGCCCATCTCGATCGGCCCGAACTGACCGGTGCCGGTCATCATCGGCAGCGTGTTGTCGGGCGCGGGCATCTCCATGTTGCCCATGGCCATGCCGGTCGAGCCCATCGCCATGGCATCGGGCGCGAGCTTGCCGACCGCCCTGGCGAGATCCTTGCGCGACACGCCGATCAGGTTACGCACCTCGTGCCCCATTGCGTTCATGGTGTGATGTGACTTGTGGCAGTGGAACGCCCAGTCGCCGGGATTGTCGGCGAGCACGTCGAACACCCGTACCGCGCCCACGGGTACATCGGTGGTCGTCTCCGGATATTGCGCGCTCTCCGGAATCCAGCCGCCATCGGTGCAGGTCACCGCAAAGCTGTGGCCGTGCAGGTGGATCGGATGGTTGGTCATGCTGAGATTGCCGATGCGCACGCGCACCTTGTCGCCGAGCCTGACCGGCAAGGGATCGATGCCGGGAAACACCCGCGAATTCCAGGTCCACATGTTGAAGTCGGTCATCTCGTTGACCTGCGGCAGGTATGTGCCGGGATCGACGCGATAGGTGCTCATCACGAAGACGAAGTCGCGGTCGACCGGCCGGAAGCTTTGATCGCGCGGATGCACGACGACCATGCCCATCATGCCCATCGCCATCTGCACCATCTCGTCGGAATGCGGGTGGTACATGAAGGTCCCGCTCTTCTTCATCTCGAACTCGTAGACGAAGGTTTTTCCCGGCTGGATGTGCGGCTGCGTCAGTCCGCCGACACCGTCCATGCCGCTGGGAATGATCATGCCGTGCCAGTGCACGGTGGTGTATTCGGGCAGTCTGTTGGTGACGAAGACGCGGACCTTGTCGCCTTCGACCGTCTCGATGGTCGGACCCGGCGACTGGCCGTTATAGCCCCACAAATTCACTTTCATGCCTTCGGCGAACTCGCGCACCACGGGTTCGGCGACGAGGTGGAATTCCTTCCAGTCGCCGTTCATGCGGAACGGCAGCGACCAGCCGTTCAGCGTGACCACGGGGCGATAGTCCGGGCCGCTGATCGGATGCAGCGGCGGCTGCATCACCACCTTGTCCATGTGAGGCGCTTCCGGAATGGACGCGGCCTGCACACGGCCGCTGACGGCTGACGCGCTGGCAAGCGCGGCGGTGCCCAAAAATCCTCGGCGGGAATACATGTTGGCCTCCATCTCAGTGACCGCCATCGGCAGGCGCTGCCGCGGCGATGGTGGTTGAAGTGTCGCCGCCCGACGCAGGCGCGCCGCCGCCGTTGACGGCGGTCTGGAGGTCGGACTGGGCGAGGAAGAATTTTTGCTTGGCATCGATCGCGCCGCGCAGCGACGCCAGGCGCTGCCGCGCTTCGGTGAGCAGCGCGAAAATATCGACCTGCATGCTGGAGAAGCGCAGCTGCATCTCCTCCGTGATGATTTTTCGCAAGGGGAGGATTTCGCGCTGATAGTGGCTGGCGATGTCGTAGGTCGAGCGATAGACGCGATAAGCATCGCGCGCCTCGGAGCGGACGTTGACGGCGCGCTCGGTCAGGCGGTTGAAGGCGAGATTGTAGGTCTCCGCCGCTTGCCGCACCCGCACCTCGCCGCCGTCGAAGATCGGGATCTGGAACTGCACGTCAAAACCGCGTTCGCGGAACGGCGGGCCCTCGGGATCCTGGGTGCGGCGGGAGATGCCGGCGAGGTCGAGCAGCGTGACGAAGCGCGTCGCCTCGGTGAGGTTGAGTGACTTTGCCAGCGCCGTTAGCTCCAGCCGCGCGGTCTGAAGATCGATGCGATGGGCCACCGCATCGGCCTCGATCGAGGGCAGTGCCTGCGGCCGGCGCGGCAGCGGCGGCAGTTGATCGGGCAGACGGAAGTCGAGGCCGCCGTCCCACAGCCCCATCAGGCGCGCGAGCCTTTCGCGGACGCTCGTTGCCGCCTGCCGCGCGGTTGCGAGGTCGGCCGTGGTCTCGGCATAAAACACCTGCTCGCGGGCCTGGTCGAGCTTGTTGATCGAGCCGGTCTCGCCGAGTTTGACCGCGAGCTGCGCCGTCGATTCCGCCGTCGCCTTCGCGTCGGTGAGCAGCGCCACCATTTCGTTGCCGGCGACCGCACGGACATAGGCGCGCCGGACATCTGCGGCCAGCCGCAGCGTCGCCAACGCCGCGCGCAATTGCGCCTGACGGAAACGGTCGCGGGCGATGTCGGAGCGGAACGGCAGGGTGGCCAGCGCGAGGATGTCGCCAACTACCTGACGCTCTATCTCGCTCGCGCCATTGCCTGCGATGCGCGAGATCGAAAACACAGGATTGGGCGGCAGGCTCTGCTCGACCAACTCGGTCTCGGCCAGCGCCAGCTCGTTATAGGTCGCTTGCAGTCCCTTGTTGTTGAGCAGCGCGATCTGCACGGCCGTCTCGGTGGTCAGCGTGCGTGCCAGCAAGCGGCGGACGGCCGCGTTGACGGCCTCCGCGCCTTCGGCCGTTCGCACGAAGGCGACGTCCTTGTTGATGGTCTGGCTGGTGAGGTCCGAGACCGTCGTCATGCCTCCGTCCGGCGAGAATGCCATGCAGCCGGAGAGTCCCAGCGCAGTGAGCACGAGCAGGCCCCGCGCAAAATGATGCGTCATGGCGCGCCCCTACCGGTCTTGCTTCGGCTGCGGTGCGACAGCGTCGTTGCGGTCGCGCCATGGCCCCGGCGTCGCGGGCCGCAGGCTGGTGTAGGGCGCAATCGTCGAGCGATAGCCGACGCGTGCGACCTTTGCCGCAGGATCGGCAGGATCGGCGCCGGCAATTTGCGTCGTTGCTGGCATGCAGCCCGACAGCGCGAGTGCAAGCACGGCCAGCAGCGGCCATTTCAATGGAAAGTGTCGTCCACGCGCCGCGGATGCGGCGGCGAACTTCGCCCCGGAAAGCGTAAGCATGAGTCATCCTTGATCTGTCGTAGAGACCACAGGTTCGCGCGCGCGGATGCACGTGCGGCCCTGACGTCGTCGCGTCAGATCAGGCGATGGGAGGGCGGTAGTGCTGAGGCGGCGCCGCGCTGTGCAGGCTGACCACGATCTCGGGCGCGCAGGCGGAAATCGGCTGCAGCGGCTTGGCGACGCCGGGCAGGTCGGCCGGCAGCGCGCTCACGCACATCATCGCGCAGCACGGGCCAGCCTTGCCGTCATGGTGATGTTGGGCGGGCGCATCCTGTGCGGCAGTCTGGTGATGCGCGTGCATGCCTGCGTGGTCATGCGGCACACCGTCATGCACGTCGCCGGCCTGCATCTGGTGATGCACCGGCACGAGATCGGCGAGGAGCGCGTCGTCGAGGCACGGCGCCGGGCCGCTGCCCCAGGCGAGGGCTGCTGCCGGAGCGAGCACGCAGAACAAATAGGCGAGGGCGATGATCCGCCCCACCCTGATCCGCATCGATCGCGTTAATCGCAACAGCATTCCGCCGACAGGCTCCTCGCGCGGCAATCTTGCACACGCAGATTGCAAACTAATGGCAAAGCGCGGCTTCGCCAAGCATCTTCTTACCGCAGTGCACCGCGCATGCCCAATATCGCGGCACGATGCTTGACCGCGCGGCGATCAGCGAACATGGTCCGGCCCGTGCACGCGCCAAATCTTCCAGAACAGAGACCGGCCTCATTCACCCCTGATTCGCGTCAGGCTTGGGTGCGGCTGTTGCTTGCGCTGCTGATCGGTTCGATCGGTGGCGTCGGCATGTGGGCGGTCGTCGTGGTGATTCCCGTCGTGCAGACCGAGTTCGCCGCCACGCGAGCAGCTGTGTCGCTGGCCTTCACACTGATGATGTTCGGTTTCGGCCTTGGCGGCGTGATCGCCGGCAAGATCACCGACAAGTTCGGCATCGTGCCGGCGATGGCGATCAGCATCGCTTTCATCGGCGTTGCCAACGTGCTGGCGGGGCTCTCGACCCAGCTCTGGCAGTTCGTCGCGGCCTATTTCCTGATCGGGCTCGGCACCTCGGCGACCTTCGCGCCGCTGATGGCGGAGGCCTCGCACTGGTTCGAACGCTATCGCGGACTTGCCGTGACCATCGTCGCGAGCGGCAATTACGTCGCGGGCACGATGTGGCCGCCGCTCATCAGCGAGGGCATGCAGACGATCGGCTGGCGCACCACGCATATCGGCATCGCCCTCGTTTGCGTGGTCCTGATGACGATCCTGGTGCTGGTCCTGCGCGCACAGATCGGCGACGACAAGGTCCGCAATCACGCCAATGCGCGGCCGCCGCAAGTCGATCTCAAGCTTTCGACCAATACGCTGACCGTGCTGCTTTCGATCGCCAGCATCTCCTGCTGCGTCGCCATGGCGATGCCGCAGGTGCACATCGTCGCCTATTGCGGCGATCTCGGTTACGGCGTGGCGCGTGGCGCCGAGATGCTGTCGCTGATGATGGCCTGCGGCATCGTCAGCCGCATCGGCTCGGGCTACCTTGCCGACAAGATCGGCGGCATCCGCACGCTGCTGGTCGGATCGCTGGCGCAGGGCTTTGCACTGGTGTTCTATCTGTTCTTCGACAGCCTGACTTCGCTCTATCTGATCTCCGCGATGTTCGGCCTGTTTCAGGGCGGCATCGTGCCGAGCTACGCCATCATCGTGCGCGAGGCGATGCCGGCGAGCGAGGCGGCAACCCGCGTCGGCATCGTGATCTTCGCCTCGGTGTTCGGCATGTCCTTCGGTGGCTGGGTGTCGGGCGTCATCTTCGACGCGACGGGCTCCTACGCTGCGGCGTTCGCGAACGGCGTGGCGTGGAATGCCCTCAATGTCGGTATCGTCTTGACGCTGCTGATCCGGTCGCGAATGAACGCGGTCAAGACGGGACCGGGTTTTGCGACCTAGACTTCTCGTCCCACCTTCAGCAGCGAGCAACCGGTGATCTTGTAGCTGCCGTCCGCCTGCTGCTCGAGCGTGTACAGCGCCTCCCAGGCTTCGCCATTGGCATCGATGATGTGGACGTGCTGGGAGATCCAGTTGCCTTCGCTCCTGCTCTCGCCAAATTCAAAACTCTTGTGCCGGTAGACCGGCGCGTAGCCGTTTTGCACCATGGACATGAAGATATCAGGGGCGGGGAATATCTCTTTGATCGCCGGTGCGGCGTAGGAATAGGCCGCCGCAGCATCGTCGCGCGCGAGAGCCTGTTCCTGGGCGCTGATCACGCCTTGCGCCGCCGAGACGTCGCCGGCGCGTGCTGAGACGGAGCTGAAGATAACGCTGATAGCGACGAGCAAGGCGGCGATGCGCATGACAGGCTCTGCGTTGAAATCCCGGCGATGCCAATCCTAGCACGACCTCAGCGAAATACGGCGTGCTATCGCTTCCGTTTCACCGCGGGCTTTGCGGGCTTGGCGGCGCGCGCCTTGGTCTTGGTGCCGGACTTGCCGGCCGGCTGCACCCGCAGCCCGTCCACGAACACGTCGAGCATGCGCAGTACCGAGGATTGCCAGCCGGGCTGGTCGTGCATGTAACACATGCCGACGAGTGCCCTGAGCAGATCCTCCGGGCTGACATCGCCGCGCATCTGGCCGGCCGCGACCGCGCGGTCGAGCAGCGAGCCGATCGCCTTGGTCAGCCGGTCCATCGAGAACGCCGCGAGTTCCGACGAGCTCTGGAACGTCAGCGCCAGCGCGGCCGACATGCCCTTTTTTGTGGCAACGAATTCGACATTGGAGCGCAGCCAGCGCCGCAGCGCGTCGACCGGGTCCTTGGCATTCTTCAATTGCTCAGCGAGCTCGCTGAGCTGCTCGACCTCGCGCCGGTACACCGCCTCGAACAAATCCTCGCGAGTCGGAAAATGCCGATAGAGCGTGCCGATGCCGACGCCGGCGCGTTTGGCGACGGCTTCCAGGCTCGCCTCGGGACCGCCCGCGTTGAACACGATTTTCGCCGCCTCGAGCACGCGCTCGCGATTGCGCACGGCGTCGGCGCGGGGCTTCCGAATCTGGTCGGTCTGGTCGTCCATGGCGGTAATGTAGATCACGAATTGGTTAGATTGAACCCTAGCAAGGCTGCATCGCGTTGTATGCGCACGGGCTTTCGACGAATTCCAAATATTTTCGGGCAGCCCTTGTTAACCGGAGGGTGCCTCCGTATCTTCCTTGAGATGTTGGCCGGGTTCCGCCTGGCCAACGCATATCGACGGCGGCCACGGAGGTGGCGCGCTGGCTGATGACTCATGTCCATATCTGATCGGAGCCTTGTATGAACCACTCCATCAGCCTCACCGTGAACGGTGCGCGGCGCGATTTCGTCCTCGACGATCCGCGCGTCACGCTGCTCGATCTCCTGCGTGAGCGCCTCCATCTGACCGGAACCAAGAAGGGATGCGATCGCGGCCAGTGCGGCGCCTGCACCATTCTCGTCGACGGCAAGCGCATCAACTCCTGTCTTGCTCTCGCCATCAGCCATGATGGCGCCGACATCCTCACCATCGAAGGCGTGGCGCGCGGCGACCAGCTTCATCCCGTGCAGGCGGCCTTCATCGCCCATGACGGCTTTCAGTGCGGCTTCTGCACGCCCGGCCAGATCATGAGCGCGATCGGCATGATGCAAGAGGCGCAAGCCGGCAACGATCCCGAGCGCATCCGCGAGTGCATGAGCGGCAATCTCTGCCGCTGCGGCGCCTATGCCGGCATCGTCGATGCCGTGCTGGAAGCCCAGGCCGGCATGGATGAATCCAATCAGAGGCGCTCCGCATGAAACCGTTCGATTATATCAGGCCGGCCACAGTGGCCGAGGCCGTCGCGGCGGCCGCTCAGCCGGGTACTGCCTATCTCGCCGCCGGCACCAATCTGCTCGATCTGATGAAGGGCGGCGTCAGCCGGCCGGATCGTCTGGTCGATGTCACGCATCTCGATGGGCTCGATCAGATCGAGACTCTCGCTGACGGATCGTTGCGCATCGGCGCGCTGGTGGGCAACGCCGATCTCGCGCATGACGCAAACTTCGCGAAATCCTACCCGGCCGTCGCTGAAGCGCTGCTGTCCGGTGCGTCCGCGCAACTGCGCAATGCCGCGACCGTCGGCGGCAATCTGCTGCAACGGACGCGCTGCGCGTATTTCTACGACACCGCCAGCCACTGCAACAAGCGCGAGGCCGGCTCGGGCTGCGACGCCCGTGAGGGCGAGAACCGCACCCATGCCGTGCTCGGCTGGAGCGAGAGCTGTATCGCCACGCACCCGTCGGACTTCTGCGTACCCCTGCTTGCGCTCGATGCCGTCGTCGAGATCGAGGGCAGGAACGGCCGCCGCGAGATCGCGCTCGACGCGCTGCATCGTCTGCCGGGCAACACGCCCGAGCGTGAATCGGGGCTCGAACCCGGCGACCTCATCGTCGCGGTGCGCCTGCCGCCCGCGGCGCGCGGCTTCGCCACGCATGCGCGCTACCTCAAGGTTCGCGAGCGCACGTCTTACGCGTTCGCCGTGGTCTCGGCCGCGGCGGCGTTGCGGATCGAGAACGGCAAGATCGCGGAGGCGCGGCTGGCGCTCGGCGGCGTCGCCGCAAAGCCCTGGCGTGCCCGTGCCGCGGAAGACGTGCTCAAGGGCGTCGCGCCGACGAGCGACGCTTTTCAGGAAGCCGCCTGGCGCGCGCTTACCGACGCAAAGCCGTCCGGCGACAACGCCTTCAAGATCGAGCTCGCACGCCGCATCGTCGTGCGCGCGCTGACCCTTGCCGCTGCCGGTACGCCCGCGCGTATTCCCGCGCTGCCGGCCTCTCCCTTTGCCTCGACGTCCGGAGCCATCCATGCCTGAGCTTAATCTATCCAGCTCTCCCGCCCATCTGCGCCACGGCTCGAACATCGGTCAGCCGCTGACCCGCCGTGACGGCGTCCTCAAGGTCAAGGGGCAGGCGACCTATGCCGCCGACAACCATCCGCCCGGCATGCTGTTTGCCGTGATGGCTGTCGCCAGCATCGCGCGTGGCCGCGTCACCTCGCTCGATGTCGCCGCCGCAAAACGCCATCCCGGTGTCGTTGACGTCATGACACCAGACCACAAGCCGCAGCTCGCAATCGATCCGGAAATCAAGACCAATCCGTTCGTGTTTCGGATGGAGGTGTTGCAAAGCGACGAGGTCCGCTACGCCAACCAGCCCATCGCCGTCGTGATCGCCGAGACGCTGGAGGCAGCGACGGAAGGCGCGGTGCTGCTGGCGCCGCGCTACGAGACGCTGCCCGCGCTGGTCGGCCTCGATGCCGGCGAGAGTTACGTGCCGCCGGTCGTGGGCGTCGGCAACCCCACCGAAAATCACCTCGGCGATGTCGAGGCGGGTCTTGCCGCGGCCGAGAAGCAGATCGACGCGATTTACGAAACGCCGCCGCAATATCACAACGCGATGGAGCCGCATGCGATTGTGGCCGCATGGAATGGCGACAGTCTGCAGATCGACATGCCGACCCAGGGTCTGATGCTGTCGCTTGCGCGCGTTGCCGAATTGTTCGGCATCGCGCATGACAAGATCCACATCCGCAGCCCGTTCCTCGGCGGTGGCTTTGGCTCGAAGGGGCTGATGGCTGGTCCGCCGGTCCTCGGCATCATGGCCGCAAAGCTGGTCGGCAAGCCGGTCAAGCTCGTACTGCGCCGTGAGCAGATGTACGGCCCGGTCGGTCACCGTGCACCGACGCGTCAGCGGCTGCGCATTGGCACGGATGGCGAAGGGCGCCTGACTGCGCTCGATCATCACGCCCGGACCGTGTCGAGCACGTTCGACGATTTCTACGAGCCCGCGGCGGACGCCTCGCATACACTCTATGCCAGCCCATCAATCCGCACCTCGCATGACGCCGTGCGCGTCAACACCGGTACACCGCTGTTCATGCGTGCGCCCGGCGAGGCCACCGGCTCGATCGCGCTCGAAAGCGCGATCGACGAAATGGCTTGGGCCTGCGGCATCGATCCGCTGGCTTTCCGCCTGAAGAACTACGCCGAGGTCGAGCCGATCACTGGCAAGCCGTTTTCGTCCAAGGCGCTGCGTGCTTGCTACGAGCAGGGCGCGGCGCGCTTCGGCTGGTCGAAGCGTTCGCTCCAGCCGCGGCAGATGCGCGACGATGCTGGCCTTCTCGTCGGCTGGGGCATGGGCACCGCGACCTTCCCGGCGCTGATGTTCCAGGCCGAAGCGCGCGCGGTGCTCCGCCGCGACGGTAGTGGCGCGATGGAGATCGGCGCGCATGACATGGGGCAGGGCGCCTGGACGGCACTCGCGCAGATCGCGGCCGACGAACTCGGGCTCGACATCGACCGTGTCGAGTTCAAGGCTGGTTCATCCGACCTGCCCGACGCGGGCATCGCCGGCGGCTCGGCGCACACCGCGACCGCGGGTGCTGCGATCCACAGTGCCGGTGCGGCCGTCGTCGCAAAACTCGCCGATCTCGCCACCAACGACGAGCGCTCGCCGTTGTTTGGTGCCGGCAATGCCGGCGTGATCGCGCGCGATGGCCGGTTGATCCGGCGCGACGACGAGACCCGTGGCGAGAGCTACGTCGAGATCCTCGCGCGCGCGGGCGTTGCCGAACTCGAAGCCCGCGGCACCGGAGCGCCGAACCCTGCGGCGATGGAAGAGTATGCGATGCACGCGCATGGTGCGGTGTTTGCGGAGGTGAAGGTCGATCCCGAGCTCGGCCAGGTCCGCGTCACCCGCATGGTCGGTGCGTTCGCGGCGGGGCGCATCGTCAATCCGCATCTGGTGAAGAGCCAGCTGTTCGGCGGCATGATCTGGGGCATGTCCTTCGCGCTGCATGAGGAAGCCATCACCGACCGCCGCAGCGGCCGGATCATGAATGCCAATCTCGGCGAGTACCATATCCCCGTGAATGCCGACGTGCCGCCGCTCGACGTGATCATGGTCGAGGAGCACGATCCGCATGTGAATGCGCTCGGCATCAAGGGCGTCGGGGAGATCGGTATCACCGGCAGCGCCGGCGCGGTCGCCAACGCGGTGTGGCATGCGACCGGCGTGCGTGTCCGCCGCTTTCCGATCAAGATCGAGGAGTTGTTGACGCAGCGCTGAGGCAAAAAGGCGGGACGAGATCTTCTCGTTCCGCCGCGTCCTGCTAATGCAGTTTCTTGCGGAGCGCCTTCAGCGCTTCTCGCTGCGTCTCGATGTAGTCGGCAATAGCCTTACGCAGCTCCTGCGAATGGAGCTTGTCGGTGTCGCGCTGCACTTCATCGAGCGCGGCCTCTGCATTGGCGAGCGTGATCTTCATCTTCGAGCCCAGTTATGAAGCGGCGCCGGAATGTCTCTCGGCTTGGGTTCGCAACATATAGAGGGTCGACGCGCGGAGATTGAGATGCCTCAAGATCCGTAAGATACCGGGGCACTCCGTAAGATTCCGGATAATGTCGATGCGCCTCAAAACGTCGGCGGCGTGCAGGCCGAGATCACTTCGCACGGCTTGCCGCCGACGCAGCGGAAGCGATGCGGGCGACGGCTCTCGAAGTAGTAGGCATCGCCGGGATTGAGGATGCGGCGCTCGTCCTCGACGGTGACTTCGAGCTTGCCCGAGATTACGATGCCGCCTTCCTCGCCGTCATGGACGAGGTGAACGCGTCCGGTGTCGCTGCCGGGCTCGTATCGCTCTTTCAAGATCTGCAAGCTGCGGCCGAACAGATTGTCGCCGATCTGGCGATACGAGATCGGCTTCTTGCCGACCTCGGTCAGCTCCTCGGCGCGGTAGAAAATCTTGCGCCGTGACTCCGGCTCCAGCGCGAAAAACTCGGCGAGCCCCATCGGGATGCCGTCGAGGATGCGCTTGAGCGCGCCGACCGACGGGTTCATCTGGTTGGATTCGATCAGCGAGATCGTCGAATTGGTGACGCCGGCGCGCTTGGCGAGCTCGCGCTGCGACAGCTTGTGGTGCGCCCGGATGAATCGCAGCCGTCTACCGATGTCGACGCTCATGCCCCTGGTCCCTGTTGCAGGTGTTGCGGATCGCGCAAATATGGACCGGCAGCCCCAGTGAAATCAATGGCTTGCAGGTGACCAGAAAAGGACTTGTTGCGCTTCCGAAGCCGTGCCTCTGCTATCCCGTCAGCAAAGGAGCGTGGCCCGTGACCCTTCATCAGATTCCGAACACTATCAAGACCGACTCGTTCTGGATGCCGTTCACGGCCAACCGTCAGTTCAAGAAGGCGCCGCGCCTGTTCTCCTCGGCCGAGGGCATGCACTACACCACCGTCGACGGCCGCAAGGTGATCGACGGCTCCGCCGGCCTCTGGTGCGTCAATGCCGGTCACGGCCGCAAGCAGATCGCCGCAGCGGTCGAGCGCCAGCTGATGACGCTGGACTTCGCGCCGTCGTTCCAGATGGGCCATCCGCTGGCATTCGACTTCGCCGAGCGTCTCGCCGAGATCGCGCCGAAGGGCCTCGACCGCATCTTCTTCACTAACTCCGGCTCCGAGTCGGTCGACACCGCGCTGAAGATCGCGCTCGCCTATCACCGCGCCAACGGCCAGGCGAGCCGCACCCGTTTGATCGGCCGCGAGCGCGGCTATCACGGCGTCGGCTTCGGCGGCATGTCGGTCGGCGGCATGGTCGCCAATCGCCGCGCCTTCGCCACCCATCTTCCGGGCGTCGACCACATCCGCCACACCCACGATCTCACCCGCAACGCCTTCGCCAAGGACCAGCCTGAGCATGGCGCCGAGCTCGCCGACGATCTCGAGCGTCTGGTCGGCCTGCACGGCGCCGAGACGATCGCGGCCGTTATCGTCGAGCCGGTGCCGGGCTCGACCGCGGTGCTGCCGCCGCCGAAGGGCTATCTCAAGCGCCTGCGCGAGATCTGCGACAAGCACGGCATCCTCCTCATCTTCGACGAGGTCATCACCGGCTTCGGCCGCCTCGGCACGCCATTCGCCGCCGACTTCTTCGGCGTCACGCCGGACCTGATGACGACGGCCAAGGGCATCACCAACGGCACCATTCCCTGCGGCGCGGTGTTCGCGAGCCGCAAGGTTCACGACGGCCTGATGGTCGGCCCGGAGAACCAGATGGAGCTGTTCCACGGCTACACCTATTCGGCGCATCCGACGGCCTGCGCCGCCGGCATCGCGACGCTCGACATCTACAAGGACGAGGGCCTGCTGACGCGCGGTGCGTCGATTGCCGAATACTGGGGCGATGCGCTGCATTCGCTGAAGGGTCTGCCGAACGTCGTCGACATCCGCAATTGCGGCCTGATGGGCGCGGTAGAGCTGTCGTCGCGTGACGGTGCGGTCGGCGCGCGTGGTTACGACGTCATGGTCGATTGCTTCAATCGCGGTCTGTACTTCCGCATGAGCGGCGATAGCTTCGCGCTGTCGCCCCCGCTCATCGTCGAGAAGAGCCATATCGACGATATGGTCTCGATCCTCGGCGACGCCATCAAGCGGGTGGCCTGATAATTGCTCTCGCCGTTGCGGAGTTTGTTCTTGCAGCGGCGAGCGTGATGCCGCGGGAGTTTGACGAAGCGTGAAAGTTCTGATCCTCGGCAGCGGCGTCATCGGTGTCACCTCTGCCTACTACCTTGCGCGTGCCGGTCATGAGGTGACGGTCGTCGACCGTCAGCCCGAGCCGGCGCTGGAGACCTCTTTCGCCAACGCGGGCGAGGTGTCGCCCGGCTATTCGTCGCCCTGGGCCGGTCCCGGCGTGCCGGTGAAGGCGATCAAATGGCTGCTGATGAAGCGCGGCCCGCTGGTGATCCGGCCGAAGCTCGATCCTGTCATGTGGGTCTGGCTCTCCAAGATGCTGCGCAACTGCACCAGCGCGCGTTACGCGGTCAACAAGAGCCGGATGATCCCGATCGCGGAATACAGCCGCGATTGCCTGCGCGACCTGCGCCGCGACATCGGCATCCAGTATGACGAGCGCTCGCAGGGCACGCTGCAGCTTTTCCGCCACCAGGCGCAGCTCGATGGCACCGGTGAGGACATCGCCGTGCTCAAGCAGTATGGCGTTCCTTTCGAGGTGTTGAGCCGGGAGGGCTGCATCGCGGTCGAGCCGGCGCTCGCCGCCGTGAAGGAGAAGTTCGCCGGCGGGCTTCGCTTGCCGCAGGACGAGACCGGCGACTGCCACATGTTCACGCAGGCGCTGGCCAAGCATGCCGAAGCGCTCGGTGTGCGCTTCATGTTCAACACCGGCATCGATCGCATCGTCACGGATGGCGCGCGCGTCAGTGGTGTCGTGACCAGTGCGGGCTCGTTGCAGGCCGATGCCTACGTTCTCGCGCTCGGAAGCTGGTCGTCGCGGCTCGTTGCACCGCTTGGCATCTCATTGCCGGTCTATCCGGTGAAGGGCTATTCGATCACGGTGCCGATCAAGGACGCCTCCGGCGCGCCGGAATCGACCGTGATGGACGAGAGCTACAAGGTCGCGATCACCCGCCTCGGCAATCGCATCCGCGTCGGCGGCACTGCCGAGATATCCGGCTATTCGAGCCAGCTCTACGACGCCCGCCGCGCCACGCTCGATCACTCGCTGACCGATCTGTTCCCGCGCGGCGGCGATCTCTCCAAGGCGACGTTCTGGAGCGGCCTGCGTCCGATGACGCCGGACGGCCCGCCGGTGATCGGCCCGACGCAATACGGCAACCTCCACCTCAACACCGGCCATGGCACGCTCGGCTGGACCATGTCCTGCGGCTCCGGCCGCGTGCTCGCGGACATGCTGTCGGGCAGGAAGCCGGAGGTCGATGTGAGTGCGCTGACGGTGGACCGGTACAAGTATCGGTTCGGCTAAGACTCCATCCGCCCGTCATTGCGAGGAGCGAAGCGACGAAGCAATCCAGAGTGCCTCCGCGGAGAAAGTCTGGATTGCTTCGCTTCGCTCGCAATGACGATGTGGAGACGTCGCGGCTTTTCTTACTTTCGCCGTGCGCGGTGGAAGGTGAGCACGGGCTTACCCCGCGCCCGTCACGCAATTCACCCACAGCACCACAGCCTTCGCATCATTGGCCGGATTGGAAAACCGGTGCGGCCTTCGGCTAGCGAACCGAAAACTGTCGCCCGTCTTCAGCGACCACGTCTCGCTGTCCACCGTCAGCATCATCTCGCCTTCGAGCACGAGGCCGGCTTCCTCGCCGTCATGGGTATAGAGTTCGTCGCCCGCGGAGCCGCCGGGATCGATATGCACCAGGAACAGGTTGAGCCGGTTGTCGCTGCCCGCAGCGCTCAGCAGTTGCTTCGAAATTCCGCTGCGCCAGAGTTTCAGTTCCGGCCGCTGAAGCCCGCGCGTCACCACCTGGTCGGAGGCACCGTCGGGACTTGGGCTCGCACCGAACAAAGCGGCCATGCCGACGCCGAGCACGTCGGAGAGCGTTGCCAGCACGCGCAGCGATGGCGACGACAGGCCGCGCTCGATCTGGCTGAGGAAGCCGATCGACAGGTCGGTGCGCGCCGCGACGGTCTCGAGCGAGAATTGTCTGACACGCCTGAGATCGCGGATACGGCGGCCGACCGCGACATCCATCGCGGGCTCGGCCGGCTTGGTGGTAGCCTTGGCTTTCACCTTCGCCGGCTTTGCGGCGGCCGGTTTGCGCATTCTTTTGCCACCGCTCACGTCAAACCGCTTCCTTCATGTGCATGAAAACCGCTTGCATCGCCCGCGAAAGTGTGACCAAATTTTCATATTGGTGAAAATAGGCCGAAACGGCTTGGCCCGCAACGTCTGATCACGACATGCGCGAGCGCCGACATCGGCCAAGCCCAAAGGGGGATGCGATGAAGCGTTTTGGTCTGGCCGCGGTCGCGGCGCTCGCGATTGCAGCGGCGATGCCGGCTTCGGCGCAGCAGGCGTTGAAGGTCGGCTCGACGCCGACAGGCATTCCCTTCACCTTCCTCGACACCAAGACCAACACCATCCAGGGCATCATGGTCGACATCGTCACCGAGATCGGCAAGGACGCCGGCCTCAGCGTGCAGATCGAGCCGATGGCGTTCTCGGCGCTGATCCCGTCGCTCACATCGGGCAAGATCGACATGATTGCGGCGGCGATGTTCATCACCGCGCCGCGCAAGGAGGTCGTCGACTTCTCCGATCCGATCTACACCTACGGCGAAGGCCTGGTGGTCCCGAAGAGCGACACCAAGGCCTATGCCACGCAGGATGATCTGAAGGGCGAGACGGTCGGCGCCCAGGTCGGCACCGCCTTCGTCGATGCGCTGAAGAAGTCCGGCCTGTTCGCCGACGTCAAGGCCTACGACACCATCCCTGACATCCTGCGCGACGTGAACACCGGTCGCCTCAAGGCCGGCTACGCCGACTATCCGATCCTCGCCTACAATCTGAAGCAGGGTGGTTTCCCTGAGGTACGTCTCGTCGACGGCTACAAGCCCGTCACCGTCGGCTCGGTCGGCATCGGCGTCCGCAAGGGCGAGGCCGCGCTGCTCGGCAAGATCAACGCCTCGTTGGCGAAGCTGAAGGCCAACGGCACCATCGACAAGATCCTCGAGAAGTGGGGTCAGAAGGCGCAGGGTTGATCGACAGAGGCTGGTAAGGCTGACCGATGAAAGGCTTCTGGCACGACGCCGTCGAATTCTTCCCGATCCTGATGAGCGGTGTCGCGCTGACGATCGTCGTCACCATCGGCTCGCTGCTGCTCTCGACGGTGCTGGGTCTGATCTGGGCGATGATGCGGGTCTCCGGCATCAAGGTGCTGTCGATGCTCAGCGCCAGCCTGATCAACGTGATCCGCGGCATCCCGATCATCGTGCTGTTGTTCTACCTCTATTTCGTGATGCCGGATCTCGGCGTCACGCTGTCGGCCTTGCAGGCCGCGATCCTCGGGCTCGGCATCGCCTATTCGGCCTACCAGGCCGAGAATTTCCGTGCGGGCATCGAGGCGATCGACAAGGGCCAGATCGAGGCGGCGCAGTCGATCGGCATGGGCTGGTGGCTCACCATGCGCCGCGTGGTGTTGCCCCAGGCGGTGCGCATCGTGCTGCCGCCTTATGGCAACGTCATGATCATGATGCTGAAGGATTCGTCGCAAGCCTCCACCATCACGGTCGCCGAGCTCGCGTTGCAAGGCAAGCTGATCGCATCCTCGACCTTCAAGAACACCAATGTGTTCACGCTGGTGGCGCTGATGTATCTCACCATGAGCATCCCGCTGATCCTGCTGGTCCGTCACTTCGAGAAGCGGGCGGGCAAGAAATGATCGAGCTCACCGACGTCCACAAGAGCTTTGGCCAGAACGAGGTGCTCAAGGGCATCACGGCCTCCGTCCAGAAGGGTGAGGTGGTCTGCATCATTGGCCCCTCGGGCTCCGGCAAGTCGACGATCCTGCGCTGTATCAATGGGCTGGAAAGCTACGACCGCGGCGAGATCAACGTCGAGGGACTGAAGGTCGACCGCGATGCGTCCTCCATCGTGAAGGTCCGCACCCAGGTCTCGATGGTGTTCCAGCGCTTCAACCTGTTCCCGCATCGCACCGTGCTGGAAAACGTCGTCGAAGGCCCGCTCTTTGTAAAGAAGGAGCCGCGTGCGCAGGTGCTCGAGCGCGGCCGCGCGCTGCTCGGTCAGGTGGGCCTCGCCGAAAAGGCCGACGCGCATCCGCCGCAGCTCTCCGGCGGCCAGCAGCAGCGCGTCGCCATCGCGCGCGCGCTCGCGATGCAGCCAAAGGCGATCCTGTTCGACGAGCCGACCTCGGCGCTCGATCCCGAACTGGTCGGTGACGTGCTCGGCGTGATGCGCAAGCTCGCCGATGACGGCATGACCATGGTCGTCGTCACCCACGAGATGGGCTTTGCCCGCGACGTCGCCGACCGCGTGCTGTTCATCGACGGCGGCGTCATCGTCGAGCAGGGCGCGGCGAAGGCCGTCCTCAATCAACCCCAGCACCCGCGCACGCAGGACTTTTTGCGCCGCGTGCTGCATCCGCTCTGATCGGTCCTCGTCATGACTACGCGCCTGCCTCTGCCGCCCTCGCTCTATGCCGACACCGCCGTCGCGCCGGTTGCCACGCCGCCGCTCGACGCGGACAAGACCGTCCCCGTCGCGATCGTCGGCGGCGGCTACACCGGTCTGTCCACGGCCTTGCATCTGGCGGAGCGAGGTGTCGAGGCGCTGGTGCTGGAGGCGCAGGAACCTGGTTGGGGCGCATCGGGCAATAATGGTGGTCACACCAATCCCGGCTTGAAGCATGACCCCGATCAGATCGAGGCCGATTTCGGCGCCGAGCTCGGCCGCCGCATGATCGACTTCTCCTACGGCACGACCAATTTCACGCACGACCTGATCCGCCGTTACCAGATCCCCTGCGAAGCGCGGCAGAATGGCACGCTGCGCGCGGCCTACAACGAGGCCAGCGCCGCCGCGATCGAGAAGACGGCGCAGCAATGCATGCGCCGCGGCATGCCGGTGCAATATCTGAACCGCGAGCAGTTGCGCGAGATGACCGGCACGGACCGCTACATCGGCGCCATGCTGGACTCGCGCGGCGGCGATCTGCATCCGCTCAGCTACGCCCGTGGCCTCGCGCGCGCCGCGATTTCCGCGGGCGCGAAGGTCCATGGCGAAACGCCGGCGCTGTCGCTCCGTCGCGACGGCGCGCGCTGGCGCATCGAGACGCCGCGCGCGGTGGTGCATGCCGACAAGGTCCTGCTCGCCACCAACGGCTTCACCGACGATCTCTGGCCGGCGCTCCGCCGTACCATCGTGCCGGTATTCTCTTCGATTGCCGCCACCGCGCCGCTCTCCGACGCGGTCGCCCGCTCGATCATGCCGACACGGCCGGTGCTCTACGAGAGCGGTCATATCACCGTCTATTATCGGATCGATCAAAACAACCGCCTGCTGATGGGCGGCCGCGGCCCGATGCGCTGGATCAAGTCGCCCAACGACGTCGCCTATCTCATGCGTTATGCCGAGCGGCTATGGCCGCAGCTCAAGGGCGCCGCCTGGACGCATGGCTGGAACAGCCGGCTCGCCATCACCAAGGATCATTATCCGCATGTGCACGAGCCGGCGGAGAGCGTCCTGATCTCGCTCGGCTGCAATGGCCGCGGCGTCGCGCTCTCGACCGCGATGGGCGCGCAGCTCGCGCGCCGGCTGATCGGCGGTGCCAAGGCTGAGATCGACATGCCCGTCACGGGTATCAAGCCGATTCCGATGCACGCATTTTGGCCCTTGGGGGTTGCGACTGCTGTGATCACGGGCCGGGTGCGGGATCGGCTGGGCGTTTGAAGAAGAAGGCGCCGCCCCGTCAGGAGCGACGCCTTGCATGACTTGCAGATAGGGCGTCAGCAGCGACCCTGTTTCCACAGGCCGGGCGGGCAGCCCCTGCCGCGCCAGCCGACCTTGCGCCCGTGGTGCCATCCGAGATGAGTGGCATGGCGATGTCCATGGTATCCGCCATGATGGCCGTGGCCATGGCCATGACCATGTCCGTGGCCGCCCCTGGCGAATGCGGCGTTTGGCATGGTGAAGCCGGCCGCGATGATCAGTGTTGCGGCGAGCGCAAGTTTCTTCATCCGAAATCTCTCCTGTTAGGCACGCATCTGTCCGTTCGACGAACGAACATCGATCGCGGTGTCGCGTGCAAATGCGGAGGAGTCGTGACGCTCAGGATTCGGCGACAGCGTCGGCCCAGGGCTGGAAGATCTCGACCGCGCCCGAATTCGTATCGTCCTCGCGCATCACCACGCTGGGGCAGGCGAACTTCTGCGGCAGGGCCTGCACTTGCGTCTCTTCATAATCGAAGCGTGCGGCAAGTGTCTTGCGCACGTCTGCCGGCAGTCTGATATCGCCGATCACGACCGCGCCTTCGCTTGCGTCGATCCGCGGCTGGTGGATGGCCGTGTCGAGGTCCATGCCGTAATCCATCGCAAAGGACACGAGCTGCATCACCGACGGCAGGATGCGGCGGCCGCCGGAGGCGCCGACCGCGAGACGCTTGCCGTCCTTCGTTTCGGCGATGACGGGCGTGTAGTTGCAGAGACAGCGCTTCCCGGGAGCGAGCGAGTTGGTGGTGCCCGGCGTCGGGTCGAACCACATGATGCCGTTGTTCATGGCAATGCCGGTGTGCGGCGTCACGTATTTCGAGCCGAAGGACGAGAGCAGCGTCTGCGTGACCGCTGCGATGTTGCCGTGGCGGTCGACCACGGAGAAATGCGTTGTGCAGGCGGGCGCCAGATATTCGGCGCCGAGCGATCGCTTGCCGTCGGCATCGCCCATGTCCTTGAGCCGCTCGCGGAAGGCTGCTTGCAGCGCCACCGCATATTCGCTGTAGGTGGTCGCGTCGGGTGCGCTTCCCGGCTTCAGACTCTGCTGCAACAGCCGCAGCGCATGCGCCATTGTCGGTCCGGCCGTGAGCTCCGGCGTCGCATACACCTTGCCGCCGCGATAGGGGATCGCCAGCGGCTCGCGCAGATGGGCGCGAAACGCGGCGAGATCCTCCACCGACAGCGAGCCGCCGTCGGCCTTGATGTCGGATGCGATGCTTTTGGCGAGATCGCCCTGGTAGAAATCGCGCGGACCGGCAGCGGCGAGGTGCGACAACGTCGCCTTCAACGTGGCCAACGGCAGCCGCGTCTCGGACTTGATGCCCCACGGCGCGCTCGGCGGCAGGCCATCCTTCAGGAAGGTGGCCGCGCTCGCGGGATAGCGCCTGAGATCGGCTGCCGATGCCGCGATCGTCAGCGTGGTCCACCAATCGACCAGCAGGCCTTCGCCGGCGAGCGCGGCGGCCGGCGCGACCAGATCCTTCCACGGCATCTTGGCGTAGCGGCGATGTGCCTCCTCCATGCCGGCGACGACGCCGGGCACGGCGACCGAGCCGGGGCCGTGAATGTTGCGATCGTCCTTCACCCGCGGCCAGGGAAACAGATCGGAGGCCGCGCCTTCGCCGCTGAGCGGGTAGTCGGTGGTGCGCAGGCTCTGTGGCGCGCACATGCCGTAGTCGATCACCTCGGTGCGATTTTCCTTGGCGCGGTAGAGCACCATGGCGCCGCCGCCGCCGATGCCGCTGTTCCAGGGCTCCAGCACGTTCAGCGCAAAGGTGGTCGCGACGATCGCGTCCACGCAGTCGCCGCCCGCCGCCAGCACCTGCGCGCCCACTTCGGCCGCCCGTCGCGATTGCGAGGCGACGATGCCGCCCTTGGATGTGACGGCGGGTTTGCGGACGGCTTGGGCGAGGCTGAACTGATGAGGCATGATGTCGTCTTGATCTCTGGATTCGGTTGTTCTGGCTTCACGCGGAAGCTGCAGCATTGGCGGGGCGTGCGAAGGATGGCACATTGCCGCCAACGAGAAAATCCAAAGGGAGACGAGACATGGCAGGTGTGAAACAGGCGCGGGATGGCGCGGTTGGGATCTTGACGCTCGACGAGCCGGCGAGTCTGAACGCGATGACGCCGGACCTGCTCGGCGCGCTCGCCGCCGCCGTCGCCGAGATGACTGGGGATGAGGGCATTCGCGCACTGATCCTCACCGGCGCGGGGCGCGGATTTTGCTCAGGACAGAATTTGAAGGCATCGGAAGCGCTGGGCGAGGACATCGCCGCCGGCGTGATGCGGTTCTACTGGCCCGCGTTCAAGGCGTTGCGCGAATGCCGCGTGCCTGTCGTGGTCGCCGTCAACGGCGTCGCGGCCGGCGGCGGCTTCAGCCTTGCGATGGCCGGCGACATGATTGTTGCGGCGCGGTCGGCGAGCTTCATCCAGGTGTTCAGCCGGATCGCCCTGGTGCCCGATCTCGGTTCGACCTGGCTGTTGCCGCGGCTGGTCGGTCGGCAGCGCGCGCTCGAGCTGATGTTGCTGAACGAGCCCCTGACGGCCGAACGTGCGCAGGAGATCGGCCTGGTGCGGCAGGTCGTCGACGACGCGAAGCTGATGGACGAGGCGCTGGTCCTGGCGCGCCGTTTGGCGGACGGCCCGACGCGCGCTTTGGTCGCAACGCGTGCGCTTGTCGAGGAGAGCGAGCATGCGGCTTACGAGGCGCAGTTCCGCCGCGAGATCGAGGTTCAGGCCACGATCCGCAAGAGCGCCGACGCCATCGAAGGCCGCACCGCCTTCGTCGAGAAGCGCAAGGCGAAGTTTACGGGGAAGTAGAGGAGCAGCCGCGGACTGCGCTCAGAGCCCGCGGTCCAGCCGGCTGGCCTGATATTTGGCGTGCCATTTCGGGCCAGGCCCGCGCATGTAGTGAAGTTCGGGGCGGTAGGGGTTGCCTGCGATCCGCACCAGCTTCTGCCACTTGGTGGCGACGAAGTTGAGGGGCTGGCAGAGCAGGGTTAATGAAGCGAACAGCACGGCATCACCTCAATGCGGCTTGCCGAGCATGGCGGTGAAGGGAAGGTCGAAGATCTCCTCGCCGTCGGAGCCGCTGACATGGATCACCCAGTCGCGCCAGTCTTCGGCACCCGGGGTGTAGATCATCGAGTGCATGATCTGGGCCGCACGGTCACGCGCCTCGGTCAGGCTGGCCACCGCGGTGCCGCTGCGATCGATCAGCGTGCCTTCGGTGTTGGAGCAGTGAAAATAGACCTGGACCATATGCGTCTCCTGTCGGGAGCGACTGGGATGGCAAACCGATACCACCCGAGGCCTTCGCGAAACATTCGGGGCGAGCCCGGTAAGGGAATCTACGGAGATTGGTCGCTGCGAAGGCCCGAGCGGGTTTGATCACAGGGGGGTGATGATCAACTGGACGGCGTTCCCATGGCATGGAACAACTTTGGACCGAAAGTCCGGGGGATCGCCGTGAACCAGCTCACATTCTGGCATGAACGCCGAAGCTTGTTTGCGGCGATCGTCGCCGGAGCGCTGTTCGGTCTTGCCCCGGGAGCCTCCTCCGAGCCGGTGAGGAAAAGCGGCTACGCGATCGGCACGGAAACCTGTGGCAGCGGCGATCTCGCCTTTCCCAGAATCCAGATCGACATGAAGGCGGGATTCTGCGCCGGTCTCGTCGCCAGCGAAGAGGATCGCCTGAAATTTCCGCGCTCGATCATCCAGGTGCCAGGCCGTGACCTGTTCGTGGTCGCCGACATGGGGGGCTGGGGCCACACCGATGGACGGCTGCTGCTGCTCGATCCGCATGCGCCGCAGGGGCAGCGGTTCAAGGAGCTGCTGACCGCAATCGAATATCCGTTCGGTCTCGTGATTGGCCCGGACAAGAAGCTGTACGCCTCGACCGCGGAGACGATCTTCCGGTTCGATCCGCTCGCCGACAATCCCCGCAGCACGGTCGAGACCATCATCCGGCACATGCCCGGCCGCCGGATCACATTGCCTGACGGCACCAGGCTCGACGAGAGTGCCCATCCGCTCAAGCAGTTCGCCTTTGACGGGAACGGGCGGCTGTTCGTCAATGTCGGCTCGCACAGCGACGACTGCATCACGTCGGCGCCGATCACAAAACCATGCGCGGCGGCCGAGGGCGCGTCCGCGATGGCCTCGATCTGGCTGTTCACACCGCCCGCAGGCGGCATCTTCCCGGCGCTGAAGCCGGCCGATCCCGACCCGCCGCACACCGTCTATGCGCGCGGCCTGCGCAACTCGATGGCGCTGGCGCTGCATCCGAATTTTCCCGATCCTGGTTACGCCTTCCTGCAGGGCGAGAACGGCCGCGATCTGCCCGACATCTTCAAGCCGAACGAGGAGATCAACGCGATCGAGCAGGGCAGGCATTATGGCTGGCCTTATTGCTACGACCTGTCGACGCCGAGCCCCGAATTCAAGCCCGTGCTGCAATCCGGGGTCTACAGGTCGCTCTGCACGGCCAATGCGCTCTACAAGGCACCGTTCTCTCTGATGCCGCCGCACGGCGCGCCGCTGGCGATGCTCTATTATCACGGCGCGAAATTCCCGGAGCTGGAAGGCAAGCTGCTAGTCGGCCTGCACGGCTATCGTCCGACCGGCAGCCGCGTCCTCTTCTATGACGTCGACGACCATGGCTTCCCGAAGCCCGCCCCGGCGCCGGTGCGTTACCACGTCAGTTGCGCGGCAGATCCGACCCACAGCTTTCAGACCGACGCCGGAGAAGTCGCCGCCGCGCCATTCGACGAACTGATCGCAGGCTGGCACCGCGTCAACGGCGCGCGGCCGCAAGGAGCGCCCGTCGGCATGACGGTCGCAGAGGACGGCGCAATCTGGCTGGTCGAGGACAAGAACCAGACGGTAATCCGCATCGATCGCGCTGCTGGCGATCCGCCGCCGTTGCCTTGCGACATGCGCAGCCAGGCGATGATCGACCAGCTCGCGGCCTTCGTCGCCAAAGACGCGCAGAACAGTGTCCGGCTCACCACGCTGCGCAAGGGGCTCGTCGAAAAGCACTGCGTCGGCTGCCACTCGGATTTCGGCCTGAAGGCAGGGCAATCGGATGCGGAAAAGGACGCGACGGTGCTGCGCTTCATGCTGTCGCAGGACGGCTGGATCTATCCGGGCGATCCAGACTCCGGGAAGCTGCGCACGCGGCTGCGCGGTATCGGCGCCGAGAAGCTGATGCCGCCGGGCGGCGAAAGCCTGCCCAGGACCGAACCTGGCTACACGCGCCTGCTCGATACCGCGGACCTGCTGGTTGCGAAAATGGTTCCGGGCACGCGGATGCGGATCAAGTCCGGCCCGCCGCAGCGCAAGTTCTTTGGCAAGACCAACAAGGAATGCGGCGAAATACCGGCCGGCAAGGTCGTTGTCGTGACACAAAGGAGCGCTGTAGACAAACCCGGCTTCAGCCGATTCTTCCGGCCTGCCGATCCCTATCTGAATGGCGAGTGCAGCGACGACGATGGCTATTACATTCGGCAGGAATTTCTGGTGCCTGTGCAGTAGCCTCCTTCTCGTCATCGCGGCATCGCCGGCCCATGCTGAAACAAAGCTGTTCGAAAGCGTGCAGGTGACGCCGTCGGGCGAATACACCTTCGGCATCGAAGGGCCGGCGGCCGATCTCGACGGCAATCTCTTCGTGGTCAACTTTGGCAAGCCCGGCACCATCGGCAAGCTGCCGGTGGGCGGCGCGGCTTCGGAGCAGTTTACGGCACTGCCCGCGGGCAGCGTCGGCAACGCCATCCGCTTTGCGCGTGACGGCACCATGTTCATCGCCGACTACAAGAAGCACAACATCTTCGCGATCCCGAAGGGCGCGAGCGAGCCCGTCGTCTGGTTTCATTCCGACGAGATGAACCAGCCCAACGACATCACGGTCGCGCGCGACGGCACGATCTATGCGAGCGATCCGAACTGGAAAGGCAGGGAAGGCCACATCTGGCGCATCGCCAAATCTGCGGACGGCACGGTGCAGGGGCAGGTGATGCCCGCGCCGCGCGCGATGGGCACCACCAACGGCATCGACCTCAGCCCTGACGGCAAGACGCTCTATGTCGGGGAATCCAGCAGCGGCGAAATCTGGTCCTACACCGTCCGCGGTAACGAGCTCACCGGCGCAAAACTCGTCAAAGCCTTCCAGCCCGACACCGTCGACGGCCTGCGCACCGACGTCGCCGGCCGTCTCTATGTCGCGCGCATCCTCAAGGGCACCATCGCGCTGATGAAGCCCAATGGTGCGGTCGAGCGGGAGATCGCGCTGAAGGGCAAGGAGCCGACCAATCTCGCCTTCGGCGGCAGCGACGGCAAGACCGTCTTCGTCACCCAGCGTCAGGGCGGCTTCGTCGAGTCCTTCCGCACCGACCAGCAGGGCCGCGAGCACTGCCTCCAGCGCGGGCGCTGCTAGAGCATCACGGGCGGTCTGCCTCCGGCGCAGAGCAGCACCAAAGCGGCGGCATTCTTCTTGCTTGCATCTGGCCGCCGCAGGCATTTAGACATCTGTGGGCACCGTCAACGCGACCACGGAGTGTTTGAGTGAAAGCCGTCCATACCGAACTGCATCGCAGCCACGATCCGCAATTCTTCCTGGTTCGCGGTGTCGTCAAGCGCACCACGGAGCAGCCCGAGCGCGCCGATCGCCTGCTCAAGGGGTTGAAGGACGGCAAGCATCAGCTGGTCGAACCGACGACATTCGGGCAGGGGCCGCGTGCGCGGATTCACAGCCCGGAATATCTGTCGTTCCTCAGCGAAGCCTGGGACGCCTGGACCGCGCTCGGCGATTCCGGCCCGGAGATGATCGGCAACATCCATCCCGTGCGTCATGCCGCGACCTATCCCACTCATATCGTCGGCAAGCTCGGCTGGCACACCGCCGACACCGCGGCGCCGATCGGTCCCGGCACCTGGGCCGCGGCCTGCGCTGCCACCGATGTTGCGGTCACGGCAGCGCAGATGGTGATGGACGGCGAGGATGCGACCTATGCACTCTGCCGTCCGCCCGGCCATCACGCCTACCGCGACATGGCCGGCGGCTTCTGTTTCCTCAATAACAGCGCGATCGCAGCCGCGCATCTGCGGCTCAAGCATGAGCGCGTCGTGATCCTGGACGTCGACGTCCATCATGGCAACGGCACGCAAGGAATCTTCTACGCACGCCCTGACGTCTACACGGTGTCGATCCACGCTGACCCCATCGCGTACTATCCTTATGTGTGGGGCTACGCGCATGAGCGCGGCGAAGGACCCGGCCTCGGCGCCAATCTCAACATCCCCCTGGCCATCGGCACCGGTGACGACGGCTACATCCAGGCGATGGATGTCGCGCGCAAGGCGATCGAATCCTTTGCACCCGGCGCCCTCGTCATCGCGCTCGGCCTCGATGCCTCCGAGCACGATCCACTGAAGGGCCTCGCCGTCACCACGCCGGGCTTCCGCCGCATCGGCCAGGCGATCGCGAAGCTGGGCCTGCCGACCGTGTTCGTGCAGGAGGGCGGCTATCTCTCGGATATTCTGGGCGCGAACCTGACCTCGGTGCTGGCCGGGTTTGAAGAGGCGCGGTGAAGTTTACCTCTCCCCGCTTGCGGGGAGAGGTCGGAATTTGCGTAAGCAAATTCCGGGTGAGGGGGACTCTCCGCGAGTTCGACTGTCACCGTGCGCACGGAGACAACCCGCCGCGCCTAATCCTTGAACAAAATCTGCTCCAGCAGGTCGATCCGCCTGATCTGGATGGTGCTGCCGTCGATGGCGATGATGCGGCGGTTCTGGAAACGCTTCAGCATCATCGTCACCCATTGCCGGGTCGAGCCCACCATGGCCGCGATCTGGTCATGGGTGATCTTGCGGTTGATGACGATGGTGTCGCCGTCGGCCGTGCCATGCAATTCCGACAGCGTGAGCAGGAATTGCGCCAGCCGTTCGATCACCGATCGCGTACCGAGGATCTGCGCCATCGAGGAGTAGCATTTGCCCTTGGCGATGAGGCCGTCGATCAGCGCCAGCGCGAAGCTCGGCATGCTGGTCAACAGCTTCTCAAGCGCGGGGCCGGAGAGTGTCGTAATCTCGCAGGCCTCGATGGCGATGCCCGACCACATGTGAATGCCACCGCCGGATATCTCGGGGCCTCCAATGAAATGTCCCGGCGTCCAATAGGCGAGCGTGATCTCGCGGCCCGACGGCGCGGTGTAGTAGACCCGCACCTGTCCGCGGCGGATGATGAAGATGCCGTCGTGGCCATCGCCCTGGCTGAATACCATTTCGCCCTGCGGCACCGTGATGATGCGGCCGGCCGCGTGCACGCGCGCCTGCTCCGACGCGGACAAACGGTCGAGGAAATGCGCGCCGGCATTCAGCCCGTCGATCGTCTCGCTCATGAACAGCGCCGAGCTTGCGGGCCTCGCGCGTGTGCTGCGGACCCGCCGCGTCTTCTTGTGGTCGGTCCAGTCGAACGGAACGCCTGCATGAGGCCGGTCGGCGAAAGCGGCAGGCTCGGTCGCGGCAGCTTCCTTGAGTATGGTCATCGCAATCCGTCAGCTCTCCAGGGGCTTGCGAATAGGTAAGTGCGGCGGTGGTGCGATGTCCATCTCTTTGCGATCGTTCCAAATCACTTAGCAAAGCTTGATGTGTGCGGCGACCGGCAGCGAAACGATTCCTCTGTCCATGGCTCCGTCCTGAGAAAATCCTTTGCGTCGTTGCGCGACGGAATCATGACGCGAACGTCCTGCGACAGCGACGCAAGTAATTGCTTCAAGCGTTGCGCCGCGCCTTCGATAGTGCCGGCCAGCGTTGCCGCCGGCACGCGCCCGGCCTCCCGAGGACAGTTCGATGATCGAATTCAGCTCTTTGAGATTCAGTGTGGCCATTGTGGCCATCACTGTTGCGATGTTCGCGCCGACCCAGGCGGAGACGATCCGTGTGGCAGTCGGGACGCAGGACACGACGATCAATTGCGCGACCGGCGGACTGCTCATTCGCGAGCTCAAGCTGCTTGAGAAATTTCTGCCACATGACGGCAAGTACAAGGATGTCACCTACGACATCCAGTGGAAGAATTTTACGAGCGGCGCGCCGCTCACCAACGAGATGGTCGCAGGCAAGCTCGATTTCGGCGCGATGGCTGACTTTCCGGGCTCGCTGAACGGCGTGGCGTTCCAGAAGGCCGGACGCCGTAGCCTCTTCATCAGCGTGCTGTCCGGCAGCACCAAGGGCAGTGGCAACGGCATCGTGGTGCCGTCGAGCTCGCCGGTGCAATCGCTCGATGAGCTCAAGGGCAAGACCATCTCGGTTCCCTTCGCCTCGACCTCGCACGGCATGCTGCTCCGCGCGATCGAGGCCAAGGGCTGGAATCCCGAGACCGACGTCAACATCATCACGCAGGCGCCGGAGGTTGCGGGGCCGGCCTTGCAGGCCGGCAAGATCGAGGCGCATGCCGACTTCGTTCCGTTCGCCGAACTGTTCCCGTGGCGCGGCTTCGCGCGCAAGATCTTTGACGGCGCGCAGGCCAATGCCCCGACATTCCACGGCGGGCTGGTCGATGCCGATTATGCCGAGAAATATCCCGAGATCGTCGTCGCCTATCTGCGCGCAGCGCTGGAAGCGGATCGCCTGATCGCGGAAGAGCCGGAGAAGTACAGCGAACTGATCGCGAAGGTGACCGGCATCGAGGCGGAGGTCGACTACCTCTTTCACGGACCGCTCGGTCTCCAGACCCGCGATGTGACCTGGAAGCCGGAGTACCGCCAGGCGGTCGCAACCTCGATCAAGACGCTGAAGCTGCTCAAGCGCGCGGACAGTGATCTCGATATCAACCAGTTCGTGACCGACAAGTTCATCCGTATCGCGGCGGCGCAGGCGGGACGCGATTACGACTCCGAACTGAAGAACTACGCGCAGCTTCCGCTTCGTGCCAAGGACGCCGCAACGGGCGACCAGATCAGCGACTTCAGCCGCGTCGCGCAGATCTGGGTCAAGGACGAGGCTCATGTACGCCACTATGCCTCGCCCGAGAACGCGCTCAAGGCGCTCGCCGGCCTCGAGAAGGACGGCAAGACCATCCGCGTCGTCTACGCTCAGGATCGCGAGAGCGGCATCAAGCTGTTTGCAAACCAGGCCTGGTTCGTGCGGTCGTCCAAGGGCGAGCTGAGCGCGTTCCTGCTCAAGCAGGCGGCCGAGGGCTGGTCGAAGAAGAACGGTGGCGCGGTGCTCGACTTCGCGGCCGCGCGCGAGTCCCTCGTCGCGAGCCGGTGAGGCGATGGCCACCGCTATCCCGGCGCGACCTGCGGGCATCCGCTGGATGGTCCGCGGCCTTTCGATCCTGGCCTGCATCGCCCTTTGGCAGGTCGCTTCGACCACGCATCTCAATCTGGGGATCGTGACCTTCCGCAACGTGCCGCCGCCGGTCGAGGTCGCTCAATCCGCGCTCGCCCTGTTTCGTTCGCCGAAATTGACGGCACATATCACCAGTAGCCTCTGGCGGGTGTTCGCGGGCTACGGGGCGGCGGTCGTGATCGGCGTGATCCTTGGTTTTGCCATCGGCCGGTCACGCGCCGCGAGCGATCTTTTGCTGCCGCCGCTGGAATTGCTGCGGCCGATACCGGCGGTGGCATGGATACCGCTGTCGATCCTGATCTTTCCGTCGTCCGAACTCTCGATGATCTACATCACCTTCATCGGTGCCTTGTTTCCGATCGTGCTGAACACCGTCCACGGTGTCGCGAATGTCGACCGCCGGCTGGTTGCCTCCGCCCGCAGCCTCGGCGCGGGGGAGTTGGCGATCCTGAGGGAGGTCGTGCTGCCGGACGCCGCGCCCAGCATCGTCACCGGGCTTGCAATCGGCATGGGCACCTCGTGGTTCTGCCTCGTCACCGCGGAGATGATCTCAGGCCAGTTCGGCATCGGCTATTACACTTGGGAAGCCTACACGCTCCAGAACTACGCCGACATCATCGTCGGCATGCTGATCATCGGCCTGCTCGGCATGGGATCGAGCTGGCTGCTGACGACGGCCGGGCGGCTTCTGATGCCCTGGCGTAGCCCGAAGGTGGCGCGATGAACATCCGGGTCGCGGATATCGGCACGAACAGCGTCGGTCGGATCGACTTCGCCGATGTCTCGATTTCGCTCGGATCGGGCGGCGATGCATTCGAAGCGGTCAGCGGTCTCGATGTCGC
This sequence comes from Bradyrhizobium sp. 482_C4_N1_8, assembly GCF_052075965.1. Lineage (NCBI taxonomy): Bacteria > Pseudomonadati > Pseudomonadota > Alphaproteobacteria > Hyphomicrobiales > Nitrobacteraceae > Bradyrhizobium > Bradyrhizobium sp. 482_C4_N1_8. The sequence continues at coordinate 7,686,772 of NZ_CP197231.1, read as the reverse complement.
GATTGCGCCGGGCGAGCTCGTCTGCATCCTCGGTCCCTCCGGCTGCGGAAAATCCACGCTGCTCGGCGCGCTGGCCGGGCATTTGCCGATCACGGCTGGCCGTCTCACGGTCGACGGCCAGCAGGTCCAGAGCCCGAGCCCGGACCGGGGCATGGTGTTTCAGCAGCACACGCTGTTTCCCTGGAAGGGGGTGCGTGACAATGTCGCCTTCGGCCCGAAGATGCGGGGTCTCGGGAGGAGGGAGCGCGACCGCGCCGCCGACGCGATCCTGAAGCTGGTCGGCCTTTCCGGCTTCGAGGCGTTCTATCCCGCGCAATTGTCGGGCGGTATGCAGCAGCGCGTGGAAATCGCGCGGGTCCTGATCAACCAGCCGCGGGTGCTGCTGATGGACGAGCCCTTCAGCGCGCTCGACGCGCAGACGCGCGGCATGATGCAGGAGGTCCTGCTCGACATCTGGAGCAAGATCCCGACCACCACGGTCTTCGTCACCCACGACATCGACGAGGCATTGTTTCTCGCCGATCGCATCGTCGTGATGAGCGCAAGACCCGGCCGGGTGATCGAGGACATCGTGCTGCCGTTTGCGCGGCCGCGGAGCCACGATCTCGTCACCGAACCCGAATTCGTGCGCCTGAAGCGGCATGTCATGCAGCTTTTGCGACGGCCGGAAGGCAGCGAGCCGCTGGCACGGCTCAGTCCGCTCGGCGTGACGTCCTAGAACATCCCGCTCGCCGCGAGCGCCTTGCGGACGTGCTGCATCTCGGCCTCGTCGGCGACCATGTCGAGCATGATCGTGGTCAGGCCCTTCGCCGCAAAATCCCTCAGCTTTGCGCCGATCTCGGTGTAGCTGCCGACGAGATAGGGGCAGTCGGCCTGGAAGGTGAGGTACGGCAGCAGCCAGTAGCCATTGTCGGCGAGCTCGCCGCTCTGGCCGTCATAGAGCCGCCGCTTCCACACGGAATCGCTGTTCTCCACGGTGAGCGCGAGCAGCTCGCGATCATCGGCATTGTCACGGAAACGCGCCGTTGCCGCCTGCCGTGCCTCGTCGCGTCCCTCGCGGGCGAAGATGCCAAAGTTCATTCCGGGCGCATCGAGGCCGCGATCGAGATCGGGCGGCAGCATCTGCATCTTGATGCAGCCGGTCTCCTTCGCCACGCGCTGCGCCGCCTCCGACTGGCCCGCGACCAGGAATTCCGGCATCAGCTCCGCCGGCAGGCGCGGGCGAAGTTGCAGATTGCTTGCGCGGTAGAACCGGCCGTCGAAATTCACCGGGCGAGGGCTTTCCAGCAATTGGCGCATCAGCGCGACGAATTCGCCGAGCCGGACGTAGCGGTCCGCATGCGACTGCTCGTCGCCCAGCCCCTGCAAATCGCTGACCGCGGTCCCCGTGATCATGTTGAGATAGACCTTGCGGCCGTGGAGCTGCGCAAAGGACGAGACGAATTTTGCCGCGGCGAACGGGTGCATGTAGACCGGATTGACCGCGATCAGCGGCGAGCTTCGCGTGGTCTCACCCATGATGTGCTGGGCCATCGCCCAGGGCTCGACGAACACGTCGTTGCCTTCGAACAGCAGGATGCCTTCGAAGCCGTTGCGGTCGGCGAACTGTGCCACCCGCATCAGCTCGCCGACATATTTCTTGGGATCGCGGTTGCGCGAGATCGCGGGAAAGACGCGCAGCCGCGGGGGCGTCATTCAGCCGCTTCCTGGAACGGCCAGGAATTGCGGGTGATGGGAAGGCCGCCGTGCGCGCGGGAGCCGTCGGCGATCGCGAGGCGATGCGAGGGCGACGGCGAGCACAGCGAGAAGCGCCATGCATGCGGATCGTCGGCGATATCGGGCTTGAAGCTGATCTCGATGGCCTCGCGGGACACCTGCATCGCGAAAGCGTCGAGCGGCAGATTGAGCCCAAAGCCCCTTGCCTTCAGATAGGCCTCCTTGAGCGTCCAATAGTCGAAAAAGCGCTCGATCGCGGCGGGCTCCGGCAGTCCGCGCAACGTTTCGACCTCCTCCGGCGCAAAGAAGCGAAGCGCGGTGGACAGTGGCGCGACACGCCGTGACACGGTTTCGACGTCGACGCCGACGGTCTCATGCCCGGAGACGACGCAGGCAACGCAGCCATCGGCATGGGACAGGCTGAAATGCAGCGCGGTCGAGGTCGCGGGCGCCGCGACAAACGGCCGCCCGTAGCGACCGGCCCCGAAGGACCAATCGGTGGGTGCGACGTTCGGCGCGGCCTGCGACAGCGCCAGGCGCAGCATCGCGTGCGCGAAGATATACTGCCGCCGGTGCCGCTCGAACATGAAGCGGTCGGCGCGGATCCGTTCGTCGACCGAGAGTAGGCGCCGGCACGCATCGACTGCGCCCGGAGCGTCAATGGTCTCGATCAGTCCGACAAACAGTTCAATTCTGTCGTCTGCCATCAATAAGGCCCATGGCGTCAGGCGGAGGCCAAGTCTCCGGCCCTGACGGAAGAATCAACTGAGCAAGAATCAACTGAGCGGACCGCTTCTAACGGTCCACCCGGGCAATTTCTTGTCGATTTGCAGGCCAGTTTACAGGCGCAAGCTTGTGCGAGACCCCAACTCGACAAGCGAGCGGCCCATATCCGGAAAGTGAAGCCTGAGGATTCGTGCGGCGTCCCGGCCGACGATCCTTACTTCTTCTTCTTCTTGGCTTTCTTCGCTCCGCCCAGCATCGAAAGGCTGGCATCGACATCCTTGAGCGCGGACTGGAGCTTCTTCTTCTCGGCGCCCAGCAGCTTTTGCAGGGCCTTGCGGTCCTTGTCGCTCAACGAGGTACCCTTGGTAAATTTGATGAAACCCATAACATACTCCCCCGGTTGAAAATAATCGTCCAAATCAAATCGAGGGAATAATCTTGCGCGCTGGCGCCAAATAATCAAGATGCAACTTGGTCATGCACAGCTTTGGCGAGTGAACCTGTGTTCTCCCGTCCCGTACAGCCGGTCATGCCGCCCTGCGAGCGAGTAATCGGCCGAGCGGTGTGTTGGGGTGGGCGACGGCCGCATCCAGCAGCGCGACGAGATGCGCCATCCACTCACCGATCCTGCGGCCATCGAGCAGCTCGCCCTTGTAATTGCATGAGCCGGTGATTCCGGTGGGGCGTTCCTTGAGCATCAGCGACAGCCAGGTCTGGTCGATCGGCAGCACCGGCTGGCCTTCGCGCGCGACGTTGCCGATCGATTCGATCGTGACGTCAGCCAGATCGAGCGGCTGGCGCAGCGGATTTTGCAGGGTGAAATAGACTTGGAGCAGCGAGGCCGGATCGATCCCCTCCTGCTCCAGATGGTCGGCCAGGATGTTGAACGGCAGCTCCTGGCGCGCATGCGCGTCGAGCACGCTCTGGCGCACCCGGGCCAGGGCTTGCGCGAATGACAGCTCCGGCGTGATTCGGGTACGGACGATCACCGTGTTCTCGAACGGACCGACGATCCGGTCGGTATCCGGCTGGGCACGATTGGCCATGGCGGTGGCGACCGAGATGTCGTTGCGGCCGCTCTGCGCCAGCAGCAGGGCTTTCAGGCCGGTGAGAAGGCACATGAACAGCGTGCTGTTATGCCGGCCGGCGAACGCCGTGAGCCGGCCGATCAGCTCGCGCTCGAGGCTGACGGGGTGATGCCCGGTGGACGCGCCGGGGCTTGCTTCACCGTCGAAGACGGGGGTCGCGCCGCGCAGATTCTCCGTCCAGTCGGCGGCCTGGCGGCGGGCGGCGTCCGTGCCGCGCCACCAGCGCTGCCAGCGGGCGACGTCCGAAAAGGCCAGCGGTAGTTTCGGCAGCGGCACGGACGGACGCCCGGCCAGCGCCGCATAGCGGTTGGACAGCTCCTCGAACAGCACGCCGATCGACCAGCCGTCGGCAATGGCATGATGCAGCGTCAGCAGCAGCACATGATCGTCGGCATGGAGCCGCAACAGCCGCGCCCGCAACAGCGGCGGCCGCGCAGTGTCGAACGGGGCGTAGGTCTCCTGCTCGATCAGGAGGTCGATCTTCCTGAGTTCGAGGGCTTTGCGCCGCTTGTTGTCGTGGGGACGTCCGTCGCCGATGACCTCGATCGTGAGGGCCGGTCCGAGCTCGCCGGGTGTGGCGATGCGACTGACGGGCTCTTCGCCGCTCCGGCCGAACCCGGTCTGCAGCGATTCGTGGCGGCGCACGATGTCGCCGAACGCCTGCGCGAGGGTGGTCGGATCGAGCGGGCCCTGGAGGCGGAAGGCAAAGGGCAGGTTGAACAGCGGCAGGCCCGGCAGGTTCTGCTCGATCCGCATCATCTGGTCCTGTGCGATCGAGAGCGTTGGGAGCCCGCTTTCAGCAGGCCGCAGCATGCCTGTTGCCGGCTTGCGCGGCTTTGCTGCCACGGCCTCGTCAACCCGCCGGGCGAGTTCTTCGATCGTCGGAGCCTCGAAGATGGTCTTGATCGGCAGCGACACGCCGAGCGCACGGGCGACGCGCGCCATCGCCTGGCCCGCCAGCAGCGAATGGCCGCCGAGATCGAAGAAATTATCGGTCACGCCGAGGCTCTCGACCTTCAGCAGGTCGACCCAGATGTCCGAGAGCACTTTTTCGGTGAAGTGCCGCGCCGGCACGGCGGCGTCCGGTCCGGAGACGTCCTGCTGCGCGGGCGCCAGCAGCGCCGACCGGTCGATCTTGCCATGGGCATTGAGCGGCATCTGGTCCAGGAACAGGAATGCGGACGGGATGGCATGGCCCGGCAACCGGCTCTTCAGGAAGTCGCGCAGCTCGCTGGCGCTGCTCTGGCTGCCGGCCCTTGCGACGATATGGGCAATCAACCTGACATCGCCGCTCGCCTCGCGGCGCGGCTCGACGATGCCGGCGCGCACCGCAGGATGGTCGGCAAGCGCGTTCTCGATCTCCTTGAGCTCGATACGGTAGCCCCGGACCTTGACCTGATGGTCGGCGCGGCCGAGGCATTCGATGGTGCCGTCGGCGCGGCGGCGTGCGAGGTCGCCGGTCCGGTACAGCCGCCCGCCGGCCTGGCGTGCGAACGGATCCGGCAGGAAGCGCTGCCGGCTCTGCGCGGGATCGTTGATGTAGCCGCGGCCGACACCGGCGCCGCCGACGCAGAGCTCGCCGGTCACGCCGACCGGCAGCGGCTGGAGGTTTTGATCGAGCACATGGAGCTGGGTGTTGGGCAGCGGCGCGCCGACCGGGACGTTGCTCGTCGTCGCCGCCGGCGCCTTGGTCAGGCGATGCAGCGAGACGTCGTCGGAACATTCCGACGCGCCATAGGCGTTGATCAGCGGCACCTTCGGGCAGCGGGCGAACCAGGCGCGGCAGAGATCGACCGGCAGCGGCTCGCCGGTCGAGATCAGGAGCCGCAATCCCGCAAAGGCGCGCTGGACCTGCGCGTCGTCCATGCGGTCGAGGATCACCCGCAGCAGCGACGGCACGATCTCGAGCACGCTGATGCCTTCACGCTCGATCTCCCGCGCGAGCAGGATCGGGTCCTGCACGATTGCGTGGGCACAGACATGGACGCGCGCGCCGACCATGGGACCGGCAAGGAACTGCCAGACCGAGATGACAAAGCTCTGCGGCGCAGTCTGGGCGATCACGTCGCTCGCCGTAAGGCCGAGCTCGGAAATGAGCGACGCCAGATGGTTCGACAGCCCGCGCTGCTCGATCATGACGCCCTTCGGCGCGCCGGAGGAGCCGGATGTGTAGATGAGATAGGCGAGGCTCGCGGCTGCGCGCCGCGCGGCGCGGGCAGGCCTGGTCGATCCGGGTGCGATCGCGTCCTCGAGCTCGGCGACATGGATGCGCTCGACCAGCGGTCCGAGCAGGGCCTCGACCATGGCCGACTGGGCGCGCCCGGTCAGCAGCATGCGGGCGCAGCTCGATCCGAGGATGGTCGCAAGCCGCGCCGGCGGCTGGTCGGGATCGAGATTGAGGAAGGCTGCGCCCACGCGCTGCGCGGCGATCATCGCGGCGAGCAGGTCGGGCCCGCGATCCGCAAGCAAGGCGACAACGCTCTCGGCGCCGACACCTTCGCGCGCGAGCCAGCGTGCGGCCGCTTGGCTGCGGCGGGCGAGCTCCCGATAGGTCAGGGAGGTGTGTCCGTCCGTTACCGCGATTGCGTTCGGTGTCTTCTTCGCCTGGCGCTCGAGGCGCTCGCAAAGATTGCCGCGCGCGGTGAAATTGGCCACCACGCCCTGGCCTTTCGCCAGCAACTGCCGGCGTTCGGCCTCCGTCAGGAGCGGCAGGCGCGAGATGCGCTGCTCCGGATTGGCGATCACGGCCTTGAGCAGGGTCTTGAACTGAGCGGCCATGCCTTCGATGGTCGCCGCGTCGAACAGATCGGTGGCGTATTCGAAGAAGCCGGTGAAGCGGCCGTCGGCCTCGACCAGTTCGAGCGTGATGTCGAAGCGCGCGACCTTCGGGTCGACCTCCAGCCGCCGCGTCGACAGGCCGGGGAAACGTGCCGCCTCGATCGAGGCGTTCTGGAGGATGAACATGATCCGGAACAGCGGATTGCCATCGCTCCGGCGCGCGATCTGCAGCGCGCGCAGCACTTCCTCGATCGGAAGGTCCTGGTTGCGGTAGGCATCCAGCGTGACCTGCCGTACCCGCCGCAACATCTCGCCAAAGCCCGGATCGCCGCCAAAATCGTTGCGCAGGATCAGGGTGTTGGCGAACAGCCCGATCAATCGCTCGCTCTCGATCTGGTTGCGGTTGGCGATCAGCGATCCCGTCGCGACATCCTCGTGTCCGGTGTGGCGGAACAGCAGGCACTGGAAAGCCGCGAGCAGCGTCATGAAAGGCGTGACGCCCTGGTCCTGGCTGAGCGCGCGCAGATCGGCCGACAGTGCCTTGGAGAATTCGAGATAGTGACGGGCGCCGTGACCGCTCCAGACCTCCGGTCGTGGCCGGTCGGTCCGCAGCGGCAGCGTGGTGACACCGTCGAGCTGGGTCCGCCAGTAATCGAGCTGCTCCTTCGCCGCCGGCGTCTGAGCCCAGCTCTGCTGCCATAGCGCAAAGTCGCGATACTGGAAGGCGGGCGAGGGTAACGTCACGGCGCTTGCCTTGCGTGCAGCGGAATAATGGGCGGCAAGCTCCTCCCAGAACAGCCGTTGCGACCAGCCGTCGGTGACGAGGTGATGGACGTTGACCACCAGCGCGTGGCTGGATTTGTCGAACGACAGCAGGGTGACCTTCAGCGGCGGCTCACGCGCCAGGTCGAACGGATATTGCGCGAGCTCAAGCGCCTCGCGCCGGATGATTGCGCCCTGCTTGTCCGCGGCGCAGGGCTTGAGCTTGATCCGCTCGAATCGCGGTGGTGATTGCAGCACCCGCTGCGCCGGCTCGCCCTCGCGTTCGATGAAGACCGAGCGCAGCGCCTCGTGGCGCGCGCAGATCGAGGCGAGGCTCGCAGAAAGCGCGGCGACGTCGAGCAGGCCCTTGAGAACCGCGACTTCGACGACGTTGTAATTGTAGCGGGTCGGATCGAGCCGCGAGAGCACATACATCCGCTGCTGCTGGAACGACAGCGGCGCGTCTGCTGCCGCCGCCTGGCGCCATGCGGGCACCATCGTCTCGCGATGGGTTGTGGCGGTCTCGATCCGGGCCGCAAGCGCCGAGACCGTGGCACAATCGAAGATGTCCTCGAAGGAGAAGTCGACATTGAAGCGTTCGCGCAAGCGCGAGCGCATCTGCGTCGCCGCGAGCGAGTCCGCGCCGAGCGCAAAGACATCCTGATCGATGCCGACCTGCGGCAGTTCCAACAGACCGGCCCAGATCCCCGCGAGCTGGGTCTCCAGCGCGTTGCGCGGCAATTGCGCTTCGACGCCATGCTCCGCGGTTGCGATCAGATCGGCCAGCGCGTTGCGCTTGACCTTGCCGCTCGCGCCTTTCGGCAGTGCGGCCACGCCGCGGATCAGGCTCGGTACCTTGTAGGCCGCAAGTCGTTTGCGCGCGAACTGCCGAAGCTGGTCCGGAGTTGCTTCGGAGTTCGGGCGCAGCACCACGACGGCGGCGACGTTTTCGCCGAGCTTCTGATGCGGGACGGCGAACACGCCGGCCTCCAGCACCGCCGGATGGCTCAGCAGGACCTCTTCGACCTCCAGGGGCGAGATCTTCTGCCCGCCGCGGTTGATGACGTCCTTGATGCGGCCGACGATGAAGAGGTAGCCGTCGGCGTCGAGATAGCCGAGGTCGCCGGTCCGGAACCAGCCGTTGCGGAAGGCGGCCCGTGTCGTCGCCTCGTCATTATAATAGCCGCGGCTCATGTTCGGCCCGCGCAGCATGATCTCGCCATGCTCGCCGCTCGCAAGCGTGCGGCCCGCCCCGTCCATGATCGCGATCTCGGGGCCCGCAGCGCGGCCGACCGATCCGACCTTGCGCAGCTCGAACGGATTGGCGGAGATCTGCGAGGCTGCTTCCGTCATGCCGTAGGTCTCGAGCACGGGAACGCCGAACATCGCCTCCAGCCCGTTCAGGATCGCAGGCGCGAGCGAGGATGAGGCCGAGCGGATCACGCGCAGCGACGACGACCGGGCGCGGTCCGGGTCGGCCTCGGCCGCCGTCAGCAGCGCGCGATGGATGGTCGGCACCGCCGTGTACCAGGTCGGTCGCAGCTCCCGCATCCAGCTGAAGAAGGACAACGCGTCGAAACCGTTGGTGCAGATCACGCTGGAGCCCGCGGCCAGCGCCGTCAGCAGGCCGGAGATCAGACCATGGGCGTGAAACAGCGGCAGGGCGTTGAGCAGGCGGTCGTGGGCTGCGAGCGACAGCACGCGGCCGGCATTGTATGCGGACAGGCACACATTGCGCTGCGTCAGCGGCACCATTTTCGGCCGCGCCGCCGTGCCTGACGTCAACAGGATGAAGGCGTCATCGTCGCCGCGCGAGGCGCCGCTCGTGCTGGCCGGCCCGACTGCCGGGCCGATGAACGCGCAGCCGCCGAGATTGTCGTTCGGCCCCGGCACGAAATCGATCACCGCGATATCGAGTGCCTTGGCAACGTCACGACTTGGTGAATTCATGTCGGCCCGGGTGACGAGCGCGGTCAGCTTCAATTCGCTGAAATAGCGCTGCAGCTCGTCGGCCGTCAGATCGGGATTGACGGGGACGCAGGCGCCGGCCGAGGCGACCGCGATCAGCGCCAGCGCGCTGTCGGCGCCGCGCGGCAGCGCAACGGCAATCCGGTCGGCAGGGGCAATGCCAAGCCCCCGCAGGGTGCGGACCAGTTGCTGGATCAACTCACCCAGCTTGCCGTAGGTGAGGGCCGGCCGGCCCGGCGCGAGGAGAGCTGGTGCCGACGGGGTCTTGCGCGCATAAAAGTCGAGAAGGCCGCCGATATCGGCAAACGTCCTGGTTTCGGCGCCTGCGCTGTCCGAATCCTCTCCCGCTACGGATGCAATGTGGGACAATGCCATTCCCTTTTGATCTGATTGAGCTATTCTTCCCAAGACTTAGGGAACGCGTCCAGTCTGAGGTGAAGTTCGGGCCCCAAAATCTGTGGTTGAGGGGCCTAAAGCCCTTCGACGGAGTGAAGGTCGGGCAGAATCACCATGCTGGAGAATGAACCTGTTACGGGGACGGAAGGCGGGTTGAAGCGCTGGCTCGAAGGCGTCGGTCTTGGACATTACACCGATCTCTTCGCGCAGCACCGCCTCGATCTCGATGTGATGGGGGACCTGACGGAATCCGACCTGGTCGAGCTCGGATTGCCGCTCGGCGATCGCAAGCGGCTTCAGCGCGCGATGTCGGCGCTATTCCACGCTGAGACCGCCGAGAAGCCCGATACGGCCGCGCGCCCGCAAGTCCGGGCGGAAGTCGGTGCCGAACGGCGTCAGCTCACCACCATGTTCTGCGACATGGTGGATTCGACCTCGCTGTCGGTGCAGTTCGATCCGGAAGACGTGCGCGACATGATCGCGAGCTTTCGCGAGACCTGCGTCCGCGTGGTGAAGCATTACGAAGGGTTTGCCGCGCGCTTCGTCGGCGACGGTATCCTTGTCTATTTCGGCTATCCGACCGCGCATGAGGACGATGCCGAGCGATCGGTGCGCGCCGGGCTCGAGATCGTGCGGGTGCTGTCGACCGCGCGCGCGATCGAGCCGCGCGGTGCGCTGAGCCACGCCCCCGCCGTCCGCATCGGGATCGCAACCGGTCTCGTCGTGGTCGGCGACCTCGTTGGCCAAGGCACCGAGGAGCGCGATTCCGCGGTCGGAGAAACCGTCAATCTCGCCGCACGCCTGCAAGGTCTGGCGCCGCCCAACGGCGTCGTGATCTCGGCCTCGACACAGTCGCTGCTGAAGGGCAAGTTCGACTACCGCAATCTCGGTGTCCATGCGCTGAAGGGCATCTCGGAGAAGACGCAGGCCTGGCACGTGGTGCGCGCCTCGCGGGCGGAGACCCGCTTCGCCGCTTCCATGGGCGGGCGGTTGACGCCGCTCGTCAACCGCGAGGAAGAGATCGCGCTGCTGATGGGGCGCTGGCAGCAGGTCAAGGACGGCGACGGCCAGGTCGTGGTCAAGTTCGGCGAGCCCGGCATCGGCAAGTCGCGCATCATCCAGGAGATATTCGACCGGATCGCGGGCGACCGCCATGGACACGTCTCGTTCCAGTGCTCGCCCTACTACACCTCCACGGCGTTCTATCCGTTCTCCGAGCAGCTCAAATTCTCGCTCGGCCTCGACCGCGAGGATCCATCCGCGACGTCGCTGGCGGGTCTGGAGACCGCGATCGCCGCCGCCCATGGCGACATCGAGCAGGTCACGCCGCTGTTTGCCGCGCTGCTGTCGATCCCGACCGGAGACCGCTATCCGCCGCTCGACCTGTCACCGCAGCAGCAGAAGGATGCGACCGTCGCCGCGCTGGTCAATCATTTCCTCGGCCTTGCGCGCGACATGCCGCTGGTGATCGCGCTTGAGGATCTGCACTGGATCGACCCGACCTCCCGCGAGGTGATCGACCTCCTCGTCGCCCGGGTGCAGAACCAGCCGGTCCTTGTCATCATCACCGCGCGCTCCGAATTCCAGCCGAGCTGGAACGCGCATTCGCACATCACCACGCTGGTGCTGAACCGCCTGAGCCGGCAGCTGCGCACGACGCTGGTCGAGCGCGTCGCGGGCCGCGAGCTTCCCAAGGAGGTGGTCGAGGAGATCATCGTCAAGACCGACGGCGTGCCGCTGTTCCTGGAAGAGCTGACCAAGACCGTTCTCGAATCCAACCTCCTGACCGAGCGGCACGGGCGCTACGTGCTGTCGGGCCCATGGCGGCAGCTCGCGATCCCGGCGACCCTCACCGACTCGCTGATGGCGCGGCTGGACCGGATGGGACCGTTCAAGCGCATCGCGCAGATCGGCGCCACCATCGGTCGCGAGTTCTCCTACGCGACGCTGCACGCGGTCGCCAATACGCCGGCGGAGCAGATCGAGGCCGCGCTCAATCATCTGGAGGAGGCCGGGTTGATCATGCGCCGCGGCCATCCGCCCGGCGCGCTCTACTCCTTCAAGCACGTGATGATCCAGAACGCCGCGCACGACAGCCTGCTGCACAGTGAGCGGCGCAAGCTGCATTCGCGGATCGCGCAGGTGCTCGCCGAGATGTATCCGGAGAAGACCGAGCGCGAACCGGAGCTGCTGGCCCATCACCTCACCGAATCCGGCCAGAGCGAGGGCGCCGCCAGCTTCTGGCTCAAGGCCGGCAAGCAGGCGGCCAAGAGCGGCGCCAATCTGGAGGCGATCGGGCATTTGCGCCGGGGCTTGAGCGTCGTGCAGGCCAATGCGCGCATGCAGGGCGCCGACGAGATGGAGCTGGAGCTGCGCATCGCGCTCGGCAACGCTTTGATTGCCGCCAAGGGCTACGCCGTGCAGGAGGTCGAGGAAAACTACATCCGCGCGCTCGAGCTCGGTCAGCAGCTCGACGACGACGAGAAGGCCTTCGCCGCCACGCGTGGGCTCTGGGTCTGCCATTTCATCCGTGCCGATCTCAGCCGCGCGCACGATCTCAGTGTCGAGCTGTTGAAGTTCGCCAAGCGCGAGCGGCTGAACGAGCGCACGCAGCCGGCGCAGCAGACCGGCTATCTGATCGAGGCGCACCGCTCGATCGCGATGACGATGCTCTATCGCGGCCGTTTTGCCGCCTCCCAGCACCATCTGCACCGCTGCATCAACCTCTACAGTCCCGATCTGCACTCCGATCTGATGGAGCGGCACGGTACCGATCCCGGCGTCGTTTCGCTGTCCTATCTCGGCTATCTCCTCTGGTTCCTCGGCCGGCCGGACGCGGCGCGCCAGCACAGCGAGCAGGCGATCGCGAATGCCGAGAAGATCCGCCATCCCTTCACGCTCGCCTTCGCGCTCGTGTTCGGCGCCTATCTGTGCCAGCATTTGCGCGACGTCGAGGGTACGCGCGACCACGCCAACCGCGCCATGATCATCGCCACTGAGCACAATTTCCTGCACTGGAAGCAGCAGGCGGCGATCCTGCGCGGCTGGGCGCTGGCCCAGCTCGGCGAGGCCGACGAAGGTCTCAGCCAGATGCGCCTCGGCCTCGACGAATACGAGGCGATGGATTCCTGGCTCGCCGGCTGCTGGTTCCGCTGCCTGCTTGCGGAAGCCTATGCCAAGGTCGGGATGCGCGATGCCGCCTTGCGCGCGCTGGACGGCGCGCTCGCGACCGCGAGACGGACCGGCGATCACTCCTATCTCGCCGAGGTCTATCGGCTGCAGGGCGAGATCACGATGTCGGACGGTGATCCGGCATCGGTGCAGGAGGCCGAGGACCTGTTCGCCCTGTCGCTGGAGACCGCGCGCAAGCAGGGCGCGCTGTCATGGGAGCTTCGGACCGCCGTCAGCCTTGCGCGGCTGTCGCACCAAGCCGGCAAGCGCGAGCACGCAAGTCTTCTGCTTTTGCCGATCGTCGGCAAGTTCAGCGAGGGCTTTTATACTCCGGACCTGAAGCAGGCGATGCAGCTCCTCAGCGAGCTCGGCGGAGACGTGCCCGTCCTTGAACAGGCCGATGCGATGAAATGAGCGATCTTGCCGCCGCGCGTGCGCGCTACGTCGAGTTGATTGCGAAGCGAGAGCGGATCTCCTCACCACGCCTGCTCGAAGCGCTCGCCGCCATCCCGCGCGAGGATTTTCTGGCGAAGGGACCCTGGCGTATCAAGAGCGAGGCGGCGCGCGGCTACCGGCTGACGCCGGATGCCGATCCCGTTCATCTCTACGACAATGTGCTGGTCGCGATCGATGCGCGCCGCAAGCTCGACACCGGGCTGCCGAGCCTGTGGGCGCACTTCATCGATCTGCTCGACGTCGGGGAGAAGGACCGCGTGGTCCAGATCGGCTGCGGTCTCGGCTATTTTTCCGCGGTGTTGTCGAAGATCGTGGGGCCCAAGGGCACGGTGCATGCAATCGAATGCGACGGGCGGCTTGCGGCGCGTGCCGCGAATTACCTTCGCCCCTATCGCAATGTCGAGGTCGTGCATGGCGATGGATGCGAGGAGATCGGCGAGCCCGCCGACGTGATCATCGTGCATGCCGGCTTCCCGCACCCGCATCCGCTCTGGCTTCAGTCGCTCCGCCCGCACGGCCGCCTCCTGGCGCCGCTGACGCAGCGCGACCGCGAGGGCGCCGCCCTCAAGATCACGCGCAAGGGCAGGGGGTTCGAGGCCGAGGCGGTGCAGCAGATCCGGATCTTCCCCGGCCAGGGTCGCGGTGTGACCGCACTGGACGACCGCGTCGCCGACTGGTGGCAGCGCGCCTCCGCGCTGGCGCCACTGCGTTTTCGCGCCATCGAGCAGGGGCTGCCGTCGGATGGCTAATGCTTGGTTTCGTTTTACCTTGATTCCGTTTGTGAGTTTCCAGCATCTCGCGGTGCGGCTATGAGTGCGGCTTGATGGCCATTCGAGCGCGCTCCATGCATTCCGTTGCCCTGCTGACCGCCAGCTACGCCAAGGATATCGAACGCTTTTCGCTGCTCAGCGAGAGCATCGACACCTGGCTCTCGGGATACACGCGGCATTATGTTCTCGTTAACGATGAGGACGTGCCGCTGTTCGCGCGGTTCGCGTCCGACAAGCGCGTCATCGTTCCGGCCTCGAATTATCTGCCGAAATGGCTGTGGGCGCTGCCGCCGGCGCTTCAGTTCCTCAGCAAGCGCCGGGTCTGGCTGTCGCTGCTGTCGTCGCCGGTGCATGGTTGGCACATCCAGCAGATCCTGAAGATCGCCGGCGTGCTCAACGCATCCGAGCAGCGCGTCTGCATCCTGGACTCGGACAATCTGTTCTTCCGCGAATTCGACGTCGGCCAATATGCCGGCGCCGAGAAGACGCCGCTGTTCGTCACCCCGAAGGACATCGGCGCCGACCATCCGTTGCACGGCCTGTGGCTGCGCACTGTCGATCAGCTTCTCGGTATCAAGGAGCGCTCGTTCCCCGCCGACGACTATGTCGGCAACGCGCTGGTCTGGGACCGGGACACCGCGCGCGCGATGACCGACGCCATCAAGGCGGCGACGGGCTTGAACTGGGTTCTGGCGCTGTGCCGGAAGAAGAAGTTCTCGGAGTATCTGATGTACGGACACTTCGTCGCGAACTCGCCCGCGCATCTGGCCACCCATCGGGTCACCGAAGACAGCATTGCGGTCTCGCATTGGGACGACACGCCCCTCGACCGTCCCGCCATCGAAGCGATGATGGGCGCGGCCTCGCCCGAACAGGTCGCGCTCTGCATCCAGTCCTATTCGTCGACCTCGATCGACGACATCCGCGACGTGTTCCGCCTTAGCTCGCGGGATCGACGCAGCCCGAGCCTGTCTCCTGAAGATATGGGTGATGCGGCCGAATTCGAAGTGCCGGCGAAGACGCGCTAAGGCCGCGTCTCAGGCGTCTCTCGTGAACTTGCTGATGACGTCCATGAACGGCTTCGGCTTGAACTCGCCGTCGAGCGGCAAGGGGCGGTTCGGCTGCTTGTCCGCGCGGGCGAAGGTGCCGTTGATCCAGCTATAGCGATCCGAGAGGCCCCAGGTCAGGATCGAGCGCACCGGGCCGCTGGTCGAGATCGCGGTCAGGAGGTCGTCGACGCGCTTGGCGACGATGGCGTCGCGCTCCGCCGGATTGCCTGTCAGCTTCTGGTCGTCGACATCGAGCTCGGTGACGAGCACATCGAGGCCCCAGGAGCGCAACTCGGTGACGAATTCGGCGAGCCCATGCGTGTCGATCTCGAGCTCGGCATGCAGATGCGATTGCAGGCCTACGGCGTGCAGTGGCACGCCCTGGTCGAGCAGGTCCATGATCAGGTTGCGGTACGCCGCGCGCTTGGCAATGAACGAGTCCTTCGCCGACTCGATGTCATATTCGTTGATCGCGAGCTTGACGAAGGGATCGGCCGCGGCCGCCGTGCGGAAGGCCAGCGGAATCCAGCGGTTGCCCAGATGCTGCGTCCAGAACGTGTCGCGCCGGTCGGTGATCTTCTTCGGATTGTCCGGGATCGGCTCGTTGACGACGTCCCACGACGTCAGCTTGTCCTTGTAATAGGACACGACGGTGCCGATGTGGTCGACATAGGCGCGCTCGACGTCCTTGGTGTCCTTGATCTGCTTGGTCCAGTCCGGAATGTCGTGATACCAGGCGAGCGCGTGGCCGCGCATCGTCAGATCGTTCTCCCTGGCGAAATCCAGAATCGCGTCGGCGCGCTCGAAGTTGAACGTGTGCGCGTTCGGCCGCAGCATCGGCCATTTCAGCTCGAGCACCGGCACCACCTGGGTGCAATAGGTGCTGATGGCTTCGCCGAGCCTGGGATCGGCTTGCAGGTCCCAGAGCGTCGCCGCAGCGCCAAAGCCCGGACGGCGCTGCGCGAGTTTTGATGCCGGTGCGGCGGACGCCGATGCCCCCGCCGCGAGTGCTGCGGCGCTGCCGAGGAGAAATTCGCGTCTGTCGAGCCTGGTCACGGTGGGACGTTCCTTTGGGAACCAACGCGCCATCGTACCAAGCGGCGCCTTGCGACGCCGGGGTTTCCTGTCGTTGGGTTAACCTTTGCGGATGTCCGGTGCGCAACGCGCGTGGCGCTGCATCGCTGTTCCAGTCTGGATCAGGGTTTCGTGTCGTGATCGCTCGAACCGCCCCAGGGAAAGGGCAAATTTAACGCTAACGCGCGAAAGCGGCCTTCCAGCCTCATTCGCCGCCCGATCTGCAGACTTATGTGACACTCTTGAGAGATGCTGCGGCGCAGTTTGTTCGCCCCGCCAAGGTCATTGATTAACGGCCGTCACCATCGCAACACCGTTGCCGGTCCTGTGCTCGCATGCTGAACCGCCATTTCTCGATTTATCTCGTCGCCTACATCCTGCCCGCAGCGGTGGGTTTCTTTGCGGTCACGGCCTACACGCGGCTGCTGACGCCGGCCGAGTACGGCGTTTATGTCGTCGGCATCAGCCTTGCCGGCATATTGGGCGCGATCTTCTTCGCCTGGATCAAGCTGTCGGTGTCCCGCTATCAGGCGATGTCGGCGGAGGTTGATTTTCGCGGCACGGCGATGGTCGCCTTCGGGCTGACGGCCGCGGTCCTCTGCGCCACCACGCCGCTGGTCATTCTGTTCCGCAGCGACCTCAGCGTCGAGCTGCTGCTCGCCAGCATGTTCGTGGCGATCATGGCCAATGCCGTCGATGTCGGCCAGGAATTCGAACGCGCCAAATTGCGCCCCTATAGGTTCGCGGCGATCTCGATCGTCCGCAGCGTGTCGAGCGTCGGCTTTGGCCTGCTCGGCATCTGGCTCGGCTGGGGTGGGTTGGGACTGCTCGCCGCGTTCGGTCTGGGCTCGCTCACCGGCATCATTCTCAATCTCGTCGGCGACCGCACGAAGATCGCGCGCTTCCAGCGCAGCCAGTTCATGCAGCTGGCGCGCTACGGCCTGCCGCTGACGCTGGCCGGATTGTCCGTTGCGGTCTATTCGGCCTGCGACCGGCTCATCGTAGCCTATTTGCTCGGCAAGGACGCCGCCGGCATTTTCGGCGTCGCCGCCGATTTGCCGCGCCAGTTCATGGTGATGATCGCCTCCAGCGTCGCCGCGGCAACCGTGCCGCTGGTGTTCCGCTCACTATCCGAGAAGAACAGCGAGACGACGCGGGAGCGGCTGAGCGAGAGCCTCGAGTTGCTGCTCGTCGTCGTCGCACCCGTCGCCGTCTGGCTCGCGCTCGCGGCCGACCAGGTCGCGGGCACGCTCGTCGGCGTCGATTTCCGCGCCGGCGTGTCGGCGCTGCTGCCGACGCTGGTGCTCGCGCGCTTCTTCGGCATCGCCAATCAATTCTATGTGCAGATCAGCTTCCAGCTCGCCGAGCGGCCGTTCATGCTGGCGGCGCAGTCGTTCCTCACGCTCGTTTTGAGCGTGGCACTGATGTTTGCGCTGGTCGCCGGCTACGGCCTTTACGGCGCAGCGCTCGCCACCCTCGCCACCGAAGCGCTCGGCTTCGTCGTCGCCGTCGCCCTGATGCACCGCGCCCATCCCGTGCCGTTCGACGTCAACCGCCTCGCCGGCGTTGCGGCTTCGGCTGCGGCGATGGCGGGCGCCATCCTCATTGCGCGGACACAGGTCGGCGGTACCGGTATCGTGGCGTTGATGGTCGTCAGCTCCGCGGGCGGGGTTGCTTACGCCGCTGCGGCCTGGCTGCTCAACGTCGCGAATGTGCGGACGTTGTCGCTGCGCTTCCTGCGGACGTTCAATCGCAAGGCGCTGGGCGTATAGAACCCGCGCTACCCCGCCAGAAAGCCGCCATCCACGGCAATGACGGTGCCGGTCGCATATTGCGAAGCCGGCATGCAGAGGAAGGCAACGGCGCCGGCAATGTCCTCCGGATGTCCCCAGCGCTTGAAGGCAGTGCGGTCGGCGATGCGCCGATAATGCGCAAGGTCGCTGCGGCCGGCGGCGTTGATCGCGGTTTCGATATAGCCGGGCGCGACCGCGTTGACGCGGATGCCTTCTTCGGCCCACTTCAAAGCCAGCGCCTTGGTCAGCATCACGACGCCGCCCTTGCTGGCGCAATAGGCGGGAATCCGCGGCAGCGCCAGCGTCGCGTTCATCGAAGCTATGTTGACGATCGATCCCGTCTGCTCCGCGAGCAGGGGATGAAAGGCCATGCAGGTCCGGAACGTGCCGGTGAGATTGACGTCGAGCACCTTTATGAAGGTCTCGATCTCGAATTCCTTGTCGCGCGCGAGAATACCGGCGCAGTTGATCAGCGCGTCGACGCGCTTGTGTTTCCGGGCGAAGGACGTGACGGCCTCGTCATCGGTGACATCGAGCGTCGCGAGCGTGAGACCCGCGCGCGGTTTGAGGAGGGTGCGGGCAAGATCGGCCTCGTTCGCACCCGTTGCTGTCACTGTCGCACCCAGATCGCAGAATTGATTGCTGATGGCGGCGCCAATGTCACCGGCGCCGCCGATCACGACGGCATGAAAGCCGGGGGCGAGAGAAAAATTCGGATTCATCGGGAATGTCTCACTTCAGGGATTTCGGAGGCGCAGCCGTCGACTCGCGGACGACCAGCGAGAAGTCGATCTCGCGATGCATGATGGTCTGCTCGCCGGCGAGGCTGCGCACCAGATATTCGCCGGCGCGCTGCCAGGTTTCTCCGGTCGGTACGTGGATCGTGGTCAGGCTCGGCCGCAAATGCCGGCTCCAGTCGAGGTCGTCGAAGCCGACCACCGATAGGTCACGCGGCACCGAAAAACCGCTGCGCTCGGCTTCGAGCAGCACGCCATAGGCGATGACGTCGTTGCCGCAGACAACGGCTGTCGGACGGTCCTCGAGGCCCAGGAGATAGCGCGCCGCCTCGCGCGCGTCGTCCAGCGTATAGGGCACCTCGACATGCCATTGCGAAGGCAATTCGAGCCCGTTCTCCGTCAGCGCGCGGCGAAAACCGGCGACGCGCGCGCTGGCGCGGTCGTTGTTGCGCTGGAGCGCCGAGACGATCCCGATGCGGCGATGGCCGAGCTCGATGACATGCGCGGCGGCGCGATGGGCGGCGGCTTCGTTGTCGGTGCCGACGCAAGGATAGGGCCGGTCGGGCTGGTAGATGCCGACATTGATGAACGGTACGGCATTGTCCGCCAGCAGCTTGCGCAATCCGTCGTGATGGCAATCGCCGCGCAGCACGAGGCCGTCGACACCGCGGCTGATCAGATTGCGCGCCTGCTGCAATTCGACGTCGAGATCGTAGCCGCTCGTGGTGAGAAACAGCATGTATCCGACCGACGACAGATATTGCTGCAGCGAGGCGATGCCGCGCGCGAACATCGTGTTGTCGATCGTTGGAACGATTGCGCCAAGCGTGCGCGAGCGGCGTGACGACAGGATGCGCGCCGGCGCATGCGGGATGTAGCCGAGCGCGTCGATGGCCTGCTCGATACGCGCCCGCAAGGAAGGGCTCACCGCGTCGGGGTTGTTGAGGGCGCGCGAGACCGATGCCGTCGAGACGCCGGCGCGGGCCGCCACGGCGCGGATGCCCTGTTTCACAGACTTGGCGTTGGTCAGTCTCATGAATGTAACGTTACATCGGGCGTAGCGAACCGCATGGTAGCGGCAATGTCGCAAATCTGCCGCAGATTGTGCGGCTTGTCCATCGCTTGACACGGCGAATGCGAGGTCTATTTTGTAACCGTTTTCAAGCGCTGCTCAAACGTTTTCAAAATGGTCCGCCAGCTTAAGGCGGCCAGCCGGGAGGAGAGTTCGATGAAGGCCAGGATGCTCGCGACCCACGTCGCGTTGCCCGTTCTCGCGATTGCTGCGGCGACCGCGCAGGCGCACGCCGCCGATTTCGACTGGATGAAGTTCAAGGGCAAGACCGTCACCTTTCTCGCCAACAACAATCCGGTGTCGCAGGCGCTGCTGACCTACAAGGCCGATTTCGAGAAGCTGACCGGCATGACCCTCAAGGTCGACGGCTATCAGGAGCAGCAGATGCGCCAGCGTCTGGTGACCGTCATGAATGCGAACAGCGACGAGGTGGACGTGTTCATGACGCTGCCCTCGCGCGAGGGCGAGCAGTTCGCCGCCGCCGGCTGGTACGGCGATCTCACCGCGATGGCCAAGAACGAGGTGGCCAAGGAATACGACCCCAACGGATTGAGCCAGGCCCTGCTGAAGGCCGCGACCTTCGGCGGCAAGCTGACCAGCATGCCTATGAACATCGAAGGCCCGATCTTCTATTACCGCACCGACATCTTCAAAAAGTGCGGCCTCGAGGCGCCGAAGACGATCAAGGACGTCGAGGCCGCTGCCGAGAAGATCAAGAGCTGCGACAGCACGGTGACGCCGTTCGTCTCGCGCGGCCTCAAGCCCGCGATCGCCTATACCTTCAGCAACATGCTGCACAATGTCGGCGGCAGCTATGTCGCAAACGGCAAGTCGAACCTCTGCTCAGCCAAGGGCAAGGAAGCGCTCGACACCTATAGCCGGCTGCTGCGCGATTTCGGACCGCCTGGCGTCGTCAACTACAGCTTCCAGCAGATTTCGGCGCTCTACCGCGGCGGCCGCGCCGCGATGGCGTTTGAGTCGTCGAATGAATTGCGCACGGTGATGGAAGGCGGCGCGCGCCTGAAGGACACCGGCCTGCTGCCGTTCCCGGCGGGCGATGCCGGCCAGGTGCCGACCACGATCGGCTGGGGCATGGCAGTGTCCTCGCACAGCAAGCAGCCGGATGCGGCCTGGTACTTCGTGCAGTGGGCGACCAGCCCCGAGGTGCAGAAGAAGATGGCGCTTCAGGGCATTGCCCCGCCGCGTCCGTCGGTCGCCAAGGATCCTGAATATCGCAAGTGGATCGACGAGGAGCCGGTGCGGAAGGAATGGCAGGCCGCGCTCGACGTGCTCGCCACCAAGGGCTCCTCCGAGGTCGGCTATCCCATCGTCGCCAATCCGCAATCGCGCGAGTTCATCGGGCAGGCGGTGCAAGATCTGATCCTGAAGCAGAAGACCGTCGATCAGGCTTGCGCGGATGCCGACAAGGCCCTGGATGCGCTAATCGCGCTGAACTAACGGCCTCATGCCGGCAGGCTTGCTGCCTGCCGGCACCCAACTCGATCGAGGATACGAACGCATGTCTGATACGGCTGCGACACTCACGCAGGACCGGCAGAAGCTGGAGATGGCGGCCCTATCGGCGCCGGCCGTGGTCTTCACGGTCGCGATGATCGCGTTTCCGGTCGTCTATACGATCTGGCTCGGCTTCCAGACCTTCTCCTCGACCGGCAAGCAGTCCTTCGCTGGCCTCGCCAATTATTCGAAGCTGATCTCCGATTACGAATTCTGGCACGGGCTGTGGATCACCATTGCGCTATTCGTGCTGTCCTTGGTGCTGCAGCTCGTCTTCGGCGTCTGGTTGGCGCTGGTGCTGTTCCACGCCAAGCGGCTGCCGGGGATCGTGCGCTCGTTGTTCATTTCGCCCTTCATGATGCCGCCGGTGGTGGCGGGCATGATGTGGCTGGTGATCCTCGATCCGTCGCTCGGTGCTGCCAACTATATCCTCCAGTCGTTCGGCCTGCCGCCGTCGGACTGGCTGGCCTCGCCGACCTGGGTCATTCCTACCGTGGCTCTGATCGACAGCTGGCAGTGGACGCCTTATGTCGCCCTGATCGTGCTGGGCGGCCTGCAATCCCTGCCGCCGAGCGTCTACGAGGCGGCGCAGATCGACGGCGCGTCTCCATTCAGGACTTTCCAGCGCATCACGCTGCCGCTGCTGCTGCCGACCATCGTCACCGCGGCGATCCTGCGCAGCGTCGATCTGCTGCGCTTCTTCGACATCATCTACATCACGACCCAGGGCGGCCCGGGCAACGCCTCGAACACGCTCAACATCTACGGCTTCCGGGTCGGCTTCGAATTCTTCAACATCGGCTATGCCAGTGCCCTGATGCTGACGCTGACGGCGATCGTGTTCGGCGCCGTGCTCGCCTTCAATCGCCTCCGCGGCGCGGTGGCCTGGTGATGTCATGAACGATGCCGCCAACACCGACCGCTGGATCCGCTGGCTCAACACGGTGCAGCTCCTGCTCGCCGGCGTGCTCATCATGGCGCCGACGGTCTGGATGGTGCTGTCCTCGTTCAAGCCGTCGTTCGAGGTCACCGCGTATCCGCCGACGCTGAGCTTCTCGCCGACGCTGGAAAACTATGTCGAGCTGACCAGGACCACGCCGTTCCTCAGCTACGCGCTCAACAGTCTCATCGTCACCGTTGGCTCGACCGCGCTCGGTCTGCTGTTTGGAATTCCTGCTGCCTTCGCCGTCTCCTGGACGCGGATTTCGTGGCCGGCCATCCTGACGCTCGCCGCGCGCATGGCGCCCGGCACGTTGTTCCTGCTGCCGTGGTACGTGATGTTCCGGCAGGTCGGCATGATCGGCTCCTACACCGCGCTGATCCTCAGCCACGCCGTCATCACGCTGCCGATCGTGATCTGGGTTTTGCTGCCGTCCTTCGACGGCATTCCGCGCAGCGTGTTCGAGGCGGCGCAGGTGGATGGGTGCAGCGCCACGCGCATCCTCTGGCGCATCGCGCTGCCGCTGGTGGCATCAGGCGTCGCCGTCTCGGCGATCCTGGCCTTCGTGTTTTCGTGGAACTACTTCCTGTTTGCGCTGGTGCTCTCCAACGGCGACACCAAGACGCTGATCGCGGCGGCCTTCAACTTCATCGGCGAAGGCTCGACGCAATGGGGCGCCCTCATGGCGGCTGCAACGCTGATCGCGTTGCCGCCGCTGGTGCTGGCGGCCCTGGTTCAGCGCTGGCTGGTGTCCGGACTGACGCTCGGTGCGGTGAAAGGCTAGGTATCGAAATGAACGTGTCGCCCCGTCCGAATTCGATCATGCAGGCCGCGGTCTTCCACGGCAATGACCGTATCACCATCGAGCGCGTCGCGATGCCCGATGTCGGCCCAGGTGAAGTGCTCGTCCGCGTCTCGCGCACTGCGCTGTGCGGCTCCGACTTCAAGCTCTGGCACAAGGGCGCCGAGTTCACCGCCGGCCACGAGATCTTTGGCGTGGTCGAGCAGCCCGGTCATCGCCTGCACGGCCGCCGCTGCGCCGTCTATATCCCTTTGCACTGCGGTCACTGCGCCGCTTGCAAGCGCGGCGACACCCAGATGTGCCTGGACGTCTCCAGTCTGATCGGCTGGAACAGGCCGGGCGGCTATGCCGAATATGTGCCGGTGCCGGAAAACTGCCTGCTGCCGGTGCCCGATGATATCGAGGACAGCCTTGCGCCGCTGCTGCTCGACACCATCGGCACGTCAGGCCACGCCGTGCGCTTCGTCAGCCGCGTCGTGCCGCCGAATGAGGCGGGGCCGGTCCTCGTGATGGGTGCGGGGCCCGTCGGCCTTGGCGTCGTGCTGGCGCTCCGCGCGCTCGGCTACGACGACATCTACGTCGCCGATCCCAACGCCACACGCCTGAAGATCGCCCAATCCTTCGGCGCGAAGGCGCATCCCGTCGGCGACACTTCGAAGCGCTTTGCCCTCATCATGGAATGCTCCGGCGCCCATGCGGCGCGCAACCTCGGCATCGAGCTGGTCCTGCCGCGCGGTGCGCTGGTGCTGGTCGGCGAGAACGCCGCGCCCTGGACCATCGAGGAAGGCAAGGTCTTCCGCCGCAAGGATTTTTACATGATCCGGACCTTCTACTTCCCGGTCTCGGATTTCGAGCCGAATGTCGAACTGCTGCGCAAGTACAAGGACGAATACCGCGTCCTGGTCGATGGCGAGTTCGGCCTGTCGGCTCTGCCAGAGAATTTCGCCCGCTTCGCCAAGGGCGAGCTGATCAAGCCCGTGCTGGCGCTGGACTGAGCGATCATGGCCTCGATCTCTATCCGCAACCTCACCAAGCGCTACGGCAACTTTACCGTGATCCCCGATCTCAATCTGGAGATCGCGGACCACGAATTCGTCGTCTTCGTCGGCCCGTCCGGCTGCGGCAAGTCGACCTTGTTGCGCATCATCGCCGGCCTCGAGCCGATTTCGTCCGGCGATCTCTACATCGGCGACAGGCGCGTCAACGGCGTCCAGGCTGCGCAACGCGATATCGCGATGGTGTTCCAGGATTACGCGCTCTACCCGCACATGCGGGTCTACGACAACATGTCGTTTGCGCTGGAGCTGCGAGGCACGCCGAAGGCCGAGATCGACGCCCGCGTGAAGCGTGCAGCCGCACTGCTGCACATCGAGCCTTATCTGGATCGCAAGCCGAAGGAGTTGTCCGGCGGCCAGCGCCAGCGCGTCGCCATGGGCCGCGCCATCGTGCGCAATCCCAAGGCCTTTTTGTTCGACGAGCCGCTCTCCAATCTCGATGCGAAGCTGCGCGGGCAGGTGCGGGCGGAGATCAAGGCGCTGTCGCAGGAGCTGAAGACCACCATGGTCTTCGTGACGCATGACCAGATCGAGGCCATGACCATGGCCGACCGGATCGTCGTGCTCCAGAGCGGCACGATCCAGCAATACGATACACCGGAGACGGTTTACGAGCGGCCCGCCAACCAGTTCGTCGCCGGCTTCATCGGCTCGCCCGCGATGAATTTCTTCCCGGTCGAATGGCGTCAGGAGCGCGCGATCCTGTCGCAAGGCGGAACGGTGGTGCCGCTGGACGGCGAGACCGCTGGCTGCCTGAGCAAAGCCGGCAACGCCGTGCTGGGCATTCGCCCCGAACACTTTGCCATCGCCACTGATGCCGCCGATGGCATCGCCATCAACGTCAAGCTGGTCGAGCCGCTCGGCTCGGACACGCTGATCCATTTCGATCTCGCCGGCGGCTCCGCCATCGCGCGGGTCGATCCGGCGCTGCGGCCGAAGGTTGGTGATCGCATCAATCTGCGCCCACAGTCGGGCAAGACGCATTTGTTTGCTGCATCCAACGGACAGGTCCTGCGGTGAGCGCGCCGGCCAATATAGTGGATCTCGCGGACGTTGCGTCCGGCACGAAGCCCGTGCACGTGATCTGCCTCGGGCTATCCGCGCTCGACCAGGTCTGGCGCGTCGATCGGCCATTCGCGGGTGGAAGCGAGAAGATCAAGGCCGTCGAGTACGGTACGCTTGGCGGCGGCATGGCCGCCAATGCGAGCGTCGCGGTAGCGAAGCTCGGCGCGTCCGTCGCGTTCTGGGGACGGGCAGGGAATGACGCCGCCGGCCACGAGATGAAATCGGCCTTCACCGCTGAAGGCGTCGATGTCGAGAATTTCCGGCTGTTCCCCGATGGCCGCTCGTCCGTGTCCGGGGTCATCGTCGACAACTCCGGCGAGCGGCAGATCGTGAATTTCCGTGGCCTTTACCCGGAGACCGCAGACTGGCTTTCGCTCGAAGCTGTCGCGCGCGCATCCTCCGTGCTGGCCGATCCGCGCTGGGTCGAGGGTGCCGCGACGCTGTTTCGGGAAGCGCGATCGCGCAACATCCCGACGGTGCTCGACGGCGACATGGCCGATGCCGAGGTATTCGAGCGGCTGCTGCCCTTGACCGATCACGCCATCTTCTCCGAGCCTGCACTCGCCGCCTTTGCCGGCTCGGCCGAAGATAAATCTCTCGCAGCCCTTGCGCGCTTCGGCTGCCGCGTCGTCGCCGTCACGCGCGGCGAGGGCGGCGTGAGCTGGCACGAGAACGGCCAACTGCACCGGCAGGCCGCCTACGCCGTCGACGTCGTCGACACCACGGGCGCGGGCGACGTCTTCCACGGCGCCTATGCGCTCGCAATCGGCGCCGGCCTCGACGTGCGCGCCGCCATGGCGTTTTCGGCGGCGACGGCCGCCATGAAATGCCGCCACGCCGGCGGCCGTAACGGAATCCCCGAGATCAACGAGTGTCTTGTATTCATGAGGACGAAGCCATGAGAACGATTGGAAAGAACCGCGGCCTGGCACGGCTTGCTGACGCGGATGGCCATTTTCGCATGGTCGCGCTGGATCAGCGGCCGCCATTGTTCGACGCCATTGCAAAGGCGAAGGGGATCACGCGGGATCAGGTCGAATATTCCGACGTCACGGCGGCCAAGCGTCTCCTGGTCGAGAACCTCGCACCGCATTGCAGTTCGATGCTGTTCGACCCGAACTTCGCAGTGCCTGCCGCTATCGACCTGCTGCCGCCGCGCTGCGGCCTGATCATGACGCTGGAAGAGCACCGCGTTGAGGAAACCGCGGGCGGCCGCAAGTCGCGCGCGATCACCAATTGGAGCGTGGAGAAGATCCGCGCGATGGGCGGCGACGCCGTCAAGGTGCTGGCCTGGTACCGGCCGGACGCCGATGCCGCGGTGAACGAGCACCAGAAGCGCTTCGTGCGCGAAATCGGCGAAGACTGCGCCCGTCACGATATCCCTTACGTGCTCGAGTTGCTGGTCTACCCGTTCCTCGGCAGCGCCAATCACACGGCCGATTACGTGGAATCGCCCGGCAAGCTCCCGGGCCTCGTCATCGACAGCGTGCGCGAATTTGCCAAGCCCGAATATGGCGTCGATCTCCTCAAGCTGGAGAGCCCGCTTGCAGCCAACAGCCTGCCGGCGCGTGACGGCAGCGCGGAAGCAAAGGCGTCGCAGAAGGAGTTCGATGCGATCGGCGAAATCTGCCGCGAACGCAGCATCCCCTGGGTGTTGCTGTCGGGCGGCGCTGCGCCTGAAAAGTTCGAGCGCGTGCTCGACTACTCCTATGCCGCAGGCGCAAGCGGTTTCCTGGCGGGCCGCACCATCTGGCTGGATGCCGTCCTGAAGAACTTTCCGGATCGCGCAGCGGTGTCGGCCAGCCTGCGCAAGGATGGCCTTGGGGTGCTGGAACGGCTCAATCAGCTGACCACGGCCAAGGGCACGGCGTGGAAGGCGCGCTTCCCGGTGTTCGCTGATATCAAGCAGGAAGGTGACTTCGCGCGCGCCTACTGAGATGGTAACGGTCCCGCGTGGTCTCACCTCGGTCGCAGGACCTGCAATATGACGACTGACAGCTTCACGATCCGCTCGATCGAGGCGTTCTGCTATCGCTATCCCTTGGCGACGCCGGTGGTGACGTCGTTCGGCAAGATGCTCAACCGACCGGCCGTCTTCGTTCGCGCAGTCGACGAGGACGGTGTCGAGGGATGGGGCGAAGCCTGGTCCAACTTTCCTGCACCGGGCGCCGAGCACCGTGCCCGGCTTGTCAACGAAGTGCTGGCTCCGGGCCTTGTCGGGCGCAGGTTCTACGGCCCCGCCCAGGCTTTCGAGGTCCTGACGAAGGGTACCGAAGTGCTGGCGCTTCAATGCGGCGAGCCCGGTCCGTTCGCGCAGGCGATTTCGGGCATCGATCTCGCGCTGTGGGATCTCTCCGCGCGCCGGCAGCGCTTGCCGCTGTGGCGGCTTCTCGGTGGGCAGTCGCGCAGGATCAAGGTCTATGCCAGCGGCATCAATCCGGGCGGCGCCGCGCAGGCGGCCGAAGCCGCGCTCGCGCGTGGCCATCGCGCGTTGAAGCTGAAGGTCGGCTTCGGTGCCGAGACCGACCTCGCCAATCTGGCCGCGCTGCGCGCGATCGTCGGTGCGGGCATGCTCGCTGCCGATGCCAATCAGGGCTGGTCGGTCGATCAGGCGCTGGAGATGGTGCCGCGGTTGGCCGCGTTCGATCTGCGATGGCTGGAGGAGCCCATCCGCGCCGACCGGCCGCGCGAGGAATGGCGCAGGCTGCGGGCAGCCGCGAAAATGCCGATTGCCGCGGGCGAGAACATTTCGAGCGTCGAGGGATTCAAGGACGTCCTGGCCGAAGACGTGCTCGGCGTCGTTCAGCCCGACATCGCGAAATGGGGCGGGCTGAGCGCATGCGCTGGCGTCGCGCGCGACATTCTGAAGGCGGGCAAGACGTTCTGCCCGCATTATCTCGGCGGCGGCATCGGACTGCTTGCCTCGGCGCATCTGCTTGCGGGCATCGGCGGCGACGGCTGGCTCGAGGTCGACGCCAACGATAATCCGCTGCGCGACCGGTTCTGCGGTGCCGTTGCCAATGTCACTGATGGTACGATCGTCCTCGGCGAGGAACCGGGGCTCGGATTCACGCCAGACCTGTCGGGAATCGCGAACTATCGCAGCCTGTAGACGGCTGCGACACCTGCGTCGTCAGGCGCCGCGCAGGCCAGTTTCCCCTTGCGTTCTATTCCTCGTCGCGGAAAGCTGCCGGCGAGACGGGCAGCCGCCTTCACATTTCATAACGATGGCCGGAGCCATGTCTCGCCGAGCTTGAAAATCAAAGTTCGTTCTGCTCATTAGGGATCTGCAATTGCGCTGCAACATGCGCAAAAAGCCCATCGACTAAAGTCGATAGCCAGCGAGGAAACGAAAAAATGCGCAAGCTCACTTTGGCCATTGCCGTGATCGCCCCGATGCTCGGTCATGCCGCGTCGGCTGAGGACACCCTCAAGATCGGCTACATCGATCCGCTCTCCGGCGGTGGTGCCAGCGTCGGCGAGGGTGGTCTGAAGACATTCCAGTATCTGGCCGACGAGCTCAACGCCAAGGGCGGCATTCTCGGCCACAAGATCGAGATCGTGCCGCTCGACAACAAGACCAATCCGCAGGAAAGCCTGGTGCAGGCCCAGAAGGCGATCGACGCCGGGGTCCACTACATCACGCAAGGCAACGGCTCGTCCGTCGGCGCGGCGCTGTCGGATTTCGTCACCAAGAACAACACGCGCAATCCCGGCAAGGAAGTGCTGTACTTCAACTACGCCGCCGTCGATCCCAGCCTGACCAACGAGAAGTGCAGCTACTGGCATTTCCGCTGGGATGCGAGCTCCGACATCAAGATGGAGGCGCTCACCAACTACATGAAGGACACCGCCTCGATCAAAAAGGTGTACCTGATCAACCAGGACTATTCGTTCGGTCAGTCCGTCCGCTCCGACGCGCGCAAGATGCTCGGCGCCAAGCGGCCCGACATCCAGATCGTCGGCGACGAGCTGCATCCGCTGCTGAAGGTCACCGATTTCTCGCCCTATATCGCCAAGATCAAGGCGTCCGGCGCCGACAGCGTCGTCACCGGCAATTGGGGCCAGGACTTCGCGCTGCTGCTCAAGGCTGCCGCTGACGCCGGCCTGAAGGTCAACTGGTACACCTATTATGCCGGCGGCGCCGGCGGCCCCACTGCCGTCAAGCAGACCGGTCTCGATCATCAGGTCTTCCAGATCACCGAAGGCTTTGCGAATTCCGGCAACAAGACCGCGATGGATTACGAGAAGGCGTTCCGCGCCAAGGTCAATCTGTCGCTCTGGTACCCGCGTGCGGTCAACGAGATGCGCATGTTCAAGGCGGCTGCTGAGAAGGCCAACTCGATCGATCCCGTGAAGGTGGCGGCGGCGCTCGAGGACCTGAAGTTCGAGGTCCTGGACGGCGGCAACGGCATCATGCGCAAGGACGACCACCAGTTCCTTCAGCCGATCTACATTTCCTCCTTCGGCAAGCTGACCGAGAATGAGCCCTTCGACGAGGAAAACACCGGCTGGGGCTGGCACCTCGTCTCCAAGGTCGACACGGCGCAGGCCATGGTCCCCACGACCTGCAAGATGGCGCGGCCGTAATCACGACATCCGTCGTTTTCCCGCGGCCGACATCGGTCGCGGGAAGGCGGTGGCCGGACTATTCTTGATTGGGCGATGTTCACCGGGGCCATCAGGCCCCGGACAGAGACGAGTGCGCTGTGCTTGAACTCATTGTCATTTCGACCCTGAACGGCGTGCTGTTCGGCATGCTGCTCTTCCTGCTGTCGAGCGGGCTGACCGTCATCTTCAGCATGATGGGCGTGCTCAATTTCGCGCATGCCAGCTTCTACATGCTCGGCGCCTTCTTCGGCTTCCAGCTCACCAAGTGGATCGGCTTCTGGCCGGCGCTGGTGCTGGCGCCGCTGCTGGTCGGCGCCATCGGCATGGCGGTGGAGCGCTACGGCCTGCGCAACACCCACAAGCACGGCCATGTCGCGGAACTGCTGCTGACCTTCGGTCTGGCTTTTGCGATCGAAGAGATCGTGTCGATGATCTGGGGCAAGAGCCCGGTCGACTACCGCGTGCCGTCGTTGCTCGACTTCCCGGCCTTCACGATCTTCTCGACCAACTATCCCGCCTACAAGATCTTCATGCTGGCCGTGTCGGTCGTGATCTTCGTGGCGCTGCTGGTCGTGCTCAAGCGCACCCGCGTCGGCCTGATCGTGCAGGCGGCGCTGACGCATCCGCACATGGTCGGGCATCTCGGCCACAATGTCGGGCGGGTGTTCATGGTGGTGTTCGGCGTCGGCAGCGCGCTCGCCGGCATTGCCGGCGTCATCGCCGGTCCGGCCCTGGTCACGCAGTCGGACATGGCCGCGGCGCTCGGGCCCATCCTGTTCGTCGTCATCGTGTTCGGTGGCCTCGGCTCCTTGCCCGGTGCTTTCATCGCCTCGCTCGTCATCGGACTGGTGCAGACCTTTGCGGTGGCGCTGAACGGCTCGCTGGCGAGTGCGTTCGGACCGCTCGATCCGTCGACGGGACCGTCGGTCCTCACCGACATCTGGAACGTCACAATCGCGCAGGTCGCGCCGATCGTTCCCTATATGCTGCTGGTGCTCATTCTGATCGTTCGCCCCATGGGCCTGATGGGGACGCGCGAGTCATGACCGCCAAACCGATTTCGACATCGAAGCCCGCCGGCGACGGCCTGCGCTTCTACGGCGTCTGGCTGATCGGCATTGCCGCGCTGATCGTCCTGCCGCTGATCTTCTCCTCCGGCGGCTCGCTGACGTCCTTCAGCCTGATCGGCATCGCGATCGTCTTCGCGCTCTCCTACAACATCCTGCTCGGCCAGACCGGACTGCTGTCGTTCGGTCACGCCGTTCACTATGGTCTTGGCGGTTTCGCGGCCTGCCACATGATGAATGCGGTGGTGTCGCACGGCTGGCCGATCCCGCTGCCGTTCATTCCGCTGTTCGGCGGGATCGGCGGTCTCGTCTTCGCGATCATCATCGGCTGGGTCATGACCAAGCGCGCCGGCACCGTGTTCGCGATGATCTCACTCGGCATCGGCGAATTGGTGGCGTCGTCCTCGCTGATCCTGCGTTCGGTGTTCGGCGGCGAAGCCGGCATCACCACGGATCGCACGGCGCTGCCCAAGATGTTCGGCTGGTCGTTCGGGCCGCAGGTTCAGGTCTATTACCTCATCGCGTTCTGGCTGGTGCTGTCGGCGATTGCGATGTACGCGCTGACGCGGACGCCGCTGGGGCGGATCAGCAACGCGGTCCGCGACAATCCCGAGCGCGTCCAGTTCATCGGCTACGATCCTCACGTCGTCCGCTATCTCGCCTATTGCTTTGCCGGGTTCTTCGCGGGCGTCGCCGGCGGCCTGACCGCGATCAATTTCGAGATCGCGAACTCCGCGCTGCTCGGTGCGATCCAGTCTGGCCTCGTGCTGTTCTCCACCTTCATCGGCGGCATCGCCTATTTCTTCGGGCCGATCCTCGGCGCGATCCTGGTGACCTATCTCCAGCTCGGGCTGACAGGCCTCACCAGCGTCTGGCAGCTCTATTTCGGCATCATCTTCATCGGCATCGTGATGTTCGCGCCGGGCGGCATCGCCGGCCTGTTGATGATGCACCGGCCGCTGGTTCGCGCCGGAACGCTGTGGACGGTGATCCCGTCCTATCTCGTCGCTGTCGTGCCGACCCTGGCGCTCGCCTGCGGCGTCATCCTCACCATCGAGACGGTCGCGCGCTATTCCGGCGGCGACCCGATCAACCTGTTTGGCATTCCGTTCAATGCGAAATCCCCGGTGACGTGGATTTCCGCAGCAGTTCTCGTCGTCGGCGGTGCGTTCGTCGCGCGGCTGAGCTGGCGGAGGATCGCGGACGCGTGGGACAGGGCTGCGACGGTCGCCCGTGACCGGGGGTATCTGGCATGAGCGGAGCGGTACCCGGAAAAAGCGCAGCCATCGAAGTCCGCGACGTCGAAAAACGCTTCGGCAATGTCGGCATCATCCGCGACCTTAACCTCAGCGTCGCGAAAGGCGAGCGTCACGCCGTCATCGGTCCGAACGGCGCCGGAAAATCCACGACGTTCAATCTGATCAGCGGCCACATCAAGCCGACCTCGGGCGAGGTGAAGCTGAACGGCGATGTGATCTCCGGCCTGCGGCCGTTCGAGATCAACCGGCGCGGCCTGTCGCGCTCGTTCCAGGTCACCAACGTGTTCGCCCGCATGTCGGTCTGGGAGAACGTCCGCTGTGCCGTGCTGTGGGCGACGGGGCATCGCTACGCCTTCTGGAAGAACGTCGACAGCCTGCCGGAAGTGCGCGAGCGCACGGCCCAGATCCTGGACGACATCCATCTCACGCACCGGCGCGATGTTCCGGCGGGACTTCTGACCTACGCCGAGCAGCGCGAGCTCGAGATCGGCATCACCATCGCGAGCGGGGCCACGGTCGTCATGCTCGACGAGCCGACCGCCGGCATGAGCCACGCCGAAACCGACCGCGCGGTGTCGCTGATCCGGCGGCTGACCGAGGGCAAGACCCTGGTCATCGTCGAGCACGACATGAGCGTCGTGTTCGGCCTTGCCGACCGCATCTCCGTGCTGGTCTACGGCCACATCATCGCCTCGGGCACGCCGGAAGAGATCCGGCGCGATCCGAAGGTCAAGGAAGCCTATCTCGGCGAGGAAGCGCATTGATGCTCGAGGTCAGGGATCTCCACGCCTATTACGGCAAGAGCCACATCCTCCAGGGCGTCGACCTCGATGTCGCCGCAGGCGAGGTCGTGAGCCTGCTCGGCCGCAACGGTGTCGGCCGCTCCACCACGGTCAAGGCGATCATGGGCGAGGTCGCGCCGCAAGGCACGATCCGCTTCAAGGGCAAGGACATCGCCGGCCTTCCCAGCTACAAGATCGCGCACCTCGGCCTCGGTTATGTCCCTGAACATCGCGATATCTTCCCGAGCCTGACGGTTCGCCAGAACCTGCTGCTCGGCGTCAAGGACACGCGCCGCCCCGGCAAATGGCGGCTTGAGGACATGCTCGAGATGTTCCCCAATCTCGCCGCGCGTGCCGATACGGCCGCGGGCGTGCTGTCCGGCGGCGAGAAGCAGATGCTCACGACCTGCCGGACGCTGATGGGCGATCCGGACCTCATTATGATCGACGAGCCGACCGAAGGTCTGGCACCGCTGATCGTGCAGCAGGTCGGCGATCTCATCGCGCGCATCGCGCAGGCCGGTGTCGCCATCCTGCTCGTCGAGCAGAAGCTGTCAATCGCGATGCGGATCTCGAAGCGCGTCTACATCATGGGCCACGGCCGCGTCGTGTTCGAGGGGACGCCGGACGAGCTCAAGGCCAATGCCGCCGTGCGCCAGGAATGGCTTGAGGTCTGACGCTCACATTGTCGTGTGACGCGCGCGTAAAATAGAACGGCTGCAAGCCGCGCATACGCATCTGAATTCTTCGCTACATCTCACGCTTCATAATCAAGGTATCGTCGCACTCGCCGGCATCGCAATCGATGCGGACGATGATAACCAAGAAGAAAGTGGAGGGCGCCGGCGGCAGCTGTGAGCTCGCGCGTCGATGCGTCTTGCCTGGGAAGGAGATGCCGAGCATGCCGGGAAGACAACTGGTCCGCGGAGTCGTTGCTCTGCTTGCGGCGCTGGGCGCCACTTCGGCCGCGATGGCCGGAAACTACGACACCGGCGCGACCGACACGTCGATCAAGCTCGGGCAGACCATGCCCTACTCGGGACCGGCCTCCGCGTATTCCGCGATTGGCCGCGCCGAGATCGCCTATTTCAAGATGCTCAACGACAAGGGCGGCATCAACGGCCGCAAGGTCGAGCTGCTCAGCATGGACGACGGTTATTCCCCGTCGAAGACGGTCGAGCAGGTTCGCCGCCTCGCCGAGGGCGACGAGGTGCTGGCGATGTTCTCAATGCTCGGCACCGGTCCCAACATCGCCGCGCAGAAATACCTCAACGCCAAGAAGATCCCGCAGCTGTTCCCGTCGAGCGGCGCCAGCCGCTGGAACGATCCGCAGCATTTTCCCTGGACCACCGGTTCGCAGCCGACCTACCGGACCGAAGGCCGCATCTATGCCAAGTGGATTCTTGCGAACAAGCCGAATGCCAAAATCGCCGTCATCACGCCGAACGAAGATCCCGGGCGCGACTATCTCGCCGGCTTCAAAGAAGGGTTAGGGGAGCACGTCAACCAGATCGTGTCCGAGGCCACCTACGAGACATCGGATCCGACCGTCGACTCCCAGATCGTCAAGTTCAAGGCCGCCGGCGCCGACGTTGTTTTCAACGAGTGCACGCCGAAATTCGCGGCGCAAGCGATCAAGAAGATCGCCGAGCTCGGCTGGAAGCCGCAGATCATCCTTCCCGCCGTTTCCAACTCCGTCGGCTCCGTGCTGGTGCCGGCCGGGCTCGACAATTCCGTCGGCATCGTCACCGGTGCTTTCCAGAAGGATCCCGGTGATCCGCGCTGGGAGAATGATTCCGGCATGAAAGCCTGGCGCGAGTGGATGAAGACGTACAATTCGAGCGCCGATCCGGCCGACGTCTTCAACGTCACCGGCTACACCATGGCGCAGATCATGGAGCTGGTGCTGCAGCGCGCCGGCAACGACCTCACCCGCGCCAATTTGATGAAGCAGACGCAGTCGTTCAGGGATGTCGAATTGCCGATGCTGCTGCCGGGCATCAAGCTCAACACCTCGGCCGAGCAGGTGACGCCGATCCGGCAGTTGCAGATGGCGCGCTTCAACGGAAAATCCTGGGAGCTGTTCGGCGACGTGATCGGCGAATAGGATCGACGCAATGTGACGGGCGGGCTGGTACCAGCCCGCCCGTCTTGTCCCACAATTGCTTCCTCCAACGACAGTGAAACGACGATGACACCGACCGGCCCCCTCAGCGGTATCCGCGTTCTCGATCTGACGAGCGTGCTGTTCGGCCCCTACGCCGCGCAGATGCTCGGCGACTGGGGCGCCGATGTCATCAAGGTCGAGCCGCCCGCGGGCGACACCTGGCGCTACACCGGCGTGTTCCGGAACCGCGGCATGAGCGGCCAGTTCATGGCCGTCAACCGCAACAAGCGCAGCCTCGCGCTCGACCTGAAGCATCCGGACGGCAAGGCGGCGCTGGCAAAACTGATCCCGACGGTCGATGCGCTCGTCACCAATGTGCGACCCGCGGCGATGGCGCGGCTCGGCTTCGGTTACGCGGCCTGCGCAAAGCTCAATCCGCGGCTGATCTATGCCGCGGCGACCGGCTTCGGCCAGGACGGGCCGTGGGCGGCGCGCCCCGCATTCGACGAGATCATCCAGGCGGCTTCAGGCCTTGCGTCATCGATCGGATCGGACGAGGAGCCGGAATTCGTTCCGAGCCTGATCGGCGACAAGATCTGCGCGATGGCGATGGTCGGCGCGGTGTCCGCGGCCTTGTTCCGGCGCGAGCGCAGCGGGCAGGGCCAGATGGTCGAAGTCCCCATGCTGGAAACCATCGCCGGCTTCAACAGTATCGAGATGCTGGGCGGGCACGCGTTCGATCCGCCGATCGGCCCGACCGGCTACAAGCGGATGAAGAACCGGCGCCCGGTGCAGACCAAGGATGGCTGGCTGACGATGCTGCCTTACTCCGGAGACAATTGGTGCGCGTTCTTCGAGGCTGTCGGCCGCCCCGAGCTGATCGAGGAGCTCGGGGTGCGCGATCCCGTGCTTCGTTCCCAGAACATCGACAAGGTCTATGACCGCATGAGCGAGATCGGGCCGACCCGCACCACGGCGGAATGGGAGGAGCTATTGCTGCGGCTGGACGTGCCGCACACCGCCTTCGCCCGGCTCACCGAGATCGGCGAGCAGCCGCATCTCGCCGCCGTCGCACTGTTTGCGGATATCGATCATCCGACCGAAGGCCGGATCCGGCAGGCGCGGCCCGCGACGAAATTCTCGGAAAGCCCGGCCGGCATCCATCGCATGGCGCCGCGCCTCGGCGAGCATTCGCGCGAGGTGTTGCGCGAGGCGGGCCTGAGCGATGCGGAAATCCAGGCCGCGGTCGACAGCAAGGCGGTCGGGGTCGCGTCTTGAGCCGCGGCGTTCGGGAACCGCATCTCTGTGATGACGGTCACATCCTGCTGTCGCGGGCGGGTCTAGCGTAGGCCTGTTCATCTTCGCCCCGGATGCGGTCATGACCACCAGCGACTTTGCCTTCGTTCTGCGCAGGCTGGGCCTTGCTGCCGCCCTCATCTGCGTCCTCCTGAGCCTTACCGTGTTCGCGGTCCTGCTAATCGTGGAGCACGAACCGGTCGGGCAGGCTGCCGCGCACGCTCTGCCGCTCATGGTGTATGCGCTGTTCGGCCTGTTCGGCGCTGCAATGACCCGGCTGATCGGGCGCCGTACCCACTAACCGGACATTGTGCCGCAGCGATTCGTGACCAGCCCCGGGCCAGCTCCGGCCCCAGCCCACCTTCCGCCCGCGCGAGCCCTCGTATATGAGAGATTTGCCGCCTGATAGGTCCGAATATTGCCGGATACGGAACGCAAGGTGGCTGCGAATTCTTAATTCAAAGATCGCAATCTGATGTGATCGACGTAAGGCGCGGACTGGTACTGGACCGGGGAATGGCATGAAAGACCTGATGACGACGGCGCAATCCACCACGGCGATGCGGCGTTGGCGGCCCCCCGGACTTGTTGCGCTCGCAACGGCCGTTGCCCTGACGGCGCTGAGCGGAAGCGCCGAGGCGGCCAAGCAGGCCCGCCAGCCGGCCGAGGCGGTGGCGCCGCGCGAGGCCGGCGAGCCGATCATGGCGATCGTGTCGATCAAGAGCCAGCAGGTCACTTTCTACGATTCCGACGGCTGGATTCTGCGCGCGCCGGTGTCCACCGGCACCACCGGGCGAGAGACGCCGGCCGGCGTCTTCGCCATCGTCGAGAAGGACAAGGACCACCGTTCGACCATGTATGACGATGCCTGGATGCCCAACATGCAGCGCATCACCTGGAACGGCATCGCGCTGCATGGCGGGCCGCTGCCCGGCTATGCCGCTTCGCACGGCTGCGTGCGCATGCCCTTCAACTTCGCCGAGGGCCTGTTCGACAAGACCAACATCGGCATGCGCGTGATCATCTCGCCGAACGACGCGGCCCCGATCGATTTCACTCATCCCTCGCTGTTCGTGCCGAAGCGCGAGGCCATCGCGGCCGTGCCGAACCGGGCCGACAAGCTCTCCGCTGAAGCCGAGGAGGCGATCCAGGCTGCCGCCGAGGCCAAGAAGGCTGCGGCCGCGGCCGCGAAGGAGGCCGCGTCGCTTCCCGCGTCGCTGCGCAAGCTGGAACAGCAGAAGTCCAAGGCCGACGCCGAGCTCGCCTTCGCCGACAAGAAGATCGCGGCTGCCAAGACCGATCAGGCGCGGGCGCAGGCCGAGGAGCTGAAGCAGAAGGTTGCGACCAAGGCCGCCGACGCTGCGTCGGCGCTCGAGGCCGCCAAGGCCGCCGCGCAGCCGAAGCGCGACGCCGTTGCCGCCACCAAGGAGGCGGCAAAGGTCGCGGCAACCAGGAAGGCCGATGCGGTGACGGCTGCGACCGACGCCAAGCTCGCGCTTGAGCCGGTGTCCGTTTACATCAGCCGCGCGACGCAGAAGCTCTACGTGCGGCGGAACACGCACAAGCCGGCGCCGGACGGCGGCGGCGAGGTGTTCGACACCAGCATCGAGGTGCCCGTCACCATCCGCAATCCCGACCAGCCGCTCGGCACGCATATCTTCACCGCGATGGCGAAGGCCGATACCGGCCTGCGCTGGAGCGTGGTCACGATCGAGAACGGCGACGACGCCAAGGACGCGCTCGATCGCATCACCATTCCGCAGGACGTCTGGGATCGCATCGGGCCGACGGCATTGCCGCGTTCGTCGATCGTGATTTCGGACGAGCCGCTGAGCGCCGAGACCAATTACCGCACCGAGTTCGTCGCGGTGCTGAGCAATCATCCGCAGGGCGGCTTCATCACCCGCAAGCCGACCGCGCCGCCGCCGATGGAAATGGCAAGCGATGACAGCTGGGGCAATGGCGGCAACGGCTTCGGCTTCTTCTTCCAGCAGCAGCCGAACCCGCAGCCCGTCAATCCGCGCCGCCGCGGCCAGTATCAGTATTATCAGCCGGCGCAGCCGATGCAGCGGGGCTTCTGGTAGGACGGCGCGCCGCGCTGGGCCGCGTCATCGCCTGAGCTGAAGATATCTGTCGTCGGCGACCGCAGCGGCGCCGACGACGGGCATACCGGCTGTCTACTGTGGACCCGTCGACATGCCCTGCAACTGCCGAAGCGGATTGAGCGGGCCAAGCGGGATCAGCTCGAAGCTCATGAGATGAGCCTGC
Source organism: Bradyrhizobium sp. 482_C4_N1_8 (assembly GCF_052075965.1). Lineage (NCBI taxonomy): Bacteria > Pseudomonadati > Pseudomonadota > Alphaproteobacteria > Hyphomicrobiales > Nitrobacteraceae > Bradyrhizobium > Bradyrhizobium sp. 482_C4_N1_8. Next base: position 7,648,449 of record NZ_CP197231.1, on the reverse strand, counting down.
CCCAGGGGCAGCTTTTCGAGCATGTCATGAGCGGCCGCGATATCCGTGACGTTCAGGATGAACGCGACGCCGACACGATTTTGCAGCGAGTACCACTGGTCGATTTTGCCATCGAGATAGAGCTTCACCGTCTCGCGCACTTCCATCGGCAGGATGGCGCGCGCAGCGGCGACATCGGCGCCGGGGTTTACGGTGCCGATCGCGAGAATTCGGGTGGTCGGTGTCGGTGGCGTGGGTGACTGCGCGCGTCCGGGGACGGCGGAGGTCAGGCACAGGGCGAATGCCAGGAGACCGGCAGCGAGTGTAAGCTTCATTTGAAATCCTCCATGTTCCGAGGTTTACGCTCTTCATTTAGTCATGCTTCGCCGGCAGCGATTGCCGCACGTTGCATCGCCGCCGTGGAACGGCGGCGATGCGGGCCGGTTCGGAAGGTTGGTGGAAGCGTCGCGTGTCGGTCCGACGCGCGGTCACTTGCCCTGGATGAGCATGCCCAGCGGCGCGAGCGGACCGACTTGCATCAGCTCGTAAGTGGCGAAGCCGTCGGTGACGAGCGGCAGTGCTTCCACGGTCGCCTTGGCCTGTTCGAGGGATTCGACGTTCATCAGGAAGACCACGCCTGGCTTGTCCTGGCGAAACCAGAACTGCTCGATCTTCCCGTCGAGATACAGCTTGAGCGTGGCCGGCACTTCCCTCGGCATGATCTGCTGCCGCTGCTCGGGTGTCGGTGCCTTGCCGATGTTACCGATGGCGATGACTTTCATGTGGGCTCCTTTGGATTGCTGCTTGTCAGTGGACGGCATCGGATCAAGGACCTCCTGCAATGTTGGCAGAAGCGCCATTTTTAGATGCGTTCACGCCATCGATTCCTCGAGCGAACATCTGGAATAGCGTTGTTGGTTCAGATGATTGCCCTTATCTATCGATCGCGATGAAGGCCTTTGTTCCGGTTGCCGTTGCATCGCAAGCTAGGCTTGCTTCCGTCCGAACGGTATTGTCGTAAACGACAACTTTGAGAGCGTTTCCGCCATGCGCATTCAATTGCTCGCCCTAGAGGGATTTTGGGACACCGGGCTGACCGTGACGCTCGATGCGTTCACGATCGCCAACAATTTCGCGGCCGCTCAAACGGGCGGAGCGCCCCATTTCGATGTCTCAATTGTCGGCGTGCGGAAGAAGGTCCGATCCGGGCAGGGCTTTGCGATCCCCGTCAAATCGGTAACATCCGATCTGAAGCCGGACTGGGTCATCGTGCCGGCGTTGAATACGAGCCGGCCGGAACAGCTGATTCCGGCGCTCGACCGGCGCGATGTCAGAGAGGCAGTGAAACAGCTCCAGTCCTGGTACGCCGAGGGCGCGCGCATCGCCGCGTCCTGCATCGGTACCTTCGTGCTGGCGGAGGCGGGGCTGCTCGATAGACGAGACGCGACCACCACGTGGTGGCTGTCACCCTTGTTTCGCCAACGCTACCCCAATGTTCGTCTCGATGAGACACGCATGCTGGTGACGTCAGACCGCGTCGTCACGGCGGGCGCTGCGATGGGGCATCTCGATCTTGCGCTGTGGTTCATACGCCAGGCGAGCCCCGAGCTCGCGGCCGTCGTGTCGCGCTATCTGCTCGCCGACCTGCGCTCCCTGCAGGCGCCCTTCATCATTCCCAATCACCTCGCGCAGGCCGATCCGCTCATCCAGCGTTTCGAGCACTGGGCGCGCGAACATCTCAAGCAAGGGTTTTCGCTGCAGGAGGCCGCCAGTGCGCTCGCGACGAGCGCACGCACCTTGCAGCGCCGGTGCGAGTCGGTGCTGGGTAAGTCTCCGCTCTCCTACTTTCAGGATCTGCGAGTCGAGCGCGCGCAGTCGCTGCTGCATGGCAGCGGTCTCGACGTCGATGCGATCGCCGCCGAGGTCGGCTATGAGGACGGCGCGACGCTCCGGACGCTCTTGCGGGAACGGCTCGGACGCGGCGTGCGCGAGCTTCGCGCAAACCTGCGCTGAGGGTCCGCACCTACGGCCGCGCCTCGATCACGATCGCCTGAATCTTGCCTTCGACCGCTCCGGACCCATGGCGCGATCGGAGCGCCTCGGCGACGAGGTCGGTCGCAGCCTGAAGCTTGCTGGCATCCCTGGCCTCGATCTCGCTGCGCAGCGGCGTGCCCTGGCAGAGCGCGATCGCAACATACTCGGCCGACGGCGCGCGGCTCACCGCAGCAAGCGTTTCGATCGAGATGTGGCGGAAGCCCGCTTGTTCCAGGTCGGCTCTGATAATGGCCTTGTCGTGATAGCCATGCGGCGTCCGCACCATGAAACGGGGCGGATCATCGGGAAACATTTTTCCGAGCGCCGCGGTGGCGTCATCGGCGAACACGTTTTCCTCGATGCGGTCCCAGACGTTGAATACGAACGTGCCTTCCGGCCGCAACACCCGCTTTGCCTCGGCGTAGCCTTTGACGCGGTCGGGAAAGAACATGACGCCGAACTGGCAGCAGACCGCGTCGAACGCGGCTTCGTCAAAGGGCAGGGCGGTGGCATCCGCCTGACGCCATGTCATGCGCGGGTCCTCACCCTGGCGCTGCGCCGCGATCTCGAGCATCGGCTCGTTGAGATCGGTTGCGACGTAACGGATGCCGGGAGGCAGCGCCGCGGTCACGGCCCGCGTAACGGCGCCGGTACCTGCCGCGGTTTCCAGTATCGTCGACGGGGAAAGAGCCGCGATACGCTTCGCGATGTCGGCGGCGTAGTGGGCAAAGATCAGCGGGACGAGATACTCGTCGTAGATTTTCGGAATCGAGCCGGCGAAAACCTTGTCAGTGTTGGACATGCTTGCCTCGCTGAAGGTTCGGACACGAGGTTCATGCTACCATGGATCGCAGTCGTACCGCATCTGCGGCCTCTTCCGGTCGCAATCCGGCGGTCGGATTTTAAGGTTTCGCTCCGCCGACTTCGCGGATCGGCCGCGTCCCGTCCCAGGTCATCGCCGCCTGCTGGACCTTCTCGAAGAACGGCCCCTTGGTGCCGCTGATGTCGGAGATTTCGATGATGGTTCCTGGATGGGCCTGCGTGTCGAAATAGGCAAAGCGTCCCTTGTCTCCGCCGATCTGGCCTTCATGGCCTATCCTGTAGCCGAGCCCGAGTGCCTTGTCGTAGAGCGCCTGATAGTCGTGGCTCCAGTAGGACATGTGCTGGAGGCCCTCGTGGCCGGCGTCGAGGAATTCCTTGTACAGCGAGGGCGCATCGTTGCGCTGCTGGATCAGCTCGATCTGGAGATCGCCGGAATTGGCCAGCGCAATGCTCATCTCGACCGCGGAGTCCTGGCCGCGATGGCGGAACCAGTCGGTCTTGACGCGGTCCATGTAGTACCAGGGGCCGACGCCCATCACCTCGATCCAGTGCTTGATCGCGGCGTGGATGTCCCGCACGACGTATCCGTTCTGGCGCACCGCGCCGAAAATGCGGCTCATGCCCGCGCTCCCTTCTGATCGCTTGCGATCGTCACTTGACCTCGATGCCTGCGTCCCTGGCAACCTGCTTCCAGGCTGCGATGTCGCGGGCGTTGATGTCGCGCTGCTCGTCGCCCGGCACGTATTGCGGCGTGATGCCGAGCCCCAAAAGCTTCTCCTTCACCTCGGCATCGCCCAGCGCGTCCTTCAACGCCGCCGACAATTTCTGTGCGATCGGGGGAGCGAGGCCGGCGGGACCATACATCGCCCAGGACAGGCTGCGGTCGAACGGCACGCCCTGTTCCTTGTAGGTTGCGACGTCAGGCAGGCTCGGCGAGCGCTCGCCGCAGGCGGCCAGCGCCTTGATAGAGCCGTCCTTCACCAGTGGCGTTGCGGTTGCCATGTCCAGCGTTGCAAGCGAGATGTGGCCGCCAAGCAGGTCGCCCGCGAGTTTGGCGATGCCGTTGAACGGCACGTGATCCATCTTGATGCCGGTCTGCTGCATCAGGATTTCCGCGCAGAATTGTCCGGTCGAGCCGACGCCCCAGCTTCCGTACTGGATCGGCTCGCCCTTCTTGGAAAGCGCGATCAGGCCCTTGATGTCATTGGCGGGAAAATCCCTGGTCGCCACCAGCATGATCGAGGACGTCCCGATGCGTCCGATCGTCGTAAAATCCTTGATCGAATCGTAGGGCAGTTTTGGATAGATCGCCGGCGCCAGCACATGCGTGGTCATGCCGCCGACGGTGATGGTGTAGCCGTCGTTCGGCGACGCCGCGACCATCTGCGTGCCGAGTGTGCCGGCAGCACCCGTGTGGTTCTCGATATAGACGCTCTGTCCAAGCGTTTTGCCCATCTTGTCGGCGAGCAAGCGGCCGATCACGTCGCCGCCGCCGCCGGCCGCATAGGGCAGAAGCATTTTGATCTTGTGGGTGGGGTAGGTGGCAGGATCCTCGGCGTGTGCCGGCAGTGCCGCCGACAGCAATGCGAGCAATGACAGGGTGACAGTGCGCAGCTTCATGATAGTTCCCCCTAATCCTCGAAACGAAATCTGTAGGCCTCGCCATGCCGGATCACGTGGCCCGCAGTCGGCGCCGGAAAATGGCCGGTGAGCAGATAGCTCGGCGTGTCCGCAAGTTCTTCCAGCAGCGCCATCCGTGTTGCGACCGCGGCGGCCGGATCGACGTCGGCGGCGTTCGACAGCCACGGCGCCGCGCACTGGATGGGATGGTGGATGACGTCGCCGGACATCACCGCGTGATCGTGGCCGCCATTGAGGTGGATCTGCATGTTGCCGGCGGTATGGCCCGGTGCCGGCGCGAAGCGTAAGCCTGCGTCGCGATCGTTGAACACGCGATGATCGGTCTCGACCAGCTCGGCGAGGCCGGCTGCGACGACCGGCAGCACGGAGTCCTCGAAAGAGCCGTGGTTGACCGGGCGTTTCGGCGCGGCATTGTGCGCGGCCTCGAAGTGGCGGTACTCCTCGCGTCCCATCAGATAACGCGCGTTGGGGAAGGTCGGCACCCAGCGGCCGTCCACGAGGCGCGTGTTCCAGCCGACGTGGTCGACATGCAGATGCGTGCACATCACGAAGTCGACCTCTTCAGGGGCAACGCCCAGCGCCTGCATGTTGTCGAGATAAGGTCGGTTGAGGTTGTCCCACATCGGCACGCGCGGCCGCGGCTTGTGGTTGCCGCAGCAGGTGTCGACGATGGCGGTCCAGCGCGGCGTGCGCACCAGATAGGAGTGGTGGCTGAGGATGAAGCGACCGGTCTCCGGCTCGATATAGCGATGATCGAGCCAGCTCCGGTTCTCCGCGATCACCGCGTCGGTGACGTTGGCGAACAGCCAGGTCTTTTCGAAGGCAAGCGAAGGGATCTCGCTGACGAGATCGATCCGCATGCTGCCGATCCTGACCTGCCGCATGGGCTCAGTTCTTCAGGAGGTCGCCGAACGGCACCCAGCGCGTGCCGTCGAAGCGGATGAGCTGGAGGCTCGTCATCGGCGTGTAGTGCTCGGGCGAATTGTTCACCGCGGTGCCGTTGATCAGCATCGGCAGCTTTACGTCCTTGAGCGTCGTGGCCTGCTTCAGCACATTGGCACGGGTGAGGTCGTTTCCGGACGCCTTCAGCACCGTCACCAGCGTCTGCGCGATGGTGTAGCCGTAGACATTGAGCCAGTCGCTCTTGTTGGCGTCCGGCAGGTACTTGTCCATGAACGCCAGCCATTCCTTATAGCCGGCGTCGTCCCTCGAGGCCGGGTCGGTCGCGTCCTTCAAATACTGGCTGGAGATGACGCCGGTGGAATTGTCCTTGCCGGCCGGCTCCAGCACGCCGCTGATCGAGGCCGAGACATTGGAGATGATGGTGACAGGCTTCCACCCGATCTCGCCGATCTTGCGGATCGCCTGCGCCGCGAATTTTGGCGTTGCCGCCACCAGCACGATTTCTGCGCCTGCGGTCTTGAGCTGCAGGATTTGCGTATCGACCGTCGGCGCCGAGGTCTCGTAAGCCGCGCGCGCAACGATCGCCTCGCCGCTGCCGAGCCCTTCCTCCAACGCCTTCAGATAGTCCTTGCCGAGGTCGTCGTTCTGGTAGAGCACGCCGATCTTCGCATTGGCGTGGCTCGCCTTGATGTACTTCGCGTAGGTGATCGCCTCGTCGCGATAGGTCGGCTGCCAGCCAACGGTCCACGGAAAGTTCTTGGGATCGTCCCACTTCGCGGCGCCAGAGCCGAGGAAGAGCTGCGGCACCTTGCGGTCGTTGAGATATTTGTGCACGGCGCTGTTGGTCGGCGTGCCGACGCCGCCGAAGATCAGCAGCACCTCCTCGCTCTCGACCAGCCGCCGCGTCTGCTCCACCGTCTTGGGCGGGCTGTAGGCATCATCGGCGATGATCATCTGGATGCGCCGGCCGTTGACGCCGCCGTCGTCGTTCACCTTGCGGAAATAGGCCTCCGCCGATTTGGCGATCTGCGCGAAGGCGGACACTGGCCCGCTCAGCGGCGCGGTGGTGCCGATCTTGATGGTCTTGTCGTCGGCGCCGGGATCGTATTTCGCGCTTTGGGCCTGAACGGCACTGGCTGCGAGCAGCGGCAACAGGATGCAGGCCGCACGAAGGCGAAGGCGGGCAAAGCGCGCCATGAGGTCGTCTCCCCAAAATTGCTCTCCGCCTCTCATTGGAGCGGAGTTGAAACGCGAGAACAGCGCCCGAAGCGGACTTGCGGGCCGCGACCGCTGCCGCCAGACTGGCGAAACGAACGATCGTTCGTACGGTTGACTAGCGAACGTTCGTTCGTTAGTCAAGCCACATGGCTGTCCACACCTCCAGCGCGGCGGAAGCGGCTGCGCCCACGACCCGCGAGCGCATCCTCAGCGAAGCGCTCAATCTGTTCGCGCAGAGCGGCTATGGCGGCGCCTCGATGCGCGAGCTTGCGCGCCGCGTCGGCATCCGCGAGAGCAGCCTCTACAACCATTTCTCCGGCAAGGCCGCGATCCTAGAAGCGATCGTGGCCGAGCACGGCCCCGCCAGTTCGGCGAGCCGGTTGGAAGAGCCGCGCTACAAGCAGCTGGCGCGCCAGCCGGCCGCGTTCTGCCGTCAGTTCGCGCTTGATCTCGTCGAGCAATGGTCCGACCCGCGCGAGCACCAATTCCAGAAAGTAATCACCGCCGAACGTAACCGCGTGCCCGGCATCCGCGCCAAATTCGCCGACCATTTTTATGCGCGCGAGCAGAGCATGATGACGGATTACTTTCGCGGTTTTGCGCTCGCCGGCCTGGTCTCGACACCCGATCCGCGCGAGGCCGCGCGGCTGTTCGCGGCCGGCCTGATCTACATCCGCCTCGAGCATTACGTGATGGGCGCGGCACCTTCGCCGCGGCCGAAGGTGATCGAGGCGATCGACCGCTATCTCGCCTTTTTCCTGTCGCTGATCGCGGCAGGCAATGGCGAAGACAACAAGAAACGAAAACCCAAGGGAGAAACGCGTGGCAAGGCTGCCCCTGATTGATCCGGAGACGACGAGCGGCGATATCCGCGCCTCGTTCGACCGCATGCCGGTCAAGCTCAACATCTTCCGCATGATGGCCCATGCCGAGGCCAACATGATCCCGGCGATGCGGCTCGGCAATTCGATCCTGCACAAGCAGAAGCTCTCAGCCGTCAACCGCGAGCTTTTGATCTTGCAGGCCGCCCAGCTCGAGGGCGGCGCCTATGAATGGCGCCAGCACGTGCCGATCGCGATCGGGGTCAGCTGCACGCAAGGACAGATCGATGCGGTGGAGCGGGCTGACTACGATGCCGCCAGCTTCAGCGATGCTGAGCGCGCGTTGCTGAAGTTCGGCCGCGAGGTGGTCGAGAATGTTCGCGTGCCCGAGGCGACCTTCGCTGCCGCGCGAAAACACTTCAGCGATCAGGAGATCGTCGAAGCCATCGTCGCGCTCGGCTTCTATATGATGATGGCGCGCCTGACCGAGGCAACCGAAACCGATCTCGATCCCGCGGCCGGCATGAAGGTCTATGACGGCGGCAAGAAGTAGGGCGGCTGAGATGGCGGAAATCGATAGCAAACCGGAGCGTTACGTCCGTCCACCAAGCGCGGAGTCATTGGGCGAAGCGCCGGGCAGGGGACGCCTGAAGGGACGTCGTATCCTGATCGTCGGCGGCGGCCAGCGCGTGTTCGACGCTGCCACCGATCCGATCGGCAACGGCCGCGCCATGAGCATTTTGTGCGCACGCGAGGGCGCGAAGGTCGCGGTGGCAGATCTCAACCGGACGTCCGCACAGCAGACCGTCAAGCACATCACCGACGAAGGCGGCGAGGGTTTTGCCATCACTGCCGACGTCACGTCGGAGCCTGACGTCCAGCGCATGATCGAGGAGGCGCATCGCGCGATGGGCGGCCTTGACGGCATGGTGCTGAACATCGGCACCTTCGGCAAGACCGGCCTCGATGCCGTCAGCCCCGAGGAATGGAACAGGATCTACGACGTCAACGTCCGCGGTCCCATGCTGTGCTGCCGCGCCGCGATGCCGAAATTGGACAATGGCGGCGCCATCGTCTTCATCTCCTCGATCGCCGCGCTGAAAGCGGGATCGCAGATGGCGGTGTATGACTCGTCGAAAGCCGCGCTCGGCGGCCTGATGCGCAACATCGCCCATCTCGGATCACGCCGCGGCATCCGCGCCAATCTCGTCTATCCCGGCCTCGTCGACACCCCCAACGGCCGCGAAGCCGGCGCCGGCCGCCCCAGCCGCGGCAAGGGCCACGTCCCCTTCGGCCGGCAGGCCACCGCCTGGGAGATCGCCTATGCCGTGCTGTTCTTTCTGTCGGATGAGAGCGTCTACGTCACCGCACAGTCGCTCGCGGTGGATAGCGGCCTGAGCGGAATGTAAGACGCCAGCACAATCCGGCGGCGCGGAATTCGATGCCCCGGCGAGCAGAGTCTCTCTTCATTGCGGCGAGGACGTCGTCGGAGTTTGCGATTCGCTCATCTGCTCAAGTGCTTCCAATACGGCTTCGCAGGCCTTCTCGGCTTCGGCGAAGGTACTGAAGGGGGAGCCGCCAAGCTTGATCGCGGACTTGTTTTCTTCGACCGGTCGCCATGAGGCAACCAGGCCGGGCTTTCCGTGAAGGCCAGGACCGGTGCGGCTTTCGTTACTGATCACGAACGAAAATCCGCCGCTGCACGCCATCCAGATTTCAAGTTCATGCACCGGAGTCTCGACGCGCGTAAAGTGCAGGGTCATGTCTCTCTCCAGAGTTTGCTCCGCAGAATGGGCCACGGGCACAAGCCGTCAGTTGTGCGAATCCCGGATAGCCGCAAGGTCCGAGGTCTCTGATCCCTCGGCTTTCCATGCCGTCAAATCGCCCGGGAGCAGAATGGGATCGCTCTCAACCCGCCTGTTGCGGCTGACCCCTAAGCCAATGAGCCCGCCCAATACCAACGCGGAGCCTGCAATGATCAACCAGTACGGCAAGTCCAACACGGGCATTGCAATTCTCCCACTGAGAGGAGCGCGTTACGCAATTGCCTGGCCGAAGCGCGAGCGGATTACCTTTGGATAAGTGTCTGTATTATGCGGCGCTTCAAGCTTCGTGCAAGGTACCCAAAAGGGGTAGATTTCTGACCTAAATTGCCGCCGGCGGGGGCAAGGGGAAGCGATCCGTCCCCCCAAATCTCGTCAAATCCGTCACCGAGAAGATCGGCAAGTTCGACAGCAAGGCTTTTGGTGCGGCCATGAAGGCTGACGGCCAACAATGCTCCCGACAAAGAGTGGAGGGCGCGCAGCCTGATGAAGCGAAGCGTCATCCGGGAGCACAGCCTCATCGCGCGAGTTGCCCCGGCACTGCGTTGCGCTTCATCCGGGCTACGAACTCAGGCGCAAGCTCCGCACAATCGCGCGACGGGATGAAACTGCCGGGCAATTTTTGCAGCGTCGTGCGAATTCCACGCGCTACGGCAAGGAAAGCCGGTAGGAATCAACGGCGCTGTCGCTGGCACATATCTTGCTGAACATTCTCCGCGCTTTGGAATGCACACAGGAATGCGCGTCGTGACCAACGTCAGCTACACCGTCCCGCCGAACTGGACCGCAGGCTCCGACAAGACAGGCGCGAGCAAGAACAGGAATCCGAACGATCCGAACATGCTGACGACGGGCGCCTATGGCAACGCGTTCGAACTGTTGCTCGACAATCGAACCAACAGTGACGGCACCACCACGGAGACGCTGACCTACAAGAGCTACAGCGGCAAGACCAACGGCAGCTTCTCGGCGACGGCCGAGACGGGGACGGGAGCCGATCTCGGCAGTGCCTACCAGGCCTTGCTCGCCACGCTTCAGGCCAATGGCGAGATGGACGACAAGACCGCCGCGCAGCTCAACGACGCCATGGGCAAGCTCGATACCCAATCCGAGAGCGGTGCCAAGGATGCCGAAATGTCCGGCGGCGGCCTGCTGGTGCAGTCCGGCGGCCCGGTCTATTTCAACGGCATCTCGGCCTATCAGAACCAGTTCGTGGATTCGCTCGTCAACGAGCTGAGCACCAGGCTGAACCTCGACGCCAAAGCGTGACGGCAGTTCATCGCCGGTGAAACCGGTTGGCAAAGCCGGCCCAACCCGCGCATGATGCGCGGACGATCTCGGCCACATGCCTTCCCGGATAAATTCAAGACATGAAAACCACGCTGCTGAAGTCCGAAGACTACACCCGCTCGCCCTGGAAGAACGGTGGCGGCATCTTCACCGATATCGCGGATGCCCATCGCGCCGACGCGCCGGCGAAGGATTGGGACAGCCTGCTCTGGCGCTTTGCCTCGACGCCGATCGTGGCGCCCGGGCCCTTCTCCTACATGCCCGGCATCGACCGCCTGCAAATGGTCGTCGGTGGGCGCGGGCTGGTGCTGAAGTCGCCCAGCCAGGACTTCGACGAGCGCGAACCTTTTACGGCGGTGCGCTTCACCGGCGAGATGGAGGTCGTGACCGCGCTCGAGGCGGGTCCCGTCGAGGTCGTCAACCTGATGGCCCGGCGCGGCGCGGCGGAGATCGAGCTGCTGGCACTCAGGGAACCCGGCGAGCGGCCCTTGTCCGCCGGCACGCACCTGGTTTACGCGGTTTCCGGCGATTGCAGCATTCGTCTCAATGGCGAGGATATTGTCATCCCCGACGGCAGCACGCTGAAGGTCGAGCAGACCCAGGCGTCCAGATTGGGACTCGTCTCAGGGCTGGCGGTACTGGGCTCGATTCAGCTCGTCGGCTAGATGGCAATCGCCCGGCGGATGCGCACAATCCATGCACATGGCTAGGTTGACGCCGCGGCGCCGGAACACGATATCTGCCGTGATCATGCGGACCGCCGCGCAAGCCACGATATGAACGGGCAGGATATGACCGCGCCAGACCAAAATCGCCCCACCACGCTATCCGACGGCGTCGTCGACTGGCTGACCAACGGCACGAGCGGCGAGCGCTTCGTCGACAACATCTTTGCCGAGATGTGCATCCGCCTCCAGCAGGCGGGCATTCCGCTCAAGCGGTCGACGATGCACGTCCGGATCCAGCATCCGCAATGGCTCGGCGCCGCCTTCATGTGGTTGGATGGCATGCGCGAGGCGAAGATCTCGCGGGTCGACTTCGATGTGCTCGAGCGATCCGAGTTCATCGGCAGCCCTGTCAGCGAAATGCTGGACGGTGCGAGCGAACTCCGCGAGAACCTCGAAGGCGATCCGTCGCTCGGCCGCAGGCACGCGGTCTATGACGAGATGCGCGCGAAAGGTCTGACCGACTACGTCGCCTGGCCGCTCCACCACACACTCGGCAAGCGCCATCTCGTCACCTTCGCGACCGATCGCCCCGGCGGCTTCGACGACGCGCATCTGGTTGCGCTCAAGAACGTGCTGCCGGTGCTGGCGCTGGTCAGCGAGATCCGCGTCAAGAACCGCCTGGCGCGAACGCTGCTCGAGACCTATGTCGGCTCCCATGCCGGCGAGCTCATCCTGGCCGGGGCCACGCGGCGCGGCACCGGCACGACGGTGCGTGCCGCGATCATGATCTGCGACCTCCGTGACTTCACGAAGATCTCGGACAACTGGCCGCGCGACGACGTCATCGATCTCCTCAACGACTATTTCGACGCGATGTCGGAGCCGATCGCGCGGCACGGCGGCGAAATCCTGAAATTCATCGGCGACGGCCTGCTCGCCATTTTCCCGCTCAGCGGGCCCGGCGCCTGCGCAAACCTGTTGCGCGCCGTGACTGAAGCCCGGCAGGCTATGGCCGCGCTGAACGAACGGAACAACGGGACCGGCCGCGCGCCGCTGAATTACGGCATCGGCGTCCACGTCGGCGACGTCATGTACGGCAATATCGGATCGTCCAGCCGGCTCGACTTCACCGTCATCGGTCCCGCCGTCAACATGGCCTCCCGTCTCGAAGCCCTGACCAAGCAGCTGGGACGACCGGTGCTGCTCTCGCGCGCCTTCGCCGAGCTGGTCGAGCGGGAGTTCGAGCTCGAGCATGTCGGCAAATACGAGGTGCGCGGCTTCAGCGATCCGATCGAGCTGTTTGCGTTTCACGGCTGAGGCGTGATGCTCGCCGCAGCCGTCCGGTTGAAATCTCGCTGACGCAAGATTGCCGATGACCCGCGCGCCGCCGATTGCGCGGCATGGCGGAGAAATCCAGCTCCTCATCGGCAACGCCAGCTTGCCATCGTCCTGCACACCCCGGCATCTCCGAACGACGGTCGCCATCTCCGCTCGTCATGGCCTCGACGCGCTGTGATTGACGGTGCATGCGTGCGTCGCCGTGACGTCGACCCAGTTCCGGAATCGGGCGATCGCGCAAACGCGCAGTTGTCGGGGGTACGTCCCCTGCGCGCGACGGAAGTCGTGCTTATGGGCAATATCGGACGCGTTGTTGAAAGATATGTTCGCGCAGGACGCCTAGGTTGGCTTCACTGGCGGCGTTGCGATTGGTGCCGCAAGATTTGGTCGAGGACAGTCGGTGCGGCTGCCTCGATGCAACAGAAAAGGTGATCGACACATCGGACGCGACCACAAGAGGAGACGACAATGCCAAACTGTTCCCAAGTTTCTGGAAGTCGAACCGCTCGCTGTGCCGCGTGCGACGGCAAGTTTGGCCTGGTCCGCTACTACTCTTGGCGAAAGCCCCTTTGCTCGAAAAAGTGCGTCGAACGTTTGGCGACGCGCCGGCAGGGTGAGCGCGACTGGTTCGGTCGATTTCCGTCGGTTGTCGACATGTTTTCAGAAAACCGCGCGAGGCGCCTATGACCATGCAGATGTCACGACGAGGAAAGGAATATCTCGAGACGGCGCAGAGCCTGCTGCGCGCGGCCCGGACCATGACGGACATCGTGGTCGCGACCCGTCTCGAGATGCTGGCCAATGACTATCAGCGGCGCGCCGAAAAGGCATCAAGCGTCGATGCGGCGAGGTCATCGGCGCGTTCGGCCGGCACGCGATACGAATCGTACCCGTGATTGCGGGTTGCGCGGTGAGCCGGTCGCCCAATCAGGGCCGTCTGGTCAGTTTCCTCTCTTGCCACCCCGTGGAGCCGATATGGGCGAAGTTGTTCGACTGGTCACAAGAGCTGAGCGCGAGCGTGCGCGGCTGATCCGCGAAGCGCGCGCTAACTATGACGCCGTGTTTCCGCGGGCAGATCCCGACGGCGAGCGGCCCGTCGAGCCGCGGTCGACCCCTCGGGCGGCGACGCAGAGCCCGAGTACGTCGAAGGAGCTCTCGTGACATGATCAAGATCATTGCCGTGCTCTGCAGCCTCTCGTCGCCGACAGATTGCCACGAGCAGATCGTCACGACCTCGGATTTCGCTGACGTGACGATGCAGTCCTGTCTGATGGGAGCGCCGCAGCTCGCCGAATGGATGGCGCAGCATCCAGCCGAACGTCTCGCGGCGTGGCGCTGCTCGATCGGCAAGCAGGAGGCTCGCAGGGGAGCATAGGGTGCGAGGAGCCCTGTTGCCAATGCAGGCATGTGCGAATACGTTGGTCCGAGGTCCGCCCACGTTCCTTCGACTGGCCGCGCGTTCATGCCAAAATTCCTTCGCATCGGAGTCCATCAGTCGAACGTATCGGGATACACGTCGAAGGCGTGGTGTGTCAGGCGCGTCGGCTCGGCGGTTTTCCTGAAGTGGGGCGGCGTCGAGGTCCAAGGCACCGGCGCCGGGCGCAAGGTCTACTGGACGCGCTCGCCGCAGGAGAAGACAGTTCGGTGCGGCACGGCGCAGCGTGCCCAGGATTACGCAAAGGCCGCGATCGCGCGGCGCCGTAGCCATCGCTATGAGCCGCTGGTCGGAGCTATCGCGCTCCGGCGCCGCCCCGCCGAGCGCGGCACCGATCTCAAGCGGGCGCTCGCCACCATCCTGATCGTCGATATCGTCGGCTCCACCGCCAAGGCGGCGAAGCTCGGCGATGCGCGCTGGACCAAGGTGATGGGCCATTATTACGCAGCCGTCCGCAAGGAGCTGAAGAGCTCGCGCGGAAAGGAAGTCGTGACGACGGGCGACGGCGTGCTGGCGACGTTCAAGGCGCCGGCGGCCGGGATCAGTTGCGCGACCGCGATCCAGAAGGCGGTGCGCACGCTGGGGCTAGAGATCAGGGTCGGCCTGCATGCGGGCGAGTATACGATCAGCGGCGACGAAATGGTCGGTCTCGCCTTCCACATCGGCACCCGCGTCGCCGCGAAAGCGCGGGCCGGCGAAGTCTTGGTCTCGAGCGCGGTCAAGGATTTGCTGAAGGCACAATCAACCATCAGCTTCAGGGATCACGGCATGCACCAGCTCAAGGGTGTGCCGGAGCGGTGGAGGCTGTATCGGGTGGAGGCGTGAGGCGTCCGGCAAGGGTGGACACCGGACCGCCGTCGCGCCGCGCCGGCACGGCTTCAATGATGCGGCAGAATTTCGCCGAGGAATTTTTTGGTGCGCTCGTGCTGCGGGGCCCTGAAGAAGAGTTCCGGCTCCGCCTCCTCGACGATCCGTCCCTCCGCCATGAAGATCACGCGGTCGGCGACCTGCCGGGCGAAGCCCATTTCATGGGTGACGCAGATCATGGTCATGCCGTCGGTCGCAAGCCCGATCATGGTGTCGAGCACCTCCTTGACCATTTCCGGGTCGAGCGCCGAGGTCGGCTCGTCGAACAGCATCACCTTGGGCTCCATGCACAGCGCCCGCGCGATCGCCGCGCGCTGCTGCTGACCGCCGGACAATTGCGCCGGGTATTTGTCCGCCTGGTTGAGGATTTTGACACGGTCGAGCAGCCGCCGCGCGGTCTCTTCGGCCGCCGGGCGCGGAATGCCGCGAGAGCGGATCGGCGCCAGCGTGCAGTTCTCCAGCACCGTCATGTGCGGGAACAGGTTGAATTGCTGGAACACCATGCCGACCTCGCGGCGCACCGCGTCGATGGCCTTGCCTTGGCTGCCGAGATGGACGCCGTCGACGACGATCTCGCCCTTCTGGTAGTTCTCCAGCGCATTGATGCAGCGGATCAGGGTGGATTTGCCCGATCCGGACGGCCCGCACAGGACGATCTTCTCGCTCGCACGGACCGCCAGGTTGATGTCGGTGAGCACCTGGTAGGTGCCGTACCATTTGTTGACACCGCGCATCGCGATCATCGTGTCCGCCGTGGCTGCGACCGACATGGCTGTGACCGACATGGCACTCTCCCTCAGCTGACGGTGAAGGGGATGCCGGGAATGCTGTCGGGGAAAGCCGGCAGCGGGTTGTTCATCCACTTCGGATAGATCCTGGCCCATTCGCCGCTGGCGATGATCTTGTCGATGAAGCCGTTGACGAAGGCGTTGATCTCCTTCTCGCCGAGCCGCGTGCAGGCGCCGTTATAGAGTTTGGTGAATTCGAGCTTGTTCTCGTAAGTGCCGGGTTTGGATTCGTTGAGGCGCGGAACGTAGAAGATGTTGCCGCCCACCGCCTGCACCTGCCCGGACAGCAGCGCCTGCATGGTCGGCGCATCGCCGTCGAAGCGGCGGATGGTGGTGCCGGGAGGCGCCGCCTTGGTCACGTCGGTGTCCTGCACACTGCCGCGCGCGACACCGATGACATATTTGCCCATGTCGGCCGGCGATTTGATCTCCATCTCCTTCGGCGCGATGAAGGTGATGATGTTGGCACCATAGGGCTTTGAGAATTGCACCGCCTTGGCGCGCTCCGGCAGCATCGCCATGGTCGCGAACAGGATGTCGACGCGTCCCGACGTCAGTGCCGGGATGCGATTGGCGACGGCCAGCGGCGTGAATTCGGCGGCTACGCCGAGCTCTTTTGCAAACAGCTCGGAGAGATCGGCATCGAGGCCCTCCTGCTTGCCCGTGGAATTGACGAACCCCCAGGGCGGATTGTCGCCCTGGATCCCGATCGACACCTTGCCGCGCGCCTTGATCTCCGAAGGCGTCACCGCGTAGGCGGCGCGCGACAGCACGAACGGCGAGGCGATCGCGCCGGCGCCGAGCGCCAGCATGTGGCGGCGATTGAACCGGATTGTCTTTTTGGTCATCATTCCCTCCTCTGTGTTGAATTCATCATCGTGCGGCGGTGACGAGCCGCCGCTCCAGCCAGGCGCCATAGAGCGAAAGCGGCCAGCACAGCGCGAAATAGAGCGCGCAGACCAGGCCGAGCACGAGCAGCGGCTTGAAGTTCTGGTTGGACACGATGGTCCCGGCGCGCATCAGCTCGGTGAAGCCGATGATGGCGGCAAGCGAGGTGCCTTTGATCAGCTGCACCAGGAACCCGATCGTCGCGGGCAGCGAGATGCGGATCGCCTGCGGCAGCACGACATCCTTCATCCGGTCGAGATAGCCGAGGCTGAGCGCCTTGGCGGCCTCGACCTGGCCGCGCGGCACGGCTTCGATCGAGCCGCGCCAGATTTCGCCGAGGAAGGCGCCGGCATGCAGGGTGAAGCCGATCGAGACGGAGACCCAGGGATCGAGCTTCAGCCCGGCGAGCGCGAGGCCGTAATAGACGACGAACAGCTGCATCAGCAGCGGCGTGCCCTGGAACAGCGCGATGTAGGCGGCCGCGCCGCGTTCGAGCCAGCGCCGGCCCGAGGTGCGCGCCAGCGCGACGCCGAGGCCGGCGACCGAGCCGAGCGCGAAGCCGATCGCGGACAGCGCCAGCGTCCATTTCAGGCCGCCGAGCAGGAACAGGAACTGGTTCTTGTCCATGCGCCGTCCTCACTTCACGGGATAGAGCAGGAAGCGCGCGTTGATCCGCGCGAACATCTGCATCAGCATCCACGACATCGCGAGATAGAGCAGCGTGACGACGCCATAGACCTCGAAGCTGCGGAACGTATTGGTCTCGATCGCCTGTCCGACCGAGGTCAGCTCATAGGCCGAGATCGCCGATGCGATGCTCGTCGTCAGCGTCAGCATGATGAACTGGCTGGTCAGCGACGGGAAAATCGCGCGCAGCGCCGGCTTCAGCACGATCAGGCGGAAGATCAGGGTCCGGCTCAGGCCGAGCGCCAGTCCGGCCTCGACCTGCCCCTTGTTGATCGACTGCACGCCGCCGCGGATAATCTCGATCGCATAGGCGCCGCCGTTGACGCCGAGCGCGATGATCGCGGTCAGCGTGGGATCGAGGCGGATGCCCACCATCGGCAACGCGAAGAAGACGAAGTAGATCTGGCCGAGAAATGGCGTGTTGCGGATCGTCTCGACGAACGCGATGACGAGCCAGCGCAGCGGCGCGAGCCGGGAATCGCGCAGCAGCACGCCGCCGATCCCGATGATCAGCGCCAGCACCATGCCCGACAGCGCCAGGCCGAGCGTGCCGGCACAGCCCCAGAGCAGCTCCGGCAGGCCCTCGATCACGGGTCCGAAATCGAACTTGTAGTTCACCTCGCTCCTCCCTCCGGGCCGCTCTCTTGGCGTGGCCGGGCCGCCCCCTTGGCGTGGCTTGGCCCGTTCGCGTCTGTCCGACGGCGGTGAAAGCCGTGCTCTAGGTCGTTGCCTGCTCACCTTGCCCGAGCGCCGCGTAGCGCTCGCGCAGGTCGATGCGCCGTCGCGCCGTCGCGGCCTCTGCGATCGCGAGCGTCACCAGCAGGCTTCGCGCGCCGTCCTCGACCGGTTGCAGCGACGGCGTCACACCCCGGACCACGTCGCGGAAATGATCGAGCTGGGCGACGTAAGGATCGATCGACGCCGCATGATTGGCCTGCGCCTGGATCGGCCTGTTCCAGTCCTGCGCGCCGCCTTCCTGCGTCCATTGATCGAGACTTGGAAATTCGATCGCGCCGCGGCGGCCCATCAGGCGGTAGCTGCTCTGGCCGCTGAACGGAAACTCCGGCGCCTCGCCGAGACCCTGTTCCATCGTCCAGGGCGTCACCGCGCAGTCGCTGAGGAAGAACGTGCCGAGCGCGCCGTTCTCGAACTCGAGCAGCGCGGCGGCGGTATCCTCGACCGCGAAGCCGCGCTGCCGGTTCGCGGCGATGGCCTCCACGGCGACGATCTCGCCGACCGCAAAGCGCAGGAAGTCGATCTCGTGGATCAGATTGATCAGGATCGGCCCGCCACCGGCCTGCGACCGCCAGGGCGCCGCCTTGAAATAGTCGGCCGGCTTGTGCGTGGCCCAGATCGCCGAAACGCCGACGACATCGCCGATGCGGCCCTCGCCAAGCAGCGCCTTGAGCGCCTTCACCTGCCTATGATGGCGGCGGTGATGCCCGACCAGCGACCGGATGCCCGCCTTGCGGACCTCCGCGATCAGGCCGGCGGCGGTCTCGAGCGTATCGGTGACCGGCTTTTCGATCAGGATATGGATGCCGGCCCGCGCGCATGCGATGCCGTTCTCGGCGTGGAGCTGATTGGGCGATGCGATGATCACGGCCTCGGGCCGCGCCTCGTCGAGCAGCCTCCGGTAATCCGCGAAGACGCGTGCGCCGGGCTGCTCGGCCGCGACCTGCTCGGCGTTGACGTCGGCGATGCCGGCGAGCTCGTAGTCGCCGTGCTCGGCCAGCTTGCGCAGATGCTTGCGCCCGATCAATCCTGCGCCGATCACGCCAATCCTGATTTTTGTCATCTCGTGCATTCCGTTGGGTTTAGGCCCAGCCGTGGCAGTCGCGGCGTCTGGCGCCGCGGGCCTGGCCTTCGAGCAAGTTCCTGGTCGCGTTGAACGCCGTGGCGATCCGCTCTCTCGCGTCGAGCGCCGGCAACGGCATCTCGACGCTGAGGGCGGTGTCAGCGGGCAGGGCCTCCAGCAGTGCGCCGAGGGGCAGAGCGCCGTCGCCGGGCGGCAGCCGTCCCGCGCGCGCCTCGGCAATGATGGCCGCGTCCGTTGCTGGCGCTTCGGCGACGGCATCACAGAGTTGCGCGGCGCGAAGCCAATGATCGGGAAGCGGGATCAGGTCGCCGGCCCGGCCGCCGGAGCGCGCCAGGTGCAACGCGTCGACCAGGATGGAGCCGTTGGTCTGGCCTGCGTCGCGGATGACCGCCGCGGCCTGCGCCAAATTGCCGATCGCGCGCCAGCGCATGAATTCGAGGTCGACGCGCAGTCCGAACGACGCGGCGAGTTGGCAGAGCTCGGCGAAACGCGCGGTGAGCCGGGACCGATCCGGATCGTCGCCCGAAGCGATGATCGCGGTGGCGCCGAGATCGGCGCCGGCTTCGAGACAGCCTGCGAGCGAGGAGATGTCGATGGCGGGCTTGAGCTGGACCAGCTCGATGTCGCTGACCCGCACGCCCTCGCCGTCAAGCACGCGCTTCAGCGCTCGGTGGGCCTCGGTGCCGACCTGCGTCGGATAGGCCGGCCCGTCGCTGGTTGCCGGGATGAAGCGTAGCGCGACGGCTGCAAACCCGGCTCGCGCCGCCTCGGCAACCAGCGCCGTGGGCGCAAGCTCCAACGCTGTGAGATGGGCGAGGCCGAGCGCGATCATGGCCTGCTCGCCTGCACAGGCAATCCCGGCAGTCGCAGTGGTCGGGAGCTGGCGCGGCGGTGGCCGATCAGGCGCATGTGTCTCCTCTCTCTTAATTAATCTATAGGTTAATTACTAATTACCCAATGGGATAATTGATGTCAAGGGCCCGCGATTGCGCTATGGAGGGAGGGCGATGCCGCGACCGGCCGCCGTGAAGGACCGAAGGGCCAGATGCCAGGTGTGACGAAGCAGCCCCTGCGGGCGGCGAAGCCGGTGCCGATCAAGCGGCGCGACCGCGAGCGGACGCGGCAGGAGATCCTCGACATCGCCTTCGAGGAGTTCGCCGAGAACGGCTTGTCCGGCGGCAACACCGACGCCATCGCCGCCCGCGCCAACATCACCAAGCGGCTGATCTTTTACTACTTCAACTCCAAGGAAGAGCTGTTCACCGCGGTGCTGGAGATGGCCTATGCGGAGATGCGCGCCGCCGAGGAGGATCTTCATCTCGAGGCGCTGGAGCCGGAGGCCGCGATCCGCCGGCTTGCCGAATTCACCTTCGATTTCCACCAGGCCCATCCGCAATTCGTCCGCCTCGTCAGCATCGAGAACATCCATCGCGGACGGCACATGGCCATCAGCCGCAGGCTCAAGGAGATGACGCAGCCGAGCATCAGCCAGATTGCCAAGGTGCTGGAGCGCGGCGCGGCCTGCGGCGCGATCCGGCCCGGCATCGATCCGGTCGAACTGCATATGACGCTGAATGCGCTGAGCTTCTTCGCGGTCGCCAACCGTCACACGTTCGAGGCGCAATTCGCCTTCGACATGTCCTCGTCAAAGGCGAGGGCGCAGCGCCGCGCCGAGATCGCCGATCTGCTGTGGCGTTGTGTGCGGGGGGATTGAACGGCGGCGGTGTGAAGACCTCGCGCGGCCGGAGCGGGCAGGGCCGCCCGGCGCGCCTTCAAAGCTCCCGTCCAATCAAGCCGTCCGCCGAAAATCGCCCGCCGCCCCGAAACGACATGTGCAGGGCAACGAGGCCCATCAGGAACGGGTACTCCATGCCGCGATCGATCCAGGCCCATTTGGGATAATGGATCAGGCAGATCATCGCCATCTGCACGGCGACCATCGGCGCGACGAGGCGGGTGAACAGCCCTGCGGCGAGCATGATGGCCCCGATGGTTTCCAGCAGCATCACGAAATAGCCGAACGCCACCGGGGCCGGAAAATGCAATGAATTGGTGATGAAATTGATGGAGCTCGCGAACGGATTGGCCATGGCGCCGTGGGACTCGCCGAGCAATTTCGGCAAGCCGTGCGTGAACAGGATCAATCCGAAGGCAACGCGCAGAAACGCATAGGAAACGGGATTGGCGATCTCGTAGAAATTTCGCAAGCCAGGCAACAGCAGGGACGCGGGGCTGTGCCGTGGGGCCCCGCCCGTGATCGCATCGCTCATGGTCATGATCTCCAGACGATGCGGCTTCAGATGATGCCGCCATTGGCGCGCAGGATCTGGCCGTTGATCCAGCCGCCGTCGGGCCCGACCAGGAACGAGATCGCGCGCGCGATGTCGTCGGGTTCGCCGAGTCGATGGAGCGGCGTCCGGTCGATGATCGGCGAGATGTCGTGCTGGTTGGCGTTGTGGAACAGCTCGGTGTTGACTGGGCCCGGCGCGATCGCGTTGACCGTGATCCGCCTCACGCCCAGCTCCTTCGAGAGGATGTGGGTGATCGCCTCGATGCCGGCCTTGGTCGCGGCGTAAGCCGCATAGGTCGGCTGATAAAGCCCGACCACGCTGGTCGAGAAATTGACGATCCGGCCGCCCTCGCGCAGCCGCTTCGCCGCTTCACGCAGCGCATAGAAGGTGCCGGTGAGGTTGATCGCGATCGTCTGGTCCCACACCTCGTCGGTGGTCTGGGCCAATGGGGCGACCTTCATGATCCCGGCATTGTTGACGAGCACGTCGATGCCGCCGAACGCCGTCTCGGCCGCGTCGAACAGCGCGCGGACGTCGGCCAACTTGCTGATGTCGGCCTTGACCGCAATCGCCGCTCCGCCGGCGGCCTTGATCTTCGCCACCAGCGCCTCGGCCGGCGCAGCGCCGCTCGCATAGTTGACGACGACGGCGAGGCCGTCCCGCGCCAGCCGCTCGGCGACCGCCGCGCCAATGCCCTTCGAGCTGCCGGTGACGATGGCTGTGCGTGGGTGCTGGGTGGTCATGGTGGGGTCTCCCTGTTTGATGGGGAGATAATAGGCGGGGAGGTTGGCTGGATAATCCCGCTGGAATTGGCTTCACTGTTCGGGTGGGACGAACAGTGAATGGTGCGGTATCCGCCGCTGTCAGCGTCACGCATCCTGTGGCGCGACTGCACTGGCGGTCCGTCGCCGTGCCGGCAGGGAAAGCCCCGCAATCGCGCCGGCCAACGACAGCATTGCGGCGAGGCGCATCGCCGCAGCAAATCCGCTCTCGAAATGCGCGGCCGAGTCGGCCCCGCCGTTGGCCGAGAAGCTCGCCACCAGCGCAGCGATGCCGAACATGCCGCCCAGGAAGCGGCCCATGTTGAAGACGCCGGACGCCTTGCCCATTTCGGCCACCGCGACTGAACTCAGGATCGCGTTCTGCGCCGCTGGCATCGCCATCGAGACGCCGACGCCGGCCAGCACCAGCGGCGCGACCAGAGCGGAGTAGGCAATCGCGGGGCTCACGATCGCCGCGATCCAGCCAAGGCCGATCGCCTGCATCAGCAATCCCGTCACCACCAGCGGCCGCTCGCCGAACCTGTTGACGACCGCGCCGGCGATCGGGGCGGTGACGAACAGCGTCGCGGTCCAGGGCAGCAGGCGAAGTCCGGCGCCGAAGGCGTCGAAGCCCAGCGCGGTCTGCAGGAACTGCGGCAGCAGGAACAAGACGCCATACATCGCGGCGTAGAACAGGACGCTTGCGGACATGCCGGAGGCGAGGGCGCGTGATGCAAACAGCCGCATCGGCACCATCGGCGCGGCCGCGCGCAATTCCCAGAGCACGAAGCCGGCTGTGAACACCAGGCCTGACATCAGCGTGCCCATGACCTCAGCGCTCGCCCATCCCACTGCGTTGCCGCGTAACAGGCTCCAGACCAGCGCGAGCGCCGCGAGGGCGACGAGCGACAGTCCGGGGATGTCCAATGCGGCAGCCGGTCCGAAGCTTTCGCGCAAGCGTGCCAGCACCAGGGTGATCACGATCAGGCCGATCGGCAGGTTGATCCAGAACACCCAGCGCCAGCCGAAATGTTCGGTGATGAAGCCGCCGATGGCCGGGCCGATGATCAGCGCGCAGCCGGTGATGCTGGCGAAAATGCCGAGCGCGCGGGCGCGTTCCTCGCGGCCGAACGTGCCGCTCAGGATCGCCATCGCCAGCGGCATCACCAATGCGGCGCCGGCGCCCTGTAGCGCGCGGGCGGCGATCAGCGCGGTGGCATTGCCTGCGAGCGCACAGGCCGCCGACGCAACGACGAACAGGGCGATCCCGGTCGCGAACATGCGGCGGCGACCGAAGCGGTCGCCGAGCGCGGCGCCGGTCAGGAGCAGCACGGCGAAGGTCAGGTTGAAGGCGTTGACGGTCCATTGCAGCGTCTCGACCGGGCTGCCGAATTCGGCGCGGATGGTCGCGAATGCCGTCGTAATGATCATGGCGTCCAGCGCCATCATGAAGGATGCCAGCGCGGTGACGCCAAGCACCCAGTTCTTCTCGGCGCGATTGGTCGGGGTCTGCATCGCCCTCTCTCCGTGTGTTGCGCCACCCTGTCGCGGCGCGTTCTGCTGGCTAGACGAGGTCGGAGGGGCAAAGGATGCGCCCGGAAATAATTTTTTCCCGGCCGCATCCTTCGCCGACCGCCAAACGTCCTTGGGGATGACGCGGCCATTGACGCGAGCTTGATCCGGAAAGCGGGGCACCGGTTTTCCGGGAAGGTCATGCCGAAATGGAAAGATGGCGCGCGATGGGCGAGCCAGGTCGCGAGATGAGCAAGGAGAGCGCGATGAAAAGGACGTTGATCAGGTACAAGGCCAAGCCCGAGCTGGCCGACAGGAACGCCGAGCTGGTTTCGGCCGTATTTGCCGAATTGAAGGCGGCCGGGCCGGACGGCGTGCGCTATCTGACGCTGCGGCTGGAGGACGACACCTTCATCCATCTGGTCGAGGCCGCGGCCGAGGACGGCTCGAGCCCGATCCCGAAACTCAGGGCGTTTCAGGCGTTCCAGGACGGCATCCGCGACCGCTGCGCCGAGCCGCCGCTGGTTCGTGATGTGAGGATCGTCGGCAACTACCGTATGCTGGACGAGTCCTGACGAGGCGAGGCGGAGGAGCAATGGCGCCGGAGCCACTGGCCACCATCGATATCGAGGCGCTGCTGGCGCGGTTGCGGCCGAAGCTGCATCGCTACTGCGCGCGCATGGTCGGCTCGGTCATCGACGGTGAGGACGTGCTGCAGGATGCGCTGATCAAGGCAATGGGAGCGCTGCAATCGGTCACGCCCGTCGTCAATACGGAGGGCTGGCTGTTCCGCA
This sequence comes from Bradyrhizobium sp. 482_C4_N1_8, assembly GCF_052075965.1. Classification (NCBI taxonomy): domain Bacteria; kingdom Pseudomonadati; phylum Pseudomonadota; class Alphaproteobacteria; order Hyphomicrobiales; family Nitrobacteraceae; genus Bradyrhizobium; species Bradyrhizobium sp. 482_C4_N1_8. Next base: position 7,624,070 of record NZ_CP197231.1, on the reverse strand, counting down.
TCGCGCACAACACCGCGCTGGATTTCCTGCGTCGCCGCAACCGGCAGGAGGCGCTGCATTCGGCTGAGGAGGTGGAGATGATTGCCGACCAGCTCGATGATGTGGAAAGCCGCCAGATCGCTGCGACCAGCTTGCGCACCTTCATGCGGCTGCCGGTGGCGCAGCGGTCCAGCGTGATCCTGATGGACGTGCTCGGCTGCTCGCTTGCCGAGGTCTGCGACATCATGGATTTCAGCCTGCCGGCGGTGAAGGCCGCGCTGCATCGTGGGCGCACGCAGCTGCGCGAGTTTGCCGGGGAGCCTGACGATGTGCCGCAGCCGGGCCTGTCGGAGGCCGACCGCACGCGGCTCAACGCCTATGTCGGCCATTTCAATGCCCGCGACTTCGACGCGATCCGCGCCATGATCGCCGATGACGTCAGGCTCGAGCTCGTCAACCGCACCAGGCTGAACGGCAAGGCCGAGGTGTCGCGCTATTTCGGCAATTATTCGAAGATCAGCGACTGGCACCTGGTGACGGGGCAGGTCGACGGACGTCCCGCGATCCTGGTGTTCGATCCGAACGAGCCGAGCGGGCGGGCGAAATATTTCATGCTGTTGAACTGGTCCGCCGACAAGCTCGCCACCATCAGGGATTTTCGTCACGCAGCCTACGTTATCGATGGTGCGGAGTGCGTGGTGGATGGAGGGTGAGTGTACGTAGCGACCCCTCCGCCGCACCTGAACGAAACAAGGTTGAGCGCCATTCACCCTCCCGGCTATTGCCGGTGGACTTTAATGCACAAGCCTTCGAGCCCATGAAAGCGGCCGGAGGCATCGAGTGCACTGTCACTGTAATTCGCTTGGCACCTATTCGCGTGGCCGGCAGCGTGGTCTGAGCTTCAGTTTCAATGACCGCTGAGCGGGAAGGGGGCACCGACCTGCCTAGTGGCCTCGCCGCTTGTTGGAGAGCCCCACGGGTGCTATTTGTCTCCACCACCTCTTCGCTTCCATTCAGTCCGGGCGGAACATCTATGGCGCGCGTTGCTCGAGTGGATTTACCGCAACGTTCGGTGCTCAAGCCGCTCTACGCCAAGGCGGGCTTCGCTGACGCATTCGCCATCGATCTGCCGAGCCATGCGACGGGCGACGCCGAGCGCCTCGCCACCCATATGCTTATGGGTCAGGCGCGGTGGGTTGGCTGGCTGGTGGCTCTAAGGGACACCTTGGTTGCGGGGTTTGGTCTTAAGACATCGTCTGACTTGCGCGATGACGTTGCGACCGACAGGATCGATTTCTTTCGGGTCTACGATCGGCGTCGTCATGAGATTATTCTTGGCGAGGACGATCGCCATCTCGACTTCCGTTTGTCCGTTTTGGTTGAAGAGTCCGCTTTGTGCCGCCGACTTGTCGCCACAACGGTCGTGACCTTCAATCATTTGGGAGGGCGGGCCTATATCGCGGGAATCGCGCCCTTCCATCGCCTGATCGTAAAGTCGTCTTTGCGTCGAGCCGAGCGATCGGGCTGGCCAGCTGAACTGTAAGGTCGCGCGCCGACGGCTGGACCAAATTCGGTACGTGCTGGGTCGGCGACAAGCCCGCCACCATCAGGGATTTTCGTCACGCACCCTACGTTATCGATGGTGCGGAGTGCGTGGTGGAGCGGAGCACGGGCGTGCCGCCCCTGTGGCACATAACAGCGATTTAATCTCTCCACCTGCAAAGTATTCGAGATCTGAAACGTTAGCTCACGAGAGTTCTCGCATCCAGCGAGCGCTACACAGGAGTTCCCTCATGCATCGTCATCTCGCTATCGCCGTCCTTGCGGCGGTTTCCACCCTGACCGTCGCGGCATCCTCTACCGCCGCGTCCGCAACCGAGGTGCAGGACACTTATTGCCTGCAGGGCCGCCAATCGGGCTACCCCGGCAATTGCGAGTTTTCCACCTATGAGCAGTGCCGCGCCACCGCGAGCGGCACCAACGAGAGCTGCGGTATCAACCCGATGCGGGCCTACGCGCCGCAGCAGCAACGGCACGTGCTGCATCGCAGCCGGGATTGAGCGGCAAGCGATGAAGGGCGCCGGCGACGGCGCCCCTGTTCGATGTGGCTGCTCCACCGAACAAGCAGCAATGCGTCGGGACGCACGGCCGGCCCGTCGATGGCATACAATCCAGCGCTGTCGTCGTCATCTCCCGAATCGCGAAAGACCTGATGCGGTCCTCGATGGCAGACATCGGGACGGCGCAATCGCGGCGACCGGAATATTCGAGTATCTTCACGATCGGAGAGGCAAGCGCGATCATGTCCAGGTTCCTGCAATGGTTCTTTCGGAATCGCGAAACCGGTGACATCACGATCGCCCAGGTCCCCAACCTCGTTCTCTGGGTCGTCATTGTGGCCGGTGTCCTGCGCTGGGTCTGGCAGCCGCCGGGCACTGCCGCTATTGCCCTGGACATCGTGTTCAAAGGCGGCCTCATCGTTTGGGCCCTCGACGAGATTTTCCGCGGGGTGAACCCATGGCGGCGCTGTCTTGGCGGAGCCGTGCTGGCTTATGAGCTCACGACCTTTCTGTGATGGATCGCCCAGAATACTGCACGAAGCTTGATGTTGCCGGCCGGAATACCAGTGGCTTCATGGTGCGGGCTATTACAGTGACAGTGCTTGACTGCACCCCGTAAGATATTTGACCTTGTGAAAGATAAAGCTGGTCAGGATAGCCGACCGAGAACGAGAGCCATCCAACGATGACGACCTACGTGGCCCTGCTTTACAGTGTGGTTCTCCCGCTCGGCCGGCGATTGGCGATGGCCGAGCTGCGTGCCATGGCGCAAGGCCTCGGCCTCCACGACCCTAGAACCATCGGCGCGACGGGAAATCTGACGTTTGACAGCGACAAGGCGTCGATTTCCGAGTTGGAAGAAAATCTCGAAGCGGCCTTCAACGTGCGGTTCGGCAAGCATGTCGCAATCATCGTTCGCAACGCTGACGCGTGGCGACGCCTGCTACGCGCAAACCCGTTTCGTGCCGAAGCGACCGCTGATCCGCAAAGGGTCGCTGTTCGCGTGATGCGCAGTCCAATCCCGAAAGGCAGCGAAAACGCCCTGGCACGCTATATCAGCGATGAACGAATTGCCGTCGCCGGTGGCGATCTCTGGATCCATTTTACGGGAGATCCAGCGCGATCGCGTTTGCTTTCGGCGTTAGGCGCGGGGCGCCTGAAGGGCGTCGGCACGTTGCGCAACACGAATACGCTAAGGCGAATCGGTGACGCCGTGACTTCGGCCCGATCCAGCCGGGCTGATCAAAAATAAAATCGATTGCTGGGAAGTGCACTGTCATCGCAATCCCCCGGGAATAGAGCGGTCATCAACTCAACATCACCGCACCCCCGTGCCCTTGCAGCGCTGGCACTTCACCACCTTCTCGCCCTTCTTGAGCAAGCCTTTGCCCTCGCAATTTTTGCATTTCTGCTTCTTTTTGATGTTCGGGCCTTTTTCACTGACCATAAAATTCTCCTGCCGCGTGAGAGCGGTCGATTGGCGCCTTGTTTTGGTTGGGCTCGCCCAGCAGAACAGCCGAGTGGCGTGGGGTAAGCCCTGCACTATGCCGGTTTCGGCACGACCAGCACCGGCACGCTTCCGTACACCAGGACCTCGGATGTCTGGCTGCCCAGAAACAGCTTCCTGAGGCCGCGACGCCCGTGAGAGGCCATGACGATCAAGTCGCAGCCTCTCGACTCTGCTGTTGCAATGATCGCTGTCGCCGGGTGCGCATTCGGAACGTGCAGGAGTTCCGCAGGCGTGCCGATCTGCTCCGACATGGCGCGCGCTTCATCGAGCACTTTGCCTGCACGGGCTTTGCAGGCTGCGTCATAGCTGTCAACCTCCTCCTGCGTCGGAATCCATCCCGAGGCGTGTCCGCTCCCATAGTCGACCGGCAGCGCTTCCGTCACCGTGATGATCGTCAGCCTGGCGTTCAACGCCTTCGCCAGGGCAATGCCATGCTCAACGCCTTTTCGCGCAACGTCCGATCCGTCCGTGCTCAAGAGAATGTTGGCGTACATTCGATCAATCCTCTGCTCTTCGAACAAAGTGATGCCTGGGTAATATGATCTTATACGCGCCGTGGGTCCATGTGCGTTTTCGGTCTCGCCGTTACAGCCTCGAAAAGCTCGCCGCGCGCCGCGTGGACACGTCCGGTTCTCGGCTGACTAAACTTTTATTCACGTTCGATGCAGGCAACCGAATCCGGCGTAGAGCTCTGTCTCGTGTCCGAGAAGATTGTACGCGCCTCGGAAACTACTTTGTGACTTGGGAATAAGCGCGCGACAACGCACGTCTAAGGGTGGTGGACCGGATCTCTTGCCTCGCGGGAGATCCCCCAAACGAAAGGAACCACCACGATGACACCATTCAAAAATCCCATTGCGTCAGTCCTGTCCAAGGCCCTGTTGACCGGACTGGTCGTCACCGCAATCTTCAGCACGCCGCTCCAGGCGCGTGAGCACCGCACCGGCGATCGGCGCACCGAGCAGGGCGTGGGGGCGAGCTCTCGCTTCGAGGGCGAGCGATCGATCGCTACGCCGGCCTACCACGCATTTGCGCCAGTACCCTCGGATCAACCGGGTGGAGTTTGCGACCACGGGGATAACCCGATGATATGCTGAGCATCCGACCTTGCCGGCGTTCGCAAGGATTGGCGCGCGGTGCGAAGCTCAAAGTAGCTTGGCCATTTTCATCGCAACTTGCCGCACAGTTTAACGCCATTTCGGCCGACTGAGCGGCAGATTGCAGACCTGGCCGCCATGCGTGTCGAGGCGGATCGGGTCAATGGCGTGCACTGTCGGGCCGCGAAGGCAGAGAGGTCATTGCTTCCAGTTGCGCTGTTCGCGTCGCCAACATGGCGAGCAAGCTCTTGTGCAGCCGATCCGCGGGTTCGAAATTTTGCGCGAGCCTTCGGACGGTCTCGACAAATCGCATGCGATACGTCGCCGCCCTGTCGACGTCGCCGTACTTCGCGAAGATCTCGGCGGCCGTGCGGTACACCCGCCAGGAAGCAATCGGGAAGTCGGCACTGTCGACGATCTCCAGCGCGCGAGACAGCTGTAACTGGGCCTCCGCTGAATTGCCCATGGCAAGCGCAGTACGGGCGAGCAGTCCGTGGGCCTGGGCCAGGTGATTGAGATCCGGAGCCGTGGCCACATAGTCGTGGAGCTGGCGCGCACAGCTCTGGGCCTGCGTAAAGTCGTCAACCTGCAAGTAATATTCGCCGAGACAATGATACACCTGCGTCGCGGCGGTAAATTCGATGTCGATGCCTTCTTCATGCCTGCGGCGCTCGATGTCATCAAATTGCCTGCGAGCTCCCGACGGGTCGTTCAGCCCGACATAGGCCTTGGCAAGGACGGCCCGCTTGTGGAAGTACGTCGACTGATCTCCGACCAGCAGACTATCGTCGACGCTTTCGCAGAGCTCACGGGCTCCATCAAAGTCCATCGCTTCGACGTGCAACCACGCAAGCGTCAGCCGGCACAATGCGCTGCTGGGGCCGTTCGCGTTCCTGACGGCCAGTTCGAGGCCGGCCGTGATTTCAAGTCGCAATTCGCGCCACTCGCCCAGATGAATAAGCGCGATCGACTCAAGAACGTTGAACAGAACAAAAGTGTAGACGTCGCCGGCCAGACGGGCCAACCGCTTGCCTTCCGTGCCGGCGCGGCGGCACTCCTGGTACCGCGACCTCCAGCAATCGACGATACCCGATATTCCATTGCGCCTGATCAGGATGCCATAATTCGTGGCATTCGCGCTCAGCTCGATCGCCCTGTCGCAGAGCGTGGCGTCCTGTTTGCGCCAGCCGTTGAGGAACAGGTTGACGCTCGCGCTGCTGCCCTGGACCAGAGCCTTGAATGTGTCGTCCGCCAGCGCCTGGCTTCGCGACAGCACATCTTCAGCGGCCTCAAGGCAGGCGTGGCGATCCACGCGCAAGCAGAGGCTGCTCACCGCCGTGAGGCCGTTGAGCTGTTGCTTGATCTCGCCCGCTTGTTCGGCGCAGGCAATCATGTCTCGCAGATCGCGGATGGAGCCGGCGAGGTCGCCGCACGAACGAAGAGCCCAGCTTCGCTCCCGCAAAAGAGCGACGCGGGTTGAGAATTTGTCGGCAGCATCGAAACGATCGAGTATGCCAAGCGCGCGGGTGAGATAGCTTGCGGCCTCCGCATGGCCGAGGCGTTTCGTCGAGTTCTTTGCCGCTTCCCGGAGGTAACGCAACGCGCTCGGAAAGTCGCGACCCTGCTCAAAGTGAAGTGCGAGCGCGGGCGCTATTTCAGGGGTGCGGCCGGCATAGGCCTCCTCCAGCCTCTTGCCCAGGCGCTTGTGCGTTTGTGCGCGGCGCCCGGGCGGCAGATTCTGGTAAATGATGTTCTGATAGAGAATGTGACGGAAAGCGTAGCAGCCCGAGTATGTGCCGTCGGGCCACTCGGCAACCCCCGAACGAACGAGGATCTGATCCTTCCGGATCGACGCTTCGATGTCCCTTTCAACGTCGATCGCATCGCCGCTCAGGCCGGCCGCAACGAGGGCCGCAGAAAATTCTTCGCCGGCAACGCTGGCGACGTCGAGCAGACGCCGCTCGTTGTCGGTGAGGCGATCGAGCTCGTGGCCGATCATGTTCACGAGGCTGTCTGGAATGCGATCTTGCGCAAATGCCGCTTGTGAGGACAAGCGCCATCCGTCGTCCATTTCGATGATCGACTCCTGGTCGATCAAGTGTTTGAGCAGCGTGGCAACAAACAGGGGATGTCCCAGCGTTCGCTCGAATACCGGCTTTGACAGGCCGGAGGCAAGCTGCTCGTCGCCGAAGCGCAATGCCAGGTAACGCTCGACCTCCGGACGCGACAACCGATCGAGGCGCAATTCGCTGCAATATCCGTGAATCTCGAGATCGCGGTGCAGGCGAGGGATGGGATGCCCGCCGACGGAACTGTCGGCCGGACGATAGGAGCAGAGGACCAGCACGCGTGCTTTGCCGTTCCCGCGCGCGAAGCGAGACAGTACGTCGAGTGTCGCGAAGTCGCTCCAGTGCAGATCTTCGAGAACAAGAACCCAGGGGCGGTCGATGCTCAGCGCTTCCAGAAGATCGCAGAATTCGCGCAGCATCCGCTCGCGCGTCGCGCCGAACACTTCGTCCTGGAAAGCCGCGCGTTCCGATGCGTCGATGACGCCTGGCAATTGCAGGATCCAGGTGGGGGCGTGGGCGCGAACGGCCGAAATCAATTCCGGACCGTTTGCGCGATAACGGCTCACCAGCGCATCGATGAGTGGAAGAAAGACTTCGTCTGTTCCGAACCGTTCGGTGCAGCGCCCATAGAGCTGATCGAAGCCCTGTTCCGTCAGCTGCTCGAGCGCCTTGGCGATGAAGGCCGTCTTGCCGATCCCGGCTTCTCCGGTGACAAAAGCCATCTGCCGTTTGCCAGACAGGACGTGCCGCGTCATCTGGTCGATCGTCTCGAAGGACGGGGTCCGGCCGACCACCAGAGCGGAGATTTCGGTTTTCAGAGGTACGACCGCGTTCTCGACCTCCCTGGCCGCTTCCCGAACCGTGCCGATAAAGCGGACGCCTTTGCGCGGCAAAGTCTTGATCAGCCGCTGCGCCTCGCCGGAATCGCCTATTCCGGTACGGGCCGCGTTGATGCGGGTGGTGAGCGCTGACTCCGAGACGATGCGCCCGCCCCAAATTGCACCGATCAGATCGTCCTTGGTCACCACCCGGGTGCGGTAGCGGATCAGATATTCGAGGATGTCAAAAACCTGGGGCTGCAACGGGATCGTACGTCCGTCACGGCGCAATTCCCGCCGGTCGGTGTCGAGGACAAACTCGTCAAATAGGTACAGCAAAACAATGCCTTCGGAGGTGTGCGCAAGGCGGATATTCAACCGGTACGCGGGCCCGAAAGCAAGCACACCCTTCAGAATCAAGGAAACGATAAGAACAAATTAAGCTCGCCTTAAAGCGTGGCCCCGCGTCCCGCTCGATACTTCCAGCCGTATCCGGTCACTCACACAAGGTGTTCGTGTCATGCGCTTGGAAGATAAGGCACGGCGTCTCACCCGCGTGTTCTATGGGTTGTTGCTTCACAAGATGTTTCAGTCGCTCGTGGCATCCTCCGTACCATTGTTTAACGGCAGAGCTTCACCCAGAGGCGATGCGTCAATTTCAGCGAGTTCGTTTGTCGCCTCCACGGGGTCTTCCCGAAAGGAAGGCTGGTTTGGGCGCCTCCTTCAAGCGCTCCACCATTCGCGACGGCTGCAGGCAGAGCGCACCCTTCGACAGAATCGTCACCTGACCGACAATGGGTGGCCCCAGTTTGCCTCTCGGTCAGATGTTGGAGGGCGAGACAATGCCGGTCAGTGAAAAGTCCCCCGAACGCAAGCTTCGGATTTCGGCGCCGGGCGAGAATACGCTGCTCGCAACGATCGCCATCTGCGTTATCATTTTTCACATCCTTGCAGCCACGACGTTGACGTCGACCCGCCAGAGCGATGCCGGGGCACCGCCCGAGCCGCCCGGACTGTCGTCCGGGGACTGATCGCCAGCTCGCTATTCCAGGATTTGACAGACAAGAAGGGTTAGCTCATGGGCGACGTGGCGTCGTTTTGCCTGCTCAGCATCGCCGTGTTTTGCGGCGCTTTCGTCTCGGGCCTCGCGGGCTTTGCCTTTTCGGCGGTGGCCGGCGCGATTCTCCTTCACGTTCTCCCACCACGGGAGGCGGTCCCGCTGATGATGGCCTGCAGCATCACCGTGCAAGCCGCGGGTCTTTGGGCCTTGAGAAAAAGCATTCGCTGGAAGCAGAGCTCGGGACTGGTCGTCGGCGGATTGCTCGGCGTTCCGATCGCCGTGTGGTTGCTGCAAGCTGCAGACGCCCGGATCTTCAGGGAGAGCTTTGGTCTCGCCGTCGCCTGCTACGCGGCCTACACGTTATTCCGGCCGGTGCTCTCTCATCGCTTGCAGATGAATGCGGGACGTAATGCATTGATCGGCTTCGGTGGAGGCTTTGTCGGCGGGTTGACGGCAATGCCGGGTGCAATACCGACCATATGGTGTGACATCCACGGCGTGCCAAAAACCGAACAGCGCGGAATGGTTCAACCCTTCATCGCCGCCATGCAGATATTCGCACTTGTTCTCATGCTGATCCGAGGAGATCTGTCGACAAAGGTCCTGGTTGACTTCGCCGTCGGCATCCCGGCGCTCGTTGCAGGAACGGCGCTCGGGATTTTTGTCTTTCGCTGCGTCGATGACGCGCTGTTCCGGCGAATTATCCTCAGCATCTTGCTGGTTTCGGGACTGTTGCTGGTATTGTAGTTACGCCGGTCGCGCCTCCAGTTACAATGGCAGCCATTCGAGTACGGCGCGCAGTAGCGCTGTCGCCGTAATCCCTTAAGCGTGAGCCGAACCATTCGGTGGGCCGTGCTGCTGCCCCGGTCGAGGGTCATCCTTCGCTTGCCAGAGGCTGCTGCTGGTCAAAACGCGCGACCTCGCGGGTGCAGCTCCGTTGGGCGGGTTGTCGACGGCGTCCGCCTCCTCCAAGTCAGGCAATACCTAAAATTCGATCGATCTGATTAGGCCGACCTTATGCCCGTTCGGAGGCGGCGGGAATGATTTTACCGCGTGTTCAGGTCTGGGTGGTGTCATCGCCCATTGCTTTGAAATCCCGCTTTTGTCGTTCGATCATTTTCAAACTGCGAGCGCATCAATGGCTGCTATCACGTCATTCCTGGCCGAGTTGGACGAAGCAGTTGCGAGAGGAAATCCCGAGAGTTGTCTGCGGGCGCTCTGGCATGCGGCGGACATCCTGATCGCCGGCACGTATTCCGAGGAGCAGATCTGGACGTTCGGTGAGGTCATCGGTCGTCTCGCGCAGGAGATTGAAACGAGCGCGCGGGCGAAGCTCGCAGGAAAGCTCGCATGCAGCTCAAACGCGCCCTATGCGTTGACCCGGCAGATGGCAAGCGACGACTGCATCGATGTCGCATGGCCGGTTCTCAGTCAGTCGGAGCGCCTTGACACCGAGACATTGATTGCGTGTGCCAAGAACAAGAGCCAGCAACATTTGCTTGCAATCTCCAAGCGACAAACGGTCCCCGAAGCGGTCACCGATGTCCTGGTGGTGCGGGGATCTCCCGAGGTCGTAACCTCGGTCGCTTCAAATGCCGGGGCGAACCTCTCCAAATCCGGATTTCTGCACCTGGTGCGGCGGTCGGAAGGGGATTCGATCCTCGCTGAATCGGTAGGACTTCGAAAGGATATTCCTCGACATCTCTTCCACCAGTTGATCGCCAAAGCCTCCGAAGAGGTGCGGCAAAAGCTGAAGAGGGAACGTCCGGATATCGAACATCAGGTCCATCGCGTCGTCGTCGATGTCACCGGGGCCATTCACGCCAGGTTTGGCCCGGCGTCGAAGGATTACTTCACGGCGAAACGCACGGTGGCCAAACTGCACGAGAGAGGCGAATTGACGGAAGACAAGGTCTTCGAACTTGCTCACTCTCTCAAGTTCAACGAGACCACCGTTGCCCTGTCGTTGCTCTGTGGGCTTCCAATAGACGTCGCGGAACGGGCATTGATCGAGAAGGATCGTGAGCCGGTGTTGATCCTGGCCAAGTCTCTCGATTTCTCATGGCCCACCACGATGGCGCTGCTGTTCCTGGGCGCGGCCAACTACCGGATAACCGTTGGCGAGCTGGATCAATTGAAGATCGATTTCCACCGGTTGAATGTCAAAGCGTGCCGGGAGGTCGTCACCATCTACCGAACGCGAAAGGAAGAGGTTTTCGGCGGCTCCTTTCAACAGCCTCGACGCATGATCTAGGACCGCAATCCCGACCTCAGACATCCGTGGATGTGGGGGCGGCTCACGCAATGGTGAGCGTGCCGATGTGCCGTTCGCGCAGCTGTGATTTTCCACTGCGTGTCTTTTCCCAAGCGCATACCTAGCTAATCCTTGTCAAAAAAATTCGCAGGAAACGCTTTCAACAGAGCAGCCGATTCTAGCCAGCGCGAACGCTCCGCACGAAAACAACAACCGTTCGGAGTACGATTATGATTGGATTCAGGACTTCCATTATTGCAGCGATGATGTCGATTGGCGCGATAAGCTCTGCAAGTGCCCAGTGCCCGACGTGGGCGACTCAAAATCCAGCTTCGTTTCAGGCGCAATATCCCAATAGGGATATATTGAACGACTGCGAGTTAACGCCAGCAGGCAGAATGGGCCTCGAACTCCCTGGCGGCGCGGCTCCCTGGTATGGGGCCAACAGGACTTATGGGGCAATGCCTGGCGTTGCTCAACACCACAGCTTTCAGCACCGATCGCGGTGAGTAGTGGCCGTTCTTTTCGGGACGGTTGCGTTGCAGGCCCAGAAATCGGGAGACAAGTCGATGACATCACGAACCGACGAGGCCGCGCAGTCCAGGCTTATGGCGGACATCCCGTACGATCAGCAGACGAAGATCACCATCGAGCGCAGAGGCCAAATTGTACTGATTGGCATCAATCGACCCTACATCGACAACCGGCTGGATCCGGATGCGACAGAAAGCTTGGCGAGAGCATACTACGAGTACGATCGGGATCCCTCGCTCCGTGCGGCGGTTCTGTTCGGCTATGGCGACCGCTTCTCCAGAGGTGTCGATGTCGATGCCTACAAGGCATTCGCTCAGTCTGGAAAAAAGATGATGGATGGGCCCGGCTTCATCGACCCTCTAGGGCGGACCAGGCCAGCGCTCACGAAGCCTCTGGTTGTCGCGGTGCATGGCGACACCTGGAATATGGCGCACGAGCTTTTCCTTGTAGCGGACATACGCGTAGCGTCGGAAGACACGGAGTTCGGTCAGGATGAGAACACGCACGGCCGTTTTCCCGGAGGCGGTGCAACGGTTCGTTTCCCCAGAGAAGCCGGATGGGGAAATGCCATGCGGTTCATTCTAACAGGCGATCATTGGGGTGCGAAGGAAGCCCTCCGGATGGGAACGGTTCAGGAAGTGGCCCCAAATCGAAATGCGGCTCTCGCGAAGGCTGTCGAGATCGCCAACAAGATCGCCGCATGCGGCCCTCTCGGCATTAAGACGTCCCTGGCCTCCTCCCATATGGCGCTCGAAGACTCTCAGACGGCGCTCGCTAAGCTCGGCGTCCAATATAGTGCGCTGCTCACGACCAGGGATTTCCAGGAAGGCCGTGATGCCGAGGCACAAAAGCGTCCACCCGTTTACGAGGGACGGTGACAACAAGCTCGCGAACGGTCGTGTTGCGTTCGCGTATCGCCAGCGTATTTCGTTCTACCAAGTCTCGCCGAAGGGCAGGCGCTCTTCGACTGTTTGGCGACGTGCCACGCCTCATTGGGATGGCGGCGGGCTGGATAAAGAAATCGTTGGGTGCATCGGGACGGCGAGCGCGCGTCCATTGGAGGTCAATCACCGCGTCGATCAGGACATAGGCGACGTGGACCCCTTTTGGCCCCAGATTCCCTGCGATCGACTCGGCACGATTACGGTGACAGTTTCATGAGCCATCGAACCCGCGAAAGCGGCCGGAGTCATTGAGTGCACTGTCACCGTAATCTCAGAATTGGTTGTTTCGCTGGTTGACGAAAGGGCGAAGCGGAAAGGGCGGGGCCAAGCGTCGCACGGTCCACTTCAGAGGGCTAAGCGGAATAGCGCCATAGAGCCGCCGAGGGCAGCCTTTGACCCATCTCGACCATCCCCCGGCGAATGCCGGTTGGGCAACGGGCTCGCTAAATTGCCGCACAGACCGCTGCAAGGTGCTAACCTCACCAGCCAATAGCGTGGCCCGTACAGGGGGGACGCATGCGACGGCGGGAGTTCATCGAATATCTCGGCGTTTTTGGCGCTGCAGCAGGATCGACATTGTTTGGTCAAGGCTCAAGAGCGCAGCCCGCGCGAAAACGTCCGCTCATCGCATGGGCAGGAGCTGCACCTCCGGAGGTGACGTTGCCCCAATTCATGGTGGACTTGGCGTTCGGCAATTTCGTTAAGGGGCTCTCGGAGTTCGGCTACGAGCAACGCCGTAACATCGATATCATTCGGCGAACGGACATCTTCCGGGACCGGGTACCATCGATTGAGGAGATGGTGGCTCTGCTCAAACCCGATATCATCGCTGTGCCAGCAACACTGGAAGCCGTCGCTGCCCGAAAGGCAACATCGACAATACCGATTGTCTGTCCCCGCTTGCCGATGCGGTCCATCTCGGCTTGATTGCCAGCGAAGCTCGCCCAGGAGGAAATGTAACGGGCATTGAGGCCTACATCGCGGGTTTGCCGACCAAGCAAATTGAACTCGCGCGAGAAATCGTGCCGAAGGCAAGGCGCGTCGGACTGCTCATCAACATGAACGATCCCAAGGGTCCGCCTCAAGTCGGGGATTTGAGGGCAGCTTGTGGGGCTTTGAGCCTCAGCGTGGTCGAAGCCGATGCCAGTACGGCGCAGGACATTCCGAATGCGCTCGCTGCGCTGGCGAACGAAGGGGTCGATGTCACCGTTGTCCTTCAGACGAACCTGCTGCTCAACATGAGCGAGCAGATCGGTGCTATCGCCCTTGAAAAGCTGCTGCCGACCGTCTTCGGATATCGCGAGCACGTTGTCCACGGCGGCCTTGTGAGCTATGGCGTTGACTTGCGCTGGTGCTATCGTCGCGCCGGCTATTTCGTGGACAAGATCCTTAGGGGGGCACACCCGGGCGATCTTCCCATCGAATTTCCAAGCAAGCTTTGGTTGGCAGTCAACCTCAAAACGGCAAAGGCTCTCGACGTGGCTGTACCGCCAGGGCTCCTCGCCCGCACCGACGAAGTGATCGAGTGAGGACGGCTTACTTCTACTGATGGCCCCAATGCGAAGTGCAAGCGAACGGCGAAGTGGTCCGCTTATCGGGGCGGACCGGAAGTGACCGGCCGACTTCCCAAGCGCCGTTTTTGACCCGTTGCGGACATTGCGTCGCACGGTTAGGGCGGGCTGCCAGCCCTTTTCTCGCTCGGCTCCCGGTTGAAAAATGCTAGGCTGTATGCCTCAGTCGGGCGCTTCAAACGAGTAACTCAATGAGGCGGCGCGAGTTCATCACGCTCGTCGGCGTTGCCGCGGTTATGGGCCCGAGCCCGGCGCGGGCGGAGCAGACGAGAAAGCTACCCATCATCGGATTCTTGGGCCCGGCCTGGTCGGCCCAGGATTTCGAGGATCGGTTGCGCGAACTCGGTTGGATCGCGGGGCGGACCGTTGCGATCGAGTATCGCTCTGCGGAGGGACATACCGAACGCTCCAAGGAAATTGCGACGGAGTTTGTCCGGCTCAAGGTGAATGTCATCGTCACGGTGGGGGGATCTCCGACTCTCGCGGTAAAACGCGCGACATCGCTCATCCCAATTGTCTCCATTTCTGGCGACCCTGTTGGCAGCGACCTCGTCGCAAGTTTGGCCCGACCGGACGGCAATGCGACCGGCCTGGCGCTCAACCCCATCAGTCTTGCCGGCAAGCGCCTCGAGCTGTTGCGCGAGGTTGTCCCAGGTTTCCGCCGCTTGTCCGTTATGGTCAATGCCAATAGCCCCGGTTTCAAAAACAGGATGGATGAGGTGCAAGCGGCGGCCTCCGCCCTCGGCCTCGAGGCGACGATATTGGAAATCCGGCGCGCAGAGGACGTTGCATCGGCTTTCGAGGCCCTCAGGGACCGTGCGGACGCACTCTATGCCGTCGGCGTCCCACTCACCTTCGCCATTGCGACCCGAGCGCTGACCGCGCGAATTCCAACGATGTTTGAATACCGAGAGTTCGTCGAGGCGGGCGGGCTGATGTCCTACGGCGTGGACGCAACCCACCTATGGCGGCTTGCCGCGACCTTTGTCGACAGGATTTTGCGCGGGGCGAAGCCCGCCGACTTGCCAGTCCAACAGCCGACCAAGTTCGACCTCGTCATCAATCTGAAGACCGCCAGGGCACTCGGTCTGAAAGTACCGGAGTCATTCCTGTTACGCGCCGACGAGGTGGTTGAATGAGCGCGGCTGCCGGGCAGCCAGCAAGGGACCGCGGCCCAGGAACTGGCTGGAACGTATGTCGGCCCGAGCTGCATGGTTTGAGACGAGAGCAAATATCGCTGCATTGGACAATAGGCCGAGATTTCGCGAGAGCGGCACGGCGGGCCTCCAGCTCTTATTTTGCGTTTGCGAATACATCCGCTGCGTAGATGAGCTTGCCACCCACGACCGTCAGCAGAGACGCCGTGGCGCCAATTTGCTCGACGGGGACGGACATGAAATCCCGGTCGAGAATCGCGAAGTCGGCGAGCTTGCCGTTTTCGAGCGTGCCGCGCCGCGTCTCGTCGAAGCTGAACCAGGCGCTTCCCACGGTGTAGAGGCGCAAGGCCTCTTCGCGGCTGGGTGTTTCGTCCGGGCCGCGCGTCGAGTGTCCACCGACGGTCTTGCCGTCGAGCATCCATTGCAGCGCCACGAACGGATTGTAGGATGCGACCCGATGCGCATCCGTGCCGGCCCCGACATGGACGCCCGTGCGCAATGCCGTGACGATGGGCGGCATCTGGCGCGCGGCTTCGCCGGCCTGCGCCACGATACGGTCGCCTCCGAGGTACATCGCGTCCTGCATGGTCCAGCCCACACCAAGGGCCTTCATCCGCGCCAGCGTTTCGGGCGAGGTGTTGTCGAGATGGGCGATGGACCAGCGCAGCGGCGCGATCGGCGTCTCCTTGTTGACCTCTTCATAGAGGTCGAGGAGCTGATGGACGGATTTGTCTTCCTGCCAATGGATGGTGACCGTCAGCCCTTGTTTTGCCGCCCAGCGAATGATCTCGAGGAACTTTTCCTTGGTGGCCGCGTCGGGCGCGTTGTTGTTGTACATGGCGCCGGTGATCCGCTCGCCGATTCCGTTGAATCGCAGCATGTCGTCGCCGAATCCCATCGGCAGGAACGGCGTGAGAGTCTTGTACTCCTCGAACTCAGCGCCGACATTCTGGGCGAACAGGCTGAAGGCGACCCGCACCGAAAGTGATTTTTCACGCCAGAGCTTCTGCAAGGCGGCGTAGTGGCTGGGATAAATGCTGAAGCCGCCGGGATCCACGATCCCGGTAATTCCGAGACGATTGAGCTCCGTGAAGAACTGCCGGGTTCCGGCGACATTCTCTTCGAAATTGGGCCTCGGCAGGCGATCGAACAGCGCGGAGATACTGACGATGGAGCCGTTGAACCAGCCCGTGGTTTCGCCCGATGTGGCACGCTCGGCCGTGATCCCGGCCGGCAACTGATCCGCGGAGATCCCGAGGGCTTGCTGCGCCTTCGGCGTCATCAGCAGCGCCGAATAGAACAGCTGGATGTAGGCCGGATTGTCGGGCACGGCCGACATCACCTCGGCGAGCGTCGGCCGCCGCTTCTCCGCAAATTGCAAGTCGCTCCAGCCACCGGCCACGATGATCCAGGACGCCGGGCGCGCTTTGGCCGCCTGGCGCAAGCGTTCCATGGCTTCGCCAATGGTCTTTGCGCCGATCCAGTTGACCTCGGTGGCGTAGGTGAGGCCGGCGCGCACGGCGTGAATATGGGAATCGATCAATCCCGGAATGATCGTGCGTCCGCCGGCGTCGACGCGGCGCGTCGCGGGCCCGATCAGGCCTTCCATGGCATCGTTGCCGCCAACTGCAACGATCTTGCCGTCGCGGACGGCGAGCGCCTGCGCGATCGTCGATGCAGGATCCAGCGTCACGATCTTTGCGTTCGTGACAATGAGGTCGGCCGTTTGTGCGTAAGCCGAAGTGGCCCAGCACGAGATCACCAAAATCGCCAGAAGCTTGCGCATGTTCAGTCCCGGAATGAGAGAGGCAGGAATGAGAGAGGCAGGAACGGCGCCACACATCCGCCGCTGGATGCGCTCGCGGGCATCGCGTGTCGCAACGGGGAGTGTCGCGATCTTGATCATGTCTGGCTCCAACAAAATCAGCCGGTCCACCGGAAAATTCGGTCAAGGCCCAAATCATTGATTTCGCAGCCCGCCTTCGCCCGTCGGGCTTCGGCGCGGCAGCCTTCGCCGCTTCGCTTGCCATTTGCGGCACCGGTTTGCCTAGCCGAAGCTCGCGAAGCGTGTCGGGACCAATCAAAAGCGAGTCGCTTAACCCATTGATTTATCGTGGCCTGCCAAAAATTCGCGAGTCGAGAAACCCAAGAATCATGAGTCGATTTTCACCAAAAGCCAAAACTCGTGAGTCGATAGGGGAAGCGCGCTCGATATTGAGTTCTGAGTTCGCGTTGCCCGCTAAATGTCGTAGGTCGAAGTCTCGTCAAAGGCAGCCTAGCGGGTCGCGACTCGTGAACTAGGCCGCGAATTCTGACAAAAGCTCGAGCCAACCACCTAGTCCTTGATGGATGGAACTCCGCCTGAACCAGGGGCTCGGCTCTTGATCCTAGCCACAACTCCGGCGGCGAACTCACTCTTGCTGCTCAGCCCTCTCAAGGCTGAAACAGGGGATCGATTCCCCTAGGGAGCGCCAGCAAGTGTTTTTCAGTCACTTACATCAACAAATAGCGGCGCTAGCGGCATTCGATAGCGGCAATTCGCGGGGCCGCCACGCTCGCCGGGCGAGTGCTTCGTGAAGTTGAATTTGGTTGGATATGGAAATCGACGAAAACCTGATCCGCCGCGACCTGACGTCGGCGCAACGGGCGAAGCTGATCTCCAAGCGAAAGGCGGCTTGACGGCCTTATGGACAGTTTCGCTAAGGACACGGCGGCAAAATCTGGCAAGTCCGAGCGATCGATTGAGCGCGACGTAACCCGCGCCAAAGCGCTAGGCTCCGACCTTGATCGCGTGGCCGGGACGTCGCTGGAGAAGGAGCGCTTAACTGGACGCGCGGGCGTGCTGCAGACCACAGTAGCGCTTGTTCCAGATTTAACCTTCCGCGACGACATCAAGCTTAATCCGCGTCTTCGATTGCACCCGAGCTGCGGAGCGCTAACCTCTCTGCACCGGACATTGCCCCGTCCGGGTTCACCATGGCGAGGTCGTCGCGCCAAGATACTCGGCGCGGCGGCTTCGTTTATCTACCGCAACGGTATGAGCTTCATTTGGCGAATAAGCCCGACGATGACCGGTTCGATCTCGTTGAGATGCGACGACAGATCACGAACTTACGCTCGCAACACTCTGACAATCTTCTCGTCACATCGCGATTGAACCGCTTCTTCGTGAAGATTGCATTTTTATCTGAGCCGAAGGATGCAGCACACGCGCAGCACCTGCGGTCCGAATTCGCGCGGACGCTGCAAGGTATTGAAACGATCGTCACCCGGAGGCCATCTGCGAAGCGATCTGGTATCGTTAAGCGGCCCAAGTAATGCTAACGCGGGTGCGCTCTTGCGCTCGCCGGGTCCGGGGCCGATGGTCGATGGAGTCGCGAAGTCGTCCTCGTTTCGCGTATCGAAGCCGCATCGCCGCGTTGGCGTTGATGCACCGCATTCCGAGCTTCGCAACATCGCCGGATTTCGTCGGGGAAGGTGGTCTACTCGCTTACGGTGCGTCGAGACGGCGTCTTTTTATTCGATCAGCTTACCACGTCAAAGGAATCCTTGAGGGTGCACGAGCCAGCGACTTGCCCGTCGAACAGCCGACACGGGTCGAGTTATGGATCAACGTTAGAACTGCAAAAGCGCTCAAGCTCGTAGTTCCGACGACACTACTCGCACAAGCTGACCAAATAATTGAGTAGACGCAAAGACGTCTATTGGCACGAGCCCGACCAGTCGCGTTGGTCTGGCAAATTCCGTTCACGCGAGTAGACCGGAAGTCACCGGCTCAAAGGTGGACCGGTGCGTACGACCCGGACCTTGGCACGGGACCTCTGTCCTGGGCTTTTCATTAGGACCACGGCGGCTCTTCGCTCGCCCCGATTGCCTCGTGGTGGATTGTGAAGCCCGCCGAACGTCAGCAACACAGTTCTTACAGAGGCAGGATCGAAACCAATATCCTTGGCGTTTGGTGGATGTGCCTCGCTGCCCTTCAATCGGAGCGTCAAGTGCAACTGCTCGCAAAGGTGCCGAACCACGAGATTGACCTGATCGTCAGTCATGATCTGCTTTTCCCGCTACCATCTTGCGGCCCAACTGGTAGCACATCTGATAGCCCTACACGCAACGACCCCGCCTCGCGAGTCGCGTGGTAGGGCCGCCTGCCGTCCGGACTTGGGCTGGATGAGTCGAGCCGGCCAACTCAATTTATTCCCGGTCAAAGTGAAGAGGTGACTGCGCAAAAGGAGCACTCCGTTGGGTATCCTAATGTGACAGATCGATTGTCCTAATTCGGACAGCTCCAGGCGGCTGGCCGCACGCTAAGGGTTCACTCGGGAGGGTCATTCCCCTTCGGCTCTTGTAAAAACTTTGGCGGATGAACTGACCCCTGAGCTGCGACCATCGATCTATCGGGCCTAGTGCGCGACCTCGGAGGTAAGCCGCTTCCCGACATCAGTAGTCACATCGTGACACGGTAACGAAGTCTCAACCCTACCTGGCTCGACCCTCATTTGTGTTTTGAGTTTCCTCGTTTGTATGCTTGAGCATCGCTTTGAGTTCTTCTTCGAGCGATCGCGGCGAAATTCCGAGTGAACCGAATCCCGGCCGACTGCCCGAGACCATCGTGTCGATCTGCATAAGCTCAACCTGATTGCGCGTGAGCGGCGGGTGCGGCAGGATCTCAGCGAGGCCGGCGGCGGCATTCCAGAAAGCAAAGGGTACTCGCACCAGCATTGGCCGCAATCCGGCGGTGCGCGCAATGGTCCGCAACAGGTCGCCGTATGAGTAAACGCGCGGGCCGGCCAGTTCGTAGATTGGAAACGGTCTTTGTGTTTGCCGCAGGACCTGTGCGATCGCCGCGGCGACGTCGTCCACGTACACCGGCTGAAGCCTCGTCCTGCCGTCGCCGAATAGCGGATAAGCCGGCAGGGTCCGAAGCAGCCCAAGAATTGTCGTGAGAAAGGCGTCGTCCGGCGCGAACATTACCGCCGGGCGGATAACGACTGCGCCAGGGAATGCCGCTTGCACAGCCACCTCGCCCTCGCCGCGATTGCGAATATAGGGCGACGGCGATGTGGGGTCAGCGCCTATGCCTGAGAGGTGCACAAACCGTTTGACCCCGGCCCGCCGTGCCACTCCAGCGATCCTGGCGGCAGCTTCGACGTGCACCGAATGAAATGTGTCGCCTCCATGCTCGGTGTAAAGGCTGATCGCGTTGACGACGCCGTCGGCACCCATAACGGCGGCCTCTACAGAGCGCTCGTCATGGGCATCAGCGATGACCTGTTCCGCGTTGTCGCCCTCGGCCCGCGCAGGATGCCGTGAGGCTATACGCACCGTAACGGTGGAGACGCTCAAATGGCGTACAACGCGACAACCAACGAAGCCGGTCCCCCCAAACACGGTCACGCGGTTCATTCCCCGGTCCATCCCACGATCCTGCGCAACGTTCTGTATTGACCCGCCGAGCGCCGCGCGCACTGCCTCAGTGGCCTCCGCCGGCGAACTGCCTTTGTTGAGATGATGTGAGATCACATCAATCAAAATGTGCGCTGCAGGGCCGACCGTTTGCCACTCTTTCCTAGCTTGATCGATTAGCGGCTGCGCCTCATTATAGAGCGTTTCCGCCTGTTCGATGATCGGATGTGCCTTACTGAGAAGATCGATCAGCGCCTTGGTCGCGGGCAATGACCGCTCAATTTGTTCAAGCTGCGCGTCGCTGAGACCGGAAACGTGACCAATGACTTCAATGAGCAAGTGTTTCAGCATAGCGCAACCTTGCTGGTAGCGACGCACTAACTCAGGGCAACCAAGCGAAAGTAGGCACGGGCTCGGGGGGCGTCAGTTGTTGTCTCAGCCGACAAGGGCCCGGCCGCCAAGCTCTCGGAGCTTGGAACAATCGCGCGCAATGGTGGATGATATTTGATCCACATCGATTATGTCCAGCATCTGGACCCAAATTTTCGTTAGCTGCCTTGGGCAAGGCCTTTGGGGAGTGCAAGGCTGACAAGTCTTGGAACGTCCTAGAAAACACGACGTCGGGCCACTCTGTTAGGACACATCCGGCGGGGCCGCCTTGCCGAAAGAGGCGCGGTATTGAGAACTGTCCTGATGGACGGTGATGGGCCTCAGTGCCCAAGTCGAACGGCTTGAAGCGGTGGAGACGGGTCGGCGGCACCGCTGGTCCGAGGACGTGCGTGTGGCCATTTCCCGGCGAAACCGGTACGACACTTTCATTCAGGGATTATTTTTCGGGTCGGCAGAACCTTTAGCGTTACCCAGCCGATCTTGTCGTGACCGCCAATCTTCCGCCAAGAAAAACGATTCTTGTATCGAATACTTGGAGAGCTGTGAAAGGCGATGAGCGGAGAGGTACGTGGGCAACCGCGTGCACTGGCCTATTCTCTGAACCTCAGAGACGCGCTGGCGCGCGGAAAAAAACGTCGCGAAACCCGATAGGGGGTGGTCAAATCTCTGCGCGGAGCGCAGCAATCTTGGAGCTAGATGCATGAGATTATCCGGCGGAGCGAAGCGAACATCAAGCCACCGCTCATACAGCTGCCGTCGCACGTAAATGCGCAACAATCCGACCATCGTGCAAAAATACGGCGGCGTCTGTCTAGAAACCCCGGAAAAAATTCGCGCGGTTGCGAGGAGCCTCGCCGATTTGCACAGCCGTGGTCATCGCGTCGTGGCGATCGTTTCAGCGATGGGTAAGACGACCGACGAATTAATTAAGGCGGCTTATCAAGTAAGCCCGCATCCCAACCGCCGCGAACTGGATATGTTGCTAACGACCGGTGAGCGCATCAGCATGTCGTTGATGAGCATGGCCCTGTCTGATCTCGGTGCGCCAGCCATTAGTTTTACCGGGAGTCAGGCCGGTGTAATGACAGACGAATCTCATTCTTCCGCGCGAATTTTAGATGTGCGGCCTGCGCGCGTGCTCGAAGAACTCGGTCGCGGACGCATCGTGGTTTTAGCGGGCTTTCAAGGCGTGAATCCGCGAACCAAAGAGATCACCACACTAGGCAGGGGCGGCAGCGACACCACTGCAGTCGCCATGGCTGCGGCGCTAAAGGCCGAGCGCTGTGAAATTATCAAAGAGGTCGACGGAATTTGCTCGGCCGATCCGCGCGTCGTGGCGAACGCAAAGCCATTGCGCCGGCTGGATTTTGCATCCTTATCCGAAATGTGTTTTTGGGGCGCCAAGGTTTTGCATTTTCGCAGCGTGGAGCTGGCACAAAGCCAAAATATCCCTTTGTTCTTACGAAAATGGGGCAATTCCGAACACAGCACGCGAGTGATGAAAGAGGTTATCGGAATGGAAAGCGGAAAAGTCTTGGCCGTCAACTCGATGGCTCGTATTGAGCATGTGGAGATCGCTTCGACGAATCTCAGTCACGGTTTTGAGAAATTTGCGCAGTATCTCAAGCAAAACGGCCTATCTTGGCCGCAAGTCCTCGTCTCGGCTTTCACGGCCGGAAAAACGCGCATCATGATGACTTGCGAGTCGGAAACGCTCGACACTCTGCTGCGCACGCTGGAAAGGAGCAAGGACTTGCGCAAAGGGCGTGAGACTTTGAGTTCGGTGAGCCTCACTTGCTTCGGCGGCGTTTCTTCAGACTTGCCATTTCAGGCGATGCAAATTCTGCAATCCCGTGGGATTGTCGTTGAAAAGTACGTTCTATCACCACATTCGATAAATTTGTTCGTTCCTGTGGCGACCCGCGAGGCCGCGGTCACGGCCTTGCATTCGCTGATCTAACAACCTCTTCGAGAAGATATCACGAAATCGCGTATGGGGAGGGATGGTCAAGAGGGGCGGCTCGCCGGCTCGATGCGGCGACAACGAGAGTTCTTAATCTTGCTGATACGCGCCCGTCCGCCATCGTTGGTGTCAATTTTTTATAGTCGGGAGGCGTCGATCATGCCGGGCACCATTGGTTGGCTACTTCGCGAGGGCGAACGAATCATTGCTTGCAACACAGGTCTATTGGGTGACAAGCACCTTCTAATCGGCGCTACCCGCGTTCGTAACGAAGCGCTTATTCTCAGAGACACACTGGATTACGTGGGCAAGCAGGTCGATGCGATTGTCGCTTATGATGACGCGAGCACGGATCGTACGCTGGAGATTCTATGCGAACATCCGAAAGTCGCTCTGATTGTGACAAATCGGTCGTGGGAAGCTGACATCGAGGCGCGCCGGATTGCTGAGGGTCGGCATCGCGGCCTCTTGTTGCAGACGGCGCGCGAGCATTTGCAGTTCGACTGGATGTTTTGCTTCGATGCGGATGAGCGCGTTACCGGGGATTTACGCGGATTCATAGAAGGAACGCATTCTAGAGAATGCGACGGCGTGCGGGTTCAACTGTTCGACGCCTATATGACTCCTGGGGATCATGCACCCTATCAGGCCGATTGCGAACTGTTGGACTTTCGTCGTTTCTTCGGTCCGGAACGGCGAGACATTCTGATGTTGTGGCGAAACCGGTTGGAGGTCACCTTCGCAGAGCACCATGCGCGCGAGCCGGGTGGCGTTGAACGCGTGGCGACTGGCCTCTATTGCCAACACTACGGCAAATCGTTGTCGGTCGACCATTGGGAAGAGACCTGCGACTACTACATGCGACACTTTCCGTTCGATACCTACGGACGAAAATGGCGCGAGCGCAAAGGTCGAGCAATCCACACCCAATCGGACTTCATGCGGCCGTTGTACGAGTGGGGTGACAGGCTCTTTGCGAATGCGATCAAGATGTGATTGTCCGAAAACTGAGCCGCCCCCGTGCCAATGCGGCCGCTTCGAAGTCGGCTTCGTTGATCTGGACGCGTTTTGGTCTGCGTTCGGTCGTGTTCGTTGTGTTCCGGTGAGATCGTTTCTGGTGCGAAACTGGTGCGATAGATGGTCTGAGATTTTCGTGCCTGACGTGCTGTTTCGCAACGCCTCCCGAAGATTGTTCGTGACCAGCGCGCCAAACAAATCGCGCCCAACAAGCCTTGCCGCGCCGCGCGGTCGACGAACCTCGCTCCGGGGATGAAGCCGACTCTGACGGTTCCAAACTAGGAACCTGACAGGCGCTGAGCGCAAGAATCCCGGGAGGTGTGAGGCGGCTCACACCCCCACGTCAGGCTTCGCGCTAATCAGATCGCTGCGGGGATTTCTGGCGGACAGGAGATTTCGCATGAAGCCTTTGATCATTTGTTCTATCGCCGCTGTTGGTCTGCTTGCTGCTGTGACCGGCATCCCGCGATCACACTCGAACGCAACGGTCGGGCGCGCCGGAACATCAAGCACGTCGACATTGCAGGGCATGCAAAGCGGTCGAAGCGCAGACAAACTGCCGGTCGACGATTTTGACGATCGGTCATTGGTCTTTCCGCGGGATTCCAAGCGCTAAAGCATGATCCGGAAAAGTGCGCAGCGGTTTTCCGAAAAGATCATGCTCAAACAACAACCTAAAGCGCGATGACGATTCATCCCAATCTCATCGCGCTTTAGGCAGAAGGCCGCGCAGCAGACCGTTCAGCCAGGGCTCGCAAATAGATGCGCTTGAGCCTGCGAGGTCGAACGAAATCGTGGTCGAGAGGCGGGGCTACGGGCCCAGGAAAGCGGGCGGAATCGGGTAGTCGTTCCCCAAAAGGCCGAGCAATTCCAGTTCGCCTCGATGAGCGTCCAGTTCCAGAATGGCCAAGAGAAGCATCAGCACGGCCGCGGTATAGATGAGGAACGGTGACGTTTCAGCGGGCACATCGTCATGGTGTGGCGGTATCGCATTGCGAAGTGATCGCCACAACGAAATGAAATGCAGATACGTTTTAGGTCGTATTTGCATGACGTCGTCCTCGACGTGTCAGATCAAGCATAGGTTCAGGCTATGCCCGGTTCAAGCCGACAACAGCCGTTGCGGCATTGAGTAGCGGAGCCATGCCCGTCCTGCGGTGCAGCATGGAAACCGGATAACGGCTTCAATCATTGACGAGACCGAGCGAGTGCACGTACGCCGTGTCAACACCGACGACATGCCCGAACGACCTGTAAGCCGCAGATGAATTGGGTCCCACGTCTCAGCACCAGTCTCTGCATCGTTGCCGCTCTGCTGGCGATGCATTCAGCGCCGGCGCCAGCGCAATTGACAGGTCACGGTGGGCCCGTGCGGGCGATTGCGATTTCCAGTGATGGCAACAATGTTCTGTCGGGCAGCTTCGACACCGCCGCCATCCGATGGTCGCTCAAGACCGAAGCCGCCGAGCAGGTCCTTCGCTTTCACTCCGATGCGGTGAACGCGGTGGCCTTCCTGAAGGATGGGCGGATGGTGACTGCCGGAGCGGATGCGAAGGTAGCGATCTGGACGCCTGGCCGGCAGCAGCCGGATCAGGTTTTCGAGGGCCATGGTGCGCCGATCGCTTCACTTGCAGTCTCGCCGGATGGCGCAAGAGTGGCTTCTGCCTCCTGGGACCATACAGTTCGTATCTGGTCGCTCGGCGATGGCGCGCAGCAGGTGCTGGAGGGGCATGCGCAGAACGTCAACGGCGTCGCATTCACGTCGGATGGACGATCGCTGGTGAGCGTGGGTTACGATCGTGAACTGAGGATCTGGCCATTGGCGGGTGGCACCCCAAACGTCATCACGCTGGGCTCACCCCTTAATGCCGTGGCAGTCGCGCCTGACGGCGAGATCGTAACGGGTGGTGCTGATGGCAAGCTACGCTTTCTGATGTCGGAGGGCCGGGAAAGCGGCGAGGTGCAAGCTGGCCAGACGCCGATTGTCGCGTTGTCGATCTCTCCAGACGGCACGTCGGTCGCTGCTGCAGGAATTGGCGGTGTCGTGGCGGTCATCGACCGAAAGGCGCGAAGCATCGCGCGAAGCCTGGTCGATACAGGTTCGCCCGTGTGGTCGGTCGCTTTCCTGCCGGACAACGCAACATTGCTGACGGGCGGCGTCGACGGCAGGATCCGGCGCTGGAACGCGCTGACCGGCGCCCCCATCGGCTCATCGTTGCAAGCCACGCCGCGCGATCCGCTTGCAGCCTATACGGGAGATCACGGGGCCGAGGTGTTCAGGGCGTGCGTTGCCTGTCATACCCTGTCCGAGCAAGACGCGCAGCGCGCCGGCCCCACGCTTGCGGGCTTGTACGGCCGCAGGATCGCGTCGCTGCCTGGTTATCGCTTCTCCGACGCGCTCAAAGCGATGGACATCGTGTGGACGCCCGAGACCGTGTCAAAATTGTTCGAACTCGGTCCGAACGCCTATACGCCTGGCACAAAAATGCCGGAGCAGCGGATTGGATCCGCGAAGGATCGCAAGGCGCTTACGGATTTCCTGGCGCGCGCCACCGCCAAGTAGCTAACGCTTGGTCTCACGCTCACGGAGATAATCATCGGTCGTGCGAGGCGAAGCGCGTTCGGGCACGCCGGCGAACGGGTCGAACTGTTGTTCACTCATGGCGGTGACGCGGCAGTCCGCGCACATTCTGACCACGTCCAGCCGCTTGTCGCCCGCGGGATACATCCAGTGTCGGCCCTCGAGTTTCGCAGCGATCTTCTCGATCGTGCTCTTTACCCCAAAGGGTTTATTGCAGCGGATGCAAAGCGCCGGCTCTTCCTCCTTGATGATCCGTGCCGGAGCCCTTGAGGCCCGGAAATCGATCTGCGGCTTCAGAGTGATCACCTTTTCCGGGCAGGTGCTCTGGCATAATCCGCACTGCACGCACGCATCTTCGACGAATTTAAGCACGGGACGTTCGGGATCGTCGCGGAGAGCCCCGGTGGGACAGGCCGACACGCAGGCCAGGCACAAAGTGCATCCGTCCGTATTGACGGTAACCGTACCAAGCGGCGCGCCCTGGGACAGCGCAATGACGTCGGTCGGCACAGGCGCAACGCGGTGCAGTTCGTGAAGAGCGAAGCGAAGCAGGTCGCGCCGCTTGCCTACCGTCTTGAAGGTTGCGGGACGCTCCACGGCCGGCGCGGGTTCAATCGACCGCAGCACTTCGCCCAGCACGTCCGGGTCGTCCGTTTCGATAGTCGCAACCCGGCGCCCCGAAAAACCTAATCCGGAAACAATGGCATCAGCCATCGTTATGGTTTGAGAAAGCCCGGAGATGTCGTGCAGAGGTCTCGCGCGGAGGAGAAAGCGTATCCCCGCTGCGCCATAGGCGAAGGATGCCACGACCGCTTCCAATCCAACCTGTGTCACCTCGTTGACGGGGAACGGCAGCACATTGGCGGGAAGCCCGTCGCCGTGGCGGGCGAGCGCATCGATCAGCGTGCTGCCATGTTGGGTGTCGTGCAGCAGCACGACCGCACCGGAGCCGCCGGCTTCGCGGTAGGTCAAAAGCATTGCGCGCAATTTGTGCAGCAGCGCATCGGGCGGCGGAAGGGCATAGGTTGCTGCACCCGTCGGACAGGCCGCGGCGCACTGGCCGCATCCGGCGCAGACCTCAGCGTTGATCTTGACGTGATCGCCATGTGGCGTGATCGCTCCGGTCGGGCAGAGATCGAGACAGCGATGGCAACCCGTCAGCCTCGAGCGCGAATGGACGCAGATCTCTGCGGTGAAATTGACGTATTTCGGCTTGTCGAAGTTGCCGACGAGGTCGCGTGCCCTGAGCACCGCACGCAGCATCGCGGCCGGGTCCCGCGGATCCGCGCGGAGATAGCCGTCGCGCAAGTCATGCGCAGGAAAAAGCGGTTTCCCGCCGGAGAGATCAAGGACGATGTCGCAGCGCGAAGTCAGGCCGTCGCACGGAGCCTCGAAGACGAGCTTATCGCGCGAGGAGGGGCGGGGGGCCGCATAGTCGTCGACCGTCAACTCGAAGGCCCCCAAATGGCCCTTGGCGTTACGGATCGTTCCTTGGACGATCGGAAAGGATGTCGTCGCCGGCGGCATAATCTGTGACGGCTTTGTGATCATGATCGTCACGTCGAGATGATCGGCAAGCAATCGACCAGCTTCGACCGCAAGTTCGTCGCGGCCATAGATCAGGATCACCCCTTCGCTCGATAGGGTGACAAACGGAAAAGCAGGCGCAGCCTCGGACACAGCGGCGAGCAGTGCTGCCATTTTTGGGCCTGCCTTGGTTCCCTCCACCGACCAGCCGGCCGTCTCGCGAAGGTTGATGAAATCCAGTTTCCCCGAACGCCCCTTCGCCTCGTCGCCAAACAGTGGGGCCTCCTGGGTGCAGCCGACGATGAGCGGTCCTTCCGCCTTCGCCGCGTTGCGAAAATGATCGAGCTCGGCCCTGCAGAGCTGGCGGAACTCGGCGATTTCGCTTTTGCGGCATCCTCGCTTCACGGCGGCCGTATCGAGGCGCATCGTGTCTTCGCACGAGCAGATCAGGATCGTGTTCGGCGGATCAGGCATGCGCAGCCCTTCACCTCCTGAAGAGGTCCGGGAACGACGGCGAGCGGACTCGCGTCGCCCCTCCTGGTCGATTAAGTTATTCTCACAAGAGAAGAAAAGAAAGCTGGAGGTCCGCCTGACACCGACAGCCCCTGGGCACTCATCGGTCACGGAGCCAATCAATCTGCCTCCGCCATTCACGCTGGTGAGGCTGCGCGAAAGTCGTGACTCTTTCGCCCATGCCATGCATATCGCCGAAGAGAGTGGGGCAGGTACGCTGACCTACGTGGGGCGGTTCGATCTTGCCGAGTTCGCAGTCGTCCTTGAACCTGGCGAGCCGTTGCGTACCGCGCGCCGCGCTTTCTATGCGGGGATGGTGGCGCTGACCGACGCCTTGCGCGCGTATGCGCCGCCGAACAAGGAGATCGCGATCGACTGGCCGGACGCGATCCGTGTTGACGGCGGCCTCGTTGGTGGCGGGCGGCTCGGCTGGCCTTCGTCCGCAAAGGAGGACGAGCCGCCGCGCTGGCTGGTGTTCGGTGCCATGATCCGGACGGTTGCGATGAGCGACAGGGAAGCCGGCGTTTATCCGCTCGCTTCCGCCCTGGATCAGGAGGGTTTTGGTGAGGCCGGCGCGATTCAGGTGACGGAGAGCTTTGTGCGGCATCTGATGCGCGCTCTCGACGCCTGGCAAGCCGATGGATTCGACGGCATCGCACGCGAGTTTCTAAGTCGGTTGCCGTGTGCGCGGCAAACCACATATGTGATCGCTGACAACGGTGACCTTATTGCCCGCCGGATTGGGACAAACAGGACCGATCGGCACGACCTGAAGAAGGGCTTGCTATCGCCGTCATGGTTCGATTCAATACTCGGAGGACCGCGTCTGTGAAGCTCTTGCGCACCATCGCGCTCGATCCATCCGACACGTTCGTGTTCGACGTGCCGGCGCAGCCTGGCGATTGGGCGGTGTCGGGCGCCTTCCGCTTTTGTAATCGGGATGCAGCGAAGCTGAGCGGCAAGGACCGTTCGGCATTTCGAAGCGGTTTCCTCGGCGTGCAATCCTGGGGCTGGTCGACACTGGTGCAAATCGTCCCCGCGACTGAAGGCGATCGCCGGACGTTGGTGGAGCTCCTTGCGAAACAACTGGTCGAACGGTTCGGGGCGCCGGACCTTGCAACCGCGCGCCTTGCCGCTGAAGAGGAAGTCGCCTTTGCGCAATCACTCTGCACGCATCCCATCAGCGCGCTGATCGCGGTCCACCGCTCGGCGAGCAATGGCGAGGTCCGCGAGTCATTCCGCAGATTGCAACTGCGCGAGGGCCAGCGTCACGGCAAGGCGTTCTCGTTCATGGAAGTGGAGGATGACACCGAGCCCGACAAGGATCTCAATCTTGCGAATATGAGCGAGGAGCCGTCGCGCCGATGAGGGATTTCTGGATCGCCTGCGGCCACCATCTGCTCGATCACAATGCGAGCGGCGGGCTCGTGGTCACGGATGAGTTCCTGAAGGCCTACTTCGTGCGCCCCGAACTGATGCCGCCGGACGACGCCTGCGCGGTCGAACGCAGGTTGCACCAGGAGCTGCTCGCTGACCCGGGCCGGGCAGTCGCTGCGGAGGAGGTAGCTGCGATCGCCGATGCAGATGCGCGGGAGAACTGGCAATTCGTACTGGCATTTCGGAAGCTTCTGCTGCGCGAACCCACGTTGGAAGCGGCCTACCTTGCATTGGTTCGCTCACGTCACGTCAACCTGCCGCCGCTGTTTGTGAACCACCTTGTTCACGTGATCCTGCGAAATGCGCTTGACGGCTGCGAGGACCCGTTCGTGCTGCGCGCGGCCGAACTGTTCTTCCGGCCGCAGCGTATCGTGCCGCACGAACACTTGCTGCTGTTGGGCGACGAGGAAATCATTGGCGGGCCAAGCCAAACGCCCGTGTTGTCGCTGATGTCCATGTTGGGGGCAACAACCGGCGCGGAGGTCGACGTCCTCAGCGAGGGGAATGCCGACAGCTACTGGCAGCGCAGCGATCAGTTCGATCTTGCGCTCGATTTCACCGGCGGAACGCGGGGCCCCGCTGCGCTGGCAGAGGCCATGGGGCGCTGGATTACTCATTTGCTTGGATTTGCCGTCGGAATTGAGCCGCTCACCGCCCTGCGCGATGCGAAGCTCACCTGGTATGTTGGGCTCGATGCTGAAGCCACCCGGATGGGCGACCAGCTTTGGCATGGAGAGGCGCTGGACGACCGCACCGCAAGCCGTGTGCTGGCGCTGTTCCGGCTCGCTTTTCCAGATTCCAGCCTGGTCGTTGATGCGGTCGGGCGCGAGCCGGTCTACCTGATCCTTGCAACGACCTCCGATCAGCTGGTGCAGATGAAGCCGCAGAATCTGTTGACGGGGTTGCCGATCAAGCACCTGGAGGCTGCAACGTGAGCCCCGGCGCGCTGCCATTGTTGCGCATTCCGGTCGGCGTTGTCGTCGAGCGCCGCGAGGCGGATTCCCCATGGATTGATTTTGTCTGGCGCGGCATCGGCGTCTTGCCGGATGAGTCGGAGATGATGCCGTGGACTGTCCTACGGGCGCAGGAGGGATTGACGCTCTTTTATGCCGGGAACGCCATGGTCGATCTCTATCGCTCGGAAACCGAGCGCTACCGCGACAATCTTGCCACGGGCGCTCCCCGCATCTGGATCGTATTGACTCCCTCCGAGGGCGCCTGGCCCTATGCCGTTTCGGCCGTCACCGCAGATCCAGCGGAAGGCGAGGCATTCACGGAAGCAGGTGCCAATCTGGTCGAAGCGGTGCCAATGCCTGAGATACTGCATAAGGCGATTGAAAATTTCATCGCCGAGCACCACGTCGAGAGGGAATTCGTCAAGCGCGAGCGACGCCGCGCCGATCCTGAGGCGCTTGCGCGGCGTCACCACGACGGTGAGCACGAATGAGCGACGAGCAATTCCTGGCGCGCTGGGCGCGCCGCAAGCAAGAGGCGAAGGCCGGTCACGCTGAACCAGCCCCTGAAGAAGCCGCTGAGGCGCATGGGCCGGCGCTGTCCAACCGGGCCGCGGCAGAGCCGGCTCCCCCGGAGACGGAGCTGTCGAACTTGCCCCCGATTGAATCGATCGATGCTGCCACCGACATCACGGCTTTCCTGCGCAAAGGCATTCCGCAGGAGTTGAGCCGGGCGGCGCTCCGTCGCGCCTGGAGCGCCGATCCCACCATCCGCGATTTCGTGGGGTTGGCGGAAAACGCCTGGGACTTCAACGACCCGAACGCCATGGCTGGCTTCGGTCCGCTGGACTATTCGGCCGAGCAAATTGACGCTCTCGTCCGCCGCGTCGTCGGGGGCGTGGTAGAGGCCGCCGAGGGCCTCCCCGATCCGCGCGAGGCTGCCGAAAACGCCGCGCGATCGGCTCCCGCGGAGGCCGGTTTCGAGCAATCATCAAATCCGGTGAAGGCGATCAAGGAACCTCGACCGCTCGGCGAGTTCGCAGCCGCGGAATTGCCGTCGAATTCTACTGCATCGCAACCCGTAGCTGCGAGTGAAGAGACTCCCCTTCGGCACCGCACACATGGCGGGGCGTTGCCCCGGTAGACTGCGACTAAATGCGATAGCCTCAGGCTATGGCTATCAATTGACCGCTCCCGGACACGCGGCTAGTCTTTGTTACGCAAACGCAATCAAGCGCTTGGCCCCCTGGATGGGAGGTCGGCATGCGCGATGCGGGCCTTGAACGAGCCATCGATGCGGCGGGCGGCGTTGCCGAGCTTGCCCGAAAAATCGGTATTGCCCAGCCCTCGGTGTCGAACTGGAACAGGGTGCCCGCGCAACTTGTGATTGCGGTCGAAGGCGCGACGGGTGTGTCGCGCAAAGTGCTTCGTCCCGATCTCTATAGTGAGCCGGCCGCGCCGGACGACGCGGTTGATCCGACCGATGCCGCGCGCGCGCAGGAATACGCGCTGCTTGCAACCTTGCTCTCGTCCGCGCCGTCGGCCGCATTGCTCGAGCAGATCGCGCAACTGCATGGCGATGCGACGCCGCTTGGACGCGCCCACGCAACCCTTGCAGAAGCTGCATCGGTAGCGGCCGTATCCGAGGTCGAGCGCGAATATTTTGACCTCTTCGTCGGTCTGGGTCGCGGCGAGTTGCTGCCTTACGCATCCTATTACTTGACGGGCTTTCTCCACGAACGTCCGCTGTCGCGCCTGCGCGACGATCTCGCCGCGCTCGGCATTGAGCGGGTCGAGAGCAATTTTGAGCCCGAGGATCACGCGGCGACGCTGTGCGAGATCATGGCGGGCCTTGCGGTGGCACGCTTCCCGGTGCCAACGGAAGCACAGCGCACATTCTTCGAGAAGCATGTGTCCCGCTGGATGGGACGTTTGTTTGCCGACATGGAGAAGGCGGAAAACGCCAAATTCTACCGGTCGGTCGGAACACTTGGACGAAATTTTCTGGAAATCGAATCCGAGGCTTTCACGTTTGTCAACTGACCAGCGCCGCTGGTCCAGGAGAGATGCGATGAGGGACGAGCAGAGAACGACAGTCGGACGCCGCGATTTCCTTCGCAAGGTCGGCATCGGCACGGTCGGTGCGGGCGCGACGCTGGCAACGCCCTTGATCACGCCTGCTCAGGCGGACAGCGAGACCGACGATGAGAAACGCAAGGCGCGCTACAAGGAGACCGATCATGTGAAGGCGTACTACCGTGTCAATCGCTATCCGGGTTGAGAGGAGGCGGCCGTGCTGATCAGGAGAACACAACAGCGTTCCGAATCCGCTTCACGCGGATCAATCGCGGGAGGTTTGTCCGGGCAAACCAATGGTCTCGACCGCCGCACCTTCCTGCTCCGGTCTGGCCTTGGTGGCGGCGCTCTCGCTGCAGTGAGCACGCTGCCGGTCGGCGGCGTCCGCAAGGCGAAAGCAGCAGTGGCAGGTCCCCTCACATCGGGAGCAACCGTTCGCAAGAGCGTCTGCACGCATTGTTCGGTTGGATGCACCGTGACGGCGGAGGTGCTGAATGGGGTGTGGATCGGCCAGGAGCCGAGCTGGGAGTCCCCGATCAATCGCGGATCACATTGTGCCAAGGGCGCTTCTGTGCGCGAGCTCGTGCACAGCGAGCGGCGGCTGCGCTATCCGATGAAGCTCGTGGGCGGGCAGTGGACGCGTGTCTCCTGGGATACGGCGATCAACGAGATCGGCGACAAGCTCCTGGAAGTCCGCGAGAAATCTGGGCCCGATTCCATCTATTGGCTCGGCTCGGCCAAAATGACGAACGAAGGCGCCTATCTGTTCCGCAAGCTCGGCGCGTTCTGGGGAACCAACAACACGGATCATCAGGCGCGCATCTGCCATTCAACGACCGTTACCGGCGTGGCCAACACCTGGGGCTACGGCGCGATGACCAACAGCTTCAACGATATCCGCAATGCCAAGACCCAGGTCATCATGGGCGGCAATCCAGCCGAGGCGCACCCTGTATCGTTGCAGCATCTGCTCGAGGGCAAGGAGCTTCAAAAGGCCAACTTTGTCGTCATCGACCCGCGCCTGACGCGAACCGCGGCACACGCGACCGAATATGTTCGGATGCGGCCGGGCACCGACATCCCGGTGCTGTACGGCATGATGTGGCACATCCTCCAGAACGGGTGGGAAGACAAGGAGTTCATCCGACAGCGGGTCTATGGATTCGATGATCTCCGGAAAGAAGTGGAGAAGTGGAATCCGGCAGAAGTCGAGCGTGTCACCGGCATTCCCGGCGAGCAGCTCAAGCGCGTCGCCAAGATGTTTGCTACCGAGAAGCCGGCAACGCTGATCTGGGCCATGGGCCAGACCCAGAAGACCGTTGGCACCGCCAACGTGCGGGCCAGTTGCATCGCACTGCTGATGACCGGCAATGTCGGCGGAGCGGGCATGGGCGCCAACATCTTCCGTGGCCATGACAACGTGCAAGGCGCGACCGATGTCGGGCTCGATATCGTCACGCTGCCGTTCTACTACGGGCTCGCCGAAGGCGCGTGGAAGCACTGGTCGCGGGTTTGGGAAGTCGACCATGAGTTCCTGAAGTCGCGCTTCGACTCCAAGCAGATCATGGAAACGCCCGGCATCCCGCTGACCCGCTGGTTCGAAGCGGTCACGCTGCCGAAAGATCGGATCGCGCAGAGGGACAATGTGCGGGCCGTGTTCGTGCAGGGGCACGCCAGCAACAGCATCACCCGCATTCCTGAATCCCTTAATGGCCTGAAGGCGCTCGAGCTGCTCGTCATCGCCGACCCGCATCCGACGACCTGGGCCTCGCTCTCGGTCGAGGCGGGACGCAAGGATGGAGTCTACATTCTCCCGGTTGCCACGCAATTCGAGTGCAAGGGTTCGCGCGTTGCCTCGAACCGCTCGTTGCAATGGGGCGAGCAGGTCGTGAAGCCGATCTTCGAATCGAAGGACGACCTCGAGATCATCTATCTCCTGGCGAAGAAGTTCGGCTTCGCCGACAAGATGTTCAAGAACATCAAGGTCCAGAACAATCTGCCCGAGGCGGAGGATGTCCTGCGTGAGATGAACCGCGGCAGCTGGTCGACCGGCTATTGCGGGCAATCGCCCGAGCGCCTCAAGGCGCATATGAAGAACCAGGCGAAGTTCGACATGCTGACGATGCGGGCGCCCAAGGACGATCCCGAGGTCGGCGGCGACTATTACGGTCTGCCTTGGCCGTGCTGGGGATCACCTGAAGTCAAGCATCCGGGCACGCCGCTGCTCTACAACACCAATCTGCACGTGATGGACGGTGGCGGCACGTTCCGTCCGCGCTTTGGCGTCGAGCGCGAAGAGAAGCTGCCCGACGGCACCACGCGCAAGGTCAGCCTGCTCGCGGACGGCTCGTACTCGAAGGGTTCGGCGATCGAGGACGGCTATCCGGAATTCACGCTGGCGAGCCTGAAGAAGCTCGGCTGGGACACGGAGCTCACGGAAGCCGAAATGGCTGTGATCAACAAGATCAACCCGGCCAAGCCAGACGTGGTGTCGTGGTCGCTCGACCTGTCGGGCGGAATCCAGCGTGTCGCGCTCATGCATGGTTGCGTGCCCTATGGCAACGGCAAGGCGCGGATGAATGCGTTCGGCTTGCCCGACCCCATTCCGGTACACCGGGAGCCGATCTACACGCCGCGCGTCGACCTGGTCGCGAAATATCCGACGTTGCCCGACGCCGAGCAGTTCCGGGTGCCCAATATCGGCTTCTCGGTGCAAAAGGCGGCGGTCGAGAAGGGGATCGCGAAGCAATTTCCGCTCATCCTGTCGTCCGGCCGTCTGGTCGAATATGAGGGCGGCGGCGAGGAGACGCGCACCAACCCCTGGCTCGCCGAATTGCAGCAGGACATGTTCATCGAGATCAATCCAGCCGATGCCGCCGAGCGCGGCGTCACGGACGGTGGCTGGGTCTGGGTCACGGGCGCAGAGAACAATTCGAGGGCCAGGATGAAGGCGCTCGTCACCGAGCGTGTCGGCAAGGGCGTTGCCTGGATGCCTTTCCACTTCGGCGGTTGGCTCGCAGGCAAGGATCTTCGCAGCAACTACCCCAAGGGCACCGATCCGATCGTGCTCGGCGAAAGCGCGAACACGATCACCACCTACGGGTATGATCCCGCGACGAACATGCAGGAGACGAAAGTCACTCTCTGCCAGATCGCGGCGGCATAAGGAGCAACGACGATGGCACGTATGAAATTTCTCTGCGACGCCGACCGTTGCATCGAGTGCAACGCCTGCGTGACGGCCTGCAAGAACGAGCACGAGGTCCCCTGGGGCATCAACCGGCGTCGTGTCGTCACCATCAATGACGGCAAGCCGGGCGAACGCTCGGTCTCGATGGCCTGCATGCACTGCACCGATGCGCCCTGCGCTGCGGTGTGTCCGGTGAACTGCTTCTACACCACGGCCGACGGCGTGGTGCTGCACTCCAAGGACCTCTGCATCGGCTGCGGCTATTGCTTCTACGCCTGTCCGTTCGGCGCGCCGCAATATCCGAAGGTCGGCAATTTCGGCTCCCGCGGCAAGATGGACAAATGCACCTATTGCGCCGGCGGTCCCGAAGCCGACGGCAGCAAGGAGGAATACGAGAAATACGGCGCGAACCGGCTTGCCGAAGGCAAGCTGCCGCTCTGCGCCGAGATGTGCTCGACAAAATCGCTGCTCGCCGGCGATGGCGAGATCATCGCCCAGATCTACAGAGAGCGCGTACTGAAGCGCGGCTACGGCTCGGGCGCATGGGGCTGGAAAACCGCCTATCGCGAGACGATCGAGTCCTGAAGCAGGCCGCGGCCACGCGGCGCAGATGCCGAGGAGGAGTTCATGTCGTCATCCGGAAGGTTCATTCCAGTCACCATCGGCGCGTGGGCATTGCTTCTGTTGATCATTGCGGCGCCGGCACCGTCACTGGCCCAGCAGGTCAATCCGACAGCGAGCTCGGTTAACGAGCGGCAGCTGCTCCAGGAAATGGACCGGATCCAGGGGCGCGTCAGCATTCCCGACCAGCGCTCCAGCGTGCTCATGCAGCCGGCTGGCCGCGAGTGGCGTGAATTCCGCAACGTGGCGCTGCGCTGGATTGGCGGGGTTGCCATCCTCGGCATGCTGGCGGTTCTCGTGATCTTCTATTTGACGCGCGGCATGGTCCGTCTGGAAAGCGGACGATCCGGCCGCACAATCGTGCGCTTTTCCTTATTCGAGCGTTTCGTGCATTGGATGACTGCGACCTGCTTTGTCGTTCTGGCGATTTCCGGATTGAACATCACCTTCGGCCGTCCGTTGCTCCTGCCGCTGATTGGCCACGAGGCGTTTTCCGAATGGTCGCAGTGGGCGAAGTACGCGCACAACTACCTCAGCTTTCCGTTCACCATCGGAGTCGTGCTGATCTTCCTGATGTGGATCGCTGGCAACGTCCCGAACAAGGCGGATGTCGATTGGATCAAGCGCCGTGGCGGTATTGTGGGTCACGATCATCCACCGGCCTATCGTTTCAACGCCGGCCAGAAGGCAATCTATTGGATCGTGGTCATTGGCGGAGGCCTGGTGGCGGCCACCGGATATGTGCTGATGTTCCCGTTCTATCTGTCAGGTATCGAA
The DNA here is from genome assembly GCF_052075965.1 of Bradyrhizobium sp. 482_C4_N1_8. Lineage (NCBI taxonomy): Bacteria > Pseudomonadati > Pseudomonadota > Alphaproteobacteria > Hyphomicrobiales > Nitrobacteraceae > Bradyrhizobium > Bradyrhizobium sp. 482_C4_N1_8. Next base: position 7,586,566 of record NZ_CP197231.1, on the reverse strand, counting down.
GGGATGCAGTTCGCGCAGATCGTTCACTCCATCGTGGCGATGCTCTTCATCGCGGCGATGCTGGCGCACATCTATATCGGGACGATCGGTATGGAAGGCGCGTTCGAGGCAATGGGCAGCGGCACTGTCGATGTCAACTGGGCCAAGGAGCACCATGGGCTCTGGCTTGAAGAGCAGAATGCGCGCGCCGAAGCGAATGCACGGCCCCGGCCGGCGGCCACCGCGGCGGAGTAGGGATCGCGCGGCCCATAAATGTGCCAGGCGCTTGGTCAGAGCCGCACGCCCGTCGTCGCAAACGCTTGTTGGACGGGTTCCTGGATCTGGTCAAGGACGACAAAACCGGCCGCCGCGATCACAATTGCGGCTGCGCAGGCGAGCAAGAAGGCTTTCATGGCAAGGCTCCGCCGGAGATCGGGGGGTAGTTTATATGAGCGAGCAACCTGCGGACAACTGAATCAGCACGTGCCGAAATCCGATCGTTGGTTGGCCGGTTGGCACGATAGCGCCGCCGAATCTACCACAAGAACGGAGAGACCATAGTCAGCTGTCGAGCAGTAGTTTGACGAAACAACATAGGCAATCATCGCGACTCGTTGGCGCAATCGCAGAGCCGTCAGGAAGAAACTGTCCGCAGATCATTTAGGTCGCGCCGATGAACGGCACATCGCGTGCCTTTGAATTATGACAAATTTTCTGCTGGCGGCGGCCTTAACGGACCGGGCAGCTCGATCCGCGGGCTGGACGAGCACCCGGTCGTGCATGTGGCGTTCAACGACGCCGAGGCCTTTGCCAAGTGGGCAGGCAAGGAACTTCCGACCGAGGCCGAATGGGAATTCGCGGCGGACCTCGCCACTTTGCGCTGTTTCGCGATCCTGGCGACCCAGGTTCGAGCACCCGTGCCCCCGCCTTGAAGCGCTATTCCGACCGCGAAATCGAGCGGTGGGCGTCCCTCATTTCCGCTATGATCAAGCCATGACGATCGGGATCACCGGACCCGAACGGAAGGTACCAAGGCAGAGTGCCGTGGTCGGGCTCACTATTGCGGCCGCTGTCATTGGGGTTTGCCTGATCCTGCTTTGGCTCGCGAGCGACCTCCTCGTCGACTGGCTGTGGTTTTCCTCGATCAATTATCCGCAGGTTTTTTGGACGACAATCGGTGCGAAAACCGTCATCTTTCTTGCGGTCTGGACCGGAACCGCCATCATCCTTTGGCTGAACGGATGGTTCGCCCTGCGCTTTGCCCGACGGCGGTCGACACAGCTTGTCACCGCTTCGGTGTGGAACTTCGCGGTCAACGCGCCGCCAGATTTGCTTGCGCTTTTACGCGGTCGACTGCCGTGGTCCCGGTTGACCGTAGGTGGGGCAGCTTTGATCGCTCTGCTCGTCGCCGCCGCAGAAGTCGGCAACTGGGGTGTCTTCCTGCGGTTTGTCTATCAGGTGCCATATGGCGCAGACGATCCGCTCTACAACAAGGACATCGGCTTCTATCTCTTCTCGCTGCCCGCCTATATCCTCATCAAAAACTGGATCATGCTCGTGCTCGTTCTCAGCGCGCTTTTCGCCGCGGCGATCTACTGGGTGCACGGCGATATCGAATACGACCTTCATCGCCGATCAATGTCGTCGATGGCGATTGCCCACGGCTCGGTGCTGCTCGGTCTTTTCTTTGCAGTGAAGGCCTGGTCCTATGGTCTTGATCGCTATCTGCTGCTCTACGGCGACAACGGTGTGGTCGTCGGCGCAAGCTACACCGATGTCCACGTGAGGCTCCCGGCCTTGTGGTTGGTGATCGGACTTTCGGTCATCGCGGCGTTCGCCACGTGGGCAAATTTGCGGGTGCGCACCTACCGGCTTCCTGCCGCCGCGTTCCTGCTTGTCGTGATCGGGTCTTTCGTGCTGTCTAGCGTGATTCCCGTGCTGTTCCGGGAGTTCTTCGTCAAACCAAGCGAATTGGAGCTGGAAAGGCCCTATATCGAACGCAACATTGCGCTCACCCGGCAGGCATACAATCTCGATCAGATCGCAGCCAAGCCGTTTGCGGCGGAACAGAAGCTTAGCTTCAAGACGCTCGACGCCAACAAGGCGACAATCGACAATATCAGGCTGTGGGACTGGCTGCCCTTGTCGGACACCTACGCGCAGCTGCAAGAGATCCGCACTTACTACAAATTCCATGATCTTGATGTTGATCGCTACTGGCTCGATGGCTCCTACCAAAGCGTAATGCTCTCGGCTCGCGAATTGCGGCCCTCCCTGCTGCCGCCGAATGCCCAGACATGGGTCAACCGCCACGTGCTGTTTACTCACGGCAATGGCGCGGTGATGAGCCCGGTCACGCGCAAAAGCACCGAGGGGCTACCGCTGCTCTATTTGCGGGATATCCCTCCGGTTGCGGATGGAGGCCCCAATATCCACGAGCCGCGCCTCTACTACGGCGAACGGAGCGACAACTACGTCATCGTCAAGGGGAGCACGCCGGAGTTCGACTATCCGAAGGGAAAGGATAATGTCTACGCGGCTTATGACGGTACGGGCGGCGTTCCGATAGGGGCGATGGTGTGGAGAGGCCTGTTCGCTTACTACTTCAACGACCCGAACCTACTGCTCTCAAGCTACATCACGACCGACAGCCGTATCATGATCCGGCGCAATATCGGGGAAAGAGTACGAACGATCGCCCCGTTCCTCAGGCTCGATCACGATCCTTATCTGGTCATCAGCAATGGGCGGATGTTCTGGATGCAGGACGCCTACACGGTGAGTTCCTACTTCCCCTCCGCGCAGCCGGCGCAAGACGAGGATATCAACTACATTCGCAATTCAGTGAAGGTCATCGTCGATGCCTATAACGGGACCGTCGACTTTTACCTGATGGAGACCGGCGATCCGATTGCAGCGACCTATCGGCGTATCTTTCCGAGCCTGTTCAAGCCATTCTCGGCCATGCCGGCGGATATGCAGAGGCACATTCGCTATCCGGAGGACCTGTTCCTGATTCAGGCGCAGCTCTATCAGAGCTATCACATGGAGGCCGCTGACGTTTTCTATAACCGCGAGGATCTCTGGCAGTTCCCGCGCCAGCCGGGCGGCGGCGGCATTGCGACGATGGCCCCATATTACATCATCATGCGACTGCCCGGCGAGCCGCAGGCCGAGTTTTTCCTCATGCTTCCCATGGTGCCAAGCCGCCGCGACAATATGATCGCGTGGCTCGCCGCGCGTTGCGACGCACCCGACTACGGCAAGCTGATTGTCTACGAGTTTCCCAAGGAGAAGCTCGTCTACGGGCCGTTCCAGATCGAAGCGCGGATCAATCAGAGCACCGATATATCGCAGCAGATCACGCTGTGGAATCAGATGGGCTCGCGGGTGATACGCGGTGCGAACCTGCTTGTGATCCCAATCGAGAACTCGATCCTCTATGTAACGCCGCTCTATTTGCGAGCGGAGCACGGACACCTGCCGGAGCTGAAACGCGTGATCGCAGCCTATGGTGAACATGTGGTGATGAAGGAGACGCTCGACGAGGCCTTGTCAGCACTGTTTATCGAGCCTGGCGCGGTGCGGCCGGTCTCGAGCACGAAGGAGGAAATGCCTGTCGCACGCCCGTCGGCAAGTCAGGCACGGGAGGCGCTCGACCGCTACAATCATGCCGTTGAACGATTGAAGTCCGGCGACTGGAAAGGCTTTGGCACGCAGTTCGACGCAATGCGCGAGCTTCTGGAGGAAATGAACCGGCACGCCACGGGCCACTAGCGTCGCGGCTCCTTTGGCGCTCATTGGGGAACACAGGGGCTGCATAGTTCGGGCTGAACACGCAACGAAGAGAGGCCTTGAGCTTGATCCGATACAGGCGGTGTTTGCACTCGCGGTACGAATGCCGCTGAGAAGCGAGGTGGACCGCAAGCAGGTCGAGCTGGATCTCCCCTGTGAACCAACCGACAGGCCCACTGTCGCGCCTACTGCTGTAGCCACTGACTGAGTTCATCTTCAGTTACAACACGCTCGAAATTCTCGGTTTTGCTTTTGATGCGGTATCGAATGCGTCCGTCCGCCTCAATCGGGAGGCATGCAACAATAGTGTAGACGGTCCGTTCGCCATTGTCGGCGCGGCCCTGCGGTCGCTGGGCTTGATGATGAACGTCGTCGTTGATCGAGAAGATGTAGGGCATTGTGTTCCTTACAGCATTTGGGGCGCGTGCGCCTCACAGAGAAGCCCGCCGGCCCGCTGATTGCAATCAAGGTTTTGCGGGCCGTGAACAGTCCCTTCGAGAAGGCCGCGGAACCCGAGGCCAGCCGCGGCGCCCTCTCATCTCATTCCCGTGGCAACCCATGCCACCGGTGGTATGGTGAAGGGGTTCGACCTATTGAATGACTTGATGGCCGCGCCCCGAGGGGGCCTTTCCAAGACATCGCTGGATCGAATTTGCTCACACGGATTGTGGGTAGCGAACTCTTTCGTGGGTACTGTTGGAGACGGATAATGGCAACGGGTGTCGTGAAGTGGTTCAACGGCCAGAAGGGCTTTGGCTTTATTCAGCCGGACAATGGTGGGCCGGATGTATTTGTTCACATTAGCGCCGTCGAGCGTGCGGGCCTTCATGGACTAGCCGAAGGGCAGAAGGTCTCCTTCGAGGAGAAGACCGATCCGAGGCGCGGAAAGACGAGCGCTGAAAATCTGAAGACCCTATAACATCGGTCGACGCTTCGGTTTCACGGATGTACTGAGAAGCAGGCTACAGGGGTGATATCATCGCCGACCTGCGGCGGAGATGCCGCACGATTGTTCGTTAAGTTTTATCGTTCATCCGCTAGGTCGTGGAACTTAGCACCAGCGGCACCGTCCCCAGCGTGCGCAGCAGCCGCCGCAACCCCCGCAGCCACCGCAACCACGCACAGCTCGGCAACCACGGCAGCCACGGCAACCACCGCAACCTCGGCGAACAACAACGGCGGCTAGCTGCACGTCGCTTCCAGCATTTTCCTTATCGAAGAGATAGAACGTGGCGAGACTGACGTCGGCCATTTCCTCTTCGCCAAGAACGAAGCGCTGATTGGGCGAGATGTTGTCAGAATGCGGGATATGAGCAGTGGGTATCGTGTGCGCGGATGCGCTCCCCGCCAGCGAGAGACCCAGTCCGGCCGTACCGAGTGCCGTGACGGCGGCGGCTTTGGTTGCGCGTACGTGCTTCGCAGCTTGCTTCACCCGTGGCATGGTCGCCATCCTTTCGGAAGTTGTCGTGAAAGGGTCAGCTTGACGTAGCAAGTGTGCCTGTACGTCTAGAAATGCGACCTAGCGCATTCGGTTCCCCTTCGCGCGCGGGTCTTTTTGAGTTGCAACTGGTGGCGGACCCGACTGACCGTCTGACGATGTCCGTTAACAGGGGCAGAGCGGAAGTTGGATTTCGCGGCGGTCAATGCGGATTTTGACCCGAAGCCGACAGGTTCGAACAGCTGGCGCTTTCCGCAAGGCTCCAGCCAGCGAGGCGACTGCGCAAGTGCTGCTCAAGAATTAAACGTCGATTGGTTTCTAATCTGGTGAGCGCGTAAAGGGTACAAACCGCACGAGGCTGGCGGCGCGCGTTGTTGTCTTGCCCGGGCCGGTTTTTTCCACCACCGTGAGCTGCTGAGTGGTGTAGGCAGGTCCCACCGGCATCACCAGCCGGCCACCCAATTTGAGCTGCTCAATCAGCGGCGCCGGTACGTGCCCGAGCGCTGCGGTGACGATGATTGCTTCAAAAGGACCGCAATCGGGCCAGCCGGCATAGCCGTCGCCAAGCCGAACGCTCACATTGTCATACGCGAGGTCCTTGAGCGTTTTGGCTGCGGCTGCGGCCAACTGCGGGATGATCTCGATGGTGCAGACCTTTCGCGCCAGGTGCGCAAGGATGGCAGCCTGATAGCCCGAACCCGTACCGACTTCGAGCACAACATCATCGGGCGCGACGTAAGCCAGCTGAGTCATCAAGGCCACGATGAATGGCTGCGATATGGTCTGGCCGGCGCCGATCGGAAGCGGCATGTCTGCGTATGCGATGGAGCAAGATCGCTCAGGGATGAACAGATGGCGTTGTGTTTGCCCCATGGCCTCAAGGACTCTCCCCGACAGCCCCTGCTGTCCCAAAACACTGACGTGGGACCGGGCGTAGGACCGGATGGTTTCGACCATGGCGGCGCGTTCGAGGACGCATTGAGCGTCCTGTGCGGTCACTTCGCGCACGACGGTCACCATAGAAAGCACGAGCAGCAGCAAGGTCCTCATGAGCCGTCTCCCCGATCTCGGTGGCGCGGCGGCGACAAGGCCGGTTGCGACGCACCCGCAGCAACCAGTCATGCCGGCGCTTGGGTCACCATCTATCTATGACGCGCGGTTGAGAAAGATCGGCAACCCCTGCTTGTTGCCGTAGATGGGGCGATAGCGCTCCGTGTTGTAGCTGCTGGCGACGTCCAATTTGCGCGGGCCGAGCTTGGCGTCAGGGATGGGCACGAGGTCGTAGCAGCCCTCTACCAGCGCCGACATGAGGCCGGTCTTGCCTTCCAGGATGGCATCGTAGGCCATGTTGCCGAAAGTCAGGGCCACAAGCTTGTCGATGAAGTCCGGATCGCCCGATCGCAGGTCGTAGGTGAGGTCGGAGGTGATCGTCTCCTCGCCGGCGCGCCGCTTGATCTCGTCGGCAAGCGATTCCGCCACGTTGGCCTTCTTGCGGTGACCGTAGGCGTCAGGCTCGCCGTATTCCTGCAGGTTGAAGCCCTCCCACTCGGCACCCTCGCTGAGCACGATCAGCGCGTAGTTGCTTGGGTTCGCTCGCTTCTCCTCGAGGAGCAGCTGGATCAGTTTGTCGAGGTTGACCTTGTACTCCGGTATGACGCATCGTATCGAGGTCGCATACGCGGCGTAGAGCGCTGTGAATCCAGCATCGCGGCCAAAGACGCGGAAAATGCCAATTCGCTCATGCGAGCCGACAGTGGTGCGCTGTCGCTGGATGGCATCGCTGGCGCGGGTGATCGCGGTCGAGAAGCCGATGCAGTACTCGGTGTTGCGGACGTCGTTGTCCATCGTCTTCGGGATGGCGATGATCTTGACGCCGAGTTCGTTGAGCTTGGCCGCATAGCTGAGCGTGTCGTCGCCGCCGATGGCGATCAGGTGTTCGATTCCGAGCCCCGAAAGGTTCGCCAGCACCTGGCCGGTGAGGTCCCAGGTCTTGGTTACGATGCCGTCCTTGGTACTCAGGGAGACTGGAACGTCCCTGCCGACGAGATGATCGGGCAGCTTTTGTATTTTGGACGGATTGATGCGGCTCGAGTGCAGCACGGTGCCGCCGCGCCGGTCGATAGTGCGAGTGTTTTCACGGTTGAGCGGGATGACATAGTGAGACCTGCTGGTCGGGTCCTCGAGGTTCAAGTGCGTGAGGGCCTCCCAACCACGGCGGAGACCGACGACCTCGATGTCGTTCTCACTGCCGCGATAAGTCACGCTCTTGATGACTGCGTTGAGGCCGGCGACGTCGCCGCCGCCCGTGAGAATGCCGATGCGTCTTTTCGCCAAGCCAAACCTCCCAGCATTGGCAGGTCGTAATAATGCACAGCGCAGCTTCGCTACTCGGCCGCTTCCGGCTTGCGCTCCTCACGCAGCCGAAATCGCTTCACGAGTGCGGATACGGTGTCGCGGAAGCCGCCATATTCCAGCTCAGAATAGGGCAGCATCGCAGCGCCGGACCAGCCCTGGCTGCGCATCTCGATTGCCTTGCGTTGCGCGCGCCGGCGCACCTCGTCCCACGCCGGGTTGTCGAAGAAATCGGTATAGGACTCGGAAAAGCGGCCGTCCTTGTCGACCGAAAAGCCAGCGCAAGAAACGATCGGCAGGCAGTACATGCCAGTGACCGGTGTATTGAGCGGCACGGGCATCAGCGGCATCACATGCGAGCCGCGCGCATCGCCGCCCACGAAGTGTGCCTTGGCGAAGGGCGAGATAATTTCCTCGGGCGCCGGGAAAATTCCCTGGTTTCTGATGATTGCGACCGGATCGTCCTTGCCGGTGTACTTGCCTGCGATTGCGTGAAGACGTTGCGCCGACACGGCGGCGGCAACCTCGCCATATGTTTGAGAAACGATGCGATCAATGCCAAAGCGCTCGTTGTCGCGGAGCAGCGCGGCAATGTGGTAGTTGTCCTCGGGCGCGTCGAGTTCGATCACGCTGTCGCCCGCCGTGTGGTCCATGTCGATGACATGGAAACGGAATCCCTTGATCATCGGGGGTAGCATCAGCCCGGCGCAATACATGGGATCAGCGAAGGCGAGGTAGAGCGGCAGGTTATAGGCGCCGGGGCCGCATTTGTCGGCGGCAAACACCATGAATGATTCCGCGGGTCTCGGCCCCGAGAGGCTGTGGTCGAAGCTGAGCTCGGCGACGCCCGGGCCGGCACCGCGAATGTTTCCGGAAGGTGCGTCTGCGAGAAGATCCTGGCCGGCGCCGTAGAGACCGGAAGTCCTTGCAACCGAAGTGGCCGCAAGAAACGCCTTCCAGGCGAGTTGATGGATCTCGGAGCTCCCCTCGCCCCGAGTGTGCGTCATGATGATCGCAATGTCGTCGCCGGTGTGGCAGACAAAACCGTCGATCAACAGACCATTGCAGATCGCCTTCGCGACCTCGCCCTCGACAGCTGCCATCATGCGTGAAGATGGTTTCGTATGCCCGCCGACTGAGCCAACGTCAGCCTTGATGACCGAAAGAGTGAGTCTCATGAGCTTTCTCTCCGACCAGCACAGCGCGACGCCTCTGCGCAGGCTGCGCCGGGGCGACGGCGCTGCTCATACGCCGGAAGAACGTCTGATGTTACGTTAGGTTCCGCAGATGCCCTTCCTGCTCGAAAAATCCGCTTCCCGAGATATTCAACCACCTTAAGGATCATACCAGAACCGATAGGATAAGTAGATCATGCGCCATCATTTTCTACGGTGCACGAGTCCGGTTTTGGCCCGCGTGATACATGCCGGTGCAGTCTGACGATTTCCGTTCACAGGGGTAGACCGGAAGAGAGCGGCATTGTCCGCCGCTTGTGCCCGCACTGTAGGTAAGAAGGTGTCGAAACCACTGGAGAAGCGGCAGCCCAAAGAGCTCAGCAAGCGCCAGCTTTACGCCATACTAGCTGAGGCGGTCAGGAATACGGACTAAGAGCTAGCCCGCGAAGCGCGCCCGCCCTCCATAGTCCTGAAACGGGAAATGATATTGCCCGTCAGAATGCGGCGTCTATTGCAGATCGTGCCAAGACCGGGAAAGTTCGGCAATCTATGACGGCGTGTTCCGCCCGTGAATACACCGTATGGTTGGCCCAGAACAAAACGGGCCACGTTGTCATTTCAAACTAGGCCACTGTCGCCGGAAACAGGCCAGTGCCAAGACTTTGACAGTGGTCCGACCAGATCGACTTGCTTGAGGATGGGAGACCGCTTGGCCTATCACACAGCCCCTCAAAAGTGACCAACGGAAATTATTCGCATTTTCGCAGTGCCGTCATCATCTTCTCAGCCAGCAACAACAACGGCGACGGTCTCTACCTCGTCATCGCGATTGCAAGAACTGGTGCTACCGGTACTGGAAAGAAGGTAAGCCGCGCTGGCTCGGTCTAGGATCGCTCAAGGACGTGTCGCTAAAGGACGCGCGGCTTGTCCGCGACGCAGCGCGTCTTCGTGTCAAAGGCGATCGCAGCGCACCCGGCGTCGACATCGTGTGGAGAAGCGAGCGGCGCCTGAGGAAGCGAAAGCCGGAGAGACCAAGGTCACCCTGCCTACTTTCGAGCTGTGCGCCGAAATCTACATGCGCAAGCACTGGTCGATCTGGAGCACGAAGCATCGCGTTCAATGGCCGTCGTCGCTCAAACGGTACGCTTACCCGGCAATTGGAAACTCACGATCCCAGAGATCAAGCCTAGCCACGTCTACGAATTGTTGCGGGCGATCCGGGTTGAAAAGCGAGAGACGGCTACAACTTTCAGAACAATGCACCACCTAGCAGGACTTTGGGGCGATCCGAAACCGCCGGCCGTCTCCCTAAGGAGGGCAAGAGCGTCGCGCGTGCCGTGAGTGAGACGGGGGCATCCTATCGAGAAACATTCTGCGGGGTGGACTTGAGCATCGTAGCTCATTTGATCCTGCCGCTGCTGTGGGATCCGTTAGTGCTCCCAATCAGCATGATCCAAGGCATTAGAAAGCTGATGTAAAAGTTGCGACAATTGTTGTTTGTCGGCGGTTGGGAAATCTTTGAATAGCCGAGCCTCGCGCTTACGCGAAGCTTCGGCCATTCTCGTGGCGAAATCTCTACCTTCGCGGGTAAGCTTGGCGATGGCGGCTCTGCCACGGGAGCGAGTTTGCTCGATCGAGATCAGCCCTCGATCCGCCAGGACGGCGAGACTGCGACTTGCTGCAGCCTTGTCGATGTCGGCGGCGTCGGAAAGCTCACTGACATTGAGGGATTCGATGCTCTTGAGCGTCATGAGAAGACGCCATTCCACGATGCCGATGTTCCAGGCCGCGCGGTAATACGCGGTCGCACCTCTGTTGAGGCGCATGCCGAGGGTCGACACCAGCACGGCCACATGCTCACGAGCCAGCATTCCGGCACTCCGAGAACGTTCGTCCGAAGCTTTCTCCCTCTCGAATTTCTTGGTCGCCGGCATTTTCGAAGATCTCCAATGGACTTCGTTCCAAGTCCCGCATTTTGCAGCGCATTGATCCAGATCAAATTTCTTGACAAAACATTTATTGACATATCAACATAGAGCCCAATCTCCCAATTCCAAGAAAAAAGTGGCGAGAGTGACATGGAAGGAAACGGCTTGGTCGCCGGTCTTGATGAGGCGAGGACGTATGCCGGCGCAATCGATTGCGACCTTCACCCGGCGGTGCCCGGGATGGGCGTCCTCCTGCCCTATCTGGACGACTATTGGCGCGAGATGGTCTCCGTCCGCGCGCTCGATCGTCTCAATCTGAGCCTGACCAGCTATCCGCAGAATTCGCCGCTGTCCTGTCGTCCAGACTGGCTTCTCCCGGGCGGTGCGAAGGCTGGCTCCTCGCTCGAAGCGATGCAAGACCATGTGCTCGATCGGTTTCGACCACGCTATGGAATTCTGAACTGCCTCTACGGCGCGCAGGTCCTTCACAGTGAGGATATGGCGGCAGCGTTCTGCCGGGCGACCAACGACTGGATCAGAGATCACTGGCTCAACCGGGATCCGCGGCTCCGCGCCTCGATCGTGATCCCGTCGCACAACGCGGAACTCGCCGTGGCGGAAATCGACCGCCGCGCCGACGACTTCCGGTTCGTGCAGGTGCTTATGCTGGTGTCCGGTGAAACGACGCTAGGCCGGCGACATCTCTGGCCCATCTACGAACGCGCCGAGCGCCTCGGCCTGACGATCGGAATTCACGCAGGAAGCGCCTATCGATATGCGCCTACCGCGGTCGGGTGGCCGTCATACTATGTCGAGGACTATGTGGCGCAGTCCGCAGCATTCGAGAGCCAGCTTCAAAGCCTGATATCGGAGGGCGTGTTCGCGAAATTCCCCCGGCTCAAGATCGTTGCAATCGAATCCGGATTGACGTGGCTGAGCGGATTCATCTGGCGCGCCGACAAGACATGGAAAGGTGTGCGAGCCGAAGTTCCGTGGGTCACGCGCACGCCGTCGGAGATCATCCGCAACAATGTGCGTTTCACCGTCCAGCCGGTCGATGCGGCGGACGACGGCGAGGCCATCATGCGGCTCGCCGATCACATCAAGTCGGACGAGCTGTTCCTGTTCTCGACCGACTATCCGCATTGGCATTTCGACGGGGAGGCGGTCCTCTCCGGCCGGCTCCCTGATGCGCTTTTCCGCAAGATCGCCAGTGAAAATGCGCTCGCCACTTACTCGCGATTGGCCACGGCCGATCAGATCATGGAGGTTGTGCCATGAGCACCGTTGAGCTGGAGCGGCCACGGGCCTCGAACTACAAGCTGAAAGTCATCGATTGCGACATCCATCCGGCGATGACGTCCTGGACCGAGGTGCATCCTTATCTGGAAAGGCAATGGATCGAGCATCTCACGGTCTATGGCAGCCACCTGCGCCACGCCTTCTCCGAGGCACTGTCGCATCCGCGCATGTCGCCCGACGCTGCGCGGATCGATGCCTATCCGGAGGAGGGCGGGCCGCCGGGATCGAGCCTTGACCTGATGAAGAAGCAGCACCTCGATCCGAACGGGATCGAGGTGGGCATGTTGATACCCCTGCGCTGGAATCCGGGCAGTCAGAGAAATCTCGACCTTGGCGTCGCATTGACCCGCGCGATGAATACCTGGCAGGTCGAACGCTGGGTGAAGCAGGAGCCGCGTTTGAGGGCCTCGGTGCTGATCGCCCAGGAGGACACGGTTGCCTCCGTCGCCGAGATCGATGCCAGGGGAGGGGATCCCAACTTTACCCAAATCCTGATCCTGCCCAAAACGGACGAGCCGCTCGGACGCCGGCGCTACTGGCCGATCTATGAGGCGGCCGTGCGCAACAACCTGCCGATCACGATTCATGTCGGTGGCACCAACGGCCATCCGTCGACCGGCGGCGGATGGACATCCTATTACATGGAGGAACATCACTCGGTCGCCCAGACCATGCAGGCGGTCGTGGCCAGTCTCGTGTTTGAAGGCGTCCTGGAGCGCTTTCCCGAGTTGCGCGTCGTGATCATGGAGGGCGGGTTGGGCTGGGTGCCGTCGCTCAATGCGCGCATGGACAAGCACTGGGCACGCCTTCGGAGCGAGGTTCCTCACGTGAAGAAGCCGCCGTCGGAATACGTGTGCGAGCAGGTGTGGTTCAGCACGCAGCCGATGGAAGAGCCGGCGACGTCAGCCGAATTGATCGATCTGTTCGACAGGATCGGATGGGACCGGCTGCTGTTTTCCACCGACTACCCGCATTGGGATTTCGACGATCCGCGCTACGCGTTTCGCGCCAATCTCACGCAGGCCCAGCGCGAGCAGCTTCTCTACGAGAATGCGCGCAAGTTCTACAGGCTGGACTGATGGCGCGGCATGTGGTTGCGACCGTGGATCAGATCCCGCCGGGCCAGCGCCTGCTGGTCCAGGTCAATGGACGCGAGATCGGCATCTTCAATGTCGAGGGCGAGTATTTCGCCGTCGGCAATCGTTGCCCGCATGAGGGGGCGTCCCTGTGCAAGGGGCGCATCGTCGGGCTCGTCGAGGCGACGGGGCCCGGTGACTATCAATACAGCCGTCGCGGTGAGTTGTTGCGCTGCCCGTGGCATGGCTGGGAATTCGATCTGCGAACCGGGCGGTCATGGTGCGAGCCAGATCGCACCAAGGTCCGAAGCTATGAATTGAAAGTCGAGCCCGGAGGCGCGCTGATCGAAGGTGAGCTGCGCGCCGAAACGTTTCAGGTCACGATCGACAAGCAATATGTTGTCCTGGAAGTCTGAAGACCAGCGGATTGCCAAAGCAAAAAAGAGCATTGGGAGGAGTAAGTGTTGTTCAAGCTAGGGATGTCGGCGGCTGTCGCCTGTTTCGTGGGTCTGTTGAGCTCCGCGCACGCCGAGGACGGTTCTTGGGACAAGGTCGTCGAGGCCGCCAAGAAGGAAGGCAAGGTCGTGGTCTACAACATGGCCTTGGGCGCTCCCTACTTCACGGCTGTCCTCAAGTCGTTCGAAGCGAAGTACGGAATTCCGGTCGAGAGTCTCGACCTCCGTGCCAGTGAGCTCTCCGAGCGCATCCGCACCGAGCAGGCGGCCGGCCGCTTCCTGGGCGACGCGGAAATGGTCACGACGACCATGATCGAGGAGCAACTCAAGAACGGCGATTTCGTGCAGAAACTGCCGCCGATCCCGAATGCCGCCCATTTGCGACCGCCGTTCAAAGCCAATGAATACAGCGTGCCGGCCTTCATGCAGCCGATGGGCATCCTCATCAACACGCGGCTGGTCAAGGAGCAGGACATCCCGACGAGCTGGAACGATCTCAACGATCCCAAATGGAAGGGCAAGATCCTCTCGGACGACATGCGGCCGCTCGGCAGCGGGAATACCATGTTCGCCATCCTGGAAAAGACCATGGGCATCGACTTCAATCAGAAGCTCGCCGAGCAAAAGCCCGTGTTCAGCCGCGATATGCGAAACGACGCGCGGCGCGTCGCTCGCGGCGAGTACGCCATCTATATCCCGCAGATCTTTGCCTTCACGTCCGATCTGAAGGGGCTGCCGGTGAAAGTCGTGATTCCAAAGGAGGGTGCACCTTTCGCGGAGATGGATCTCGCGGTGCTCAAGAACGCGCCGCATCCCAACGCTGCGCGTTTGTTCATCGACCACTTCCTCAGCGTCGAGTCGCAATTGCTCTACGCGAACGCCTGGATGCTTCCGGTGAACGCCGCGGCCGCCGAGCGCGCCAATCCGGACGCGCAGCAGTTCGTGAATGCCAAGATCATTGGTCCCGCCAAGCTGGCTGAGCGCTCCTCGATGATGGATCTCGCCAAGAAGCTCTATCCCTGAGAGACCCATGAGCGTTTCAGCCGGAGAGGGAGTGAACAACCTCGTCGAGAGGCGTACGACCGGCCTGAGCGGGATCGGGCGGTGGCTGCAGGCGACTGCGGCAGGCCGCCTTGCGGCGCTCGCTCTGCTCGTCGTCGTTCTCGCCTTCCTTTCCGTCTATCCGCTGTCGATGCTGCTCTATGGAAGCCTGCATTCGACGCCGCCGGGAATGGCCGGCACTTTCAATCTAGACGGATATCGCGACGTCATCACGCTGCAAAGCGCGGTGACACTCCTCAACACCGTCGGCATATCCCTGGCCAAGACCATCCCTTCGGTAATCCTGGCCGTCCTGCTCGCCTGGATACTGGCGCGAACCGACACGCCATTCCGGGCGGCTCTGGAAGTCCTGATCACGCTGCCATTCTTCATTCCCCCCATCCTGACCGCAATGGCGTGGGGCATGCTCGGCAATCCGCAGGTCGGATTGCTCAATCAGCTCTATCAGTGGGTCACGGGATCGGAGACAGCGCCGATCAACGTCTATTCATATGGCGGCGTAGTCTGGCACATGATGCAGTATTCCGTGCCGTTCCTGTTTCTTCTTATCGTGGACGCCTTCCGAGCGATGGATCCGAGTCTCGAGGAGGCGGCGACCATGTGCGGCGCATCACGCCTGCGAACTTTTCGCTCTGTCACGCTGCAGCTTATGCTGCCCGCGCTGACCGGTGCGGCCATCCTGAGCTTCATTCGCGGCATCGAGAATTTCGAGTCGCCGCTCTTCTTCGGCTCACCGGCGGGAATTCGGGTCATCACGACGGACATCTACGACTCGATCAACCAGCGGTCGCCGCCGCAATATCAGTATGCAACCGCGATCAGCTTCGTCATCATGGCGCTATTGTTCCTGATCGTTCTTCTGCAGCGGCGGATGCTGCGCGGCCGAAGTTTTCAGACCATCACTGGCAAGGGCTATTCGCCTTCGGTGATGAAACTCGGTGCATGGCGATGGGCAACCTTTGCCTTTTGCGTTCTGTTCTTTGTGGTGACGGTGGTTCTCCCGGTCGGACAACTCGTCATCGGCTCGTTCTTCAAGTTCTTCGGGTTCTACCAGTGGGACATGCTGACCCTCGAGCACTATCAGGCGGTATTCGGCAGCAGCGAGTTCTGGCGCGGGTTCAGCAACACGATGTTCCTGGGCCTCGTCGGCGCCACGCTGACGATGTTGCTCGGCGCAACCGTCGCCTATGTCTCGGTCCGAACGAAGTGGCGAGGCCGGTTGCTGATCGATTCGATGGCTTGGCTGCCGTGGATGATGCCCGGTATCGTCCTTGGTGTCGGGTTTCTCTGGGGGTTTGCTCTGCTGCCTCACGCGATTCCGATCTACGGCACGATCTGGGCGCTGCTGCTGGCCTATATTTCGCTTGGGACGCCGCTTTCGGTGCGCGCCATGTCGAGCGCATATGCGCAGCTTTCGTTCGACCTCGAGGAGTGCTCCCGGGTGCATGGCGCAAGCTGGCTGCAAACCATGAGGCGCATCGTCCTTGCCCTGGCCTGGCCTTCCTTCGCCGTCGGATGGGTGCTGGTGTTCTTCGGCATCATGCGCGAGCTGAGCGCATCCGTTCTGCTCTATTCTGTCGGCTCCGAGGTGTTGTCTGTCGTGCTGCTGAAGCTGTGGGCGAACGGCAATGCGGAGCAGGTCAGCGTGATCGGGCTCATCATGATGGTTCTCGTGATCGTCTTCCGGTGGGTTCAACTCAAGTTCATCAGCAGCCGTATCGGTGGAATGTGACCAGGCTTGGATCGTGCCATGTCGAATGTCGTTCTTGAGAAAGTAAGCCGGAGCTTCGGTAATTTCGTCGCGGTCGACGGCGTCGACCTGCGGGTCAGCGAGGGTGAATTCGTCACCCTGCTGGGGCCGTCGGGGTGCGGCAAGACCACGACGTTGCGGATGGTCGCGGGCCTCGAGCAAAATTCCGGCGGCCGCATCAGCATCGGCAACGAGGTCGTCAGCGATGCGGCTCGCGGCGTCTTTGTTCCGTCGGAGCGCCGGCGGCTCGGCATGGTCTTCCAGTCATACGCGATCTGGCCGCACATGACCGTCTTCGAGAACGTCGCCTATCCGCTGCGGGTGCGCCGCAAATCCGCGGCCGAGATACGCGATCTCGTCGCCAGGGCACTTCGCCTCGTCGAGATGCAGGATTTTGCCGAGCGGCCGGCACCGGCGCTGTCCGGCGGCCAGCAGCAGCGGGTCGCGATCGCGCGGGCCCTCGTCTTCGAACCCAAGGTGCTGCTGCTCGACGAGCCGCTCAGCAATCTCGACGCAAAGCTCCGTCTGCAGATGGGCGACGAGTTCCGTTCGATCCAGAGACGGCTTGGGATGACGAGCCTGTACGTGACACATGATCAGGCCGAAGCGATGGCGTTGTCCGACCGTGTGGTCGTGATGGATCGCGGTCGAATCCAGCAGATCGGAGCGCCCGAGGAGATTTATCGCTATCCCGCAAACCGGATCGTGGCAGCCTTCTTCGGAACACCGAACCTGCTGGAGGCCAGTGTGGAGGCCTGCACGCGGATCGACGATCGCCGGGTGCGGCTCAACGTCGTCGGCAAGGGCTGGCGTGGAGCGTGCCAGTCGGCAAGCGAGATCCGGCCCGGGCGGCCCGTGACCGTCATGGTTCGTCCCGAGGACGCCCGTATCGCGGCCCCAGATGCGGCTCACAGTGACCACGAACTTCGATGGTCCGGACAGATTGCGCATACGATCTTCCGCGGTCCGATCCGGTCCGTCGTGGTGCAGACGGACGATAGCCGCCTCAATGTCGATGCGCCGCCGTTCGGTGGCTTCTCCGTCGGAGACAATGTGACCGTCGTCGTTCCGCAGCAGTCGGCTTGGGCTGTGCCGGAGCAGGCCGGCGCAGCCCCTTAAGCCGGGAATGCCTCTCAGCGATAGATCTGCTGAGCCAAAGACAGCATCTCGTTCATGCGTTCTGGATCCGTGGTGCCGAGAAGCTTCGTTGTTTCGATTTGTGCCACCGCGGGATCGACACCGGTCAGCGCGTCCGCCGTGGTCGGCAGCAGCCCGAGCCTCGCAAGGTTCTGCTGCATCGTCTTGCCCAGATAGTATTCCATCAGCAGCCGCGCCGCGTTGGGGTGGGGTGCATTCTTCAGCAGCGCGAGATCGTAGCCGACATAGGGCAGCCCCTCCTTCGGCGCGATGAACTTGACCGGGAGGCCCTTAAGTTCGAGCAGCGACGTCAGGCTGTCGGGGATGTAGAGCGGGTATTCGCCGCGCGCTACGCGGCGCTCATTTGCGGGTATCTCCCGGCTGAACTTCAGGTCCTGCTGGGCAAGCTTCTCGTGGAAGGCGCGCCCGTAGAGGTCCTGCAGGACCGAGAAGAGCACGCCGCCGCCGCCGAGCGTCCGCGGATCGTCGCTGAGGATTTTTCCTTTCCAGCGCGGATCCGTCAGGTCGAGCCAGCTTTTCGGCTCGTCCGCCGGCTTGACCAGCATGGTGTTCGCCAGGATGCCGTATACGATGGCAAAGACAGGGAGCCGCATGCCGTCGCTTGGGAAGTCCGTCTTGAGACGGCCGAGGCTGGGGAGGGGGCCGTGCGGTTCGAAGACACGCTCCTCCTTGATCTGCAGCGTGGTCGTGGTCCGCCCGTTCTCGGAGACGTCGGCTGCGTTGCGGCCCGCAGCCTGCTCGATGCGGATGCGCTCCCGGACTTCGCTCGCGCGTGCTTCGAGAATGTCCACGGTGATTCCGTAGGCGGACTCGAAGTCCTTCTTGAGCTCCTTGTGCGCGGCAAGGCCGACGAACGCGCTGTAGAGCACCACGCGGCCTTCCTTCTTTGCGGCGGCGACCAGCGAGGACCATTCACCCTCCGCTCTCGACGGAGCCATGATCGACGGCAGGATCGAAGAGGCCGTCAGTCCAAACACCGTAGCGCGGCGCGTGATGCGCGCGCGCGTTTCCCGGTCCGGCGTGGCCATTGTCGCTACTCCGCGGCTTGCGGGCTCGGGGCACGCCAGCGAATGGCGGTCTTCAACTTGTCCTGATAGGCCTCGAGCCAGTCGATCTTCGCGTCAGCGTAGTAGGAGCCTGCGCGCGCGTTCCAGAACACCTCGGCATCGTCGACGCCGGGCGGCACGGTGCCGCTGTTGGCGAATGCCCGTGCAGCGTTGAGCAGGCGCCGCCTCGTCCGCGCGATCATCACGTCGCTCGGTGCGAGATGTTCCTTGGTGTGATCGACGATCGGCCCCATGCTTTCCGTGACGGCTTGGTCCTGCATCACGATGTTGCGGATGCCGGTGTAGATCTTGTTGGTGCGCTGAGCTTCGCGATCGATCTGCCAGTCGTTGCCGATGTTCTGGACCGCACGCCAGCGCCCATACCAGTCCGTGGTGTTGGGTAGATAATCGAGACCGTCGGCCCCGGGGATGCCACCACCGGATTTCAGCTTGGAACTCGAGTAAGTCGCCCCTTTGGCGCGGCCGCCATAGATCGAGATCAGCATCGTGTGAGTGTCGTCCATGGGCACCCACGCCTTGGCGACCACGTGGTCGGCAAAGTCGGCGTTCGGGGTCTGGGTCCAGAACGGCAGTGAGAAATGCGCCATGCGCCAGTGCATTCGATCGTCCGCTTCCGGCCGAAACGCGCCGTACATCGTGCCCCAGTCGGTCTCGGTGACCTTGTACTCCGGCGCTCGGTTGGAAACCGTGTGACGGGCCGGGTGGCCTTCCTCGAAATCATCAGGGTTGATGTGTCCGGCATGCAGGAAGCCGAAATGCGACGTGTCGATATCGCCTTCGAGGCCCTGGAGCCAGTTGGCTTCGCGTTGGAGGATGGTGACGGTCAGATCCTGCTCCGGAACGAACAGCGCTTCGTGCATCGGCATCGGCGGCGCCTCGGCCCGCGCGCCCATGTAAACCCATATGAGGCCCGCGCACTCGCGAACCCTGTAGCTTTTTGCGCGGACCTTTTCCTTGAAATCCTGCGGAGGGGGGACGTTCGGCATTTCGAGGCAGCGGCCGTCAACGTCGAACTTCCAGCCGTGATAGACGCAACGGATACCGTCCTGCTCGTTACGGCCGAGGAACAGCGAGGCACAACGGTGCGGACATTGATGATCCAGCACGCCAACCCGGCCCGAGCTGTCACGGAAGGCAATGAGCTGCTCACCGAGCAGCATCAGGCGCATTGGATCGCCGTCGACTGATAGTTCCGAAGAGAGAGCGGCGGGTATCCAGTATTGCCGCATCATCTCGCCCATGACCGTACCCGGGCCAACCAGCGTCAGATCCTGGCCGTCAGTCGATTTCGACATGGTGATCCTCCTTGGTTCTTTTGAATGCTCATTATTTGCATTATGCAAGTAATTCGCCCCTGCGTCAATGACGCGATCGTCCGGAAAGCGAGCGGTTGAGCGGTGCAGTGCAACTCGTTATGGTTCTGCTCCCTTCACCGCGAGCAAATTGTCTTGATGAACAAGGTCAGCACGATCCTCCCGCTCGAGAACTGGACCGGGTACCGGTTCGGTCTCATCGCTTCGCGGCTGGGCAGCTTCATCTCCCCCATGTACGAAGATCGTTACGAGCTGACGATGCCGGCCTGGCGAAGCCTTGCGGTCATTGCCAGGCATCAGCCGCTGACGGCCACGCAACTTGCGACATTGACCTCGTCCGACGCGTTCAAGGTCGCGCGCTCCATCGAATTGCTGGTGCGTCGAGGGCTGATTCATCGTGACGTGGATAAGGCAGACCGCCGCCGCGCCAGCCTGAGCCTCACGACCGATGGCCGCAAGGTCTACAAGGATATCGAGAAATTCGTGGTTCGGGTCGAGCGCAAGCTCATGGCCGCGCTCGATCCGCACGAAGTCGAGGTTTTGAGGCGAAGCCTAGACAAGCTCGATCAGCAACTGGAGACCGAGATCAAAGCGCAGGGCCGCGAGAAATTCCTGTAACGGTCTTCAACACTACTCATTTGTCTGCTCGGCGCGCCGGGAATTTCGTTGGCCGCGGACGCCAAGGGGGACGTGGAGAAGGCTTACGCCGCTTGGGATGCCGCATTTAATAAGCACGACGAGAAAGTCATCGGCGCCTCCTATGTCGCGACGGCAAAATTGATGCCGCCCACACATCAGGTCGCGTCGGCGCCGGCCGAGATCGAGAAGTTCTTTGCCGGACTCTTCGCGAGCGGTGTGACGGATCACAAGTTGGAGATGATCGATGCCGGCGGAGACGACAAGGTAGTCTTCGGCGCAGCCAAGTGGAGCGCTACGGGTAAGGACAAGGAGGGCAAGCCGTCTCCCTTCAGTGGTTTGGCGACGCACGTCTTCGAACGCCAAGCCGACGGATCGCTCAAATTGAGGCTGCAAACATTCAACTAAAGCGGTCGAACCTTAATCGGTCCGGCGAGGCGGCGGCCTTACCGGACGCCCAAAGGGCTACTTGTCTCCGGTGCAAGATATGTCTGGGTTGGGTCAAACTGCGACTTAACGGGGAGGGCAGTTCTTGGCGAAACGTGGACATTTGCCCTGATCGGCACGTCTCCGAAGAGCCAAGATCAGAGTGATCGTCGCATTCGGTCGCGGCGTGGACTTGCTACGATGACGTGAGGATTCCGCAGCTATCCTCTCATACAACGCCACCTCTACGCGCTAGTGCGGCAGAAGAGCTATCTGCTGGGGTCATTTGGAGCAACGGCCTCCTCGAACAGCTCAACCTTACCGCGCGTGTTGTCTGTTAGCGCAAAAACCTCGTAAAAATCGATCTGCGGCTTCATGCCGTAGCGCTGGATGATGCCCTCGAGCCACGGCCCGGTGTAGAACGCCGTAGCGTCCTCGATACGCTCCCACTGGTACACGCCGCCCGCCCAGCCGCTTTCGGACCAGATGAAGTGCTTGCTGATCAGCCCCGTCACCCCGCGGAAGTTGGGGGCGATCATGTGAAAGTGCTCGCGACACGCGGCGTGGTCGATCTGCGGCGGCAGTGTGTATCGTACAACGGCGGTAATCATGCGACCTCCTTGTAAGTATGCCCCGGCGCAACATTGATGCCATTCCCGGGATCAAGCTAGCGAAGCGGGAAGCCGACCATTCCAAAGCATGCTGAACTTAGCGTCGAAGTTCAGCCTATCCTGCATGATCTCGGTCCGGGCGTTGCTCAATTCGCGCAACGCAGGCTCCATGCATGCTGGTGCGTGTCGACTCAGATATTGACCATCTACTCGCGCCGATCGCGATCAAATGCGACAGACGCCGCCGTGAGTAGGTCAACACGATTGACAAGAGCCTTAATCGCCGCGCGGCTATCTCCTTCCAATTTTTTGCGTTAATGTGAAGCTCTTCACACCTGTGTAGCAGACGGGCTCGGATCATGCCCAAAGAGAGGTGAGCTAAGGCCCCGCAAAGCGCCGCCCAGTTCTATTCCATTCACACGCGAGTTTGGGAGTGACACATGGAAAAGCGCGAAATTGGCAACAGCTTGACGAAAGGTCTGTCCGAAGCGAAGCGGGGCGCCTTCTCCCGCCGCTCGGTGTTGACGTTGGTTTGCACCCTCGGCGCCACGGCGCCGCTTGGAATGTTTGGAGCGGCTCGCGCGCTGACGGCATCCGGGACTGGATCGCTGTCTTATATTCCCGGCGAGCCTCTTATTTGTCGCGCCGCAGCGAGCAGTGAAGAGCTGCAGGGCCCACCCCGCCAACTCAAACTCGCCTGGAATGCGAACGCGGCGTGCACCGTCGCTGCGGCAGTCGCAAAGGAGCGGGGTATCTTCGCCAAGCACAACCTCGATGTCGAATTCGTCAATTTCGGCGGTTCGACCGACCAGTTGTTGGAGGCGATTGCAACTGGCAAGGCGGATGCCGGTTTGGGATTGGCCCTGCGCTGGCTCAAACCGCTGGAGCAAGGTTTCGACGTTCGGATCACCGCCGGTGTGCACGGCGGCTGCATCCGGCTCCTCGGCTCCAAGGCTGCGAATATTGACAGCCTGGAATCCCTGCGCGGCAAGGCCATCGGGATTAGCGATCAATCGAGCCCAGCGAAGAACTTCTTTTCGATCTACCTCGCCAAAAAGGGCATCGATCCGGCCCAAGAGGTAGAGTGGCGCCAGTACCCGGCCAATCTGCTCGCGCTTGCCGTCGACAAGGGCGAAGTGCAGGCGCTGGCCGAGATAGATCCGCTGCCCTACCTCTGGCTCAAGGAAGGCAAACTCAACGAGATCGCGACGAACTTGACGGGTGAATTCGCCGACCGCACCTGCTGCGTTCTCGCGATACGTGGCAGCCCCACCCGAAGCGAAATGCCGGTGGCGGCCGCTCTGACCCGATCGATACTGGAGGGGGCAGACCTAAGTTGCCAGCGATCCCGCCGATGCCGCAGCAATCTATTCGGGCTACGGCGGGAGAGGATCCGTAGAGGATCTCGCCACCATGTATCGTAGCCATACTCACCACAATCACCCGGTCGGGGCCACGCTCAAGAAGCAGCTTCTACTCTACACCGACGAACTCAAGGCAGTGAACGTCATGAAGCGAAGCACTGACCCGGCCAAGTTCGCCGAGCGGATTTATCTTGACGTTCTAAGCTGAGCCGATTGGGAAGATCCGCAGTGAGCTCGGTCATCGATGACGTGCCGAGGCCATCAGAGAAATCGGGTTTCGGCTTTTTTGAAAGTTCGACCACTCGGTCGTTGATCGGCGGACTGTCTGTTGCCGCCGCATGGTCTATGGTCGCCGTGCTCACTGCGCTCTGGCCGGATAAGCCCGAGAGCGATTGGGCCTACACGGGCGGCTTCGCGATTGCCTGCGGCGCGTTGGCCCTTGCGCTCGCCCTGGCAGCCTTTGCCGGCGTTCGTTTTGTTGCTTTTCAGCGTCTCCAGCGGCTCTCCCCGTGGCTGTTTGCGCTCGCGCTGTTTTTTGCTGCCTGGGAGGCCGTCACAGCAAAGCTTGGATTGCTGCCGTTGCCGTTCTTTCCGCCGCCGCAGGCCATTGTCGAAGTCGTAATCGATGATTGGGGGCGGCTGGCTGAAGGCATCTTCGCCTCAGCGCGTCTGCTCGCGACCGGTTACTTTCTCGGTGCGGCGGTGGGGTTCGTAACCGGCGTGGCGATCGGCTGGTCGCGGCTCGCCGGTTATTGGATCCACCCAGTTTTGCGGTTCATCGGGCCGCTGCCCGCGACAGCTTGGCTGCCGCTCGCATTTTTCGTTTTCCCGTCGAGCTTCAGCGCCAGCATTTTCCTGATTGCGCTCGCCACCGGGTTTCCGGTCACCGTGCTGACCTGGTCGGGCGTCGCCTGCGTGAAGAGCGCCTATTACGATATTGCGCGGACATTGGGAGCAACCCAGCGCTTCCTCGTGCTCAAGGTTGCCATTCCGGCGGCAATGCCACATGTCTTTGTTGGCCTGTTCATGGGTCTCGGCAACTCGTTTGCGGTTCTTGTCGTAGCCGAGATGCTGGGCGTGAAGGCGGGGCTCGGCTGGTACCTGCAATGGGCGCAAGGTTGGGCGGCCTATGCCAATATGTACGCCGCGCTGCTGCTCATGGCGTTCTTGTGCTCAGGGCTGATCACGCTGCTGTTCCGCTTGCGGGACCGCCTGCTATCCTGGCAGAAAGGTCTGGTGCGATGGTAGCGGCGATCGCAAGCGATCACGCGGTCCGTGGATCGACGCTAACGCTCCGCGAAGTGAGCCACAGCTTCGATCTCGAAGGGCAGCCCCTGCCGGTATTGGACCGCATCAGCCTTCAGGTCGGCCGCGGCGAATTTGTCGCTCTCCTGGGGCCGAGTGGGTGCGGAAAATCGACCCTGCTGCGGCTGGTCGCGGGGCTCGACACTCCAACAGCCGGCTCCCTGCTAGCGGAGGGAAGAGAGATCGAAGCACCCGATCCGTCGCGTGTCGTCGTTTTTCAAGACCCAACGCTCTATCCATGGCGGACGGTACGGAGCAACGTTGCGCTCGGTCTGGAAGCCCGCGGGTTGCTACGCACTCATGGCGGGCGTATCGAAGACGCCTTGCGCCTGGTGGGGCTCACGGGCTTCGCCAATGCCTACCCGCACCAGCTTTCCGGTGGCATGGCGCAACGCGCGGCTCTGGCGCGTGCGCTTGTCAACGACCCAAAGCTGCTCATTCTCGACGAACCTTTGGGCCAGCTCGACTCGCTGACTCGCATCGCGATGCAGGCGGAACTCGTATCACTTTGGCAGCGCTCGCGCTTCACGGCGCTGATGGTCACGCACGATGTCGAGGAGGCGCTATTGCTTGCTGGCCGTGTCATCGTGCTGAGCGACCGGCCTGCACGGGTCAAGGCTGAAGTCGTCAACAGCCAGCCCTATCCTCGCCACCGGGGCGATCCGCACTTCGTTGAGCTTCGTCGCGAGGTGTTTGGGCAACTCGGCCTCGATGAGGCATGGTAGCCCTCAAAAGGAGCTCGCCGTGACGGATCTTCTCATACGCATCCACAGAGCAAGCAGCACGGCGTTCTCGCTGCGATCGCAATGCGATTGCGTTAGCGGCTGTGCAGCCACCTCCTGGAGATCTAAAAATCTGGGAAGCGCACGGAGACTTCGATGACCTCAGAATTCAACGTCCACAGCGCCGCGGGCTATGAGCAGCTCATGGGCCGCTGGAGCCGAAGACTCGCGCGGAAATTCATCGACTTCACAGGGATTTCCGACGGCGAAAGGATTCTCGAGATCGGCTGCGGCACCGGTAGCTTGACCTTCACGCTCGCCAAAGCTGCCGACCTCGCCGAGATTACCGCGGTCGACTATTCGCCAATCTTTGTCGAGGAGGTAATCCGGCGCAACACAAACCCGCGAATAAAAGTCCGACAGGCGGATGCCTGCGCCCTGCCCTTCGAGGGCGGCACGTTCGATCGCGCTTTGGCGCTTCTCGTGCTCCAGTTCGTTCCCGAAGCCGGTAAGGCAGTAGCCGAGATGCGCCGCGTCGTTCGGCCGGGCGGCGTGGTCGCGGCAGCGGTGTGGGATCATCTCGGCGGGATGCCCGGCATGCGCATGATGGTCGACACGGTGGCGGCACTCGGTGAAAGCGGGCGCCAGCTGCGCAGTCGCTATTGCTTTCAACCAATGATGCAGCCGGGCGAACTGAGACGGACTTTTGCCGAACAGGGTCTCGTGAGCATTGCGGAAGTAGAGCTGATGATCCGCATGGACTACAAAAGCTTTGCCGACTATTGGACGCCGATTGCCGCTGGCGAAGGGCCGCTCGGCAAGTATGTGGCAGCGCTCGATGCTGCGGAGCGAGCGCGCACCGACGCCGCCGTGCGCGATGCCTACGAGGCCGGCCGGCCCGATGGCCCGAGGTCCTTTGCAAACGTCGCGTGGGCGTGCCGAGGCATCGTTCCCTAACTCGACGGCCAGAGCGGTCTCTTCCGAGGTCCTGGCTATCTGAGTGCCCGGGTGGAAAGTCGATGAACGTCTGGGCTTAACCAGGACGAGCAGGCTTGCTGCTCTGCTACGCGGACACGAGAAGATTGGCGAAGTGGAAACTTTTCATTTTCTGCTTGAAGTCAGGTGAGTGAGCGTCTATGCGTTTGCCAGCGTTGCCCGTCTGTCGGGCGCTCTCTTTGGCCTAGATGCCAAGGGAAGCATGCACGCTCTTGATGCTCCTCACCTTGTTGAGTGACACAACAGTCGACATAAGTCGATTGGAGTTCATTCATCGTCGGTGAGGGTGTCGGGAACCCTTCCACTCTGGAAGGTTGGGGCCACCTGGTCCCGGGCTGTTTGACAAGTGAAGATGAAGAAAGAGAAACGTGGACGGCGGAGTCCTTGCGCCTCTCGGACACTGAAGAGCTTCGGCTTTTGAGTTCTGAGAGGGGACGAAAGACTTCGGCGGTACACGTTTTAAAGGAAACACCATCGCTGCCAGCGATGTGAATCGCGGGCAGCTCGACGACTTCGGTTGTCGAAATAATGGTGGGACCTCGTCAAACGTTGTGATCAGCCGGTTCAAAGTTCAAGTCCAACTTGAGAGTTTGATCCTGGCTCAGAGCGAACGCTGGCGGCAGGCTTAACACATGCAAGTCGAGCGGGCGTAGCAATACGTCAGCGGCAGACGGGTGAGTAACGCGTGGGAACGTACCTTTTGGTTCGGAACAACACAGGGAAACTTGTGCTAATACCGGATAAGCCCTTACGGGGAAAGATTTATCGCCGAAAGATCGGCCCGCGTCTGATTAGCTAGTTGGTGAGGTAATGGCTCACCAAGGCGACGATCAGTAGCTGGTCTGAGAGGATGATCAGCCACATTGGGACTGAGACACGGCCCAAACTCCTACGGGAGGCAGCAGTGGGGAATATTGGACAATGGGGGCAACCCTGATCCAGCCATGCCGCGTGAGTGATGAAGGCCCTAGGGTTGTAAAGCTCTTTTGTGCGGGAAGATAATGACGGTACCGCAAGAATAAGCCCCGGCTAACTTCGTGCCAGCAGCCGCGGTAATACGAAGGGGGCTAGCGTTGCTCGGAATCACTGGGCGTAAAGGGTGCGTAGGCGGGTCTTTAAGTCAGGGGTGAAATCCTGGAGCTCAACTCCAGAACTGCCTTTGATACTGAAGATCTTGAGTTCGGGAGAGGTGAGTGGAACTGCGAGTGTAGAGGTGAAATTCGTAGATATTCGCAAGAACACCAGTGGCGAAGGCGGCTCACTGGCCCGATACTGACGCTGAGGCACGAAAGCGTGGGGAGCAAACAGGATTAGATACCCTGGTAGTCCACGCCGTAAACGATGAATGCCAGCCGTTAGTGGGTTTACTCACTAGTGGCGCAGCTAACGCTTTAAGCATTCCGCCTGGGGAGTACGGTCGCAAGATTAAAACTCAAAGGAATTGACGGGGGCCCGCACAAGCGGTGGAGCATGTGGTTTAATTCGACGCAACGCGCAGAACCTTACCAGCCCTTGACATGTCCAGGACCGGTCGCAGAGATGTGACCTTCTCTTCGGAGCCTGGAACACAGGTGCTGCATGGCTGTCGTCAGCTCGTGTCGTGAGATGTTGGGTTAAGTCCCGCAACGAGCGCAACCCCCGTCCTTAGTTGCTACCATTTAGTTGAGCACTCTAAGGAGACTGCCGGTGATAAGCCGCGAGGAAGGTGGGGATGACGTCAAGTCCTCATGGCCCTTACGGGCTGGGCTACACACGTGCTACAATGGCGGTGACAATGGGACGCTAAGGGGCAACCCTTCGCAAATCTCAAAAAGCCGTCTCAGTTCGGATTGGGCTCTGCAACTCGAGCCCATGAAGTTGGAATCGCTAGTAATCGTGGATCAGCACGCCACGGTGAATACGTTCCCGGGCCTTGTACACACCGCCCGTCACACCATGGGAGTTGGTTTTACCTGAAGACGGTGCGCTAACCCGCAAGGGAGGCAGCCGGCCACGGTAGGGTCAGCGACTGGGGTGAAGTCGTAACAAGGTAGCCGTAGGGGAACCTGCGGCTGGATCACCTCCTTTCTAAGGATGGTTCTTCAGAAGCTTGCTTCTATCGAACCGTTTTAGAAACATCAGTGGCCAACGATCGTCAGGATTGTTGAGCTGCATTGGCGGGATTTCGCCGTCTTCGTTTCTCTTTCTTCGCGGACGAACACGCGCTGGGGCTGCAAGCTTGCAGAATCCCTGGTCCTTGACTGGATATGCGTTAGGGGCTTGTAGCTCAGTTGGTTAGAGCGCGCGCTTGATAAGCGTGAGGTCGGAAGTTCAAGTCTTCCCAGGCCCACCACACTCATCGAGTGAGCATTCGTCTTCTGGTTACGGGGCCATAGCTCAGCTGGGAGAGCGCGTGCTTTGCAAGCATGAGGTCGTCGGTTCGATCCCGTCTGGCTCCACCAGATGGTTTGATCATCGACTGATCGTGCACCTAAATCGTCCGCGAAACATCACTTCGCACTTACTAGTCCGGATGGACAGTAAGCTGCGTGATTTCTGACATCGTAAAGAGGAGATCGATCCGAGTTGGATCGGGCAACAAGCAATTGTTGCGCGATACTTCATTATCTCCGGATCATTTCGGCGCTCGTGCGCCTTTCAATGTAGCTCACAAGGCTGCGTCTGAGAGGAATGCGAGTTGTAAATGATCCTTTTAGCGAAGCTTGACCGCCTCGCTATCGGAACGATCTTACGAAGCAAGCTGGTCTTTCTAATCATTGTCCGGCTGCAGATAGCGTTCATCGAGGGCGCGTGCCGCAAGGTAATTCTGCAGACAACATTCTGCCGAGTGTGTGGACATTGATAATGAGAGCAATCAAGTGCCTTAAGGGTGTTCGGTGGATGCCTTGGCGCTGAGAGGCGATGAAGGACGTGCTACGCTGCGATAAGCCGTGGGGAGCTGCGAAGAAGCTTTGATCCATGGATTTCCGAATGGGGAAACCCACCTTCGATAGCCGGAACTCCAAGACCTTTGTCGAAAGACATTGGTGTGGGGTTCGATCAGAAATGAGAGATGCCTAGGCCTTTAGATTTCGATCGAAGAGGTTTTGGATTTCCGGTTATCAAGAGAAGGTATGAGACTTCTGAATACATAGGAGGTTTCAAGCAAACCCAGGG